>NZ_CP050699.1:2468750-3922500 GCF_005116675.2 Desulfosediminicola ganghwensis
GGTCTGATCACCAGGATTCGCGGCAAGCGTGAGGGGGAGCAACCTGCTCCGGAGGACCGCCTCGACAACAATATTATCCTCAGAAAGCTGAAAATTGCCTTTGACTTGCGCGATGATGAAATTCTTGAGATTGTCGCACTGGCTGGTTTTGCCTTGGGTAAATCGGAATTGAGCGCTTTTTTCAGGAGCAGGGGACACAAGAATTACCGGGCCTGCAAGGATCAGATTCTCCGCTATTTCCTGCTCGGACTCCAGGCTAAGTATCGTGATAATGTACTCAAGCGGGTCAAAGAGGCGGAGAAACAGAAACGTCAGGGGGTCAAGTTGCCATCCGGAGTGATGGTGCGACGCAAGAACGGATAATCCCCGGTTTCTGACTGGATACCCAGGGATTTTGAACCGCTGATCGGCTTGGGCCGGTTGGCGGTTTTTTTTTTGAAGTGAGGAGTGATGAGGGCAAGGCAAAAAAAAACGGTCTTCAAAAAATGAAGACCGTTTTTATATATGGAGCGGGAAACGAGATTCGAACTCGCGACGTCAACCTTGGCAAGGTTGCACTCTACCACTGAGTTATTCCCGCAAATGCGCTACTGGAGAAGG
The DNA here is from genome assembly GCF_005116675.2 of Desulfosediminicola ganghwensis. Taxonomy (NCBI): domain Bacteria; kingdom Pseudomonadati; phylum Thermodesulfobacteriota; class Desulfobulbia; order Desulfobulbales; family Desulfocapsaceae; genus Desulfosediminicola; species Desulfosediminicola ganghwensis. The sequence goes on from NZ_CP050699.1 coordinate 2,469,351, forward strand.
ACTATTTACCAAAACCCTTGTTTGAAGTCAAGCTTCTATTTTAAGAATTTCGGTACCTGATATACTCAGGTTACGTAGTCATTCTATTGGCCGGTTTGATCCGGCCTTGTGTTTGCAATCAGCATTTTGAGAGAAAAAAGCGACTTCCAAAAATTTGAAAGCCGCTTTTTATATATGGAGCGGGAAACGAGATTCGAACTCGCGACGTCAACCTTGGCAAGGTTGCACTCTACCACTGAGTTATTCCCGCAAATGCTGCGCTGCAGTGAGGCGATTATTTACCAAAAGCGGTGGAGAGGGTCAACACCTTTTTTGCTCTTTTTTAGATTTTTTCAGGGTGATTTTTCGATGTGACGGAAATTGCGTCGAAAAGTCAATTGTCGCATAAATCACCATGCAATAGCGGATGATACCTGACCTTTCTCCCTGTGATATAACCTCGTCCTTCTAATTTTGTTCCCCATCGCCTCTACAGCAGGTTACCTGCAAATTCGAGTTGTTAAAAATCGTATCTTTTCTTTTATTCGGCTGAAATCACGTTCAAGGTTTCAACCACTCCCTGAACTCCGGTTCTGTATCTTTCATATCTTCGTAAATCCAGACCATGCGGTCGACAAACCAGGCCTTGGGGTAGATGGTTACCATGTTGCCGAGGGCTATCAGCAGTAGTTGGTTGGTATACAGTCCGTATATGAGAGCAGGTAACCCCAGCCCGGCGAGCGCTGAAAGGATATAGGCCATCCGGATATGATGGCCGGGGATTGTCAGTTTTTTGCGTCTGAGAAAAATTCTCTCTCCAAATGTACCCTTTGAGGCCCAATTATTGGTTGAGCTTGGCGGTGGAAAGGCTCTGGGGTTGTACCATATCCAGAATAATGAGAGGGAAATTGGAATGAGCGACCAGAGTCCGAGATACTCACGCGACCAAATTGCCAGCGACAGCAGCGGCAGGCAACTGAAGCGGGTGTAGACACTCATCGGGTTCGAATGTCTTGCCCAGGCTTTCTCATCCATTGTCATCAGTTTCTCTGCCGACTTAAACATATTCATTCAGTTCCGGTTGATCTGTCGGGGTGGGGGCGCTGGTTGTCGTATTAAAGGATAGTCAATACTTACCCTTCAAGAATAAAAAGCGTACATTCAGCATTATCTAGACGCATTTGCTTTACCGGTGCATATTCCTCTGAATCAATAAAGGCACGGGCACTTTCCACATCAGGAAATTCGACGATTACAATACGGGTAGGGCTCCAGAGTTCGCTCTGGTGGATCTCCATGGCTCCGCCACGAGCCCGGTAAACACCGCCGAATTTCTCGACGATGGGCCTGGCAAGCTTCTTGTACTCTTCGTAGGCTTCAGGGTTGTTGATTTTGGTGTCAACCACTAAAAATGCGCTCATAGTTCCTCCGTAAGAAGTAAGATAATGCGATTATATGGTACTATTCTCCATCCGATAGCGTTTGAGTTATTGGAGTTTTGTATTACAAGGCAAGATCTTCGTTGACCACTATTACTTTTATTCTGCCTTTTGGATAAGATTTATCTTTTATCGTCAACATGTTGCAGATTCGATCCGGACTTTTGCAGTTATGGCAGCGGCCGATTTTAACACAGGGCGAAGAACAGCCACACATTATTTTGAATGGCCTCATTCCTCACCCCCTCGATGAGGCGTATATCCCTGACCAACTCACTTCAGAGGGCTGCAACGGCCTTCTGGTAGGCATCGCTGTTGTGGTGAGCCAATGCAGCTTCAAAGTTCACCAACTCGACAATTATCGTTCGTTCTTCAATAGCACATTCCAGAAGAGGGGCGGGGGAGTATCAGGTGATCAGGATAGATGGCCGAAAGAATGGAACAGAAAAAACAGAAAAGTAACTCGATTCGATCTGGATAACCTTAACCAGCCAGGTGCTAAAAGAGAAAAGAGATTTATAAAGCCATATGCAATCCAGATCTCTCTAAACGATCTGCTGGTTAAGATGTTTCCTGAGTATATGTAACAAAACCCATCAGAAAAATTTAGGATGCTATTTTCTTCGACAATTCAAGTTAAGTAACCGCTCCTGGAAAAAAGTAGAGGTCTCAGTCAAGTTGATATAGGAAGACATAGTATCGGATATCTTCTACACCACTCAGAGACTCACGCAATTGACAAGAGAATCCTCTATCAGAGGCAGGTATACAGTGAAGCTAGATCCTTTGCCAACCTCGCTTTGAACAGAAATGTTTCCCCCTTGATCCTGGATAATCTGGTTGATCAAAGCCAAGCCCAACCCGGTTCCGCCATTTTTGCGCTTGGTTGTAAAGTACGGATCAAAAATCCGCTCCATATCAGCCTCCTCAATACCATCACCGTTATCACTCACCGTTAGGCAGAAGTAGTCTCCTAATAGCGATTTCACCTGTTCAACGTGTTTTGTCCGTTCAATTCGCGCCCGGGTTAAGCTGATGTGAACGACGCCTTTTCGGCCCCTCATGGCGTCCGCCGCATTCAAGCATAAATTCATCAGTATCTGATAGAGCTTAGTGGGCTCCAGCTGAATCCTTTCATTGTCAATGTTAATTTCCTGACAAAGTTTGATGTTTGGTGGCAGAGCCGCCTGAATAAATTCCAACACCTCCCTCATGAGAGGTGTTAGCATGACAGGCTTATTATTGTTTTCGCCAGTACGACTGAAGGAGAGTATCTGTGCCACAAGGTCTTTTGCTCGACCTGAAGCCTTTAAAGCCTGGCTGAGATTTGCACGTATATTTGGTGTCATATGTTTGTCAACCATCGACATCTGCAGACAACCATTGATAACGAAGAGAACATTATTAAAATCGTGAGCAATACCGCTGGCCAGGTTACCCAAGGCTTCCATTTTATGAGCTTGCTGTAACCTTTCCATCAGGTACTGGTTCTTCTCTTCCAGGCTTCGATTCAACTCAATCAACTGATCGGCTTCGCTGGCTTGCCGGCTGATAACACCGCCGCCATTTCTCAAGGTATAATCGTCAACTGCTGTCTTGATAATCCGCTTCAACTCCATCTCATCCCAGGGTTTAAAGATAAGGTTGTAGATGTGCCCCTTGTTGACAGCATTCAGGATTATGTTCATCTCCTGGTAAGCGGTCATGAGGATGCGGATGGTAGCTGGCCACTGATGTTTTATCTTCTCCAGGAAATCGGTGCCGCACATTTCAGGCATGCGATGATCTGAGACAACTACGGCGAAATCAATTTCATCCATGAGTTTCAATGCTTCCTGTGGTGTTTTGCACGTCAAGCAGCCATAAGGTTCATCAGAAAAAGTCCACTCCAGAGCGTCGAGTATTGATGAGTCGTCGTCAACGAACAGTATATTGCTTTGCATGGTTATCTGTTTCTCTTACTTTCTCATTAGTGCAGTACAACAGCGGCAATATCTTCCACTTCGTCCACATCAAGGGGTTTTTGCAGGTATTTGTAAACACCGTATTCGTAGGCCAGCTCTTGGTATTGTTCCTGCGGTAATGCGGTAACGACGACGATGACAGTCGATAACTTCCTCGCTGCCAGAGTTTTCAACAGTTCCAAACCATTCATCCGCGGCATTTTTAAATCCAGGAACATCAGGCAAGGCTGGTGCCGATCCAGATATTCCAATGCATCGACACCGTTGTTCACCATATGCAGTGGATAGTCATCGCCCAGCATGGCATCGAAAGAATCCAAAATACCTTGGTCATCGTCTACGACAAAGATCGACTCGTTTTGTATTGTTTCCATCTCATACTCCAATTTTATAACTCTGATTGCGTCAAGGTACTCAGGCATGACGGCCCTGAAATCACTTTGTAAACAGCTGCACTGCTACGACTGGAATTTTGCAAATATGGTGCCAACACAATTGACAGCATAATCAGCAAAGCACGGATGGATCTTTAAAGAGACCTGGCTTGAAATGTTATTTCAGTATTCTAGTACCTTATATCTTGTTCGTTGCACTAACTCAGCCGATCAAATTCGTCCAAATCCAGCCTACCTCCAAAAAGAAACCGGTCCATCGGTCCTTATTCACTGCACATATTTATGTGCACAGCACAGCAATGTGTGCATATTGCGTTTATCGACGCTAATTCAGAATCTTAAGCACGCATCTCTTCGATGACTCACACTACTGTGTTCAATCTCCCAAATCTGTCGAAACTTTGGCATTACATAACAATAACACTCATATACAGGCACTTGTCTTGATGTTCGGGGGCGGGAGCAATTGGCATGGACATTGCTTTAATGAGATGCAAAGACGAGAAATTCCATTCTTGAGTTCGAATGGGGAATACCTGATAACAACAGTTGCATCAAGAAAACTCAGAAAGAGGAAATGAAAATGAAAAAAGTAATGATCCAGCTCTTTATCGTTAGTGTTGCAGTTACCAGCTATGCCTTACCTCTTTTAGCATGTGGAGGAGCAGGACCCTGATTTGAGATAGAATTATCTTAGAGATTTTTGTAACCACCGTGATTTTTGCTCGGAGCAGGCTGTGAATCATAATAAGCCTTCGACAACATGGTCCCTTGCCGCCTGGGTCAACATTATTGGCCTGGGCGGGGCAGGGAAGGGTGCAGAATTAGCAGCTGGACCTTGTGCCTGATGTTTTGATGTCGCGTCTTCGTTGTTGGAAAGGAATCTGCAGTGGTTTAGTGACGAGACCCCTTTGTTTAACCAATTAATGGTGTGACAAATGCGGTAGTAACCTTCAAGCTACCTCGCCCAGAATGGGCTCTTCATGAACTTGTCCCCTCTGTCCCATAGATTTGTTGTAGATGCTGTATATCCATCCATATCTTGAAGTCGTAGGCATATTCAAATCTACGCATATCACCCTCCAATTCCAATGGTCCCAGAAAAGAATGATTCTCCAAGGGGCAATGTTAGTGGATAGCTCGAGACTGTTTCTTCGAGTCTGAACCAAGGTGGCAATCCCAATCGACTATGACTGACGAATGAAACAGGGATTGAAGGATTCGTGTTTTTTATGCCAACCGAACCCGGGATACTACTTTTTACCATCAGTCACATAAAGCTATTACATAACTGACTATTATCTGATATCCTACTTCCCTATTTATTATTGAGGGAGGAGGTTAGATGGGTTCGTACCGATTAGTAAGGCTGATGTTGATCTGCATTGGCTTCTCTGTTCTTTTTTTTACCAGTTCATGTGAGCAGCCAATTGAAAAGGCAGGAACTATAAATACTTCCAGCCAAGGCGAAAAAAAGGCCACAAAAGGGGGGGGCTACCATGTCCCATTACCTAATAGTCCAACAACTCTTGACCCCGCTTATGTGCAGGATCAATATGGTACAGCGGTAGTCCAGCAACTTTTTGACGGCTTGGTTCGCTTCGACCCTTATCTCCTGGTACTTCCCGCACTAGCTGAGACCTGGCAGGTGGAAGAAAAAGGTAAGAGCTACAGATTCACACTTCAGAAAAATGCCCATTTCCATAATGGGGATAAAGTGACTGCAGAGGATGTTATCTTCTCTCTTAGCCGTCTCTTACGAGTTACTCCTTCCCCTGCGACGTTACCCCACCTACTCAAAATACGAGGCGCTAAAGCATATCACGACCACCAGACTGAGGTGGTAGCCGGTTTACAGGCAATTGATGATCACACCGTATTAATACAGCTGGAAGAGCCGCATGCACCATTTCTCACAGCTTTAGGCATGTACCAGGCCAAAATTGTACCCAAAACAGAAGTACTGAAATCAGAAGAGGATTTTGGTCGAAATCCGGTGGGTAGCGGACCATTTCGATTTGTGACATGGGAGCCGGACAATCGTATTCAGTTGGAACGCTTTCCAGACTATTTTGCAGGGGAGGCCCTGCTTGATGAAGTGGAGTATAAGATTTACCCTGGGGTGGGGATTAATCAGATTCTAGCTGATTTTCAAAAAGGTGAACTCGACGAAATGCTTGTTTTTGGCAATATACGTAACGAGTTGTCTTCGCTGAAAGATCTCCAGTGGTTTCATCGGCCAGCCCTGAGTTTGCTCTTCTATGGTCTGAATGTTGATCACCCCAATTTGGACAATCCTGAATTGCGCCGGAAACTTTCTGCGGCTATCGATCGTGAGAAATTACAGAATGAGGTCTATGGAGGCCAGTTCGAACCGGCTGAAAGAATCCTGCCACCCGGGATGCCTGGGGTAAGTCGGGAAGATAATCGGGTGGGCTCCGTTGCAAACGGGGCAGTTGGCTTGATGCTCAGTAACACAGCCTTGGAAGAGGGAAATAGTGATGTTCTCTCTGTTGAGATTGTTTCTGCTTCGAAATCCGCCTTTGCTCAGGCTGAGTTGAATTATGTCCGTCAAGTCTGGGCTGAGTTGGGAATCGACTTAACGATAAAATACATTACAGACTGGTCTCGGTTTGAGGCGTATATTAATTCTGATAAGGTGCAGATTTATCGTTATGCCTGGTTTGCCGATATGCCGGATCCAGACAGTTTTTTCTATCCGCTTTTCGCATCCAGTTCTCCTGCAAACTTCATGGGATTCAAGGATGAAAAGGTAAACCGCCTGCTTTTGTCTGCTCGAGGAGAGAGCGACCCCGCTGAACGAACAGTGATGTACCGTGAAATAGAGGAGTTGATAATGGAATCTACGCCTATTATTCCATTAATTTATCTGAGCGTTGACCGGGTTTATACTTCCCATGTTCAGGGCGCTCGACCCAGTGCTTTGGGAGCTCATTACATGCCTCTGCATCGAGTCTGGATAAAGAACGATACGCCAACTCAGTAGTTATATGTTCGGGCAGCTTTAATATCATGCATAACTGGCCACTCCAGCTACGACTGTTCCGCAAACCCCGCTTTATTCCGCTTAGGTATCGAGTTGTTCTGGCCAGTGCCGGCATGCTTATTCTGCTGCTTGGAGTTCTCCTTCTCACACTGGTGTGGTTTCAGAATCGCAATATCCGTCATCAGCTGGAGCAACGCGGAAAAGCTATTGCGCAAAGTCTTGTGGCCACCTCTACCAAGGCACTGCTCAATTACGACTATATAACCCTCGAACAATTCGCCAATCGGGCGGCTCAAGACCCAAATATCCTCTACGTTGTTGTACATGACAAAGAGCACCGTGTAGCTGGTTTTAGTAATCGGCCAGAACTTCAGGGGCAAAAGTTAACCGATGCGATCAGCCTCGATGCAGTTGCTACCACCTTCCCGCTGGTCCAAAGATTTGAGGAGGGGTTCGGCTCACAGCCTGGGCTGGATGTGGCCCTGCCTGTTTTTCTGCCGGATTCGACGAACCGATGGGGAACTATACGGGTCGGGTTATCCCTGACGTCCATGTATCGACAAATACGCCAGACGATCTGGATAATTGCAGGAATCGGCATGGTAGCATTGTTTACAGGAACCATAATATCCGTGCTGGGCGCCCAGCGGGTGACCCGGTCATTGGGTGAACTGGTATGGGCCACCAAGGATGTTGCCGAGGGGAATTTCACTTATAAGGTAGGTGTTAAAACCGGAGATGAAGTTGAAGTGCTGGCAGCCAATTTTGCTGTAATGACCAGGGAAATCCTGGAACACCAGGAAAGGCAGGGGGAGCAGCTTAAAGAGATACAGCGACTCCAGGACTACACTGAAAAATTGATGATTACCATGGCCGATGGTCTGTTGTCGGTGGATATGAAAGGGACTGTTGTAACCATTAATCCTGCGGCCAGGACGCTCCTGGGACTCTCGTCCATCAATGGGGTTGAGGGAAAAAACATTGCAGCCATCCTCGGTGAATCCTGCCGGCTTGTTTCGCTGGTGCAGAAGATCATTCATCAGTCGGCCGCAGTTGCTCACCGGGAGATTGAAATTACAAAAGAGCCAGAAAGTCAAACAATCCTGGTTGGTTCCAGTATTCTCCATGGTGACCAGGGACAACCCCTCGAGATTATTCTGAACCTGCACGACATCACCGAGCTCAAGAAACTTGAAGCCCGTATTCGCCAATCAGAGCGGTTGGCAGGATTAGGCACATTAGCTGCAGGTATGGCCCATGAGATCAGGAATCCGCTATCAGCCATCAAGACATTTGTTCAATTGCTTCCCCGTAAGGTCGACAAACCCGGATTTCTGGAGAAATTCAATCGAACGGTTCCCAGGGAGACAGAGCGGATAAACTTCCTGGTTGATGAACTCCTGGAACTCTCTCGATTGCCCAGGTATGAATTCGCTGCAACCAATATCAACGGATTATTGAGACAGGCAATTGATACAACGGAAGAAGAGTTACAGCGCTGCAATATTGAATACCAGCAGGACCTGCAAGATAACCTGCCCCCTGTACAGGCCGATTCGAACCAACTTATTAAAGCGTTTAACAATTTGATTCGAAATGCGATCCAGGCTATGCCCACCGGAGGTCAATTGACAGTCAGAACATTTATTGCCGAATCAACCGATTCGGGAAAAGGGGCAAGCGGAAACACAGACAGTAAGGTCGTGATCATTTTCCAGGATACTGGCCAGGGGATAGCCTCGAAGGAACTCAAGCAGATTTTCAATCCATTTTTTACCACCAAAGACGCCGGTACCGGCCTTGGACTGGCTATAACACATAAGGTGGTTACCGAACATGGGGGGCTGATCGAAGCGGAAAGTAAAAAGGAACAAGGCACCATGTTCACCATCCAGCTGCCCCTGGATGATACGATCTCTGTTCAGGCAGTATCCAGTCTGGAATTGATATAGGTATTTCCATGCTGCCGGATGATACAGTTTACGCCCGTATACCAGCACCATCTCTTTAGTTGCGGGGCCGGATATTCAGGGTTTTCATCTTTTGGATAAGGGTATTTCTATGGATTTTCAGCAGCCGCGCAGCCTCGGTCTGGTTCCAGTTACATTTTCGCAGCGCCTGCATTATATAACTCAGTTCGAAAGAGTGGCGGGCTTGTAATAACCCGATATTGCTTCCTTCAGGCCCTGGCAAATTATGCACGGTCTCTTCGTGAAAAAGGACGTCATAAGGTAGGTCTCCCTGGTCTATCCTGGTATCATCCGTCCCTAAGACCACCATACGCTCGATCAGATTTTCCAGTTCGCGGATATTTCCCGGCCAGGGATATGTTTCTAAAACCGCCATGGCCTCTGTTGTTATAGCTTTTATATTCTTATTCAATTTTCGGTTGAATTTTGCCAGGAAGTATTGTGCCAAGAGAGACACATCTCCTTCGCGATGACGCAATGGAGGCACATTAATGGGAATCACATTCAGCCGGAAAAAGAGATCTTCGCGGAATGTACCTTCACGGACCATGTCTTCCAGTTTGGTGTTGGTGGCTGCAAGGATTCGCACATCCACCTTTATTACCCTGTGTCCTCCAACACGTGTAAATTCACGCTCCTGTAAGACTCGTAACAACTGGGCCTGAAATTCACTTCTGAGCGAGGAAATCTCATCCAGCAACAAGGTTCCACCATTGGCAAATTCAAACTTGCCAGGGGCACGGTGATGCGCACCTGTGAATGCGCCTTTTTCATGACCGAACAATTCGCTCTCAATCAACTCCGAAGGAATTGAAGCACAATTCAAGGCCACGAAGGGTTTCTGAACTCGCTCGCTGGCGTTATGGATTGCCCTGGCAATCAATTCCTTTCCAGTGCCACTTTCACCTGTAATCAGTACATTACTCGAAGTTCCCGCCACCTTCTTGATAGTCTGGAAAACCTCCTGCATCTGTTTAGACTGACTTATGATTTGCGACTGTTCAGAGCGCTCCGCCATTTCGGAGCGCAGAAAGGATACCTCCTGTTCGAGATATCGCTTCTGCAAGGCACGATCAACCCTGGTGAGAATGGTTTCCGGGTCAAAAGGTTTGGTGAGATAGTCGTAAGCACCTTTTTGAATAGCGGAAGTCGCTTCCAACGCCCGATCGATGGCCGACACAATAATCACATCAAGAGACTTGTCGTGACTCTTAATCTTCTCGAGGGCTTCAATGCCACTCATTTTGGGCATCGACATGTCGAGCAGCACGAGGTCGAATTCCTCTTTTTGGATGACAGCCAGAGCTTTCTGCCCGTCTTCGACACAGACCACTTGATAGTCATCTTCAAGAATAGCTTCAAGAGACTCTCGTGCACCTGCTTCGTCATCGACGACAAGCAGCCTGGCTTTTTTAGGAAAATCTATAGAAGTCATGAAAATATCAAACCAGATAACAGGTAAAGCATAATGTTGAGCTCAGCAGCCCCAGGGCCATATAAAAAAATATAAGTAAATATTACGTAAATATACCTAGTAACTGTTGGTTATGCCAGCCCTTTGCTGCCAGCTATGTGATAACCCATTTTCTGACATGAAGCACTCTTTGGCTCAATCTGCACAAACCTTAGCTGAATTGCAAGTTGAACTTCTTCCTGAAGATCCTGAAAATCCTGAGACACCTCTTCGAGGAAAATGTCAGATAGGGTTGAACCCTGCTATCCAGATCCGTCAGGGATGATCACGATTTCTTGCCTTATAATTGTTTGGTTACGTTGCTGCCGTATCATCCCGGAGTCTGTAATGACTCCTTGTCCGGGCGTTAACAGGTTTGGGACGCGGCCTCTTGCATTGCACTTCTGAAATGAAGGCTATATATTAGCGGCCTTTTCCATGAGTGTGTCGGACGGAGCCATTTCCCCCATCGCTTCTTTATCAGATAAAAAAAATCATGATTTCAGGTGGGCGAGCACAATGTGGCTCTGCTTAAAGAGTGCAATTTCGGCAAGCCGGTGGGGTGTTGTCACCGGCGATACGATATTCTTTGGTCCTTCGTGCCGGGAAATTGTATATCAATATAGAAGTTATCCCCCTATCTACAGGTTTAAATATTATGGAGTTTTTAGCTCAATACGGTTATCTCGGTTTGTTTTCCTCTGCGTTTCTTGCTGCGACTCTTTTACCGTTAAGTTCAGAGGTTGTACTCTCAGTGCTGCTGTACAACGAACTGAGTCCGATGTTGCTGGTAATAGTCGCTACCCTGGGCAATGTCCTGGGTTCTGTGGTGAATTACGGCATGGGGCTGGGTGGTGGGAAACTCTATAAAAAGAAATTTTCCACCGCCTCGGAAAAGGAGGTAAATGCTGCACTTTCAAGGTTTGAGAAATACGGGACCTACTCGCTGCTCTTTGCCTGGGTGCCGGGAATAGGTGACCCGTTGACCGTCGCAGCAGGTGTTTTACGGGTGAATTTCATACTGTTTTTGCTGCTGGTCACCGCGGGTAAACTTGGGCGTTATATTGTTCTGTCGTATTTAGTACTGAAAAATATGCCATCATAATTCGGGTGTTATGATAAAATAACTCCTGAATTCAACACATAGGGATCTAAGCCATGAAAACACTCTTTGACAAAACGACTATTGGCACGATGACCTTGAAAAACAGGCTCTGGCGATCGGCTACCTGGGAGAATATGGCAGACGAGAAAGGGCATCTCACTGATCGGTTGCGTACTGTTTATCGAGGTCTTGCCCAGGGCGGTATTGGTACTATCATCACCGGTTACGCCTTTGTGCTGGAGGATGAACAACCAAATCCGGGCATGATGGGTATTTATGATGACAGCTTTATTTCTGAATATAAGGAATTAACAACAGAAGTTCAGGCCGAAGGGGCGAATATCGTCATGCAGATCGTCTATGGTGGTTCGAGCACCGGTTTCAACATTGGTGAGCGGGATATCATGGGGCCTTCTGCTGTGGCCAATCCATCGCGGGGCGTCGTACCCAGAGAGATGACCCGCGATGATATCGTCAGGGTGGTTGAAGCATTTGCCCAGGCAGCGCGCAGGTGCAAAGCGGCAGGTTTTGACGGAGTGCAGATTCACGGAGCCCACGGCTATCTGCTCAGTCAGTTTCTCTCACCCTATTTTAACCGCAGAAAGGACGAATACGGCGGTGAGATCCATAACAGGGCCAGGATAATATACGAAACCCTTGAGGCGGTTCGAGCTACTGTGGGGCTTGATTATCCGGTATTTATCAAGATGCACTGTACAGATCACTGGGACAGTAACGGTTTGAGTGTCGAGGACAGCCTGCAGGTGGCGCTTGAGCTACAGCGACGTGGAATCACCGGAATCGAGTTCAGCGGCGGCAACCCGGATGCTGATAACTATCCCGGTAAAGCACCGATCCGTAATAAGATTATCGCTGAAGAAAAACAGTCCTACTTTGCCATAGAGACGGCTCAGATTGCCGAAAAGCTGGTTGTCCCAGTGATTTCTGTCGGCGGGCATCGCAGCCCTACGAAGATGAAAGAGTTGTTGAACACCACCTCAATCAACTATTTTGCCATGTCCAGAACTTTGCTGAGTGAACCGGACCTGCCAAATCGCTGGCAGCGGGGGGATTTTAGCCGGCCACGGTGTGTTTCCTGCGGCAAGTGCTGGGATGCGGCTGGCAACATCTGTATTCTCGATAGGAAAAAAAACGACTCCGATGATGATTAAAGCGATGCGGGTAATGGTGCTGCTGGTGCTGTTGCTCTGTTCCGGTTGTATTGGTCAGCGGGAGCAGCAACTGGAGGGGGAATTTCTGTTCGAGAATACGGGGCTGGTGCTGCAGCTCCCCGAAAATTGGCAGGCTGTGGTTATTCCAGGCTCCGAATGGCCGCTGCTGGCTACAGAGATCGATTATGGTATACGTCCCAATATCCGCTTGCTTCGATACTCCAGCGATCCCTCCCTGACCAGTGACGTTGAGTCTTTTTTGGCTCAGGAGCAGAAGGCAGATTCCTCCTACCGAGTAGTGACAGAGGAAAATTTCCCGGTAGAAGGCTTTCTCTCGGGGCTGAAGGTTACGGCAAAAAGAAAGAATTCGGATAACATCCCGATAATACATTTCAGCTATATTCTGCGGGGGGAGCAGGGAAGTTATATCCTCTATGCGACCTGTGCCGAACCGGGCCTGGTTGGGCTCGAACCGTTGTTTGACGGTATTATCCGTTCGGCACAGATCAAAATGTAGCCTAGTGCTTTTCAGGACCGATAAGGTTTACCCGAAAAAGTGATAGCCCGATTCCCACCACACTCATAACTGCGAAGGTGGTCATGCAGACGTGCATGGACTTGAGGTATACGAGATAGTTGTCGCCGGTGATGGGCGCATCTCCCATGAAAAGTGCAATAACAGAGGTATTGATGACGGTGCCGGCCAATATACCTCCGGTGCGCATGGTGCCGGAGATGCTTGCTGCGGTTCCATAATGACGTGGTCCGACGCAACCCATCACCACTTTCAGGTTGGGTGAGGCAAAAATGCCGAAACCAACCCCCAACAGGCTCATGATGACCACGATAGTGGCAAAGTGTGTGGTCTCGTTCATGAGCAGTGTGCCAAAGAGTCCGACAGCGCAGATCGTCATACCAATAGTAGCGACTTTTCGGGGAGAGTAGATATCTGCCCAACGGCCGGCAATGGGAGAAAAGATAGCCAGCAGGCAGGGTGTTATCATGATGACCAACCCTGCCTGCTGGGCGCTGAGACCTTTTACATATTGCAGGTAAAGAATAATCAAAAACATCACCCCGAACGAAGCCCCGTAATTGATCAGGGTAGCGATATTGGTGAGTGTGAAGGTCTTGTTTTCCACCAGTAGCCGGACATCGAAGAGCGCATTGGTTTTGTTCGCCTCCCATTTCAGGAAGAGGCCGAGCCCGACAAGGCCGGCAATGGCTATCAGCCACGCAAAACTGATATCATTCATCTGGGTGGCACCGAAGATAACCAGGGACAATGAGGCGATATAGACCATACTGCCGCTCCAGCCAAATTTTTCTCCCCTGGCGTCTGCCCATTCCCCTTTGAATCGTACCAGCGTTAAAATCAGCACGATCATCTGCAGCGGCACCATAAGAAAGAACAACCATCGCCAACCGAGCTGAGTGGTTATGGTGCCGGCCATGGATGGCCCGGCCGCCAGGCCAAAATAGGCAAAGCCAGCGACAATTCCCAATGCCCGACCCCGGCGCTCGGGCGGAAAGACGGCGGTGAGAATGGCGAGGCTGGTGGCGTTGATCATTGCGGCTGACACGCCCTGCAAAAAACGGAAGAAAATAAATATTTCGGTATTTGGCACAAATCCTATGGCCAGAGTCGAGATGATGGCCATGACGATGCCAAGATTGAAGATCAGCTTTCTGCCGTGGATATCGGCAAACCGTCCCAGGGGGATCATCAGCACCGCCAGGGCGAAGATATAGCTCAGCTGGATCAGGCTGAGCTGGGTGGCGCTTGCCCCGAACTCCTTGCCGATTGCCGGTAAGGCGATGCCGACAGATGAGGCCATCATCGGTGTTATGAACTGCACGCATGAGACGACAAAAAGCACCAGGGAGGCTGATACAGCATCGGCTGCCGGTTTGCTCGCTGTATTATTCATGGAGAGCCTCCTTGGCGTTGGCGATCATGCGGTCCATCTGAGCCAGGATGGTGGTGCATTCCTCTTCGGAAAAACCTTTCATAAAAATTTTGAGCGATTTTTCAAATGAGAGCAGCAGTGTATTGGTAATTTCCGTTGCTTTAGGAGTGGCGCTGACGAGATTTTGCCGTCGGTTTTCAGGATTGGCTCTGCGAGTCAGGTAACCGTGCTGCTCGAGTTGGTTAATGGTTCTGGCCGTGGGGCCCTTGTCTATGGCAAGAGCCTTGGCAAGGTACTCCTGCGTTACGGGTTCGTTCTCAAAGGTCAGCTTGGCGAGAAAGGGAAACCAGCTCGGCTGGATGCCTGCGGCCAGGATATCTGCCCTGCACATGCTCATCTGCAGCCTGTGCAGCATGGCAAACCTGTGTCCAAAAAGGGTTATTGGCGGGAATGGATGTTGGTTCATATTTGTAGCCTGTAAAATTATAGTTGCCAAAGCAACAGTTGTTGCGGCAACAATAGTGTGTGGGTATCGAAAGTCAAGGACAGAATATCTGGCCGGTGCAGAATTACAGTGGGAATAATCTGACCTTCCTTACCGACGAGGTTGACCACAGAAGCGGCAGCCACCACGTTGACCACACAGATCATATTGCCGGCGTTTAAACTGATAATTTGCAAGGCGAGAATTAGCTGGTAGTCAGGCTGGAGGTGCTGGGCTGTTACTAGCTACAGGTTGGCAAACATCCTGTTGGAAAAGTCGCGCTGCCGGCAATAAAGGAACCCAGCGCACCGACGAAAGGGGCAAATTATGGGCCAGGAGTAGGCAAAAGTTTCCGCAGCGAGCTGTCCTAATTCATGAGGCACACTGTCAAGGCCGAAACTGTTGAGATTTGAGTTGAGAAATATGCAAACCATGGGAACCGAGGCCGCGAGCACTATGACTGTGGCCTTCAGGGATCAAAGCGGCGAGCTGTCCTAATCCGACGCCCCAGAAAAAATAGGCTGTAAGCGCGTGAGCAAAAGACCCATCGGCCGAGCCCTGGCCGCAGGTAAACGCAGCAGAACCAGTAACACGAGTACTGCTATTACCGGAGTAACGGTTCTGAGGAGTTGAAGAAGTGTCATGATGGCAAACCATTGTGAGAGGTGAAGTCAGCGTGATCCTGAATGAGAACAAGCAAAAGGCAAGTATCAATGGCAACGGGAAAAAGGGCAGCAGAAATTCCTTTGTGCCGAACACTACAGGGAGGGGGCTTGATGGAGCTGCGCGGCTAGCTGAAAACTTGAGCATGTCTTATAACTATACGAAATTAGTCTTAAAAATGTTGGAAGTGGAGCCCCGTTGCGGTAAGGTGGTTATGTAATAAATGTCCGGATGTATAGTAGCTGTACTCATCAAGTCTGCAGTCTTCGGGAGCCCGGTTATGTCCTTGGAATGTTCGTTGCACCGTGCGCGTCCAGCGCACTTTGTATGTTATGAATGTGGAACTTCCCTGTGTGATGAGTGTGTTTCCACTCGCGTCTCTCAGGGTTATGGCGGCAAGGAGAAAAACTATTTTTGTCCGGCATGCGATTCGCAAGTTCAGCTGGCTGGTCTTGGCAATGTCATGGTGCCATTCTGGCACCGGCTCAGTTCTGTATTCCTGTACCCCTTTCAGTTGGTGCCGCTTATTCTGACCGCAGTACTGTCACTGCTGGCAGCGGTTTTCCCAACAAATATTCTCGTAAGTCTCGGGGTATGGGTAATCATGATGAAGTATGCCTATGCCGTGCTGATCGAAACCGGGCGAGGTTCACTCAATGCTCCGGACGTAAGCGTGGAACTGATCAATCAGGATGTGATGCAGGTGCTGAAACAGTATCTGGTCTTTGCGCTGCTGGGGGGCAGCATTGGCTTCGTCGCAAGCCATTCGGTTATGGCGGCAATATTCCTGGGGGTGCTGGCGATAGCCTGTCTCCCAATGATACTGATGCTGCTGGTCTCGATCAACTCGGTGCTGCAGGCGTTGAACCCAATGCTTTTTGTGCCGATAATTTTTCGGATAGGTTGGCCATATCTCTTGATGTATCTCTTCCTGGCTTTTTTCATGGCAGCCCCAGCCGCTTTTTTTGCATATTTGCCGGTGGAGGTTATGCCCCCGCTACTCTATGCCTTTGTGATCAGCTTTGTTTCCCAGTGCTACACGATAATGAGCTATCACTTAATGGGGTATGTGTTGCTGCAGTATCATGATCGCATCGGCTATGTTGTAGATTATGAGTTTTTCATTGAGAATCAGGGTGGAAGGGCTAAACGAAAGCCTAAGAGCGCCGAGGAAGATCTGAAGACCGGCCTGTCAATTCTTGTTAAAAATGGCAAATACAGGGAGGCGCTGGATAAGCTGCTCCCATTTGTGAAACAGAAAGACCCGGACTGGGAACTTTCAGAAAAGTTCTATCAGCTATTGAATATGTCGGGAGAGCAGGATAAGGCGTTACGCTATTCTGTACGCCATTTCGAGGTGCTGGTTAAGAATAATCGTAAAAAACAGGCGACTGAGCTATTTCCAAAAATCACTGCAAGTCCTACCGCTCCGCCAGCTGCCGGAAGTGTCTTTGCCATGGCTGGCTGGTGCGAAGAGATGAACGATTTCAAATCCGCCTTGAATGGCTATGTCTATTTCACCAAACATTTCAAGAACGACCCGCTTCTGCCAGAGGTCTATTTCAAGCTGGCGATGCTCCTCCATGAAAAGGGGCGAAAGAGCGACAAGGCCAGGCAGATTCTCAGAGGAATCATTAAGGCATTCCCAGGCCATGACCTCACTCCAAAAGCTATGCAATATTTGAAAGCGGTTGGTTGACATTGCAAAATATATCAGACCCTTTCTGCGATTTTTTCCAGTTAAAGGCCTGCAACACCTGCCGTAATTATAGGTGAAGTGCGTAGCAGTCCAGCCCGTATTTTCCAGGAAATATCCGGGCTAGTTGGGCTGCTCTCCAAAGCCGGGACTGCGCAGCCGGGTCCTGGCCTGTAATGCTTCATCGCTGCCAGGATATTTGTGTATGAGTGCCTTGAGGCACTGGCTTGCCTCTATACTTCTGTTGTCGTGTAAAAGGCCTTCTGCCAGGGTGAGAAGGTAGTGAGGCAGGCCCGGGCAATCTGGATTTTTTCTAAAGAGGGTGGAAATAAGCGGGGCTGCCTTGCGGTATTCTCTGACTTTGAGGTAAAGACGGCTGGCGTGCTCTATTGTTTCGAGTTGCAGGCGTGGCTGGGAGGCAGTTTGGGTGTAGTCTTCTAATATTTCCAGAAAATCTTCTGGCGGTTTGGGGATAAGCGCTCGAAGTATGCATCGGGCGCTTTCATGAAACTGCTCGCTGTTTGGGCGGCTCTTGTCGACCGAGTAGAGCTGGCGGAGTACCATCAGATTGTCTGGAGCGAGCTCCAGGGCTTTGGCAAAGGCAGCTCTTGCCTTGGGCAGGTCAAGTTTTTCGAGGTAATCGAGTCCTTCATCCAGGTACTTGTCCAGGGCGTTTTGGGTTGTCTGGGGAGTGAAGAGTGCCTCGATCTGTTCTGTACGGAGCAGCTTATAGGCCGTGCCTATGAGCAAACCGGAGAGCAGGCCGCCGATATGGGCGACATAGGCGACGTTGCTTTCAGTATTGAGAGAGAGTTGAAAAAATTCTTTGAGCAGCCAGAAGGGGAAGAGCGCCAGCGCCGGAACCATGGCGTAGTTGAAATAAAAGCCCAGTGAATAGAAAATACGAATTTTACGCATGCCAAAAATGACCCCGTAACTTCCCATCAGGCCGGAGATGGCTCCAGATGCTCCGACCAGAGGGCCGCTTGCCGTGGGGTAAACAATTCCGAAAAGCACACTGGCGCATACGCCTGTGATCAGGTACAGACCAAGAAAAAGGGAAGGTCCCAGGGCAACCTCAAGGATAGCGCCTACCAGGTAGAGAAACACCATGTTGCCCAGGAGATGCATGAAGCCGCCGTGCAGAAATATGCAGCTGAACAGGCCGGTGACGTTGTTTTTTCGCGGTGAATATCCGTACTTGATGATAGCGGCTGATCCAAGGATTTCCTCGAAACGATTACGTTTGTCGCGCCACTGCTGATAACTCGGACTCTCCAGAGTGATGATCTGATCCTGTTCGAGGAGTATGGCAAACTGGTCATCCTGCAGCATTTGCCTGGCCAGCCTTTCTTTTCCTTCTTCTGTCTCGGGGAAGGCAATCTCTTCGGGTGTACCTTTTTTCTGTAAAAAATCGCCATAAGCCTGCACTTCGATATCAACGAGCCGGGACTGCTCGTAATATTGGTAGGCCCTGTTGTAGATGGAGCTATCACCAGCTTGAAGGGTGAAGAGAATCAGCGTGTTGATGACGATAAGCAGAATACAGATCCAGGGTACGTTTGTGCTATTACTTCTGGTGAAGACCGGTACAACAAGCATAGTGAGGCCTCGCTTATGGAGTTAACAACCGGATGAATGTAATCGCTACTCAGGGGGTGATGTGATGATATCAGATAATAGTCTGTTATAACAGTGTAAAATTGTGATTTTGTGGTGGCGACAGGTGGCCGGTGGCAGGTGGCGAAGGTGGTACGAGGGGGCTGTCAGTCGACAGAAAAGAGGTAGGAGGTTGTTGCCTTATACTGTTTTTCCGCGGGAAGAATAGCCTCTGGGAAATGGTCGTGATTGACCGCGTCAGGGAAGTTTTGTGTCTCCAGGCAGAGACCTGCGCCGGGGGTGTAAGACTGACCGCCTTTGCCATGTTGTGGTGCCAGCGAGGAACTGTCATACAGTTGCAGACCCGGTTGGTTGGTAATAATCTTCATGGTGCGGCCGGAGGCGGGATCGTGCAGGATAGCCGCTGGATTCTGCTCGCTCATTGGTGTGTTCAAGACGTAATTGCAATCAAAGCCGCCTGCGATACCCGCCTCCGACAGGGCTTTGTGCCGGTTTGCCATGGTATCGATATCACGGAAATCGTAAGGAGTGCCGGCAACGGGAACAATTTGGCCGGTGGGAATGAGTCTCTCATCAGTTTCAGTTCGACTATCACTGTTGATCTGAAGTCGATGGTTGCCGATTGAACCGGAGCCATGGCCTGCCAGATTGAAATAGCTGTGTTGAACGATGTTGACCGGTGTGGCCATATCGGTTGTTGCGTGTGCTTCGAAAGTAAGACTGTTCCGGTCGAGTCTATAGATTATGGTCACATCGAGGTTGCCGGGGTAGCCTCCTTCCAGATGCGGGGAGACTCGGTGAAGTCTGACGCAGAGGGTGTCGGCCTCTCGATACGCTTCGCTCTGGTAATGCTGGCGGTCGAATCCCGAGAAACCGCCATGCAGATGGTTCAGGCCGTCATTCTGGTCGAGTTGATAGCGGTTACCGTTAAGAATATAACGGCCATCAGCGATGCGATTGCCATATCTACCGACAACAGCGCCGATGTATCCGGTATTTTTCAGGTATCCCTTCAGGTTATCGAAACCCAGTACAACATCGGCCGAGCCCTGTCGTCCAGGCAGATGGAGCTGGGTGATGATACACCCGTAATCGAGAATGTGTACCTGTATCCCTTTGGCATTGTCGAGGGTATACTCATGGACGTCTGTTCCTTCACTGCTCCCGAAATTGCGGCACTCGATGGACATGGCTTTCTCTTGCGGTTTACTTGCTATCTGTTCAGCGGTTTGAGCTGCTCTTCAAGTTGCAGATACCGATGGTAAATTTTACGGTAGACCAATACCATATCCGGCTGGGGTTCGCACCTGCTTGATTTATCGAGTTTGACATGCTGGTTACATATTGCGATGAGTGAGGTTTTATCGGAATTGTTGGTGGTGGCATTAATATAACACCACATGGCCTGGAAGACAGCATTAAGAGCACCAGCCTCGGTTGTGACCGGAGAGACCACCGGCTGGTTAAAAATGTCCGCGACCACCTGCCGCCAGACTAAACTCTCCGCTTCACCACCAACCAGCCGAATTTCATCTGGCTTTAATCCATTTCTCTCCATCCCCTCAGCGCCATAGCGGAGGACCATGGTTGCCCCTTCTATGGCGGCGCGACAGATGTTTTCCACCTTTAAGTTGGTTGTGGTCATCCCATGCAGGGCGAATTGTGCCGTAGGGCTGATCCTGCTCGATGAGGGGAGGCAGGGTAGTGGTCAGTCTACAGCAAGGGTCGATTGCATCGAGCACTTATATTCCCTCCTCAGCCTGGCATGCCTGGCTGAAATTGCAGCTGATCCACGCCTGTGCTACACTGTAAACAGGCAGAGCAGCTGTTTCTTATCTTTACAGATTATCGTCCTTCGCCTCGACTTCGGCTGATATCGTATACGGCAGCTGCTCTATTTCCTTAACCTTCGTATTGTAAAAACTTTATGCCGGCTCGCTCTCACCTGCATTGGTGCAACATCACCAGTGTACGTCACGGCTGCTTCGCGCTGTTGATCATACTTTTGGGGATCTCCTTTGCCTTGTCGCAGCAATCAACGCCGGAGTCTTCGTCTGATGTGAACAAGGATGATGAAATTCGCAGGGTTTTATTTATCAGCTCGTATCATCCTGGCTTTCCTACTTTTTTCAGGCAGATTGACGGGTTGCGTTCTGTTTTCTCAAAAGTCGGGTACATACGGCTCGATGTGGAATTCATGGATAGCAAGCGATTTGGTGAGTCATTCGGTCGTCAGCATATTCTTGAGATCTTATCTAAAAAGCTCGAAACAATACCCCGTTATGATCTGATAATGGTAGCCGATGATAACGCCTTGAGTTTTGCGCTTGATTATCAGGTTCAGCTATTCAATGAGATCCCCATAGTGTTTTTTGGCATAAATAATTACAAGAAAGCCATACAGTTGAACAGCAATCTGCTGGTAACCGGCGTTGTTGAGGCAGTTTCCATGGATGAGACTATCAGGCTCATGTTGAAGCTGAGACCTAAGGCCAGGGAAATTGTGGCAATAGTCGATTCAACACCGAGTGGTTTAGCAGACCTTGAACATTTCAAGTCAATGAAAGACCTTTTCCCAGATCTCGATTTTCGTAAATTATCCCTTGCCGACCATACTTTTGCTGAGCTTGGAAATCTGCTTGAGGGAATTGATGAAACAAGCGCGGTCTTGTTGCTCTCGGCGTACATTGATAAAGAGGGGAATCGCCTGACATTTGCAAGAAGCCTGCAGGGGCTTCTTGAACATCTCCATCAGCCATTGTTTCACCTCTGGTATCACGGTATTGGTGATGGCATTATCGGCGGCAAGGTTATCAGTCATATGGAGCAGGGTCGGGTGGCTGCAGAAATTGTGGTGGAAATTTTCGAAGGCAGAGACATTGCCGGCATACCTGTCGTTGCCGAGAGTCCGAATAAGTTTGTTCTCGATCACAATGTGATGGAACGTTATGGAATCAGCGAGCAGTTATTGCCCGAGGGTACGGTTGTGGTAAATCTGCCGTTGTCCTTTTACCGTCAACACAAACAGTTGGTATGGGTTGCTGTGACATTATGCTTAGTACAGAGTGTAATTATCCTGCTGCTGATTTATTCAATACACCGTAGAAAAATTGCCGAGGAGAAACTTCGGGAGAGCGAAGAACGTTACTATGCACTTTTTGCTAAAAATCATTCCGTAATGGTTCTGACCGATCCTGAGACTGTGACTATTGTTGACGCCAATCCCGCGGCCTGTCTTTATTACGGCTATGACAAGGATGACTTGATCGGGAAGAAGGTCAGCGAGATTAATATATTGCCGGAAGATGAACTTAAGGAAGTTATGACAGGGCTGGCCACCCAGAAGAAAAAACAGCTGGTATTCAAGCATCGCCTTGCCAGTGGAGAAATCCGTGATGTGGAGGTGTTTACCGGTCCGATTCCTTTGAAAGGGCGGCAGGTTCTGTGTTCCATAATTCACGATATTACCGATCGGAAACAACTGGAGGAGAAGCTCCTGCAATCCCAGAAGTTGGAGGCGATCGGCACATTGGCAGGTGGCATCGCACATGATTTCAATAATATTCTGGCCTCGATCATGGGGTATGCAGAGTTGGCAAAGGTGGAGCAATTTCCAGGAAGTGAAGTGGATGAATATCTGCAGAATGTCCTGACCGCCAGTGAGAGGGCCAGGGAACTCATCGCTCAGATTCTCGCCTACGGCAGGCAGGATATTGGCAAAAAAACTCCAATCTCAATGAGGCTGGTTGTGGAGGAGTCATTGAGGTTGCTCAGGGTATCTTTGCCTGCCATGGTAAAGATTGAATCGGATATCTGTGCTGAGGAGTGTACGGTGGATGCCAACGTAAGTAAGCTCCACCAGATGGTGCTTAATCTTTGCACCAATGCGGCCCATGCTATGGAAAAGAGCGGGGGGACGTTGTCGGTGGTGCTGCAAAAAGTACATCTGCAGCGTGGTGATTTGAAAGATACTCCTGATCTGCAGCCAGGAGAATATGTGCGATTATCAGTGCGAGATACCGGGGTCGGGATTGATCCGGAAATTCGCTCCAGAATTTTCGATCCATATTTTACTACCAGGTCAGGTCGAAAAGGCTCTGGTTTGGGCTTAGCGGTGGTAACTGGAATTGTGCAGAGTATACAAGGGTATATCACGGTGGACAGCAAACAGGGGGAGGGGGCCCAATTTGATGTATATCTTCCTATTTGCGACAGGGCCATTGCTGTTTTCGAAGGGACGGAGCCGGAACAGATTACAGGTCATGAACGGGTGCTGGTTGTGGATGACGAACCGGCGCTTATCCATATCCTGAAGCAGAAGCTCTCACGGCTGGGCTATTCAGTGACTGGAGCCAACAGCGGTGATGAAGCCTGGCAACTATTCGAGGAAGACCCGCAGGCTTTCGACATCGTTTTGACGGACCATGCCATGCCCGGAATCAGCGGTGAAGTACTGGCCCGCAGAATGAAGGAACTGAGAGCTGATATTCCGGTTGTGATACTTTCAGGCTATAGTACAAAGTTGGAACTTGTCTGTGATGAGCCGTTTATAGACGCGATTCTGGATAAACAGGTGGATGACCAGGTACTTGGTTCAACCCTCAGGCAACTGCTTGATAAATACGCCTCTGCAGTTCGCTGACTTTTTCCGGTAGAAGTATGTGCATAATTGTCTCAGCCTATATATTTCTGCCAGTCGATTTTCTGGAATGTGCCGTGCAGCATATGGTCGTCATCAACCACTTCTATCTCCAGATTGCGAAAGGTACTTTCGGCAGCCGGGAGTACCAGCGCCGGAGGGCAGACATCATCTTTATCCCCGACCACCAATAGGGTTGGAACATCAATCTTGGTTTCCGGCGGAGTGAACTCAAAGTTCAGTGCCGGAGCCAGCAGCACCAGCTGTTTGACCCTGTGGGGAGATGAGCAGGCGTAGGCAGTGGCCATCAACCCCCCAAAGCTTGAGCCGATAAATGTCAGGTCGTTTTCAACCCCACACAATACCGCGAGCTGGTCCAGCCGTTCTCTAAGGCTGCCAGAGAAATCCGGGCATTGCACCTGGGGGAAACGGTTGGCGAAATACCTTCCTTTGGTGCCTTTGCCGGATGAATCGAGTCCGTGGAGAAAAAATGTGGTCATATCGTTTCAGTCTCAATGTTTGCGTAACAGGTTGAAATCGTCAAAAACAGAGTAGATCGCCGGGATTACCAGTAATACCAATACAGTGGTCATAAGTAACCCGAAGACCAGCGAGCAGGCAAGCGGAATGAGAATCTGGGCTTGCATGGAGCGCTCTGCCAGCAGTGGCAACAGTCCCATGATGGTGGTGGCAGAGGTGAGCAGCACAGCGCGGAAACGGTCACGACTGGCGAGCTTGGCCGCGTCAGTAGCAGATTCGCCACGATCCATGTGGTTACGGATAAAGGTCACCAGCAGTATTGAGTCGTTGACCACAATTCCTGCCAGTGAAATAAAACCCATAATGGATGGCATCACCAGATCGAGGCCAAGCAACAAGTGGCCCCAGATAACCCCGATCAGCGCAAATGGTATCAGTATCATGACGATGATTGGCTCAAGATAGCTTTTAAACTGCAGGCTCAAGACAATGAAGACACCGAACAGACCGATGATAAATGCTTTTTTAAAGCCTTGCATGGCCGCGCCGCGTTCTTTCTCCTGGCCTTCGGCTATCACCGTGATGTCGGGAAATTGCTGTTTGAGCCGGGGAAGGAAATTCTTGCTGGTATGGTCAATGATTTCCTTGGCGTTTGCCAGGTTTACATCAACATCGCCCGTTATGGTGACGGTCCGCATGGAGTTGATCAGGTTGATGCTGGCGTAACCGCGGTCCTGACTCACGGTGGCCACCGATTGCAGGGGAACCCGTTTGCCATCCGGGCTGATCAGGTGAAACTGAGAGAGATCGGTGATAAAGTCCCTGTCACCGCTGTCCAGTCGTACCATTACCTCATACGATTCTCCGCCATACTGGATTTCGTTGGCCACGCCTCCGTAAAAAGCGGCTCGTAACTGGCTGGCTGCCGTCCTGGCGGTGAAACCCATGGCCAATGCTCCTTTATTGAGTTCTATCCTGAACTCAGGCTTGCCGGGCCGCAGGTTATCGTCGAGATCGACAACACCATCGTAACCATTCAACCAGTCCATGAGCTGGACCGATGCAAGTTTCAGTCGGCCAAGATCCCGGCCCTGCAGCAGCAACTCGATGGCGAGACCACCCGGGCCTATGCTGGGCTCTTTATAGGCGATGTTGATGATGTCCGGTATCTCCCCGACATATTCACGCCAGAGGCTGGTGATCTCATCAATTGTGGTGTTGCGTTCTTCAGCGCTGAGCAGGTCAAGCGAGACGGTTGCCACATGGGGCCCATTTTCACCAGCGTCTTCATTGGTGTTAAATAGTACAGTGTAGTTTTTAACCAGTTCATTGTGCTCAGGTTGATCAGGAGTCAACTCCCTGTTAAGTCGCTGAACAGCGTTAACCACCGTGTCCACCACCTGTTCGGTGCGGTTCAGTGAGGTGCCCTGGGGCATGAGAATCCTGGCTTGCAGCACATCGCCCTCAGTTTCCGGGAATGCTTTGATTTTGAGGTGACCTCCTGCAATCATGGACAGGGAGAGAAGGAATATAAAGATCACGAAGCCAAGGGAGAGATAGCGCCACTCCACCACAAAATCGACAGCCCTGCCCAGAACGTTTTCGCGAACTCTCTCTATCTGGCCGTCAAACCTGGCCCTGAATTTTGATTTCGCTTTCGGGTTGTAATCTTTCAGTGAATGGGCGAGGTGGCTTGGCAGGATGCAGAACGCCTCGACAATACTGACCGTCAGGGTCACTATCAGCACCACCGGAATAGCGTAAAGGACCTTGCCGATATCCCCCTCCATCGCAAGTGCCAGCGCTCCAAAAACAAAAAGAGTAGTAAGAAAAGAAGAAAGAACACCTGCGGCAACTTCCGCCACACCGTCAATGGTGGCTTCCAGCGCATTTTTGCCCTTCTCCAGGTGGGCGGCCACATTTTCGGCGATGACGATAGCATCATCCATCAGGATGCCGATGGCGATCAATAAGCCGACCATGGAGAGCATATTGAAGGAGAAGCCGATCTGTTTCATGATGAAAAAGGTCATGCAGAAAGAGACCGGGAGCCCCATAGCTACCCAGAACGACATACGGATATTGAAAAACAGCCAGAGGGTAAGAAAAACGAGAAACAACCCCTGAAGGCCATTCACGGTCAGCATCTGCAATCTGTCCCGGACTATCTCAGAGATGTTCTGGGTGATGTTGAAGGTAACGTCAGGCGGGGCTATACTCCGTTCCACCTCCAGAAACTCTTCGATCTGGTCCATGATATCCAGTGCGTCTTCCGATTTGTTTTTGCTCACCTGCAAGAGCCCGGCCCGGTGCCCGTTGAAGCGGATGGTATTTTCCCTATCCTCAAAACGATCGGTAATTGCGGCGATTTCCCTGAGCAGAATTTCGCCGCCCAGAGGGTTCGAGGCGACGACCAGCTTTCCAAGTTGCTGGGGGGTGCGTCGTTCTTCCGTAAAACGGATCAGATAATCGGTCTGATTGGTCTCGATGGTCCCGGCTGGCAGATCTATGGACTGATTGCGGATAATGGATTCGATATCGCTGATGGATAAACCGAGACGCATCAGCTGGTAGGCTGGAACCTCAACCAGCAACTGGTGGTCGGAAAACCCAAGAAGCTCAACCTGGCTGACCAGAGGCAGCTGTTTGATTTTGGCTTTAAGCTGCTCACAGTACAGTTTCAGATGAGACTCGCTCATGGGGCCGGTGACAGCGATAGAGAGCACCAGATCGGTTCGATTCAGCCGTTTGACGATAACGTCTTCAACTTCGTCCGGAAAGTTTGAGATGGCGTCTACTTCTGTTTTGATATCGTTGAGAAACTCTGTTGTATCAGCACCGTCACGCATCTCGAGGATGACCGTCGCCATCCCTTCACTGGCTTTAGAGGTGACTTTTACCAGGTTCGATATACCCTCGACGGCCTCTTCAATACGCTGACACACAGCCGATTCGATATCTTCAGCGGTAGCCCCGGGATAGACTGCGGTGACCGATACCTCTGTTGAGGTATAGTCGGGAAAGGTCTCGCGGCGGATATCGCCCATGGATAGTAAGCCAAGCAGCAGAAAAAGAGCCATCAGCAGGTTGGCTGCAGTGGGGTGAGCTGCGAGAGGAGCCAGCCATGATTTCATGAAAGTCATCTGCTCAGCTCCTGTCCGCAGCGATATTCAGCGCCTGGATTTTGTCGTTCAGCTCGCTGTCGACCATTGGCTTGACCAGCATGCCTTCAATTACCGGAACCAGGTCGGTGGTGATAACCGTTACCGTGTCACTGAGGCCCTGGCTGATTATGGCCAGATCGCCCATGACCATCTCAACCTCAACTTTTTGTCGCTGCAGCCTGCCTTCACCATTGACGGTATTGATAAAGCCGTCATGAATTGCCTGAAACGGCACCACATATCTGTCGCTCCGCGAGCTGCCCTGCAGCTCAACTTCTGCGTAGAGATTCGGCACCAGCGGTGGACGCCTGGAGGGGATTATTTTTTCATACGGCTGCTGGACTGAAACAAAAATGGTAATAGCGCCGGTAGTAATATCCACAGAGTCGCTGGTACGCATGAACCGGGCAGGCCACTCCGCTTCCCGACTAAAGAGCGGGACACGTACAGTGGCAGATATGCCTATCATTTCACGGATGGCGTCCATGCCTGATTTGGCAGCTTCAAGCGGTGATTTTTCGCCAACTTCGGGAGAGAGCAGATTGGAAAAGGAGGTGGGGGAAAGCTGGACGGGGATTTCCACCTCAGAAACGTTGACTGCTTTCAACAGGATAGCCCCAGCAGGGGTGAACTGATTGAGCTCGATGTTCACCTCAGAGATCCTGCAGTCAAATGGGGCGCGAATCACTGTTTTTTCTATATCCAGCCGCCGTTCAGACAGACTCGAAACATCAGACTCCTTTCTGGCCAGCAAGGCGTTTTTCTGGGAGGGGATGAGTTGCAGGTTGTTCAGCAGATTGTCCACACTGGTCTGCTGGATCAGCAGGTTCTTCTCTTCCTGGTCCAGCTCCGAGGCGGAGATGAAGCCATCTGCAAAGAGCGTACGTTTTCTCTCAAGCTCCTGCTTGGTCAGCTGCAACTTCTGTCTCTCAATTTCGAGGAGCTTTTCAGTATTGATGCGCTGCTGCTCCAGTTCCTTGAGCTGTGCCTCCAGATTCATGATGGAAGCTACGCTCCTGCTTTCGGCAAGTCCGTAGCTCTGGGGGTCAATCCGGACCAGCAGCTCGCCCTTGGTGACAAAGGTCCCTTTGTTCAGCTCAGGGTGAATTTCCACGATCTTACCGCTCACCTCCGGAAGAGCTTCCCAGGTATCAGTTGGTTGTACATAGCCGTAACCTGTGACTTTCGGAACTATGGTCATCGGCATGGCGGTTACCACGCTGACGGCACGGCGCTGCTCAGCCCGCTCCGGCCTGGTTGGCCCCTGTTTGTTGATGACCATATTGGCAATAACGATTACCCCGGCAATGATGGGTATAAAGAACAGGAGTTTCTTGGAAAGCTTGGGCTTTTTCATCTGCTGGCCTCGTCAGGGACTGTCGTGTAAGATCTGGTGATTATAATTGCGACGTTAGATTCTGTTCGGAGTGTATGCTCCGCAATAAACGCTGGTTTCTATCATCTTCGTATTGCTTCCCAGCACGAGTAGGTAATAATTTCTATGCGGTCTTCGCTTAATTCCATAAAGCCCTGGGCGGCATTTTTCAACATGAACGACATCGGTCCCATTGAGAGGGCAACCAGATACTGTATCGGTAAATCTTTTAATATTTCAAGTTGCGTACCCTTCACCAGGATAGCGTTCAAGGGGAAAAAAATTGGTTGTATATCTGGGTTCACCATGACGGTTTCAAGAACTTTTTTCCGGTAGGCTATGCCCAGCGGGGAATTGAGATACTGTTCGAGAAACTGGTGGTGGATCTGTAAGTTTTTGCCTGCACTCAGGAAGTCAGTACAAAAGCGGATGAACTGGGCATGAACGGAGGATTCTGGGTTGTAGTTCCTGCGCGCAGATCCGAAGATCTTTCGGGCCGAGTAGAGTGCCGCGACCTGGATAAGATCATCCTTGTTCTTGAAATGACGATAGATAGATCCCTCACCTGCCTTGGCATTTCCGGCAATCCTGGCTGTTGTGGTACGGGCAAAACCTTCCTGTGCCAGAGTGGATATGGTGGCTTCAATAATGGCTTTTTTTTTGGGTGACCAGCTTTCCGGCTGTTTGTCCATGGTGATCGCTCTGGGTTGTTGTGAGTAAATACTCCGTAATACTAGGGCTGGTAATGCTTGATGTCAACTGGTATTTTTGCTGTAACAATTTGTAGTTGTTACAAGGGGCTTGCCCTGAATAAACGAACAGGAATCAGCAAATGGCAGCAACAAGTCAAGCGAGGAAGGTATGAAATACAGTGTAGCAACACAGGGCAGAGTTTTTGTGCTCCGCCTTGAAGATGGGGAAATAGTACATGAAGTGATCGAGAAGTTCGCGACAGACCAGAAAATCGAGGCCGCATCACTTATCATTTTAGGTGGCGCAGATGATGGCAGTAAACTGGTGGTTGGTCCGAAAGAAGATCGTGGTGTCCCTGTGGAGGCGATGAAAACAGAGCTTACCAATGTTCATGAGGTAACGGGCACCGGTACCCTGTTTCGAGACGAGAATGGCGTACCGCTGCTGCATATGCATCTCGCCTGCGGCCGGGAGAACAGGACCACCACAGGTTGCATCCGCGAAGGGGTAAAGGTGTGGCAGGTGATGGAGGTGGTAATTCATGAGCTGGTGGGGAGTAGCGCCAAGAGAGTTCTGGAAGAGCCGCTGGGTTTTAAGTTGTTGCAGCCGTAGTGTTCAGTTCTCTTCCAGCAATTCATCACTTTTTCTACAGTGAGTTATTAAAGCTCGCTGTAGAAAATTTCGAATCTGAAATTGCCTGGAATGGTAAAGATTATAAATTACTTACCCTGACAGGCTTTAAAAAAACGATAGATAACGGGGTGGGGATGCTCTGGTGCTGAATTCAACTGTGGCTGAAAAAGCATGGCCAGGAAAAAAGGGTGATCGGTAATTTCAATAATTCTTGTCTCGCCGTCGGGGTTGCGACCTGAGAGGAGCATGTCGCTTGCGGTGAGATGATTTTTATATTGGCTGTTGAGGCTATAGCTGCAATTGAATTTTTCGCTGATAGTGGCCGTGGTGTAGATATCCCGGGCAAGTGACTCAGGTGCCAGCAAAATTTCCTGACATTCAGCTGTCAGCGAGCAGGACATAGGAGTGATCATCTGGTTGAAGAACTGTTTCACCTCGTCCCTGTTTTTGGGTGCGGCAAGTTTCAGCACGTGCAAGGCATACTCTACCAGAGCATGCTGGAAGCCGCTTCAGGTACCAAGGTAGGGGATGTTCTGCTCTCTGGCAGCCCTGATGGCGTTGATCATGCCCAGCGAACTGTCATGGTCTCCGGGTGCACCCCATAAACCGGAATAGCTCTGCAAGGCCGTGCACGATTCGTCGG
Source organism: Desulfosediminicola ganghwensis (assembly GCF_005116675.2). Classification (NCBI taxonomy): domain Bacteria; kingdom Pseudomonadati; phylum Thermodesulfobacteriota; class Desulfobulbia; order Desulfobulbales; family Desulfocapsaceae; genus Desulfosediminicola; species Desulfosediminicola ganghwensis. The sequence goes on from NZ_CP050699.1 coordinate 2,499,835, forward strand.
TCTCCAGTTTTCTGGTGGGCAGCCAACATATCTCAAAATCACCAGATGTCAGCTCTGCGGCATGAATAAGGGCATTGTTTGTCGCCAGGTGAGAAGGGCGTGTTGCATCGAAATCGCCAATTATCCCAATTTGTATCTTCAGCGCACTCATTTTTCACCTGCCGTTTTCTGACAATGAAGTATTCAAATGTAAAAAAAGGATAGTAAACAAATTGTTATGTTTTGTCAGCAAGGGGATAGTTGTCAGAAGCGATGTATGTTTTGGGCCTCATTGAAGCCGATCAGGCAGATATCGCGGGAAAAGTGTGGAACATTCCAGAATGCACGGTGGATTTTAGATTGCAAAGCAAGATTCAGAGTGTTTCTTCGGCTGGTCAATTTATAGTAAAGAAAAGTTCGAAAGATGGCTCGCGCAACATAACGATGGTGATAGTGTATGAGCATGAAAATGAATAGGGGTATGAATAGCGTTCGATCTGGAGAAGAGCTGTGAAGAAGCCTGAGATTCTGGATCAGTCTCTGTGTTGGCACGCTGTTCTCAGCCGTACAGATAATGGTGACGGCAGTTTTTATTATGGTGTGAAAACCACTGGTATATATTGCCGCCCAGGCTGTTCGTCGCGCTTGCCGAAGCGGGAAAATGTCGAATTTTTCCCAAGTTGTGAAGAAGCTGAGGCGAAGGGGTATCGTGCCTGTAAAAAATGCCGGCCGACCGAGCTCGGTAAAGAGCATTACCTGAAGGAAAAAATAGTGACTGCCTGCCGCATCATTGAGAGCAGCAGTGAACATATCAAACTCGCCGACCTGGCGGCAGAGGTGGGGCTCAGTCCGTATCATTTTCATCGGCTATTCAAGAAATATCTGGGAGTGACACCGAAACAGTATTCGATGTACAGACAGTCGGTACGGTTTGGTGACCATGTGAAAAGTTCCGGGTCTGTCACCGAGGCAATTTATGAGGCCGGTTTCGGCTCCAATAGCGTTGCCTATCAGAAAAGGAATAGAAAGCTTGGGATGAAGCCGAAGATCCTGAAGAAAGGGGGAGAGGGGCTGACTATTCGTTATGGAATCAGCTCATGCTATCTGGGCGCAATAATTGTAGCAACCACCGGGAGGGGTGTTTGTGCCATTGAATTTGCGGATGATCCGGAGGACTTACCCACTCTCGTTCAGGCGCGTTTTCCCAAGGCGAAACTTATGGAAGGCGGGGGCGATTTTGTTGAGCTCCTGGAGATGGTTGTACGCAGCATAGAGGTGCCGCAGCAAGCGCACAATATTCCGCTCGAGATTCAGGGGACGGCGTTCCAGCTCCAGGTCTGGGAAGTGGTAGGCAGCATAAATTGCGGCCAAACACTCACCTACACCGAAGTTGCCGAACGCATGGGCAAACCTCAGGCGGCCCGTGCCGTAGCCTCCGCCATTGCAGCAAATTCCTTGGCAGTGGTTATCCCATGTCACAGGGTGGTGGGAAAGGATGGCAGACTTGCCGGATATCGTTGGGGAATTGAACGAAAACAGCAATTACTTGCAAAAGAGCGCACGGAAGAAACTTGACATAAGTGAATGATCGTTTATTTTATCCGCCATGAGAACGCGAGATGATAAAAAACAGGAGGCGCTCTTCCTGGCTACTATCAAGGTAGTGAACGAGATCGGCTTTGCCGCAAGTTCTGTATCGAAGATTGCCAAAGAGGCCGGTGTATCTCCGGCAACCCTCTATATATACTTTAAAAACAAAGAAGATCTGCTTGTCTCGACCTATCTTGAGATCAAGCAAGGCATGGGGGTGGCAATGCTGGAGGGGTTTGATGAACGTGATCCTGTCCACGATATCTTTCACCGTATCTGGCGTAATACATTCGCTTACGTTGCTGAAAATGCCGAAGAGTTTCATTATGCCGAGCAGTTCTCCAATTCACCGTTCAGTGACCGCATAGACATGGCGCAGATTCAAAAATATTTTGAACCGCTGTTCCGGGTTGTTCGTCGTGGTGTCGAAGAGAAAATTCTTAAAGATGTAGATATGGATATGATTGCAGTGTTCCTTATCTATCCCATCATGGCATTGGCAAACCCCAGGCATTGCAAAGGGTTTGAAGTGACAGAAGACAATATTGAAACGGCTTTTCGAATGGCCTGGGATGCCTTGAGGTTGTAAGGTACCGGGTACAGGGGTTGTAGGGATGTGTGAGGAACCACCGCACGGTAGAGTTCTTTTAAACTGAAAATAAATGATTGTTCATTAATGAAAGAATGCAGATGAGCTATAAGACTATAATTGGCGCTCTAGTGGTGTTGGGCGCCATGTTTACAGGAGCATGTATCATGCAGGAACATAAAGCAAACGCATCAGACAAGATGACAAATGATAATGATACCGAGGTATCCACTTTAGCTTTAAAGGAGTATCCGAAAATGCTCTGGAAATTCTTTTTTGAAAGAGGGGAGAAATTTCCCGAAGGTGTACTGCCGCAAAAGCAGCTCAATTTTTCTGAAATGTTTCAGGAAGAAGGAAGTAAAGGAGTCTTGAAGGCTGCCTGGCTTGGTCACTCGACCATGTTAATCAATATAGACGGTTTTTCGGTGTTGACTGATCCGGTCTTTGAGGAAAAAGTCTCGCTGGTCGGCCCGAGCCGTTTTAACGGAGAGCTACCTCTCGATCCTGATTATATTCCGGCTGTTGATGTGGTCCTCATATCACATAACCACTATGATCACCTGAATAAATATTCAGTCAGGAAAGTGGCCGACAAGGCCGGTATGTTTGTTGTACCTCTTGGAGTTGGCAAGAAGTTGATTCAATGGGGAGTACCTGCTGAAAAGGTGTTCGAGCTGAATTGGTGGCAGGAGGTGCAAACCTTTCAGGGATTAGAAATTATAGCAACTCCCAGCCAGCATTTCTCTGGCAGGGGATTGTTTGACAGAAACAAAACCCTTTGGTCTTCCTTTGTGATCAGGACGGAAAACCATTCTGTATTCTTCAGTGGAGACAGCGGGTATTTCGAGGGATTTAAGCAGATTGGTGAGAAGTACGGGCCGTTTGATGTCACTTTTCTGGAGTGTGGGGCGTATGACGAACGCTGGAAAAATGTGCATATGATGCCAGAAGAGACCGTGCAGGCGTTTTTTGATCTCGGCGGTAAAGTGTTACAACCGGTTCATTGGGCGACATTCAACCTCTCCCTGCATCCATGGTATGAACCGATCGAACGGGTCACCAGTGAAGCCTGGAAGAAAAGTGTGCACGTTTCAGCGCCAATCATAGGCGGAATAGTTGATTATCAGCAACCGATAGTCACCAAATTCTGGTGGCACCAGGCCATGGAGGAGAGCAGGTTGAAAAACAGTGAGCCGCAACTTGCAGCAGAGTTTGAAAACTAGGAGTTTATAGCACCGAGCAGGTTTTGTGAGACTCGATGTAATCGAAAAAAGAACCATCTGATTACCCATAATTTACAGCTTGAAAAGGTGAGAAGGGAAAGAGAGGTGCAAGGCGTGCCAGATAGGGAAGTTACCCTCCTGAACTCGATTCATTATATCGAGTTGCCGGGGCCAGACGCGGCTCTCTCCTCTTCATGACCTTCTGCCTTTCATGGGAGCCTGGTTTGATCTGGCATGGGGCGCATTCCGGTGTCAGAATGTGCTACCATGAAATCGAATCATCCAGATTAGCCGCAACGATCAGTCAAAAAACTCTTCAAAACCAGAGGACAGTATGGATCTCAACGAAAAGAGAAGTCTGGGCAAAACCGGACTCCTGGTTGGCCGGTTAGGTGTCGCCAGCGGGTATGGTGCCAGTGCAGAGGCATATGAGATGGCTTTTGAGCGGGGGTGCAATTATTTTTACTGGAGTTCACCGCGCAAGCCGGGCATGGGCGAGGCGATTCGCAATATCTGCCGCCAGGGGAAGCGTGATGAGCTGGTGATCGTTTTGCAGAGCTATTCCCGCTCGGCCCGTCTTATGGAGTATTTTTTCACCAAGGGCTTGAAAGATATCGGGTTGGATTCTGTAGATGTACTGCTGCTCGGTTGGCACAACAGTGCCCCCTGGGAACGGATAATGGCGCGAGCCAGACAGATGCAGGCAAAAGGCATGTTTCGCCATTTGGCACTATCGGGCCATAATCGCGGACTGTTTCCGGAACTGGCCAGCCAAGGCAGTTTCGATCTCTTTCACCTGCGCTACAATGCAGCACACCGTGGAGCGGAAAGAGAAATATTTGCCAAACTCGACCCCCAGCAGCGGCCGGGGCTGGTGAGTTACACCGCGACCCGTTGGGGGCACCTGATCAACCCGAAGAAGGTGCCGCCAGGCGAAGCTCCGCTTACCTCCAGTGACTGTTACCGTTTTGTGCTGACCAACCCGGCGGTGGATGTCTGTATGTGCGGGCCAGCCGATGTGGGGGAGATGGCTGCGGCATTGCACACCCTGGATGCCGGCCCATTGGATGAAACCGAGATGGCCCGGGTGAAGAGTATCGGTGATTATGTCCATCAGCACTCGGGGAAATTCTGGTAAGCATCTCCATAATGAGATTATTTCAGGAAATTAGAGGCGTTACGGAACTCCTGCCTGTCGGAGGAGGAGGCATTTTGTAGCGCCATCACTTTACGGTAATACTCCCCGGCAGCTTCTTTATCTCCGGCCATTTCCGCTGAGCGGGCAGCGCCATGCAGACTCCTGAGCCTGTTGACGGAGATGTCCAGAGCGCTCTCATATGCATGTCTGGCCTCATCATAGCGTTGCAGGGTGAACAGCATGTCCCCCAATAACTCCCGGGCGGGAAGAACCGACCCGGGAGTAACCGGATGTTTGTCGACTGAATCCTCAAGATCAGCCGCCCTGGTCATCAATTCGAGAGCCTGCTCCTGGTCGCCATCAGCTAAGGTTATCCAGGCGGCCACACTGTTACGCTGGCTATCAACCAGCACCGCCCAGTAGTTCTCTTTGGCAGCTATGGTTTTCTGATGGCAGTTTTCCAGCTCAGCAAGACTTTCGTGAGCAGCATCCAGGTCACCGCTACGTGCGGCACCGACACCTCTGGAGAAATAGGTTATCGCTTCAAACCAGGGATAGTTTTCCCAGGGAAAAGTTGTGTGGTGCCGCAGTGGAAGGTCGGCTGCCTGCTGCCAGTTCTCCTGCTCCATGGGGATTCGGGCCTGGGCGGCAGCTATGGCGTAGGCAGAGGCAAAACTGTCTTGAATTGTTTCGACCTCAAGCAGGAGTTCAAGGGCCTCGGCAGCTTTTGCCTCATCGCCAAGCTGCATATAACCGTAGACCAAATAATCGATGGCGTGGGCGAAATGCAGTGAAGTTGCCTCTCCCACGGGCTGATTCCAAGCAACTTCGGCTGAGCGAATATTCCAGTTGATTACGTCCTCCCATGAACCGAGTCGCACAAAAATATGCGTTGGCATATGCAGGGCATGTGGAATATCAGGGGCGATGGCACCATATCCCCGCGCGACCAGAAGTGCTTTCTGAGCCAGCAACGGGTTATCGTAGGCATGTATCAGGTAATGATAGCCAGCAGGGTGTAAGGGCTTGTCGCGATTGATTTTCTCCAGGATAGCCCCTGCCTGCTGATGGTTGGTGAAGGTCTTGTCGGCCTTGGGGGCTGTTGCCAGGAGTGCAAGCGCATTAAACGCAGCAGCATCGATATCATCCGGGTAGTTTTCAGCCAGTTCCGCCTGGGCTGCAGCCCATTTTTCGAGTCGTTCGGGATGGGGCCTGTTATGCCAGTCGTCGTAGTAACTTTTTATTGCCTGGATGTAGTACTTTTCACGTTCATTTTCAGGTTTCAGACTTTCGGCAAGCAGCACAGCTCCCTCTCCCTTTCTCAACTCATCCTCTTTCGGTGGAGCCCAGAGAGGGTGCAGATGGGTCATGGCAATTCCCCATTGCAGCATGGCGCAGTCAGGGTGGTCGGCGGCAAGAGAGCTGAGCAGTTCCCGTGATTGAGCGTACATCATGTGATGCAGCATGGCCACCCCGCGGTTGAATGATGTTTGTACTACAGGTCCGCAGGATATAGGAAAATCAACCGTGCCAACAGATCGGTTTACAGATGACTCAACCGGGTTTGAACTACTTGTGTTTGCGGGGAGTTCCGACAAAGCAGTCGAAGCACCAGCCAGCAGGAAAGAGACAATCATAACAAAATGTATTACCTGAATGCGATTCATTACCCGTCCTCCCGGAGAAAAATGACCGTACTGCCTTGTTGTCTAATGAAAGCCTTTCAACAGGCAACTGGGAATATCTATGAATGTAAGACTGCGGAGGGAAAATTCCAGAATACTGTTTGGGCAATAGCCAGCGAAGAGACATTGCAGCAAGACTGGGAACAATTGACCTGATTTGGGAGATACGGTTGAGTAAAAAATACGCACCCGACAGGGCTACCTGATGAATGATTTTCGTTGCATATACCCCCCACAAGTGAGATGCGCGGAGCGCAGCGTACAGTATTGCAATGAGATAAAAAAAATATGATGTGTCTGCAATAAATTGGTGTGCCATTTGCTATGGAAGTGATGCGTAACGCCCATATCTGTTGATAGAATCTCCCGGTTACGCGGATCGGTCATTAATCACAGAAAAATACTATTATTTTGGAGTTATAAATTTTATGGAGAGAAAAACATTTTCATACAGTCAGTATCTGCGTTCTTTACACAGGGATATCGGTTATTTCGTTATTGGTCTGACGGTGATCTTTACCCTGAGCGGACTGCTGCTGGTGTTCCGCGATACAGCTTTCTTGAAGTATCCCTCAGTGGTAAAAAAGGATCTGCAGACAGAAATGGGCACAGGTGAAGTGCAGTCTGCTCTTAAGCTGAAGCGGGTAACGGTTGTGGATACTGAAGGCGAAACCTACCGGATTGTATCGGGGAATGAGCAAATAGGAATCTACGATCTGGTATCCGGAAAAGCCGAGTACACGACCTACACCTATCCGATTCTTGTCAATAAACTAAATATGTTGCACAAAGCAACTTTCGCCAGTGCACATTCCTTTCTGGCTATTATTTATGGAATACTCCTACTTTTTCTGGCGCTGTCACCACTGTGCTTCCATAGGCCCGGCAGCAGATTGTTTCGGCGCTCGCTCACGTATCTCGGCGGCGGTCTGGTTTTCGCGGTGGCGGCTATTGCACTGGTGTAGGTGAACTGTTGATTGCCCTGCTTAAAGCCCGTTTGAGGGTTTCAGGGTCGATGGGTTTGGCGAGATAGTCATTCATCCCCGAGGCAAGAAATAATTCCCTATCTCCATCCATGGCATATGCGGTCATGGCAAGAATCGGAATATTGGCAAATGGCTTGAAATCATTATGTTGACGAATAAGGTGGGTGACTTCAACACCATTTTTGCCGGGCATCTGGATATCGATGATAAGCAGGTCAAAATCCTTTTCAGCCTGTAAAACCTGCAGCATTTCGTTGCCGTTGCTTACGGAGCGGACCTGATGCCCCATTTTATTCAACATGGTCCGGACCAGAACTCTGCTGATGGGGTCATCCTCGGCAAGCAGTATCTGCAGGTTGTCTGGTGTGGCAGGGATCTGCCCCACTTGTTTGTCCTCAAACTGGATTTTTGTGGCGGATTCAAATGGAATACTGAGGGAAATTGTAGTACCTCTGCCTTTCTCGCTTGAGATAGCCATGTTGCCGCCAAGCAGGGAGGTGAGCTGTTTGCAGATTGACAAGCCCAGTCCGGCTCCCTGGTGTTGTCTGGTAAGGCTGTTGTCTGCCTGGACAAAAGGGGTGAACAGGGTGGTAAGAGCCTCATCGTCTATACCGATTCCCGTATCTTGAATACAGAAAAAAGCTCGAATGCAATCGGGGGTTGGGGTGGTGATGGCAGATACTTCAACCCGTACTATTCCTGTTCTGGTGAATTTCAGGCTGTTGCCAATCAGGTTGGTGAGTATCTGTTGCAGGCGTATGACGTCGCCTATGAGAAAGTGGGGAAGGTTATCATCAATGCTGACCTGGAGCACAACATCTTTTTCGTAAAACGCTGGGGCGAAGAGTTGCTCTATACCGTAAATGGCCTCTCTGCTGTCAAAGCCCACAGGCTGTATTTTCAGCATTCCCGCCTCAACCTTTGAGAGGTCGAGTATATCACCAAGAAGGCGGGTCAGTCGCTCTGAGGCTATGAGGGCATTGCTGATATATTGCTCATGGCTGCTGGAGAGAGATTCAGCTTGTATGAGTTTCAGCATGCCGATAATGCCATTTAAAGGAGTGCGGATTTCATGACTCATGTTGGCCAAAAACTCAGATTTATACCGGTTGGCTTTCTCTGCTTCCAGCTTGGCCTGAACAAGTTGCTGTTCAGCCTGTTTACGATCCGTAATATCTCTTAAGGCGGTGAAACGAAGCCGTCTGCCCTCATCGCAATTTTTTGCCATACGGGCCTGGATTTCACATGGAAAGACAGAACCGTCTTTTCGAAGTGCAGTCACCTCATACGGGCTCTCGTTACATTCGCGCATCATCACCGCGACCCTTTCTCTGTCATCAGGATGGATCCACTCAATGCCTTTGCGCCCACATGCCTCTTCATCAGAATAGCCAAACATTTTCCTGGCAGCATTATTCTGGCTGATGCATATGCCGTTTTCTGAAATGAAGATCGCTTCAAAGGTGGCATTGTTAAGTAGCCGGTAGTGCTCGTTTATTGTAACTAGTTGTGAAAGAGATTCATATTGTTCCGTTACATCGTCTAAAGCACAAAGAACAGCTTCCGGCTTGGTCTCTGGAGAGCTTTTAATAGGGAAGCAGGAGATATTTACCCAGAGCGTCTCTTTTTGAGAGTTTGAAATTTGGTATCGTTGTTTGAAGAGTGGCTCGCCCGTGGTGAGGCAGCTTCGATGGGGATAATCAGCGATATCCAGATGTGTTCCGTCAGCCGTCATTAATTTGAGGCTACTGACATGGTGAGCAGTTTCAGCTTCAGGATTGAGAATGAAGAGAGTTTTTGCAGCAGCATTCAGGTGCTGGATGAGGTTGTCTCTGGAGATAAGCAGCAACCCGGCCTCAACACTGTCCCAAAGCAAACTGCTGGTAGTGCTTATGCCCACTTTGCCGTCTTTAAAAGTATAATTAAGGAGGTTTTGCATATTATACGAGGGACTTCCTGTCTGGCTGGGAGACGTCTGCTCTGTATTTGCATCGGAATGTTTCATCAAAACTTTGCTGTAACCATGATTCATAAAGAGGATTGATACAATACTATTTACCCAGCATAACGATGTGGTGCAACGTAAATCAATGTGAAAACATAGTGTTAATGGTGCCGGTTGTACACCTTCCCCGATGGTGGGTGGTGTGGGTCTGTAAAATACAGCAATTTTTCTGTAACGACTTCAATTATTTCGGCGAATATAGAAGGTGAGAGATTGTATTTTATGACCCATTATGGAGAAGGGTGTTGACGAAAGAACAAAAAAGTACGAGCTCTGTAGATGAGGGGCAGCATTGCAGGCACGGCAGATTCAGGGTACAGGTGCAAGCCTGGGTGAGAGAATTTAGCCTCTGCCTGTTTCCTGCCTTACTGATAATCGTTTTATCTGCAGACAGTCTGCAAGAAGCGGACGCCAACGGCGCTTCAGTGTATGCTGATGGCTCTATTGGGACAGGACTATCTCTAGACGAAATTGTGAGGAGCTTAGGCAGGGAACTCAAGCTGACGGAAACCGAAATGGTGCACCTGGGCCGTGCTCTCGAAAACGCCAGGTTACAGTTGTCGCGCCTGAATCAGGCCAGCGTTGTTGACGTATATGGTGATCCGGCCGGATTTTTGACTCAGCAGCAGCGTATAATCGAAGAGAGTCTGGAAGGCACTGCGGAATTTCTCAGCAAAAAGCAGTATCATAAGCTCAGGGTGGAGATTGCCTTTTTGTTAAATAATTGGCAACGTTAACGGGTGCTTAAACTGTAGTTTGAAAAAAAATCTAAAAAAATTTAAAAAAGTGTAACCGGCAAGGCGTCTCGTGCGATTAAGAGAGTAAGTGAATAGATGCCGGATAGACGCGTTGGGCTCCCAGGCTTTCGTACCCCCTCCCCAACCCTCCTCTCTCCAAACGGAACCCGGGAGTCCAACATGTTTACCTCCAAAAATACCGGCAACCATGACTTGAGTTCTTGAGTTGTCTATGTTGCCTCAGGTCAGGAGCCTGGTCAAGCGGGGATAGGTATCAAAAGAATCGATAATATAACAGAACCGCCGGATGATATTGTCATAGAGAATATCCTGTCGGGTGATACAGAGCAGTTTCAGGCCCTCCTGGAGCGTTACCAGGCATATGTCTTCGCAATTGTGAGAAAATATGTGCCGCCGCAACTCGTGGAAGATGTGGCTCAAGAGGTGTTTCTTAAACTTTTCCGTTCGCTTGCCCTTTATCAGCCTCAGGGGGCCGGGCATGGAACAACCGGGAGTTTCAAGAGCTGGCTGGCGACTATAACAGTTAGAACAAGCTATGACGCGCTTCGAAAGACGTACAGGTCTTCAGAGGTGACGATAAGTGAGTTGGCAGACAATCACGCACAATGGCTCGATTCACTTCTTTCTACTTCTTCCCTCGAAGACTTTACCAGACACAGCCAGGCCAGAGAGGCAAAAGAAATTGTAGATCGGGTGATGACCAGGTTGAGTCCCGAGGACCAGATGGTTGTACGGCTGGTTCATTTTGAAGGGAACAGTACTGCTCAGGCAGCAGAAATCCTGGGTTGGTCCACCGCTAATGTTAAGATCAGGACGTTTCGGGCTCGTACTAAGCTGCAGAAACTGATTGGAAACCTGCTGCGCGAAAATGAAAGGTGACGTGATGAACAGTAGAGAGAAAGAAGATATTAAAAAGCTTGAAGAAGTATTTAAAACTGTTCACCTGCAGCAGAACGATGATGCGGTTCAGCCAACTTTGCGCTGGCAAAATAGTGTAATGCGAGAGGTTCGGCATATTGCCGCCCCTGGGCGAACCGATGTGCAGCGCTCTTCTCTCTTCTGGCCGTTGGCCCAGCTCGCCGCCGCAGTCGCAATTGTCCTGGGGGTAGCTTTTATCACCGATCAATCGCTGACCACCCTTGATATGGCCGTTTACGACTCGGAGATCTCAAGTAAAAATAATAGCTTGGTATCCTATTACTCTTTCTGACACACCGACGGTTAATTATGAAAAATGTTCGAATCGTTGCCACGCTTCTGGTTGTTTTCACTGTCGGTGCCGCCAGCGGTGCCCTGGGGACTCGCTCAATACTGCTTGAGCGTTTCAGGTTGATTCAGGCAGGTCCGACAGAAAAGCATGTGGAATTACTTATGAAGCGTTTTGATCAGAAACTTGCTTTGACGGAAACACAGGAGCAGCAATTGAGAGCGGTCCTGGTTTCAGCCATGGAACAAATCCATGTTGTCAGGCAGCAGGTTGATCCGCAGATTAAGGAGATAATCGCAGAGAGCAATAAGGAAGTCATGACTATCCTTGATGAAGAGCAGGATGAAATATTTCTGCGATTGCTCAAAAATAAATTTAAAGATGTCCAGATGTGAATCTGGAACCGGGTTCACTTGGGCTAAAAGGCAAACGTTACCCCGAGCAGGGGGCCTTCTGTCGATAAATCATAGACGTAGCCATCTTCTTCATAGTCGGCCTCGAAGTAACGGTAGGCCAGATCCAGAATGATGAGGTCGCTGACTCTGTAACGAATTGCCGCTGTCCCCTGCCAGGTGAAATCGGAACCGACACCAAATCCTCCCATGTCAGCACGAAGTATCATCCCCCACTTTTCGTTGAGAGGGTATTGAAAATTCACTCCAACGATCGGGTCTACCCAGGTATCACCAATATCTGTGCCGGCACTTCTTCCCATCGCTCCGATAATGTCAATCTCGGTATTCGCGTCAATGAGGCGGAAGCCTGCGAACACGTCGAAATACTTCCATCTCTCCGGCTTATAGAACAGTGCCGTGGTCCAGGCGGTTTCAGACACCTCAAGCTCGGCCCGGGCCGCATTGACTGTGGTGCCGGTGGAAACCGTCATATGTACGAAATCCATTCTGATTCCCCAGGGACCCTTTTGGGCCTGGCCGTTCACGAGTAATGCCATGTCCAGGTTTTCAAGGATATCACTGAAGCTCAGATCGACGTCGGCGATGAGATCGACCCCGGTACCGCGAACATTTTTGACTCCTGTCCGGCCATCTTTCCCGACGGCCCAGAGGTATGGGCTGACTTCGAACTGCCACTCATCGGGGCTCCCGGCATGGCAAAGAGTGGGCATTACCAAAATAACAACGCGATAGCTACGGGTATCCTGGTCATGTGCTCTCCTCTCAATCACTGATATTTTCTTCACATACCTCTTTTAAAACTGAGCCATCGGCAGAAGACGGTGGCTTGATATGAAGACAATTCGCAAGTGTTCTCGCTATATCCACCGGGTGGATTAACCGGGAGACGGTTTTTGCCTTTATGCCGTTGCCTGCAAAAACAACCGGTACAAAAAGGTCATAGTTGTATGGGGAACCGTGCATGGCTGCTAAAGGTGTTGTTTCTTCAGAGACCAGATGATGATAGGGTTGCTGAATAATATAGATGTCGCCCGATCTTCCCTGATAGAAATTGTTGCGCACCAGCTGGTCGAATCTGCTGTTGATGAATCGCTGCCGCTGCAGGGCAGAGGAGGAGAGGGCTGCAGCTATGCCGGGAATTTTTGTCATCTCTTCGGCTATGGTGAATTCGACTTCCTGCCGATCCAATCCTTTGTCAGCTATGACCTGGTGGTTGAGATAGATATAGGGATGGTAATAGAGTTCGATCAACTCCTTCCCCAGGCCAAATTTTTGCTGGAGTCCGGCCATGATTTCGTCGGTGCTGACACGTTCAGGAGACATGCGCCTGGTCTGCATTCCCAACTGAGCCATTACCTCCGGGGCTTCAGGGTTTCCATGGTCGGCACTCAGCACGATAAGGGTCTTATCAAGACCTATTACCTTGTCTACCTCTGTAATAAGCGTTGCGAGAGTACGGTCGAGCCGGTAGAGGTTATCTTCACTTTCCAGGCTTGCAGGGCCGAAAATATGACTCACATAATCGGTTGAAGAGAAGCTGACTGCAAGGTAGTCACAGACCTGATCACGGCCGATTTGTTCCTGTTCTATGAGGGTTTGGACAAAATCGAGAGTGAGCTCATCCCCCACCGGGCTGAGGGTGAGAAAGGTATAGAAATATTTTCGGTCATCACCATAATTATGGGGAAAGGTGCGGCCGAACCCCTTGATATCGATCTCAAAAGACCTGTCATCGGCATCGGCCTGCATATATCTGGCCTGGGGCTGACTCAACTCCCAGCTGGTGTTCAACAGCTTATCTGCCTTATACTCATTGTTCCAACTCTTCACCCAGCCCGGATAGGCGTCGTAATAGTAGGTAGAGCTGATGAATTCGCCTGACTTTTTATTGAACCAGAAAGCTTTTCCACCGTGGCCAGCCAGTGGCACGGCGCCGCGGTCTTTTACTGATACCGCGAAAACCTTTGCCTGGCCGGCGGTGGCGAGCAGTAATTCATCGCTGAACGTTGAGCAGGGAATCGCCCTGGCCGAACGTCCCTCACTGCGGGCGGCGCGTTGAGTGGGGTCGATTTCGGTCTTCTTGTCGATGAAGCTTTTATCGCCGACCACGGAATACTCCGCATCTTCGATGTTGTAATGAAGTTGGCCTGATTCGCGGTCCAGCCAGATATTACCAATCATGCCGTGTTCGGCAGGCTGGGCACCTGTGGCCAGGGTTGCGTGTCCGACAATGGTTTCCGTATTCGAGTGTTGATAATATGCGTTGGTGAACCAGATGCCGTTTTCATAAAAGTACCTGAATCCGCCTGGTGGAAGTGCATCCATAAAGCGGAGCGGCATATCTCCGCGAAGACCATCAATGGTTATCTGTAATACCAGTCGCGGCTGTTGCTGCACGGCCGGAGCGGTTCCGCAACAGAACGAACATGCCAAAAAAGAGCTAAGCAAGGTGATCAGCCGGATCTTTGGGGGAATCATTGTTCAGGCTCAATAGAAAATAAGGCCGGGATAATCCCGGCCTGTTGTGTGTGTGTTTATCTCGCTCCGGCAGGTTGAGTCAATGTTTCCATAACCTGATTCAGGCTGAAACTGGCGGCTTTCTGCCTGGGAGGATATTCCTTGAACGTCTGCAGAAAATCACCGACATAAACTTGGGCTGGCACCAGCAGGAATACGCGGTCAATAACCCAGTCATAGTAGGTGTTGGAGGTCTTCTGGGAACGTTCGTACGGATCGCGGCGCAGATTAAAGATCAATGGCACCCGTAAAGGCACAAATGGCTCAGCCCAGGCCTGGAGGGTCGCTTCAACCCGTTGCTCCATGAATATGATCTTCCAGTCATCATAGCGAAGAGCGGTGAGATCGCCGTCGTCCGAGAAATAGAAGATCTCACGGCGTGGAGCCTTCTCCTCCTGGCCGGTCAGGTAGGGGAGAAAATTGTAGCCATCAAGGTGAACCTTGAAATTCTTGTCGCCTGCGACGTGCCCTTTCAGTAGCTGATCTTTGACATCGGGATTGCCGGCGGCGGCCACGAAGGTGGGCAGCCAGTCCATATGGTGCATTATATCGTTGGAGATCGAACCAGGCTCGATTTTGCCAGGCCAGCGGATCATGGCTGGAACGCGCCAGCCACCTTCCCAGTTGGTGTTTTTCTCACCGCGAAATGGTGTTGCGGCCGCATCGGGCCAGGTGTTGTAATGGGGGCCGTTATCGGTGGAGTAGAAAACGATGGTATTGTCGGCAATGCCAAGTTCGTCGATCTTGTCCAGTAATTTACCAACGTGCATGTCGTGCTCCACCATGCCGTCGCTATATTCATCCTGCCCTGAGATCCCGCGTAATTCTTCTTTTACGTGGGTACGGAAATGCATGCGGGTGCCATTCCACCAGAGGAAAAACGGGGTATCCGAGCTGGCTTGGCGTTCCATGAAATCCAGGGCCGCCGCGACGGTCTCATCATCCACGGTCTCCATCCGCTTTTTGGTCAGGGGACCGGTGTCTTCGATTCTGCCGTCGGCGAAGGATTTTATTACACCGCGCGGGCCAAAACGTTTTCTAAACTCAGGATTCTTGGGATAGTCTTCGTTTTCCGGCTCTTCTTCCGCGTTGAGATGATAAAGATTGCCGAGGAACTCATCGAAACCATGGGCCGTCGGCAGATGCTCGTCGCGGTCACCCAGGTGGTTTTTACCAAACTGGCCTGTGGCATAGCCGAGAGGCTTGAGCAATTCGGCAATAGTCGGATCTTCTGCTGCCAATCCCTCTTTGGCACCGGGGAGCCCGACTTTGCTGAGACCTGTGCGAAATACTGACTGGCCGGTGATGAAAGAAGACCGGCCTGCAGTACAACTCTGCTCACCGTAGTAATCGGTGAAGAGCATGCCTTCATCGGCAATTCTGTCGATATTCGGCGTACGATACCCCATCATTCCCCTGGAGTAGGCTGAGACATTTGTCTGGCCAATATCATCCCCCCATATGACAATGATATTCGGTTTATCCGCACCTGCCGCGAGCGTTGAGAACGCTGTCAGAACGCCAAAGCAAACAGCCGCAGAAACAATTGTTTTCAAATGTGAAAAGTGTATACCACTACCCATAGCCTCCTCCTTGGAAAGAACACCTTGAGATATGGTGCGCTGGTTAGATAATATTCAGCTGTAATCTGATAGCTGGCCGAATGCCTTCAGGCCTTGATTGGTCGGGAGTTACAGGAAAGAAATAGACCAGTTTCAGGATAGTTCAGAGAATTCTGGAAATCAAGGAAGTGTTGACGGTTTAGAGGTGTTAGGTTACGCTGGTTTGACAGTTTATAAATGATTATCTCGCTCTAGCTAGGGAGGGGACTGTTGACGGCCGGAAGCAGGGAAAAGCAGGTGACTGATGGCGTGCTGAGCCAGTTCGTACTTCATCTGCATCCGAAGAGGGTGCCTGAAGAGACGCTGCGATTTACGCTGAGCTTCGGCCTGGGGGGAATCAGCCTGACCCTCCTGGTCCTGCTGGGTATATCAGGCGCAATGCAGCTGATGAGTTATGAACCGACCGTTCAGCATGCCCATGACACGGTGCGGGCCATGTATGGGGACAGCAACATTTCGGGCTGGTTTCGTAATATCCACTACTGGTCCTCCAATCTGCTGATAGTGAGTATGGGGTTGCATCTGTTGCGGGTGCTCTGTACCGATGCACTTACCGGGGGCAGGCGCCTTAACTGGGTGGTGGGTACATTCATGTTGCTGCTGGTATTGCTGATCTGCTTTACCGGTTACCTGTTGCCATGGAGCCAGCTCTCATATTGGGCTGTTACTATTTTCATCAATATGGCCGGTTATATCCCTGTGGTCGGCGAAGTACTTACCGCTCCCTTCCGGACAGGCGGTACGGCCGTTGAGGTCGGGCAAGGTACGCTCAGTACCTTTTTTGTGCTGCATACGGGCTGGTTGCCGCTGACGCTCAGTGCTCTGGTACTCCTCCATATCTGGCTTATCCGCAAGGCAGGCGGACTGGTAACCAAAGATGCAGAATCCCGGAATAGACGTGTTGCTGTCAAACCTGCTCTTATAGTGCGGGAGGCCGCTGTGGGGTTGGTGGCTACCGCCCTGATTTTTCTGCTGGCATCATTTTTCGATGCGCCCGCAGGCGAGCCGGCGATGGTTGGGGTGAGCCCGAATCCTGTGAAAGCGGCCTGGTATTTTATGGGCGTCCAGGAGATGCTGATTCATTTTCGTCCGGTATTTGCGGTATGTGTTTTTCCGGCCCTGACGTGTATCGCCTTCATCAGTCTGCCGTTCTGGCAACAAAGGCTTGAATCACCCGGAACCTGGTTTGGAGGACGACGTGGCCGAAAACTGGCCCTGGTCGCCGCCATAGGAGGTGCTTTTGCTGCCACGATTCTTGTTGCTTATGATGCAATCGGGGGGCTGGACGGCAACGGTACTGAAGTACCGGCAATGGCTCTGGTCAGCCGAGGCTGGTTCTCCTTGGTTTTACTCGGTGTTGGGCTTGGGGCCGGTTTCCTTCTGCTTACCCGGAAGAAGCACTACTTGAAAGGCGAAGTAATTCTCGCCGCCTGGATGGCTGTTTTCGCCTGGATGGTGACGTTGACGATAACCGGTATCTGGTTCAGGGGTCCCGGTATGCAATTACTCTTTCCCAGTTGATACGGTAACCATATGAGTAAACGCCAGGGTGCTGAGGCTGCGACAGGAGAAGTTACTGGGCGCAGGAAGTTTTTAAACCGGATCTGGACTTTTCTGGCGGCTCTTGCCTGCCTGGAGTTCGGTTGGCTGTCTGTGCGGCTGGTGCGTTCAGCCGGGCAAAAACGAATGGAAGAAGGTAAGGCGGATTTCATCCGGGTAGGGCGTGTGGAAGATTTCTCACCAAACACTGTTACGGCGATTCCGCAGGGACAGTTTTATCTGGTTTGTCTGGAAGGCGAAGACTTTCGCGCCCTTTCGAGGCTCTGTACACATCTTGGCTGTGCAACGCTCTGGGACCAGGAGACAGAGCGCTTTATCTGCCCTTGCCACGGTTCATCATTTGATATAACCGGCAAAGTACTCACCCCACCTGCCTTGAAAGGTTTGAGTTCCCACCCGTTACGAATTGCAAATGGAGAGATTCTGGTGAACCGGGCGATTTCGGTACCGGCCCCATCAGCGGAGCCAGCTACCAGCAACGGAACTGTGAGGGGTTAACATGGCTCACCGCAATTCAGCTGACAGAACACTGGGCTGGGAGATGACGGCTCTTGCGGCGTTCTGTTTACTATTGCTCACTCCTTTTATCTATCTCTGGCGGATGCAGGCGAATGTGCCGGTGCACTCTGCGTCGGAACCCGAATTTGTCGGCACCAGAACATGCGGGGAATGCCATCTGGAACAACACCGCAAATGGCAGGGATCGGATCACGACAAGGCAATGGCCCCAGCCACACCGGAGACCGTGCTTGGCGATTTCGCTGATACCGTTTTCACAGACCCCTATACCGGCAAGAAGAGTCGTTTTTTCAGGCGGGACAACAACTATTTCATAGAGACCGAAGATGTGGCGGACCAAAAGGGTGTGTACCAGGTGGCCTATACCTTCGGCCATTACCCTCTGCAGCAATACCTGATCCCCATGCCAGGAGGCAGAATGCAATGTTTCAATATCGCCTGGGATGTGGATCAAAAACGCTGGTATCGCCTGCCGCCCTACGAAGTAGATGGGGTTGATGACTGGTTGCACTGGACCGGAAGCGGTCAGAACTGGAATGGTATGTGTGCAGAATGTCACTCAACCAGGTTAAAGAAAAATTATGATCCGCAGAAAAACAGCTACTCCACCAGCTGGTTTGAGATAAACGTTGGCTGCGAAGCGTGTCACGGGCCAGGCTCAGAGCATGTGAAGTGGGCCAGGCAACCGGCTTTGGGGCGATCTCAGGAGGGTGCAGGTTTAGTGATTGAGGGAGATGAGGCCTTGCGGGAGCGGCAGATCTCTCTTTGTGCGCCTTGTCATGCCAGGCGATATCAACTTGGCGATAATCAGCACGATGGGGTCGATCCTCTGGATATGATGGTGCCCGCGTTGCTCACCGAAGAACTTTACTATCCTGATGGCCAGATCAAAGAGGAAGTTTATGTCTACGGGTCGTTCATCCAGTCAAAAATGTATTTGCGGGGAGTGCGTTGTAATGATTGCCATGACTCGCATTCGCTGCAGACACACCGGCAGGGAAATGAACTCTGCACCCAGTGTCATCGCCGTCAGGATTACGATACTCCCGGCCACCACTTCCACAACAAAACGCACGAGGGAAAACCGAGTAAAGGGTATCTCTGCGTCAGCTGCCATATGAGCGGTCGCGTCTATATGGGTATAGATTATCGGCCCGATCACAGCTTGAGAGTCCCGCGGCCTGATCTGAGCATATCAATCAAGACCCCCAACAGTTGCTCCACTTCAGCGTGCCATGGAGACAAGTCGCTTGACTGGGTGAACGAGAAGTACGGAATATGGTATGGGCAGCAGAACAGGCCCCACTACGGTGAAGCCATAGAAGCTGGCAGAGCCAGAAAACCAGAGGGGCTGGAGCAACTGAAAGATGTGGCTGAAGACACGCTGCTTCCACCTATAGTGCGAGCCACGGCAATATCTCTTCTGGCGAACTATCCGGGGCAGGGGATTGAGTCGACCATCGTCAAGGCTCTGGAGAGTAACGAAGGTCTGCTTCGGCACGCCGCTCTGCGAACTTTTGAGCGGTCCGACACAGACAGAATCAGGGCTCTGGTCGCCCCCAAGCTCTACGACCCGTCGCGGGCAGTGCGCCTTGAGGCGGCGGCGCGGCTGGCGGCTGTCCCTGGTGAAAGTCTTCGCCAAGAGGATCGCGCAGTATTTCAGGAGACGTTGTCTGAGTACAGGCAATCACTGGCATATAATGCAGATTTTGCCAGCCAACGGCATAACGAAGGGAACCTGGAGTGGGAGCTGGGCGACGAGGAAAAAGCGGCCCGCAGTTATCTGGCAGCGTTGAAGATAGATGATCGCTTTATCCCGGCCAAGGTGAATCTGGCAATGTTGTATAACCGGCAGGGCAATAACCGGGATGCTATTGAATTGCTGCAGGAGGTGTTAACGGATCGGCCGACAATGTATGAAGTTCACTATTCCCTCGGGCTGCTGTTATCGGAATTGAACCGGTATGACGAGGCAGTAGTTTATTTGCAGCAAGCGGCCGAGGGCATGCCTGGCTATTCGAGGGTGCGCTACAACTTTAGCCTGGCGCTGTTCAAGCTGCAGCGCTGGCAACAGGGCGCAAATGTGTTGCGTGAACTGGTATTACAAAACCCGGAGGTTAGTGAGTATTTCGTTACACTGGTCAATCTGTACCTCAACTTTGGTATGGGGCCTCAGGCTGAGCAGCTGGCCTATGACGTTCTGAAAATCATGCCTGATCATCCGGGGGCAAAAGATCTGCTCAAGGCAATGCGGCAGAACAGGAAGCCTCAGAGGTAACGCAACGAGCTACGGTTCAAAGAAAAGAGGAAGGTATCTGATGGGTGTGATCAGGTGCAGCGATGCCTGTGCATGTGATGAACCATCATAGAGAGATGATTTACGGTGGTGACTCCAGCCACTGGCCTGGTATCAATCTGTATGATGATGTCATAGCAGAGGAGCGGAAATGGTTGAAGTGGGATCAGAAATATGACATTGTGTCAGGGTTATTCCAGTTGCCGTCAGCCTGTTTCAGGGCGTTGTCCTGCGGCAATCAACACTCTTATCAGATAACTCTAGTCTTTCAGCATAAATTATGGACCCAATTATTCTTACCGTAGCCTTTACTTTAGGCTATCTCGCCCACAGGGCAAGCCTGCCGCCGATGATAGGCTTTCTGCTTGCCGGGCTTGGCCTCAATTTGCTGGGCTACACCACAGACCCTATTCTGGCACAAATTGCCGAGTTCGGTGTAACCCTGCTGCTTTTCACCATTGGTCTCAAACTCGATATCAAGAACCTGTTCAAGCCGGAAGTATGGGCTGGCGCATCGATCCATATGGTGCTCACCACGGCACTCTTCGGTCTTCTACTCTTTCTGCTAAGTCATAGCGGACTTCAGTTTTTCCTGGGCCTTGATATGACCACGGCAATGCTCGTGGCCTTTGGTCTCAGCTTTTCATCCACAGTTTTTGCCGTGAAAGTGCTTGAAGGAAATGGCCGGATGGATTCGCTGAACGGCCGTACCGCTATTGGTATACTCATTATTCAGGACCTGATAGCCGTTGTCTTTCTTACTATCTCGGCTGGCAAAATGCCGTCTCCGTATGCGATCCTGGTCCTGGCAGCACTTCCTTTGGCAAGGGCACTGATTTTTCGGATGATGGACAGGGTAGGCCATGGCGAACTGCAGCTAGCCCTGGGGATGTTCCTCACCTTTGTGGTGGGTGCCGCCTTGTTTGATCTGGTCGGCTTGAAGGCAGATCTGGGAGCACTGATAATGGGTGTGCTGGTGGCGCCTCATAAGCGGGCCAAGGAACTTGCTAATTCGCTTTTGAGTGTGAAAGAGCTGATGCTCATCGCATTCTTTATCGATATCGGCCTTGCCGGGTTGCCGGGCTGGTCTGGATTCATGGCATCGGTGGTGCTGGTGCTTATGCTTCCCTTGAAAATGGCACTCTACTTTTTCATTCTTAGTCGCTTCAAACTCAGCGCCCGCAGTTCGTTCAAATCGACCATGAATCTCTCAAACTATTCAGAATTTGGTCTGATAGTCTGCTACATGGCGGTTTCGACCGGAATGCTCGATAAACAGTGGCTGGTGGTTATGGCCATTGCCCTCTCTCTTTCTTTTGTTGCGGCATCTCCCCTCAACAAATTCGGTGATCGTATTTACGAGCGTTTTGGAGATCTCCTGAAAAAGTTTGAGAGTAAGGAGAGGCATCCTGAAGAGAAGCCTGTTCCTGTTGGCGATTGGCGGATAGCGATCGTTGGTATGGGGCGAATCGGTTCCGGCGCTTATGATGTGTTTCGTAAACAGTATGGTGATGTTGTGGTCGGCCTCGACTACGATCCTGCCAGTGTTGCACAGCAGAAGGAGGAGGGCAGACAGGTACTACTGGGTGATGTTACAGACCCGGATTACTGGCACAGGTTACCAAGGGGGAAATCGAAACTGAAAATGGTAATCCTGGCCATGCCCTGCATGGATGCAAAACTCTATGTCACCAGCGTACTGAAAAAAAATAACTTTCCCGGAACCATCGCTTCCGTTGCCATGTTTGATGACGAGATAAACACACTCCTGGAAGCGGGGGTTGATACGGCTTTTAATGTGTACACAGAGGCTGGTGCCGGATTAGCTAACCACATTAAAGAAAATATAACGCTTGAAGACGGAATGTTCAGTCCGGTTGTCTCTTCTGTTTCACCGAAAAGCGTAAAGTAGGATTATGCCCTTGCCTACCAACCGGTACTCAGAAAAGGCTGGTTAGCAACCAGGAGTGAGAGGGCAAGTGCATAGGCCGTGTACGTTACGTTAGTATGCTCAATATAGCTTATGTGTCTGCTGCAATTCATTAGAGAGAATTGTAATGATCACCGATTCTGGTGTCGACTCACTCCTTGCTTATCTCTCTCATCTCACCGATCTCAAGTCTCGGATTTGTGAAAATCAAATATGTTTTCTGAAGTTGTGGTTTCTCTTTCTGTAAAAGGAAAATCTGTTTAGAGAGAAACTATACTGGCAGAAATTTCGAAAAAAATATTCCCAAAACGTTACAGGGATTCTGAACCATTTGTAATGCTACTCCCGATTCAAACGGCATATACGATTTACCCGCATTTATAAGCTACCAACTCAAATAATAAAACGACAACGTGTCGATGCGGCGATGGGGCTGTATATGGTGTAGTTCAAGCGTAGTACTCTAGATGTAAGATTTGGCGGGCCTAACGTTTATTGGGGTTGCGTAATATACCCATACTCCTATATCACGGTTATTTGCGTATTATAGGAACTCGATAGTTTAACCTGATTATCGCTTGCAACTTGAATTTCAATGGCCTACTATGCGTAAAGCAGTGTTATTTTAGTGACATAGGATAGTTTTTGCGCAAGCTCCAAAATGCCATACCACGCTGTGGAGCTACCCGTTGTGGTACTCCATTTTTGAATGAATTGGATAATACTCCGCAAAAAGGGAGTACTCCTATATTACACGTTATGATTACAAAAAAAATCATTACGATATCTCCTAAGAATAAGTATGCTTTGTGGTCAATATTGGCGATAATATATACAGCTATATTACATTATGCAATTAGACCAAAAATATCCTTTGAATGGATACAAAGCCTGCCTCTTTACATATTGGTCCCTTCTGTAATTCTGGCTTTTATTGGTCTGATGGCAATATCAGCCTATGCTTCAATGTACAGGCCAATTGTACCTGGACCACCAAACTGGCGAGAACCAGACATTTCTGGCTCATTGACAGTAGAGTTATCTATAAACGGTTTCCTAGTGTTTGCCTTATGGTTATCGAAAATAATTATCTTTGCTACATTACTATATTTTTACTTTGATTTAACAGTTGATACCTATATCGAAAACTTTGATTGTCTGTTAGGTGGTGGTTGTCAGTTAGATCGTTATGATAGAAGTATAATATTGGTTCCAGTCATAATGTTAACGCTAATATTTATTTATCTAGGCCTAAGAGTATACGATAAGCTTAAATAATAAATGGAAAATATATCATAACCAAGCGTTCGTAGGGACGCGCAAAAGGCGCGCGCCCCACAACTTCACGTTGTGCTTAAAAAACAAACTTACATGAAAGTTTCCGATCTAAAGAAAAAGCTGGATGCTAAAACAAAAGAAGATCTTATAAAAGATGTTCTTGATTTATTCAAAAAAAATCAGTTTGTCAAAGATTACTATATTGAAAAAGAATCGGACAATCAAAAATCTCCGGTATTTTTGAAACACAAAGAAATAATTGAAAAGGAATTTTTCCCAGAAAGAGGTGACGGTAAAGCAAGGCTATCAGTTGCTAAAAAAGCTATATCAGAATTCAAAAATATTTCTACCAACAACGTGCTTATAGCCGATTTAATGATATTTTATGTTGAAACTGGTGTCAATTATACTAATGAATTTGGTGATATAAATGAAAATTTTTATCTAAGCATGGAAAACATGTATGAACAAGCACTGAAATTCATCGTTGCAAATAAATTATCAAGCAATTTCCAAGATCGTTGCTTGGAAATTGTAGAAGGCACAGTAAATATTGGTTGGGGTTTTCATGACCAAATATCGTTTCTATATGAAAGTTGTTTTGGCTAATTAGCAGAAACCATAATGATCTGATATAAAATAAAAAATAAATTGCACAACAAGAAGTAGAAAAGGACGCGAAAAAGGCGCGCCCCCCTCAACTCAACGCTATGCCTAAAAAGATGAAATTTCATTATTTAGTAAGGGGAATCACCTTCATAAATGGCAAAGTTCTGTTAGTTCGTCATTTAGGTGCCTCAAATACATTTTTACCTGGAGGGCACATCAGCATCGGCGAAAAAGCCGAGACCGCCCTGGCAAGAGAAATTGAAGAAGAAATTGGAAACAAAGCCATTGTTCAACGCTTTATTGGAGCAGTCGAGTGCACTTGGGAAGAAAACAACCAGAACAACCATGAAATAAATTTAGTTTTTGAAGTTGCAATTCCGGACATTGACTCAATTACTCCAGCACACTCAAATGAAAATCATTTAGAGTTCTACTGGGTGGAGCCTAAAGAATTGAAGACATACAACCTACAACCGTATCCTCTAGTGAAATGCATTATGGATTGGAAGGATAATTATAACGGCTTTTGGGGTACAACAATGAACCAAAGGTCATAACGAATCATTCCACATGGTTTCGCAAACACCACGAAACCAGTGAATTCAACGTCATGCGAAGAAATAAACTATTTTGAAGAATAAAGGGTACATAAGCCTAGTTTTTTCATTCGTTACTGGTATGATAATATGGTGGTTTTCACCAATAGCTAGCGGTAGTTTAGAACCTTGGGATTCAGATTCAATTTATTATATTATTTCTTTGCTAATCTCCGGCATACTATTAGGCTATTTCTTCCCGACAAAAACTCTAATTATTTATTCAGGTATCTTGCTAGGTCAAATCTTCTATATACTTGTGTTCTTGCCAAGTGGCCCATTACTATCAATTGGAATATTTTACCTTGTAAGTTATACATTATTGGCATTGCTAAGCGCTTTTGGTACTTCTAAAATTTTGAACTAATATTAAACGCATAACCAACCGTTCCCAGGAACGCGCAAAAGGTGCGCCCTTGAACTAAACGATATGTGAATTTTAAAAATATCTCATTTGTGGAGGGCAAAATGAATACCAAATTCAATCTTATGCAATTGCTCGCTAATCCCTTCATCATTGCTGCATTCTGTTTGTCGCCTGCATATGCAGACGACAAACAGAAAGAAAAATATGAACGTGAATCATTCTCCGCTATTACGAATGAAACCTATAAGCAAGAATGTGGTGCCTGTCATTTCAATTATCAACCAGGTTTGCTTGCTTCAGCATCTTGGGAAAAACTAATTAATACTTTACCGTTCCATTTTGATGAAGACGTTTCAATAGATGAAAAATCAGTAAATGAAATTGAAAAATACTTAATAGAAAATTCAGCAGAGAATTCTACATCAAAAAGAGCCAGAAAAATATTACATAGCCTTAAAGGCCAAGTTCCTCTTAGAATATCAGAAACTCCATATATTAAAGAAAAACATCATGAATTGAACTTATCCGTTTTTGACAGGCCTTCAATCGGCTCACGATCAAATTGTATAGCTTGTCATACAACGGCCGAACAAGGTGACT
The DNA here is from genome assembly GCF_005116675.2 of Desulfosediminicola ganghwensis. Taxonomy (NCBI): domain Bacteria; kingdom Pseudomonadati; phylum Thermodesulfobacteriota; class Desulfobulbia; order Desulfobulbales; family Desulfocapsaceae; genus Desulfosediminicola; species Desulfosediminicola ganghwensis. Next base: position 2,525,305 of record NZ_CP050699.1, read on the forward strand.
ACGACGATGATAATGTAAAAATACCAAAATAAAACACATGTCAAATCGTTCCAAGTGACAGCAAATAGCCGCGGCTCCTCAATTCCACGTTATAGAAATCAAATCTCTTCTAGATTGATAAAAATGAATGATAAAAACATCCCATTTCAAACTATAGATTGGTCAAAAATTCCTAAGACTGAACATAAAGGTGAAACCGGTGTTGCATATTGGCAAACCCTCCAATTCGATGGTTTACGAATAAGAATTGTTGAATATTCTGCTGGCTACGTTGCCGACCATTGGTGCCAAAAAGGTCACATAGTTCATTGCCTTGAAGGTGAAGTTACAAATGAACAAGAAGAAGGTATTAGTTCAGTATTAACTTCAGGTATGTCGTATGTTGTATCAGATGATTTGAGCTCTCATCGTTCTGTAACAAAAAATGGTGTAAAACTAATGATAATCGACGGTGATTTTCTCCAGCTTAAATAAAAAAAATTATTATAACAGGGAGTTAGATGCGAAGTCGCTGAAGCTCGCCGGTTATGTCCACGTTAGCTTCCAAGGAAGTCCCCAATGCTACTCAAAACATTAATTGTCGGATTATTAATCGCTATAGGTGAAGTAGTAAACGGAAATTTTAGAGTAAGATATCTACATAAGAAGTATGGCGTAAAACGTGCTAAAAAAATAAGTTTTCTTTCTGGGATTATAATTATTTACTCTATTTGTTGGTTTACCCTGTCTTGGGTGGAGCCAACTAATTATGTTGATTGTCTTATAATTGGGTCTGTTTGGTTAGTTATTATGATCTCATTAGATATTCTTTTTGGGAAATATGTATTTAAAATTAAATGGCATAAAATAATTGATGATTTTAACATAATGAAAGGGAATTTGCTCGGAGTTGGGATGGTGTTCTTGTTTATTTGTCCAACTATTGTTTTTTTGTTTATTAAATGATCAAGCTAACGAATAAGGATAGATTGTGATCGCAAAGCGATCCACAATCTTATCCGTGGTTGAACAAGCCCGGCTTTTCTCCTAAGGAAATATCTTTTGAAAGTAATTACCCTGGAAGGGGGCCTTGAATTCTAGCTGTAATTATAGAGCATAGTTATCCCTTCACCTGACAAGGTGTGAAAGAAACAGATTGTTTTCATAGACTGCATTACCTCCTGCTGAATTTATGTGAGAGCAGCGTCCAGGCTAATCATTATCCTGATCTGCCGTAGTCGAATCGAAAGCGTATCACCAGCATAGCCGCCTTGCATTTTGGGCAGGAATACTTTGGCCTTTGCCGCTGTTTTGGCACTATTGGGGTAAAGACATGCAGTATAAGCTGAATGAGGGTTCTGATTTTTCTGGCATTGGCGTGCAGAAAACCGTAATCCCGCACGCGTCTGAAGCCTCTCGGCAGGACATGCTTGACCAGGATGTTCAGGAAATCCTCTGCTTTTACTGTGGAATATCTTAGCTCATCAGTCCTACTGTCACGGTACTTGAAAGTGACATTTCCGTTGTGACTTGCCACAATATTTTTCTCGCTGATGACGCCTCGATAGAGATATCTGGCCAGATATTTCAGGGCCGGGAAGCCATTGCCCACGCATTCACAATGGGCAACCCACTTTTCAGGCAGATTTTGAGGCAGGGACAGGCCTGTTGATTTCAGCATGTCGAGGAATTTGCCGCGGAAGGTTTTGGCCAGGGCAAATCCATTGAAGAGATAGTCATTTTTCACCTTTCTCCACTTGCCGAATCGTTTATCTATACCGCCGCCAGGGATGAGTACATGAATGTGGGGGTGAAACGAGAGGTCTCGCGCGTGGGTGTGCAGGATCATGGTCATGCCGATCTCCGCTCCAAGATGTTTTGGGTTCGCAGCAAAGGATCTAAGGACTTCAGCGACGCATTTGAACATCAGGGAATAGACAGTTTTCTGGTGCCCGTATGCCAGGTATCGCAGTTCATATGGTAAGGTAAAGGTGGCCAGGAAGTAGGGGACCGGCATGAGCTTCGCCTGCTGTTTATCAAGCCAGGAACTGGTCTGGTGATTGAGGCAGGTTGGGCAGTGGCGGTTGCCGCACGAGAGGGGGCGCCATTCTCCATGCTGGCAATCAGGGCATCGTGCATAGAGTTCGCCAGATTGAGGGGTTCGACACTGCTGTATGTCCCTCAAAGCCCTCAGTTGCTCTGGGATGGCATTGCCGCCATGACGAATCATGTACAGGTCGAAGTATTTGTTGATGAGTGATTTAATGTCCATGTTGCTTCCTCGTTGGGTTCAGCTCCATGGAATTGATCAGCTCGTTTATGGTGGCAATGCTATCCTTTTCCGCGGTGTAGGTGAGCTGGGCGTAACGGGCAGTGGTTGTGGGGCTTGAATGCCCGAGAAGTTCCTGGATGTGGCGAAGGCTTAAACCCGCTTCGAGGAGGTGGGTGGCAAAGCTGTGTCTGAGGGAGTGGATGGAGACTTTTTTTTAATGTTACAGGCTGCAACCACCGCTTTCATGGCCTGCTGGGTGGAACCGATGTTCATGTGAGAGGTTGCCCTGATGATGGTTTCAGCAGAGCCTCTATAGTTTGGGAAAAGCAGCTTGGGATGGCGATGATCCTGCCAGAGAATGCGTAATGCCTTCAGGGTTCGATCAGGCAGTGGAACCAGACGATCTTTATGTCCTTTGCCTCTGCGGATATGTACCCGTCTGCGATTGGCATCGATATCTCCGATCTGTAAAGAAAGTGCTTCCTGTAAACGCAACCCCATGGAGTAAGTAGTAAAGAGAAAGACCCGGTAACGGAGTTTGCGCGTGTTGTGAACAAGTAAGGCAACTTCTTCTCTAGTAAGGATATCCGGGATTGTTTTCACAGTTGGTGGCTTGACGATATTGAGCCATTGCCAGTCCTGCTCCAGGACGTGCTTCCAGAAGAACATCAGGCCGAGCCTGTCGAGCTTTACCGTACTCCAGGAATAGTTTTCTACCAGACGGGTAAAATAATCTTCGAGCTGCTCCACCGACAGTTGATCTGGGCAACAATCAAAATGTTCGGTAAGACGACGAACAGCCCGGGCATAGGCGCTGATAGTTGCCTGACTCTTGCCTTGAAGCGTAAGCTTTTTCAGGTGCCGATCGTAAAGGATTTCAAAACGTTTGGAATCTTTTGCCTTCATGGTATACTCCTTTTTCTGTAAGTGTCCGGAATTGGACTCTTTACTGAAGTATACTCAAGACCTCTGCCGCGTAGCGGCTTCGTTCAACCAGGCGGTCAACACGGCCTCGATGAAGCTCACCGGTTACCTTCACGCTAGCTACAATGGATTATCTGCACTGAACATAGAGAGTTTGTGGCAACAGGTAGCAAACTACATTCCACCAGCATCATAAATTCAAATACTGACCACATAATTAAATAGTTATAATAGCATTATTCGACGTTACTTTTAGATATAAAGCCCCTGTTGTGTGGTAAAATATATAGATTGTCTTATCAGACCGGGTGGTTCACCTAGCATGGCAGAGAGCGATAACTGCCAAAGGAGAATAAATTTTGATCCAACAACTTTATAGGTTTTTTCTCTCGTTGTTTTTTTTCTTTGCAGCGAGCTCTCTGTCTTTAGCCCAAAACTACGATCTTGTTATTTTGAACGGCCGTGTAATGGATCCAGAGAGCATGTATGATTCAGTCGCCAACGTGGGTATAAAAAACGGCCGGATAGAAGTCATCACAAAGGATAAAATAACTGGTGCCGAAAAGATCGACGCAAAGGGCCCGTGGTTGCTCCCGGTTTTATTGATACCCATGTCCATGGCTCAGATCCCTTCACCATTAAGATGGTTTTGCGGGATGGGGTGACCACGGCCATGGATCTTGAGGCCGGTGCGTGTCATGTGGGTGACTGGTATGAACAAAAGGCCAAAGGAGGATGGCAGGTCAATTATGGCACAACATCCAGCCATGCGTTGAACCGAATGATTGTACATGATCCGGAAACTGCCATTGACGAGCCCGTAGATATGGCCAACGCGGCCGATTGCATGCATGTCGCAGGTGAAGACGGCGTTGCGGGCTGGGCCATGACCAAGGACACTATCGAAACCATGAACAAGGTGTCACGCCTGCTTGATGAAGACATGCGGCAGGGGGCCCTTGGTCTTGCCGCGGTTCCTGCCTACATGGCCCGGGGATTGACAACCTATGCATTATTCGAGGGCCAGCGCGCGGCATCCCGCTATGGACGTCTTACGGCCGTGCATACCCGTTTTCACCTTTCGTCCGAGCCGCCCACGGAAGCCGCCCTCGGCTTTGACGAAGTATTTACCAATGCATTTCTTCTCGATGCGCCGCTGCTGGTGCAACATAACAATGATTACGGATGGTGGGAAATAGAAGAAAAACTTCAGCTCGTCCGCGCCAGGGGCCTTAACATGTGGTCCGAGCATTATCCATACGCTTCAGGAGGAACAGTTATTTCTGCAGATTTTCTCCGTCCTGAAGTATGGGAAGATATTCAGGGCAATCGTTACGAGGAAACCATCTTTGATCCCCAAACGGACAGCTTTTTCACTCGCGAGACTTTTAAGAAGACTGTTGCCAATGATCCCAGCCGGAACATCGTGATATTTATGCCATGGCGTGAGGAATGGATCCAGTATTGGCTCACCATGCCACACATGGCAGTGGCAAGTGATGGCCTGCCCGGACATGACGCAAACGGGAATCTTCTGCCAATGAACGCGGATTATTCGGAATATGCAGGCAATCCACGCACGGCCGGCACGCATGCCAAGACCTTGCGCCTGGGGCGGGAGCAGGGTGTGCCCCTGATGTTTCAACTTTCACAACTCAGCTACTGGCCGGCCCTCCATCTCGGCGACACTGGGCTCCAGGCCATGAAGGACAGGGGGCGCGTTCAGGTGGGCAAGATTGCCGACCTGACACTTTTCAACCCTGATAAGGTTACTGACAATGCCACTTTTACGGCAGGTGAAAACGGCCTTCCCTCCACAGGCATTCCCTATGTGATTGTAAACGGCGCTGTTGTCGTGAAAAAGTCCAAAGTGCTCGTGGACGTGAAGCCGGGCCTGCCTATACGGTTTCCCGTGGAAGAAAACAGTCGGTTCGAGCCGGTAACCGTGAAACGATGGATCAACGAGAAAACCATTGCACCTTTTGAAAATCACGTGGAGGATGCTTGTGGAATGAGTGAGATTATCAATGACAATGAACTCAAATAATATTTCATAGAAATTAAATATATATCCTCGATCCGTGATGGTTGATTAATAACCAGCTAGCCAAGCGTTAAACACCGCTCCACCACGTTCCGCTCGGACTCGCTCAAGCTCGCGTGTGCCACGAAACTTTAAAAGGGAAGGGGAGGTAGGCCTCCCCCCCCCCGATTTCGGGTTGCAGGACCTGGAATCAAACCGCCTGAAGTTGCTGTGGCAAAGAGCCATGGTAGTGAGCGTGTAGGAAAAGGCAGGAGGTAAACCTGTCAGGTGTGCTTCAGGAAGATGAACGAGAGTGAACCACCGTTGAGGTGTCGAAATCAGCGTTGACAGATGTCATCAAAACCAGTGTTTCGCGAGCTGAACTGTGATAAGTGTGGAAGTAACCTGCTCACTGACCAGGTGGTGACCGGCACAGAGGTGGCATGATCCTGTTGCAGGCTTTTTTAAGGAACGTGGGAACCTGTCGTTCTGATGTTAAGGGAAAAATCCAAGATGAACTGGGTCGTCTCAAGCGCAACTATGTGTAAACGATGTATTGACATAGTTGTAAACGATGAAGTGCACTAAAAAAAAATAATGACAACTCGATATAGAAATAGTTTTTCAGGTAAAGGTGTGTTTCCACCTAAGTATGCTTTTACTCTCTTAATTCCCTTCCGTAACTTATTTCTGTCTCCCAAAAAGTTGATCCAAAGATTAGATATAAGCGGAGACCAAAATATATTAGAGATAGGTCCAGGTCCTGGCTATTTCAGTTCTCATGTTGCAAAAAAACTGGAAAGCGGTAGGCTTGTCTTGATAGATATTCAACAAGAAATGTTGGATATGTCAAAAAAACGACTCGATAAAAAAGGAATTACTAATGTAGATTACAAGTTAACTGATGGCTACTGCCTTGATCTGGAAAGCAACCTTTTTGATAGAGTATTTATGGTAACAGTCTTAGGTGAGGTTGACAATAAAGACACATATTTAAAGGAGATTTATAGGGTTTTAAAAGAAGGGGGAATTTTGTCGATCTCAGAGTTAGTTGGAGATCCCGACAAGATTAGTGTTGAGGATCTTAAATCTTTAGTTGCAAAATATGGTTTTACAGTATTTCAAGTTTTTGGAAACAAGTATAACTACACTATCAATTTCAGGAAGATAACTGAAAAATAATTTAACAAGCCGTCCAGGGGACGCGCAAAAAGCGTGCGGCCCTGAACTCAACTATATGCCAGATAATAATAAAATACCTCCTATTGAGACAAATAGACTTATACTGAAGAGTATGAGCATTCCTTTACTTCGTATGATTAATGAAGGAAATTATGAGAAGGCCCAACAGCTTTCCGGATTTGTAATACCTCCTGGTTTACCAATGCCGAATAGAATATGGCTCAATAGAAGACTTGAGATGATTGCACTGCTGTCTCATAGTTAATTCCACAATGCAAGTTGTGGCGAAAATTGTGTTTTTCCTGGTTTGTCAGGCGGCTTTAACAAGTCAGCCAACGGTCTTCTTTCAAAAATGTTCAATTGCAATAGCCTGAGCAGTTGCGTGAGCGATCCTTTGAATTTGGCCATGAATTTAAAATACGACAGCATTAGATAGACACAGAGGGCAATCCATAGCTGTGTAAGTACTGCGTTTTCAGATGTTCCAAGAAACGTCTTCACTTTTAGTTGTTGCTTGATCCACTTAAAGAACAGTTCGATTTGCCAGCGTTCTTTATAAATTGCAGCAACCTCTGATGCTTTGAGTTTCCTCGAATTTGTCACAAACTGATACTCAATGCCCGTTTCTGGATCAACATAGATAATCCGTCGAAAAGTGAACTGATATCCTGGAATTTTTATCTTTTGGTCTTCAAGAACATCAGGAGAATCGGGTTTACGTCGGTTGCCGTAGCGATAGACTTTTGCATTACTTTTAAGCCGTGTTACGAACGTTATTTTGCGTTTGTCGAGGGTCTCGTACCAAGTGTAATCGGTGAACCCTCGGTCAAAAACTACACAAGAACCGGCAGGCAGGTTAAGAGATCGTGCCCATTCGATTTCATGTTTTTTGCCCTCCGTCATATCCATGAAGACTGGAAGATAGCCACTTGCATCAAGGCCAAAATGCAATTTCATGGCACCCTTGGTTTTGCGGTAGTTAGCCCACGGAAACACTGAGAGACAGAGATTGACCATCGTTGCATCGAGTAAATAAATTTTACCCTTGAACTTGAACCTATGCTTCGGAGCATTCGCCTGGCACTTATGCAAAAGCTGAAAGAACATGGCTTTGAAAGTCTCATAAGGCTGTTGCTCATTGACACGAGCCAAGGTGGCCCGACTAGTTGGCCTCATACCCAAATGATACAAACGAGACTTTTGAACGGCCAGGTTGCTGACTAAGTCACGAAGGCTCTTTCTGGAAGTGAGTTGGGCTATAGTCATGGCGAGAAACTGGCTCCATCTGTTGAAGGAGCGAAACTTTTGTCCATGATGATGCTTTCTTGCCAGTTTCTCAAAATCATGTCTTGGGAAAAATGAAGCAATCTGATTTAGGATTGTGCTAGAATGAGCCATGGCTCGGATCTCCTTGTTATTATATTGTTTTTCGCAAATTCACTATAACACAAGAAGCTCTCCGAGCCTTTATTTATCCGTAATCACGTTATTATTTGTGAGACAGCAGTGAGATGATTGAGCGAGATAGCAGTCAGCAAAAGTGGATGTACCGAGCAATTCTCCAAAAGAATGATAATAGAATGGTTGGGCACATAAGCTTTCATCACAAAGCACCAGACCCGGATCTTTTGGAAATTTCTGAATTAGCGGTCGAATTGGGATATACAATAGACCCAGAATACAGAAGAAGAGGGATTGCTAAGGAAAGTGCCATTGCGATGATGGAGTGGGCTAACTATGAATCGAATGTAAGAACTTTTATACTAACCATCAGTCCTGCAAACTACCCCTCTATTAAATTGGCTGAAGCAATGAACTTCAAAATAATTGGAGAGCATATCGACGAAATCGATGGGTTGGAATACACGATGAGGGGTGAAATAGAAGATGTTTTAAGAACAAAGCACGCATAATATGGCGTTTCACTCGGACTCGCTGAAACTCTTCGGTGAGTTAAACCTTAAAAGTTTGTAGTTGAATAAAAAATGTCTATAACCAATAGTTGGAATCCAAGTGAATATATATCGTTAGCTGCTTTAGTGGTTGCAACTATGTCTTTGCTGTATAGTTTTTCAGCCGGTAGAAAACAACATAAGTTTAATTCAAAATTAGCACACTATCAGAACATGCAAGAATTCTATGCTTTATTAAACAAGGTTGTAGGTACTAAAAATAAAGCTGATGTAAATATAAAACAAGCAATAGGTATTAACAAGAAAGCAATCGAATCGATTAAGCTATACAAAAAAATTGTAACGGATGAGCACTATATGGGGCAAGAGTTTTCTGATCTTGAGGAATTTGAAACAATTCTTGAAGAAAGGAGAGCTAAGGTGGATGAATGGGATGAAACAATAAGCTCTATGTGGAAATATCAAGAAGCGGATCAGCAAATATGGCAAGCATTAAATCAATTGAATTCGGTTTTAAATGCAGAGATTACTCAAATAGCACCACTGCTTCTAGAGCTAGAAAATAAAAAAAATACTCTATTAGATTCATATGATAAAATTGAGAAATTAATTAAATAAGCCACAAAAAAAACAATCGTTTAACCAATCGTTCGCAGGGACGTGTAAAGGCCCTGTGCACCACCACTCCATTTTAGAAAGTAAAGAAAGAAAATAGTGTGGTCTTAGTAAAATCATCTTTAACCATGTATATGAAAAAAGACAGTCCTGATATATTGGATTATGAAATGTTCGAAGACGAAATGTTTTTGGATATCAACTTGCCACAACACACTAAATTTGTTGAGGTAGAGTTTTGTGACTGTAAATTTGTAAACTGTAAATTGTCCAAAGTGAATTTCTTTAATTGCAGGTTTGAGCGTTGTAGCTTTACAAATTGCGATTTAAACTCAATTTCAGTAAAACATACTGTTTTTGATGATGTCCTCTTTGAGGAATCAAAACTAACAGGAATTCAGTGGGCTGAAACTGGCATACCTCTAGATGTAATATTTAGACAATGTTCATTGGATTACTGTAGTTTTATCAATGTGGATCTGAAAGGCACAGAAATTACCAATTGTAAAGTGAAAGAGGCTGATTTTTCTGAAGCAAATTTGTCCAGAGCGGATTGTCGCCACTCTGATTTTACCGGAACCAGATTTGTTAATACAAATTTGGAATATACTGATTTGTCTGATGCATTCAACTATTCGATTCATCCAGGCGCCAATAAACTTAAGAAAACGGTATTTTCTTCACCCGATGTTTTGTCGCTATTAGATGTGTATGATATTGTAATTAAATAATACTGCTAACCAGGCAACAAGTACTGGCCCGCAAGAGCATGCGGCCGAGTTCTCTCAATGTTAGCGATTGAAAATTAAATTTCAGTAGAAATTATGATATTTACAAATAAACAAAACGCACATGCTGTTATCTTCCCAGCATTTAGTTGCCTTTCGTTGAGCGATTCTGTTAAAGAGTTTTTATCAGAAGGAGGTTGCTCAATTTTAGTGGGTGAAACCCGTGAAGAGTATGTTTCCAGGCAGGTCTCAATTGAACGGAAATTATTAGAGACTCCAGAAACCGTACTTTGTTTTAATAACGAGGCCAAATCATTTTCAAAACAAATAATAATAGCTGTAGATCAAGAGATTTCTGGAATATGTAGACTACACGATTTAGTTGAACCATTCCCTTCTATAGAAGAACTTCAAACCATACATCTTTCTGATTTCGAGCATTTATCATCAAAAATCGCAACAGCAGCAAAAAAACTAGGTTTTAATTGTTTTCTGGGGCCAATATTAGACATAGTATCTGGCATCAACCCATGGTTACTAGGAAGGACATGGACAACTGATCCAATACGACTTTCCGATATCTCATCAGCTTTTATCAGAGGGATCCAATCTAGTCATGTTGCTGCTGCAGCAAAGCACTTTCCAGGATATTCGACTATCGAATTAGACCCTGCAATTGAGTCTGAAGCAATAATGGATGGCTCTTTAGAATCAATTCAAGCAGGTTACATCCCTTTTGAGGATGCTATCAAAAATAATGTTGAGATTATCATGACTGGTCCAGCTATAATTGAAACATTAGATCCTAACCTTCCGGCATCGCTATCGCCTAAAATTATACAAACCCTTAAATCAGGACTGGGATTCCAAGGTCTTATATTATCAGATGATTTAGATTCTAAGGCAACCTTGAGAAACAAAACCATTAGTAGTGTTGCTATAGATGCATTGAATGCAGGTTCTGATCTACTCCTTGTAGCTGATACAGGTAGCCAGATTCAAGATGTTGTAAATTCAATAATCCAGGCTGTAAACTCAGGTACCTTATCTGAACGCCGACTATACGAAGCAGCTGAGAAAGTTCGTACAGTGGCAGCTAAATACTCAACATAGATATTGACGCTAACCAACCGTACCATCACTCCACTGCGTTTCGCGGACTCGCTGAAATTGAATGGCGAAATTTAAGTTTAAAAAAAACAGGTGCATGCATTGAATCAATGTACTGTCATTCAATCCTATCCAGTAAATATGAGGAATAAGAATAGTGAAAAAAATAATCACTGTTGTTCTAGCCACCTTTTTGTTACTTGCAGGATGTACAGGGTCATCACCTGAATTAGGTCTTGAAAATGGTTACCTGAAGAAATGCCCTGACAAACCTAATTGTGTGAACAGTCAGGTAAATGATAAAGAACATTTTATTAAGCCAATTCTTGTTACGAGTACTCAGATTGACACAAAAAAGCATATCTTGCAAATACTCAGGGAGTCAAAGAGGACAGAGGTCAAGGATGTTGGAAACGACTACATTCGAGCAGAGGTATCCTCCGCGGTCTTTCGTTTCATAGATGATGTTGAATTTTATTTTCCTGAGACTCAATCAAAAGAAATGCTCATACACGTTAGGTCGGCTTCCAGGCTAGGCTATTATGATTTCGGTGTAAACCGAAAACGAGTAGAGGATATTCGTAATAAACTTTCGAGTTATACAAGTAATTGAAATAGTACCTTGTTACTCCTAAACTTCAATTTCAAGTAGTGATGGGAGCGGGGAAACTCGAAATATTATAGCAAGACGATCCTTTATCTGAAAATATATCAAAAGCATGTTTACCCATTATACTCAGCACTGCAATTGAATTTTTGATCAGGAGTTTGATCTAACTTTCTTGTCTATTGCAGAAGATAAGTTTATCTACACAGGGCTATGTAAAACTAACAGGCCTCACCGTATGGCCTGGAAAAAAAACTGTCTCCCCACTTGATTGCTAGGCTTGAGGGGGGCAGTTTGACAGGACCTGTCCCATGAAGACGCAATACTTCAAGTAAGAGTGAATTATTGCGCTTGCATTAGCCATTCAATTTAATCTATTCATCCAGCCTTCCTCAGCGTAATAGCCTCATCGGTTTCCTGCTGCGTTAGAGAAGCACAACCTGATGGTTGGCATTTATCACCTTCGCCGATGGAACGTTTGGTCATAGAGGGTGCTCAGAAATTGATCATAAGAGACTGGTTCAGTTGAAATTGATCAGCCCTGAGATCAGAAGATGAAAGTCGGGCTATCTCTCTGTTCTTTCCATTCATTGTCTGTTACAGTTGTGCCTCAATTACATACTTATATAAGTGGCGGACCAAGGTTGGTACGCTAACCTTGCCATATGTCACGTTATTATCAGATGGTTTAAAAAAGATGCAGAAATTGATTAGCGCAACCAATAATGATCCGCTGGGTGCGATGATGCTGGCGTATCTAGATGGTACAACCAGTGTTTCTCTTGAGGTTGAGTCAACTACTCTTGAGATGTCCACCATGACTGGTAAGGTGATGTTTCGTGACTATGAAGAGATGGACGAACTCGAAAAAAAAGCACTTTCTCTTTGCAAGGGCAAGGTGCTTGATGTTGGGGCAGGCAGTGGCAGTCACAGCCTTTTTTTGCAGCAGCATGGGATTGCGGTTGATGCTATAGATATCTCACCAGGTGCGGTGGAGGTGATACAGCGGCGTGGTGTGAAAAGCGTCGCGCACACTGATTTGTACTCGATAGAAAAAGGTGAATATCAGACGCTACTTTTTCTGATGAATGGGTTGGGGCTGTGCGGCACTCTTGAAGGGTTGCGTACTATGCTTTGTCATGCGGCAACCATTATTACAGAAGGTGGTCAGATCATTGCTGACTCGACAGATCTCAGCAGTCTCTATGCGGAGGTCGATGAGGAATTTCGTTTCGAAGATGATGTGTATTACGGAGAGACAGAATTTGTTATGCGCTTCGGCTCTATTGTCTCCGAACCATTTCCCTGGCTGTATGTCGATTTTGCAACTTTACTTGAGGTAGCAGAAGGGTGTGGTTTAGGCTGCGAAAAGCTGTTGTTTTTAGACGATAATCGTTATCTTGTCCGATTGTCTAGGAACTCAAGGGCATAAAATCTGGTTGGTTAGGGGATTGATCCGGGAAGGTCTATGAAAATCAAACTACTGCGGTTATACGAGTTCCTATATCGGGAAAATGTACTGAAACTATTAGCTGTAATTGGCATCATTGTGCTGGTGAGCGGTTACCTTATCTCCAGTTTTGAGCCTTCGATCTCTTTTGCAGGTGGAGTCTGGTGGAGCGTGGTCACCCTGACTACTGTGGGTTACGGTGATATCTCGCCTACTACTTTAGAGGGCAGGGTACTGGCAGTAATAATAATGTTTTTTGGCATCGGTCTGCTTGGTGTGCTGAGCGCCAGCCTTGCTTCGATGCTCATCAATATGCGAATACGGGAGAACAAGGGCATGCAGACCTCTAAAGTGAGCGGGCACATCATCATTTGCGAGTGGAACCACAGAGCGAAAACGGTCTTGCAGGAACTGCGCACGGATTCTGCGACATCGCAGCAGCCTATAGTGCTGATAGCCGATATCGAGGAGAAACCTGTTGATGATCCGAAACTTATCTTCATCCGAGGTGTGGTAAATGAAGAAAGCCTGGGCAAGGCGAATCTGGCCGAAGCTGATACCATCATCATTTTAGGTGATGACTCCATAGAACCTACGGCCCGCGATGCCAAGGTTGTTTTGACCACTTTAACAGTAGAGTCCATCAATCCTGAGGTCTACAGTGTGGTGGAACTGGCGGACAAAGCCAACAAACCCCATTGCCAGAGGGCCAACGCGGATGAAATTATTATCGGCAGCGAGCTGAACAGCCACCTGATAGCCAGTGCCGCAAGCGATCACGGTATAAGCCAGATTGTTTCGGAACTTTTGAGCAGTCGCTACGGTAATGAACTATTTTCGATGCAGTTGCCCCGGGAATTTATCAATAAAACTTTTCTGGATGTTTTCATCACCATGAAAAAGGAACACAACACTACGGTTTTCGGAGTTCAGAAGGGCAAAGGGGGAGAGGTGGTATCGAACCCTGCGGGTGACTGTGTGCTGGCTGAAGGTGATTATCTGCTGGTGATTTCAAAAGACAGAAAATAGCCAGGTTTACTGTTGCCTGGTCAACCAGTTCAAGACCCGTTCGCGGCTGCTTATCTATATTTTGACCCAAATAAGGTTCAATCCGCAAAAGGTGTTTGAGCCGATGCGCTCTGCCAGCTGTGACTATTGACACCATCATGCATTGTGCTCTGTCCTGTCACGACATATTATAATATCTGGAATTGAGGAGCCATTTGTCTCTGGTACAGTATTTTCAAACTCCAGCATTGATAAAATATGGGCGAGCACGAAGAGAAGTCGCGGGAAGAACTCATTCATGAGATACAGCAGCTGCAGGCAAAGGCCGACAGCGCAGAGTTGTTGCATCAGAGGCTGAAAAAAGCTGAGGCCGATCTGTTCTTTTTCAAGCAGAGTTGTGAAGAGCGGAACAGGGCTCTGGCGCTTGAGTGTGAAGAGCACGAAAAAGTTTCCGATGAGTTGAGGATGGCCAAGCTGATTGTGGAGCGGAGCCCTGTCATATTGTTTCGGCGAAGTGCAGGCGAAGATGCACAGCTGCAATATATTTCTGAGAACATTCAGCAGTTCGGGTATTCTCCCCAGGATTTTTTTGATAATACACTGACATTTGGCGATATCGTCCACCCGGATGACAGGGAGCGGGTGGAAAAAGAACTCATTGCCCTGGCGGAAGCGAACATTGAAGAGTACAGCCAGAGATATCGCTGTATAACCAGGAGCGGTGAGATTCGCTGGGTGGAGGATAAAACCTCTGTGGTGCGGGATGAAAATGGCAACAAAACCCACCATCAGGGAGTGCTCTATGATATCACGGCGCGGACTCTGGCAACCCGGGAGTTGAAGAAAAGTGAGGAGAAACATCGGCGGATTGTCGAAACCGCAGCAGAAGGTTTTGTGCTGGTCGATGATGAGCAGACAATCATTGATGTGAACCAGGCATATTGCAACCTTTTCGGCTATAGCCGCCAGGAGCTGATCGGAAAAAATACAGCTGATCTGGCAAGTAAAGATTTCAGGGATTTTCTCGAGCACAACCGTGGAACGTTAATGAAACAGGAGTTTCGCGTAATCGAGGGGGCAGGGGCCAGGAAGGACGGAAGCTCTGTGCCGATACTCATCCATGGCAATGTGCTGCGGGACGACCAGGGTAAAATGATCGGCAATATGGCGTTTGTCACCGACATGACCGAGCATAAAAAGGCGCTGATGCTCGCTGGTGAAGTGCAGAAAAGTCTGCTGCCCCAGGAGAAACCAGTGGTGAATGGCCTGGATGTGGCCGGTCGCAATGTTTCCTGTGATGAGATCGGTGGTGATTATTATGATTTTATCTGGCATCCGGGTTCAGGCCGTGATCCGTTCAGCGTTGTGGTTGGAGATATTTCCGGTCATGGCGTAGATTCGGCGTTGCTGATGACCACAGCCCGCGCGTTTTTACGAATGCGTGCCTCCCAACCGGGAACCATATCTGAGATCGTTTCTGCCATGAACAGTCACCTGGCGAAGGATGTGCTTGAATCCGGCAGGTTCATGACCCTGTTTTATCTTTGCATAGATCGGGGCAAAAGGCAGATAGATTGGGTCAGGGCCGGGCATGATCCAGCCATCCTGTATGATGCTCAGAAAGACAGGTTCGAGGAACTGAAGGGAAACGGCATCGCACTCGGGGTTATGGATGATATCAGCTACGAGGAACATCATCGGCTCGGCCTGGAAAATGGTCAGATCATCGCGGTTGGCACAGATGGTATCTGGGAGTCTTTCAACACTGAAGGTGAAATGTTCGGTAGGGAAAGGCTGAAAGCAATTCTCAAGGACAATGCACACCGGAGTGCTTCAGAGATTCTGAACACTGTCTACGACGAGGTGGCCAGATTCTCTCTCGGGGTTAAAACCGAAGACGATATTACCCTGGTAATTATCAAGGTGGAAGGGCTTGCCGACAGTTAATTCCTTTTCAACCCAAAACAGAGCATTCCCTCTAGCTCTTCATTGCCCGGACAATCTTCTTCTCAGGTAAAACTTGTTCGAGCGTCCAGAATCAGAGGGAAGCCCTGTGTATTACAGGTGAGCAATGGGTCAGGATTCAAAATCATCAGTAGCTTTCGGGTATTCTGACAGTTTTGGTTTGATGGCCCTGCCCAGCCAGTCTATCGCTTTACCAAGGTGGTGCATGTTGGCAACACCTTCAGCGTCATCTTTTGCTTCTCCCTTTTCCAGCCCGAAGCAGAAATTCCAATAAGTTGAGCCGGGGATGATCATCTGGGACATCTGGAACATGTGATTTATGCTGTCATAGACGTGGATTGCTCCTCCTCGCCGGACAGCCACCACCGCCGAACCTATTTTACCGGCGAAGGTGTGTCCATTTGCATAGGCGACATATCCGGCTCGGTCGGTCAGTGATTTCAGGTCTGAAGCAACAGCGGCGAAATAGGTGGGTGAACCTATTATTATGGCGTCCGCTTCCACCATTTTCAGATATATCTCGTTGAATTTGTCCTTTTTCTGGATGCAGCTGTTATCCTGGGTTTCAAAGCACTTGTTGCAGGCGATGCAGCCGCGGATAGCGGTGCCGCCTACCTTGACCATTTCGGTCTTCCAGCCAGCCTGGTCCAGCTGAGTGAGAACTTCCTGCAGCGCAAATTCGGTATTACCGCCTTTACGGGGACTTCCATTGACAGCTATGGCGTACATAGGTTTCTCCTTGAGTTGATAGGGGAAAAGGTGCTGAAGAGACTGCTTCAGCTTGGATTGTAGCTGTCTTCGAAATGGACTGTCAAACAGAGAGGGCAAAACGTTTACGGTAGGCTGTGGGGGTGAGGCCGGTATGGAGCTTGAACAGGCGACGAAATGAACTGGTGTCTTCGTAACCTACCTCACAGGTAATGATCTCAACGGGTTCTGTCGTTTTTTCCAGCAGGCGGCGGGCAGCTTCTATCCTGGTGGACTGCAGATATTCGGTGGGGGTGTCGCCGGTGGCTTTTTTAAACCGACGTAGAAAGGTCCGTTCACTCAGGGCAACCATGCTGGCCAGACGGGCGATTCTGACCGGCTCCCGAAAATTATTTTCCAGCCATCGCTGGGCAGTAAGGATCTCCCGGTCTTTGTGGTTTTTCGGCAGGCTGTAGCTGCAGTAGGGCAGTTGAACTTCCCTGGCTCCGTCGATCAGAAATGTGCTGGAGACAGCGCCGGCCAGCTCTACAGAGCCGAATCTGCGGACCAGATGCAGACAGAGATCAAGGTAGGCGGTAACCCCGCCGGCCGTAATGACATCACCTTCATCAACCAGCATTTTTTCCGCCTTGAGCTGAATATCGGGAAAGCGAGTTCTGAAATTGTCTGCCAGGGCCCAGTGGGTGGTGGCCTTACGACCGTCAAGAATGCCGGCTTCTGCTGCAAGGAATGCACCGGCGCAGACTGTGGCAATGCAGCATCCGCCGGCGTGCTGAATTTTCAGGAGCTCGCAGATCTCTCTTCTATGCTCGACCTGCCCCATATCACCATAAAGAGCAGGGACTATAAGAATGTCATATTGTTCTCCTGCTTCCATTGAGGCGGTGGCGGAAAGGCTCAGACCGCCAAAGGCTGTTACCGGTGCCCCATGTGGGCTAATGATACTGAGTTCAGCGAACGGCTTTGTATTACCATGGATTTCCTGCCATTTCAGTGAGCTGACCGCAAAAATATCGAAAGATCCGGTTACGCTGGAATGAACACAGTTTTCAAGGGCAAGAATTGCTATTTTAAGCATGTCGTGTCGGTCCTTAGTAGATGGGGGGAAGAGAGGTTGGGGTAAAGCTAGTCTATGTTGTGTCGTATTTCACTCTCTTTATGTCGAATCAGACACTTTCTGAATGTGACAAGTTGTTCTACATTTTCTGACAGATTGGCAGACAGGAGTCTGTCGCCAGGATAGCCATGCATCATTTAGAGAAGCAAAAAATCAGAGAAAGGGCAAATTATGAAGAATAGAGCATTACTTATCATCGATGTGCAAAACGACTATTTTACGGGTGGGAAAATGGTCTTACCGGGTGCAGAGCAAGCTGCGGAAAATATCAGCAGAATACTCGAAAGATTTCGTGCTAACGATCTTCAGGTGGTGCATGTTCGACACCACTCACAAGGGGAGGGCGCGAGTTTTTTCATACCGGAGACCCCGGGGGCAGGGTTTTTTAAGAGTGTACAACCCGTGACCGGGGAAGAAGTGATAACAAAGAATTTCCCCAACTCATTTAAGCAGACAGAACTGCAGGAGTATCTCAAGGGGCAGGGAATCACGGAACTGGTGATAACAGGAATGATGGCTTTCATGTGTGTTGATGCCACAGTCAGGGCCGCCAGGGATCTGGATTATAGTTGTA
Source organism: Desulfosediminicola ganghwensis (assembly GCF_005116675.2). Taxonomy (NCBI): domain Bacteria; kingdom Pseudomonadati; phylum Thermodesulfobacteriota; class Desulfobulbia; order Desulfobulbales; family Desulfocapsaceae; genus Desulfosediminicola; species Desulfosediminicola ganghwensis. Next base: position 2,543,480 of record NZ_CP050699.1, read on the forward strand.
CACTGGTGCATGACTGTACCGCGACCCCGCCGACAGAGTTTGGGGGAATCGCTTGCAGTTCAGAACAGGCAAAATCGGTGATTATGGCAGCCCTGTCATATTTGAGTGTTCGGGTGGTTGCCACCGAGCAAATTCTGGACGAGTTGTAAGATAGGGTTCTGACCTGGCAGGAGGAGTTGATTATGAAGTTTTCGAGCGGGCGTTGATCGGGTTTAAAGCCGATATTGCCGATATGGACTCGGGGTGGAGCATGTCTTGATATGGGTGGGCTTGTTCAGATACCTGGGGAGGATTTTCTTTGTTCAGAGCCTCCAGGTGGCTCTGAATCGTTGTTCGATTTCCCGGAAAGGGTTGTTCACCGAACTGGCGAAGATGTGCCTGACAGAAAAAGTGATCACTTTGAAGGATGGTGAAACTCTGAGCTTGCAAGGTTAAAGTTCTCTCTGGAAGCAGAGCGTTTCTAGTTTACGTTATATGTCGGGCTCATCGGTGAGGTGCGGGTTGAGATAAAATTATCTCAACCCGTTTTTTTGTCTCAGCTTTACAGGGAGTTCAAGTGATACGGCTGAAATGCCCAGCTGCTCAGGGTTGTAGCAGGGCAAGAGATAAAGCAAATGCTTGAATAGCTGACGGCAAATTGGCGCTAGGGTATGAATTTGTTCAAAAAACCAATTGACTCGTTGGAATGGTATGCTACTTTGTATCAAATATCCTGAATGTTTCTTTCAAGATTACTGTTCCTGGCGCAACATCTCTCTTAACGTAAACGGATGGAAAATCCATCATACCAATATTGGGACTGTTTTGTTGGGTTGGTAAGTGCATGTTAACATGAGTACATTCCTGATTATTACGACAATGTAGTGATGAAATATTTCAAAGAGTTGCTTAAATCATCTTGATTTGTTAACAACTCAGTAATGAATGATGAGTCATTCATAAAGTCGTGTAATTCTATTTGTATTGTCGGTTTGTTTAGTAGATTCCAGTGGGCACTGGGGTAATGATAATAGACCAAATTCATCTATTTGACAGGGGGGCATCAGTAGCAGCCAGGATATGTAGCATTATGTAGTGCATCCATGTTTTGCGTGAGGAGCAATGCATTGGGTGCTGAGTTGCCTAATTATGGAGGAGGACTGACTATGTCATTAGCAGTTTGGGATCGTTTATGGCAGATGCATTATGAAACAAAAGCTCTTGTGCTATTTAGGCCACGGGAAATCGTCAAGCACTTTTCGCGCGACCATGTCGTCGAAAACAGAGCTGTGCATGATGACGATCCATCGATAGAACGCCTTAACGAGGCACCTGCAGAACACAGCCGTCGTTTAAAAACAGGCCCTGACGGCGTAAAAGAAGAAGAACCGAAGGAATATACCAATCGGCAGAAATTCGGACTCGCCCTTGGACCGTTACTCTTTTTCCTGATGCTGATACTGCCTGCTCCCGGTGGAATGGAGCCTGTAGCCCAGAAAATGGCGGCGGTCGCCTGTCTGATGGCAACCTGGTGGATGACTGAGGCAATTCCCATTCCGGCAACCAGCCTTATACCGATTGCGTTTTTTCCATTCATGGGAATCATGGGAACCAAGGCTGCGGCTGCACCTTATGCAAGCCACCTGATCTTTCTTTTCATGGGTGGTTTTATCATCGCACTTTCCATGCAGCGCTGGAACCTGCATCGTCGCATAGCAATGAACATCGTACGGGTTGTGGGTTTTTCTCCCGGTAGGCTCATTTTCGGTTTCATGGCCGCGACCGCCGTGCTTTCGGCGTTTGTCTCCAATACCGCTACCACGGTTATGATGATGCCCATTGGTCTGGCCATTATCCACCATGTAATTGCTGAAGGCAAAAAAGAGGGGCTGGATTCTGAGATCGATTTCTCTCCCGAAAAGTTTGCCTTTGGTCTGAACCTGATGCTGGGCATCGCCTATGCGGCCTCCATCGGCGGTATCGCCACTTTGATTGGTACTCCGCCGAATACCGTTCTGGCTGGTTACCTCAATAAAACCTATGGTTATGAGATAACATTTGCCAGCTGGATGATGGTTGGTGTTCCTCTGGTAATAGTTTTACTGCCACTCTGCTGGCTTTGGCTTATTCGTGTCGCCAACCCGATGAAACTTAAGCGTGTGCCGGGTGGACGTGACCTGATCGACCGGGAACTTGAAGAGATGGGTTCCATGAACCCTGGCGAGCGCTGGACTGCAGTGGTGTTCCTGCTCACAGCTTTGGGCTGGATATTTAGAAAGCAGTTGGGATTTCTCTTTCCTGACCCGAAGATGGTGACTGACGCAGCCATCGCCATGATCGGTGCGCTGGTACTTTTTACCATTCCGCTCAATCTGAAACGTAACGAATTCGTCATGAACTGGACCTGGGCATCCAAACTGCCATGGGGTGTTCTGATTCTCTTTGGTGGCGGCCTGGCACTTGCTGCAGGTTTCAAAGTAACCGGTCTTGCTGCCTGGATCGGTGGTCAGGTAGGTTTGTTGGAAGCGGCACCGATCTTCGTTCTGGTGCTGGCAGTGGCGACGCTCATTATTTTTCTCACTGAGCTCACCTCAAACACCGCGACCTCTGCCATGGTTATGCCGATCCTCTCTGCAATCGCCATCGGTTTAGGGCAGAACCCATTGCTGCTGGTTGTTCCGGCTGCCATTGCCGCATCCTGTGCCTTTATGCTGCCGGTTGCTACTCCGCCGAACGCCATCGTCTTTGGTTCCGGTTATGTTTCGATTCCGCAGATGGTTAAATCCGGTTTCGGGCTGAATATTCTTGGTATTATTATCACCGTAGCCCTGACCTTTTTGCTTGTTATACCTCTGTTTGGCATAGATATCGGTGTCGTGCCCGAATGGGCGTTAAGCGCAGCTAAGTAATTCATTAGCGAAGATATCCCGCTGTATGAAAAAGGCAGCCTTTGCGAAACCGCAAAGGCTGCCTTTTGTATTTGTGCTTTAAGAGCCAGCTTGGGTGGCAGGGTTTGGGCAAGTCCGGTTACTTTTTCTCCGCTGCGGCAAGGACCTCATCTTCAATGGTCACCAGACGGGAATCTGCCGGGCCGCTGTTAAAGAGCAGGGTCTGCAGCAGAAAGGCATAGGCAATAACTGCCGCCAGCGCTGCCAGTGGCACAAAATAGCCAAGAGGGCAGAGGATAAGCACCGTCAGCCAATGGAGGATAATAACCTTCTGAGAGTGAAGACGAATCGGGAAGTCAGCGTGCCTGCTGATCACGGCCAGGCCGCTCAGGTTCCAGCCGTAGAGTGCGGTGAAGGCGTGCAGGCGAAGTAGGGGCTGGGTCTGTTGCGGATCGTAGTCTGCTGAAAAGGCCCAAAGGATGTAAGTGATGCCGGTGATTGAGGTTATCAGCAGAAAAAAGATTCCTGAGGTGAGAAAGGTTTTTTGCTGCAGGCGGATTCCCTGGTGGTAATAGAGATAGAGCACCAGGGTGACTGCCAGAAAGAGCGTCGTGGCAATCATCACCTGCGGTACAAACCACTTGGCCAGGATAAAGAGAAAAAAGACTATTACCCCGAGATTTATGGTCCAGAATAATGCCTCTTTGATGTGAATGGTAACCTCTACCTCATGCTTTTTCATCAAAGAGAAAATAACAGACATACTGATCAGGGATACCGGGAAGGAGAAGCCGAGGAAGAAGGTGTCGAGCTTGAGCTTTTCGAGGTAGAACCATTTCGCGTAGATCTCGTTGAAGATCACAAAACTGGAGATGAACAGGGCAAGCGACAGGCAGAGCAGTGCAGCCTGATGGAACTTGCGGGCAACATCCTCTCTCGAGGAGAAGAGGTCCTTGGGGAAAATCGACCCGAAATGGACAAGACGTACGCGCTCAACCAGTACCCCGAGAATAAGGGGGATAATCAGGGTTGGCAGATACCATTCAAGAAAACTGAACAGGGCAAAACAGATTGAGAGTACGAAAAAGGTGCGGGCTGTCCTGCTGAGATTTTTTTTGTCTTCGGTGTAGTAGAGAAGCAGGGTGCCGCCACTGCAGAGATTGAAAAGAAATATGTGCAGTCGCTCGAAATTGAGTTGTTCTTTCGGGATGAAGTGATGAAAAAAGCCGAAGGCAAGGGCTATCGTCATCAGGACCATAAAGGTGATTTTGAGTTGCCGGCTCAAGGTGTTACCTCAAAGTTGGTTGAAATGATCAGCAGGCGCTACGGTTTTGCCAAGCAGCACCCTCAGCGCCGTTTCAAGGTCGGGATGACGGAATTCAAAGCCTGTATCAATGAGTTTCTGTGCAGACGCCCGACAACCGGACAATACAATCTCATTGGCCATCTGTCCATGCAGAATCTGTAGCATTTTTGAGGGAATAGGCACCAGGAGCGGACGATGTACTACCCGGGCCAGTGTTGCCATGAGTTCCCGGTTGGTAACCGGATTCGGGGCAACAATGTTTACCGCTCCGGATACCTCTTCGGTTACCAGGCAATGGAGCATGGCGGCGACCATGTCATCCACACTCATCCAGCTCACATATTGCTCACCGCTGCCAAAGTAGCGAATAAAACCGATAGCACGGCTGACCAGCAGACGTTGCAGGGCGCCTCCCCTTGGTGTGAGACCCACTCCAAAACGCATGAACACGGTGCGAATACCGGCATCTCTCACCGGCCAGGTCGATTTCTCCCAAACCTCACAGACACTGGAAACAAAATCATCTCCCGCCGGTTGGCCTTCATCAATGATTGTATCATGACAGTTGCCATAATAGCCCACGGCTGAGGCAGAGAGGAATACTCTGGGGGGGACCGGGAGGGCGGCTACCGTTTGGGCCAGCAGTTCGGTACCGAGAATCCTGCTCTCCACCACTCTGCGTTGCTGCGCCTCACTCCAGCGGCCGACCCCGATGTATTCACCAGCAAGATGGATGACAGCATCTATTTCGGGAATGTCTGCCGGATTCAATGTTGAATTTTGCGGGTCCCAGAAAATTTCGTGCTTGCCGGGTGAGGGCTTGCGCCGGACCAGGGTCCAGACCTGATGGCCGCCGGTCGTCAGCAGGGGGATCAGGGCGGAACCCAAGACCCCGCTGGCCCCGGAGATGAGAATTCGCAAGGGCTTTCGACTGTATTTGCTGTGCAGCTTCAAGTCAGCGCGAAGTACATGCTCCCGGTGGGAAAAGATTCTCCCGAGCATTTTCTGAACTTGTTTCTCCGCGATGGCGGGCAGGTATTTCTGTGCCGGCAAGGCGAAAGTAATCGAGTCATCAAGCCGGGAACCATGTGCTGTACTGCTGAAACGATGGGTATGTGAGAATGTCGCAAAGGGGCCTTTATGTTGAATATCCCGAAACATGACTCCTGGGGTTTCGGCAATGTGACGGGCTTCCCAGGGAATGGTGAAGGGGCCGAATTTGAGGTGCATCAGTACCTTGCCGCCGGGAGCTATGGAGCCTTCTTTTCTGATGACCTCAGAGCCGTCCCAGGGGGGAAGCAGCCTTTCAAGTGCCCCGGGGCGACTATGGTAATCATAAAGTTCTTTTACGGTGCAGGGGAAGTCGGCACTGTAGTGAAATTCTTTCAGCGTACTCACTCTATCTCCTTTACTTGAGGTCGAAATTCATTTTTATCGTAACTATTCTGGATTACATGGATTTTTGATATATCAATAGTGGTAATCATTATTAAAAGTTTTGCCAGACAGGTTTTCACGAACCATTGAATATAAGTGCAGGTTACAGCAAGGTTTCGGATAGAGAAAGGTATGGGTAATTACCCATTGACAATCAGGTACATTAGAGCGATTATGCGACTGTTGTGTGTATATGAACATATCACTTTGTAGTAATGTCTTATTTTCGGCAATGCCCGAGATGGTGCTCATGTTGAGATTCGGGTAGGCCTGGAGAATATCAGCAGCAAGGAGATCCCATGCAAAACAGTAAGATAGTGGTAATCGGTGGTTCGGCGGCAGGTGCAAAAGCAGCGGCTAAGGCAAGACGTCTTGATCAACAGGCGGAGATAACAATTGTCCAGAAAGATCCGGATCTTTCCATGGCGAGTTGTGGCTATCCCTATTACATCGGCGGCACCTTTGATGAACGGAACCAGCTGCTGGCTACTCCGACAGGTGTGGTCCGTAATCCTGATTTTTTCTATAAGACCAAAAGAATAAATGCGCTGGTTAACACTGAATGTACCGCAATTGATCGTAATGAAAAAAAAGTGACGTGCCGCAATCTCGAGACGGGCGAAGAAACAACTCTTGCGTACGACAAGTTGGTTGTGGCAACAGGCGCCAGTGCGGCTGTTCTGCCGGTGCCGGGGCGTGAGCTTGACGGTGTCAGCACGCTGGTTTCCATGCAGGATACAGACAGAATCCATGATCTCTGTGCTTCGGGTACCGTAACAGAGGCGGTGGTGATTGGTGGTGGCCTGATTGGTGTTGAGGCATGCGAGGCTCTGGTTGCAAAGGGTGTGAAGGTGACCCTGGTAGAGATGGAAAAGCAGGTGCTGACATTTCTCGATGCACAGTTTGCCGGGTTGGTGGCCAACCACATGAAGGCGAAGTCGGTGAGCGTGCGTCTCGGCATGAGGCTGGAGCGCTGTCTGGGTGAAGATGGACGCCTGGCCGGTGTTGAACTGGCCAATGGCGAGGTTCTCCCCTGTCAGCTTGCCGTTGTCGCTGCAGGTGTACGGCCCAATATTGGCCTGGCGGAGGCAGCGGGGCTGGAGATCGGTGAGAGCCGGGCAATTGCGGTCAATGAATATATGCAGACTTCCGATGCTGATATTTATGCAGCCGGAGATTGTGTGGAGTGTGTGAACAGTGTTACCGGCAAAAAGGTGTACGCGCCCATGGGAGATCTGGCAAATCTGCAGGGCAGGGTGCTGGGCGAAAATCTGATTGAAGGCAATGTGGTAAAATTTGGCGGTACCCAGCAGACCGCTATCTGCAAAGTCTTCGATTTTGTGGCAGGTGCCACAGGTTTGAGTGAGAAAGCTGCGATCGCGGCTGGCCTCACAGATTTTGAAACGGTGGTCAATGCCAGCCCGGATAAGCCAGGTTTTATGGGGGCCAAATTGCTGGTGAGCAAAATACTGGTGGAAAAATCCTCCCAGAAAATTCTCGGCTATCAGTGTGTCGGTTCCGGTGATGTTTCCCGTCAGATAGCTACTGCCGCCATGGCCATTAAAGGCAGACTGACCTTGGATGACCTCAACTGTGCCGACCTGCCGTATGCACCACCATTTTCCCTGGCAATCGATCACTTTATCGCTTCGGCCCACATCATCTCGAACAAGTTGAAAGGTCGCATCAAAACTGTCACGGCCGAAGAGGTGTATAAACGAGTTCAGGAGGGGAATCCGCCATTTTTTATCGACGGAAGAGGGCCGGACGAGCATGAAGTGTTGCGCCTGGGGATAGGTGAGAAGTATATTCCCTTGGGCATGCTGCGTAATGTTCTTGGTGAGTTACCGCAAGAAAAGGATACGGAGATCGTCTGTTTCTGCAAAATATCCCTGCGGGGTTATGAAACTGCGCTTATCCTTGAGGCAAATGGCTATACCAATGTTAAAGTGATGGAAGGTGGCATCATGGCATGGCCATATTCCAGAGAAAAGTGACGGTCGCTGGTGAGTGAGTCGGATTGACCGTACAAGATAATCAGAAGGGGACTGTACAGTGACAATGATGGATGACGGAAAAGTTCTTGGCGGACATGATAACTGCATTATCTGCGGCAGGAACAATCCGTTTTCACTTGGTTTGAAGTTTCAGCAGGCAGGAGCCAATACCGTGGAGGCTACCTTCACGGGCGGACCCCATCTGCAGGGATATGAAGGGATTCTGCACGGAGGAGTAATCTCTGCCGTACTCGATTCCGCCATGGCGCATTGCCTGCTGGTACAGGATGTCAAGGCGGTTACGGGGGATCTGCGGGTGCGGTTTCTGCATGCCATTCCCTGTACCAGTCGAGTAAATATCCGTGCCTGGCTCACCTGTGCAGTCTCCAGCCTCTACGAACTGAAAGCGGAAGCCCGGGTTGATGGCAAACTTGTGGCCCGAGCCAAAGCCAAATTCATGAAAAAAGAAGGTGTCAAGTGAGTATCGCAAATGAGGTCAGTACCCTGACCGTTGTGGTCAATAATGTGGCAGCCGATGGTCTGACTGCCGAGCACGGTTATGCTTTGCACGTTGCAACCCCCCAGGGAAATATTTTGCTGGATACCGGCCAGAAGAGCCTGATGGATAATCTGCAGACTCTGCAAATTTCACCGGAGAAAATAGATAAACTTGTACTCAGTCACGGCCATTATGACCACAGCGGCGGCGTTGCCGATCTTTTAGCAGCCAACAGAGGTGCGGAAATCTACCTGCACTCCGCAGCATTTGAACCACGGTATGCGTGGGATGGCAAAAAGAGTGAATCTGTAAGGATGCCACTGCCGGATATGAACGCGGTAATGCATCACAAGGATGACAAAACCCACTGGTTAACCAGGCCAATGGAACTGCTGCCCGGCGTGGGAGTGACGGGGCCTATTCCCAGGAAGAATGAGTTTGAAGATACCGGTGGCGAGTTTTATCTCGACCCTGATGGCACTGATGTCGATTCAATAAAAGATGATATCGCTCTCTGGATCAGGACACCTGAAGGTCTGGTGGTCTGTATCGGCTGCTGCCATTCTGGATTGATCAATACCCTTGATCACATTGTTGCAGTCACGGGAGAGAAGCGTATACGCACCATCATCGGCGGTATGCACCTTCTGCACGCCACCAGCACGCGCCTTCGGAGGACTGTGGCCGAGTTGAAAAAATTTTCAATTGGCAGCATCATTGCCTGCCACTGCAGCGGTGAAACAGCAGTTGAATTTTTGCAGAACGAGCTTGAGGCGGAGGTTGTTACCGGTTATGCCGGTCTTACTTTTGCTGTTTAAGTGTGACAACTCCAGTCAGGTGAAAAATGGGGTTGGGCTTTTGGCCTAGCCCCATTTTTGCTTTGTGTGAGTGGATTTTCATGCCTCGCGAGTAGATTGCTCAATGTTGAGCCGTTTAATTCGAATTTCTCCCTAGCCCGAATTCCTTATTGAATACATTGCAGAAAGAGCTGAATTGCTTTTTCTGCCTGGCGTATCTGCAGAGCCTTTTGTTTTTTTGAAGTGAGCTTTTGCAGAAATGGCGGGATACTCAATCGTGATTTTGCTTTGTGGTTATATTTGTCACAATAATCAAGAAAGAAGCGCATCCATTTCTGTAATGCAAATTGTTCGTTTGGAGAAATACCACGCTGCTGTAAGAATCGCTTATAAGCATCACGCATTTCGTTTGATACATAAAGCACGATATCAACACTTTGAGTGGAGTGAAGGGAGAAGATCATGTTTTGAAGATTATACAGAATGACAACCCGGCACCTTGAAGGCGTGCTGTCAATAAAGTATATTTTTTAGAGTACTTAGGGGAACTGGTGTGGAGGCAAATAATGTGGTATTGGGGAATGTGAAGGGAGCCTTCACCCGGGCTAACTCCGAATTTTACGAGTTAACCAGTTCTACAGAATAACTTGTTATGAACTTAGAGCGAAGGTTAGGTGTTGCCTGAAACACCGTCGTCCGGGAACTCGATTCCCCCTGCCAGTCGTTTAGTGATAAACTGTCTTATTAGGCTTTTGGGAGCAGCACGTTGTATGTTGGTTACTCGTCTTTGAGTTGCGTAGCCTTCTGCTGTCGATTAACTCACCTGGTGGTTTCGCAGATTAAGGGCAATGGTTCTTTTGTCTGTCAGGTTCGGTGGGGGCAGCCAATGCAGTTGGTCGTTTGGAAAAGCGGCTACGACATCGAAAAAAGAACGGACGCAGACAGGCTAGCGCCCAAGTCAGGACCGTCGACCCAGATGCATTTCATATCAAACCGCACCAAGCGACCGGACTCCTCGGCATTTTGGGTATCAATCGGTTTTGGTGTTTACCGTAATCAATTTTGCACCGGCGCAAACGGGCGCATGTGCTTAGCGTTGGGCGATGAAAATTAATTCTTGATAATTATTGGATAATGAAAATCAACAAATTTAATCTGCATAGCAAAATAAGGTATCGATCATAGTTAACGAAAAGTCGGTAATTAAAATTGAACCATCCCAATGGTTCAGTATAATCATCATTCACCTTTCCATACCCATAATTCTATTGGTTTGCGGATGGGATTTCAGTTGGTGGCAAGCGTGGGTCTTTTTTGTGCTGATCGTTACGGCTGGCATAGGGGGACGCATATGGGCAGAATATAGACATCCGGGGATTCTGGCTGAACGGTCTCAGTGCTTTAAGGCTCAAGATGTAAAGTCCTGGGATAAAGTAATTGGCCCATTGATGGCGTGGAGCCTATCATTTCCGCTTGTCATAGTAGCAGGCCTCGATCACCATTTCGCATGGTCTCTTCTCTTCCCGATCTGGATGAATTTACTCGGCTTTGTTCTGGTAACATTTGGATATGCCTTCGCCGCATGGGCCTTGATTGAGAATCGCTTCTTTAGCAGTTTGGTGCGTATCCAGAAAGATCGAGAACATAAAGTGTGCAATAGCGGTCCTTATAGAATTGTACGGCATCCGGGCTACGCAGGGAATATTTTGGCACTTCCAGGTATTGTTCTCGCTCTCGGTTCAGTGTGGACATTGATTCCAGTGGTCATAGCCATAATAATTGCCGTGATAAGAACGGAATTAGAGGACAGAACACTGCAAGCAGAATTGAAAGGTTACAAAGAATATGTAAAACGGGTGCGATATAGATTGATTCCTGGAATATATTAAAATCTGATTACCACCAATCCTCAGCAAGCCTGAGTTGGCGCTCTGGAATCGGGACAGTTGGTGACGCATGATAAATAAGAGTTTGCAATAAACGTTGAAGATCAAAACGACGATTAAAGCGATAACAGAATTCAGTCAAGTATCGTTTTCCCTTCAGCATCTCGCCCACGCTTTCCACCAGAGTGCTTCGCCCCCCAATAGACATCATCGACTTGTACAAAATCTCCGAGGCGTTTTGAATCGTCAGAAAACTTCATAACCATCTGGATCTTAAGCTTAATACGCATGGCAGCTGTTTGCGAAATACCAAGAAAACAAACTGACACCTGATTGAAAGTGAATGTCGCTTCGTTTAGCCATATCAGAGCCCCTGTTGAGTTTCGTGGAGTATGACATGGCCGGGGGATCATATAGTGACCACCCATGAAAAAAATGTGTCAGGCTGAGCTTTAGTGGTAAGCAGATAATCTTTAATATTACAATAGTTGTGTTCGCGAGATCAATTATCTGTAAACGATAAAGTGACATTGTTAAAAACATGAAGTGAGCTCAATAAAAACACTCGATTGGGATGGAGATCCATCAATTCAAATCGATTTTGCCGCTCGACTCAAAAGGCAGCTTATGTGAGAAACCGCTCATTTTCACATTGACCGTGCCTGACAGCTTGTAATTCACATCTTCAAATTGGGCCTCTTTTTTAGAGGCCGATTTCACCATACTTATGGCTGAGCCCACCATGTCGATAACAGAGGCGTAAACTTCCACCGGCACCAGTGCCGTACCGTATGGGGGAATAGTCTGTTGGGCGCCTTGCAGGCCAGAGGCGAACTTGCGGCCGTCCAGTTCCATCTCGCAACTGAGCCCTTCTATATCCAGTGGCTTCTCGTTGGGGTTTTGTACCCTGAGTTGCACAAGAAAAACAGTTTCAAAGCTGCGAATTTCACTCACCTGAACGTCAGCGAGGGTAACCTCAGGCGACTCGAGTGAGGTGAGGGCGCAACCGGCTATAAAAAGAAAATAAGTGAACAGAAAAATGAAAGGTATGGCAGCCCGGGATATGTTTTTCATAATATTTTATCAGGTTGTATTTATGGAGAGTGATAGTGATTAACTGGTACTACCCTTCTTTTCTTATCTTATTCAGGTGTTATGATAAGATCGTTTACCCGTTTTGGGGCAATTCGCGTCAAAAAAAAAATTGATGGCTGGAAATCGTGCCAAGTATTGTGCTGAAATTTCAAGAATGACAAGGTCAGACTCTGCTATCGCCGTGACGGTTTATTTTCTCCTCCTGTCAAAGTAGGCCATTTCCTTTAAAATCTCACTCTCTTTCAGTATCGTCAGAAGGTTCATTTCTTTATCATCGGTCCCTGCATCAAGATGGTATGAACCGTCCAGGAGGTTCTATATCTATCGGACCATTTTCGGGTATATCGAGCAGGCTGAAGAGCTTATGGTGGTAACCACTGACAAAGTCTCTGGATTCGACAGGATGAATCAGGACCGTTTTTTGTGTAAAGATACGGTTTCGAACGTGAACTTTGAGGTACGTTTTGTCTAACAGAGCCGACTCGATAATGAAATTGTACGTGAGAGTATTAGTGTAGGCAAGCGGGATTGCAGGTAGCGTACCGGAATGTCGATTGAAGAGGGCCTGCCATTCGCGAAGTGAAGACGAAAGCAGCCCCGGTTTTTATCTCAAGTTTTTCCTGTGATATACTGATTTGGAGCCTGAAAAAACACGAAATTAACGTATTGGCAATTTCCTCCATTCAGGGAGTTGAGTATGACACCTGCCGCTACATCTGCTGCCAGCCTGATCGGGCTGGATTTTGGTCTCGGTGATACCGTAAATTTGCTTCGGGAATCGGTGCGGTCCTTTGTTGCCGAAGAAATTGCTCCCATTGCTGCGGAAATTGACCGGGAAGATCGTTTCCCAGATGAACTCTGGCAGAAGATGGGTGGTCTCGGGCTCTTGGGTATTACTGCTCCGGAGCAATTTGGCGGGGCGGCAATGGGGTACCTGGAACATGTGGTAGCCATGGAAGAGATCAGTCGCGGTTCCGGTTCGGTGGGGCTTGCCTATGGGGCTCACTCTAATCTGTGTGTTAACCAGCTTTGTTTAAACGGCAGTGCTGCCCAGAAAGATAAGTATCTGCCTCGCCTGGTCAGCGGCGAGCACATCGGGGCGCTGGCCATGAGTGAGGCCGGATCGGGTTCTGATGTGATCAGCATGCAGCTGCGGGCCGAGAAAAAGGGCGATCGTTTTATTTTGAACGGCACCAAGATGTGGATCACCAACGGGCCCATCGCCGATGTGCTGCTGGTCTATGCCAAAACGTCACCTGAGAAAATGCAACGAGGAATTTCCACTTTTATCATCGAAAAGGGCATGGTCGGCTTCTCCACCGGCCCAAAGCTGGATAAGCTGGGCATGCGCGGCTCGCCCACCTGTGAGTTAATCTTCAACGACTGTGAAGTGCCTGCCGGCAATCTGCTGGGGGAAGAGGATGGCGGCGTGAAAGTACTGATGAGCGGGCTCGATTCGGAAAGGTTGGTACTTGCAGCAGGTCCATTGGGGCTTATGGCCGCCTGTATGGATACCGTCATTCCATATATCCACGAACGAAAACAGTTTGGTCGGTCCATTGGCGAGTTTCAGCTGATGCAGGGCAAGATCGCCGACATGTACTCGACATGGAACGCCTGCCGGGCCTATGTGTATAGTGTCGCACGGGCAGCAGACCGGGGCGCGGGGATCAGAAAAGAAGGTGCCAGTGTTATCCTTTACTGCGCTGAGAGAGCGACCAGACTTGCCCTTGAGACCATCCAGGTGCTGGGGGGGAATGGGTATATCAATGAATATCCTGCAGGCCGTTTTTTACGGGATGCAAAGCTCTACGAGATAGGCGCCGGTACCAGTGAGATACGGCGAATGCTTATCGGCCGGGAGATTTTTAGGGAAACAGGCTGAGAAATCGGCTGATACCTTTACATATTTGACCACAGGTGCAGATGAAAACCTTGCGCTCTGCCATACGCACTGATTCAGATGAGTTTGGCGCTAACAAAACGGCGATGGATGCCCTTGTGGCTGATCTGCGTGAAAAGGTGACGCTGATTCGGCTTGGCGGTGGTGAGCAAGCGCGCAAAAAGCATCTCGATCGAAACAAGCTGTTGGTGCGGAAGCGAATTGAAATCATGCTCGATGCCGGTTCACCTTTTCTCGAACTCTCCCAGTTTGCCGCCTGGAACATGTATGGTGGCGACATTGCCGCCGCTGGTATCGTCACAGGCATTGGCAATGTCTCCGGCCAGCAGTGCATGATAGTGGCCAACGACGCAACGGTCAAAGGCGGCACCTATTTCCCGATGACTGTCAAAAAGCATCTCCGTGCCCAGCAAATAGCCGCACAGAATAATCTGCCCTGTATTTATCTGGTCGATTCCGGTGGAGCCTACCTGCCGGAGCAGGACCGGGTCTTTCCCGACCGCGATCATTTTGGCAGAATTTTTTATAACCAGGCCATTATGTCTTCGAAGGGAATTGCCCAGATTGCGGTGGTCATGGGTTCATGCACTGCCGGCGGAGCCTATATCCCGGCCATGGCTGACGAGTCTGTCATAGTGCGCAAGCAAGGCACAATCTTTCTCGGCGGCCCGCCACTGGTCAAGGCTGCCACCGGTGAGGTTATCAGTGCGGAAGACCTGGGTGGGGCAGACGTTCATTGCAGGGAGTCGGGGGTGACGGATCATTATGCGGAAAACGATCACCATGCGTTGCTGCTGGCGAAAAAGATAGTTGCCACGCTAAACCGGACCAAGGGGACGAGCCTTGCGATAAGAGAGCCGGTAGCGCCTTGCTACGATCCGGCTGAACTTTCCGGTGTTGTTCCTGAAAACCTGAGAACGCCATACGATGTGCGGGAAGTGCTCTGCAGGTTGGTGGATGGCTCGTTTTTTGACGAGTTCAAGGCCCTGTTCGGTACGACCCTGGTTTGTGGGTTCGCACATATCATGGGTTACCCGGTGGGCATTATCGCCAATAACGGGGTGTTGTTTTCTGAGTCGGCAGAGAAAGGCTGTCACTTTATCGAATTGTGTGCGAATCGGCAGATACCGATTGTTTTCCTGCAGAATATCAGCGGCTTCATGGTGGGTGGCAAGTATGAGCAGGGTGGCATTGCCAAGCATGGTGCGAAAATGGTTATGGCCACTTCCTGCGCGGCGGTTCCCAAATTTACGGTGATAATCGGTGGCAGTTTCGGGGCGGGAAATTACGCCATGTGTGGCCGTGCCTATGATCCTCGATTTGTCTGGAGCTGGCCAAACAGCAGGATCTCGGTGATGGGTGGTGAACAGGCTGCAAATGTGCTGGCGGAGGTTGGCATGTCACGATCAGAAGAAGACCTGAAAAGGTTTAAACAAGAGATACGGGATCAGTATGAGTCTCAGGGGCATCCCTACTATGCCAGCGGGCGACTCTGGGATGATGGCATAATTGAACCTGCGGATACCAGGATGGTTTTGGGATTGTCGATTTCAGCAAGTCTCAATGCACCGATCGAGCAGACCCGGTTCGGCGTCTTTCGCATGTAAAGGTGTTGCTGACAACATCCGCGTATCACGCTTACAGTGAAGAAGTTGGTGCTATATGACAGATATTATATCGAAAAGAGATGGTCGCGGAGTAGCGACCCTTACTTTGAACAGGCCCGGCAAGCATAACGCTTTCGATGACGAATTGCTTTCTGCCCTGCTCACGGAATTGAGTGCCTGCAGAGACGATGAGCAGGTTCGGGTGATAGTGCTCGCAGCAGCCGGAAAGAGCTTTTGCGCCGGTGCGGACTTGAACTGGATGAAGCGCATGGCGGGGTATAGTGCTGAAGAAAATTACCGTGATGCCAGAGCCATGGCCTGGTTTTATCAGGAGTTGTCAACTATTGCCAAGCCGACCATTGCCCGGGTTCAGGGGGCAACCTTTGGCGGTGGCCTGGGGTTGCTGGCAGCCTGTGACATCGTTGTGGCGGCGGAGGATGCGGTCTTCGGCCTTACCGAGGTGAAAATAGGTCTGATTCCGGCGGTGATCTCCCCTTATATACGTAAAGCCATCGGTCATCGTCAGGCGTTGCGTTATTCGATAACCGGTGAGCGTTTTGGTGCCGAAGAAGCGCTGCGACTCGGTCTGGTGCATAAAGTTGTTGCCGGCTCTGAGTTGGATCATGCGGTGGAGATGTTGTGCCGGGAGTTGCTTGAAAACGGGCCTGCCGCCATGGCTGCAGTCAAGAGCCTGCTCTATGGAGCCAATGAGGATGACCTGCAGAAAGAGGGACAATTCACCTCCGGCTGCATTGCGGAGGTACGGGTCTCGCCGGAAGGCAGGGAAGGGGTGGCCGCTTTTCTGGAGAAGAAAAAAGCATCCTGGAGAATGGACTGAAAAGGCAGATATGTTCAATAAAATTCTGGTAGCAAACCGAGGTGAAATCGCCTGCAGGATAATCCGCACCGCCAGTAAGCTGGGTATCGCCACGGTTGCGGTCTATTCCGAGGCCGATAGAAATTCCCTGCACACCAGACTGGCGGATGAAGCCTTTTGCCTCGGGCCCCCTCCGGCGGTACAGAGTTACCTGAACATAGGGGCTATTATCGAGGTGGCCATAAAGAGCGGTGCCGAGGCAATTCACCCCGGTTACGGTTTCCTCTCAGAGAATCCCGAGTTTGCCCGAAGGTGTGTTGATGCGGGGCTGATCTTTGTCGGCCCACCAGCTGATGTCATTGAAGCCATGGGCATCAAGAGCAGGGCCAAAGAGCTCATGGAGCAGGCAGGTATTCCGGTTATTCCCGGTGGATATATCAGCGCCATGAGTAAAAGCGAGAGAAGCCAACTGGCCGAATCCATAGGCTACCCGCTGCTGATCAAGGCCGATCTGGGAGGGGGCGGTAAAGGTATCCGGCTGGTGACAGGAACGCAGGATCTAGAAGAAGCCGTGGCTGCAGCTGGCAGGGAAGCGGCCAGCGCTTTCGGTGATGCCAGTCTGCTGCTTGAAAAAAATGTCACCAACGCCCGCCACATAGAGGTTCAGGTTTTTCGCGACAGCCATGGCAACTGTCTGCATCTGTTTGAACGGGATTGCTCCATGCAGCGCAGGCATCAGAAAATAGTCGAGGAAGCTCCCGCACCTGGGCTTGAGGTAAAGGTCAGGGATGGTCTGCACCAGGCGGCGGTAAAAGCTGCTGACTCAATAGGGTATTTGGGGGCGGGAACTGTCGAGTTTCTGGTGAGTAACGACGATCATTTCTTTTTTCTTGAGATCAATACCCGCCTGCAGGTTGAGCATCCTGTCACTGAGATGATTACCGGCCTGGATCTGGTGGAGTGGCAGTTACTGGTTGCTGCCGGTGAATCGTTGCCCCTGCTGCAGCAGGAGGTGCAGTGCAATGGTCACGCGGTCGAAGTGAGGATTTACGCCGAAGACCCGGAGCGGAACTTTATGCCTTCATCTGGGAGGATACGCTATCTTGATGAACCAAGCCCGACGGGTAGCCTTCGAATAGACAGTGGAATTACTATCGATAACCTGATAACTCCCAATTATGATCCAATCCTGGTCAAATTGATCAGCCACGGTCCGAATCGTGATGAAGCGTTGAAAACCCTGGTCGCCGGGATGCGCAGCTATAGACTTGCCGGTTTGACCACCAACCTGAATTTTTTGCAGAGACTGCTGGCAAGCGAAACCTTCAAGGCCGCACAGCACACCACCCGGACCATTGACAATGATCTGGAGCAATCTCTTGCCATCGATAGTGTCAATCTCGAGACCGCGGCCCTGGCAGGGCTGTACCGATTTCTGGACAACCGGGAGAGTCTCAGATCGGCAGTCAGCTCGACACCAGATCCTTTCTCTCCTTGGAGCGGCGGCAGCTGTTTCAGGCTGAACCACGAGAATATCTTTCATTGCAGGTTTGGCAGGGGGGAGGAAATTCTGGAAATTGAAGTGACTGAAGATCCACTGGGTATACAGGTCAAAATCGAGGATACAATTTTCTGTTTTAGCGACCTCATGTTGTCGGGGCAGATGCTTCAATGCAGGCAGGATGGCAGAAATAGAACATTGCAATGTCATCGGGACGGCCATCACCTGACCTTGTTTGTAGATGGCAGAACAGAAATATTCGCCACGCTTACTGAAAATGATTGGATTTCTGCACTGTCGGGTGCTGCAGATTCGTTGCGGGCACCGATTCCCGGTAATATTACCGAGATTTTTGTGGCAGATGAAACCGAGGTGAAAAAGGGTGAACCGATTCTTGTAATGGAGGCGATGAAGATGGAGTATGTCATTAGAGCCCCGGCTGATGGCAGAGTGGTTGCTGTGCTCTTTGCCAAAGGCGATTCCGTGCAGGAGCGCCAGCGATTGGCACAATTTGAAGCCTATGCAGAAACTGAGGAGGAATCCGATGAATCTTCCTGAACGGGTGAAGATCGTAGAGGTCTCGCCGAGAGACGGTTTACAGAACGAAGAACTCACGGTGCAGACTTCTGCAAAACTGGAATATATAGATCATCTTGTTGCGGCGGGTTTGCCGGTGGTGGAGGCAACCAGCTGGGTGCCTGCCGATCACATTCCCCAATTGGCAGATCACGCTGAGGTGATCGCAGGCCTGAAATCACAATCGCAACCATCGCAAATGGTGGTGTTGGTGCCAAACTTGTATGGTGCCAGAAAGGCGATTGCGGCCGGGGCCGCCTATCTCAGTATTATGGCCTCCGCCTCTGAGCGGTTTTCTGAAAAAAATAATAACTGCACCATTCGTGAGGGGCTGGAGCGGTGTGCCGAGATAGCGAAGTTTGCCAAGTCAGAGGGGGTGCCGGTACGCGGCTATGTATCATGCACCCTTGGTTGCCCGTATGAGGGGGAGGTGGCCCTCTCCAGAGTGGTTGAAGTTACAGGGGAATTATACTCACTGGGGTGTGAGGAAATAGCGCTTTCCGACACCATCGGTGTTGGCACGCCGGGTAAGGTGGAACAGATGATTCGGGCCGTGTGCCGAGAAGTCCCTGTGCATCATCTGGCCGTGCATTTTCATGATAGCTACGGCCAGGCGCTGGCCAATATTTACGCGGCACTGCAACTTGGGGTGCAGACTGTAGACAGCTCTGTGGCCGGGCTTGGCGGCTGCCCCTATGCGCACGGTGCGACCGGGAATGTGGCCACTGAAGATCTGATCTATATGCTGAACGGATTGGGTATTGAGACCGGGGTTGATCTCAGTCAATTGGTTGAGGCGGGGCGCTATATCTGCTGGGTGTTGCAGAAGACCACCAATTCGAAAGTGGCGAGGGTGTTGTTGCAGGAGTGAGTCGTCGCTGGTTTTTAATTGCTATAGCGCACCTGTCGTAAGACCGGTGCGCTATATGGTGACTTGGACAGAGCGGCCCCTGTTAGCCCGGATATTTCACGGGTCTGGCGGATTCATGTGCAAGGCATCAAGGGTGAAGCTGTAGCAATTTACCGCAAGCCCTTGATAACGCCGCACATGAGTCTGTCAGACACGCCCGAAGGGTGAAACGTCAGACTCTGATCACGGGTACAAACTGTACCCTGAAAATAGAGGTGCTGTTAGTTCCAAGTAGCCGATACAACTTAGTAAAATGCCATTGACTCAAACATTTCATGAAATATTCGGGTTAGAAGGTTTGCTCTCTTAAGGCAAACTCTTCTTCGGTAAAACTGTATACCTGGGTTCCGTGCTTTTCCACTGCAAAAGAAGCGCAAATGGAACCAAGTCTGGCACTTTCTGCAAGGTCAAGCCCTT
Source organism: Desulfosediminicola ganghwensis (assembly GCF_005116675.2). Taxonomy (NCBI): domain Bacteria; kingdom Pseudomonadati; phylum Thermodesulfobacteriota; class Desulfobulbia; order Desulfobulbales; family Desulfocapsaceae; genus Desulfosediminicola; species Desulfosediminicola ganghwensis. The sequence goes on from NZ_CP050699.1 coordinate 2,563,095, forward strand.
TGGCAAGCCCGAACAGCAACGCACCGCGGAAAGCGTCGCCACAGCCGGTGGGGTCGACAACCTGTGCGGGAGTGGCTGCTGCGATCGCAGTTTCTGTTCCGTTTACAAGCAGTTGGGAGCCGTGCTCTCCGAAAGTGATGATGGTAGCCTGGGGGAGGGCCAGCAACTCCTCACGGGTTTTGTTGGTCTTATTCTTGATCATGTCAAATTCATAATCGTTGACGATGAGCAGAAAAGCATCGGTGATGGCTTCAATCAGGTCCTCGGCCTGGAGTACAGGCAATGCCTGGCCTGGGTCAAAGATGCAGCGAATACCGCGTTCCATACAGGCACGGGGGTAATTGATCATATCTTCCAGATTGCCGGGTGAAGCGATGACAATGGTGTTTTCACTATCGAGCGCGTCAAAGTCCAGATCTGAAGAATGTTTCATAGCGCCCGGGTTGAATCCGGTAATCTGATTATCCGCCTTGTCGGTGGTAATATACGCACCAGCGGTGAACTCCTCGTCGATCACCTTAATACCATCTGCAGGGATGCGGTTTTCTTCCAGCCATTTGAAATAACGATGGTAATCATGGCCAATGGTAGCGGAGACATGGGCCTGCGCGCCCATAAGTCTCAGGGCGTAGGCAATATTCCCGGCTGTGCCGCCGAAATGCTCTGTTACACCATCTACCTGGAAGCAGACATTGAGCATGTGGATTTTATCTGGAAGAATGTGGTCGGCAAAGTACTCCGGAAAGGCCATGATTCGGTCATAGGCCATGGAGCCGGAAATGATGATGTTCATGTGATCCTCTATATCTCTTGGGGATAATTATCTAAAGTGCTGTTTCATTCAAAACCATTACGGCGGGTAGTATAATTTGCAGCCTGCTTTGAGGCAAAGCATTTTTATTTTATCACCTGCGGCACTTCGGCTGGCCGGCCTGGATCTACCTGAAAAAATATAATCATCATTGCAGATGATCTCTCTATGTGACAGGCTTGTGGTGCACGGTAATGAAGTTCGGATGCCCGTGGGTCTGTTGCCTGGTATGCGCGGCGGTTGATCCGCTGCACTGTTGATCCGCACACTTATAATCAAGAACAGCTGATAATTATGGGAGCGGTTGTCGCTTGGGGATTGGCAGGTTTTTTTCTACTGGTTGCTGTTGTCCTTCTGATTCTGATGCAAAAGAGTCGGGGTGATTTGAAAAATAACCTTGAAGAAGTTACCACGCTTCGAGGGAGCTACGATGAGATGAGCAGTAAACTTTAAGTATACCTGCTCAACTTAAAGAAAAGACAACGGATCTGGAAGCGTTGCAAAATGAGTTTGATGAAAGGATGGATAAGGTTGTCCAGTCGTCGATTCAGAAAATCGAATATGCAGAGCAGGTGAAAGAAGAGGCCATTCAGGTCGCACAGGATAATCTGGAGGCTGCAACAGAGATCCATGCGCTGTTAAAGGAAAAATAGGGACTTATTACCAGTTTGCAGGAGCCGGTTGCCACCTGACCGTGCTACGTGTCATCAGGCAATCTCAGGTAAGAGATGGATTGCAGCGCTGCGGCGTTTTTTGTGCTCGTTTCGGGCGATCTCCCTCATGCACTAAAGTCAATTTCAGAACTTCCTGACCAAGGAAGGTTTCTGTCTTTTTGTCGTATTTCTGCAAAATATCATTGATATTTTCAGTTTCACATCCGATTTTTTTCATTTCTATTTTCACCGCTACCCTTTACAATCATCTGCAGTTCTTTCGTTACGTCATTCTTCCTGATCCCGGTGATTTGTATCCCGGTGAGACAGAAGGGGGATTTCGAAATAAACGTTACGACAGTCGAATGAGTCGGAGGAGGGTAGATGTTGCGCCGAAACGCATGGGTGTTGGTGTGTGTGTTGTTCTACACTGTTGCGCCGCAGTGGTCGCATTTTGCCGCAACGGCCAACATCGCAGAGACTCCAGCTCAGACTGATCAGACTATCCCTGTTGCCGCTATTTTTTCACGTACCGGTTTTGCCGCTGTTCATAATACCTTGCTTATAGAAGTTACCAAAATGACGGTCGATCAGATCAATCAGCGAGGTGGCGTGTTGGGAAAGCAGCTTGAGCTGCTGCTGCTTGATAACGCTTCGACACCTATAGGTTCGAAAAAGGCCGCACTGAAGGCTATCGAACTCGGGGCAGTTGCAGTGATCGGTGCCCATTGGAGTTCGCACTCTCTTGCCATGGCTCCGACCTTGCAGAAAGCCGGTATACCCATGATCAGCCCTGCCTCCACACATCCTGAAGTTACCCTTGGCCGGGATTATGTGTTTCGGGCCTGTTTTATGGATGTCATGCAGGGAGAAGCCATGGCGCGCTTTGCAACCAGCAATCTTGGTCTGGAATCAGTGGTGATTCTTAGAAATGTAGATGAGGTGTATTGCACTAAACTGGCCGATTTTTTTCTCTACGCATTTTTAAATCAAGGCGGCGAGGTCCTTTACGATGCTTCCTATCGTGGCTTAGCCACAGATTTTTCCGAGATCATCAGCGAAATATTAGAATTGCAACCTGACGCTGTGTATATACCCGGCTACACCAGGGATACTGCACTGTTTATGAAGCAGGCTCGAAAACAGGGGGTTAAAGCTATCTTTCTGGGTGGTGATGGTTGGGACATGCTCGAAAGGCTCATTGCTGATGCGGTGGAAGGCAGCTATCAGACCGTTCACTGGCACCCCGACGTACCGTATCGGGTCAATAGTGATTTTAAGGAGTTGTACAAAGAAAACACCGGCAATGAGTTGAACAGTTTTACCGCTCCTCTTGCTTATGACTCTGTAAATATGTTGGCTACGGCAATTGAGAAGGCGGGGGAGGCTGATCCTGTCAAAATACGTGACGCCCTGGCAACCATGCAGGATTTTGAAGGGGCCACCGGAACATGGTCTTTTGATGAACAGGGAAATCCCAAGGGGAAGAAGGTTATAATCGCCACCTATAGAAATGGCGAAATTCAGTTTTTGGATGTCGTAGAGCCTTATGTTGTGCCGGGAGAACTTGAATAAGTTGTTCCCGGGGACTGGATTCTTTTATTGCATGTGAGGATATGAGGAAACCGACAATTTCACTGAGGTTGCCACTTAAAATCAACCTGGCAATGATCTCGACTATGCTGGCTATTGCATTGGTCTTCCTGGCTTTTGTCTATCCGCTTGAGGGGAGAAGAACAAAAGATCAGATCGGGCGAGTTCAAGTATTGCTGGAGACTATATATCAACAGCGAAAAGACGATTTTGCCAATGCCTTCTTCTCAGATCAGCACCTGATAATGGTGCTGACTATTCAGGAGATCAGTAAAACGGTCGAGGAGATAGATAATGTCTGTATTTATCTCGGTGAAGGGGCGGTGCAATATTGCACAGGTAAAAATCAAGGTCCTCCGGATGAGTTGAGTCGTCTGGCGTCAGGCAGCACTACCGCCTTTATGGAATATGATGTAGATGATCAGCATATGGCAGGTTTTCTCGGTGCGATAGATGTGATTGGTGAACGGGCTGGTTACCTTGCTATCTACTACGATCTCACCGATATCAAGAGTGAAAATTTTCGCATGATGTTTATCTTCGGAGGGCTGTTTCTATTGGGGCTGGGCGGAGTTATCCTGCTTTTGAACCTGTTCTTGTTCAACTCAATTATCAGGCCATTAGAATATCTGGGCGAAGGTATTCGGCGGGTGGCAGACGGTGATCTTGGTAAAACTGTCCCCCTGCTGGGCAATGACGAAATCTGCAACATCGGAAAGTCGTTCAATAATATGTCGAGAAGACTGTTAAGCAGCCGTGTAGAGCTTGACCGGCACCAACTGCACCTGGCTGATCTGGTGCGGGATCGTACCGATGAACTGCAGTCGGCAAAGGATCAGGCTGAACAGGCCAGGGAAAAACTGCGTGAGCAATGGGATCTGCTGATGACGGTTATGGAGACCATTCCCAATCCGCTATTTTATAAAGATCTCAAGGGGAGATACGTCGGTTGCAACTTGGCCTTTGAAGAGTTTATGGGGAAGACCAGAGAGGCCATTATCGGCAAAACAGCGGCTGATATTAACACCACGGGTTATGAGGCGTACACAAGAGCTATGGACCGCGATCTGTATGCGAAAGGCGGAACCCAGAGCTATCAGCGCCATATCATGCGTGGGGACGGAGAGCTTCGGGATGTAACGTTTTCCAAAGCTGCTCTCACAGGGCCGACCGGTGAGGTCATGGGGATCGTCGGCATCATGTCTGATATCACCGAGCTTGTTCGCGCGCGCGAAGAGGCGGAACTTGCCAGCAGGGCCAAGAGTCAGTTTCTGGCTAACATGAGCCACGAAATACGTACGCCTATGAATGGCGTGATCGGTATGACCACTTTGCTGAAAGACACTCATCTCGATGCCAGGCAAAACGTATTTGTAGAAACCATTGAGGCGAGTGGCAACTCTTTGCTGCGGGTTATCAATGACATCCTTGACTATTCCAAGATCGAGGCAGGTAAACTTGATTTGCAAAAGAGAGAGTTTGCCCCCCGCGCGCTGGCTGATAGTTGCATAGATCTGTTGCGGATTGATGCGGAACAAAAAAATCTCGAATTGATCTTCGAGGTAAACCCCAATGTGCCTGTTACGGTCATCTCTGATAAAGACCGGCTCCAGCAGATTCTGCTCAACCTGGCCGGAAATGCCATCAAGTTTACCGAGCGGGGAGAAGTGGCGGTGGTAGTTGAGATGGTGAGCCGGATTGGTGATGATGCCGTCATCAGCTTTCTGGTCAGGGATACCGGTATCGGCATTGCCGAAGCACAGCAGGAGAAGCTTTTTGAGAGTTTTGCCCAACTGGATGGATCGTATACCCGCAAGTATGGTGGCACCGGGCTTGGTCTGGCAATTTCAAAGCAGCTGGTGGAGTTGCTCGGCGGAAATATCAGCGTTAAAAGTGAGGTTGGTAAAGGCAGTGAATTCAGTTTTATGCTGAAACTGAAGGCGCAGCAGTCAGAGGCACAAAAGACTGCGGTTTACAGCCTGAATGGACATCGTATTGTGGTCGGTGTGGCAAATGATTCACTGTATTCGATGCTGGCGGGATATTTTTCGGGCCATGGTGCCGAAATTGAGCGATATGTCCCCGGGTCTGGTTCATCATTGAAGGCGGCATCTGATCGGGAAACTCCTGTAGTTCTTTTTATAGAGGCGGAGTTCTATTTTGCTGAAAAGTTCTCGCTGGCGGAGGTTTTTGGGAAAAATGGTGCAAAGGAATTGAACTCTATATTTCTCATAGATTCCGTGAAATCGGTTGAGAGGGAGCTGGATGACCAAATTTCAGGAAAGATGTTCAATCCTGTTAAGCAGGCAGACCTGAAACGTGTTGTGAGGGTGCTGAATGGGAAGGAGCAGGGGCCGGTAGCGGATGCTCCAGAGGCGGTAAACATGGGTGGGAAAAAAGGTGGCGGCAAATTGGACCGAATCCTTCTGGTTGAAGATAACAATATCAATGTTCAGGTGACCGTTGGTATCCTGAATAAAATCGGCTATCGGCAGGTTGAAGTTGCAATGAACGGTAAGCAGGCCCTGGAGATGCAGGCGGCAAAAACATATGATCTGGTGCTGATGGATTTATCCATGCCGGAACTGGATGGTTTCGAAACCACCAGAATTATCCGCAACGGCACTCATGGTGTGCTCAACTGTGAAATACCCATAATTGCCTTGACCGCTCATGCGATGCAGGGAGACAGGGAACGATGTATCGCGGCAGGCATGAATGGCTATCTGGTTAAGCCGTTGGATGCAGGGGAACTCGAACACGAGCTTGAAACAGCCTTTCCGGAAATGGTATCGACCCCAGTTGAACAGCAGGCGCAAACCATCCATTCGACAGTTTCGAGGAAAGAACCATTGATTATAAATCATGAGGAACTGTTTACCCGATTGATGGATGACCAGGAACTCATTCAACTGGTATTGCGTGAATCTTTGCGGGAACTCCCAAAACAATTGGACGAATTTAAAGTAGTAATGGAAGAGGGTGATGCTGGCCAGATCAGCAAGCAGGCACACAAAATGAAAGGAGCAGCAATGAATTTGGGGGCTGAGCCTCTCTTTCAAATCATGCGAACTATGGAAAAAATGGGTGAAGATGGCGACCTTGCCAGCCTGAGAAGGCTCGCTTCCGTGGCGACAACCACCACCGGTGAAGCTGTGAATGAGATAGCACGTCTATTAGATCAGCTGCTAGAGCAGGAAGCAGCGGGAGCAGGTCCGGCTGCTGCTGATCTGCCTGACGAGGAGCAGGAAGAGCTGGTAGCCTAAAAGAGGGTGGATTATGTTCTTTTTTGCATAGTCCTGCTTCGCTCATGCACCGGTCTAGCTCTTTTTTATTGAAAGAGGGTAATGACCTCAGGTGTGTGAACGAAGTGAGACTACGATATCAGCCACATTGCTCCGCGTAATTTTCTGCTGATGCTTTGCCTATTTGCTTGGTGAAAAGGCAATACCCTGACATAACCGTGGTGGTAAAATTCCGGTTGTTACCGCCGAAGGCTTCTTCTTAGGTACAGTTCTGTTCCCAATTGTTGTCAATCTTTCTTGATTACCTTAAAAGATGCAGAGAAGTCTTCCTCAGCATACCCTTTCTGCCTGGCTTTTATATAGATGCTGTTAGCGGCACTGGCGGTAAACAGTGGTTGGTCATGCTCGTCACCAAGCAGCAGCGCCAAACGCATATCTTTTTGCATATGTTTCAGCGGAAAGGCCGGACTGAAGTTGCCATTGGCCATCTGGGGACCTTTCAACTGAAACATCGGGTTGTTGATGGCTCCCTGGGCCAGCACATCGATAATGTCGCTCATTTCAAGCCCAACCTTATCACCCAGAGCCAAACCTTCACCAAAGGCGGTCATCATCGAACCCATGATCATGTTGATCACCAGCTTCATCTGCGCGCCCTGGCCGATTTGATCGAAATAAAATGATTTTTTACCCATCACATCAAGCGCCGGCTGGGCATCGTCAAAAAGGGCTTTATCGCCGGAACATAAGAAAACCAGGGTGCCGTCTTCGGCTGGCTTCTTACTGCCGGAGACCGGTGCTTCTAAAAACCGGCCGCCTTTATCCTGTATTGCCTTGGCAATCTTGCCTGAAGTCTCCGGATCGACTGTAGATACATCCACATACGATTTACCGGCAGTGATACCTGCCAATACTCCTCCTGCGTCAAAACAGAGCGCTTCTGCCGCTGCCGGGTCCGACACCATGGCAAAGGTGATATCAGAGGCAGCAACGACTTCTGCGGGGGTCTGATACTGCACCGCACCCTGACCGACAAGCGGGGCGCATCTCGATCCTGTCCTGTTCCATACATTCACTGCAAAGCCGGCCTTGAGTAAATTCTCGACCATTGCTTTTCCCATAATGCCGATTCCTAGAAAGCCGTAGGTTGTCATGAGGTGTATCTCCAAAAGTGTTCATGAAATTATGTGGCGTTCGCGTGGATACTGTTGTGGAATTCCAGATGTATACTTAACAAAATATAGGGTAAGCCATGGTTAAAGATGTGCAATTAGTTTCTTTAACATTTGCTGTAAGTTGATGAACGGCCTTCTAAGCCAGAGGTAGCAGGTTCGAATCCTGTCGGGCGTACCAGATATGACAGGAGCTTAGCGATTGCGCTAATGGGCTGTTTTTGTTTGAGGTGTGTACAGGGTAACCTTTGGCCAACTTTTACATGCAATTACCTGTAATGCCGCAGGTAAGTTGAGAAAGTGTTGCAGGGGGGAGAATTTTCGAACTCTGGATGAGGTTATTATTGGCCGAAGGTGGTTGGGTCTTGTTCGAGGGCTTGGATGCTTTGGCAGGATTTGAGTTCGAGTTCTTTGGTTTCCTGCAGGTGAAGCAGGTGAAGCAGGTGATAAGGTGTTGTTCGCCTGCTGTCATGACGGCTTCGAAGAGGTTGGCGATTATGCCTGGCCAGGTTCCTTCTAAGGCTTTCCAGCGGACGGTGTAGTCTGGAGGTGAATTCAAATTGCAAGTGCACCCTGACTGACAAGAGGTGTTTGACTCGATTCCGTCCTGTTCCATTCACTCCCTGAAAAGCCGGCCTTGTGTAAATTCTCGACCATTGCCTTTCCCATAATGTCAATTCCTAGAAAGCCGTAGGATTTTATTTTATTCACCAATGAATTAAGGGGCGATTTTACATACGTTGGTTATGCGCGGTAGAGTTAATATTTGAAATAACTGATTAGAATATAAATAAAGTATTTAATAATGTATTTTCATGGTTGTTTGGTGTATATCGAAATGTTTTATATGATACTACATTGTGCCTTTTTAATCTTTTGTTGTTCTGGGGTAAAAATAATATTTTTTGCTAAAATAGGGAGTGAAATATCTGATGAAATATAAGGTAAAATTTGTATTTCAGGTCTGATATTCCAGTGTTTCCCCATTGTCGATTGATATTTCAGTCTATCATTATGTGTGTTAGGTATTTGATTTCACCTAACTTTTCACATAGTTAATATGTTGACAAATCAGTGTGTTAAGGTTTGATTCCTCCTTTGAGGAAGTGGCGGGATGTACAGTGCAATTTGAAATGGTTTTCATTGAATGATGCATATATTCATAGGCTGCTGAAAAATCTGGGGGGATTTTTGATGAAGCGTTGGCTTGTAATTATTCTTGTGTGCATTGGTGTTGCTCTATCTTTTGTTTCTCTTTCTTATGCAGAAGAAGGTTCCGATGACCCAGGTGGCGGAGGTGAATGCCAAGGTGGTTCTCATGGTTGTGATGGAGGTGATGATGGTCCTTCACCACAGGAAGAGGCAGATTCCGAGGCGGCAAGCCACAACGCTGCAGCTAACGCGGCCCAAGATGCAGCAGAGAGTGCTCGCGCAGAGATGGATAGTGCCCGAAACGAGTTAGAAAGTGCAGCTCGTGCAACTAGTAGAAGCTATTCAGATGCAGCTCAGGCACGGGATTCCGTAAGTAGAAACAACGATGATAGTGGAAATGCACTAGGAAACGCTAATAACAATGTTAACAGTGCCGAAGGATTAGAAGAACAACAAGCAGAGGCAGCGGCGGGAACCAACGCAGCAGCGGAGAAAGATAACACTGCTACTCAGGGTCCCCAAGTAAATTGCCCTGTGGTTGTTGCAAGTGGTATAGAATGTTTTAGAACAATAGATTTTTCTTATAAAGCTTTAAACGAGCAAATTCTTGTTCAAAGAACCTATCGTAGTAACCTCAACGAAAAAGAATCTTCGTTTGGCCTTGGGTGGGCTTTTAATTATGATACAAAGCTCGTGGTCGGCAGAAAACCATTTATCAAAGACAGAGAGATCCTTACTGCAAATCTGAATGAAGAGACGATAGAGCTGCAGGCCCTGGTTAACGAAAAACTCGAATCTAGTTCTCTTCTTCTTCAGTCCATAGAGGTGTCTGTTGCCGATGCTCATCTCCACGCATCAAAAGTAAAAGAGTTAGAAGCGAAGATTGCTGCTCTGGCACAAATAATTGAAGAGAAAAGTGCAATTGCTCAGGCTGCAGCTGATGCCGCAACAGCCGCCGCATCAAGAGGTACAAGTAAAGGCCGGGCCAGTGCGGCGAGTGCCAGAGCCATCGCAGCTGAGACTCAGCTTGAATCTGATTTGGCATTGGCTGATGCGGTGAGAGCTGCAGAGGCCGTTGAAACAGCAGAACAAGAAGTTGCAGCTACGGAGCAGGCATTTCAGGAGAGTTCTGATCTTGTTGAGCAGATAACTCAAAAAAAGATTCTTGTAGACCATGCGGCTGCAAGAATTGCAGCCCATGCGGTAGAGGCTGAAGCAGAGGCTCGCCTTGAAGAAAAACTCTTTCCCAATGACCCTTACCCGACAGACCCTTCGGTCTATTTCGGTAGAGGCTTTGTTAAGGTCATTGAGGCGGACAGTACTCCGGTCCTGTTTCAGGAGCAGGAAGAGGGCGTTTATCTACCTGTATCTGACAACAGCAGCTATACTTCGACTGTTTATCATAAGCCAAATGGTTATTCTCTTATTACCCAACATGGATACGAAACTTTTTACGCAAAGACCGGCACTGGGGTAACCGAGTTGGCATCAATGGTTGATACCAACGGTAACACCACCCATTTTGAACGTATAGGAGACAGCTTTACTATTACAGATCCTGTTGGTAGGAAAACTGTTGCTACATATAACCGCAATGACCATATTCAGCAGATTGTTGATCCGCAGGGTAACTTATACGCGTATGCCTATGAAAATGATCTGTTAACACGTTACATCGATCCTCTGGGCTATGTATGGAAGTATGGCTATGATGAGAACAATCGTTTGATCTCACGCGCAGATCCGCAAGGAAATGTCTATCAATACGCATATGATGAAAATGGCCGAGTAGTCCAGGAAATCGATAAGGCCGGGTATGTAATATCGTATGACTATGATCCGGACAATCAAGTAACCGTCGAAACAGACAGAAAAGGCAATCAGCGGTATTTTTATTATAACGATGCTCACCGACTTGAGCGACTTGTCCAGCCAGATGGCGCAACGATCTTTTTTACTTATGATGAAAGGAACAATGTTTCCTCAAAAACTGATGAAAACGGCATAACTACCTACCTGACCTATAACGAGTTCAATGATGTAATTTCAGTGACAGATGGTTTGGGCGGTGTCACCAACATTACTTATGAGCAGAAGTTTAATAAAGTAGCTTCCGTTACCGATCCGCTGGGTAGGACTCGTTATTTTGATTACGATATTCATGGTAATCTGACCACTATCACGCATCCAGACGGGGCCACTCGCTCAATTGTTTATGACGCTCAGGGGCTACCAGTCAGTGTCATTGATGAAAACGGTAATCCAACCGAATTATTTTATGATATGTATGGCCAGCTCAGTGATGTTAGAAATCCTGATGGAACGGCAAAATCATTGATGGCTGATATCTTGGGCCGCATTACATCGGCAACTGATGAAAACGGTAATACCACTCAGTATCAGTACAATCCCGTAGGAAAGGTAGTGAGGGCTGTTGATCCGCTTGGAGCTGAAACCCTCATTGAATATGATTCGCGCAGGAAAATAATCAAGAGAACCAATGCCAAAGGGCAAAGCTATCTCTATTCGTATACTGCCCGAGGTAATCTTGCTCAGATCACGGACCCGATGGGGTATAGCGAATACCGCGAGTATGATGAGAGTGAAAAATTAAGCATGCTGACATATCCCAACGGTACTGGTGTTGCCTACGCATATGACAGCAGGGAAAATTTAGTTGCAGAAACCACTCTTCCTAGCAACAGGGAAACCCTCTATTTCTACGATGACAAGAAACAGAAAATCGCTGTTAATGATGCTAATGGCAATACCACATCCTATGTCTATGATTCCCTAGGGCGTAAAGTCTCCACCAATGATGCGGAAGGCAATACAATAACCTCCGTCTACGATGCAGTCGGCAATCTGCTTGAACTGATAGATGCCAACGGTAACCCGATCAACTATGAATATGACAGTCGTGATAGGCTCGTTTATGAAACCGATGCCATCGGTAATGTTACCGCTTATCAGTATGATGGTGTTGGCAATGTTATCTCAAAGGTGAAACCTGACGGCAGCGCTATCAATAACAGTTACGATGCACGCAGTCGCCTTATGCAGGTGAGTTACCCGGATGGTACCACTAAAGAGTACGGTTACGATGGAGTTGGCAATATGACCTATATTGCCAACCAGGAGACCGAAGAAGTACGAGAGTATGATCCGCTTGGCCGTCTCCTGCTTACATCTGACGCATATAACGGCCAGATCGACTATGAGTACGACATTCTCGGTAATCGGGTTCGCATGGTAGACCCGGACAACGGTGTTATGCAGTATAGGTATGATGTAAATAATCGTCTCACCAGTTTTATTGATCCCGAAGGCAAGAAAACAACCTATCAGTATGACTCCATGGGGCGTGTTGTTTCCAAGACAATGCCGAATGGTGTCACTACCGAAAAGGTATATGACGATGAAAACCGTCTGGTGCGCATAGAATCATACAGCAGAAAAAATGGGGTAATATCGTCCTTTGCATACACGCATGATGCGGTAGGTAACAGAACATCAGTTCAGGAAGAGGATGCTGGTGTTACAACCTATGAGTATGACAATATTTACCAGTTGACCAAAGTCAATTATCCGCTGCGTGAAGGCATTGTAATTGCGGGTCCCAAAAATGCTGGTTCAGAAAAAGGTAAGGGCAAGAAAATCGGTCAAACTAGTGAAGAATATCTTACTTTCGAAAGCTTTCTGTACGATCCGGCCGGTAATCGCCTGAGTATGACTAATGATGTTGAAACGATCAGCTATCAACATAATGCCGCAAACCAGATGGTGCGGGCGGGTGAGACGCTGTTCAGTTATGACGCCAATGGAAATCGTATAAGTGAAACCACAGGAGAAGGAGCGACCTATTTCTCCTATACCTATGACGATATGCTGGCACAGGTGGATAATCCTGATGGTGAATCAACAGCATATGGATATGATGCCTTGAGTCGTCGGATATACAAAGTCGATCAAGAAGGTGATACCACGTCATACCTCTATGACGGGTTGGAGGTGTTGCAGGAGGTTTCCGGGCAAAACAGTCAGAAGATTACCGCATATTATCGAGCTAATGGCCAGATAATCACCAGGCAGGAGTATAATGTTTCGCAGGGCTACAATGGTGCTTACCAGAATCGCCCTGAAGGGTTGCAGATATTTTATACCTATGATGCGCTGGGGAGTCTGGCATCAATTTCCAAGCATAACGGGCAACTGGAGAGTAGATATCGTTACAGTGTGTATGGTAGTTTGTTGCAGGGTGATATGTCTGATAATGTTTATGGTTTTACAGGGAAACGGTTTGATGTTGAGAACGGGACATATCATTTTCACTTCAGGCAGTATGATCCGGTGAATGGGGTTTGGACCACGAAGGATCCCATTGGGGTGTTTGGTGGGGTGAATTTGTATGGGTATTTGGGGAATGATCCGGTTAATTGGATTGATTGGTTGGGGTTGCATAGTTTTGAGGACCAGCCGCAAGGAGCTACAGCTATAACATCTTGTCACGCTTCGGAGAGAGGGGAAACTCCAAGGGCGACATTCGGTGTTTCGGGTACCATAGCTACTGCAACAACAAGTATAGATCAAACTTCTGGGATGACTGATAGTCATTCAACTTCTCATGCTGGATGGTCAGTTGATGTAACTATTGGAGAAAAGGGTACTACAGAGGCAGGCGTTGGTGCCAGGCACATTGGTGTTGGTGCTAATTTTGATAAAGAAGGGAACTTGGTAGGTGTGTCAGGACATGCGGGTTACTCTTGGCCCCCATCATTAGTTTACGGTTCTGTTTCATCTGAAGAAGAACCCTCTGCGAAGGAAGGGTGTGAATAGATATTATTGAGAAATTCCGAGATTACCCGACATTGGCCTAAAGAATACATGTCCCAAATTAAGCCAGATAGCTATTCCAAAAGCCCTACAATGCCGGGTAGTCGGAATTTATCTTAAAAATTGATAAAACAATATATAGGTTATGAGTTTGCAACCGAATAAAAAAAATAGTGGCTCAGGTTCGCCCAAACAAACATTTTTAATTGAAACCACATGTATCTTATCGGTGGCTATATTGTATTTTGTCATTGATAAATTTTTTTTGAGTAATATTGAGGATATTGATTTAAGAAAATGGGTTGGTGCTAGTGTCTTTTTCGCGACTTTGGGGCTTTTACATATTCTTGGGAGCAATGTTCTGAGTTATTTGTACGGGTTGCAGGCAAAGATTGGTCCTGCGATAATAGCCGAACCCAAAAGTCTTAAACTTATTGGATGGATAGTTTTTGTTTTTAGTCTGCTCTTGTTGTTACTTTTATTATCTTATGAGTAAATCTGATTACCCCTAAAGCTCAGCACGTAAAAAATCATTGGTGAGGTGAATTCAAATTGCAAGTGCACCACGCACCTCTTTCCAGAACACTTCATATGGAGTCTGGTAATTGAGACATTTACGTGGCCGATGATTTATTCTCTTTACGGCTTTTGCTATTTCAACTTCAGTAATGCTTCGGAAGTCAGATCCTTTAGGAAAATACTGCCGCAATAGCCCATTGGTGTTTTCATTAGCACCACGTTGCCAAGGTGCATGTGGCTTGGCAAAATACACATCGAGACAAGCATTTTTCTCCAGCAGCTTATACTGGGCAAACTCTGTCCCGTTATCAACAGTTAACGTCTTACGTGCTTTGCGGGGAATATGGCTCAATGCATTTGTGGTTTGCTTCGCTAACCTAGCTGCCTGTTTATCTTGTAATTTCGTTGCCACTAAGTACCGACTTTTACGCTCAACTAGCGTGACGATAAGCCCACTGCTTTTTTGCCCTTCCATTGTATCACCTTCCCAGTCGCCTAGGCGCTGACGGCTTTCTACGATTGGTGGCCTTTGGGTAATGCATTTCCGGTCAGAAAAGCGTCGGCCGGATCCATACCGTTTTTGCCTACGCCGTTTTTTTCGTCCTCTTCTCAGGTTACGGTGGAGTTGTCCACCTGAGTTGGCCTCCAGGTAGATCCAGCGATAGATAGACTCGTGACTGATACGCATCTGCTGATCGTCATGGTAATCAATGCGAATTCGTTGAGAAATTGCCTCAGAAGCAAATAGGGGACAGACCACGTTTTTATCCGTGATTTATCCACGGAATGTGTTAAAAATAACTTATGCCAAGAAGACCACGAATCATACTTCCCGGAACGCCTCTTCATATCATACAGCGTGGCAATAATCGACAAGCCTGCTTCTTCGCTGATGAAGATTATGTTATTTATCTCGATTGGCTGTATGAGTACGCTCGCCAGTCGGGTTGTGCCATTCACGCTTATGTGCTGATGAGCAATCATGTCCACCTTTTGCTGACGCTAAAGCGAAAAGAGAGTGCTGGCAATCTCATGAAGTTACTGGGACAGCGTTATGTGCAGTATATTAATCGAACGTATAAACGCAGTGGTACGCTATGGGAAGGGCGCTTCAGATCAAGCGTTATTCAACAAAATAACTATTTTCTTGTTTGCCAGCGCTATATTGAGATGAACCCAGTGCGTGCAGGAATGGTCAAAAATCCTGTTGAATACAGGTGGTCCAGTTATGGAGTAAATGGGCAGGGTGATTCGTCCAAATTGATAAAGCAGCACCAGATTTATAAAGAACTGGGGCAGGATGCTCAGGAACGTCAATTGGCTTACAGAGAGTTATTCCGTCATGAGTTGGAGCCTGGCGACATCGATAAAATTCGCAAAGCGACCAACGGGAACTTTGTCCTTGGCTCAAGTTGTTTTCAGGAGGAAATCGAAACGATGCTTGGTCGTCGCGTTACCCCTGGCCGGCCAGGCCGTCCTAGAAAACGGATTAGCAAATCCTAAAACGTGGTCTGTCTCGAATGGCGCTAGTTTAAGCCCCTTTTTTAGCTCTATCTTGCTGATAATACACATGTGATTTGGTATAATAGCAGATGGAAAAATCACATCTTGCAAAACCAACACTACCAGGTTTTTACTTACCAAGGCGAGGTCGTAGACCTCACTCCCCCCAAAAAGTTCTAGCTGATAAAATCAACTCAATTAAGCAAAAATCGTTGAAGCAAATTGGGGAGATTTTTAATGGGTATTTTCCTGCCCATCTCTTAAAGCAGGACGTTTCTGGGCCAATGAGTCGGAAGCGATTCTTTACTAAAGAAAACACATTCTGGGCTTTTTTCGGGCAAGTATTAGATGCTGATGGAGGATGTAAAGAGGTTGTCAGAAAACTTCAATCGTATGCGTCTGTAAATTCACTCCAAATCCCTTCATCGTCCTCTGCTTCATACTGCACCGCCAGGAAAAAATTGAGTGAAAATATGTTGTTTGACATTTTTACTCATACAACAACATGGGCGGAACAAGAATCTACTGATATCGTTCTCAATCATCGCCGTATCATTGTTGTCGATGGAACAGGTGTCAGCATGCCAGACACCGTAGAAAATCAGCAGTGCTGGCCACAACCTGCGATGCAAAAATTAGGTTGTGGTTTCCCTGTAGCCCGTATTTGTGCATGCTTCTCACTCAATAGTGGAGCTTTACTCAGCTATGAAATCGGGAATAAAAAAAATCATGAATTACCGCTGTTACGTAAGCAATGGTCCACGTTCAAAAATGGAGACATTTTCTTAGCTGACAAAGGGTTTTACAGTTACTACGATCTCACAAAATTTCTTAATAAAGGGGTAGATAGCATTGTAGCTGTTGCTCGTAGAAAGCCTGCAACTAAATCCAATTGCATCAAAGAATTGGGTCCAGATGATTTGCTTATCGCCTGGAGTAGACCGACTTTTAACAAAAATCTCTCATATTCAAAAGAAACCTGGCAAGCGCTCCCACAAAAGATCTTTCTGCGACAAATACGAATTCGTGTAGATCAGCCTGGTTTCAGATCGAAAGAAATTTATATAGTTACCACTCTGTTGGATTCGGAAGTCTATTCAAAAGATGAACTCGCAGCAGCCTATCTCAAGCGGTGGGAGGTTGAACTCTTCTTCCGAGATATCAAAACAACAATGGGTTTTGACATACTTCGTTGCCGAACTCCTGAAATGGTAAGGAAAGAAGTTCTCATGCATTTTATAGCTTATAATTGCCTGAGAAGAATGATGCATGAATCCGCATCCAAGCAAAATAGTGAGTTGCGTGAAATTAGCTTTAAAGGAACTCTTCAGGCAGTCAGAAATTGGGAGCCAAGATTAACCAGTAAGAATCTCACCAACAAAGAACGATTTCGAATTATCAAAGATCTCATGACTGCAGTGGTAAGCAATAGAATCTCAATACGCCCTGGGCGAAGCGAACCGAGATGCAAAAAGCGAAGACCAAAACCATTCCAGCTAATGACTAAGCCCAGGGCCATTATGAGAGAGATTCCACACAGGAGTAAATATGTTGCTAAAAAGGGCTTAAACTAGCGCCATTCTGGTCTGTCTCCTATTTACTATTTATTTTCGACTTTGAAAATCCGGCTGACCTGCAGGATTGGCGGGTGGTGAATGACGGCGTGATGGGCGGATTATCGCGGGGTGAAAATATCAGAACCGACTCGGGCACCGCTGTGTTCCGGGGAACCCTCTCGCTGGAGAACAACGGTGGGTTCTCCTCGACCCGCACCCTGCCCCGTCCCCACAGACTGGATGGTTATGACGGCATCGTCCTGCGTGTCCGGGGCGACGGCAACACCTATCAGTTCAGGCTGCGGCTCGACTCCAGTTTCGACGGCGTAGCCTATCGCTACACGTTCCAGACTGAAGCCGACACGTGGGTGATGGTGGAGGTTCCTTTCAGCGAGTGCGTTCCTGTCTTCAGAGGACGCATGTTGAGCGGCGTGGACCCAGTCTCACCAGGGAAGATCCAGCAGATCGGCTTTCTCATTTCTGAAAAACAGGCTGGACCATTCAGGCTCGAGGTTGACCTGATCAGCGCCTACCGGCGCTGATCACCATATCGGCCCGCCTTCATGGGCTGGTCACTTCACTTTTCGACCTCTTCTTTCTCCTCCAGGGCGCGATACAGCTTCAGTTGATCCAGCAGCTTTCTGAGCTGTTCGGTGGTCTGGTAGCGTCCGTTGGCAAAGACGGCATAATCGCCGCCGCCGGCCATGGCTGAGGCGAACCGGCTGGAATTGGCATAGAAGAGCCAGATGGTCGTCCACATTCTCTCGGTTTGTTCATCGAAGATGTTCTCGCCCTGGGGCAACCCCTTCTCGAAACCGCCGGCCCAAATATCGCTCAGTATCTTGGTTGCCTGATAGGTCATGCGGTTGGTGGTATGTATCGTGTTGTCGAGCCGCTTAAAGTGGTTTTCCACCCACTGGGTGGAGTGGCAGGTGAGACATACCGCCTTCATCCTGTTGTTGTTTTCCAGCTGCTGCTCTTTGCTGAGCACGAATTCGGCAACCGGTTCACCGTTCAGTTCCACGGCCAGCGGCAGCCCTTGTGAATTCACAACCTTTTCCAGGTTCGCATCGATCGGGTGCGGGTGGGCATACGGCACACCGAAAAGACGCCAGCTGAGCCGATCGTTGTACTGATGGGTCCGTTCGGCGATGACCTCTCCCTCGGGCGAGACCAGCAGGCTGGCATGGCAGGCTGCACAGGTGGGCGCAGTGAAGTCGGTGCCCACCCGCCAGGGAACTTCGGTAAAATTGAAGTCGCTCATTTTCGCTTGGTAGATATTGCCGTGTTTACTGACCTCGTAGACTTTATATGCCGGCACGTCGGGCCCTTTGTGGCATTCCGAACAGGTTGACGGTTTTCGGGCGATTTCGATGGAAAACGAGTGCCTGGTGTGACAGGATGAACAGGCTCCCAGGCTGCCGTCGGGGTTTATGCGGCCGACGCCCTGATTGGGCCAGCCCTCGAGGTCGGGAAATTCGAGTTCACCATAGTCGGTATCCCGGGTAACGAGCCCCTTGACTTCCACTTTGGTCCCGTGACAATAGAGGCAGGACTCGTATTCGGTGAGCATGTCGCCCTCGCCTATGGTCAGTTGCCCCTTCTCGTAGGTGTAATGATTGTTCACCACCTTGGTGAAATCCTGGTAGAGCGTATTGTCGACCAGGTTGCCGTAGGCGTGTGCCATGATATTCCTGCCGTACTGCTCGGCCTCGACGCTGTGACAGGTGGCACAGTCGGCCGAGCTGACGATCACGTTGATTCTGTAGCCGTTGTGCTCGAAGGCGTCGCTGTGCTCCTCGGTCCGGAGGCTGTGACACTCGTAGCAGCCCACCACCACCCGCTGAAGCTCGTCAGGGGTGTCGGGGGAAGAGACGCGGCGCTCCAGATCCGGTTTGGTCAGCCCTTGGGCAGGAGACACCCTGCTGTGCCGGCTGGCCTGCCAGGACGAAACCAGCCCCGGATGGAGCTCGGAGTGGCAGCCCAGGCAATCTTCGGTTTCATCGCTGAGCTTGAGGTCCTCGCCATAGAGATTCAAACTGATCAGACAGATAAAAACAGCTGTGACGAACTGGATCATGCGTTTCATCATTTCCTCCTGATGTTGCAGCCACCAGACTCCGGTTCAGACCCTCATGACACCACTTTTCATCACGCAGAAACCTGGCATACCTATTTTATCACGCGTTGTTTACCTACCTTAGAGTAGCATCAAAGTAGCCTCAAAAAGTACAACAAAGATCCTGCCGGACAGAGATGTGCAGCAGGTCAGAGGTACACGCCGCGGTGCTGAATGGTTCAATCGGCTCAGGTCTGTTCCCGAATGAACCGCTCAAGACAGGGGAGGACTCCGGGGGCCAGATGGGTAAACGGCTCGGAAAGTCCCAGCACGATGTCGAAGTGATCAACACCCTCAAGCTCGAGGCGCGTCACCCTGCCGTTCTGATCATCCACCCGCTCCTGCAGGAGCTGGGAGTGAAGAGGCAGAACCACATTGTCATCGGTGCCGTGCAAAAGAAGCAGCGGCGGCGCATCGCCGCGGGCATAGGTTATCGGTCTGGAGATTTCCGGGGGGTGGGCCGTGGCAAATATCGCTCTGAAGCGCCGAAAATTTTCAGGTTCAAAGGCATAGGGCCCGGCCAGTCCGATCATGCCGCTGATGGTGCGCTCGGATATGCCCTCCTGTTCCAGGTAGCGGTTATCGAGAGCCAGCAGCGCTGCCAGATGCGCCCCGGCCGAATGGCCGATCAGCACGATGCCGTTTGCCGATTCGGCGATATTGTCCTTTACCCAGGCCACGGATGCTGCTCCGTCTTCGATGAAGACTGGGAACTGCACCTCCGGGTAGAGCCTGTAATCGGGTATGACGGTCACATACCCGCGTGAGCTCAGGGCCTGGCCGACAAACCGATATTTTTGCCGATCCCCGCGCAGCCAGCTGCCCCCGTAAAAGAAGACCAGTACCGGTTTCTGGGGGGTACGGACCTCGGGGTAGTAGACATCGAGTTTCTGGCGTTCCAGCGGACCATAGCCGATAGCCCCGTCGAGGACGAAGCCGTCATCGGGGGCGATGGTGTTCACCATACTAAGCGGCGAACAGCCCCCCAGAAAAAAAAGCAGCATCACCAGCAGGGCGAGACAGACAGAATGAACAACCCGGCGTGCAGGGGAAGGGCTGGGCCCCTCAAGAGCCCGCTGATGTCGAGATCCACAATTCATAAACTTCATTATAAGCAGTTTTGAGCCTTGATCGACCCGGCTTTCAATCAATTCTGAGCGGTGGTTCCAGGCCGATTACCGTTTGGCCATCGACTTCTCAAAGGTTCAGTTCGGGCTCTTTTCCCAAGGATCCGCTGCGGTATCTGTATCGTTTTCATGCGACTGATAGCATAGCCTGGACACTGTATGGCAAGGTAAAAAATGTTAATTCGTGCCAGCCACCTCCGTTGCAGAAAGCTCTGGGGAGTAAAAAGGGGACAATACTTATCATGGATGTCCCCGATTTATTCTCAGCAGGCCAGCCGGACTATCCTATCTTTATGACCACCAGAGTGATGTCATCCTCCTGGGGAAGCCCGTCACGAAACCGTTCCACCTCAAGAACCACCTCTTGCTGAATTTCCCTGGCTGATCTGCTCGAGTTATGCTCAATCAGCTCCCGCAGCCGTTTTTTACCGAACAGGAGGTTTTGCCTGTTCATGGTTTCATGAATGCCGTCAGTGCCGATGACTACTATATCGCCTTCACTGAGGTTCTGCTCGACCTGGTTCTCAAACCTGAAATCGGCATCCACTCCGAGTACCAGCCCCTTGCCCCCCAGCTCTGTGAACTGGCCGGTTTCTCTCCGGTAATATACAGCCGGTTCGTGCCCCGCCCGGACCCATCGTATAACTTTGCTTGCTTGATCGATCTCCAGGAAGAACATGGTGGTGAAAACACCACTGATAGCACAGTCCTTGGTAAGGTTTTTGTTAACGGTGGCAAGTAGATCAGCGGGATTGGTGTACGTCTGGATAGCCGAGACCATATAAGCCCGGACGCTGGTCATCAGCATCGCAGCCCCGACACCGTGGCCGCATACATCGGCCACCGCGACACCAAACTTCTCATCGGGGAGCAGGAAGTAATCGTAATAATCCCCCCCAGTCTGATCACAGTAAAGAGAGAATCCGCTGATATCATATCCCTTAAGATACGGGCTCTTCACTGGCAACAGGTTTTGCTGCACCTCCTCGGCGAGCCGCAGAGCGCTCATCAACTCGAAGCGGTGCCTGAGCCCGTCGATCATATGGTTGGTATGGCCGGCAATCACCCCGAACTCATCTCTGGTGGCCACCGCCACCTTGCGGCTGAGATCTCCTCTTTGCACCTGCTCCAGGACATTGGTCTGGTTTTTGAACAGCAGCTTGAGGTTTCTGGAGTAGGAGACGATCAGGTTAGTGACCAGAATCAGCAATGCTCCAATAATAAACAATATCTCATAGATAACTGACAGTTTCGCATCCATGATAGCATCAGGATCCTTGGATGTCTCTGTGAGCCACTCCACATCACGCACAAATACCAGCACGAGTACTATCCCAACCAGCACGGTGGTGATTACGGCCACCAGAGCGTATTTTCTGCTCAACGAAAAAAATCTGGTAGGTATCGGGATCTCCTGGTTTTCTTCCATGGCTTCCAGAATTCCCTTTCGTTCTGTAGCCAAGGAGGAATCAAGACCGATAAAAAAACCGGCGATGAAGCAACCGATAAAAAGGGAGAGCAGGCTGTAGATCGGTAAACCCAGCACCAGAAGAAAGTAGAGATTGGTAAGAAGTGCCGCCCCGAGGCAGATGCCGAAGTCGAGGATAAAGGCCCTGGCTGGTCGGTGAATATGGCTTGCACCAGCTAGGAAATGCTTTACCATTGGCCCCCTGATTAGGAGCAGGGGCAAAAAACCTAAACCGATCACCGTCCCCAGCCGCACGGGGGACAAGGTTGCCATGAACGGTCAGACCTGACCGCCATAATAGGTCAGGGCCAGAATTGCAAAGAAGTAGTTCACCGCAATTTTCATAGGCTGCTTCAAAAGCTGAATGCGTTTTGTGAAAATATCCGTCTATTTTTTGATTAGTTTCAATAAGTAATCATCAACAACCCTAACTCATCACTGGCTCAATTACAATACGAGTAGGAAGTTACCGAGTCATGAGACAAGAGGCCAGCACATTGGCGACCCTCTTTTACAAGAGTTCTCTGCCAAGAACATTATTCCACTGCAACCTGACGACACTTTGTGCTGCATTTCTGCAATTACAACCTCAGCAATACAGCGAAGGAGTCGTGCAGTTCAATAACAGAATTAAATTTATAGACTCTACCCGGCCATGAAAAGAGGCTATCTTCGACTAATGTGAGTAAAATTATTTTCACAGCCCAAAGAGGCAATAGCGACCAAACCTTCTGGGGAATTAAATTGTTTTCACTTGCCTTGAGCTCAAAACATACATAGCATCTATCTGAAATTGCGAATAACAATGAAGATGCAGCAGTTTTGCTCTGATGATACCTGCGACAAAATTCACCTGCCAACCTGTCCCGGAAAGGATTTGCCATGACAGCACATAAGAACGTATTAGGGGTACCGCTCGAAACCTGCAGCCTTGATCCTCTGACAGGCTTTAGCCGAGAGGGAGACTGCAAAGTAACAGAAGAGGATATTGGAGTTCATGCCGTGTGTGTGGTGGTATCAGAGGAGTTTCTCAGCTTTTCAAAGGATATGGGGAATGACCTCAGCACACCGATACCGATGTTCGGTTTTAAAGGATTGAAACCTGGGGATCGCTGGTGCCTTTGTGCCTCGAGGTGGAAAGAAGCCCTTGATCATGGAATCGCCCCATCTGTTGATCTCATGGCGACCCATGAGTCCGCACTTGAGTATGTAGGCCTTGAGGATCTCCTGCGTCACTCTTTAGGCAAAGATCATTAGATGAGGAGTTCAGCCATAATCTTGTGAGAGGATGTCCCCGATTTGTTCAATATTATCAATTGTGGTGTAGAAGAATGAATGAAAAAAACATTGGCATTTTCTTAGTCTTGTAAGTGTGTTGTGTGTTATGTCTTATGGTTATCGTGTGACCTATTATTGGTCAAATGATGATTTGACAAGAGCCTTGTTTAGTTTTGCTGTTATGTTTGGGTTCATTTATGTTTTTTTTCATTCACTTTCAAAATCAAAAAAATAACTTTGCAAAAATAAAAGGGATCAGAGTGAGGCTCTCTAATTAATCTGTCCGTTTTATTGAGGGAGCCTCAGGCCAGGCCGTCCTAGAAAAACGAATTAGTAAAGTCTAAAACATGGTTTGTCCCGAATGGCGCTAGTTTAAGCGTGTTTTATAGGTGAAAAGCAACTGAATATATTGGCAAAAATTGGTATAATTTGCTATGCGAAACCAACACCAAATCATGCCAATGTTGCCCGGTTTTCACCTTCCCAAACGAGGTAGAAAACCTCATAGCCAACAACAAAAATTTGCTCGAAAAATCACTTCCCTCAGACAGAACTCTTTTAAACAGATAGGAGAGATTTTTGGGCAATTCATTCCCACGAAATTGCTCAAACAGGATCCTTCGGGAAAGATGAGCAGACGACGTTTGTTTACCAAGGAAAACACTTTTTGGTCCTTCTTAGGCCAAGTCCTTGATGCAGACGGTGGATGTAGAGAAGCTGTAAAAAAGTTGCAATCATATGCATCTAACCACGGCCTTCGGCTTCCATCATCATCTACCGCTTCATATTGCTGTGCACGTAAGAAATTAGATGAAAATCTGCTTGTTGAGGTGTTTCAACATACTGCTAAATGGTCCGGAGCACGACGTGCATCTCATTCATTAAATGATCGCCAGGTAATTGTTGTTGATGGGACAGGTGTTACAATGGCGGATACAGCAGAAAATCAAGAGCTTTGGCCACAGTCATCGAACCAGAAACCAGGATGCGGCTTCCCCTCAGCACGAATATGCGCATACTTTTCATTGCAAACCGGAACAATGCTCAGCTATGCCATCGGTAATAAAAAGAGTAACGAACTTCCATTGTTCCGTAAGCAGTGGTCCACCTTTGAGGCTGGTGATATCTTTCTTGGTGATAAAGGTTTTTGTAGTTACTTCGATTTAGCCGAGCTGAAAAAACGCTGTGTTGATAGTGTGATAACACTTGCTCGTAGAAAACCAGTCGGTAGGAAAAACTGCATTAAAGAATTCGCTCCTGATGATCTACTGATTGAATGGAAAAAACCAGTATACAGGGAAATGGTGTCGTATTCGCGGAAAACCTGGGAGGACCTTCCCGACAAACTCGTTATGAGACAAATCAAAGTAAAGGTGACTCAATCAGGGTTTAGAACAAAAGAATTTCATATTGTTACCACGCTAATCGATCAAGATCAGTACCTGAAAGACGAAATTGCAGCGTTATACCTTAAGCGTTGGGATGTCGAACTTTTCTTTCGTGATATCAAGACAACGATGGGATTTGATATCCTCCGGTGCCAATCGCCTGAAATGATAAAGAAAGAAATTTTAATGTACTTCATAGCGTACAACTGCATCCGGCGCATAATGTTACAAGCGACACAGCTGGTAGACATTGATATCCGGTCTATCAGTTTCAAAGGAAGTCTACAGGCTATTAGAAGTTGGGAACCACGGTTGGGGTCCTCTAGGTTGAGCACAAATGAAAGACAAAACATGCTCTCAGATTTATCCTTTGTCGTGGCTCGTTGCAAAGTTTTCGACAGGCCTGGACGAAGCGATCCGCGGTGTCTTAAGCGAAGACCAAAACCTTATCAGTTACTCAACAAACCTAGAAGTGAAATGGTCGAAATACAGCATCGGAGCAGATATGAAAAAAAGGCTTAAACTAGCGCCATTCTGGTTTGTCCCCTATTTCTTCGCTTCGGAACAAGGAGCACGCAATCAGAAAAAATCACGCCTCAATTGTTTTGCTGGCGCTTGTGGCCTTAGTCGCCATCGCGGTGGAGTCGCAATCGAAAGACGCCGAACGAAGCGAAGATTGGGTGTACATCCAAAACGCTGAGTTGCGCGTTGGACTGTTACGCTCTCATGGCGGCGCTATAGGGTACCTTTCTGACCGAAACTCTAGATTCAACGCTCTCAACCACGACGATCACGGCAGGTTAATCCAACAGTCGTATTACGGTGACAAAGACGGCTCACGTTGGGGTGACAAGCCGTGGCGTTATAATCCTGTGCAAGGCGGCGACTCCAAAGGCAAGGCTGCAAAACTCGTGAATTTCAAAGCCACGGGTACAACCGCATATGCCAAAACCGTCCCGCGCCATTGGGCATCTGGCCAATTGCTGGAAGATTGCACGATGGAACAGTGGGTCGAGCTGGACGGGCCTATTGTTCGAGTGCGCTTCAAATTCACTTACAACGGTTTGAAATCGCATAAACCTTGGTATCAAGAGATGCCAGCAGTGTTCGTTTCACCAAAATTATCCACGCTCGTCACCTACACTGGACAAAAACCGTGGACCGGTTCAGCATTGACGCGAAAGAAACCTGGCTGGCCCAACGAGCATGTCGCTCTTTCTGAAAGCTGGGCCGCCTTTGTTGATGAGTATGGAAACGGGATCGGTGTCTATGTGCCCGGCACGACAGAAGCGACAGCGTATCGGTTCAAGGGTGGCTCTGGCACCGACTGTTCGTATATCGCGCCATTGCGAACGTTCGCGCTCACCCCAGAACTGTCGTTCTCGTATTCCGCATATTTCACACTCGGTAACGTAGACACGATTCGCGATCGTTTCGCGCGGTTGCAAGCGCAAACAAAATAAGGCATAACAAGAAGTTAGTAGGTATGGGCAGGTTGAAATTCCCCCGGTTGTTGGTATTTGCATAACTGTTTCTCAGGCCGCAGTGATTTAAAACAAAAAACGCAAGATTCGGTAACTTTCTATCACCAGTATCACCGCCCAGAAAAAAATACATATCCCGGCGGCGGCAGCTGAAATATCTTTTATCACTTTGACCTTATGACTTTCCTTTGTTGTGATGAAGTCGCAAAGAGCTTCTATGGCGCTGTTGAACAGCTCTGCCATCAGCATCATGGTGGTTGCTGCAGCAAGAAGGAGAAAATCTATCCACTGGCGGAAAAAGAAAAAGGTGGAGAGGACAATCGCCGAGAGTACCAGTTTGTAGGTAACACTAAAGTCATAACGAACAGCATATTTCAATCCAGAAAGCACGACTCGCACTTTTTGCAGCGGATGATAGCCACCATCATCACTCTTTGAAAATTTATTTTTCATTCTTCACCTCGTTTTTGAGCATTATGCCTCAAAGAAGATCAAGATCCGGTGCAAAATAAATAGCCAGCCGATGCCCAACAGGCCTCCAGCAATAACATCCGACACATAATGAACCTGGAGATAAATCCTCGAATACCCAACAATAACAGCAAGAGTGATTAGGGCCAGCCAAAGTGGCAACACCATATGGGCAGGCATCTGCTTACTGAAGGTGATCCCACAGGCAATGGTAAAGGCGAAAATCTGGGCAGTGTGGGCGCTTGGGAAAGAGAAATCCGAGGGCATATCGACCAGAAGCCCTTCCGCCGGGGGGCGTGGCCTGGCAAAAAAAAGTTTGAGCGAATGGGAGAGGAAAGAGCTGCCGCAAAGCCCCCCAATAATGAGGAATACATCAACAATACCGTTTCTTTGCACGACAAGCAGGCCGAGTACTGCAGCAACCGGCAGGAGAATGATCAGGGAACCACACCAGGTCACGGTTTTGAAAAAGATATCCATCTCACCTCCGGGATTACTCTTGAAAGCTAACGGGAACTCGCCGGATTAAAGTGGTTTTCACCATCCATAGTGATTGCCAGCTTTAATGCTGGCGATGTCAACTGTATGTTTTCTTGCAATTTCCACTACGGTCTTAAATGTCAGCAAAATTCGAAACACCCTTGCTGCCTCACGGCAGGAATATTACGCGAGGTGCCTGGAGTGGGGGGGACGTTTGTCAGGGAATCAAGCGAGCCAGTAACAAAAGCGGACATCCATGAACGTATTATTAGTCTCCTTTAGTTTCGGTCGTCCTGCTGAACATTCCTCTGACATAGCGTAAGAATGACAATAATCAGACTGGCAGTCCAAGCCAGGCCATTATCCCTTCAGCAGCACATCGTCCCTCGTAGATGGCTGTAACCGCCAAATCTGAGCCACGCACGGCATCACCACCTGCAAAAACCTTGGGATTGTTGGTTTGGAAAGGATAGTCACCGTGCTCCGGCGCAATAATGAGCCGATAATCGCTCAGCGACACACCCTGGTCTTCGAGCCATGGCGGTGGGGAAGGCCGGTAGCCAAAAGCCATAATGACCGCATCTGCCGGCAGCACCTGCTGGGTTCCGTTGACCGGTTCCGGTCTTCGTCTGCCCTGCTCATCCGCCTCGCCGAGCCTGGTGGTGATCACCTCAACTCCGCATACCCGGCCATTGCTCCCGGCCTGGATGCTAAGCGGCTGCAGATTCCACTTAAATTCCACCCCTTCATCCCGCGCATTTTGCACTTCCCGGGCCGAGCCGGGCATGTTGCGCTCGTCCCGCCTATAGGCGCATACCACCGAACTCGCCCCCTGCCTGACGGCAGTTCGCACGCAATCCATGGCTGTGTCACCGCCGCCAAGCACCACGACCCGCTGCCCGGCAAAATCCGTGTATGGGTGTTCAGGCCGCGAAATCCCCAGCAACCGGTCCGTGGAGGCGATAAGGTAGGGGAGGGCCGCATACACCCCATCGACATCCTCACCCGAAAAGCCACCTCGGATATCAGTATAGGTGCCGATCCCGACAAAGACTGCATCATAATCGCCCAGCAGCTGCTCAAACTCCACATCTTTACCGATCTCAACCGCGAGCCTGAATTCAATACCCATTTCGGTGAATATCTCGCGACGTAGCCGCATCACCTCCTTATCGAGCTTGAAGGGAGGGATACCAAAGGTGAGGAGTCCGCCGATTTCAGGATTACGGTCGAAGACCACTGGCGCGACACCGTTTCTGACCAGGACATCGGCGCAGGCCAAACCCGCAGGACCAGCCCCCACCACCGCGACCTTCAGGTCATGTTTTTTCACCTTGCTGAGATCCGGCCTCCAACCCGCGGCGAATGCTGTATCGACAATATGTTTCTCGATCGCGCCGATAGTCACCGCCCCGAAATCAGGATTCAGGGTACAGGCACCTTCGCACAACCGGTCCTGGGGGCAGACCCTGCCACAGACCTCAGGCAGGCTGTTGGTCTGATGGCAGAGCTCTGCTGCCTCCATAATGCGTCCCTCGTTGGCCAGCTTGAGCCACTCGGGGATAAAATTGTGCACAGGGCACTTCCATTGGCAGTAGGGATTACCGCACTCGATACAGCGATCAGCCTGCATTTTCAGCTGGGTATTACGAAACTTTTGATAGATCTCATCAAACGTCTCCCGGCACTTATCTATTCTGTGTTTGGGCGGGTCAACCCGGTCCACCTCAAGAAACTGATACAGATTCTGGTTCATAATTATCTCCGCTTTTGCAGAATCCCGGCTCCATCGCCTCTGATGCCTGTCAATGGGTATTGGCCAGCATCTCCACAGGCGAGGTGCCCCGATGCCCCAGCAGGGTCTCCAGGTTACTGGTCTTTGGCTTTACCAGCCGAAAAAGTGGCGCGAATTTATCGAAATCGCTTAAAATCTCTTCAGCCTTGAGACTAGCGGTCTCACGCTGGTGGTGGCTGATGATCCCGCGTAAATGCTCAAGCAGGATCTCGTGTTCAGTCAGCTCCAGCACTTCGACCAGCTCCAAATTGGTGCGGCCGGAAAACCTACCGTCCTGGTCGAGCACGTACGCGAAGCCTCCGGTCATGCCTGCCCCGAAATTTACCCCGGTAGAGCCGAGGATGGTCACCACCCCGCCGGTCATGTACTCGCAACCGTTATCGCCGATACCTTCAACAACCGCTCTTGCCCCGGAATTACGTACCGCGAACCGCTCACCGGCACGGCCGGCGGCATAGAGCCTGCCGCCGGTGGCGCCGTAGAGGCAGGTGTTGCCGATGATGGACGCCTCATTGGAAGCATATGCTACACCGACAGGTGGTCTGATGACCAGTTTGCCACCTGCCATGCCCTTGCCGACATAATCATTGGCGTCCCCGTTGAGCACCATATTGAGCCCCCCAGCGTTCCACGCCCCAAAGCTCTGGCCGGCGGTGCCGGTAAATGTGAGCTTCAGCGCCGCATGTTCCATGCCTATATTGCCGTGGTGCATGGCGATCAGCCCTGAGAGCCTCGCCCCAACCGATCGATCGGTATTGCGGATCTGATACCTGCCTCGTCCCCCCCGTTGCTCGAGCACAGCCTCCTCATGCTCTTCGGCCAGCCGCAGGTTGAGATTGCCCGGATCGTCCGGGATGTTGAGTTCACTGTTATAAAGCGCCACGCCTTTGCTGCCGCTTGGCGGGGTGATAATGTCGACGAGCGTTATCCGCCGCTGCTTCGGTGTTTGCCCATCCAACTCCCGGAGCAGGTCGGTCCTGCCAATGAGGTCCACCAGCCGACTGATCCCCAGCTCAGCCATGATCTCCCGGGTCTCACGTACCAGAAAGCGGAAATAATGCATCACCATCTCGGGGAGTCCTGAAAAATATTCCCGCCGCAGGGTCTCGTCTTGGGTAGCCACCCCGGTCGCGCAGTTATTGAGGTGACAGATACGCAGGTACTTGCAGCCAAGGGCAATCAGCGGTGCGGTACCAAAACCGAAGCTCTCTGCCCCGAGTACAGCGGCCTTGACGATATCCAGTCCCGACTTCAAACCTCCGTCCACCTGTAGCCGCACCTTGTGACGCAAACCATTTTCCACCAGTGCCTGCTGGGTCTCGGCCAGACCGATCTCCCAGGGGCTGCCGGCATATTTTACCGAGGTGAGCGGACTTGCGCCCGTGCCCCCGTCATAGCCGGAAATGGTGATGAGATCGGCATAGGCCTTGGCCACCCCGGTGGCGATGGTGCCCACCCCAGGCTCACTCACCAGTTTGACGCTGACCAGGGCATCCGGGTTGACCTGTTTGAGGTCAAAGATAAGCTGGGCCAGATCCTCAATGGAGTAGATATCATGATGAGGTGGTGGTGAAATAAGGGTTACTCCGGGAATGGAATACCGAAGCCCGGCAATCTGTTCGGTCACCTTGTGCCCCGGCAACTGACCGCCCTCACCGGGTTTTGCGCCCTGGGCCATCTTAATCTGAATAACATCGGCGTTTACCAGATAATGCGGAGTCACGCCGAACCTGCCGGATGCAACCTGCTTGATTCGCGACATCCGCTCTGTTCCGAACCGGCCTGGATCCTCACCGCCTTCACCGCTGTTGGAAAATCCACCGAGGCGGTTCATAGCAATGGCCAGGGCCTCGTGAGCTTCCCGGCTCAAGGCTCCGATGGACATCGCGGCAGAATCAAACCGCGGGAAAAAGTTCTCCTCCGGTTCGACTTCATCAAGCGCAATGGCGCCGGCGCCCCCCTCCACCTGCAACAGATCGCGCAAGCTTGATATCGGCCGGCTATTGACTAACTTACAATAGCTGCGATATTCTCCGTAATCACCCGAGCGCACCGCCCTTTGCAGGGTATGCACCACATCAGGATTGAAGGCATGGTACTCGCCCCCGTACACGTATTTCACCAACCCGCCAGGGGGCAGCGGCCGATGTGGAGCCAGCCAGCCGTAGCGGGAACGGGCTAGCTGTTCCTTATGAAAATCAATGAAATTGGCTCCTCCTATCCTGCTGGCAGTTCCGCGAAAGCAGAAGTCCACCACACTTTCGCCGAGGCCGACCGCCTCAAAAAGCTGGGAGCTGCGATAGGAGGCGATGGTGGATATCCCCATCTTGGAGATAATCTTCAACAGTCCGGTGTTGATCCCCCTCAAATAATTATCGATTACCTCGGAATGATCGAGTGCGATGACTCCCGTTGTCGATAGCGACTTCAGGGTGGCAAAGGCCAGCCAGGGATGGATCGCAGTGGCCCCATAGCCCAACAGAACAGCAAATTGATGCGGATCCCGTACACTGCCGGTATCAACAATTATATTGGTGTCACAACGCAGATGATTTTCAATCAGGGCCTGCTGTACAGCCCCCACCGCCATCGCCGCCGGAATGGGCAGGGTTCCTTCCCGGCATTCACGGTCGGACAGCACGATCAACACGATGCCATTTCTGGCACTGGCCAGAACCCGGTCACACAACTCGTGCAATGCCAGCTCAAGGCTTGTGTCTTCGCTGTAATTCAGGTCGATCACCTCATGGCGGTAATACTCCTCCTCCAGCCCCAGAAGCTGCCGATAACTGATGTCGGTCAGAATCGGTGAGTCGAACTGGACCCGGTGCGCATGCCCACGGGTCTCGTTAAACACATTCTGCTCACGGCCAACGCAGGTGGTCAGGGACATCACATGGCTCTCGCGCAACGGATCAATCGGCGGGTTGGTCACCTGGGCAAATTTCTGGCGAAAGTAGTCATAGAGACTTCTATCCCGGCTGGAGAGCACC
This sequence comes from Desulfosediminicola ganghwensis, assembly GCF_005116675.2. Taxonomy (NCBI): domain Bacteria; kingdom Pseudomonadati; phylum Thermodesulfobacteriota; class Desulfobulbia; order Desulfobulbales; family Desulfocapsaceae; genus Desulfosediminicola; species Desulfosediminicola ganghwensis. The sequence continues at coordinate 2,594,735 of NZ_CP050699.1, forward strand.
GCCATGGGGGTGTCATCCCCCATGGAGGCCATCGCCTCCTTAGCCGTCTCCCCCAGCACCCGGATAACCTGCTCGATCTCTTCCCGGCTGTAACCAAAAATTTTCTGGAAAGCCAGCAACTCTTCAGGTTCCACCAAGTCTTCCAGCTGTTCTTCGATACCAGCCGTAAGTCTGGCGCAGCAGGCGGTCAGCCACTTCTTATACGGGTGCTGTGATTTTAGCTCCCGGTCGATATCCCAGCTGGTCCAGCGCCGGCCTGTGTGGGTATCGATGACAAAGAGCTCCCCGGGCCCGACTCTGCCCTTTTCAACCACCTCGTCAGGGTCATAGTCCCAGATCCCCACTTCCGAAGCCAGGGTAATGAGTTTATCCCTGGTCACCACATATCGCGCCGGCCTGAGGCCATTGCGGTCAAGCCCGCAGGCGGCAAAACGGCCATCACTCATGACTATCCCTGCAGGTCCGTCCCAGGGCTCCATATGCATGGAGTTGAAGTCGTAAAACGCCCGCAGGTCCTCATCCATATCGGGGTGATTCTGCCAGGCAGGCGGGATCAGCAGCCTGAAGGCCCGAAACAGGCCCATGCCACCTGCCAGGAACAGTTCCAGCATATTGTCCAGCGCCGAAGAGTCTGAACCATACTCATTGACAAAGGGGGCCGCCTCCTGCAGGTCGGGCAAAAGTGGTGAACGGAATTTGTAGCTGCGGGCCCTGGCCCATTGCCGGTTGCCGGTTATGGTATTGATCTCGCCATTATGGGCCAGGAAGCGAAAGGGCTGGGCCAACTCCCATCGGGGCAGGGTATTGGTGGAAAAGCGCTGGTGAAACAAACAGATGGATGACTGCATCCGGAGATCAGCCAGATCCGGGAAGAATTTCGCCAAATCCACCGGGCGGCAGAGCCCCTTGTAAACCACAACCAGGTTGGAGAGGCTGACCACGTAGAATGACGGGTCGTCAGCCAGTAGCTTCTCCACCCGGCGGCGAACCATGTAGAGCCGCCGTTCCAGGTCCGTAGCCCCCCAGGCAAAGGGCGCATTGATGATCACCTGCACAATTCTCGGCATTGTCTCAACCGCCAACCGCCCCAGTACCTCTGGGTCAACCGGCACCTCGCGCCACCCCACCACCGTGAGCGTCTCCCGGGCGAGCTCCACATCAAGTACCTGTTGTGCGTGTGAGGCTGCGGCCGGGTCCTGGCTCAGAAACAGCATGCCGACCCCATATCGGTTGCCCAGTTGCCAGTTGTTCTCTGCGGCCACCGCCTTGAAAAACGAATCCGGTTTCTGCAGCAACAGCCCGCAGCCGTCTCCGGTTCTGCCGTCAGCGGCGATCCCGCCGCGATGTGCCATTCTGGCAAGCGAATGAATCCCGGTTCTTATGATCCGGTGACTCGGCTCTCCTTCCATGTGGGCGATCAGTCCGAACCCGCAACTGTCTTTTGGCTGGTCACGGTCATAGATTGCCATTTTTCTCCTCCATGGTCATACTTGAGCGAAATTTTCCGGTTCCCACCTTGTGGCTGTTATAATGATCATTCTCCAACAGATTATCAGACTTGCCAGACCGAGAACAATCGTATTCTGCATATGCTCCGTTGCTCAGCGTGCAATGGCCACTTTCATAGTGCCTCAATAACCTGAGGCCTCTGCCCACAGCCGGCCTGTCAGAACGAAATATCGCCGTAGTAGATACAAAGAAGACTGCTGATTATTCTGAATTGAAACGGCAGGGGAATCGCGTCCGTGTTCAAGAGCGCTGGCGATACAACAAAGAGCTTAAGTAAATCGAGTTACTCTACCGGAGAAGAAGGTAAGGGTGTGGATGTGATTGCTCAAAAGGTGGCGCAATTGTTGGATATGGATGTCCATGAGATCTGGCAATCTGGTACGTATAAACGGTTGGTAACGGCCCGCTGCTTGCGCTCTTTTTGAGCCGTGCGGGAAAGGGGAGAGAGCATGGCTTCAATGGGTCGACGGCTGGGGATTTCAACTGTTGCAGTAAGTAAGTCTATTGCCAGAGGTGAGAAAATTTGAGAAGAGCCAATCCCTGAAACCTTCACTTTGAAAGATATGTATAAAACTTGAATGTACCAATTAGTCCTGGCTGGCTTCAGTCTTTCTGAATTCGTCCATTTTACTCTTGTACCCTTCAGCATCTCCGTATTTCAGAAATTTCTGGTATCTTGAGTGAGGGTCTTTGGTTTTTTTGGCATGCTTGATCGGACACCAGTATTCCTCAGTTTTTGAACCAATTTCCAATGCATAGGCAAGGAGTCCGTTGGCGTAGCCGCAGTACATGCAGTTCACTTTTTCGACAAGATTGAGGTAGGCAAGGTGTTGTCTGTCAATTATGACATATTCCTTTCTGGCAACTTTCGTTATCTGGTAAACAGGAAAACAGAAAACCTGGTAGAGGGTCAGGAATACGTCCAGCAAGATAAGCGGAACGAGAAGTGAATAGATGACCGGAGTGGTCAGGACAAACATCAAATGTGATTCGCGAAAATAACGGTAGAGATTCTTTTTAAAGGTTTTCTGAGTGGCTAGGGCACTTTTCTGAAAACGAACCTTACCCTGATCTATGGGTGTATCGAAATCGTTCCTGAATTTCGCGTAACTCATTATCCAGTTCAAATGATAACTCCCTTTCCAACTCTTTTATTCGCAAGATAAGATCGTCTATTCGTCTCTTCATAGCACCTCGATAAAAAAGTTGAAAACCATATTGGTGTCACAGTTAATCTGCTATTAGATAACCCGTCTTGGGTAATCGGCTGGAAACTGTATGGTATCGGAAACCAGCTGGAGCGTGAACCGGTGTAAAGGTCCACCATCTTCCTGAACCAGCTTTCATGCAAAGCTGGTTCAGTTTGTCATGTTTTTCCTGCCATGGTTGAAACTCCAACTTGGCCCGGATACCTTGAGAACCCGGTAATATTGAAACTATATCATGTATTGTGTACACGAGACACGTGAGGTGCATACATCGCAGTTAATTATGATGTCTTTGCTGGGTATTATACCTTGGGTTGGTAGTCTGTCTTTGGTGTTGGCTGGAATGCAGGATGTCGCCGGGAAAAGTTTTTCCCTCAAAGTGGATGCTCAGGTCAGTGTATGACTGTTGTGGTATATGTTGAGTTTGATCCCCGCAAGCCATTCCATGGGAATTACAGCGTGCGGAGATCAAAATGACTTCTATTTACTCCTCGTTCTTCCTGTCCAGGATGCACATATTTTTATCTTTTCCCCAGCATCGATTGCAGGATACGCACCGGGGACGGTCGTTGGACCCTTGCTGCCATTTATTGGGAAGATCCGGCTCAGAAAGCAACGTTCTTGAAAATGAGAAATACTTGATCGGTGTTGATCCAAGGATGTTTTCAAGAACCGCAACGCTGCGGTTTCCGCCCACCAGAATGACTGGGACCTCGACTGCCTCCGCTATCATAGCTGCCGGTTCACGGAAATAGGACTGATTGTTCTCATTGATGATTTTGGGTTTAATGGGCAGGGTCGATGGATCTTTGGATAGATGACCGCCTGAAAGTTCGAGAGCGGTGATGCCGCGGGCTTCCAGCTCCTTGGCAACAAGAACGCTTTCTTCAGGAGTTAGCCCCTGAGCTCCCCATTCATCCGTAGAGTGGATCTTGATGAGTACCGGATATTCAGGTCCCACTTCTTTTCTGATGGCATCGAGTACTTCATAGATAATCCGCGCCCGGTTTTCAATGGGGCCGCCATATTCGTCGGTGCGTCTGTTGAAATACGGGGTCAGGAATTGGCTGAGCAAATACCCATGTGCGCCATGGATTTGAAATCCGTCGAATCCGGCGGCCTTGGCCCTGCGGGCTGCCTGGGCATAAGAATCTATCAATGCCATGATATCCTCGTGGCTCATGGGCTCGGGAGTGACCTTGAATACAGGATGTTCTACGGCTGATGGCCCCCAGATGAGTCTGCCTTCGGGTTTGAAGTCGGTCTGGGATCCGCCGTAGCAGCCTTGCAGAACGATATTAGCGCCAAGTTCGTGTATCCTGTCTGTAAAGGTTTTGTATTCGGCAATGAAGGAATCATCGTAGATGCCCATCATACCCGCATTGGGCTGCTCCTCCTCACGGATGAACGCATAGCCGGTGATGATTGTTCCCACACCTCCTCTCGCGAGATCTTCATAGACCGCCTGAAGTTCAGGGGTCATGTGTCCTGTATCATCGGCCATTTTTTCCCATGTGGCTGAGCGCCATAGCCGGTTTTTGAGTGTCATGGGGCCGAGGGTGGTTGTTTCAAAAAGAGATGGTACTGCCATTGTGTACTCCGTGTTAATTATGCTGTGTAGATGCCCGTCAACTATTGGACGGTGTGGTCTAAAAAATGTCTTGCTGGATTTTTACCATGTCTCCTGATGCACACGGTCAACTTTGTACCGACTTACAGTCGTGGGGTGTTGGTCCGGTTGTCCGATAACAATATATCCCAGAGGAATAACATGCTCCGGAAGCTTGAAGAGTTGGTTGAATCCCTCTTCTCGATCTTTCAGAGGATGGATGCCGGTCCAGACTGCACCCAGGCCAAGATCATGCACAGTCAGCAGAATGTTCTGAATCGCGGCTGAGCAGTCTTGAACCCAGAAGCCAGCGTGTTTTTCAAGGCTCAGGTCGCCGCAGACGAGAATACCCACGGGAGCCTTATCTGACATAGCCGCATAGGGATTGATATCTTTGAGTTTGCCTTGAATTTCCTTGTTCCTGACAACGATAAATTGCCAAGGCTGCTGATTGCCGGCGCTGGGGGCCATCATGGCGGCCTCCAGAATGGTATTGATCTGTTCGTCCGTCACAGGCGCGTCGGTGTATTTGCGGATGCTTCGTCTTGTCAAAATTGCTTCAGGTACGTTCATTCGTTTTACCTTATTGATTGTAGGGGGAATGGTTGCTCGTCAAGAACTCAACAAAAAACACTTTTGGCCGCGAAACTTTACATTGGTGTGTCAATTCCGGACCAGGTTGTCACTTCGCCTGAGACCAGCATGTCCGCGATTTTTTCCTGTAGGGCAGTCAGTGTGGGGGCGCTGGCATGAATATCAAGAGCCTCTTTGCTTTCCCATATTTCATAAAACAAAAAGGTGGACGTGTGGTCAGTGCACTTATGCAGGTCGTAGCGGAGACAGCCTTTTTCACTGCGCACTCTGGAGACAACCGCGGCAAGTTCATGTTCCAGGGATTTTTCCATGCCAGGTTTGGCTTTCAATGTCGCGGTAACATAGACGGTATTCATCGTAGGTATCCTTTTGAAAAAAGTTTTTTTGGGAGACTTAGGCGCAGGTTCATCATCCACGATCTCTGTTGGTGCATGATCATCTACCAACCAAGTACCTGACTGTAAGAGCTCAATGGCTTTTTCTAGATCGGTTACAGATATTCCATTATGGGAAATGCTTTTGGGTTGGCCTTTTTATCTCTTAGTCTTAGGGGCGTTCTATTGGTGTTTGAAACGGTTACATAATAACTATCAGGAATAATGGTACAAGAAGGCACAATTGCGTAAGATACGAACCATTTGGTATGAATTGCCAGAAATAGGGGATTGCCGGAGGATTATTTTTTAATCTTTTTTCTGAATCCCCTTAATCTTCAGCTTGAAAGGGTAAAGAGAGAGGCGTGAGGTGTGTCTGGCAAGTACCGGGCCTTGGCCCGCACATTGATGGAATCCGTCGACCGCTTTGCCTTTGTGGGAGAAATCGCTCGTTACCTGCGAAAACTTAACGGTCCTGGGTGCCAGGGCAGAGTGTACGGCTTTGAAAATATAGCTGAGGCGTGCGATTTTCTGCGAAACGAGGTAATAGCGGATGAGCTGAGCTATGCAAAATCTGCCAAGAATGAGCACCTGGAGAGGGTGTGTACAGCCAGATCCATGACATGAGCTGTTTAAAAAACCTCTGTTTAAAAGAAGTCAGCTGCAACCTCTGCAAGAAAAATGGCTGTACCTCGCTTGGTTCAACGTAACAACACCGGCTCGCGTTACTTACCGAAGCCAGGCACATAGAGGCGTTGCTCCAGTTTTTTCAACAGGAACATGGCCGCGCTCACCAGCGCCAGGTAATACAGACCGATGATTGCGAACACTTCGGTGAACCGAAAATATTCAGTGGCAATGGTCTTGCCCTCGCCGGTCAGTTCCATGCAGGTGACGACATAGGCCAGCGATGAATATTTGATGAGGTAGATGATCTCGTTGCCGCAGCCGTGCAGGGAACGCCTGAACGCCTGGGGAATGATAATCCAGAAGATGGTCTGGAAGTTGGTAAAGCCAAGGGCCTGGGCACCGAAGTACTGACCGCGTTTAATTGACAGCAGAGCTCCGCGCACATATTCGGACTGGTACGCACCGGAGCAGAGCATAAAGCTGATTACTGCCGCAGCATAGGGGCTGAGGTAGATGCCGATGTTGGGCAGGCCGAAGTAGAGGATGAAGAGCTGTACTACCAGCGGTGTGCCGCGAAAGAGGGCGGCATAAAAGTCACCGAGTCGACGAACGGTTTTGCTGCCGAAAGAGCGTAAGGTGCCGGCGGCGATACCGATAGCTACCCCACTCAGGGCGGAGGGGATAATCAGCGCCACACTCATCACCAGGCCGCGGTTGAGGGCAGTGATCAGCTCCTGATAAAATGGTGAGAGTTCCACGATCAACTCTCCATTTGGGCGGTGTCGCTCAACATCTCGCAGAACGCACGGGTTCTCGACTCACGGCCCGGGGCAAGCAGTTCGGAAGGGGCACCATGTTCGATAATGCGGCCTGCCTCCATGAAAAGAATCTCGTTGGCCAGCGAGGAGATAAGTCCCATCTGGTGGGTGGCCAGAATCATGGTCATGCCTTTAGCGGCCAGATTCCTGATAACGGCCACAACCTCACCGATCAGCTCGGGATCGAGCGCGGAGGTAGGCTCGTCCAGGAGCAGGATCTTCGGGTCCATGGCCAGAGCCCTGGCAATGGCCACCCGCTGGCGCTGGCCGCCTGAGAGTTCTGCGGGGTAAAGATGCACTTTGTCCCCAAGGCCCACCTGGGTAAGCTCGCTCATGGCACGTTCATGTGCCTCTTTTTTGCTGACCTTTTTAACTTTCCTGAGCGACACGGTAATGTTGGCCAGCGAGGTGAGATGGTCAAACAGGTTGAAATCCTGAAAAATCATGCCGACCTGCTGGCGCAGCTCGCAGAGTGATTTTTTGTTGGCAAGATCTACCTCGTCGCCAAAGAGGCGGATGGTGCCGCTGTCCGGCTGCACCAGGCAGTTGATGCACTGCAGCAGGGTCGATTTGCCGCCGCCGGAAGGCCCAATCAGCACCTTTATTTCACCTGTGACCATCTGCAGACTGATATCGCGCAGGATGGTGGTGCCGTTAAAGCTCTTATTGAGGTTTTCGACCTCAAGGATAGGAGCGGAGAGTGTCATGATTACATTCCTTCTTGTGCATAACCGGGGATTCTGTACCGTTTCTCGAGTCGAGCGAGCAGCATGACTCCGGCCCAGGTCAGGATAAAGTAGATGATACCGGCGGTGATATAGAGTGGCAGATGTTGGTAGGTGCGAGAGGCGACGAACTGGGTTCGGGCCATAATTTCAGGGGCACCGATAACGAAGGCTAGGGCCGAATCTTTCAGTACGATGGAAAACTCGTTGGACCAGGCCGGGATCGAGACCCGCAGAACCTGGGGTAACACGATGCTGGTGATTGCCTGGCGCTCACTCATACCGAGGGCACAGGCCGCCTTGAACTGGCCTTTGGGCAAGGAGAGTATGGCGCCTTTGAAGATATTGGCCTGATAGGCTCCGGTGGTCATGCCGAGTACCAGGGCTACAGCCACCATGGCGCTGAAGTTGAAACCCAGCCAAGTGAAGAGACCGAAATAAAAGAGAAAGAGTAGTACCAGGAGCGGTACGCCGCGAAAGAACCAGATATAAAACCCGAAGATTGCGCGGGTGGCCTTGTTGCCAAAAACGATACCGACAGCCATGGTAAGCCCCAGGACAAGACCGATCAGCATGGCGGCGGTGACGATGGCCACCGTAATAAACGCTCCCTGCATCAGGTAGGGAAGCGATTCAGTAAGTATATTGATATATTCGAGCATGGTCATGCCATATGCAGGCTGTGACGGCGCGCATCAGAGGAATCCAGGGTCCCGGCCGCTTACTTGCAAGCGACCGGGACCGATTTTAAAACCGGTTCTAACAGTGCACCATTACTTGTTGAGGCCGTATTTCTGAATGAGCTCAGCCCACTCTGGTGAGTCCATCAGTTTTTCCAGGGCTGCGTTCACTTTCTCAAGCAGTTCGGTGTCGTCTTTACGGACAGCATAACCGAAGGATTCGCCGTGCATACCGAACTGGCCGACGATCTGAACGTCTTTCTTGGCGACAGCGTCTTTGGCTGGAGCGTCGTTCATGGCAGCTGCGGAGATGCGGCCGTTCAAGGTATCCTCAACCGCCAGGGGGGAGGAGTTATAGTAACGAAGTTCATAGTTCCAGCCGTTTTTCGCTTTTTCGTCCTTGAGCCACTTTGCCTCAGGGGTGCCCTGCTGTACACCGATAATCTTGTTACCGTTCAACAATTCGTCGATGGTGAGGGCGGAGCCCTTCTTGGTGACCATGACGTTTTCGATTTTCCAGTAAGGGATGGTGAAATTTACCATCTTCTCACGCTTTTCGGTAATGGACATGCCGGAGGCGATGATATCTATTTTCTTGGTGAGCAGGCTGGTGATAATGCCGTCCCACTCGGTGGGTTGGTGGGTTACCTCCATGCCGAGCTCGGCGGCGATCCACTCCATCGCCTCTACATCAAAACCGCTCGGGGTACCGGTCTTGTCGACATAGGCAAAGGGAGGGAAGTTGGCATCGATGCCGTTAGTGATTTTGGTAGCGCTGAAAACATTGCCGCCTGTGAGCGTAAGTGCCACAAGAATGGCCAGAACTGCAAGGTTTTTCCGAAACATTGTATTTCCTCTGATTATATGGGGCTGGCGAAAGACCGCTTCAGCCGTTGTCGCGGACTGCCGGAGTTTTGGTGAATCTCAGGCGGTCCAGAGTCTGCAGGAGAGGTGTATAAAGAAAATAGTTCGTAATGTCAATCTGGAAAGGGATGAGTGGAGGAATGAAGCACTATTTTTTTCCGGCAGATTATCCAGTGGTTAGCGAGGATCTCTGAAGGTGTTGTTGCAGAGAGGCTCTCAGAACGCCATCGGGGAGGTTGATTCAGATACGAATAACTGACAAGGGGTGTGAAAAAGGCCTGTGCAGATGTTCTTTCGAGAAATTGCCCCCAACACTGAGAACGACAAGTATAAAGAGCATCGCCGGGAAAAGGATTTGAAAAAAGTGCACCGGTGCTATGAGCCCGCCCTCGGTCACTGTTGCAGCAGCGCCCGCCACCAAAAGCACGTTGAGTATATCAGCACCGATGACATTACGTACCGCAGTCTCCTGGACGGCCGGAATCATAGCCCGGGAAGCGACGAGGATCAGACCAAGGGCAAGAATAAACCGTGAGGTGCCGATAAGCCCTGGTGTACAGTCCGGTTCCTCAAAACTCTCTTTACCAAAGTCCACATCCCCCTAAACCAGAGAACCGAAAGCCCCAGGTAGGCCAGGAGAAGGAACAGGAACACAACACCCAGGCCCTGTAGCATTCACGTTTGTGAGTGCTACAGGCTTTTTTGCCTTCCTGGGGCGAGTGGTTTACTCAAGGGGTTGGTAGAGCGAAATCAGGCTGCTACGAAGTTGATGAGCACCTAAAATCTTAATCTGGCTCCCTCTGTTACAACCCTATTTACTGCTGAGCATTGATGCGGCATGTTGGGCAACCTGGTGGATGGCCGATTCGGTTATCTCAGTTGCTCCCTTGGTGTACCCGAGATCATCAAGGCAAAGGTGTGTAACTTGTGAAAAGCCCGCTTCCTGCATGGATTTCAGGCCACAATGGAGTTTGCAGCCATCGATTGCCAGGATACCGCTGGCTGCTTCTGCCGATTTGAGCAGACCAGTGACCCTGCCGCCTATGCCGGCGAGGCACGACATCTTACCGTGCCCCTCACGGCTCAGCTTTCTCGCGACCCTGTCACTGAGTTCTCCCACATCTGCAGAACCGGAACATGCATAAACCAATTTTGGTGCGATACCGTTACTGGTGCTGCAACTGCATTTACAATCAGTCTGCGGGGTACTCATTGGCTTTCCTCCTTTAGCTGAGCATAGTTTTAATTTCATCAACCGTAGGAACCTTTCCAACCACCTTCACTTCTCCTTCAATGGCGATGGCCGGAGTCATCATTACCCCAAAGCCCATCATTACATTGAAATCGGAAATTTTTTCTATCTCGTACTCAATCCCCAGCGCTTCAGCGGCCGCTTTGGCATTATCAGCGACCTGCTGGCATTTTGTGCATCCTGGACCAAAAACCTGAATTTTCATAATGTTACCTCATTGTTGTATTTATGCGAAAAATGACCCGAAGATCAGGCCGCTCAATGTTGCCATGGTGATGACAAGTGCAACAAAAACCGCTGTCTTTTTAGTGCCCATTACACTGCGGATGACCAGCATATTGGGCAGGCTGAGTGCCGGGCCCGCAAGCAGCAGCGCCAGCGCCGGGCCTTTGCCCATGCCGCTGCCAATCAACCCCTGGAGAATAGGTACCTCTGTCAGGGTGGCAAAGTACATGAACGCCCCGGCAAACGAGGCGAAAAAGTTTGCCCTGAGGGAATTGCCGCCAACTGCGGCAGCTACCCATTCGGAAGGGATCAGTCCTTCATTGCCGACACGGCCAAGCAGGGCACCGGCAATGAGCACACCGATCAGCAGGAGTGGCAGTATCTGTTTGGCAAAATCCCATGAAGAAGAGAACCATTTCCCTAATTCGCCGTTATCCATACTGGTGATGAGTGACAAGCCGATAAACCCTGCTGTGAAGGCGAGTGCCGGATGGTCGGGGGCAGCAAATGCCAAGAGAGCAACTACGGAGGTTACCAGTGCTATTTTCCAGGTACGTACCCCGAACCAGCGCACAAGGATTGCGGCAAAGAGCAGGCCGAAGCCTGAGGTAATGAGCCATTTGATGTTATACAAGAATGCCCACAATCCATCTGCTGCCTGCGGTTTACCCCAATTAGCGAAAACCAGTATGCCGACCATGGAAAAAAAGTAGAGTGCGTTTTGCCATAACGGCCGGACATTTTCGTCTGCCATCATTGCAATAGGAACTGCGGGTTTGTTTTCTTCTTCATTGCGGAAGAAAAATGCCATGAGCAATCCGATAATGATGCTGAAGACCACCGCACCCACACCTCGTGCAATCCCCATGGTCGGGCCGAGAACGGTGGCGGTCAGAACAATGGCAAGTACATTGATGGCAGGCCCGGAATAGAGAAACGCGGTGGCAGGGCCAAGACCGGCTCCCATCTTGTAAATACCTGCAAAGAGCGGCAGGATGGTGCAGGAACAAACGGCCAGGATGGTCCCGGAAACAGATGCGACCCCGTAAGCAAGCACCTTGTTGGCCTCAGCGCCCAGATATTTCATAACGGAGGACTGACTGACAAAGACACCGATCGCACCCGCTATGAAGAAAGCGGGAACAAGGCAGAGAAGAACATGCTCCTGCGCATACCATTTGACCAGGTGGAATGCCTCGAGCATAGCGTTGTCAAAGCGGGGGTACCCCACTGGCAGGAAATAACATCCAAGAAAAACGGCTATGATCCAGACCAGATACTTCCATTCAACTTTCCAGTTCATTGTTCATCCTTACGAATTGTCACTTGGCAAAATAACCAAATGATTGCGAAAAAAAATTTCAGCCCAGGAGTCCATTCCTCTCTTCGATGCCTGCCTGGATAACCGCTTCCACGCAGGGCATAAAGTTCAGGATGCATGGAACCTTGAGTCTGTAGTAGACCATCTTGCCCCGTTTTTCATCTGCAACCACACCGGCCTGCTTGAGTACGGAGAGATGTTTGGAAATGGTAGAAAAATCTGCATCGATGGTTTCTGCGAGTTCGCAAACGCATTTTTCTCCATCGGCGAGCTGCTCGGCCATCCAGAGCCTGGTCGGATGCCCCAGGGCTTTTAATACATTGGCTTTCGCCTCAATCAATGCTCGTTGTTTACCTTTCATAGTATTACCTCACTGGGTCATATGGTAAAATGGCCAAGTGAGGTTGTCAACAAAAAAATGTATGTTACCTGCTTCTTATCAGCACTCATGCTCAGTTTCACTACACGAGGCGTGAGGCCCCAAAGGGGGAGGGCAACAGCTTACAGCTCAGGAGTAGCGTCATTGTGGTCTTGATTAATGTCATACCCTGTGAGTTCGTTAAAGTGAGCCTGCTGTAACATGCTCACATTTTACCAGCAGGTTTTTTGAATCTCCCGACAGAGCACAGCACACCAAGGCAGCTTATACCTGCGAAACATGCCATTCCCCATTGCATACTGTTCATGAATGGTTCATGGGTATCGGCTCGCAGCAGCGAGTGTCCCATAAAGTGCTCCACCAGAAAAGTTGAAATTGCCATGCTGACCAGCATGCCGAGGTTACGCATGATGGCGGTGAGACTCGATGCCATACCGTATCTCTCTTTCGGCACCGAATTCATGATCAAGGTGGTGTTTGGTGATGAAAACAGAGCAAAGCCCAGGCCCATAATGATAAAAACGATAATTATAAAGCTGAGTGAGCTGTTCGCCTCTATCCGCGTTGCCATAAAAAGTGATAGAGCGCAAAGCCCCATGCCAACGGTGGCGAGCTTTCCCGGGTAAATACGGTCGGCAAGCTTACCGGCACTGGGGGAGAGGATGCACTGAATAAGGGTCTGTATCATCAGCAGCAAACCTGCATTTTGCGGTGACAGTCCTTTTATACTCTGCAGGTAAAGGCTGAAGAAAAAGATAATGCCGAAACTTGCGGCGTAGTTGAGTAATGCTGCCAAGGCGCTCAAGCTCAGAGACCTGTTTGAGAGCAGGAAGTTGACGGGGAGGACAGGGGAGGAGACCCGGCGCTCAATTATGATGAATAGGCCAGCTCCGATGACACCGCTTATCATCAGTAGAGTTGCCCAGTCCCCAACCCATTCTTTTCCTGTAATGCTCACTGTCAGGCATGAGATGACCAGAGCAAAGAGCAGGCTCCCTGTGAAATCAAATCTCTGGGTTCTATCTCCCCACCATTCACCGCGTAATACTGCTATACTCAGGCAGAGTCCAACGATACCGAAAGCTGCAGTAAACCAGAATAGGAATTGCCAGTTGAAATAATCGACCAGAAAGCCACCTAAAGCAGGCCCGGCTGACAATCCGGCATAAACGAAGGCTATAATTATTCCCATGCTTCTTCCCCTCTTTTCGGGAGGAATAACCGAGGAAAGAATGGCAAAAGAAGCTGTGGTAATTAGAGCGGTAGCCATTCCCTGGATAAATCTCAGGATGAGAAAGATTGTTATATCAGGGCTGAAGGTAATGATTATGGAGGTACAGCAAAAACCAATAATGCCGCTCAAAAATATTTTTTTCCGGCCATAAAGGTCGGAGAGTTGACCGGATGGCAGCAACAGACAGCCAAGGCCGAGAATATAGAGCATGGCTGCCAGGCTGAGTTGAAAAGTGGATGCCTGGTAATATTCACCGATAGCGGGCAGGGCGACGTTTACTCCAGCGGCCATGAAAGGGGTGATAAACTGGACGATACAAATAATAAGAAGAATCAGGTTATGATTTTTTTGCCGGGTGTCATTCATTACTGCGATCTCGGAAGGCTTTAAAAGGTAACTGTGTTATGGCAGGGTTGGGTAGAGTAGCGTGACAGATCTGCCGAAAGCGTTTAATGCATTGTGTCTATTGCGTTTTTTGGTAATAGTGAATTTGATTATGGAGTGCTTTGGCAAGAAGTTTGGTGAACTGCTGACATTCCTGTTGGCTCAAACCATCAAGGGAGCGCTGGTTACTCTCGCTCAGCATCTGCCAGAACTCAGCCTCTTTTGAAAGAGCGTGTTCAGTGGGGAAGACCTGTTTTTTTCTGCGATTAGCAGGATCTGTCTTTCGCACAATGAAGTCAGATTCTTCCAGCTTACTGAGTTGACGCGCTGTTGCCGCTTTATCAATATAGTGGATAGCTGAAATTTCGTCCTGGTTTATGCCCGGGCTCTTGAAAATGGAGGCCATAAAGGGGATTTGGCTCCCGGTTAAGCCCAAAGTCCGGGCCAGGGGTTCAATGTTGGTTCGGCTCAGTCGAAAGAGCATTGCGATGTAAAAGCCGAATGGTTGTTTGTCGATGTATTTCATAACCTTCCCAGGATTGTCTGGTCAACAGTTGACCTGTCAACGATAGTGCTATGGCCGTCAAAAAACAAGATTCTTTTTAAGAAAAGTACAGGTATCATCGATTCTGTGCGATCAGACAATGGGTTACCGGTTATAGTTGTTTTTCAGGCTCTCTGTAATCAGATGTGGAAATAGTTAGGACTTTGGCCGCAAAAAAGGTAGATTGCCGACGCCCTGCACATGCATGATAGTATGAGCGACACGTTGACCAGACCCTATCTTTCGAGAGTATGATGAAAAAGACCAGAACACGAACCCGGCCAGAGAAAAAGACAAAAAAATCCGACACTTTTACTGTTACCAGCCAAGGTCCGCTGCTTGAAAGCCTTGTTACCGCCTTTCCCGGTAAAAGTCGTAAACTCCTCAAAGCGGTTTTGCGTGATAGTCAGATAAAGGTAAATAACAGAACAGTTACCCAGTTCGACCATCCCTTAAAGCCAGGCCAGGTGGTAGAGGTGAGCTGGGACAAATCGTCTCCGCAGAAGCGTCCTCACGGACTCAACATAATCTTTGAGGATGATGATATTATCGTCGTCAACAAACCTGCGGGTTTGCTCACCGTCGCAACAGACAAGGAAAAGCGTAAAACCGCTTATTCTCTGCTCAGTGAATATGTGAAAACTGAAGATCCTGATAATAAAATTTTCATAGTCCACCGGATTGACAGGGAAACATCAGGCCTGCTGCTTTTTGCCAAGAACGAAAAAATAAAGCTCAAGATTCAGGAAACATGGATCTCGACTATCAAGGAGCGTACCTATATAGCCGCTGTAGAAGGTGAAGTTAAACGTGAAAGCGGAACAATCACCTCCTACCTGAATGAAAGTAAAGCCTTTATCGTCTACTCTTCACAAAATCCGCGAGTAGGCAAGAAAGCTGTCACCCATTATAAGACGCTCAAAAGTAACAAAGATTTCTCTCTGCTGCAGGTGAATCTCGAAACCGGCAGAAAACATCAGATTCGTGTGCACATGCAGGATATCGGACACCCGGTTGTTGGCGATATAAAGTATGGTTCTAGAATAAAACCTATCGGACGTCTCGGCCTGCACGCCCAGGGACTTGTTTTCACCCATCCGAAAACCAATGAACTGTGCAGTTTTGAGACAGGGATCCCGGAAAAATTCAATCAACTCTTCAAGCAGAATCAGAAATAGCCTGTTCATATCCCCGACCAGCTGTCTCTAATGCGATTTGTATAAATTTTATGTCATTTTCTTCACTAGAGCTCTCTGAGCCTCTTCTTCGTGCTATTGATGAACAGGGTTACACGACACCGACCCCAGTTCAGAATAAGGCCATTCCAGCTGTTCTTTCAGGCAGGGATGTTATGGCCGCTGCCCAGACCGGTACCGGTAAAACTGCAGGTTTTACGCTGCCGATCATGCAACTGTTAGCCACCGGGCCAGGTGTGCGATCGAACCACATTCGCGCATTGATACTGGTTCCCACCCGCGAACTTGCCATGCAGGTTGGTGAAGCTCTTGCCGACTACGGCAGATATCTGCCGCTGAGCAGCGCTGTTGTGTACGGCGGCGCAAAAATTAATCCGCAGATGATGAGACTGCGCCGCGGTATTGACATTCTTGTCGCCACACCCGGCCGCCTGCTCGATCTTTATCGCCAGAATGCGGTGAAGTTTGATCAGCTTCAGGTACTGGTTCTGGATGAAGCGGATAAGATGCTCAACCTCGGCTTTAAAGATGAGATTGATGAAATCCTCGCGCTGTTACCACGAAGACGACAGAATCTTTTGTTCTCAGCGACCTTTTCAGCAGAAATCCGGGCGCTCTCCACAACACTTCTCCACCGCCCGGTTCAGATAGAAGTCAACCAGCGTAATTCAGCGGCCAAGAGTGTCAAACAGTGGTTGATCGAGGTCGACAAGAGCAAAAAGCCCGATCTGCTCTGCCATCTCCTGCAAAACAATGACTGGGATCAGGTACTGGCATTCAGCCGGACTAAAAAAGGCGCTGATCAATTGGTCAGAAAACTCACGGGGAAAGGTGTTTCCGCCCTGGCGATTCATGGTGATAAAAGCCAGGGAGCGCGTAACCGGGCTCTTGCTGATTTTAAAGATGGGTCAATCCGTGTTCTGGTAGCCACGGATATTGCCTCGCGAGGTATTGATATCACGGAACTCAGTTGTGTTATCAATGTCGATCTGCCGAAGGTGGCCGAAGACTATGTTCATCGCGTCGGTCGTACCGGTCGTGCTGGTAAAGAAGGTGTTGCGATATCTCTGGTCAGTGCCGATGAAGTCCAGCTTCTTACCGCAATCGAGACCCTTATTCGCCAACTCCTGACCCGTGAGGTTACAACCGGCTTTGTTCCCCACCACGGTGTCCCTCTGACCCATTTGCAGCAACCGAAGCCTAAAAAGCCCAAAAAACCGAAAAAGCAGGGTGTAAAGAGTCAGGCCCAGAATCAAAAGGGCAGTTCCGCAAAAAGCGGAGGGAGCCGGGAAAACAGTTCCGAAAAAGAAAACCCGCGGCAACGAGGCAGGGCAGCACGGGGGGCGGGGAGCCCGCAGGGCAAATCAGGGGGGAGACGAAACAGTAAATCCCAGGATGAGGTCACAATAGCCAAATCCTGCAAGCCCGGTTCAGGTAGGCGTAACACGCGAAGGAAAAAACGGTGATAAATGAGTGGCAGTCAGTTTGACTGCTCCAGACCCCGATTTCTCAGGAACATTTTTTCAAAAGGCTAATCAACCTCAGCAATTGCTAGTCCGGAACAGATACGTCGCCAGAATGTTACACGTGCGTTGTGGAAATCTGATTATCACGCACTCATCTGCTCAACTGTCCGTACAGCAAGGTGGGCAGTATAAAGGATATTATGAAACCCTGGGTAACACTTGATCGAGCCCGAATTCCCGATGAAGAGGGCGAGCTCATCTTAAGAAAGCGTGACACGGAATACTCAATCCGTACTGAAACCACTGAATTGATGAACAGCCGCCTCCACGGCTCTGAAGAGGCTCTGGCCAGGCTTGCCTGTGAGCGCCTTTCGTATCAAAGGGATGTGAACATCCTTATCGGCGGTCTTGGCATGGGATACACGCTTGGAGCAGCACTTGAAAATTCCGGCCCGGATGCCCACCTGACCGTTGCAGAATTTGTACCGGCAGTGATCAGCTGGAACCGTGAATTTCTCGGCCACCTTGCAGGGTTTCCGCTTAATGATCCCAGGGTGGCTGTTTGGCAGGGAGATGTCGTTCAGGCAATCAAGAGTAAGAAATCCGCCTGGAACGCGATACTACTCGATGTGGACAACGGCCCCGATGGACTTACCCGTGAGGCGAATGATCAACTCTATGGTCTGCCGGGTCTACATGCCGCCTTTGCAGCGCTCAGGCCCGGTGGTATTCTCGCTGTCTGGTCCTATGCGCCAGACGATGGTTTTACCCGACGTCTGAAAAAATGCCGATTTCGCACAGAAGTTGTCACAGCTCACGCCAACAGCTCCGGCAAGGGTCGCAAACATACTATCTGGCTTGCTGTAAAACCGGGCTAAGAGGATGTCCGGCAATGGCTTTCCCCCAAATTCTGCGGAATTTTCAAAAAATAATGCTCGCAATATCAAGCATATGAATTTGCTTGATATTTCTTCGATATCTCGAATTGTGAAAAAAATGCATATCTGACAGGATTCCGGCTCACTATTCTGATGAATCTTCCTGTAATGAAGAAGGCGGGATTCAAATGAAATCGATTTCTTCATCCCGTAACCGATGAATTATCTCGATTCCATCCGGGGTAACAGGTTCCTTTTTACTGATTTCGAGGATCTGGCTGAGAGAATGAAACTCCCCGTATTCAATTTCCTCTGCCTGAAGGGTGAACGGTCCTTCATGGCGACACCAATATATTCGCCCCCAGACACGGTTGTCCTCCCGGTCATAGAAGTGGTCGAATAGAACGTTGAGGGGAGCGGTGATGCCAAGTTCCTCAAAAAGTTCCCTTCTGGCAGAATCTTCATACGATTCTCCTGCCTGCACCACGCCTCCTGCCGCAACACTCCAGTAACCGGGGTAGATATCCTTGGTCAAGGTACGTTTCTGGAGAAAAAGTTCGTCCGCTCTGTTGAGCACCAGGATGTAGCATGCCCGATGAATAAGCTTCTGTGCCCGCATAATTGAGCGTGGTACCGCATCAATGGGAATGTTGTTTGAATCAACGATCTGTACTATTTCTTCTTGTGTCATCTCGGTGTGTTGTCGAAAGTATTTTTGAAAATGGCTATATTCTCGTCTTGAGCCTGCTCATAAGTCGGTCAACATTTACCGAAACCAGCAGAATACCAAGCAGGGTTATCGTACCCCCGACAATAAGCTTCCAGCCGATCTCATCCCCAAACCACCAGATACCGAATATTGAAGCAAGAACCGGAGCCAGAAGTAACAGCGGTGTCACTATCGAAACAGGGTAACGGCCAAGGAGATAGTAGACGATGCCGTGCCCGAGAACAGATGCGCCGATGGCTGAATAGAGCGGAGACCATAACTGAATAATTTCGAGATCTGCCAAGGTCTGCAGTTGGCCGGATTCAAATATCAAACTGAGCAGCAACAAAGAAGGCGCAGCGATTGCGGCGATCCACGCCTGCAATTTAAAAACACCCATATTGGGAAACTGGCGCATCATGATGGTGGCCACGGCCATTGCAAAGGCAGCTCCCATTACCCAGAGAACCGCATCCAGATGACTGAAAACTATGGGGTCAAAACCGATTACCAGTATTCCGATGAAAGCTATAAAAATAGCCACAACTCGTATCGCGGAGAAGCTCTCTTTTAAAAAAATGGCGGCGAGGATAGCGGAAAACGGCACATAGAGCTGGGTGGTAATGGCTACTGAGGCGATGTTGCCGCCTGCGTTCAGGCCGATAAACATCATGCTGAAATGAATAACACCCAGCAGAAAAGCGACCTTTAGAAGGGGTTTCATGTGGCCGGGTGCGGGCCGTAGCCAGGGCAGCATGATCAAAAGCAGGAAAAAAAAGCGGATACTGGTGAAAAAGAGGGGCTGAAAGGTGAGCGTCCCTATTTTGCCGGCAATAAAATTAAAGCCCCAGGCACAGTTGGCTACCAGGGCGAGTGCTAAGTGAATGACGCTCATATCTTTTGATTACAATTCAGTATGTGGTTAACGGACGGGATACTCTAAGCAGGTTTTCTGTTCTACATCAACCCGTAACCGTATAGCCACACTAAACTGCATGACAGGGAAAAAGAATTGGGTAGCGCATCATGTCAACTGACGCACTCTCAGGCTTGCATGCATTTTTATTTTGATTCCAGAATGTTCCGGAGGCGCTGGCGTGTGGTTCTCCGGTAACTTCTGACCTGCCACTTGCTGACAGGGCAAAGAGGGGAAGCTGCGATGTGTCAGCTGCTCCCCTTCATCGTATTCACCAGTCAGGAACAGTTTTTCCTTATTTTTCCCGACTCTTCTTTAAAGCATTCGAACCACGTGTCACCGTGGCGATGCCCACGCCAAGCTCTTCGGCGATCTTGCGTTGCGGGATTCCTTTTTTCAACATTTTTATTATTTGCAGCCGGTTAACTATTTCGTCCAACTCGCTTGCAGTTAGCAGTTCGTTGAGGGACTGCTCCATCTCTTCGGGATTCTTCTTGGCCAGCAAATAATTGACTAAACTTGAAATGTTCTTTATTTTTGTATCCATGTACTAGTACGATAGTGCAAATTTGGTTTGGGTAAAGCTATTTTTTGTCGTGTTTGCCCTAAAGCCCTGTGGTACAGAGGCTGAACACACGGCGATAGTGTTGTTATGTAGGAGCCTGTTTGCTGTATGTTTGCCGATCTACTGCAATATACCTTTTCAGGGCTGACAAGTGGCGCAATTTATGCGCTGATAGCTCTGGGTTTCTGTGTGGTCAATAATACCATGAAGATCGTCAATTTCGTACAGGTGGATTTTGTGACCCTGGGTGGAATGTTGATGTTCTCATGTCTCTTTGGTGCCGGATTGCCTATGATTCCAGGCATTTTTCTTGCTGTGGCCGGAGTGGCATTAGTGGCGATGATTGTGGAACGCTTCGGGCTTCGGCCTGCGAGATCGAACCATCATCTGGTACTGATCTTTCTCACCGTGGGGCTTTCCATAATATTGCGGGGAATCATCAAGTTGATCTGGGGCACGAACCGGATGGCTCTGCCGCCTTTGACACCTGATGTGCCTATCGCTTTTATGGGGGCGAGCCTTTTGCCCCAGGCGCTCTGGGTGATGGTGCTAACCATTGGCGCGATCAGTCTGCTCACCTGGTTTTTCTATCGAACATCGCTCGGATTGTCAATGCGGGCTGTTGCTTCCAACCCCACAGCGGCCGCTGTAGTTGGTATCCCGGCCGGTCGAATCCGTCTGACCAGTTACGCCATTGCCGGTGCTTTGGGTGGTCTGGCGGGTGTACTTGTCACACCGATTACCACCCTCAATTACGATGTTGGGGTGCTGCTGGGGTTAAAAGGTTTTGCTGCGGCCATCCTGGGCGGTTTCGGCTCATTTCCCGGGGCAATTGTGGGAGGTCTCTGTCTTGGTCTGCTAGAGTCCCTTTCAGCCGGCTATCTTTCCAGCGCCTATAAGGATGTGGTGGCTTTTGTGGTGTTGTTGCTGGTGCTTTTTGTGCGGCCTAAGGGATTGTTTGGAGAGTGACTGTAAGGGGAACTGCAGGTTGGATGTTGGACGTGGGACGTTGGACGTGGGATGTGGGAACTGAGAGTTGGGTTATAGAGATAAATACAGCGTTTCAGGCTAGTCGCTGAAGATGTGGCGTGTGGCATTAGACAATAGAGGAGAGTATGACAACTGAATTATTGATGGGTAATGATGCCATTGGCCGCGGGCTGATAGAGGCTGGTTGCCAGGTTGCGGCGGCGTACCCCGGAACACCTTCTACTGAGATTTTACAGTCGGTGATCAATAGGCGGGATGAAGCTGTCGATCCACTGCATGTGGAGTGGTCGGTAAATGAGAAGATCGCTTTTGAAGTGGCGCTGGCGGCAAGTTACACCGGCAAGCGTTCTGCAGCGGTAATGAAGCAGGTTGGCCTCAATGTTGCGGCCGACCCCTTTATGCGCACCGCCTATCTCGGTGTGAAAGGCGGCATGCTCACCATTGTGGCTGATGACCCTGGCCCCCATAGCTCCCAGAACGAGCAGGATACCAGATTATTCTGTCTGCAGGGCAGGGTGCCGGTGCTTGACCCGTCGAGCCCGGCCGAGGCCAAGGCGATGGTTGAACCAGCTTTTGCCTTATCTGAAAAATATGAGATGAATGTGGTTCTCAGGCCAACGACGAGGGTCTGCCATTCTCGCCAAAGTGTTGCGCTTACAACTCCTTTGGGGCCTGATCGAAAATCGGAATTCGTACCGGATACCGGCCGGTTTTGTGCCACACCAGCGTTTTTGCCGGGGCTTCATAAAGCACTGAATGCAAAACTGGAGCAGATAGCCAAAGAGCCTGACTGGCAGCCGAAAATGGTAGAGGGGGACGGCAGTAATAAAGGTTTGGCCCTGGTAGCTTCCGGTATCGCCTATGCGAACCTGGTCGATCTGCTGGCAGAACTCGAACTGACTGGTACTGTCGATCTGTATCAGGTGTTGATGCCATACCCGCTGAACCCGGATTTCATTGATACGCTGCAAAACTCGTATACAAAAGTCCTGGTACTGGAAGAGACCTACCCGGTGATTGAGATGCAACTTGCTCACCCGGGGGCTGCAGGCAAACTGAGTGGTGCGGTCCCGAAGGAAGGGGAGTTGACTCCTGATGTCCTGTACACCGCACTGGCAGATTTTCTCGGCTTGGAGAGGCAGCAAAACGAAGCTGTACAGGCACGTGGTCAGCGTCCGTCACTCTGCCCGGGGTGCCCGCATCGAGCCGCGTTTTACTCTATCAAGAAAACCTTCCCCGATGGCATCTTTCCCTCCGATATCGGCTGTTACACCCTCGGCATGAATCTCGAGGCGGTACATACCGTCCATTGCATGGGGGCCTGTATCAGCCAGGGGGCCGGGTTTTATCAGGCGTACCGGCAGGATGGTGGAGCAACACCGACTGTGGTGGTGACCATTGGCGACTCAACCTTCTTCCATGCAGGAATCCCGGCGCTTATCAATGCTGTAGTACAGGATGCGCGCATTATCGTGGTGATTCTCGATAATGCCACCACAGCCATGACCGGTGGTCAGCCGGTACCGCATATGGGGATTGCTGCAGGTGGCAGGAAGACCAAGGCAATTGCCATCATGCCGTTAGTGAAGGCCGCCGGGGTTGAATTCATTGAAAGTTGCGACCCATATCACCAGGCACGTTTCGAAGAACTGCTGCGTAAGGCGGATGAACATACTCGTCATGAAAATGGTGGAGTGGCGGTGCTGATTGCAAAGCATGGCTGCCTGATGGACCCGGCGGTACGAAAAGCGCAGGAGGCTGCACCGGTGCAAATCACCGAAGATTGCCTGGGGTGTGGTCAGTGCGTTGAGATCTTTGAGTGTCCAGCACTTTCCATGGACAAGGAAAATGAGACAGCCCGGGTGGATGGGGATCGCTGTCATGGTTGCGGCACCTGTATCGCAGTTTGCCCGGCCCAGGCCATTGTAGAGGGGGGAATGATATGAAGCAGCAGATAGTGGTAAGCGGAATCGGTGGCCAGGGCGTGCTCTTTCTTACCCGGGTGATTGCCCAGGTTGCCGTGGACCAGGGAATACCTGTATTGACCTCAGAGAGCCACGGTATGGCCCAGCGTGGCGGTACCGTGCTCTCGACCCTGAAGATCGGTAATTTCGCAGCTCCCTTGATCCGCACAGGGCAGGCCGATGTGGCGCTGTTTCTCTGGGATGCCAATTTACCGGTGCATCAGCCGTTGATGAAAGAGGGAGGTGCACTTTTCATAAATTCCAATACTGAAGGGGTTGGCGAGCGTATCGACGCTTCGGCTATAGCCAGGGAAATGGGTAAGGCGGTACTCTCAAACCTGGTGCTGCTGGGCAGGGCAGTCAACAGTAACGCCCTGTTCTGTACGGAGGGGCAGTGTCTTGAGGCTATCGAAAAACTTGCCCCACCAAAGTTTGTAGAGCAGAACCTGCAGGCATTTCAGGCCGGGCTGAGAAACTGAGTATGTCGGCTAGAGAAAAACTATTTTACTCTGTCTATCAGCACCGAACCGGGCTGACTGTCTTGCTGGTATCTGCGGTATTACTGGTTTACCCGCTTTTTGAGGACAATCCCTATACACTGGGTATTTCCAACCTGATCGCCATTAACGTCATCGTGGTGTTGGGGCTCAACCTGTTTATTGGCTATGCGGGCCAGATTTCGCTGGGGCATGCCGCGTTTTTCGGGCTTGGTGCCTACGGATCTGCCATCGCCACCACCACTTTTGGCATATCACCCTGGCCTGCCATGTTGCTGGTGGCAACGGTTGTTGGCCTGATGGCACTGGTGCTGGGTATTCCTATATTGCGGCTCTCAGGTCATTATCTGGCCATGGCCACGCTCGGCTTTAATTTTACGGTGCACGCGGTTTTTCTGGAGTGGGATGAGCTCACCGGCGGGCCCAGCGGTTTCTACGGCATCCCTTATCTTGGTTTTGGTGATTTTCGTTTTGATGATGAGGTGCGGCTTCATTATTTGCTCTGGGGCTGCGCCATACTCTGTCTGCTGCTCTGCCTGAATCTGGTTCGAAGCGGTGTTGGCCGTGGCTTTGCAGCATTGGCTGAGGATGAGACCGCCGCCGCGGCGCTTGGAGTCGATACCCGTAGCGCCAAGGTGAAAGTGTTTGTGCTGTCAGCGGTGATGGCCTCGTTTGCAGGTTCACTCTTTGCCCACTGTTACTCGTTTATCAGCCCGGACTCGTTTGGCATTTTCACCTCTACAGATATGGTCATCATGGTGGTTGTCGGCGGTATGGGCTCTATATGGGGGTCTCTCTTGGGAGCCGGGTTGATCACCATCCTTCCGGAGTTCATGGACATATTCGAAACCTATAAGGATTTCGTGCACGGTGCGATTCTGGTGCTGGTGCTGATGTTTCTGCCCCAGGGGCTGGTAAGCGGTATCGCTCATGAGTTCAGGGTGAGAATGACTTTGCGAAAACATGCAAAAGACCAGGCAGCCGGGAAGAAGGTGGAACACAACACTCAATTGAAAAACAGTGATATGTCCCGGAGCATTTATAAGGAGGGGCAGAAAAATGTTGCAGCTTGATGGTCTCTCAAAAAACTTTGGCGGCCTGCCTGCCCTGTCTCAAGTCTCGTTTACGGTGCCTGAGGCAAAATTAACAGCGCTGATCGGTCCCAACGGAGCAGGGAAATCGACCCTGATACATTGCATAACAGGGGTGTTGCCCTCATCCGGTGGCTCTATTTTTTTCAAAGACCAGGAGATTACAGGATTATCGGCTCACCAGATCAGTCAACTGGGGATAAGCCGCACCTTCCAGAATCTGAGGCTCTTTCCCAGGCTGGATGTACTGAACAATGTGCTGACGGGTCTGACCAACCAGGGCGGAACCTCAATGCTGATGGCCATGCTGCGACTGCCGTATCTCAGGCATCGTGAGCGACAGTTGAAACTCAAGGCGCTGGAAGCGCTGGATCGCTTCGAGCTCGGCGAAAAGGCGAGCTGGCCTGCTGAGGTGTTGGCCTATGGAGATAAAAAGCGGGTGGAATTGGCCCGGGCAATAGTCGGTAAACCCGATTTGTTACTTCTCGATGAACCGGTGGCTGGGCTGAACAGCCAGGAAACGGCCGCAGTGGGTGAACAGCTGAAAATGCTTCGACGCAAAGGCCACACCATCCTGCTGGTGGAGCACGATATGGAACTGGTGATGGATATCGCCGATCAGGTGGTGGTGCTGGACAGCGGTCGCTGCATTGCAATCGGTACCCCTGAAGAGGTGCGGAAAAATCCACTGGTGCTGGAAGCGTACCTGGGGAAAATGGAGGCCACTGCATAATGACGCCGATGTTGAAAATAGAAAATCTCACAGCTCACTATGGTGCAGCCCAGGCACTTTTCGGGGTTGATCTCGATGTTGCAGCGGGCGAGACCGTCTCGCTGGTTGGTGCCAATGGTGCCGGTAAGTCAACGCTGCTTAAATGTCTGCTCGGCCTGGAGAAGCCCACCGGTGGCCGGATACTGCTGGATGGTGAGGATATCACCAGAACCGGCCCTGCCAGGATGGTACGACTCGGTGTCAGCCTTTCTCCTGAAGGTCGCGAGGTCTTTGCCGAGCTTTCAGTGCTCGAGAACCTTCGGCTCGGAGCGGTTCCTCTAAAGCTCTCCCGCAGGGAAGAAGAGCGACGGCTGGCAGGGGTGTTTGATCGGTTTGCCAAGCTTTACGAGCGAAGGGAACAGAGCGCAGGCACACTGTCCGGCGGTGAGCAGCAGATGCTCGCCATGGGCCGAGCGTTGATGGCGAAACCGCGGTTGTTGTTGCTGGATGAGCCAAGCCTGGGATTGGCACCGCTTATCGTCGATGACATTTTCGCCATAATCCGCCAACTCGCACGTGCAGGTACCACCATTCTGCTGGTGGAGCAGAATGCAGCACGGGCACTGTCGTCTTCTGACAAGGCCTACCTGCTGGCCAACGGAAAAGTAGTTGAGCAGGGAGAAAGCGCCGCGCTGCTCAATGATCCCGCTCTACGCTCTGCATTCTTAGGAGCGGCAAGTGATGAAAAGCCTGCAGCCAGCCGTCTTGGGGCTGCGGGTCTGACTAATATACGTTTGGAGAAACCCGCAATGCATACCAGAAATTTTATGCCTGACTTTGCCGGCAGGGAGGAACTCGAGGCCCATCAGCTGAAAGGGTTGAAGTGGACCGTTTCCCACGCCTACGAGGGTTCGGCCCATTATCGAAAAGCATTTGAAGAGGCCGGGGTGACGCCGGCCGATATTGAAAGCCTTGCCGACCTGCAGAAACTCCCCTTTACCACGGCCGACGATCTGCGTGATGGCTACCCGTTTCCGCTCCGTTCGGTGCCGTTCGAGCAGCTGGTACGGGTTCATGCCAGTTCCGGCACCACCGGTAAACGCAAGGTGCTTTGTTATACGCAAAAAGATCTCGATGACTGGATCTACTTTTTTGCCCGCTGCTATCAGATGGCGGGCGTGACGCCTCTGGACAGGGTGCAGATTGCTGTTGGTTATGGTGTCTGGACCGCTGGTATGGGTTTTCAGTTGGGGGCAGAAAAAATAGGTGCTTTGGCAGTTCCAATCGGGCCTGGCAATATCGATATGCAGATTCAGTTTCTGCTCGATTTCCAGTCGACTGTATTTTGTTCGACGGCATCCATGGCTCTGCTCATGGCCGAAGAGATCCATAAACGGGGTATTGCCGACAAGATCGCGGTGAATAGGATTATTTACGGTTCAGAGCGCTCCAGCCGCTCCATGCGACAGAAGATCTCTGACCTTTTTGGGGGTGCAGAGCTGTTTGATATTACGGGGTTAACCGAGTTGTATGGGCCTGGTACCGGGATAGAGTGCTCCGATCACGACTGCATTCACTACTGGGGTGACTATTATCTGCTGGAAATTCTTGATCCGCAGACACTGCAACCAGTGGTTGACGGTGAATGGGGTGAGATGGTCATTACCACCCTCTGCAAGGAGGGATCACCTCTCATTCGCTATCGAACCAGAGATATCACCAGAAAGATACCGGGGGCATGTACCTGCGGTTCTGTCCTGCCACGTCATTCACGTATCAGGGGGCGGTCCGACGATACCATCAAGTTTCGAGGGGTGAATATTTACCCCTCCGGCATCGACACTATCCTGTCGGCGGTGCCCGGATTGGGTTCGGAGTACCAGATCCATCTGCGACGGGACGACTCGGGCCGTGATCACATGAATCTGGTGGTAGAGCGGGCTGAAGGGGTAGGGAATATACGTGTTCATGACCTCATTCAGGAAGTGGTCCATCAGGTTAAAAAGCAGTTGCTGGTTTCGGTAAAGGTAGAGGTAACGGAATATGGTGGTTTGCCGCGCTCGGAGCGGAAGAGTCAGCGCGTGTTCGACAATAGAATACAGGATGAAATCGTCTGATAAACACAATTGAGAAAGAGGGGAACGAGTATGAAACGATTACTGGCAGCATTGACCATGATACCGTTGCTGGCCCCCGCGGCTTTTGCCACGGAGACCATCAAGCTCGGTGCGTTTTTCGATCTTTCCGGCCGGGCGGCTTTTATCGGAACGCCGACGAAGCTGGTCGCCGAGATGGTGGTGGAGAAAATAAACGGAGAAGGCGGTATTAACGGCAAAAAGCTGGAGCTGATCATTGCCGATACCGAGGCTAACCCGGCTAAAACTGCCTCCATTGCCA
Source organism: Desulfosediminicola ganghwensis (assembly GCF_005116675.2). NCBI lineage: Bacteria > Pseudomonadati > Thermodesulfobacteriota > Desulfobulbia > Desulfobulbales > Desulfocapsaceae > Desulfosediminicola > Desulfosediminicola ganghwensis. The sequence continues at coordinate 2,622,466 of NZ_CP050699.1, forward strand.
AGAAATTCATCCACAAAGAGAATGTGGTTGCCATTATCGGTCCAACCCTGACCGATACAGGTATGAATGTAAAAAAGGTTGTGGATAAGGGCCAGACCCCGATCTTTATGACCGTTGGCGGTGATCCGGTGATTATGGGTGGTAAGTTCGGCCCATATAAGTACGTTTTTAAGTCACCACAGCGTTCAAGTATCGCCGTAGGACGACTCTTTAATTATTTGCAGGAAAAAGGGCTGAGCAAAATCGCGCTACTTTCAGCCGCAGATGGTTTTGGTAAAGATGGTGCCCGCTGGATGGATAAACTGGCTGCAGAATATGGAATCGAGATCGTTGCCCGCGAATCGTTCGGTACCCGGGACACTGACATGACCGCCCAGTTGACCAAGGTGAAGAATGCTCAACCACAAGCCATTGTTGCCTGGACAATCGGCCCGGCAGGCTCCATTATTGCCAAAAACAAGGCACAGTTAGGTATTGAACTTCCACTTTTTCAGTGTCATGGTCTGCCTGATCCCAAGTATATCGAGCTTGCCGGCAGCGCCAGTGAAGGAGACCGGATGCCTGCCACCAAGCTGATGGTGGTGGACGAACTGCCGGATAGTGACCCGCAGAAAGCCATTATTCAGGAATTTGTAACTCTTTATAAAGAAAAAGGGTACGATACACAGTTCCCGATCAACACGCACTCCGGTTACGCCTGGGACGCTATTATGATGGTGGCAAACGCGATTGAAAAGGTGGGTACCGATCGAGAGGCGATTCGGGCTGAGATTGAAGGGACGAAAAACTATATTGGTATCTCAGGTATCTATAATATTACCGAAGAAGACCATAACGGACTGGGAGTGGACTCCATGGTCATGGTGCAGGTGAAAAATGGTCAGTTTGTAATGGCCAGATAACCTGCGATTCTCTTCGAGTTAAAAAAATGCCCCGGTCGCATATGCGGCTCGGGGCATTTTTTTTGTATGGCCCTGTTTAATGAGGTGCTTCTGCACTTTGCATGATTTCATCGTACGCACGTGCCAGCTCACGTTTCAGCTCATGGACCGGCCTACCGTAGCCTTCAATCTCAAGGTAACCTTTCTGCACAGTTTCCCCGCAGGTGAAAGAGACGCAGGATTGGATCTCGGCTTCCGTACATCTCCGTATCGAATCCTGACCAGAGAAAACGATCCAGTGGGCAAAGCCCTGTGGAATGAGATTTACAATGCTCTGCCAGGTAAGATCCCGGGGCAGAATGACCTGGGCGCGAAGGTAAATCTGGTCCTCCTCGACGCGTTCAGTAATAGTCATTTCACGGGGGAAGACCGGCTCAGGGAAATTGTTTTGAGGGGCTGCTGCTGCCAATACTTTACCCTCATCGGCAAAAAATGGTGCCAGCCTGAATGTCGGCGATGGAGCGGTAACGAGAGATACACCAACATAAACGAGTCCACTGACAGCCATGGCGACTATAACGCCATGTCCCATCAGGATTGGATGCACAGCCTCAAGTGCGGGTGGCGCTCCGGGCAGGGTGTTGAACAGATCATAGGCTACAAAAGCGCACTGACTTAAAAAGCCGGTGCACATGGAAGCCCCTGCTCCTGCTGCGGTTCCTCCTTTCCAGTACATACCTCCCATCAACGCGAAAAAATATGAGGCACTGGCTATGAAGGTGGCGATATGGATGGCGTCGATAATCGAGTCAATCAGAAAAGAGCCAATGGTGGCGCAGGCGATGATAAGGAGCACACTCAGCCTGTTGACCAGCATCATTTCACTCATCGATGCTGCGGGATGGAAGAGTCGTTGATATATATCACGGGCCACGCATGAGGCACCAGACGCAGCAAAAGTGTCGGCGCAGGACATGGCAGCAGCAGCAAGCGCTACAGCGCAGAGGGCCACGATAATATCTGAATAGTTCTGACTGACGATGAAATGCAAAAGAGCAGGCTCTGCCTGGGCCATTCCCATGGGAAAGCCGGCCGCGGCAATATCAGGATAGATGTTTCTCAGGCCCAGAGCTATGAAGGCACAGCCTCCGAAAACAAGAGTGACCAATAAAGAGCCGAAGAGCATGCCGTTGCGTGCTGACCGGGAGTCTCTTGCTGCCCATACTTTCTGCCAGGGGTCTTGTTCAGTTATCCAGCCGGGGATGATGGCAACGCTAAAGATGAGTACCATAGGCAACCCGATTGAGAGTGGGTTCCACCAGTCCGCACCTGTGGTTGTAACCATGGTTGATATCGCCTGGCTGCTGGTTTCAGCGCCATTGCCCATGACCAGGACCGAGAAAATCAGCACGAAGAATGACAGGCAGAGAAACTGCACAGTATCGGAGGCAATGACCGCAGACAGGCCACCCAGAGTAACATAGACCGCGACGGATAATCCTACTATCAATGCAGCCTGCAGGTTGGATATGCCATAAAAGATTTGCAGCACCATGGCAAAGCCCTTGATGTCGGCCACGGCAAAGAGGATCATTACCACGATGATGATCATAGCCACAGGAGTGCGGATAAATGAACCATAGCGGATTTCCAGCAGTTCGGGCTGGGTCATGGCTGGGATTGATCTGATCTTTTTGACCAGAAGAGCGATAATCAGGAGTGCGATAATATTTGGGGCCACAAATCCCCAGACAGAGCCCATGCCAAGAAGGATAAAAAAGCCGATAACCGCCAGCATGGCTCCGGCGGTCAGCCAGGATGCGGCTGCGGAAAAACCAATGGAGAACGTTCCGGCGCTCTTGCCGGCCAATAGAAAATCCCTCACGGTTTTTTGCCTCCGGTTAAAGTAGTAACCCGTGGCGATGAGGAAAAAAATGTAGGCTCCAAAAAGAACCAGAAATATCGAATAGCTGCTCATACTCCCTCCCGGCAACCGAGGGCGACGCTCAATACTGTTATCAGACGCCGCGATGCTGTTGCCAATCTGGTGCCGGAGGGAGATAGAAAAATCCCCGAACCGACAAGTGTCAGCCCGGGGATTTACCATCTCTCCGAGAACAATAGGCTTGGCTGGCAGATATTCTGACTCGTGGATCACCCTACTTACCGCACCTTCCCGTACCGTTTACCCGATTTCAACCTGAAATTACAGCACAGTGGTATATGCGGTGTTCGTCCTCACTCACAGCGGCGGGTCCGTTCCGGAATTACACCGGATTCCCTGCGGGAACTGACCAATGGTTGATCAGCTACCCGGATCATTTAAAGATCACCAGTAAGCATTTGTAGTGTTTGTTGCTAAGCCCTTGATTCTGATTATTATGTTTCCGGAACCCGGCCTATTTATCCTGCAGAAATAGTGTATAAAAAAAAAATAGTCAAGCCGGTTTGTTGCCTGATATGTTAAAGGATTAATTGAACTCTTCGGGGATTATAGTCATCTTTATTACGGGCGCTGCCGGGTTATGGGAAAATGGTATCGTCGATTTTTGGAAAAAAATAGTGTTTTCAGGGTTTTGATAGATTTTTTTCAGGAGATGCTGATAAGGAGAAAGGGACCATGTTTCTGTTGTTGACTGCTGGGGAGTAGTTTACATTCAACTCCAGTTTGTCGATAAAAGCTGCGATGACAGTCTGATGTGGCAATGGTTTCGTGTAGGTAGGCTTCTCTTTTATTTAAATGAGTAGAGCGTTATGATCTCTGTATATGGGCATAAGGTTTTGTCAGGATTGAGAAAAAAAGCAAATGTAAGTTTGGTGTGTTCCCTTTGGGTGCTGGTACTTTTTTTGCCGCATGAGGGGGCCGCTCAACTCTCAGCATCTTCTCTGGCGATAAAGAAACTCTTTATCGTCCACAGTTATGAAGCGGGGCACCTCTGCGGTCAGCCCCAGCATGACGGTGCAATAGCGGGCCTGGCCAGATCAGGCTGGATTGTGGATGAAAATCTGGTTGTGCGCACCTATTATATGGATACCAAGCGTACCAATAATAGGCCAGCTCTTATTCAGCAGCAGGCAATGCTGGCCATGCAGGAAATAGAGCAATATCAGCCTGATGTTGTTCTCACCCTTGACGACAACGCGTTTAAGACTATTGCTCTTTCACCTAGGATGAAAAACCGGATCTTTGTCTTCAGCGGGATGAACGCTCAGCCGGAAGAATATAACCTCCGACTTAACTTTATGGTTAGCCGCGAAAAGCCAGGTGGCAGGATTACCGGTGTGTATGAAAAGCTTTATTTCTTTGAAGCGGTGCGAGTGATGTCGATCATGCATGGATATAACAAAATTCTGGTGCTGGAGGACCTTTCGCCGACAGGTAAGGCTATTTCCCGGCAGGTTGATCTTGAGTTGTCCTTGCCTGGAGATCAGTCGGAGCGAAACGTTGTCGGCGAGGTGGCCAGGAAAAAAGTTCATTCCTGGGAAGAGTTTCAGGAAATTATTGCCGAGGTAAACGATGATCCGGAGATTGGTGCAATATATCTGGGCACGCTGTTACTCCACGATAGTGCCGGGGAGACCTATGCTGCAGAGGAAATTATCGATTATTATATATCCCATTCTAAAAAACCTGCCATAGCCTTGAATTATGCCTTCATCAAGCAGGGATTGTATGGTGGTGCGACTGTCGACTTTTTTGCCATGGGCAAGCTTGCGGGGGAGAAAGTTGCGAGAATCTTGAGCGGAGTGGAAGCCGGTGTGCTGCCCATCGAAGATGCACCAAGAGTGGCGCTGGTCTTCAACCTTCAACGGGCTGAATCGCTTGGTTTGGAGATTCCTTCAGATATCCTGATGGCGGCGGACGAGGTATTCAGAAAGTGATACGAGAATTGCAATCCTCTGGATTGGGCTCCAGAAAAGCGTCAACCCTGGTCACATGGACAATTATCGGTCTGGTAATCGTCTCTATTGTCGCTGTCTACGGGATTCTGTATTTCAGTTTTGCAAAAAGTCTCACCAGTGAGTTCGAAGACCGGGTTGCTGCAGAGGCAGGCAAGGCCGGGCTTGCTATCGATAATCGTCTCAACAGGGTCAAGACCCGTTTAAAAGCTCTGTCGCTTGATAATACCGTGCGCGTAACCCTGATGCTTGGAGCCACCAGACAGCTGGATGAGTATCTGCGGGAAGTCTACTCATATGATAATGAACTGCATTTTGTTGTTCAGGACAATGACGGCAATACCTACAGGGCCTTTGAGGAAAACTACTGTGCTGTACCCTTTAAAAAAGTTTTTACCAAACCTGCCGGCAGCTTCGGTATTGTAGATATTCTGGAAAAGGGCGAGGTGCTCATAAGCTATCATCTTCCGGTGATGCGACAGAGGAAAAAAATTGGTGCGGCGGCAGCGGTGTATCATCTGCAACGTGATATTTTTCTCAAAAATATCATCCAGAATCTGAAGGACCAGCAGTTGGTCATGGTGAGAGACGGTGTGGTCTGGGATGCCCTGAATGGCAAGGTCACTGACTTTACAGTTCAGTCGATGCAGGGGGCAGAGAACTTCATCGGGGCACATTATCTCGATGATGGTGACCATGTTGCGATGTCGATCAGCCATTTGCCGGGGCTGTTTTTCGTCTCCAGTCTTGATCAGCTGGAACAGGCCAAAGCAAAGGTCATCCTGAGTTTTTTGCTGACCGGGATAGCCCTGACGATAATTGCCCTCGTCGTCTCACGTTTACTGAGTTACATCCTGGTTCAGCCCATGCAGAAGCTCTCCTCGCTGGCGTTGAAGATCTCTGAAGGGAAGGGCGGGTTCTCAGAAGAGATCGGCCATACGGGTATCGTGGAAGTCGAGCAGTTGAAAGACTCTCTGAATCGGATGGTCAACTATCTCCAGCAGGCCAGGGAAAGTGAGCGTTATCAGACCCTTTTTGAGGGTGTAGCGGACATGGTTTTTATCCACAACCTTCATGGGGAACTGGTTGAGTTAAACGGGGTGACGTTGAAAATGCTGGGTTACTCCCGCGAGACCCTGCTCAAGAAAAATTTCCGGGAACTGGTCCCCGAATCTGAGCGTGACGCCATTGATGAAACGTTCGGACAGATCCTTCCTCTTCAAAGTGAGTTGTTTTTTACCACCAGGCTGTTGGATCAAAATAATTTGGCAATAGACGTGGAGTGTCATGCCAGGCGCATACAATATAACGGTCAGGATGTGGTGCTCAATGTGGTCAGGGATATTTCTGCCCGGGTCAGAGCGGTTAAGGCGCTGAACGAGTCGCAGCAGAGACTGCTGACTGTTATGGATAGTATTCATGCCACGATTTATGTCGCCGATCTCGATACCCATGAAATTCTGTTCATGAACAGACAAATGAAGCAATCCTATGGTGAGAATTTAGAGGGCCGCAAATGCTACCAGGTCACCCGCCGCTTATCGGAGCCCTGTAAGCACTGTACCAGCAGTGCCCTGAGAAAAATGCACGATGATGGTAAACGGGAAATTATCTGGGAGGGGCAGAACCCGATAAGCAACATCTGGTATGTCAATTATGACCGCATCGTCAACTGGATTGATGGACGTGAAGTGAAGATGCAGATTTCATTTAACATTACGCAAATGAAAGAGCTTGAAATCAAGCGTGCACAGGCTGAACAGCAACTGCGTCGCAGCCAGAAGATGGAGGCAATCGGTGCTGTTGCCGGTGGTGTGGCCCATGACCTGAATAATATTCTCACAGGCGTGGTGAGTTATCCTGATTTGCTACTGATGGATATGCCCGAAGACAGCCCCATGCGCAGCGTGGTAATGACTATTCGGGAGACAGGGCTGAAGGCTGCGGCAATTGTTCAGGACCTGCTGACACTCTCCAGGCGAAGTGTGGTACGAAATAAGGTTGTCAACATCAATGACATCATCAGGAATTATCTGAATAGCCCTGAACATCAAAATCTGCTTCAGGAGTTTTCAGAGGTCAGGATTGAACTTGATCTGAAGCCGGATTTGCTGAACATTCTGGGTTCTACAGTTCATCTTGCCAAAACGGTAATGAACCTCATCTTTAACGCCGCGGAGGCGATTGAAGGGCCAGGGACAATCAGCATTTCCACTCACATGGAGACAATCAACGGTAGGAGCCTTTCGTCAACAGTTGAGCCCGGCGAATATGTAGTGCTTGTTGTCTCGGATGATGGCTGCGGTATTGATAAGGATGACAAAGAACGAATATTTGAACCGTTTTTCAGCAAAAAAACGATGGGCAGAAGCGGAACCGGGCTCGGTATGGCAGTGGTGTGGGGGACTGTAGAGGATCATGAGGGCCATATCGACCTGACTTCCACTCCGGGCGACGGTTCGACCTTTACCCTCTACTTTCCTGTGACCAGAAAAGAACTGTTACAGGAGCAGCTCCTTGTAGCGCGGGAAGAGTTTACCGGTAAAGGTGAAACCATCCTGGTGGTGGACGACCTGCTGGAGCAGAGGGAGATCGTTTCCATGATGTTTTCCCAACTTGGCTATACTGTGAAAACCGCCGGCAGCGGAGAAGAGGCGATAGAATATCTGCAGACCAGCAAGGTTGATCTGGTAATGCTGGATATGATAATGGAAAATGGTTTGAATGGCTTGGAAACCTATCGTGAGATCCTTAAACTCCACCCGTTCCAGAAAGCGATAGTCGCCAGCGGTTACACAGAAACCGATCAGGTGAAAGAGGTCATTCGCCTGGGTGCTGGCTGTTATATCAGGAAACCGTATCTTTTTGAGGAGATTGCCTCGGCGGTAAAAGCGGAACTGGCCAAGGAGTCGTCGGAACTGTTGTTGAGTTCAGGTGAGGTGAATTAGCCCCGAATATCTCATGAGAAACCCAGGTTAGCATTCACGGGTCTGGTAAAGAACCCAGATCGAATATGCTCCGAAGGCTGTGCCGAACGGGATATTGGTAAGGTTCAGGAGCGAAAATATCCACAACAGACTTCTTGCCCAACGCGTATTTATGGTAAAACCGCGCGCGACAAGGATATGCAGTACCCCGAAGAGTACCAGCGGGATAAGCACCACCGCACCGGTGGGCGAAGCCGCAGTTGCAGATGCAAAACCAGAATTGCCTTGATTGAAGAAGGCGGTTGTTCCCATCACCAGAAAAGCGACAGCACCGATCAGGTAAAGAACACCAAGAACTTTCAGGATAAAACAGACTATGCGTACATGCTTTCCGGCATTGGCCGCCATCTGATCTCCATTGGCCGAAAATATTGGCGGGCCGATTCTGTTACGGCCTCCCTTAATTTGTACCTACTGCAATTCTATGTAAAAAAGTTTCTTTCTTGCAAACAATTCCTTCCGTATTGCGGTTCTCAGGGTTGTAACTCAATTTTTGTGGGATATTCTGCCTAAAGCCAGTTGGTGAAGAACATCGTTGCCAGGTAACCGAAGCCGAATAACCAGACAAAAAGGATAGCAGCCAGATAAATAGGGGCAGGACCGACTTTTTTGAGTTTGCTGAAGCTGGTCTCCATGCCCAGGGCACACATGGTCATGGTGAGCAGGAATATATCCAGATTATTGATGAAATCAACCATTCTTACCGACAGCAGGTTGAGTGAGTTAAAGCCCACAACGGCGAGAAATATCACGGCGAACCAGGGAATTGCAAAACCTGTACTGCCATCTTGAGCGTTGGCGTTTTTTCTGGTGAAAATCAGGCCAACGATAATCAACACCGGTGCCAACATGAGCACCCGGATCATCTTGGTAATGATAGCGTTACTGCCTGCCGTGGTCGAGATATCACTTCCAGCCGCTACTGCATGGGCTACCTCATGGATTGTGCCACCGACAAACATTCCGTAGGTCTTTTCGTCCATCCCCAGCAGCCCGCTTTTGTAGAGAAATGGCATCAGAAACATGGCTATGGTGCCGAAAACAACAACTGTAGCCACTGCAATACCACTCTTATGGGATTTGGATTTCAATACCGGCTCAGCCGCAAGGATCGCTGCAGCCCCACAGATCGAACTGCCGATGGTGGTGAGAAAAGCGGTGTCCCTATCCATCTTGAGCAGGCGAGTACCGGTGAAATAACCGAGCAGCAGCGTGGAAACAATCATGGTGCCTGAAAGGGCTATGCCTGGAAGACCTACGGCAAGGATGTCCTGAAAAGTAAGGCGGAACCCATACAACACAATGGCAAAACGAAGGAGAGGTCTGGTGGAAAAGGTGATTCCTGGCAGCCAGGTGGTTGGCATATGTGAGCGCAGGGTATTCCCGTAGGCGGTCCCGAGCAGAATGCCGATGATCAGGGGACTGAGACCAAGGGTGATTATCAGTGAATGTTGTGAAATAAGGGTTGCTGACATGGCGAAAAGGGCCACAAACCACAACCCGTTCAACGTCTGTGCCGAAGGGAGTTGTGATGATCGTAGTGATAACTGCATGATAGTACTCCATGGTTATTGAAATGTTGACCGCAATATAGAGGAGGAGTATGGTTCAGTCAAATTGATAGTTTTTTGCTATTGGCTAAAATGAATTTAATCAAGCCGATTCTCTTATAAGGTGGCATATATGGATATCACTCTCAGGCAGGCGGAATTGTTTCTGGCTCTGGTACGCACCGGTAAAATCCAGAGTGTGGCGCATGAATTCTATCTGACACAATCGGCTGTTTCCACAGCCATCAAGCGATTTGAAGAGGCGGTAGGGGTTCCGCTTTTCGATAGGGCTCATAAGAAGATAACCGTGAACAGCAATGGTCAGGTACTGGCAGAAGAGTTGACACCGGTGTTGAAGCGATTCCAAGATGTCACCTTGATGTTTAAAACCGATTGCATCTCGGGCAGACTCGAAATCGGTGCCAGCCAGACAATGGCAGATTATCTCTTCCCCCAGATGCTGTATGATTTTCAGCTTCGTCACCCTAAGGCACTGATCTCAATTAAAACCGGTAACTCCAGTGAGGTGGTTCACGAGGTGGAAGCTGGAATGGTGCCAGTCGGTTTTATTGAAGGAGAGGTGTTGAGCAGGACTTTAGATATCACCCGTATTGGTTCTGAAGAATTGGTGGTGGTTACTTCAGACAAAGAATTCGCAGGGGCAAAACAGTATACTATCGACGAACTGCTTGATTACCGCTGGGTTTTGCGTGAGAGCGGCTCAGGAACGAGAGAGGCCTTTTTACATCAGCTCAAGGAAAAGGGACAGCAGCTGAATCTCTTTATGGAACTGGATCAGATAGAATCGATCAAGAACGTCTTACGCAACCCCGGCACCCTGAGTTGTCTCTCCCAGCATGCGGTAATGCGGGAAATGGCGCGTGGGGCGCTGTATCCTGTACAGGTCTCAGGGCAACGTTTTATGCGGAATTTATACCGGGTGATGCATCCTCGACAGTCGGTAACGCTTTTGATGCAAGCAGTTTTCGAAGAGGTGGAGGCGGCAATTACAGGAACCGGGCACATGTCGGTTGATAGTGAAAAATCATAACACAATGTCACTAAGTGGTATTGTGTTGATATTAAACGAAATATAATAGTTCGCTAACAGAAATACGGTTCATTGCTGATGGTTGATAGAGGTTTTTGTTGAGACAAGTAAAACCACAAATCCATTCAGGAGAATAAACAATGCAAGGAATCAAGAAAACCGTTGGCCTGTGTATGGTGGCTCTGTTCATTTCCGCACCGGCCATTGGCGCAGAGCAGCCCAAGTATGTCTTTTATATGATTGGTGATGGCCTCGGTGCTTCCCAACGGCAGTTCAGCGAGTTTTTTGTTCGCGAGAAAGAGCAGGACAACAGTAAAGAGTTACTGATGAATACCTTTGAGGTGGCGGGTCTGAACAGTACCTATGCTGCCGATACCCTGATTACCGATTCTGCAGCTGCAGGCACCGCGCTCGCTTCCGGTGTCAAGACCAATAAAGGGGTTATCGGTAAGGATGCCAAAGGCAATGATGTGAAAACCCTGGTTGAAGCTGCCGAGCTTGAGGGTATGGCAACCGGTATCATCACCACCACCCGCCTCACCCACGCTACTCCGGCTGCGTTCGCCGCACATAATATCTCCAGAAACAATGAGAACGAGATCGCCGAAGACTACCTGAAGAGTGGTGTGGACTTCCTGGCGGGAGGAGGTATCCGCCATTTCATTCCGAAAAGTATGAAGATCGAAAACGGTGATGCCATTGGCAAGACTATCAAGTCCAAGCGTAAAGATGAGAAAAATCTGGTAGCAGCCTTTCACCAGTCCGGCTATAGCACCTTCATCGGCATGGAAGGGGCCAAAGCATTCGGTGCGACTGATTTTACCAAGGAAGAAAAGGTGGTGGCGCTTTTCACGTACACCCACATGCCGTATGAGATTGAGCGAATAAACACGTACAGCGCGGTTCCATCACTGGCTGAGATGACTCAGGCCGGTATCGAGGTTCTGCAAAAGGATAACGATGGCTTTTTCATGATGGTTGAGGGCGGTCGTATTGACCACGCTGCCCATGCCAATGATCCCACCGGTGTTATCTACGATACCATTGCATTTGATGAAGCTATAAAGGTTGCCTATGATTTTTACCAGCAGCATCCGAAAGAGACCCTGATCGTCGTTGTTGGCGATCATGAGACCGGCGGCATGGGGCTTGGTATGGATTCAAAAGGATATAAGCTGGACATGAGCCAGTTGCTCGCCACCAGGATCAGCGTGGAGGATACTCTGGCCTATGGTAAAGGACAGTATAAAGGTGACAAGGCTGCATACCTCGCTTTTTTGAAAAATGAGTTTGGCCTCGACAACCTGAACGAGAGTGAGGCGGCCAGGCTTGAGCGGGCCATGACTGATGCCGATGCAGGGCAAACCTCAGGCTATTACAAAGTGAATCCGGCGGCCCTTACTGCGGCGCACATCCTCTCCGAGCGCGCCAACATCAACTGGACCACCACTATCCATACCGCAACCATGATTCCGATGTCTGCCACCGGTGTAGAGGCCCAGCGCTTTGCAGGCTTTAAGGATAACACTGAGATCGCCGATACCATGGCCGATTTGTTGAATTTCACTCTGTAATGAGCCGTAGGCTGTTTTGATCACCCGGTTGTTCTGTTTGTATGCACTGGAAAAGGCCTGCTTCCAATCGGAGCGGGCTTTTTTCGTTTTTCCTCTCTGGATGCAATATGTATAAAAAGCTTGGTTCACATCTGCTTCTGCTGGTTGTAATAGTATCTGTAATTGTTGCTTATTATTCATGGTCTGGTGTCTCTGTTCCAATGAATGCTGAGGTGGAGGAGGTGCGGGCAGAAGTTCTTCTTGTAGACAATTCGGAGGTTCGTTCTTCAGGTCTGTCCCACATCGGTTATCAGGAACTTGAGGTCACGCTGCTTGAAGGGAATTTCGCAGGAGAAAGTGTTTCAGCAACCAATAGTCTGGTAGGGCAGAGCGATATCGAGAACATATTTAAACCAGGTGATGAGATTATCGTTGCTGTGATTTTGGAGGAGGGTGGCATTGCCCATGTCAAGGCAGTTGATCTCTACAGGCAGGATGCTCTTTTGCTGTTGTTTGGTATTTTTGTGTTGGCCCTCCTGTTGTATGCCGGAGTGGTCGGCATAAAGGCGCTGCTCTCCTTTATGTTCACTGTTCTCATCATCTGGGAAGTGCTGGTGCAGCGGATTCTGGCTGGTCACGACCCGCTTATGACGACAACTCTCACCCTGGTGCTTTTATCGGCGGTTATTATTTTTCTGGTAGCCGGGTTGAACAGAAGAGGGGCCACTGCCTTTATCGGTACTATCTGCGGGCTCTGTGTCACCTTGTTGGTGACCTGGCTTTTCTGCAACAGGGTGGGGCTGTTTGGTATGACCCAACCCTATGTGAACGCATTAGTTTTCAGCGGCTACTACCAGCTCGATATCAGAGAAATTTTCTATTCGGCGATTATTTTAGGAGCTTCCGGGGCGTGTATGGACATCGCTATGGATATTGCGGCTTCCATGGATGAGGTAAAGCTGAAAAAGCCTGAGATAACTGCCTGGGAACTGGTTCAATCAGGCTTCAATGTTGGTCGCCATGTAATCGGTACCATGGCAACCACCTTGTTGCTGGCGTACTCGGGTGGGTACCTGACTTTGCTGATGATTTTCCAGGTGAAAGAGCCAAGCATCATGCGCATGCTGAATTTGAAGATCGTCGCAGCTGAGATTATGCGCACGCTGGTTGGTTCTATCGGTCTGGTGTTGGTCGCGCCAATCACGGCGTTGGTTGGGGGCCTGATTATTTCCGGATATTTTACCAAGAGGGTACGGCTTCTCTCTTCGGGTCGACAGGAGCATATTGCGTCGGAGTCCAGGGTGAACCACAAGATCTAGTCTTATAGGCAGCATGTTATATTTACAATTTGCTAACTGACTTGCGTTGATAACCTGGCTGTCAGATTAGGGGAGTATAACCTTTTCGTGAAATTGTTCTGTACTGGCCTTGCAATGTCTTATCTTTTTATGTAAATGTACTGCAGGTAAAGGCTATAGAGCGAGAGGCTCTGTAGAGCGCCTGAAATTACATATAACTCCGAGCTGAAAGGCCTAAATTTCCGTGCTTAAATGCGGAAGAACGGCCTGATGCCGATAGGGTTGCGTTGGAAACGATGTTGCCTTCCGAAATTTGAAAAGGAGTCTGCATGAATGCACGAACCTGCCAAAGCTGTTCCACCGATATTTCGCCATTAATTGATTCATTCGGGCGTAAAGTTACCTATCTCCGTCTCTCAATCACCGATCGATGTAACCTGCGTTGCCGCTATTGCATGCCGGAAGACGGGGTTAATGTGCTTGACCATAAATCGATACTTTCCTACGAGGAGATGGAGCGTCTCTCGAGGATTTTCGTAAGTCTGGGGGTCAATAAAATCCGGATTACCGGCGGTGAACCTTTTGTTCGCAAAGGGTGTCTGGAGTTTATGGAGCGTCTCAAAGAGCAGAGCCCCGGCTTGAGTCTTCACCTGACCACCAACGGTGTTGCAGTCGGGCCGTATTTGCAGGGCTTGAAAGAGTTAGGCATAAAAGGCATTAACCTGAGCCTTGATACACTTGATGCCGAGCGCTTCAAAGAGATTACCCGCCGCGACAAGCTGGAAAAAGTGCTGGCTGTGTTTCACGAAATCCTCAGGCTTGAACTGCCCCTGAAAGTGAATGCCGTTGTTCAGGAAGATACCGGTGATGATGAGTTGCTCCGCATGGCGCAGTTGGTTAAGGATTATCCGGTGGCGATGCGTTTCATCGAGCTGATGCCTTTTTCCGGCGCTGAAGAACATCACGTTATCGAGATGTCCCAGACTCTTGAGTCGCGACTGTTCAAACTCTTCCCAGGGCTCACCGAGCTTTCCTCAAAACATGTTGAGACCGCCCGAAAATTCTCACTGCCCGGTTATGCCGGAACCCTGGGAATCATCGAGGGTGAATCCCGAAAATTCTGTGCCACCTGTAATAAACTTAGAGTGACCTCGAGCGGCATGATGAAAAACTGCCTCTACGACCAGGGAGCATTGAACCTGCGCGATCTGTTGCGGGCCACTCCCGATGACTCAGAAGTTGCCGGTGAAATTCGTAAAGCGGTGAGCAAAAAACTGAAGAACGGCATGGAGGCTGCCAAGCTCAACGGGAATAGCAGCGAAGATTCCATGGCCTCCATTGGTGGTTGAGAATTTAACGCCATTCACCAAAAGCACGTAGTTACCGCGGACAAGCTTAACCTTTTGAGGATGATCTATGATATCGGTACCTGAGGCTCTTTCACTGCTCCGTGAAAACCTTCCAGAACCCAAAGTGGTATATGTGCCAGTAGAGGAAGCACTGGGACGCAGGTTGGCAGAAGACATAACTTCCCCCGAACCATCTCCAAGGTATACCAGTTCTGCCATGGACGGCTATGCTGCGCGTTGGCAGGATGTTCAGAATGTAAGCGAGTTGAATCCCGCACGTCTTACGCTTGCTGGTGAAAGCCGGGCTGGTGTGCCCTATGAGGGTGTGGTAGCCATTGGCGAGGCTGTGCGAATCAGCACCGGTGCGATGCTGCCCGATGGCGCGGATACTGTTATCAGGGTCGAGGATACCAATGAACAGGGCGATGTCGTTCAGATTATGGCATGCAGAAAACAGGGGCAGGACGTCCGCTATGCCGGTGAAGAGTTCGTTGCCGGGACAGTGATTATGGCCCATGGTCTGGTTGTTACCGCCAGGCAGGTTGCCCTGTTGTCGGCGGTTGGTGCTCATCAGGTGCCAGTATATGATACGCCCCGTGTCTCACTCTTTATCACCGGTACCGAACTTGCTCACCATGGGGATGGTGATATCAAACCCTATCAGGTTCGTGACTCGAACGCGCCGATGCTGAAATGCGCCGTGCGTGAAGCTGGTGGCACCCTGGTGAATTGCATGCACGTAGAAGATGACCTGGAAACCACTGTCGATTCGATGGCAGAAGCCCTGGAACATAAAAGTGATATTATTCTTTGTTCCGGTGGTGTTTCGGTGGGCAGGCATGATCATGTTAAAGAGGCGGCAGAACGTGTGGGCTTTCAACAACTGTTCTGGAAAATACGGCAAAAGCCGGGAAAGCCTCTTTTTGTCGCTAAAAAAGGGCGGACCCTGTTGTTTGGCCTGCCGGGTAATCCGGTGTCGGCCTTTATGTGCTTCCAGAATTACGTGATTCCCAGTCTGGCCGCTTTGCAGGGTGTCGATTATCTGAAGAAATCTCTTTCAGCACGTGCCGAGGTGGCCATAGAAAACAGCGGCAGCCGTACCGATTTCATCCGGGTAACAATCCGGGATGAGCCCAATACTGTCCCCACCGTAAAACCTATCCCGCAGCAGGGCTCCCATATGCTGACCTCCATTGTCAAAGCCGATGGCTATATTGTGGTAGAGCCAAAAACAACCTTGCAACCGGATGACTTAATTGAAGTGTTCAGGTTCTGATATCTGATTGCTTGCCGCAAGGGTTGGCGCATTCAGCCAGCTCTTGCAATGAGTAATTCCCTCCGTATTTTTCTTGCCCGCTGTATTAACCTGTGCTCCTCGTCACAGCCGCGAAAATGCAACTCGGACGTGAGATCTTCAATAAGCTCCGTGATCTCTGCCAGGAATTCTGTATTTACGTTTTTCCCGTTGTTTACCGTTTCAGTCATAGCGTAGTTTTTGTAGTCTTGAAGATAGGGTCAGAATTGAAACAGGGGCGTCAGTGATTCCTGATCGTTTCCGCTTTTTTATCTGAATACGTTATACTGTCAATTTATTGAATATACCTTCTTTTCTTAAAACATAGTTTTTGAACCCTATGGTTCAAGGAGAAAAATATGCCAGAGGTTACTCTTGATATTCCAGTCGCAGAGCTGGTTGACCGTTTTTGCCGCTATGTTGCCGTCGACACCCAGGCGGCGGTAGAGTCTGAGACCTATCCATCAACCTTCAAGCAGCTGGACCTCTGTCGCATACTGGTGGCGGAGTTGTATGAAATGGGGATAACAGACGCCAGAATGACTAAACCTGGCTACGTGATAGCTACCGTACCAGCCAACAGTGTTAAGAAGGTGCCGACCATAGGCCTTATCGCCCATGTTGACACTTCACCCGATGTGAGTGGGAAGAACGTGAAGCCGGTTATCCATGAAAATTATTCCGGCGGGGACATTGTGTTGCCGGGTGATGCGACTCAGGTGATTAGGGCGGATGAAACACCGGAACTGGGAGCATGCATCGGAGATGACATAATCACTTCAGACGGTACTACCTTATTGGGGGCAGATGATAAGGCGGGGGTGGCAGAGATCATGACAGCGATTCGTTACCTGGTCGATCATCCGGAGCTTGCTCATGGCCCGATCCGCATCGCCTTTACCGTGGATGAAGAGGTGGGCACCGGCACCAAGCATTTTGATGTGAAAAAGTTCGCTGCCGACTACGCCTACACCATTGACGGTTCAACCGCGGGGGAGGTGGAGGATGAAACTTTTTCAGCAGATTCGGTGACGGTGACTTTTCAGGGTGTCAATATTCATCCCGGTTATGCCAAGGGCAAGATGCTCAACTCCACAACCGTTGCCGCGGAGTTTATCAGTTTCCTCCCAAGGGAGATGACTCCGGAGACAACTGAAGACCGTGAAGGCTTTATGCATCTGCATAGTATGGAGGGAACGGTCAATACGACTGTGCTGAAATATCTGATTCGTGATTTTACCCTGGAAGGATTGTTGCGAAAAGAGACGCTGATGCAGGAGACACTGCGGGCTCTGAAAGCAAAGTACCCTGCTCTTGACTATACGTTTGAGGTTGAGGAGAGTTACAGGAACATGAAATACGTGCTTGATCAGTACCCCAGGGTGACCGAATATTGCTGCGAAGCGATTCGCCGTTGCGGGCTCACTCCCAGGCAGGGGCTGATTCGTGGCGGCACGGATGGTGCGAGGCTTTCTGAAATGGGCTTGCCGACCCCGAATATTTTCACAGGCGGCCACAACTTTCACTCAAAGACCGAGTGGATTTCGGTACAGGATATGACCAGGGCGGTGGAGACTATTGTCCATCTGGCCATGATCTGGGAAGAAAAGTCGAATTCATGAGTTGATACGGCCAGCTATTCGGCGTCGTATCGACTCATGAATTTCCCGGGCAGTGTCAACTGTACCTTACAACTGAAGAAGATGGCGCTATATGGACTGTACCCCAAGGGCATTTCTTTCAGGGCACCTTCGGTGAGTATATTGTCGAAAAAAATGGGAGGATTGGGCTTATGGCAATGCCTGAGCATCAACTCATTTTTTTTTTATTACGACAATATACTGATGAGGAATTCGGGTCGCTTGGATTTCTCATCAGTTCAGGCAGTGTCAGGTTCGAAGTTTTTGGTAGTAAGCTATAGTCGTTTATGCTTACTGCCACAAACTGAAGAAGATGGCACTGTATGGACTGTACCCCAAGGGCATTTCTTTCAGGGTACCCTCGGTGAGTATATTGTCGAAAAAATGGGAGAATTAGACTTAGGCAATGCCTGAGCATCAACTCCTTTTTCTTTATTACGACAATATACTCATGAGGAATTCAAGCTAGTTGCGAAACTGCTCCTGTTGCTCCTGCACTCCAGCGTCCTTCAGGTATTCGTCATAGGGCAGCATCTTATCGATGACGCCGCCTGGCAGAATCTCAATGATGCGGTCTGCAACAGTGGCCATCAGCGCATGGTCATGGGAGGAGAAGAGGATAATCTCCGGGAAGGCCTTCAGGCCGTTGTTGAGCGCTGTGATTGATTCAAGATCGAGATGGTTTGTGGGCTCATCCAGAATCAGGGCGTTGGCGTCGGAGAGCATCATCCTCGACAGCATGCAGCGTACTTTCTCGCCACCGGAGAGCACGCTGGTCTTTTTCATAGCCTCATCGCCGGAGAAGAGCATCTTGCCGAGAAAACCACGGGCAAAGCTCTCACCTTCCGTGACAGGGGTGTACTCGCTCAACCAGTCGACCAGAGTTTTATCGGACTGAAAAAAACTTCTGTTTTCCTTAGGGAAATAGGAAGTACTCATAGTGAGACCCCAGCGGAAACTGCCGCTGTCCGGTTCGAGTTCTCCTGCCAGTATCTGAAAGAGGGTAGTGATCGCGACGTTGTTGGTACCGACAAAGCCGATCTTCTGGCCCTTATTGACCTCCATGGAAAAGTTGTCCAGCACCTTTACACCGTCGATGGTCTTGCTCAGGTCTTTTACTTCCAGAATAACATCGCCACAGGTTCTGCCCGCTTTAAACAAAATATACGGGTATTTGCGGGATGAAGCCGGCAGGTCTTCCATTTCAAGCTTGTCGAGCAGCTTCTTTCTGGAAGTCGCTTGCCTGGCTTTTGAGGCGTTGGAGGAGAAGCGGGCGATGAACTCTTTCAAATCCTTGGCTTTGGCATCTGCTTTACGGCTTGCGTCCTGGCGCTGCTGCTGGAGCAGTTCACTGGCCTGGTACCAGAAATCGTAGTTACCAACGTAAACTCTGATCTGGCCGTAATCGATATCCGCCATATGGGTACAGACCTGATTGAGGAAATGACGATCATGGGAAACGATAATGACTGTGTTCTGAAATCTTTCCAGAAAACCTTCCAGCCAGACAATGGATTTGCGGTCGAGGTTGTTGGTAGGTTCGTCGAGCAGCAGGATGTCGGGGTTACCGAATAGAGCCTGGGCCAGCAGCACCCGTACCTTTTCACCAGCTTCCAGTTCTTTCATCTTTTTGTCGCGCAGATCTTCGTTGATACCAAGACCACTCAGCAGGGTTGCCGCCTCGGATTCAACTTCGTAGCCGTTCATCTCAGCGAACTCTGCTTCCAGTTCTCCGCTGCGGATACCGTCTGCCTCAGTAAATTCGGTCTTTGCGTAAAGAGCCTCTCGCTCAGCCATAACTTCGTGCAGGCGGGCGTGAGCCATAAGCACGGTTTCAGCCACTGTGGATTCGTCGTAAGCGAACTGATCCTGGGCGAGCATGGCAATACGCTGTTTGGCACCTACGAACACTTCACCGTGGTCCGGGTCCATCTGGCCGGCCAGGATCTTTAAGAACGTTGATTTTCCGGCACCATTGGCACCGATGAGGCCGTAGCAGTTACCAGGGGTGAACTTGATATTGACGTCTTTGAAAATGACGCGTTTACCATAAGACAGGGCAATATTTGAAGCATGTATCATTAGGTTTTCTCGCAAAAAAAGAGCAGTCGTGGCGGAGCACGATTGCTCAGGATAATGGTTTGTCGCAGGAAGAAAGAAATTTTTCTTTAACCTGGATTTCTCATGGGCATTTATTAGAAAGTTTTGCTGGTGTCATTTCTTTCAATGAATGTCTGTTACTGACTGAAGAAGTGCTCATAAGAGATTCGGGTTATTCGTTGGTCTGGCGCAGATAATAATCATAGTCACCTTCATAAGCCCGCATTTCTCCGTGGTCAATCTCGAAAACGCGGTTCACCAGTGAGCGCAGGAAATGGCGGTCATGGCTGACCAGGATGACGGTACCTGCAAATTTCTGCAGTGCCTCCAGCAGAACTTCGCGGGAGAGAATGTCAAGGTGGTTGGTGGGCTCATCAAGTACCAGGAAGTTGAGTGGTCTTGCCAGCAGGCGGGCCAGGACAACCCTGCTTTTCTCACCGCCGGAGAGATTAGCGATACGTTTGTCCACATCGTCTCCCTGAAAAAGAAACGCTGCCAGCAGGTTACGGATAACTCCGATATTTTCCAGTGGCAGTACTTCCTGCACAGATTCAAATACGGTGTGGGTCGGATGGAGAACGTCCATGGAGTGCTGGCTGAAGTAGCCAGTGGTAACCCCGGCGCCCATAACCACCTCGCCGGAAGTCGGTTCGGTCTGGCCGGTGATGACTTTCAACAGGGTTGACTTACCGGCACCGTTTACACCGACGAGAGCTATTTTCTCCAACCGGCGGACGGTACCCGAAAGCCCGCTGAAAACCGGTTTGATCTCATTGTTGACCGTGGTCCACTCTTTGGCGAGATCTCTGAGGTGCATCACATCGTCCCCGCTGCGGGGGGGGATGGGAAAGTCGAACTTCATCACCTTCTGTTCGGGAGGCAGTTCTATGCGTTCAATTTTTTCCAGCTTCTTGATGCGTGATTGCACCTGGGCAGCGTGTGAGACACGGGCGGCAAATCTGGCGATGAAATCTTCTTCTTTGGCCAGCATTTCCTGTTGGCGACGATAACTTGCCAGCAACTGTTCGCGGCGGATTTCCCGCTCACGCAGATAGAAATCATAGTCACCGCTATAGGTGGTGGCCTGGCCGTTGGCAATTTCGATGATACGGTTGACCACGCGGTTCATGAAATCACGGTCATGGCAGGTCATCAGCAGGGCGCCTTTGTAATCAGTTGCCAGCCACTCTTCCAGCCAGAGGATCGATTCGATATCCAGATGGTTGGTAGGCTCATCAAGCAGCAGTACGTCCGGATTGATGGTAAGAATTTTCGCCAGGGCGATACGCATCTTCCAGCCACCACTGTAAGTCTCAACAGGCAGACTGAAATCCTGTTCTCCAAAACCGAGCCCGGAGAGGACTGCTTTGGCACGGGAATCGAGATCGTAGCCGCCGCGGTGCTCAAACATCTCCGTGATTACCCCGTAGCGTTCCAGCAGATCCGCGAGTGCGTCGTCGTCCATGGGTTCGGCCATCTGCGCTTCCATTTCCCGCATCTGGCGGCCCATAGCAACCACTTCACCGGCACCGCTCATGACCTCTTCCAGTACGGTGCAGCCACTCATTTCGCCGACACTCTGCGAGAAGTAACCGATAACCGTTTTCTTTGAACAGGAAATATCGCCCTTATCCGGTTCTTCTTCACCGGTAATGAGTCGAAATACTGAAGTCTTTCCTGCACCGTTCGGGCCGACGAGGCCGGTGCGGGTCTGGGGTAGAATCTGCAGGCTGGCATCTCGAAAGAGGATCTGCGAACCGAACTGTTTATAGATATTATTCAGGTGTACCATTGAGTGCTATCAAGCTGGGGTTAGTCGGCACATTTCATAAAAAATGGCAGCGAATCTCCTGGATTATCTCTTAACCAAAGGACCTGGCTGTCTCAGCTTATGGAATATGCGGATGGGCAAAAAATGCGACGGAAACTACCACAGGAGGGCCATGGGTGCAAGGCTTATCTTGGAGGTTTATCTCTCGAATGCTCCGTTGAAATCGTGGCGGCAGGATGGGCCAGGAAAAGGTGTCGGACTGCAACAGGGAGAATACCCGTTAGCCCATTGGCAAGGCATGGGGCTCCCTGTTGGCAGGAGAGACCTTTTTAAGATTTGAATCTATTGGCTCTTTTGGACTATCCGAACAGTATGGAGGCACAGACAGAGTGTGCCAGGCATGCAATGCTCAGAAACAAAAAGGTGAGATGAATAAAATGTTTCGGTTTCATGACAACCCTCCCCAAGGCGGCGACTCCGACCTCCTTTTCAGGTGGGTACCATGAAAGCCTGAAAACGACTTTTTATGCTACGCCAGGTCGGAATCTATGACGAACTGCTTTTCCACTTTTCTCATTTACTCTCTTAATTCCAGATGTTCCGGATATTGTGATTGTACCGCTATAGTTTGTTCTGTCAATACGTGATTTACAGCACATTATTTATTCAGACTCTATGGTTATACACCATCAATCGCCATCCGGAAGCGGAGTTGAAACGGTAGCTGGTGGTGATACAAAATATGGTAGTATCACTGATCTGAAAAATTAGTTTCAATTACCGATGGTTATACCATTTTTCGATAGCTGCCACCGGCTTTCCTGAGGCATCGGGTGATTTCACCGAGTGTGGCGTGGCGCACGGTGTGCAGTAATTCACTAAAAATATTGCCGCCGGACAGGGCTACGTGTTCCAGTCGCTGCAAATATTCACCGCTTTGGTCTTTATGCTCTTGTCTGAAGGCGCGGGTCCGACGAATCTGGCGTTCCCAATCGGCCTTGGTGGGGCGGATCAGTTCCGCCTGTTCCGGAACCGCCGCTTCATTTTTCACCGGCTGAATATAGGTGTTGAAACCGATAATTTTCCGTGGTGGCGGCTCGTCTTCATTTGGTGGGTATTTCTCCCACTCATAACGGGCAGAGCTCTCGGCGATGGAATTGCGCTGGTAGCCCATCTCTGTGGCTGGGCCGACACCGCCGAGCTGGTCGATGCGCTCCAGTTCCTGCAGTACTTTTTCCTGTAATTGACTGGTTACAGCACGTAGGCTGTATGAGCCTGAGAGCAGGTTCTGGATCAAAAAGGCTTCTGCCTCTTCACTCAGATAGTTCGGGATAAGTGTTGCCTGCCGAACAAATTTTTCACTGGGTGTGGTCATCGGCTCGTCGGCGGAATCGACATGCAGGGAGTTGGTGTTGTTCAACAGGCCCATGTAGGCATGGTAGGTTTGACGGATGGGGTTGAGGGTATCCCACTCCGCCGCCTGCAGGGCGCGGCCCGAGGTTTGCGTATGAAACTTGAATCTCTGGCTGCGGTCATCTGCCTGGTAACGGTCACGCATGGCGATAGCCCATATGCGCCTGCATACAGGGCCGTATGCCAGCCATTCGGCCTCATGGGAGACACGGAAGAAGAAACTGAGACTGGGGGCAAAGGCATCAACTGCCATACCGCGCTTGAGAAAGTATTCAACGTAAGTGAAACCATTTGCCAGGGTGAAGGCCAGTTCCTGGGCCGGTGTTGCCCCGGCTTCGCCGATATGATATCCGGAGATCGACATCGAATAATACGAGTTGATCTTCTTTTCTATGAAGTGGCTCTGGATATCGCCAAGCATTTTCAGGGAGAAGTCTGTCTGAAAGATACACTCGTTCTGAGCCTGAACCTCTTTTAAGATGTCAGCCTGAACGGTGCCCCGCAGATTCCGGCACGTTTGATTAAAGAAGGTGTCGCGTTCTTTTTCCGACATTGGAGCGCCTCGCTTTACCTCCTCACGTTCCTGTTCGAGTTCTCCCGCGGCAACAAAATACATGGCAAGAATTACAGGGGCTGGGCCGTTGATTGTGAGCGAGGTGGATATCTTTCTGATATCGAAGCCTTTTAAGATTAGTTTCATATCCTCATAGCTGTCGACGGAGACTCCACCTTCTCCTATTTTGCCCATTGAACTGGGGTCGCTGTCACTGTCATCTCCATAGAGGGTGATACCGTCGAAAGCAATTGACAAACGGGGGGTGGCGACGCCCCGGTTAAGCAGGTGGAGCCTCTGGTTGGTCTCTTCTGGGCCGCGTAGACCTGCAAACTGGCGGGTTGTTTCGCCTGCTGTGGGCAGACGATAGGGATAGATGCCAGTACCGTAAGGGAAGGAACCGGGCAAACCTTCTTCGAGCAGAAAGCGAAGGCTTTCCACCAGGTCCTGCGGGTCCGGCAGGGCGACCATTGGCAAATTGAAATCATTAGCTGAACTGGAAGCGCTGGTCATACCGAATTTATGCATTGCCGCAGCTGAGGTCTCTTGCCATTGTCCGGGCCAGTTTTCGAGTAGCTCCCGGCAAAAGGGGTCGAGATTGTCAGGATTGTGCGGGTCTTGACGCAGCAATGACAGCTGGTCCCGGGCCCATTGGTCATAGTCACGTACGGTCTTTACAACCTCGGCAAGGTAATTTCGGCGTCCGTAGGGGACCAGCTCCATCTTTTTGGCATGCTCAAAGATGTTGACCGGGGCGAATTCCGGGGCCTGCCATCCCAGCCGCTCGCAGAGTGCAGCGAAAAAATGGTCCATCCCCTTATCCCGGTGCATTTTGGCCAACACCCCAAAGAGCTTTTTGCTACGATCAGCCGGGGGGAACATCATGCCGATTTCCTGGTAGGCAGCTTCTGAGCCCGCCAGGTCAATCTTGTTGAGTACAACCATATCCGCTTCCTGGAGCATCTGGTCCTTAGCAAGCTGCAGGGCGCTGCCATACTCTCTGGTTTTGACACAGATCGTGAGATCAGGAGCCAGAAGCTTAAGATCCAACCCCGCCTGGCCAACTCCCGGAGTCTCGATGATCACCAGGTCGTAGCCCTCCCGAATGCAGAGTTGCGCCATTTGAGGCAAGGCGCAATTCTGCGAAATATAACCATTGCCGGTGGAAAGAGAGCGCATGAATATATTGGGATCATAGATGTAATTCATACGCACCCGATCGGCTAAAAATGCCGATGTTCCCTCTGCACTTACGGTGGTCGGGTCATTGGCAAGAATCGCAACCCGTTTTCCCGGCAGTTGATCTCTGAAGCGAAAAATCAGCTCGTCGATAAGAGTTGATTTCCCGGCTCCACCATCACCGGTAATGACTATTACTTTGGCGTTTGTGGGGGTGCTGATCTGGCGTCCGCCAGTATGTGCAGCACTCCTGCCGGAAAGATCGGCCAGGGAGATCGCAACCGGTAAAGGCGGGTTTGAAGGTGCATAGAATTCTTCGAGATTTCGGTCAATTGTCTGTACAATATCATCACTGACCTCAGTCAGTGATATTCCTTGTCTGTATATATTCGAGATACCCTCAGTTTTCAGGATGTGTGCTTCTTCTTCAGTGATTGTGGCGCCTCCCCCACCAAAGATACAGACCGGTCGGCAGCATCGCTTTTGGACTTCTATCGCGAGATGTTGGAAAAATTGCATATGACCGCCGTTATAAGAAGCAATTGCAATGCCGTGTACATCTTCCTGGACTGCCGCTGTGCAGATATCTTCGGCGGCCATGTTGAAACCAGTATAGATAATCTCGACTTCCCGCGGGTGTTGTAAAAGGGCGCGGTTAATGGCAAGGATCGAGGCGTCGTGACCATCGTAATGGGCAACAGCGGTGAGAATTCTGATCGGTGATTTAGGTTTTGGACACATGGCAATTCTCAATTATTTTCATTGCTTTTCTAATAGTTAGGGGAGTATTCTCTCTTGGTGTCGCTTTCTTTAAACTCGTTTCAGGAGGCGTTATGGCCGATAAATCATTTCAGGATTATTATCCGGAATCCCTGCAGCATTGTTACGGTTGCGGTCCCAAAAACCCCAACGGGTTGCAGATACGAAGCTTTTGGGAAGGGGAGGAATCAGTGGCACGATTTTCCCCCCGTGAGTACCATCTCGCTTTTCCAGGTTATGTCTATGGCGGTCTCATTGCCTCACTGGTTGACTGTCACTGTATAGGTACCGCAGCAGCCGCTGCATACCGGCAAGAGGGAAGGGAACCTGGCACCCTGCCTGCCTTTAGGTATGTGACCGGTTCACTGCAGGTAGACTACCTGGCCCCGACGCCTCTGGGAGGAGAGTTGATTATCAGGGCCAGGGTGGAAGAAATTCAAGGGAGAAAGACAATCGTCAGTGCCAAAGTTATAGCCGAAGGTCAGGTTACCGCCAAAGGCCGGGTCGTTGCAGTGCGTATGCCCGAACATCTTCAGCCTGATGATATGTAATATTTGTATTATCAGATAATAGACCAGCGTCTGGTGGCCATGATTTTCAAGAGCCTTTCCCTGGCGAACTCATCGGCTGCCATCCTCAGAGGAATAGAGCGCTCTTTTGAGCGCATCAGGATCTCTCTGGTATTTGACCTGAGGGTATGCTTGATCCTTTCCATGGCCTGTAACTCACCTGCACCCCGATATTCGGTGGCGGCGCAGATCACCCCGCCTGCGTTGACGATGAAATCAGGCAGGCAGAAGACACCTTTCTGGTGAAGATAGCGTTCGGCCTTTTCTGTACAGGGAATATTTGCCCCTTGCGCAACGATCCTGGTCTGCATGAGGCTGACGTTGTTGTCGTTGATCACATCCGGGCGTGCGGCGGGTATCCAGATATCGCAGGTTATTGCCAGCAACTCTTCGGGGTGTATAGATTCTGCCTGGGAATACTGCAGTACTCCTTTTCCCCTGTCTTTCAATGCACCAAGGGTTTTAATATCGATACCTTTAGGATTGGTTATCGCCCCTCCCGAATCGGAGACACCGACCATCACAGCACCTTTTTCTGCCAGAAACTGGGCAGCATGCCGCCCTACAGCGCCATATCCCTGAACCACAAATGTGGCGCCGTCAAGTTCCAGTCCGCAATGTTCGGCGGTGACATCAATCGCATGGAAAAGACCCCAGCCAGTGGCTCCAATCTGATCGAGCGGGATACCGCCCAACTCAGCCGGTTTACCGACAACACGGGGTTCTTCATCGTGGATCCAGGCCATGCACTCTTCGTTTGTACCCATGTCCGGTGCCAGCACGTATTCTTTGATATCACGGAGACTGTTTGCCAGAGCACGCATTATCACTTCTTTCTTTGTTTTGTCCATCTTGGGGTCGCCATAGATCACAACCTTGCCACCACCGTGAGGTAGACCTGCCGAAATGTTTTTCAGGGTCATGGCTCTTGCCAGTCGGAAGCATTCTTCGACGCTCACATCCTCAGCCATGCGGATACCACCGATGGATGGGCCCGCTGCCACATTGTCTACCACCAAAATCGCTTTCAACCCTGACTTGGGCTCATAGACATGGAGAATCTTGGCAGGTCCCAATTCATCTGCAAATCGAATAAGTTCATCCATATAATCACCTCCGACAGACTCCTGGCCAGGGATAAGGATTATGATCCCTGATTGCTCATGAAAAATATTGGTTACGTGCGCTTCTTGGGCAACATGTGGGTCGGGCTGCCCTGGAAGATCTCCGCTGCTTCGCCCTCTGTTTCGCTTAGTGTAGGGTGTGGGTGCAGGCTCAAGGCCAAATCTTCGGCCAGTGCGCCCATTTCGATGGCCAGCACTCCCTCTGAGATGAGCCCCTCGGTGTCACGCCCGGTGATGCCGACACCTAAAATTCTGCCATCCTCAGGGTTGGCCAGAATTTTGGTTACGCCGTCGGTGGTGCCCATGGTGTGGGCCCGACCCGAGTATTTCCAGGGGAATTTTTCCACTGAAACGGTTATGTTTTCAGCTTTGGCCTGTTCTTCGGTGAGACCGCACCAGGCTATCTGCGGGTCGGTGTAGACCACGGCCGGGATGGCGCGGACATCGAAAGAAGAGTTGATGCCGGCGATGACTTCTGCCGCGATACGACCCTCCCGCGTTGCGGTATGGGCCAGCATCATGCCGCCGGCTACATCGCCGACCGCGAAGATATTTTTCTCGGCAGTGCGTTGCTGATCATCAACCTGGATATAGCCACGATCATCCACCACTACCGCAGTGTGCTCCAGACCCAGGTCCTGTGAGACAGGTTTTCTGCCAATGGCAACCAGCACCCGGTCAAATTGCCGTGCCTCTTCACCTTCGGGAGTGACGAAGCGAACCGCTACATGGTCGTCATGTTCTGTAAGCTCTGTTATTCTGGTTTTGAGGTGAATTTCGCCGAACAGCCTGGTGAGTTGCTTGTGGAGAGGGGCCACCAGGTCAGCATCCACCCCGGGAAGCAGGCGATCCTGCAATTCGGCCAGGCTGACCTGACTGCCCAGAGCCGCGTAGACGGTACCCAGCTCCAGACCGACATAGCCGCCGCCAATGATGAACAACTCCTCCGGAATATCGTTGAGGGCAAGAGCTCCTGCTGAGCTCATTATCCTGCTGCCTGGGGTTGTGCCTGGAAAGTCGATGGGAACTGAGCCGGTGGCGATTATGCAGTGGTTAAAACTGATCCGGCTAACCTCAGCACCCTCTAATTTAATGGAATTGGCATTTTCAAAACGGGCGGTGCCGGTGACAAGCTGCACTCCGCGTTTGTCGCTGAGACCGATCAGACCGCTGACCATGTTTTCGATAACCTGATTCTTCCAGCCCCGCATGGCCGTAAGATCTATCTCCGGTTCAGCGAATCTGACTCCCATGGAGGCTGCGCGTCTGGCATCAAGAATGAGCTCTGCCAGAAATAAGAAGGTCTTGGAGGGAATGCAACCATGGTGCAGACACACTCCACCAGGTTCGGGCCTGGGATCGATCATCGCCACATCGAGGCCGAGGTCTGCTGCGCGAAAGGCTGCACCGTAGCCGCCAGGGCCATTGCCGATGATCGCCACATCTACCTTCATCTCCATATCGCCCATTACCATATGCGGCTCCTATATCATCGAAATGAGAAGTTCGTCGGGATCTTCCAGAGCTTTTATGATTACCTGCATAAAGCGTATGGCGTCGGCTCCGTCTGCCACACGATGGTCAAAGCAGAGCACAATGGGCATTTGCAGGCGCGGTACGATCTGCATTTTACCGCCCTCGGTGATTACCGCTGGTTGCATCCTGCTCTGGCCAAGGCCGAGAATTGCAATTTCCGGATAGTTGATGATTGCCGAGAAATGGCTGCCGCCTATGGCCCCTGCGTTGGTAATGGTGAAGGAGCCGCCGATTAACTCCTCCCGGCCCGACTTTCGTTCACGTGCCCTGTTGATCGCTTCGTGCAGCTCAACAGATAACTCCTTGATGCTCTTTCGGTCGACATCGCGTATCACCGGTACCATCAGACCATGCTCCGTATCCACCGCCACACCGATATGAAAATATTTTTTGATGATGATCTCCTGTTTAGGCAGATCAAGGCTGGCGTTGAAGTGGGGATAGGCTTTCAGGGCTGTTGCAACGGCTTTTAAAGCGAAAACGGTCATGGTCAATCTGCCGCCGTTGGCCCGGATTATATCTTTATGACGCTGTCGGAATTCTTCCAGGCGGGTAATGTCCACGATGTCCTGGCAATTGACATGGGGGATCTGTGACCAGGATGCGGACATGCGGATGGCGGTTGCGCGACGAATGGACCGGAACGGTTGGCGTTCAACCTCCCCGAATTGGCTGAAGTCCGGCAGTGGTTCAACGGGCAGAAATGAGGCGCAGTGCTCGGATGCTGTCTGGAGAACCATTTTATTCTGGTCCAAATTGACCGATCCACCGGATTGAGCAAAATTACGGACATCTTCTGCAGTGACAATACCATTGGGCCCGGTGGGGGATACCTGATGCAGATCGACCCCAAGCTCTCGGGCCAGCCTCCTGGTGGATGGGGCGGCCGGAACCGGTCGGTCGGGAGGGTGCTGCACTGTTGCCTGACGTTCCCGGGCTTCAGCCCTGGTGTCAGCGGCAGGTTCGCGAGCCGGCTCAGCCCCCTGCACAGCTTCCTGTTCAACGCTTATCTTTGCTGGCTCTGCCTCGTCGGTTGCTGCTGATCCGTCAAAGGTGATGAGAATATCCCCGACTTTGGCGATTTCCCCCTGTGTGACATGAATTTCCGTTACCGTACCGGTGGTGGGAGAGGGGATTTCAACCGCGGCTTTATCTGTTTCAACTTCAAGGATGAGATCTCCTTCCGCAACCTTCTGACCCTCTGTTACGGCCACGGCAAGAATCTCCGCTTCATGAACTCCTTCGCCCAGATCAGGCAACCGAAATGATGAGGTCATATGTGCTCCAGACTTTGCCCGCATTTCCCATGGGCAGCTTTGGTAGAATTCGGCCCAAAGGGAACTGCAGGTTAGTTGTTCAATGTGGCCCGAGCAGCCGCAAGGATTCGCTGTACATCGGGCATATATGCTTTTTCGCGACTGAAGTAGGGGATGATGATGTCGTAACCGGTAACACGTACAAGCGGTGCTTCGAGGTAATAAAATGCTCCTTCCATCAAACGGCTGATGATCTCGGCGCCAGCCCCGAAACTTTGGGGGGCTTCATGCACGATTACCCCATGGCCGGTCTTTTTGATCGACTCGATCATAACAGAGTCATCAAGCGGCGAAATTGTCAGCAGATCGATAACCTCCGCGCTGATGCCAAGTTTCTCTAGTTCCTTGGCGGCCTCCATTGCAGGCGGAATCATTGCCCCGTAGGCGATCATGGTCAGGTCATCGCCTTCCCTGATACACTGCGAACGCCCGATTTCCATGGATTCTTCTTGCTCGGGAACTTCCTCGCGAAAAGCACGGTAAAGGGCTTTGGGCTCATAAAAAATGACAGGGTCCGGATCACGGATTGCCGCAACCAGCAAGGCCCTGGCATTGCGGGGACCGGATGGGATCACCATCTTCAGGCCCGGGGTATGCGCCCAGTAGGCTTCGCGGCTTTCTGAGTGGTGCTCCAGGGCCCGTACGCCGCCGCCATACGGTGCACGCATGACCATTGGTACGTTGAGTCTGCCCTGGCTGCGCCAGCGCATTCTGGCGGCATGATTTTCGATCTGATGAAAGTTCTGGTAGGCAAAGCCGGAAAACTGTATTTCACAGACGGGTTTCAGGCCGTAGACTGCCATACCGATCGCCATTCCGGCTATGGCTGCTTCGGCCAGCGGGGTGTCTATCACTCTTTCGGGACCAAAATCATCAATGAGCGTGTCCGTCACCCGGAAGACACCGCCATCGGGGCCGACATCCTGGCCCAGGATGAGTACGCTGTCGTCTTTGGCCATTTCCTGCCTCAGCGCCAGGTTGAGGGCCTGTACCATCGTCATTTTAGCCATTATGTTCACCTTCTCGCCTGTTCCCGGTTTTAAGAGAGTTCAGGTATCGTAACACTTCCTCTTTTTGTCTGGTTATGTGTGGAGGCAGTTTTTCGAAGAGGTGGTCGAACATGTCGAGTGGGTCGGGGGGGGCAGCCATCTGTTGTTCAGCTTTATGGATCGCCGTCTGTATCCGGTCCAGCACCAGCGATTCGATTTCCTCGCAGTTGGTGTCGTTGAGTATGTTTTTCTGTTGCAGATATTTTTCAAAGCGGCTTAGCGGGCATTTCAATTTCCATTTCTCCACTTCCTCGTCCGAACGGTAGCGGCTGGGATCATCTGCGGTAGTGTGCATCATCACTCGGTAGGTGACGCATTCGATCAGGGTGGGCCCCCCGCCATTGCGCGCCCGTTGAACCGCTTCCTGCGTTGCGACATAGACGGCGAGAATATCGTTGCCATCAACCTGTATACCTGGCATTCCGTAGGCCAGTGCCTTCTGGGCAATGGTTTCGGAGCGGGTCTGTTGCTTGAGTGGAATAGAGATGGCCCACTGGTTGTTCTGGCAGATAAACACCACCGGTACCTGATACACGGCAGCACAGTTCAGGCCTTCGTGGAAGTCACCCTCAGAGGTGGCGCCATCCCCGAAATAGGTCATGACGATCTCACCATTCTTTCTGTACTTTGCCCCGTAGCCAATGCCCGTCGCATGGAGAATTTGTGAACCGACCGGCACAGACATGGGCATATCCTTCTGCTGTTCCGGGATAATGGTGCCTTCGTTAAAGCCGTTATAATAAAGCAAAACGCTCTCCAGTGACCTGCCGCGCCAGATTTCCGCCGCAGTTTCCCGGAAGGCAGGAACCAGCCAATCGCTCTCCTTGAGATGTATGATCGAACCCATCTGGGCAGCTTCCTGTCCCTTAATGGGGGGGAATGTGCCAATTCTTCCCTGTCGTTGCAGATCGAGCATCCTCTCATCAAAACGTCGACCAAGCAGCATGGCCCTGTAAAGTTCCAGCAGGGTGTCTTGTGAAATTTCAGGCTCAAGATCGGTATCGACTTCTCCATGCTCATTGAGTACTGAAAGATGTTCTATTGTTTCGGTAAGGGTTATTGCTGTGCGTGGCATGGCAGCTCCGGAATCAGGAGGTTGTTTTTTATATAATCGGACGGGTAAACAGATGGTCCGGGGAGTCTGAAAAATCACCCTAAGTGTCTGTATATTAAACGATCCTAACTGAAGTATACCTAAGGTTAGAAGAATAGCAAATTGGCCTGCAGAAAAGGCCGGATATGGTGTGGCCGGCTCTCAGAAGTGCGCTTGTAACTTTTTTAGATTGGGAATTTATAAATGTTTTATGGCTAATTGGGAATAATTACTGTGATTTTAGGTGCTACCATAAAAAGCCATGTAAAAATTCATTGAAAAATCCTCAGATGATGGTATCACATCTCTGGGGGGGAAATTGAGCGGATTTGCTTAACGTATTAGATTTATTGGAAAAATGCTTTAGATCAGGGGCGCATTTGCTCCGGTGTCGGAGCTGTCGCGTTATAGGGAACACTTAGGGGAAATCAGGCTTGGAACTGGTGGATGCAACCTGGGCGAATGGAACAGGGTGTTTCCGCGCGTTTTCAGCTTTCAGGTATGATTTCTACTATAAACCCAAGTGTACGATTCTTACCTGGCAGCAGGCAGGAATGTGAGTAGGCAGGATAAGATCAACCATTTTAAAACTACACTGAAACACATGCAAATTACCCCCCACCCAGTCAGCACTGTTTCTTTTGGCATTGCGATGTACTCCAGCAGGTTCCTGCCGGAAAAGGCTTCTGTGCTTTGCAGAAATATTGCAGGATTTATTGTAGCTTCCGATGAAAATGGATCCTCGGGAGATGTTGCATGACTGCAGTTCAAATTTTACTGGTGGATGCTGAAGCCCGTTTTATTGAGATGCTGCAGCCTATCCTGGAGCACCATGGCTACGCCTGTGAAAAGGCAGTTACCGGTGCAGAGGCAATTCACCTGCTAAAATCCAGATCATTCGACCTGGCGTTGCTCGATATAGATCTGCCGGATATTTCAGGCTGTGAGGTGGCTAAATATATTGCTGACACCTGCCCACAGACAATTGCGATCATGCTCACCGGCGGTGGCACTGTTCAGGAAGCGGTACAGGCCATGAAGCTTGGCGCTTATGACTTCCTGCATAAACCATTGAACCATGAACTTCTCTTGCAGACCCTGGAAAAGGCGGTTGAGCATAATCGCCTGAAGACCGAACTCCAAAACAGTGAATACCGTTTCAGGGTACTGGCCGAAGGTGCCTGGGAAGGGATCGTCATCCATAAAGAAGGGAAAATCGTTGAGGCAAACAGACCGTTTCACCAGATGTTCGGTTTTGATACCGAAGAGTCGCTCAAGGGGGTTGACGTTGCACGCTTGCTGCAGCCTGAGTTTGGAGGAAAGCTCCCCACCTGCCCGGACGAAAGGGCAGAAGGAGTGTGTGCGGTCACGATGTGCAGACCTGATGGCAGGGAACTGCCGGTGGAGGCGAAAGCACTGGAAATCGTTTACCAGGAGCAGCCAATGCAGGTCTGGGTGCTGCGGGACATGACCCGGCGGTTGCAGGTCGAGCAGGAAAAACTTGAGTTGCAGAGTAAACTTGCAGCGGCTGAAAAACTTAACGCCCTTGGTCTCATGGCCGGTTCCGTCGCCCATGATCTGAACAATATCCTGACAGGAGTGGTGAGTTATCCTGATTTGCTGCTGCGGCAGATGGATAACAGCAATCCGTTTTATTCTCAGATAGAGAAGATCCGCGAAGCGGGGAAGAGAGCAGCCGCAGTGGTATCCGATCTTATGACCATAACCCGTGGCCGCAATCAGCCGAAAAGCATCCAGAATCCCAATGCACTCATAAAGAACTACCTCGAGTCACTGGAACACACGGAGCGACTCACCCATTTTCCAGGTGCGGAGGTGAAGACCAGCTTGCATCCGGAGGTGGCGAATCTGTGCTGCTCTCCACAACACCTCCATAAGCTGTTGCTTAACCTGATCGGCAATGCTCTTGAGGCTATTGGCCCGGAAGGTACTGTAAAAGTGAGTACCGATAATTGCTCAGTCAAACATCCCCTGCACAATTCGCCGGGGTCTGTGGGAAGCTCATTTGTTAAATTGACGGTTGCCGATGATGGACCTGGAATAAGTGACGAAGACCTCGTACAGATATTTGATCCTTTCTACTCGACCAAGTTCATGGGCAAAAGCGGTACAGGTCTCGGTTTGTCTGTGGTGTGGAATATCGTACAGGATCATGGTGGCTGGATCGAGGTGCATAACACACATCCCGGCGCGAGGTTTGATGTTTACCTGCCGGCTTCGGCAGAGAGTGTACGCGAGGTCTCGGTTATTGGCGGCTCGGTGAAATCGAGAAGAGGAGAGCGGATTCTGGTCGTTGATGATCAAGTCGAGCAGAACGAGATCTTTGAAGCTGCCCTGGGGAAACTTGGTTATACCACTCACTCGCTTACCAGTGGTGAAGCCGCTATAAAGTTTTTGCGGGAGAACAGGGTTGACCTGTTGATGATCGATATACTTATGGGGAAGGGCCTCAATGGGCGCGAGACCCTGGAGGTTATCCTCAAGGAGTGGCCGGAACAGAAAGTCATTGTAGTGAGTGGTTATGCCCGACAGGAGGAGTTTCTGAAATGCAGGGAACTTGGGGTTAACGTCTTTCTCGAAAAACCAGTAACCCTGGCGGATATGGACAGTGCAGTGAGCACCGTGTTGAACTCATAGCCTCCGGAGTACGCTCACAAGGTTTCTTGCTGCAACTTCTTTTTCCGACTCCCCATAATCTTCAGCCTGAAAAGGTGAGCAGAGAGGAGAAAGGCGTGGGAGGCAACTGACGCCATCCTTGATTTATTGAGCATATCGGGTTGTTGGTACGAGCTTTTTAGCTCTCAACTGAGTTTTAGTGGGAGGCAGATTCTTTCTTCTTAAGTTTCCTTGAACATGAATGAAAATGGAAACGTCTTGACCTGGATGGTGGTAGCCTCGTATAAATGAGAACTGCCCTGCACGAGACAGAGTGGGATACGGCGTTTGGGCTATTGGGCTATGGGAGAGATGGAACAATAAAAGATCTTTTGAAACTTTTAGCTGCAGCAGCCTGATCTTAAGTAAGGGAGAAGTATGCTGCCATAAAGAGAGTTTCAGCCATGTAATCGGGAGAATGTTATGGTTTATCTGGTTGGCATCACCTGTCTGTGGGCGTTTTCATTCAGTCTTATCGGTGTTTACCTGGCAGGCCAGGTTGACTCATACTTTGCGGTGTTGACCCGTGTATTTCTGGCTGCCCTGGTTTTCCTGCCTATGCTGCGCAGAATCCCCGTACATCTTGCAACGAAATTTATGGCCCTTGGTGCAGTGCAGCTCGGGCTCATGTACATATTTTACTACAAGTCCTTCTTGCTGTTATCTGTTCCTGAAGTACTTGTTTTCACCATTCTCACACCGGTGTATGTCACCCTTATCTACGATCTCATGCAAGGGCGGTTCAGCTACCGCTATCTGGTCAGCGCTGTGATGGCCGTGATCGGCGCTGCGATTATTCGCTACAACGCGGTTGGTTCCGAGGTCTTGCTGGGTTTTCTGGTTGTACAGGGGGCAAATCTCTGTTTTGCGCTAGGCCAGGTCGGCTATAAGGTGGTTTTGGAGAGAAACAAGCTTGATCTGCCCCAGCGAGCCGTGTTCGGATATTTCTATCTCGGGGCTTTGATTGTGGCAGGTTGTTCCTGGATGATTTTCGGCAACCCGGGAAAATTGCCTGTCACAACAACGCAGTGGGGAATACTGGTTTACCTCGGAATCGTTGCCTCTGGACTCGGCTATTTTCTCTGGAACAAGGGCGCCACCATGGTGGATGCAGGAGTACTGGCGATAATGAACAATGCGCTGGTACCGGCAGGCCTCATGGTTAATCTGCTGATCTGGAACCGGGAGGCGGATCTGTTGCGGTTGAGTCTTGGTGGTGGAGTGCTGCTACTTTCCCTGTTTTTCCACAAGTATTGGGCAAACCGAAATATCTCACGTGCTTTTTAATATTGCAGGTAAAGCTGGTACGTTCTCATGAACTATTCGAGTGAAAGGAAGACAGCCAGAAATTGCCCGACCTGCTGAAATGCCCCTGTCAACCGGCACCTTTGACCGGTTCACCGTCTTAAAACAGCCCGTCCTGGAATATTCTCACCGGGACGGGCTGTTACGCCATTAAAAATAAAAAATCAATAGACGCCACATAAGGTCATCCTTATGATAGGATTTAGGTGGGGAACTGTTACACTGCCCTCTGCAGATCTGATACGTATTGCCTCCTTAATCCTCTTGCTAAACGCCTTACCTGAGTTGAGGTTATGATAATATTTTTTGCGAGCGTTGCCGCGCTTATAATTGGCTATCTGGTTTACGGGGCGGTTATTGACAGGATTTTTGGTGCGGATCCAAACAGAAAAACCCCGGCAGAAACGATGCAGGATGGGGTCGATTATCTCGAGCTTCCGCCCTGGAAGATCTTTCTTATTCAACTCTTGAACATAGCTGGTTTAGGCCCGATTTTCGGCCCAATTCTGGGGGCGTTGTATGGGCCTGTGGCGTTGGTCTGGATTGTGCTGGGAGCAATCTTCGCCGGTGCTGTACACGATTACTTTTCCGGCATGCTCTCGGTTCGTTATAACGGACAAAGTGTGCCGGATGTAGTGGGGCAAAATCTCGGAATGCTTTTCAAGCAGTTCATGCGTGGTTTCTCTGTGATTCTCCTGATTTTGGTTGGGGTGGTATTTTTTCTCGCGCCTGCGGAATTGTTACAGAATCTGACCGGCATTGACGTGAAGATTTTGGTCGGTATCATCCTGGCATATTATTTTATGGCGACAATTCTTCCCATCGACAAGATAATTGGCAGAGTGTACCCCATTTTCGGCGCCATACTGATCTTTATGGCGGTTGGTCTTATGACTATGCTGATAGCCAAAGGATATGATTTTTATCCGCAGAGAACGCTGGTAAACGTCAATCCGCAAAATCTGCCACTCTGGCCGCTGATGTTCATAACGATTGCCTGTGGGGCGGTGAGTGGATTTCATGCCACCCAGTCACCTCTCATGGCCCGTTGCCTGCCGAATGAAAAATATGGCCGTAGCGTCTTCTACGGTTCGATGATTGCCGAGGGAGTTATCGCTCTGATCTGGTGTACACTGGCCATTTCATTTTTTCATACCCCGGAAATGTTGAACAAGGTTCTCGGAGAAGGTGGTCCGGGGCTGGTGGTCAATCAGGTTTCCACAACTCTGCTTGGTCCATTTGGCGGGGTATTGGCCATTATCGGTGTTGTGCTGTTGCCTATCACCTCAGGAGATACTGCTTTTCGCAGTGCCCGGCTGATATTAGCCGATACGTTCAAACTCTCCCAGGTTGAACCGGTCAAACGCCTGTTGATAGCGGTACCGCTTTTTGCTGTGGGTTTTCTTATTTCGTTGTCAGAGTATGGACTTATCTGGCGCTATTTCGGCTGGGCCAACCAGACTTTGGCAACAGTGGTTCTCTGGGCGGCCGCCATGTATCTCCTGAAGCACGGTAAACTGCATTGGGTGGCAAGTCTTCCGGCAACGTTCATGACGGTTGTTGTCGTCACTTTTCTTGCAAACTCCGGGATAGGATTTGGCTTGCCCATGAACGTCTCTACTTCAATAGGTCTGGGAGTGGCGTTCGTGATTGTTGTGGCCTTTTTCAATAAAGCGAGGACGCTTCGTATCCAGGGAAAGGAGTTTGGCGAACCGCAATAAAATTCAGTTTTGATCACGACAGGCGCCTGCTCCTTGCTCCGTGTGTATCTACAGACCGTAAAGGGTGGCTGGGATGAAGAAAGGTCGTACATTTTTTCTTTTGCTGTGGCTTACATTTTGTCTGCCTATGTCTGGATTCGCTAATGATTACGCCGGGCAGTGGCTGGGAACTATTAGAGAGTCGATCAACATGTGCGAAGGTTTGGGGAAGGCGGAACCAGGCGATTATAAGCTGACAATAATCCAGCAAGGGCCCGATATAACCATCATGGATAATGTTCAACAGAAGCCCTATACCGGGGTGATCCGGCCGGAGCAGCCGCTTGAAGCGTTTGTTCAGGGAACGTATGTGGAACACGGGGGCTATATAAGCGAGCTTGTTACTATCCAGTTTACCGATGAGGGCAGGGGGGAAGGTGAGTCTGTCTGGCGGTGGTCGGATGGGTACCATGGTTGCGGTGGACGATTTTCATTTGTTCTGACCAGGATAAGACCATATAAGTAAATGATTTTCTGTGAAAAAAGTGATTGTGAAGGGGGCTCCGGGCGTTGAATGGTGCACCAGTTGTAACTGGGGCAAGGAAAAATAATTTGTCCCGATATTTTATTTGATGAGTGAAGAACTTGTTCTGGCGGCAAATTTAACGAAAAACTCATAATTGGAGACTGGCTACGATGCACGTGTTGGTAACTATCCCTTCTGGTGAGGAAAAGTGTCTTAATGAAATTGTAACAAATGTAACGATATGACGCTTGTAGTGGAGTGGTATGTGGGTTAGTTAATGCCTTGAGATAGTTATAAAAAATATGATTTCAAGCTGTCGTGATCGGGTGCGTCAGCGCTGTTGTTTGCGGAAGCCGGGGTTACTTGTTTTTTTACTAACGAACGTATATTCATCTCGTCGACAGAGTGATCTATCTCGAACACATTCGTAAACAAGGAGAACAGCTATAATGAAGAAAATATTGTTGTGCGCAATTGCAACTTTTTGCCTGCTTAGCGTGTCCACAGTTCAATCAGCACTTGCCAATACCCGCCTCGTAGGTTCAGGGGCCAGTTTCCCCGCGCCTTTGTACTCAATCTGGTTTCAGCAGTTCAGCAGAGCGAATTCCGATATTCAGGTGAACTATCAGTCCAAAGGCTCTGGTGCAGGTATCCGTGATTTCCAGAACGGTGTTGTCGATTTTGCGGCAAGTGACGCCGCTATGTCAGAAGAAGAGATTGCTGCGGTTGAAGGCGGTGTACAGCTTCTGCCCATGACTGCAGGTGAGGTTGTGCTTGCTTACAACCTGCAGGGTGTTGCGGAACTCAAGCTTCCCCGTGAAGTGTATCCTGCGATTTTCCTTGGCCAGATAAAAAAGTGGAACGACCCTAAGATCGCTGAAGCAAACCCGGGAGTTACTCTGCCGGATCTTGACATCACCGTGGTAACACGCGCTGACAGCTCTGGTACTACGTACGTTTTTACCAAGCATCTGAGCACCATTAACGAAGAATTCAGCAATGGGCCGGGTACTGGTAAAGCAATAAATTGGCCAAATGATGTTAAATTGGTCCGTTCACCGAAAAATGACGGTGTTACTGCGACCATTAAGCAGACCCCGGGTGCCATCGGGTACATTGAGATGGGGTTTGCACGTATGGCCCGGCTCGCCATGGCGGTGCTTCAGAACAAAGAGGGTGAGTATGTGAAGGCTGGTAAAGAGGGTGGTATGAAAGCCCTGGCCAGTGTTGAAATCCCGGAAGACATGATCGTATGGGCTTCCGATCCTGCCGGCAAGGACTCGTATCCAATAGTTACCTACACCTGGATGGTTTTCCACAAGAAATACGATGATCCGAAAAAAGCAGATGCTCTTCGCAGGATGGTAGAATACTGCCTCGACGAAGGCCAGAAAGTATCTGACAGAGCAGGCTATATCGAGTTGCCGGCAAACGTAGTTGAGCGTGTCCGCGAAGCTTCTAAAAATATCCAGTAAATATTTTCCTGGATACTTGTCAGTGTACCACCTGAGGCGGGCAAACCCGCCTCGTGGAGTTTAAGAGAAATGCCCCACCACACAGACCCGAATACCGCTGAAGCGGGCTCTTTGTCGCGACCACCGTCAAAGGGAGACATATTATTTGATACATCATTTCGATGGATGACCCTGGCATTTACCTGGGCAACCATTTTTTTGCTTGGATACATCGTCTTTAAAATCGGTGGACAGGCATTGCCGGCGATCAGCCAATATGGCTTTAAATTTCTCACCACTACCACCTGGGATGTGAATGCCGGCCAATTCGGCATTCTGCCGGAAATATGGGGAACTCTCTACAGTTCGTTTCTTGCCCTTATTTTCGGTGGATTCTTCGGGGTGAGCATTGCAATTTTTGTCACCCAGGATTTTTTGCCGAAAAGCGTGGAACTGGTCCTGAAAAACCTGATTGAGTTACTTGCAGCGATTCCGAGTGTTGTTTACGGCCTATGGGGCATTTATGTCCTGATTCCAATTGCCAGGCCTGTGGCAGAAGTTCTGCACAGCACATTCGGCTGGGTTCCGTTTTTCTCAACCAGCTTGAGTGGACCGGGCATGTTCCCGGCGGCGATAGTACTTTCCATCATGATTTTACCGACTGTTGCCGCCATATCGCAGGATGCGCTCAGGTCGGTCCCGCTCAAGACCAAAGAAGCAGCTTTCGGTATGGGGACCACGCGCTGGGAGGCAATACTGCGCGTGATGTTGCCCACCGCCTCCGGCGGTATCTTCGGTGCCCTGGTGCTTGGCTTCGGTCGCGCACTTGGGGAGACCATGGCGCTGGCTATGCTGGTTGGTAACTCAAACCAGATCAGCCTCTCTGTATTTGCACCTGCCAACACTCTAGCTGCATTGCTGGCCTTGAACTTTCCCGAAGCCGGACCGCACGAGGCCGCGGTTCTCATGTATGCCGCCTGCGTGCTGCTGCTGATTACCCTGCTGGTGAATATTGCCGGTGCGGCCCTGATCTCTTTCATGGGGCCGGGAGGTAGGAAATGAGTGACA
Source organism: Desulfosediminicola ganghwensis (assembly GCF_005116675.2). Lineage (NCBI taxonomy): Bacteria > Pseudomonadati > Thermodesulfobacteriota > Desulfobulbia > Desulfobulbales > Desulfocapsaceae > Desulfosediminicola > Desulfosediminicola ganghwensis. The sequence continues at coordinate 2,663,160 of NZ_CP050699.1, forward strand.
TGAAAAAGCAGGACATCTTACCCAACCTTGAACGTCAGCCCTTTGAACCGCGTGCTCTGAAGTCCATCGTGCTCAGTACCATTACCGTAATTTGTGCGCTGATAGCGATTGTGCCGCTGTTCTCGGTACTGGTGATGCTGCTTTACAAGGGCGGCAAGAGGCTGAATTTAGAGGTGTTCTACTCGTTGCCACCAACGGCTTTTGATCTGGGCGGCGGTTTTGGCAATGCCATCCTGGGCACCCTGTTTATGGTTGGTGTCGGTGCTCTGATCAGCATGCCGTTCGGTGTTCTGGCGGCAATATTCCTGGCTGAACTGGGTTCGCACAGCACGGTCGCCAAGGTGGCGAGATTCTGCGCCAAGACCATGACCGGTCTGCCATCGATCCTGGCCGGTGTTTTTGCCTATGCGGCCGTTGTTCTCGTCATGGGTTCATACTCTGCCTGGGCTGGTGGTATTGCGCTGTCACTGCTGATGATTCCAGTCGTGATGCTGACTACTGAAGAGGCGATCAAGATGGTGCCGAATCCGATGAGAGAGGCAGCATTCGGCATGGGATGTACCCAGGCTCAATCGATGACCAAGGTTATTTTGCCGGTGGCCCTGCCAAGTATTATTACTGGTGTGGTACTTGCCGTGGCACGAGCTGCAGGTGAAACCGCACCGCTGCTTTTCACAGCGCTTTTCAGTGATTACTGGCTACGGGCCAATGAGCCGACAGCGTCCCTCGCGGTACTCATTTACAATTACTCGGGTATGCCGTTCGAAAATCAGATCGAGCTTGCCTGGGCAGCATCGCTGGTGTTGGTGCTGCTTGTTTTTGTATTGAATATGATCAGCCGTGCCATTGGCCGGCGTACAAGAATTAAATAGAGAATTCAATCCGCAGAAAAAGAAATCGTTGAATTATGAATCAAAAACAGACCACAAATACTGGTGATGCTCCAGAGCTTTCAGGCAACATAGTGCTCGATTGCCAGGCTGAAAAAATATTTTACGGTGATTTTCTTGCTGTGCGCAACAGCCACGTACCGATTCGCAAAAATCAGGTGACGGGTTTTATCGGCCCGTCAGGTTGTGGCAAGAGCACGGTGCTCAAGAGTATCAACCGCATGAACGACCTTATTCCGGGCTTCCAGTTCCACGGCAAGGTGCAGTTTCACGGCGTGAATATCTACGACAAAAAGGTTGATCCGGTTTCTGTTCGCAGGAATATCGGTATGGTATTCCAGCAGCCGAACCCGTTTGCCATGTCCATTTATGAAAATGTAGCTTTTGGTCTGCGTCTTAGCAGATTCAAAGGAGATATGGATGAGCAGGTGGCAAAAGCTCTCAAGGGTGCTGCGTTGTGGGATGAGGTGAAAAATAAACTCAAAAGCAATGGCCTTGCCTTATCCGGTGGCCAGCAGCAGCGTCTCTGCATTGCCCGGGCAATTGCCACCGAACCGCAGGTTCTGCTCATGGATGAGCCATGCTCCGCACTTGATCCGATTGCCACCAGACAGATCGAGGAGTTGATGCATGATTTGAAAAAGCGTTTTACGGTTGCTATCGTGACCCACAACATGCAGCAGGCCCAGCGTGTTGCCGATCAAACAGCCTTTTTCGCGGTGGATATTTCCCATGGAGGCCGAACCGGTTACCTGGTGGAGATGCGGCCCACCATGGAGCTGTTTGAAGATCCGAAAGAAGAGTTAACCAAAGAGTACCTCCACGGTGAATTCTCCTAATGGTAGGGAGGACGATGATATGAGATTGCAATTGCAATTGTTTTGTGCAAATTTCACCACCATTCTATTGGTCGTGTTTCATATCGAAAAAAGTGGTGCGGAACTCAGTGAATAACGATGCCAAAAGATAAGTTTCGACTTAATCTCGAAGAGATAGAATGGTCTCTGCGAAACGTTCAGGAAAATTTTGCCAAAATTAATGATACTCTTCTGATGCGCCGTGAGGTGCTGGAGGATGTTATCCTTGAGAACATGCTGGCCGGGTACATATATCTGGATAAGCACCTGACAAAAGGTTCGAGTTTGCTGAACAAACACGAATTGAATCATCTGCTGGAACTCAATCACATTGTTCTCTGTGGTCCGGATCCCAAACAGAGAAAGGATTTCGGACATCATATCAAAGTAACCACCGAGCGTTTTTATAATCAGGATAAATGCAGTATCGGGCTTATCAAAAAATGGGCAAAAAAGCATAAGGATGACTCCCCCTGGATTCAGGCGGCGGGAGTCTATGTAATGCTTATCAGTCAGCCACAGCTCTTCCTTGAAGGGAATCATAGGACGGGGGCATTACTTATGAGTCACATCCTGGTTCGAAACGGTCTTCCACCTTTTGTGCTGACGGTTGACAATGCAAAACCCTATTTCGACCCATCGACACTGGCCAAGCAGACGAACAAAGATTTTCTGGGCGTCTACTATAAGCTGCCTAAAGTTAAACGAAACTTTTGCACTTTTCTGGAAGCTCAGGCGAATTTCGATTTTTTAAACACTAAAATAAAGAAATAAAAACGTTAAGTGCCGCTCATGGGCCGGTAAGAATACTGTTTCAGTTTTTTTTGTATTTCCTGGCGTGACCTGGTTCTCTTCATCTTAGGATATGCGTCGTGGTATAATTGAGTGATAGGCATGACTGCTATCATGGTTTGAACTCAAACGGGAGGTGGATTATGGCTGTATCATCTGATTTTGAAAAACTATTTGAGCGTCTAAAAACAGAAAGAGACAACTTGAAACTCAAACTTCACCTCGGCTCTATGGAGGTGCGTGAGGAGTTTGATGAGGCAGAAAAGAAGTGGCAGCAGCTGAAAAGCAAGGCAGCAAATGTCACAGACGAGGCAGCGGAGACCTCGGAAGAATATCTCGATAAGGCCAAAGTTGTCGGTAATGAATTAAAAGAGGCTTATAAGAGGATCAGCGAGCGCCTGTCAAAATAAATGTTCGATGTATAAAATAGCCCAACGCTCAAAGCGGGTTGTGTCAGGGCTGCAACGAGAGCAGGGTGCAGGAGATATCGGTTGCCTCATTTCGGGTTTTCCTATCCTGAAGTGGGGCATAATTTTTCAGGGTAAGAAATGGTTGTGGTGCGTTGTGCGTTCTGCGCTGTAGCACCTTTTCGCGCGGCATGCCCTCCAACACATAGGTTTACCTGTAATAATCCACCCAGCTAAAGAATATGCTATCCGCGTCGCTGAATGCTTTTCTTGCCAGGCAGACATCAAAATACTTCCCGTTCTGGTCAATGCCGCTCCTGATTTCCAACTCGTCTATCTGAAAAATCCTGTCTGCAGCCGTAAATGTGAAGTCTTCGAGGTTGTTGAGGCGGAGGTGGATGATTGTTTTGGCGGGCCAGCTCCCGTAAGCTTTAGTGATTGAAGCTCTGCCGATTCCGGATTTGGAGAAAACTTCAAAAATAACATCGGAGGCGGTACTTTTCATTTCAATCTGCGCTGGCAGAGAATGAAGAGAACGTGTCTCAAACTGAATGTCCTGTACTTGAGAAGTGCAAGCACCAATTGTAAATAGTAGTGCAAGTGCGCAACCGATGAAGGTGCGTTGAAGAAAGCGAAGCGGGCCAGTATCTGGATTGGTCATGAGTATCTTTCAGCTATCAGCGTATCAAAGTGACGAAAAGTTGAGTTTGAGCCTTGCCTGATCATCAGTTCAGGTGGGGAATGAACTCTTTGAATATAAAGAACCGGTGAGGGTTGGGCAATTGTAATCAGCATTGAAACTCAGACGGGAGAAATCAGGGAGGCTGCATGAAAAGATATTATCATAACCTCCCTGAATTAATTTCAACTAAAGGCGATCACACAGAACGGGATTCTCCCTGTAAAAGCCATCTACCGAAGCCTTGCTCCAGTTGCCGCCGCCGGTGTGGATAGGGGAGACGGTGATTTTCAGTACGTGGCAAACACCTTCAGCATTTTGTACTCCTGCTGTGAAAATTGCTTCCTGCTTCTGGGGTTCACCGGTAAGTGAATGGTTCTCCTGATTCCACGATCTACTTGTCTGGTATGGTGCGGGCTTGATGTTATTCAGGTATTCATGTTTTTCCGCTAAATGCTGCTTTTCGGCAGTTGTTTCCAGCTTGTCATATGCCAGCAGGATAGCGTCCAGGGCTTACAGTACACCGGGCGCGTCATGAAATTCCTGCCTCCATTCATCTGAAATCGGCTTCATTTCGCTGGAGTTGCGAAGCTCATGCCATTATGCCATTGAGCGAGGTGAGCCTCAGAGAGATAGAACTGCCTACGAAACCGTTCCAGATCTCGCCACTTTCATGGTTTCCTGGCGTGCTGTTTCGCTCTTTTCAAGGTTATTCACCGCCTCTCCCATGAGCGTGTCAAGTATCACTAGATAGTGACTCAGATCGTAATAGGCAATGTTTTGTTCGAGGTTGATGACAGCATTGTTCAATCTCTTGGCAGCCCGGTTTACGTTGACGTCATAGCTGTATTTCTTGATCTCGGTGTAGAGATCGACCAGGATTTTTTGCACGTTGTTCAGGCGGTAACCGTGCCTTTTCTCAATGGGTGTCACATCTTCAAAAACCAACACCGGGATGAGTTCTCCCTCCATTTTTTCGCTGAGTGTCTGGGGCATTGAGGTGAGTTGGGAAGTGTGAGGGATAATGTCAATTGCCAGTTGTCTGTTCATCGCGTTTTGCAATTTTCTGGCGCAGCGGTTGATCTGGCCTCATGGCTGCGTGTACCTTGATTGACCAAGCTGTTTGTCGAATTGCTGGTAAAAGCGGGTGAGAGATTCCTTAGTTTTGTTCTCATGTTTGCCCGCGACGGTAAACGATGCTGAACTTAGCAGTATAGCACTTGAAAAAGCCAAAAATCTTCAAAGAGATGTGGTTTTCATTAGGGATGATTTCTGAACTGGTACTATTGAGAGAGGGGGGGCATATGAGTTACCATCGTATCTCCATCTGCCTGGGATGATGTACTGTAGAAGTTATAATATAGCTAAATTAATCAAATTTTTTATGTGATTTTATGGCACGCTTGAAATAGCAGGGGAATGGGAACTTGTAAATATAAAGCAGGCTGTGCAGGTCAAATATCTTAATATTTCGTTGTGAATTCGTTTTGTTAGGTCTGATATGGCTACTTTGGCCAGGGACTGTCAGGATGGTCGGTAGGAGTGACGCAGCGAAAGATGAAGAGAGTTTAATTGAGCAGGGACAGCATAAAAAGCACTAACAGCAACAACCAGGAATCATGGGAATTGTCATGGTGACTAAAGTGGCCTCTGCCACGATACCATCCTTTGCCAGGATAAGCGCTTCGGCAAAGTTTTCCTGTAGATCGTTATCATCGATTCCCAGATCTGAGAGGACCAGATGGAAATCAGTCTGGAGACCGGTCTGTTCAGCGTACCTTGCTCCACATCTACGTTCGCAGCCATCTACAATTATGGTTGGTGGCATTTCAGGACCGTTTGCCTCTGTCTTTTGGCAGAGCGCAATGTGCTCAGTGTTGAGCCAGCGTCCCTCTTTTTCGAGAACCAATTCCTGGGTTGCAGCAACGGTAAGCCTGCCTGCGTTCGATGGACCACGGCAAGGTAAGATGTAGAGTATTTCTTTCTTCGGGTACGTTTTATCCATGGTAAAAATGGTTTTTCGATTTCACATCAGGCTTTTGGCATCGTTGGTGCTGGTAGTAGAGAATTCCGGGCATTTTATTTTTCCAGACCATGCGTTCTTCGGACTCTCTCTATTCGGCGACATATGGTGTTGCTGTTGTCAAATTGATACTGTTCTACTTCAACCTCAAGACCATCTCCGGGGTTGAACACATTCTGCAGGGCATAGAGGCGGCCGTTTCCCTCAAATGCAATGTGACAGCCCGTAGAAATCCGGACGGTCTTAATACCGGAAACTGATGGGATGTAGCGGTTGAGAATATCCCTGGGAAGCAATTTGATTTCTGTTAATTCATCCCGGTGCTGTGTAAGGATATCAATTCTGGCCTGGGTTGCAATCAGGGCATTTTCCCTGTTGATTGGATGGATCGGCAATAGGGAAAAGAGTGGTACCATGACGAAATCGGATTGGGTACGCTTTCTGTGTATATCGAGCACTACTTTGGCGAGGAGCGCGTCCCGTGCATCCATATCCTGGAGTTCTCCCTTCTTCCCCCAGAGGTAACCTATGATTTTTTTGCACTGCTCAACTAATCCGCTCATCTTTTCTGTAAGTTGAAGGTGGTTGAGAAGCGGTGACCATCTGATAGATTTCCAGTAGAAGGATTATGATATATAACGCAGAAAGTACGAGAACCAGAAGGCCGAAAATAATAGGGTAGAGATGAGGTTCAAATAATAACTGACATAGATAACTGATGAAAATAGTCAATCCCGCTAGCTCAATAAGAGTGAAAAAATAATAACCGGACGGTGTGGATACAGATTGTTCTTTTGCGTATACCAGAATGAATGGAATAGCAAAAAACAGTAGAGGTATTGTGGTGGCACTGTCCGTATCGTTGCTGCTTTTGCCCAACGGTACAAGAATAAAGGCGATAAATAATGCTGCCACAACAACCTTGATTGATTTCAGCATAGTATCTCTAACCCCCCCAGGTCATAGGCTGAACCATCTGAAATTGCAACGGTGCAACACGCTATGCAAGCTGCATAGAGTAATAATTGGTTGTGTAAAAAACCAATGAAGTCAATTGATTAACATTATTTTAGTTGTTGGTGCAAGTGTTGCTTGCCACGATTTAAAATTACGACTCGACCATTTTCACAGATCTGCGTACTCGTTTGCCGGAACAATCATTTTTTACTATAATCGGGTAAATCCAGGAGGAAGGTAATGGTGAAGAATTACATTGAAGTCATTTTTTTTAAAAAAGTCTGCAGAAACGGTTTACGCAGATGCAATACGTCTTCTCTGGTGTCTGCATCAATTGTTATAAACTGATCTTCCACAGGCACCGCAAGGGCTTTATCTGTATATCTTCGCAGCAGGCCACGCATGCCATCTTGACCATCATAGTTGAGAATCTCGGGTATGAGCTTCGCTGAGATAAGTGGAGGATGTCCTCTCCTGCCGAGGAACTGTGGGTAGTAGATGAGACGGGAGGCATCATTATCTCTGGCATGTAGCAGCTTTTTAAGAGTTGCTGGATGAACCAGAGGAATATCGACCGGCAACAAAAAAAATGCGCCACAATCTTTAGGCTCTTTGACTCCGCACTGGATTGAAGAGAACATGCCATCCTGAAAATTATCATTATAAACAGGGCGAGAGGAGGTTTGGGCAATAATAGGCGTAAGCTCCTGGCTCCGATTACCGACCACGGTAACGCTGGGGATATCCAGATTTTCAAATAGAGTGATGGCATGTTCGATCAACCGTTTGTCTCCCACCCGTAGAAGGGGTTTGAATCCCTTCATTCGGGTAGAAAGACCTGCGGCAAGAATAAGTGCTCCGGATTTATGGTTTGTCATAGGTCCTATTGCCTTGGAAATACTGTTACGTTTTTTTGAGTAAGTCGGTTTTAAATGTTAGATCCCGGAGCATTACGCCTGTAGCTTTGAAGACTGCATTGGCAACGGCCGGAGCCAGGGGAGGTACGGGCAGTTCACCGGTGCCGCCGACGGGGTGAACACGTTGGACAATATGCACCTCAATCTCCGGTACCTCAGCCATGGTCAGGATCGGATAGTCATCATAGTTGGAGGTAATTACGCCTCCACCTGAAAATTCGACCTCTTCATGGAAAGCTGCGCTGAGGGCCATGATTGCTCCGCCTTTCATCTGAGCTTTGATAGCATTGGGAAATACTGCAAGCCCACAGTCGATAACCGCAACCAGCTTGTGTACCGTGATCCCGCCACTGTCCTCATCAACAGAGACCTCCGCCATACAGCCTGAAGATGAGCCAAAACATTCTGCGATGGCGACACCCCGACTCCTGCCGACTGGCACAGTGTCAGCCCAGCCGGATTTGTCAGCAAGAAGCTGTAGCACGCGGTAAGGTCTTGAATCTTTTTCCATCAGGCTGAGACGAAACTCCACCGGATCTTTGTTTGCCTTGGCGGCAAGTTCATCCATCATTGTCTCGACACTGAAGGTGGTGTAGGAGTAGCCAACCGAGCGCCAGAAACCGACCGGGATGAGCAGGTCAGTCATGACATATTCCACATGCCGGTTTGGCAATTTGTAGACCATGTCTGGAATCCCCTGTACAGCGGTTGAGTCAACGCCGTTTTTTACAGACTGGGGTGCGAAGCGGCTCATTAATGACGGTGCGACAACTTTCTGGATCCAGGCGATGGACATTCCCTCTTTATCCAGACCGGCTTTGATCGTGGTGGCTGCGCCTGGGCGAAAATAGTCATTGGTGAAATCATCTTCTCTTGTCCACATCACTTTGACAGGGTGACCGACTATTTTGGAGAGGGTAACACTATCTTCAACCGGATCTGGTTCGCTGCGTAGTCCGAAACCGTCACCTGCTGGAGTTGTCATAATTTCAACTTTGTTATCCGGGAGCCCGGTGATTTTTGCTGCCATCATCTGGGCCATAGTCTGCCCCTGGGTGGGAACCCATACCCGGCAGCGGTCCTTTTCCACATGGGCGGTACAGTTGATAGGCTCAAGAGCTGCGTGGGCAAGGTATGGAAAAGTGTAATCTCCGTCGACAGTGACGTCGGCCTCAGTCATTGCTTTGGCGGCATCCCCTGTTTCTTCGGCCACTGCGCCTTGTTTGGTAAGGCCCTCTTGAAGGCTCCTTTTGATGGTCCCGGAATCAAGATCGGGCATTGTGCCTGGTGTCCATTGAATATTCAACTTTTCACGGCTCAGCATGGCAGCCCAGGTATTTTCGGCGCAGACTCCGACTCTGTTTGCGAATCGCACCACCTTGATTACTCCGGTCACCGAGTTGGCCACCTCCTCGTCATAAGATTCCGGTTCTGCGCCAAATCGTGGGGGGCGAGAAACACAGGCGATACACATATCCGGTTGAAACTGGTAGATCCCGAATTTCGTTTTGCCAGCGACTTTATCAGGGATATCAAATCGCTCTTTATCGGAGCCGATGAGACGGTAGTCTTCAGGGGCCTTCAGGGCAGGTTTTTCAGGGAAGGGAAGTGTTTGAGCAGCATCAATCAGCTGCCCATAGCTGATGGTGTGCCCGTCAGGGTGAATAACTGTACTTTCCCTGGTGGAAAGTTTTGCCGGAGCTATATCCCACTTCTTTGCGGCAGCTTCAAGCAACATCTGTCTGGCACCAGCCCCTGCCTTTCTAAACATATCCCAGCGATGACGAATACCGGTGCTGCCACCGGTTACCTGCATGCCCCAGTACGGATCTTTGAAGTCTTCTCCGGCAAGTGCCATTTTGGGCTGGACCTTTTGCCAGTCAGCATCAAGCTCTTCTGCTATTATCAAGGATATACCGGTATGAGTGCCTTGGCCGAGGTTGGTCTGGCCTATCCAGACCGTGACTGTATCGTCGGTGGCGATTTCAACGAAGGCGTGGGGTGTGAAATGCGATATTTCCCTGGCCATGGCTGGGCTGACCCGGAGCAGCAGACAGTCTCCGGGAAGAGCCGAGGCTGCAATTACCAGACTGCTTTTCTTTAAAAATGCACGTCGAGTGAGTTTGCTGGTCATAATCAGCCTCCTTGTTTTTTGCTCAAGTCAGCTGCCATATGAATGGCTTCTTTTATCCTCGGATGAGACCCACACCGGCAGTAGACATCATCCATCTGTTCATTGATCTGCTGGTCAGTGGGGCTGGGCTGCCGGGAGAGAAAATCGACAGTCTGCAGCATGATACCAGGCTGACAGTAACCGCATTGCGGCACCTGCTTTTCCAGCCAGGCGAGTTTGACAGGGTGCTCATCCGCGAGTCCCTCGATTGTGATAATCTCACTGTCTTTTGCGTCTTCCAGGGTGATTGAGCAGGACCGTATGGCTTCACCATCTAAAAGCACGGTACAAACTCCACAGAGAGCTATCCCACAGGTATATTTCACGCTGGTGATACCAAGAGTGTCGCGGAACACCTATAGAAGCGGGGTTTTCGGGTCTGCTTCTACTTGCTGGAGCGTACCATTGACCTGTAACGAAATCATGATTTCTCCAAATTGTGTGAGCTTGAGTAGCTTAAAAGAGAATAGTGGCAGGTTGAAATGAAAGAGTAAGAGAGCGTAGTTCTCTAATCGTTATCGTATACCCGGCATCTCCATGTCAAATGAGTTTTGCAAGAAGTGGTTCCGCCTTTAGGACCACCACGTGCTGCTTTTAAGTTTGCAGCCCTTCGTTCCGGTGCTCTTCCCCCTCTCCTCACCGGGAGCGGATTCAGCCGGTTTCCCTTTGTCGAAAGTAGTATGGGCTCATCAGGTGTTGCATCTGATAAGCTTTTATGTGGCTTCACGCCGTTGAGCCTCTTTTCGCTGATAATGTAGCATTGAAGGTGGTTTTGAGCAGTTCACATAGGCCAAGGATGCTCAATAGGCGATTTCAATCTGTGTCACGTTAAAGACAGGTCAAGGCAGATTATGAAATTTTCCAGATGATATCGAATACTCTGCGATGTCTGGAAAGGGGTTTTGGATTCCTGGTGCGGAATTATCGGTGCCGCAAAGAGGATGCATGGCTGGAGAGCCTATAAACACAAAGGTAACACTGCATTTGAAAGTCTGTTGTTTCTTGTTGATCTTATACTTGTCTGCTACCATTGAGCTAAGCTCACCGCAAATGTACTCCTATAACTTTCAACTGATTTCCTGCACTGCCTGATCGCAGATATTGGCAGTGTTTCATACCGTTTCAGACCAGTCTTGCAGGAGGAAATAATGAACGAAGTCAAAAAGGAACGGCGGTCATTTCTGAAACATGCTCTGGCGGGAACCGTTGCTGCTACTGCTCTGGCCGCAACGGGTGGAAAGTCTAAAGCACAAAACTATCCGGGTGAAGGAGGTGCAGAAGGCCCCGGCAAGCATCCGGAAATACTTTACAGGGAGACTGAAGAGTTCAGGGAATATTACAAAAAACTCTATTCCTGATTGTTTACTTTAAAGTCCATTTGTTGACAGAAATTATCAGCCAGGGAGACATTGACAATGGTTAGAAAATTGACCAGGAAAGTCGCTCGGGCAGACAGCTCTTCCGTCAGCCCAGGCAGCCCAGGAAAACGTGTAACGCTGAACCCGAAACTGGCCAGACGCTCGTTTCTGAAATTGTCAGCTGCAACTGCGGCACTGAGTGGTGCCGCTCTCACCAGCAAGTTGATCCGGCCGGCCTCTGCCGAATCTGCCGCTAACTCCCCATACGAGGGCTCGAAGAAAGTACGGACAATCTGCAGTTATTGTGCTGTAGGCTGTGGTGTTACCGCCGAAGTACATAACGGTGTATGGGTCCGTCAGGAGATTGCCCGGGATCACCCCATTTCCAGGGGGGCTCACTGTTGTAAGGGGGCAGGGGCTATCGAGATGGTCAACGGCGACAAGAGGCTGAAGAATCCTATGAAAAGGGTGAACGGTAAGTGGAAAACCCTTTCATGGGATGAAGCTCTTGATGAGATCAGCAGCAAGCTCCTCGATATTCGTGAGAAAGACGGTCCTGATGCCTTACATTTTAACGGATCGGCCAAGGTTTCCAACGAGATGGCGTATCTGCAGAGAAAATTTGCCGCTTTCTGGGGTTCTAATAACATTGACCACCAGGCTCGAATATGACACTCCACAACGGTGGCAGGTGTCGCCAATACCTGGGGTTATGGAGCAATGACCAACAGCCTGAACGACATGCGGCATGCGAAATGTCTCTTGTTTGTTGGTTCAAATGCCGCTGAAGCTCATCCCATTGCAATGCAGCATATTCTGTATGCCAAAGAAAGAAATAATGCCCCTGTTATCGTGGTTGATCCACGCCGCACCAAGCTGGCAGCCAAGGCTACCGACTATCTCCGCATTCGTCCGGGTACCGATACAGCCCTGATAATGGGGTTGGTCAATGTTATTATCGCTAATGGCTGGGAGGACAAGGAATTTATACGCACCAGAGTCGCAGGCTACGAGGAGATGAAGGAGGTCGCAGCGCATTATACTCCGGAGGTGGTGGAGGATATTACAGGTGTTCCGGCAGAAGAAGTAACACGGGTGGCGCGGCTCCTTGCCCGCAACAGGCCGGGTAGTCTGACCTGGTGTCTGGGTGGGACTCAGCACTCGATCGGATCATCCATGACCCGTTCATTTTCTATACTGCAGTTGATACTGGGTAACATGGGTAAATCTGGCGGTGGTACGAACATTTTCCGTGGCCATGACAATGTGCAGGGCGCAACGGATATGTGTGTGCTCCCGGATAATCTGCCGGCGTATTACGGTCTCAGTGATACTTCATGGCAGCACTGGTGCAGGGTGTGGGATGTCGATTATGATTACATCGTTTCTAAATTCCCCGCCAAAGAGTGGATGAACAAAAGGGGGTTCACACTCTCAAGGTGGTATGACGGTGTTTTAGCCGATGGGGACAAGATTCATCAGGACACTCCCATAAAGGCACTTTTGCAGTGGGGGTGCGGCTCAAACTCAAACTCACAATATGCCAGGGTCAAGAAGGCATATGATACCCTGGAACTCCTGGTCATCGTTGACCTCTTTCCCACCATGGGGGCGGTGCTTGGTGAAAAGGATAACGTCTATCTGCTGCCGGCTGCCTCCCAGTATGAGACCAGCGGCAGTGTAACCTCGACCTCCCGGCAGCTCCAGTGGCGCAATAAAGTGGTCGATCCTGTCCATAACTGTCGCGATGATTATACGATCATGGCTGGTCTGGTGGAGCGCCTCGGTTTTGCAGATGAATTTTACAAAAACATCAAAGAGATTCCGGAAGATGTCACCAGAGAGCTGAACAAGGGGGCCCTGACCATTGGTTATAACGGCCAGACTCCGGAACGGCTGAAAAAACACTCTGAGAATTGGCATAGCTTCGATATCGATACCCTGGAGGCCATTGGCGGTCCCTGTGACGGGGAATACTATGGCCTGCCGTGGCCCTGCTGGACCGAGGAGCATCCCGGTACACCTATTCTCTATGATATCAGTAAACCCGTAGCACGAGGCGGGTTACCATTTAGAAATCGTTTCGGCCTGGAGAAGACGTATGATTCAAGCGGCCGAACCGAAAATCAGCTTGCCGCGGCCGGCGTCTTTAACCCGGGTTGTGAAGTGAGAGGCGGCTATCCTGAGTTCTCAGAAGTGGTAGCGGGCACCAACTGGAAGACTGATATTTCCCAGAAGACCATCAAGGAAGCGATCAGGAGGGGCATGGCGCCATTCGGCAATGCCCGCGCCCGCTGTGTGGTCTGGGATTTCCCGGATCAGGTACCTATCCATCGTGAGCCGCTGCATTCGCCACGACCTGACCTGATCAAAAAGTATCCAACCTATGAGGATAAGCCAAATCATTTCAGGATAGATACCCGCTATGCCAGTGAGCAGAAACCTGAGATTGTCGAGAAATTTCCATATGTGTTGACCACGGGGCGTGTGGTTGAGCATATGGGGGCAGGTGCAGAGAGCCGCTCGAACAAATATCTCTCGGAACTGCAGCCGGAAATGTATGCTGAAATCCATCCACGGCTGGCCGGTAATCTCGGCATACGCGATGGCAAGATGATGTGGATCGAGTCATATGAAGGCAGCAGGATCAAGGTAAAAGCCCTGTATACCGAGCGGGTCGACGAAAATACCATCTTTATGCCGTTTCACTTTGGTGGCCTCTTTATGGGTGAGTCGCTGCTGGATAAATATCCGGAAGGGAATGAACCAATTATCATTGGTGAACCGGCGAATCTGGTTGTTGGCTATGGGTACGACATCATAACCCAGATTCAGTCCACAAAGGATGGGCTTTGTAATGTTACCAAAGCATAGGTGCAGCTGGCCTGGGTAAACATTGGAGGAAGAACAATGGCAACAATGAAGTTCTTATGTGACGTCGATCGCTGTATAGATTGCGGCGGCTGTGTTGTGGCCTGCAAGGAAGGGCACCATATTCCGGTTGGCATCAACAGGCGCCGGGTAATTACCCTGGATTCGGGGAAACCTGGTGAGAAATCAATTTCGGTCTCCTGCATGCATTGAGCTGATGCGCCTTGCATCGCTGTGTGTCCGGTGGACGCCATCTACGAACGTGAAGACGGAATTGTACTGGTAAGCAAACCAACGTGCATTGGTTGCGGATACTGCTTCATGGCCTGTCCTTTTGGTGCCCCGCAGTTTCCTGAAGGTGCAGTGTTCGGTGCCCGGGGAGCTATGGACAAGTGCACCTTTTGTGCCGGCGGGCCTGAAGAGACCTTCAGCAAGAAAGAAGAAAAACTCTACGGGCAGAACCGCATTGCCGAAGGTAAGCCGCCACTCTGCTCTGCCATGTGCGCGACCATGGCCCTGTTGGCAGGAGACGCTGATATCGTTGCGGATGTGTATCGGGAACGTGTCTTCAAACGCGGTTCCGGTGCAAATGCCTGGGGCTGGGACAGGGCCTATAAAAGAAAATAATTGAGAACAGCAGAACGTAATACTTTGTAACCTGGCGTGGAAAGATATTTGGTGCCGGGCTCTGGATGTGAGATGGAACCCGGCTGAATGAATGGAGGGAGTCTCTTATGCGACGCGCCATTTCAATATCGACCCTGGTCGTGGGTGTTCTAATGATCAGTTTTGTCCTGGGAACGAAAATTTCCGGCGCTAATCCCCTGGCGGTTCTGTTTCCAGGCTCATCAGCAGATTATTTCAGGGAACTGATGAAATATATTGCCGGGGACTGGCAGCAGTACGGGGCCTTGTTTACCAATGTCATACTCGATATTCTGCGCTATGTGTTTTTTGCGGTAATCACCTTGGTTCCCCTGGCGTTTCTGGGGCACTACCTGCTGGTTGGGCCGATGGAATTTCCCCATGAGCCGAAAGTGCTGATCTTTCCTCCCCTGTGCCGTAAGATTCATATGGTGGCTGCGGTTACTTTCAGTATTCTGACTATTACCGGTTTGCTCATAATTTTCGGAAGCTTTCTGGGAGGAGGCTTCTTTATTCGCATTTGCCGTTATTTTCATATTGGGGCGGCGATTA
The DNA here is from genome assembly GCF_005116675.2 of Desulfosediminicola ganghwensis. Classification (NCBI taxonomy): domain Bacteria; kingdom Pseudomonadati; phylum Thermodesulfobacteriota; class Desulfobulbia; order Desulfobulbales; family Desulfocapsaceae; genus Desulfosediminicola; species Desulfosediminicola ganghwensis. The sequence continues at coordinate 2,678,281 of NZ_CP050699.1, forward strand.
TTTTCACAGTTACTGCCCCAATGATGTTTGCTGTCTGGATAAAGGATATGATGCCGGCACTGCATGACCTGAAATGGGTAATTATCATGGGTGGGTACCTGAGCAAGGACAAGAAACCGGTCCCGGCAGGGAAGTTCAATGCAGGCCAGAAGATGTGGTTCTGGGGTTCCACTGTCGGTGGCGTGGTAATGGCGTATACCGGGTATATAATCTGGTCATTCGGGGCAAGCCTTGATACGGTTCGCATCTACACGCTTATTCACAACGTTCTCGGCGCGTTCTTGATATCTGTTTTTCTAACTCATCTTTACATGACGATTTTTGCCATCAAGGGGGCTGTGCATTCAATTACTACAGGTTACAGATCCAAGGCCGAGCTCGATTTATTGCATAGCTTGTATAAGTATGAATAGTACGGTTACGATTGCAATCCTCCTCTGATTCACTGCCTGTCCAGTTTACAGGCAGTGTGCTCATTTAAGCTTCCCATAGCGCGAATTTCGCATGAGTATTTTGTCGAAATGGAGAAAAAGCATCTGATTTTAGGACATTATTGTAATGTTGACCTTGGACTTTTTCGAGCAGAATGCTCATCGAAGATTACGCCGCCTGAACTGCTGAGAAAGCCGGGTTGGCATAAAGGCGATCTTTCGTAGTTAGTGTAGAGGTAATGCTGTTTTCTGTAGGCGCTGGCTGGGAGGTGACGAAATGAACCCACTGAACAGGTTGCTACAAGGTTTCCAGAAAAAACGAGAAGAACGGGAGAGTCTCGAAACAACCATTGAAGAGATCGTCGACATTGCTGATCCATCTATACGGAGGGCTGGCCATTATCAACGGCTGTTACGGCAACCGGTGCAGGAAGCGTCCTCATACTGTGCAGAGATAATAGGGAAAATACCGGGCCCTGTCAGATTGAGTAAGCAAAGCTATAGCAGTGAACCCGAGATTCGTGCTCTTTTTGCCAAGGCTGAAGATGTGGAGGTGCTGCTTAAAAACAGCCCCGATGTAGAGGTTCTCAGAAGAAGCGGTTTCCGGGGGGATGCAATAGGACTGCTCACCATGGATAAAGAGGAAAAAACGGTGTTTGGCCATGAAAAGCATGGTGAGCTAATTCAGCGGGACGTGGTTCAGCATACTGTAAATTTTTCAGGTCATAGAATCGTTTCACCATCACCGGACCTCGACCAGGCTCGGGCGGGAATGGTGCATCGCGGTCTTGAAGTGCTGGCAACTGTCGCCATGGAAAACATAACCAACCTTCGCGCAGAAATATCTGACCTCAGACAGAAACGGGACTATCTGGCTGGCTTCATCCAGATCCTGAATGGGAGAAGCAACCTGCACTCCCGATTCGCAACTCCCGACCCTGAAATGTTGGAGGAGCTTGAAAAGGCAAAAACATCCAAGGCAAAAGTTGAGGCTGAGTTAGAAAAACGACTTGAGGATTTAAGTTACCCGAAAGATGCATTAAGGCATCTGAGTGATGTGATGCTGAAACCTTCTTCCTCACTTACTATGGGGAGTATCACGTTACGTTTAAATTGGATGAATGTCCGGGTTGATGAAAAAAGCGAGGAAGGGAGCAATGCAATCACATTGGCAGAAATCAGCTTGGCAGAGAGACTGCACCGTTATGGGATTTTTGTTGTTTTACACGTGGAATAGTGGCAAGCTGAGTATGAAAATGATATAAAATCAATACCTTGTGATGCAGTTTGGGCATAGTCTGAAAACTGTTGAGCAGTTGGCTTAAAATTACGCAATGAGACTGGAATGACAGGTGGAATTTTTGCAATACTGGATGATATAGCGCTGCTGCTCGATGATGCGGCGGTGATGAGCAAAGTAGCTGCCAAAAAAACGGCAGGGATACTTGGCGATGATCTCGCGGTAAATGCTGAAAAAGCAACGGGGTTTAAAGCGTCACGGGAGTTGCCGGTGATCTGGGCCATTACCCGTGGCTCAATTATTAACAAACTGGTGATCTTGCCGCTGGCGTTTTTACTCAGTGCATATGCCTCCTGGCTTATTGTTCCTATCCTGCTTTTAGGTGGCATTTATCTGAGCTACGAAGGTATGGAAAAGGTTTATCATTACATTTTTCATAGGCAAGATGAAAGTCACAAGCCAGCCGCGGAACAGGTTGAAGACAAGGCGAAATTACTGGAAATTGAAAAAGCAAAAATCAGTTCGGCGGTTCGAACTGACTTCATTCTCTCCATCGAGATCATCATGATCGCTCTGGGGACGGTGATGGACCAGTCGATTGTACTTCAGATATTCGTGGTGAGTTTTATCGCCTTACTGGCAACAGTTGGCGTGTATGGGATTGTTGCTTTGCTGGTTCGGATGGATGATGTTGGTTTTTACCTCATCAAACGTGCCGCTGCCATGAAGGGAATGTTGAAAAAAATGATATCCTCAACAGGGTCACTGCTCGTTGTTTCACTGCCACGCATTATTCGTGCACTCGCTGTGATAGGCACAGTGGCGATGCTGTTGGTGGGGGGCGGCATGTTCACCCACAATGTAGAGTTGATACATCATTACCTGCAGGCTGTGCCGGGATTTTTCGCAAATCTGGTCATTGGTGTCCTGGTTGGCAGTGTGGCACTTGTGATACAGCTGGGAGTAGGGAAAATCCGTAAAAGGGTTAGGAAAACCAACTGATATGCGCTCAATGGCACTCTCTTTTCTCATCAATAATCCCCAATATTATAAGCTGATATTCAGCTTTGTGAAAGGTGGCCGCGATGACCAATAATTGGTTGAAATGGATCTGTTAATTGGGTAGCTTTGGTGGATGGTCCTTCATCGTTGATGAAGAGAACGATTTCGTCAAATTCATCTCAAATTAAAAGGCATTGCAACCTTTATGGAGGTTTCGTGGAACCGGTTAATGTCATTTGTATGAAATGGGGGGACAAGTTCGGAGTAGAGTATGTCAATAACCTCTACAATATGGTGAAACGAAATATTACCCTGCCTTTCCGTTTTATCTGCTTTACAGAGATGTCGGATGGAATAGTCGATGGCGTGGAAGTACTGCCGCTGCCGGACTTCAAAGAACCACCAGCCGAATATCAGAAAAAATGTCAGTGTTGGCGAAAGCTGGCTCTGTTTGGTAAGGAATATCAGGATATCAAAGGCAAGATCTTGATGCTTGACCTTGATGTGGTCATAATTGACAACATTGACAGCTTTTTCAGCTACTCAGATAGACTTGCCATGCCGGAGAACTGGTCCCAGCCGGGGCGAAATATAGGGCAGGGTTCGGTAATCTGCTATGAAATGGGACAATACCCGGAGTTGCTTGCACAGTGGGTCAGCAATCAGGCGGACGTTTATCAAAACTATGAAACTGAGCAGGTTTATCTCACTCAAGCCTTAGGCGCAGGGAATTTTGACTGGTTCCCGGAAGAATGGTGTCGAAGTTTTAAAGATCACTGTATGCCCGGAGGCATCCTGAACAGTTTTGTTACGCCCACACACATTCCAGACGGCGCCAAGATCATTGTTTTTCACGGTAATCCCAATCCGCCTGAGGCCATAGCCGGTGAATGGGGAATACCCGTTCCCTGGTACAAGAAATGGTATAAGACCGTCAAGCCCACTGCCTGGCTATCAGACTATTGGTGTTGAAGAAGCTTTTATTCGAGTTCATAATATCCCCCTTTGGGAGGATTCTTTTCTAACAGACGGGTGCGCTTCTTGCCGTCCTGCATGTGTCCTGTGAAGCTTAATTATATAAAGCCGCCCTGAAGGAATGACTGCTCAGGGGCGGCTTAGCCCGATTTTTCACGAACATTTTGTCAAAAAACTATTCAAACTAAGCAATTGAAAGGCCGAAAAAAATATTTCGTCGGTAGTTTTTTTGGCAAAATGTTCGCCGGAGGTAAGTCCATGCGGTACCAGCTTCTTCATTGTTTTGGCAATAATTAGAGTTAACTGGAGTTTCCTGCCAAAACTACGAACCTGACACCGCCTGTACTGATGAGAAATCCGGGTTCGTTGTCCCCTGGTAATGCCGAGAAAGTAATTGTCGCCTTACTGGGCTGTATTGTCTTCTGCAGCGGGTGCAGGGACATCCTCGACCATTTCACATTGCCATCCCCAACTCTCCTGCTTTTGGGCAAACTCTGCTGCCTTGCCTTCACAGTAGCCCTCGGTATTCTGTGCCCGCCACAAACCCTGGAGAGATTCATCCTCTTTCTGGTACGTCACTTCGCAGGGAACATTGCTTCCCTGAATATCATATACCACCGTGATGAGGCGTTCTTTACCATCTTTGGTGCAGACATATGTCATTGCACTTGCTGTGGTAACAAAAAAAATCATACAAACTGAGCCCAAGAGCAAAACGAGTGTTTTTTTCATAACGTGTCCCTTCCATAAATTGTTGTTGAGTGTTGTCCTCGAACTTGCGGTGAAATAAAAAAAGTTCAGATTTGCCATAGTGTAGCCGAGAAAAGGGTAAAAATACTAGTAAAATTAATGTATTTGTCCGTTTTTATTCAATTTTGTCACAGTGTTGAATCGTCATCTTGAGGCAATGACTTAACTTGATAGGTCTGTTGCGAAAAGTGGAGCAAGGAAAACGTATCGTCACTCAGTGGGTGACACGTTTCCTGAACTAAGCAGCTCATGGAAGAGTATAACAAATTGTAAGAGTAACATTGAGACTGCTCTATATGTGTGGTAGGATGTCAAATTGTCAGTGAATAAAGTGAAAATCAACGAAGGCCGCCACCCAAACTCTACAGGTTGCAGATCACTTAATGAACAATAACTGCCAGGTTTCCACCGAATCACCCTCTCTATATAGCTTTTACAGAAAAGGATCTTTGTACCCGTTGTGGAACCTGTGTTGGTGTATGTCCCAATGGTGCTTTGAGCCTCGATAAGGACAACTATCCTGAAATCGATCTCGACAATTGCGTACAATGTGGACTTTGTGCCAAGGTTTGTGCGGGCGGCAGTGTAAATTTTGCAGAACTGTCTGAGATAACCTTTGGCCATAAAGAAGCAACTATAGATTTTGACAGCCATTTTCTGCAGTCGACTATTGGTTATGCGACCGATGAAAAACTCAGGACCGGTGGAGCCAGTGGCGGCGTAGTATCCGCCCTCTTGTGGAACATGCAGAAAGAGGGAACGATTGATGGTTGTATCGTTACCAGGATGAGTCGCGAAAATCCATGCCGCGGGGAATTATATATCGCGAAAGGTTACGATGAGATACGGCAGAGCCAGCAGTCAAAATATGTTGTAACCCCGGTTAATTCATTGTTGGCAAAATTACGCAATTTAACGGGTCGCTATGCTATTGTCGCCTTGCCCTGTCAGGTGCATGGCCTCCGGCTGCTTTAGCGTGAAGTTCCGGCCTTGTTTAAAAAAAATAATGTAATTATTGGGCTACATTGCGCTACCACCCTGGAACCCAGTTGCGACAGAAAGGCTCCTCAAACTGTCTCTGCGGAAAAAATAAAGGAAAGGATAGATTCCTTGCTTATGAAGCTGGGGAAAAAGAAAGTAGTTCGTTTACCTTTATGGAAATTCCTGTCTTCTGATTTTAGGGTGCCCTTGATCCGTATCAGACAGTCTTTAAAACGGCGACGCTTCAAGCTTTTGTAAGCCGGGTGTGAAGGGAAGCTGCCGGGTGCTATCGGGTATGAAGGATTGGTGACTTTTCTGATTCTGTTGATAGTGGTGCATAAGAGACGTACTTGTCTAATATTCGGTAATAGCATGGAAATGGATCAGTTTTCGCTACGCCAAATGCAGGGAGGCAGGGAGACTGGGATACGGTTGTAGTTTTTATGGCTCACGATTCTTTTTGAGCCCGGGTATATCACGCTCTCAAATCAGTTCGATCGCTTGTCATATCATTTTAAATACTGCTGGAGAGTTATTGTAAAACATCTCAAGAACCGGGGGGATTAAATGATTAAAGAATGGTCAGAAAGACGTGTGCTGCTCGCAATCTACATGCTGGTGCCAGTAATCACTGTAATGGCCCTGGAGCGGGTGGTATTCGCGAATGATAATGATGAAAACAGTGCACCTGTTTTTTTGCCTGAAGTCAGCATTGGTTTGGGGTATCGAAACGACCAACTTTCTTTTACCATAGCTGGTTTTGAGGGCACTCCAAACGTTCTGTCAGAGCTGGAGTGGGATTCTGTGGAGAGCATGGTTCTGACCGGTGATGTGCGTTGGTGTACTGAAACCCAAATATATTTCCGTGCACATGCTTCAATTGGCACAATTTATTCCGGTGACAGTCGCGATTCGGATTACGAGGGCGATAACAGGACAATGGAATATTCACGTTCCTATGCAGATACAGACGACGGTTCAGTTTTTGATGGGAGTTTCGGGTTGGGCTATAGCTTTGATGTAGCTCTTCAGGAACCAGGGACGTATTGGCGCTTCATCCCGGTGATTGGCTACGCATTCCACACCCAGGAGTTTGAAATGACCAATGGCTATCAGGAGCTATACATTGATGAGGATGGAATCAGTTGGCCCCCAGGACCGTTTGACGGGCTGGACAGCAGTTACGACAGTGACTGGAGCGGGCCCTGGATCGGAATAGAGCTGGAATGGAGACCAGCTGTAAAGCACAGTCTTATAGTCGGGTTTGAATATAGCTGGCTTGATTATGAGGCTGACGCGACCTGGAACCTGAGAGAAGATTTGATGCAGCCGACAAGCTTCGAGCATGATGCGGATGGCAGCGGTGTCAGTCTCAATGCTGAATATCGATATGACGTTACCATGAACTGGTATCTGGGACTTCAATTCTATTACTACAACATGAGTACTGATTCGGGGACAAAAACAACCTATGCGGCCGATGGCACAATTTACAAAAGCAAATTCAACGGGGCGGATTGGGAGTCTTACTCTGCTTTAGTTAAGATGGGATACTATTTTTAGTTCCGGGTGAATAAGATTGTAGATTGCAGGGTAGAGAAACATCTATCGTTTCCGTTGCATCGGCTGCTGAATTTATTTTAAACAAAAAAGGCTTACGAATAGATCGTAAGCCTTTGGCAATTCTGGAGCGGGAAACGGGGGTCGAACCCGCGGCCTTCAGCTTGGGAAGCTGACACTCTACCACTGAGTTATTCCCGCAAGAAAGTTGAAGAAGTATAAAGTTCTTGTTTGGGGTTGTCAACTAAGACGTTGTGGTAGTTTTTGTATGAAATTCGGCAGGGTCGGCAATTACCAGGTAAAGTGGATCAGAACGACGTATTTCGTTTGCTAATGCTGAGGCTGATCTTGTATTTGAACTGCAGGAAATATCAAAACCGGGTGAATCTTAGGTCTCTAAGCTAAGAACTGGTTTCTTCTGGAATAACAGGAAGGCTGCTCTGAAAGACGGGAAACAGTAAGTTACTTCGAGGTATATCAAATCACTACAGTGTCAAAGGAGTTGGCTGTTCTGCAGCCAACCCCCTCTGGCAGTTTATTTGATCTTAACTACATTCTGGGCTGAAGGGCCTTTAGGGCCTTCAGTGACCTCAAAACTCACGCGCTCGCCTTCTGCGAGTGATTTGAAGCCGGTAGTCTGAATTGCGGAGTGATGAACAAAGACATCCTTTCCACCATCCTGCTCGATAAATCCAAATCCCTTGGCATCATTAAACCACTTAACTGTTCCTTCAACCATTGTGACAACTCCTGTGTTAGTGTGGGGCGAAACTGCCCCGTTTTCCAAACTCGATATTCTCTTTTCCAGGATATCGAGTCATAACCCGCTTCACGGGTTAATTCTGCACTGATATTTCTGCTATTTATTCAAAAAGCAGTACCGTATGATAACGGCTTTATCTGCGTTTCTTTCCTTTTTTCTGAGGTTTGGCTTCACGGCAAACGAGTTGACGGTGCTTATACTCGTGTCTGTTGAGATCTTCCATGGCTTTATGTCCCTCGCTTCGAGACCCCATTTCAATAAAGGCAAAGCCTTTTGATCGTCCGCTGAAGTGGTCAGTCACAAGGTTTGCGTTGACGACTTCTCCGTATTGGGTAAATAGAGCTAATACCTCGCTCTCGCTGATATCATAGGGCAGGTTGCCTATAAAGAGCTTCACTCAGGATCTCCTGTTTGCTGTGACCAGCGGCGAAATGTTGTCGGCAACAAAATGCGATAGGGCCGCAAGTAAGGTGTCGAGAACCACGAAGCGTGATCTTGATTTATAGAATGAGGGTGTCAGAATCCAGGCCATACCGGTAAGCTGATAGTCCCCATGAGAAAGCTATTGCTGCTGCCACTGGTGAAATTTTCAGGTGTCCATGAATGTGTCGGGCAGTATCGGGTGGGAGGGATTAAACCCGCGATTTTCGGCCTGGAAGAAACACGATTTCGACGCTGTATAATTTCAGCAGAATACATTAAGAAATATAGATGTCTCCTTAGATATTGTCAACGGATAAGTCATGTTAGGTGTTTGGGGTTGCTGCATGAGTGCCACAGGTTGCAGGGAGTAATAACGCAAATGTTGTGAGTAGTTTCGCTGTCAACCAACCATTTGACATTCCATTTATGATATTCTATAAATGTTCAATATAATTTGCAAGGGGTGGCTGATAAGCCTGAGATGATACCCTTTGAACCTGATCTGGTTAACGCCAGCGTAGGGATGCACGGATGATTGTTGTATTCATATCAGATTCTTCATCGGTTTTCGGCTGAGCAATCCCGCTCAGACATCTCTTTTTCTGTTGCCTCCTGTTTTCATTTTACGTGCCTGTAAACACCAGATTGTCATGGGCGTTTGCTGTGCAGATATTGCCAGCTCCAACGGCAATAATTTACCGAGGAGGGAACCAATGTCCCGGACCAGCACTCCAGCTGAACGTGCAGCAGAAAACTTGCAGAAAGTTCGAGCTAATAATCCGCTTATTCATAATATCACCAATTTTGTGGTGATGAATTCAACAGCCAATGTGCTTCTGGCGGCAGGGGCGTCGCCTGTCATGGCCCATGCCGAAAATGAGGTTGAGGAGATGGCCGGCTTTGCCGGAGCGTTAGTACTCAATATTGGCACCCTGACTGATGCCTGGGTCGATTCAATGGTGAAGGCCGGCAGGAAAGCGTCCGAATTGGGCACTCCAATAGTGCTTGATCCGGTTGGCTCGGGTGCAACTGCACTTCGTACTGCTGCCGCCAAACGAATTATTGCTGATACGCAGGTAACCGTGATCCGCGGTAACGCTTCAGAGGTACTGTCATTGCGTGATGCAGATTCTAAAACACGAGGTGTCGATGCGCTTCATTCCGTGGAAGATGCGGCAGGCGTTGCAGGGATTCTTGCCGGGGAGCTTGGAGTTACCCTGGCAGTTACCGGACCGGTGGATCTTGTTACCGATGGCATGCGGGTGCTTCGCGTTGAAAACGGGCATAAGCTGATGCCTTATGTAACGGGCACCGGCTGTGCGGCAACAACCATAGTTGGTGCTTTCAATGCGGTAGACGATGATCCGGTCATGGCTACCGCCACAGCTTTGGCCTATTTCGGTCTGGCTGGAGAAATGGCAGGTGAAATATCCAAAGGACCGGGAAGCTTCATGGTCAACCTTCTTGACAGTCTCTACACAATTACGCCGGAAGATCTCCGCACAGGCTGTCGTATTTGTCCATGAACAAATTCGAGTCTTGCAGCATTGGGAAAGGAAGCACTTTATGAAGCTGAACTATTCAGTCTACCTGGTTACAGACCGGGAGATGGCCGGAGAGTGTAATCTGGCAGATATCGTGGTTGCTGCAGTCAGCGGTGGAGTAAGTTGCGTGCAGATAAGGGAGAAGAATCTGCCCACACGCCGATTTGTGGAGGAGGCAAGGGGGCTGGTCGAACATCTCAGGCCGCTTGGAATCCCGCTCATTGTCAACGACCGCGTGGATGTCGCACTTGCATGCGATGCAGACGGTGTGCATCTCGGCCAGAATGACATGCATATAAAGGATGCCCGTTCTTTGCTGGGAGGCCAGAAGATAATAGGTATATCGGCGGAATCCCTGGCTGACGCCAGGCGGGCAGAGCTGGAAGGTGCTGATTATATCGGCATCAGCCCGGTCTTTGCCACAGCCACTAAAGCAGATATTGCCAAGCCTCTTGGTCTGGGAGGGGTTCGAATAATCCGTGACAACGTACAACTGCCTCTGGTGGGCATTGGTGGGATCTCTGCTGCCAATGCAGCCGATGTCATTCAGCACGGCGCAGATGGTGTGGCGGTGGTTTCGGCGATCATTGCTGCTGAAAGTCCGGAGGCTTCGGCCCGTGAGCTATTACAGCAGGTGACTTCAGCAAAAAGGATCGTTTAAGTATGCAAGAGTTTCATTTGCAAAGTTGTACCACTCCGCCTGCTATTCATTTTGACTCGATTTCCCTGTCGTTTGATGGAGAGTTATTGTTCAGCGATTTCAGTGCCACAATTGGGGCCGGTAGTTGTACCTGCCTGCTCGGTCCTAGCGGTTGCGGCAAGTCGACATTGTTGAAAATTGTATCAGGTAATCCAGACCTCAGTTACAGCGGGCGGGTTCACTTTAATGGCGTCGAAAATCCGGGGATCAGTTGGATGGCGCAGAGTGATTTGTTGCTCCCATGGCTGTCGGTGCAGGATAATGTGCTTCTTGGAGCCAGGTTGCGCTCTGAAATAACCCCGGAGTTGCATGAAATGGCGGGACACCTTCTGGATGAAGCGGGTCTTGCCGATCAGGGTGAGAAACTACCCGCCGAACTGTCTGGTGGTATGCGACAACGTGTGGCGTTGCTCAGAACCCTGTTGGAAGACAGGCCGGTAATCTTGATGGACGAGCCATTTTCGGCTCTTGATGCCCAGACCCGTTTGAAGCTACAGAATCTTGCTGCCAGACTCACCAGGGGGAAAACCGTATTGATGGTCACCCATGATCCAATGGAGGCTATGCGTCTTGGTGACAAAGTGATGGTTTTGCGCGGACGGCCTGCAGGGCTTGTCGCCTCTATTGAAATGGATGGAGCAACACCGAGAAATCCTGAGGACGGTCAGGTTCAGCAGGGGTATGTGAAGTTGTTGAAGTTGCTTATGGAGGAGATATGAGAATCCTGCGCCCGGTTATTCTTGCTGCAGGACTTTTGCTCCTCTGGCAATTGGTGGTGGTGCTCAGCGGAGTGCCGAAGTTCATCCTGCCCGGGCCGATTCCTGTTGCCAGGGCGGTCGTAACGCACTGGTCAAGTCTGCAGGGCCATTTGCTCACAACTTTCAGCGAAATAGTGCTGGGGCTGATTATCGGAACCGTCCTTGGCAGCATATGTGCACTCACCATGTTTCTGCAGCCCCTGGTAAAACGCTGGCTTTTACCTGTACTCGTGGTGAGCCAGGCTATTCCGGTCTTTGCCCTGGCACCTCTTCTGGTGCTCTGGCTTGGTTATGGTATGGCGTCTAAAGTCGCCATGGCTGTTCTGATTATTTTCTTTCCGGTCACATCGTCGTTGTATTATGGGATGCAGCGTACGAACCGGGAGCTTCTTGAATTGGCGCGTATTATGGGAGCCCGGCCGCTCGCTGTACTGCGCTGGATTGTGATTCCTTCAGCTTTACCGGCCTTTGGTTCAGGCTTAAGGGTTGCGACCGCTGTTGCCCCGATAGGTGCGGTGGTTGGTGAGTGGGTCGGTTCAAGTTCAGGGCTGGGGTACTATATGTTGCATGCCAATGCCAGAATGCAGGTCGATGTGATGTTTGCCGCACTGCTGATTCTCGCTTTGGTGTCACTCGGTCTCTATTTCATTGTGGACAAGTTTGTTGTGTATATTCTTTTTTGGGAGAAAACAGATGGAAGTGTTTAAAAAAATACGTAATACCCTGGCGGCATTGACTGTTGCCGCAATCATTTTCCCGGCTCAGGCTATGGCCGCCGAGAAGGTGACGGTGCTGTTGGACTGGTTTGTTAACCCTGATCACGCCCCGCTCTATGTGGCACTTGAGAAGGGGTACTTTGCGGAAAAAGGTCTTGAAGTCGAGCTTATCGCGCCAGCGAACCCTAACGACCCTGCCAAGCTGGTTGCAGCCGGTAAAGCAGATATTGCCGTATCATACCAGCATCAACACCATATGCAGGTCGAACAGGGATTGCCGCTGGTCCGTATTGCAACTTTAGTGGCGACTCCGCTGAACTCACTGGTCGTCCTGGAGGATGGGCCGATCAAAACCATCGCGGATTTAAAGGGCAAGACCATCGGCTATTCCGTTGGCGGGTTCGAAACCGTGCTGCTGAAAGTAATGCTGGAAAAAGAGGGATTGACGCTTGATGACGTAAAGCTGATCAACGTCAATTTTTCCCTTTCTCCTTCCTTGTTCACCGGTCAGGCCGATGCGGTTATCGGTGCTTTTCGAAACTTTGAATTGAACCAGATGGATATTGAAAAGCGTCCTGGCAGACCATTTTTCGTTGAGGAGAACGGTATTCCGGCCTACGACGAGTTGATTCTTGTGGCGAATAAAAACAGTCTTGCCGAGCCAAAGTTGAGAAAATTTGTCGATGCAGTGGAGATGGGGGTACAGTACCTGGTCAATCATCCTGATGAGAGCTGGCAGCTTTTCATCAAAGGGGACCGCAAAGATCTCAATGATGAACTAAACCGCCGGGCCTGGGTAGATACTCTTCCTCGTTTTGCTCTCCGTCCCGGAGCACTTGATAGTAAGCGTTACCGGGTGTTTGGTGAATTTTTAAAGGAGCAGGGAGTAGTCTCTTCGGTCCCTGAGCTTGAAAAAATTGCTGTTGAATTGCAGTAGCACTTTTAAACCGGGCTTGCCGCCTCGTGGTGAAGCCCGGTTTTTGTCTGATTTTCCCACCCGAATTTTTCCTGTCAGCTTCCCCAAAGGTCATCTTGAAATGAGTGCATATTTCGGCGCGCCGCTAATCTTTGCCGGTACGTTGCATGGGGGGATCTGTCTTACTAAAAAAGGTAAGGGCGCTGCCTTTACCGTTTGGAAATCGTTCAGGATAATGAAAGAGTGGCGCGGTATACATTTTGACCCGCGGGTGTTAGATGCTTTTTTCCAGGTACAGGCGGAATTTTGCATATAAAAGATTTGTATGTCGATCATGAGTTTGAGCAGTAAAAAAGGCGAAGCTGCCTGAGGGCAGCCCCGCCTTGAGGAGGAGGGAGTAAAATGAAGCAGAGTCTTTTTTACAACCTGTGGTATTGATCTCTATCAGTTAATAGTGATCTGCTTAGGCTGTTGTTCTTCCGGTTTCGGAATTTCAAGTTTCAAAATTCCATTTTCATATTTTGCCACTACCTTGTCGGCGTCGATATCGAAAGGCAGGCTGAAGCTGCGCTCGAATTTGCCGTATGAGCGTTCTCTTCTGTAGCGGTTTTCTTCTGTGACGTTCTCGTTGACCTTACGCTCATAGCCGAGAGTGAGGTGTTTACCTTTCACATCGAGTTTTATGTCTTCTTTCGGGACTCCCGCCATTTCGGCCTCCACATGAATCACGCCTTCCTGTTCGTAAACATCAACATGCAGCTGGTTGTGCTGACGGGCGGTATTGCCGGTGATATTGAAAGTCGGGCCGAAAAAGTCACCGAAGAATCCGTCGAAAAAACGATCAATGTCAGTGTTTGGACGAACCACACGATTTCTTCCATGATTGTAACGTACGATGTTCATAATGTTCTCCTTTAGTATTGCCCTTGTCTCTTCATGTTCAACGTTCTTTTACGAGACAAGCAGTTTTGCTGGTTGCCATTGAGACACCATGTTTGGTTATTATTGGCTTTACCTCTGTACGTGAAATGGTAATAATAAAAATGTAGCTGTCAATAAGCTAATGTTACTTTTTATACACTGTCATAAAAGTAACATTCAAATATGAGAGGATTGCTGTCGGGGTAGAGTTGTGAGAAGAAAGAATACATCAATAATATTAGAGATAACAGACGAATCAGCCTTGGGGATGAGAGGGCGGCAATCAGTCCGGACAACCTTCAAACTGTCTGAGAGAGCGATTACCGCTTTATCCATTTTGGCTGGACAGATGGGAATTAAGCAGAAATCATTGTTTGATCATCTTATGGATGACATCCATGCGCTCAAAACCATTGCCCGCGAGTTTGAAAATTTTCCGGAAAAAGACCGAAGAGTCACCAAAACATTTGTGATCTCAAGGAAAACTCTTGAGATACTTGAGGCAATTTCAGTCCAGTACAATACTCCACGTGACGCCCTTGTTGAATTTTCGATACAGCGGATTCTTCCATTGGTTGAGCGTGAAAAAGCAAGACACAGAAAACGGGTGGAAATTGAAACACATCTTGCTGAACATGTGCGGCAGAGTGCACGTCTGCTTCGGGATGCTGTTGAAGCACTTGGAGAAGAAGACCCGATTGTGCAGGAGATGTACTCGATGCTGCGCAGTAACGACCTGATATATAAACGCATCCGGGCCTATGTGGAAAAAGGCAAAAAAATAGAGGAATTTTAGCTCCTTTACCATTGAGGGGATATGAGTCAGGGGGGAGATGTATAGTTCGGTTTTAGTGGTAATCAGCGTCTCACCCGGCTCGCCAGGTTAAATTTGGAGCCGAGCAGAATTGTAATGAGAAGAGCCCAATACAATTTTGATAGTTGGAAAAATTTATTTTTTTTTGCTGTGCATACCCATCTGAAATGCGTGACCTGAAAGCACTGTTGGCTGGGAGTGTTGTTATCACAGGTATTTATTGAATAATTCGCTTGGTGAAAATCGAAGATCATGTAATGTGAGGGGGATTGAAGTCGTTAGAAATGAACGAAAGGTGTTGAAATTACATAATTATTTCGTAATATATGCCGGTGTCGCATTACGAAGTTTCACTGGGGGGAAGAACGTGATACGGAAGGCTCGGCAGGGTGAACACACCACACTCACATCAATATCTTTTCATTCCAAGTCTCATTGGGAATATCCTGAAAGTTATATGCAGGTCTGGCAGGATGAATTAACTATCACGCCGGAATACCTGGAAAGTCATCTGGTCTACGTGTTTGAGGAGGATGGGCGAGTGGTCGCCTACTATTCTCTGGTTGAACTGCTCTATGATCAGGAGTTTTCCTGTGTGACCCTGCAGCAGGGAGTATGGCTCGATCACATGTTTGTGCTGCCCTGTAAAATGGGGCAGGGGATCGGTCGGGAGCTGTTTGAGCATTGCCTCGCTGTTTTAAAACATAACGGTTCGGAATCTCTCTTGGTCCTTGCTGATCCCAACGCTGCCGGTTTTTACGAGAAAATGGGTTGCACTTATGTCGAAGATTATCCTTCGACCATTGAGGGGCGTACCACCCCGCATCTTGAGTACCGGCTTACTGCGGTTGAACCAGCATAACTCTCTCTACTGATAAAAAATCATATTTATAACAGGGCAACGCGAACAGCCAGCCTGAATACATCCATATCAAGCTTAAGAGGTCGGTAATGAGAGTAGTTGTGCTCGCGGTACTGTGTCTTGTCGTGCTCACCGGGTGTGTGGTGGAGCAATCCGGGGAGGCTGTGGTGGTTCGAACCCCGGAGAGAAGTGTTGACTATCTTAACAAGATTAAGCCTATCCTCGATAATCGCTGTGTGGTGTGCCACAGCTGCTACAACTCTCCCTGCCAGCTCAAACTGAGTTCCTGGGACGGACTGGATCGCGGTGCCAGCAAGGAGGCGGTATACAATTCCAAACGTCTCTGGTCCATGGAGCCTACGCGTCTCTTCACAGATGCGCAGACCACCGCCGAATGGCGGGAGAAGGGTTTTCACAGCGTCACCGAGAGCAGCGCGGAAAGTGGGGAAAATAACTTCCCTCTGCTGAAGATTCTGGCTCATAAGCGTGATAACCCTGATAGCGCCTGTACAACAGATTATGAAGATCCCAGAAATTCCTATAAGCCCGAGGAAGATGAGCTCAGCTGCGCCGCCACTTCCATCGAGATGGATGAGTATCTAAAGAAACACCCGAATCGTGGCATGCCCTATGGCTTTCCGCCTCTAGAGAAAGACGAATTCCAGTTAATCAGTGACTGGCTCACCGCTGGCGGCCAGGGGCCAACAGAAAATGAGCATGCTCGTCGGGCAGCGATTGCGGAAGCGGATCTGGAGAATGTCGATAAATGGGAGGTGTTTTTCAACGAGCAGGACCCAAAGCATCGGATGACTGCCCGCTACCTCTACGAACATCTGTTTCTGGCCCATATCTATTTCAATGATAATGGAAATTTCTATGAATTAGTTCGCTCATACACTCCACCGGGTACGCCTGTCAGCGTGATACCCACCGTTCGACCGTATGATGACCCTGAAGTGGATCAGTTTTATTATCGGTTCAGGAAAATCTACTCCACCATTGTCCACAAGACGCATATGGTTTTCGAGCTGGGTGACGAGCAGTATGAGCAGTACCACAAATTGTTCATCAAGCCCCGTTGGCTGCGTGAACCGCACTGGGTTGGCTTTAATAAAAAACAAAGCGCAAACCCGTTCGAAGTCTTTGAGCAGATTCCGCCCGAGTCGCGTTACAGGTTTCTGCTGGATAACAGTCACTACATAATCATGACCTTCATCCGCGGCCCGGTCTGCAAAGGGCAGGTGGCGCTGAATGTGGTGCGGGATCATTTCTGGTTGTTGTTCATGGATCCGGAATATGATCTTTCGGTGCAGCAACCGGGTTTTCTGCATGATCACCTCAAGCTCACCAGAATTCCTACAGAGCAGGGGAGTTTTTTCAGTATTTTCAAGTGGTACATGATTCCGCGTTATGAACGTTACGCAGCCAGGTATGTAAGCGCAAGGCAGGATTATTATAATAAGAATTATGGAAATCGCGGTATTGGCTATGAGGCGATCTGGCCGGGGGATGACCAGGACGACAGCCCCGTGCTTACCGTATTCAGGCATTTTAACAGTGCCTCGGTCAGTAAGGGAGCGCTGGGTGATTTGCCCCGTACCATCTGGGTGTTTGACTACCCGCTACTGGAACGGGTTTATTATGCACTGGTGGCCGGATTTGATGTATATGGTTCCGTTGGACATCAGTTGGCTGTCCGGCTCTATATGGATAAGCTTCGTCAGGAGGGGGAGACTTACTTTCTCGATTTTCTGCCTGAAGAACAGCGGCCGAAGCTGATGGCAGACTGGTATGGCGGAATGAGTTTAAAAAAGCTGAAGTATACGCCATCGCTCATGCCGGCCGTTATCGATTTTGAATCTGAGAATCCAAAACGTGAGTTTGTTGAGCATGTTGTTCAAGATCGTATAAATCCGGCAACGGGAATAGCCTTTGACGAAAATTATCGGCAAGAGGGCGAAGATTACCCACCGCTGCCAACAACGTACACTTCGGAAGACGATTATATCCAGGGATTCAAAGCGGTATCTGCCTCGGGAACTTCATTTTTTAAATATGTGAAGGATCATAACGCTAATCTGGCGATGGTACGGATTCGGGTTTCGGAGAACCGTGATGAGGTTGTCAGCATGGTAATTAACCGCTGGCACGATGATGTCCGCACCCTGAGCCACGAAGCTGATAAGCTCAATCCTTCGAAAGATACGGCTGATTTTATTCGCGGTTATATCGGTTCCTACCCAAATTATTTCTTTGATGTGACGCTGGCTGATCTACCTGATTTCTTAAAGACTCTGGAAGATTATGACCACAGTGAAGCAGCAATCAGAAAATTGTTGAAGTATGGTGTGAACCGGGCAGATGCGGATTTCTGGAAAGAGTATGATTGGTTTCAGGAAGATTTTTTGCAGAGTGATCCGTTGCGGGCCGGGCTTTTTGACCTGAACCGTTATTACCACCTGGCGGTAAAACGACCTGATGATCTGAAAGGCCGCTGATTTGTAAAAAGCTCAAAACAGCTCTGATAACGTACTGTTAGGGCTGTTGTGTCCCGGTCGGTTCAACACGATTGCGACCATTCTGTTTGGCACTGTAGAGTGCTTTGTCGGCCGCTTTTATCAATTGGTCCTGATTATTGAAATCACTTGTCCAGGTTGCCACGCCTGCACTGATGGTAACATCGCTAGTAGTGCCATCGCTTAACTTGATTTCATGTTCTTCAACCGTCGCTTCTGTTGCAGTCCGAGATGGGCATCCAGTCGGTGATGACCATCTCGGGCTTCTCCTCGCGGGCCATTCAGTGCACCTATCTATTAGTTTGTCCGACCTTCTTCATGGTCAAAGGAGATGAGCCCCTGGATTCGATCCAGCTCTGCAAGTGCCTGGGCATAAATCACATGGGTCTGGTTCTCCTGGCTGAGAGCGTTTGAGTAGGCTTCCTGGGCGATGAGCACATCAAGGGTCGTTGAACGCCCGGCATCAAATTTAGCCTGCTCGGCCTCAAGGCGCTTTCTGGTGGCCAGACTGGTTTTGCGTGTCGCCTCAATGGCCTTGATTGCCAGGCGGACATCACGCACTGTGGTTCGTACTTCACGTATTACCTGAAGTTTCAGCAGTTCCAGGGAGGTTCTGGCCTGGGAATGAAAGGCTCTGGCCTGTTGCATGGCTCCTTCTGCGGCTGAGTTATCGAGCGGAAAGGTGAGGTTGAGGCCAACCAGCCACTGGGCATCACCATCGTCAAAACTGTTGTCAACAGCGCTACCATAACTATCATCCGTACCACCATATCCGAGACTTCCCACCAGATCGAGCTCGGGACGAAGGTCATCTTGGGCGACTTTTTCCCGCAGTCGGGCAGCATCCACATCAATCTGAGCTGCTTTTATATCCGGCCTGTTGTTCAAGGCATTATCGAGGATAATTTCCGCCGTCAGGGAGACCGGTTCAGTGTTAGGCGTGTCGACAGGGGTATATGAACTGTACCAGTCATCACTGTTTAAAAGCAGTTTTAGCTCATCATCGGCCACACCGATTGCCCTTTCGGCAGCGATGAGCTGCTCTTCTCTCAAGGCAACTTCCGATTGAGGCTGAAAAAGTTCCACCGGAGCGAGCTTGCCTGCGGCAATTTTGGCTTTTGTCTCCTCAAGCAGTTTTTCAGCCAGGGTGAGGGAGAACTGTTTAACTTCGATATCCTGTCTTGCGAAGACCAGAGTCCAGTAGCCGCTTTTTACCTGGGCCGCTAGATCAGCCGCCAGGCTGTTAACCTGAAAGGTCTCTGCCTCCAGGTCTCTTTCTGCGGCTTGAACAGGTGCCAGCTGGATTTCCTGACCCCAGCCCCGCAGTAAGGGTTGAGTGAGGCCGAGGGAGAGGCCTGAACTGAACATCGGGCTGAGGGTCTGTTCATCTAAATCTGTGTCGAAGCGGTTATTGTTCCAGCCAAGCTGCACTTCGGTACCCGTGGTGAACCGTTTGATAAGAGAGATATCCAGGTTCGCATCTTCTTCAACTTCGGCGCTTCCTGGGAAAATAGGGGTACGCTCACTCCTGGCCACATCTGCTTCACCAGTGATGAACTTGTCGAACCTGCTGCCGGCAATGCCGACGGCACCCGCGGCAGCCTTGACGTTCTCTTTTTGCAGCATCAGGTTCAGGTTATTTGCCAGGGCCTGCTCCACAGCATCACGGACAGTGAGAGGAGTAGTACCATTGTCCATGGCCGAAGCGGTGACAGGAGCCAGCAGCAGGAGGCCGAAGAAGAAATGAAATATAGGTCGGATCATAACGATTTATCCTTCTGTTGAGCTGGTTCGCCAGCAAAATAATAATAGGGCTTCCAGTAGAGGTAGCGAAGTCGTGCCATCACTTGTTGAGAGATAGTGCCAAATCGACTGATGAGATAATATAGGGTTGGTACCACGACCAGAGTCAGGAAGGTTGAGACAATGAGACCGAAAATGACCACCACAGCCATCGAACGCCACCATTGACTGGACTCACTTACCCAGGAGATAGACCAGCTATGGAAATCGTATGAGATGCCTGTCACCATCGGGATCAGCCCCAGTATGGTGGTGATTGCCGTGAGCAGAACCGGACGAAGACGGGTGGCACCTGCAGATATTACGGCATCTCGCAGGGCATAACCGCGCTCACGCAGTTTGTTGGTGTAGTCGATCAGCACAATAGCGTTGTTGACCACTACACCGGCCAGAGAGATAACTCCCACGCCGGTCATAATTATGCCGAAAGGCGATTTGAACAGTGTCAACCCGAGAAAAGCACCGCCAAGTGAAAGAATCACCGAGGTCATGATAATAAATGGCTGGCTGACCGAGTTGAACATGGAGACCAGGATCAAAAAGATAAGCAGCAGTGCCACAGCGAAGGCTTTTGTCAGAAAGTCCTCTGATTCCTGCTGGAATTCGAACTCACCTGTGAATTTGATCTTGTAGCCCGGCGGCAGATGGAACTGCTTGAGCAGCTCTTCCGCCTCTTCGCGTGCTACGGGACCTGGTTTGTGGATTTCGTTGACGTTGGCCTTTACGGTTACCACCCGTTCATTGTCGATACGGTTAATGTTGCCGATGGTTCCCGCGAAGGTAACCTCGGCAATGGTTGACAGCGGAACCAGCTGGCCGGAAGGCGTCGGCAGCATGAGCTCGTGGAGGATGTCCACCATTTTACGATCAGACTCCTGCAGTTGCAGGGTGATGTCATAATCTTCATCTCCTTCTCTATACGATGAGATTTCCAGACCATTGTAGGCGCTCTTCAAGGCGAAGCCGACCCCATCGGTGGTGAGGCCGAACAGGGCAGCCTTCTGGCGATCCACGATAACCTGTACGGAGGGTATACCTTCGACAAAATCATCGCGCACGTCTTCAACGTGGGGGATGCGGACCAGATACTCCTTTATGCGTTTGGCTATCTCACCGAGCACTGCGAAGTCGTCGCCGGAAATTTCTATATTGATGGGTGAACCGGTGGGTGGACCCTCTTCTTCCATGGCGATGGTGATCTCACCGCCGGCAATGTCTCTTACCCGTGCGCGGATATCGTCCACGGTGTCATGGGAGCTGCGCCAGCGTTCATCCAGCTCTAAAAATCGTACGCCGATATGGTTCGGGGTGTTGGCGGAAAAGGCGGAGGAACCGCCACTTGAAACCACCCCACGGGTGTAGACGTTTTTGATGTTTTTCAAGTCGCTCGGGCCGTAATACTCATCACCGTCTGGTTTTTCATACAGTTTTGGGGAGAGTGCCTGCAGGGAAGAAACAGGGGCGCCGCGTTCATCGAGTGTGCCGGGGGCGACGCCGGCAATTCCGAATTCGACGCGTTCGATAATCTTGTCGATATAGTCAAGATCAGCCCCTTCCGGTACGTCAATATTGACGTACATGCCTTTAGGTTCGATTTCCGGGAAAAATTCAACGGGCTTTTCCAAACCTATCACCAGTTGCCAGCTCTTGAACATGACGATCAGGATGCAGAAGGCAACACCGATTATGGCGAATGGCCGGTCAAGCGCGTTTCTGAGGATTCTGCTGTAATTCTTGAGCAGAAACCCCTCTATTTCAGCTGGCTGTTCTATGGCTTTGGCAACCTCTTCGGCGTTTTTTGGGGGTTCACTGCCCGTGGCAGGGCTCTTTACTTTCATAAAGATCGAAGCCATTGCCGGGTTAATTACCATGGCCACGAAGAGGCTGGCCGAGAGGGTGACGATCAGGGTAAGAGGCAGATAGCTCATGAATTCACCCATGATACCCGGCCAGAAGAGGAGTGGCGAAAATGCTGCCAAGGTAGTTAGGGTGGAACCAATTACCGGATAGGCAACTTCCGATGTGGCGCGCATGGCTGCCTCCACCCGGCCTACACCTTGCTCCATGAAGCGGTAGATGTTTTCGACGATAACAATGGCGTTATCGACAAGCATACCCAGAGCCAGGGTCAGACTGAAGAGTACCACCATGTTGAGAGTAATGCCCATAAGGTACAGCGCGGTGAACGAGAGCAGCATGGAGAAGGGAATGGCAAGACCTACCAGCAGGGCGTTGCGGATACCCATAGCGAAGAAGATAACAATCATCACCAGTACCAGACCTGAAAGAATATTATTTTCGAGATCGGCGACCATCAGCTCAATATCCCTGGACTTGTCCATGACTTTGGTGATTTTGGTGCTGGAGGGCCAGCTGGCCTGGTCTTCGCTGATTATTTCATCAATCTTCTTGCTGATACTGATGATGTTCTCACCAGAGCGTTTTTTCACCGTTATATTGACGGCAGAGCGACCATCGAGCCGTGAGCGGCTGGCTTCTTCCTTGAAGCCGTCAACGACCTGGGCAACGTCTTTGAGGTAGACAGGTTGTCCCTGGTGCGTGCCGATGATCAGGCCGTAAATTTCTTCGGGTGTCTCGAATTCACCAGGGACCCGTAGCTGAAATCGACCGCTTCCCAGGCGAATGTTACCACCCGAGGTGTTCTGGTTCTCGCTCTCCACCGCCTGTTGCAGGGAACCGATGTTCAGCCCGTAATAGGCGAGTTTTTCAGGGTGAACCTCAACCCTGATTTCCCGCTCCAGGCCGCCGGTGACCTCAACTTCCAGCACGCCGGTGACGCCTTCAATATCGTCCTTGAGATCGTCGGCAATATCTTTAAGGCATGGCAGACCGCAGGTTCCACTGAGTGAGTAGACCACAATGGGCATTTCGGAGAAATTGACTTCAAAGACTGAGGGGTCATCTTCCAGGTCACTGGGCAATTCGCCTAATGCCTCATCAACCTTGTCCTTTACATCCTGGATCGCCTGGTCTATATCGGTGCCGGTCACGAACTCAACGTTGATGGACGAGAGCCCTTCGGAACTGACCGACTGAAGTTTTTTAAGTCCTTCCAGTCCTTTGAGTTTTTTCTCGATCTCGATGGTGATGCTGGTCTCGATATCCGAAGGCGATACTCCTCTGTAACTGGTGGAGACGAAGACATTGGGAATGGTGATGTCCGGGTCACTCTCCCTCGGCAGCACCTTATAGGAATAGGCGCCGAAGATGATGAGCATTACCGCCAATACGGCAACGGTCGTACTCTTTTTGACCGCAGTATCAGAGATTATCATAGCTTCAGATCCTCCAGGCTGGTAGCCGCCTTAACAACCCGTACCTGTTGCTGGTCTTCCACATCCCTGTGACCTTCGACGACCAGATGGTCACCGAAATCAAGCCCTTCAGTTATCTGCACCAGCCATTTTTCCATGATGCCCAGTCGGACATTTCTCTTCTCGACGATACCGTCTTGTTCGACGAAGACGAATTGCTCATCATTTCTGGAGATGACACTGTAAAACGGAATGGTGACAGCATTGTCAATTCTGCTTTTAACGATGTCTGCCCGCACGAACATTCCGGGTAGAATCCGACCGTCATTATTCTCGATCTCCAGCTCCATCATGTAGAGTCTCGCCACTGAGTCAGGGGATGGTGAGATGAAATGGGTCGTACCGTAGATTGTCTCGTTGCCAAGCGCCTGTATTGTCAGTGCGATCCGGTCAAGCTTACGTATTTTATTGACATCAGACTCGGGGATGCCGATGACAGCCTTGAGCCGATCGATTTCGAGGATATCCGCTATAGGGTCCCCAACAGAGAGCAGCAGGCCAACTTTGGCATCGAGCTTTTTGATAACACCGTCCATGGGGGCAGTGATGGAGCAGCGCGACAACTGTAGTTCTGCGTCGGCCAGATCTGCCTTGGCGGTTTGCATGTTGGTCTTACGGGTTTCAATCTCAGCCGTAGGGATCATACCCTTGGTGTAAATAGACTGATCCCGTTCAAAATCAGCTTTGGCCTGGTTGTAGGCAGCCCGGGCACGATCGAGGGCGATGCGGTAATCCGCTTCTTCTATCAGGGCGAGTACATCACCTTTTTGCACCCGGGCACCTTCATGGACCAGGACTTCAGTGATCGAACCGTTGATCTTGGCCAGAAGTTGCAGTTCGGTCCAGGGTTCGATCGAGCCCGGCAGGTTAATGCGGTCGGATATGGTGCTGGGAGAGAGTTCGAGGGTGATGGTGTTGACCGGTGGTTTTTCCTGACTGATAGCGGCAGCCTTGCCGGCGGCTATGGATTCATCCTTACTCTTTACTGCGAATGCAAGATACACTATCAGCACGATCATAAAGAGGAGCATGAAGCGAGGCATATTGCTCCAGATGAAGTAGACGACTTTGCCTCTCGTGGAGTGAGGTGGGTGCGGCGTAGTTTCCATGACTGCTTCCTTTGCTGAAATTGTGTTAAGGTACGACTGTCTGCTGCCCTCGTCTTTGTTGAGTGCTAAGGGGCAATTTGGATTGTGATATTATCGTTCAATGGATGTCCCAGGTGGTTGTAACCCATTCAAAGCGTTGCTGAACAGTGTGGTTAAAGCTTCTTCCGCGGTTTGGTCGCCGAGCAGATCTGAGTACCAGGCGTGAACCAGCAGGATGAAGAGGCTGAAAAAATGTCCGCAGAGATGGAGGAGTTCCATGTCTGCTCGAAGTTCACCCCTCTGCTGGGCGCGGCTGATTATGGGAAAGATCATATCGAGGAACTTGTTCTCCAGCTCTTTGTGGTTCAGCACCATCTCTTTTTTGGGAAAGAGCATCTCCTGCATATAGAGTCGGCCAAATTCAGGCGTTCGAGTCACATATTCGAACTCAGCTAAAAATATTGTGACCAGTTGTTCGAGCACCGGGGCATCCGGGTTGGTTTTAGTGTTCAGCTGTTCATGAACATACTCCAGTTCACCCTCGCAGAAGGCATTGAGAATATCCTGCTTGGTACTGAAGTAGCTGTAAACCGTTCCCTTGCCCACACCCGCTTTTTGAGCGAGTTGAGAAATGCTGGTTGCTTCGAAACCATTCTTGCCAAACAACTCAATCGCTGCATTGAGTATGGCTTCTCTGGTTTTCCGCTTCTTTTTTTCTCGTAACGACACCATAAATCCTATACAATTTCATAATATTATAAAAATGACCATGGTCGACTTTTATCGTTGTTGTCAGGTAATGTCAAATAAAAAATGACCGCGGTCAACTTTTTGTGGACTTTGAATATTTCCTTGATATAGCGTTTTATTTGTAAAGTCGTTGCCGGTCATGGCTGGTGTTGCAGTCGTGTAATATCTTCCGGGCAGGAAAAGAGTGTGTAGTTATTTAAGTAAATTGTTATATTCGGTGCCTGTTGCAGCACAATCAGAACCCTATGTGGTATTAATAACTTCCATTTCCTCTTTCAGATAACGTAAATTTTTGCCATGGAAATTCAGTCTCTGGTCAGTCAATGGATAGGGCAACTCGCTGATCTTTTGCCATTTGGTTACGCTTTTGGTGCCGGAATGGTTTCGGCCGTGAATCCCTGTGGATTTTTCATGTTGCCGGTCTATATGACCTTATATCTGGGATCAGAGGAGGCAGGTTATCTCGAACAGACATTTTTGGCCAGGGCCCTGAAGGCTACCTGGGTTGCGGTCATGGTCACTTTGGGGTTTGGTCTGCTCTTCGGTGCGGTGGGTGTGGTGATTTCCATCGGAGGCTATTATTTGATGGGCATTATGCCATGGTTCGCGGTTGCCATGGGCGTTTTGCTCGTCGCGCTTGGTTTATGGCTGTTGATGGGTAAGGTGATTTCTTTCCCCCTGGCGTTGAAGTTGGTTGATAAGGTTGGTGATCTCAGACAGATGAACAGCAAAGGCTTTTTTGTTTTTGGTTTGGCCTTTGGCGCGACATCATTGGGTTGTACTTTACCTATATTTCTCGCTGTGGTCGGCAACTCCATGACGGCCGGCAATGTCAGCGCAGGCCTGTTGCAGTTTCTCAGCTATGTGTTGGGGATGGGATTGGTGATGCACACACTCACCCTGGGGATAGCCCTCGTAAAAAAGCGGATGGTTCTGGGGACCATGAGGCGGGTTGTGCCATATATTCACAAAATTTCAGCTATATTTTTGTTGACTGCAGGTGGATATATCATTTATTACTGGGCTTCCAGCGGTCTTCTCATTTCATCTTGATAATTGTTCCCTATCACCAGCTTTGCTCGGTAGTATAGATCTGATTACAGGTCGATACTGGTGGGCGTGGTACTGCCTCGAGGTAAATTTTCAATGAACACTCAACTGGGTGTCTTTTCTGCAATAGCTGCCTACGTACTTTGGGGAGTTTTGCCGGTATACTGGAAGCTTTTGCAACAGGTTCCTGCCCATGAAATTCTCTGCCACAGAATGTCGTGGTCGTTGCTTTTCACTATCGGCCTGATCTTTCTGCTGAAACGCTCGCGTTCCCTTCTTGAGAATTTACGTGATAAAGAGAGTGTGAAAATATCGATTATGGCTGCTGTTCTGCTTGGTGGTAACTGGTTGCTTTATATTTGGGCGGTTAATGCCGGCCACGTTATCGAGGCCAGTCTCGGCTATTTCACCAATCCTCTTATCTCTGTGCTGTTCGGGGTGATTTTTCTGAAGGAGAATATGCGCAGAGCCCAGGCTGGAGCATTGCTGATAGCTGCGGTTGGCGTACTCTATCTCACAATTTATTATGGCAAATTTCCCTGGATTGCCCTGAGTCTTGCCTGTAGTTTTGCGCTTTACGGGTTGTTGCACAAAAAATCCTCAACTCCGGCGCTTGAAGGTCTCTGTATGGAGACCATGGTACTTTTTGTCCCTGCTACAATGTTGTTGCTGTTCTGGGAAAGTAATTCCACAGGTTCCTTCGGCCACATCGGGCTTTCCGGCTCGTTGCTGCTATTCGGCACCGGTGTGATTACTTCTCTGCCATTGTTGTTATTTGGTTATGCCGCCCAGAATATCTCTTTGACCCATCTTGGATTACTGCAATATATCGCACCGAGTATTAGTCTGGTGCTTGGGATTTTTGTGTATCACGAGCCCTTTCCAATAAGCAGAATGATCGGCTTCGTCCTGATCTGGAGTGCGTTGGCGTTGTATATGATGGAGAGTATTATGCTGAGCCGTCGCCAGAAGCGGGCCAT
Organism: Desulfosediminicola ganghwensis; assembly: GCF_005116675.2. Taxonomy (NCBI): domain Bacteria; kingdom Pseudomonadati; phylum Thermodesulfobacteriota; class Desulfobulbia; order Desulfobulbales; family Desulfocapsaceae; genus Desulfosediminicola; species Desulfosediminicola ganghwensis. Next base: position 2,705,159 of record NZ_CP050699.1, read on the forward strand.
GACTATCCAGTCGTAATAATGAAGTGGTCGTTTAAGTGCAGTTACGCTACTTTGTCAAGCAGGGCGTCTATGGTATCGTAGAACATTTGGATGTCGACGGGCTTTTCAAGATAGGCCTGGAATTCAGGGAAACGCAATCGGGTCTCTTCTATGCCGTCGCCGGAGATGGCGATAACAGGAATCTTCGAGGTTTGAGAATTGTCCCTGAGTTGTTTCAACACCTGGTCTCCCTGTATATCCGGCAAGCTGATATCAAGCAGGATGATATCTGGAAGATATGTCTGGGCAAGGCACAATCCTTCCCTCCCTGTTTCAGCGCTGATAAGCTCGAGGTCGCTTCGTCGGGCGATAAGGAGTTGAACCAGTTTTCTGTTTGCCAGATTATCTTCAATATAGAGAACAGTTGCCATGTGTCTCTCGTACTTTTCACTGTTCATGGAATATAGCAGTTAATGCTTCCCTATAGTTATCCGTATCAAGATCAGCAGACCGAGTCAAGTAGGGTTGAAAAAGCATGTTAATCCTGCCTGGATGATGTGTTTTAGTCAGTTCACAGATACAATTATTACCGTAAAAAATGGAATATCAATATCTTCAGATAGCAGACGATCTTGAGCGTAAGATACGCGCAGGTAATTTCAGGGCGGGTGAAAAACTACCTTCCTTGAGGAGTCTCAGAGCCCAGACAGGCCGGTCAATTTCCACAGTGTACCAGGCGTATAACGAGCTTGAAGACCGTGGGGTGGTGGAGGTTCGGGAAAAATCCGGATTTTATGTAAAGCCGTTGCTGGAAAAGGTGTTGCCGCGTCCGGTGCAGGAAAAACGGATAATCCGGCCGCATCAGGTCACCATTAATACCCACTCGACCATGCTGCAACAGTATATCAGTAACCCGGATATGCTGCCCATGGGGACAGCAATTCCTGCTCCTGAGTTGCTGCCGTTGAAACAACTGGGCCGGGAGGTCCGGGCCGTTGCCGCCGGCTATATGACAGGCGACATGATAGGCTATGGCCACCCGATAGGTGTGCCGGCCCTGAGAAAGGAGCTGGCTAAACGATCTGTGGGGTATTTCAGTCGCGAGCGGGGAGAAGAGATCATCGTATCAGGAGGCTGTATGGATGCCATAGCTCTCTGTCTGCGGGCGGTGGCTCGTGAGGGAGACGTGATACTCATCGAGTCTCCCACGTTTCTCTGCTATCTGCAGCTCATTGAAGATCTCAACATGCGGGCGCTGGAGGTGCCGGTGGATTCTGAGCATGGTTTTGATCTCGATGAGCTGGAGCAGGTGCTGGGAGAACATGATGTGAAGGCCGCGCTGGTGAATGTCAGTGCCCATAATCCGCTTGGCTACGTGGTGTCTAACGAGGGTAAAAAGAGGATGGTGGAGATTATCACCGGCCGTGGTATCCCGCTCATAGAAGATGACATTTATGGTGATCTCTACTTTACCGAGACGCGGCCAAGGCCTTTAAAAAGCTTTGATCGTGAGGGGCTGGTTCTTTACTGCTCATCTTTTACCAAATCGCTGGCACCCGATCTGCGAGTCGGCTGGACTATTCCCGGTCGTTTCAAGGAGAAGGTAAAACGCATCAAATTTAACTCTACAGTCAGCAGCTCACAACTCAACCAGGAAGTCGCAGCACGCTTTCTGGCAACCGGAGCCTATGAGCGGCACCTGCGTAAAATGCGCGCAACGCTCAAAAAGCAGGCCGCGAATATGATGCTGGCGGTGGCCAGATATTTCCCCGACGGCACAAGGGTTTCCGCACCGAAGGGTGGGCTTTGTCTCTGGGTGGAGCTGGACAAACGGGTGGACAGTCAGCAGCTCTTTAAACTCGCTGCCAGGGAAAATATCGCCATAGTGCCGGGGGATCTTTGCTCGGTCACCGATCGTTTCAACCACTGCATCCGGCTCAACTACGGCTTTCCATGGAACGAGCGGCTTGAAAGCGGTGTGAAGCGGTTGGGCGAACTGGTGCGGGATGTGATTGAGCAGGGGTAGCTGTGCTTCCCCTGCAGGCAGAGCATTATCCGACCTCTAGTTATTTCTTCAGTTCTGGATATTCGGTACAAAGGTAATGTGTGGGTGGCTCATCTTCCTCGATTGTGGGAAAGCGTCCAATCTCATCATAGAAGCGGTTGTCGTTGGCATCGTCGTTGACATCTGAAACTTCACCTACCATCACGGTACCACCACCTTCTCGTCCGTAAAAGGTATGGTACACGTACGGCTCAAGGCAGATCGACTCGCCGGGGGTGAGCACCACAGTACCGCCGGGGGCAACTTTCCTGCGTATGCCATCGATTGTTACTTCAAACTCCTTATCTGAGAATTTGTCATTCTCATCAGCCAGATAAAGTTCAACGACCAGATCTCCACCACCACGGTTGATAATATCTTCCCGCTTATTCCAGTGGAAGTGCCAGGGGGTCATCTGATTTTCCTGCACCACCATGATTTTTTCGGCATATCCTTTAGGGTAGGTCTCACGGTTGCCATAATTGCCATTACGGATGGTAAAGAGCAGTAAACCGGTGTTTGAGAAGTCTCCCTTGCCGTAATCAGTCACGTCCCAGCCGAGGCCGTTATCTAAAATCTCACGGGCTTCTTCGCCTACCTGCTGCCATTGTTCTGGTGACCAGAGGGCGAATGGCGGCAATTTAAACTGCATGCTTTCAAAAAGAGCAATGGCGTCCAGTATACTGCGATTTATTTCAGAACGTTTCATCCTAATAGAACCCTAAAAAGAGATTGACAGTTTTCCTTATCGTTCACTATAGTGACATTTATGCAAACGATTGCGGCAACGTTTGCGAAAGTTATTATAGCCGAGTTTTCATGAGCTGCCGAGGGTTTTTGCAGAGAACCGGCTTTGCCGTTCTCTGGTGTTATGCATTTCCTGTTGGAAAGGGAAACCGGTTTTCAGATAGTGGTCTTGTGTTTGGGTAATTCGAGTGCGCGAGTCTGGCGATACGCAAAAAGCACGTAGGTTTGCCATGGCGATGTTTCGTGCTTTGTGCGTTAAGGCAGCGGCGAGAGGTAAAACAACGTATGGAAAACGCTGAATTTCTGGAACGTCCCCACCGCCGTTTCAACAGGCTTACCGGAGAATGGGTTCTGGTCTCTCCGCATAGGGCGAAACGACCCTGGAGTGGCTTGAATGAAGAACCGGAAAAGGGTAAAGCCCCTCGATACGATCCTGATTGCTATCTGTGCCCTGGCAACGTGCGTGCCGAAGGGGCCGATAATCCACAATATACTTCCACCTTTGTTTTCACTAACGATTTTGCGGCGCTGTTGCCTGAAGATGGCACCGGATCCGCTTCAGATCCGGATGACCTTTTGCGGGCCGAGCCTGAAAGCGGTATCTGCCGTGTGATCTGCTATTCTCCCCGCCATGACCTGACCGTTGCCCGGATGCCGCAGGAGATGGTGCTGGCCATTGTTGATACCTGGCAGAGGGAGTACGCGGAACTGGGGGCAAGGTCTGATATCAATCACGTCCAGATTTTCGAGAATCGAGGGTTGATAATGGGCTGCTCAAACCCTCACCCCCACGGACAAATCTGGGCAAACCAGACTATCCCCACTTTGCCTGCAGCCGAGGACTGTCAACAGCGCAACTACCTCCGGGAAAAAGGCAAATGCCTGCTCTGTTCTTACCTGGAGCGTGAATTGACGGAGGGGGAACGTATCCTCTTTGCCAACGATTCTTTTGTGGCACTTGTCCCGTACTGGGCGGTCTGGCCATTTGAGACTATGATTCTGCCAAGACACCACCGCTCGTCTATAAATAATCTGACCCTGACAGAAAAGAATGATCTCGCTGAGATGATGATTCGCCTTGGCATCTGCTACGACAACCTTTTTCTCTCCTCTTTCCCATATTCCATGGGGCTGCATCAGCAACCGACAGATGGTGGAGACCACCCGCATTGGCACTGGCATATGCATTACCTGCCGCCACTGTTGAGATCGCAGACCGTGCGCAAGCACATGGTGGGGTATGAGTTGCTGGCAATGCCGCAACGGGATATTACCCCGGAGTCTGCAGCAGAACGTTTGAGAGGGCTTTCGGCACGTCATTATACGGAGAAGATATCATGATTGGTCGCCTGGATAAGTTAAAGTCAAAGGTTGTTTCCGGCGATCTTGATTGTGATTTTATCAGTCTTTATGGCAGGGAAGCCCTTGGTGAGCAGAAGCAACGATATCTCCGGCTTCTTGAAACTATGCTCAGCCAGCGACCGGAAGCACAGGGACTCATGGTCAGTGCCCCGGGCAGAACGGAGCTTGGCGGCAATCACACAGATCATAATCATGGCAATGTCTTGGCTGCTGCGGTCGATCTCGACTGCGTGGCTGCGGTTACTCCGATAAAAGACTCTGCAATTATCATCGATTCAGAAGGGTTTACAGAAGAGATCAGGGTGGATCTCGGTGAGCTGCAGCCGGTTGTTGGTGAGGAGGGCAGCGCACGATCGCTGGTTCGTGGCATGGCTGGCATGTTTCGGGCAGAGGGTGGAAAGGTCGGTGGCTTTCATGCTTGTCTGCATGCCACGTGCAGGCCCGGCACCGGTCTCTCAAGTTCCGCCGCTTTTTCGGTATTGGTGGGGGGGATTCTCAACCTGCTGTACAATGATGGCAGCTTCAGTGCTGAAAAAATTGCCATCATGGCCCAAAGCGCTGAAAATCGCTATTTCGGTAAGCCCTGCGGTTTGATGGACCAGATGAGCAGTGGTGTAGGGCGGATCACCGCCATCGATTTTGCTATGCCGCAGGCTCCGAAGATCAGGCGAATCAGGGTGCCGGATGATCTTTTTGGCTATTCTCTGGTGGTGGTCGATACAGGTGGCAGCCATGTAGAACTTACTCCGGAATACGCAGCTATTCCGGAAGAAATGCAGGCGGCGGCGCGGGTGTTGAACCAGCCGGTGGCCCGTGGTCTGAGCGTACTGCAGGTATTGGCTGCTATGCCGGAAATCCGCCAAAAGGCCGGGGACAGGGCTGCACTCAGGTTGTTGCATTGTGTGGAGGAGAATGAACGCGCTGTAGCCATGGCCCATGCGCTGGAACGTTCTGATTTTGATAAATTTCTGCAGCTCGCGGCAGATTCAGGTGAATCTTCGGCAATGTTACTGCAGAATTGCGCTTCACAGAAGTCAACAACTGAGCAGGGAGTGCTGCTGGGACTTGCGCTGAGTAAAAGATTTTGTCCGAATGGCATCTGCCGGGTGCATGGTGGCGGTTTTGCCGGAACCATACAGGCCTATATTCCTGCCAGGGAACTTGCCGACTACAGACGTCGAATGGAGCATGTCTTTGGCTTAAACAGTGTTATTTCAGTGCACATAGGCCGACCGGGAATCTGTGGTATCGGTATGGACGGGCTTGAGCAGGTCTGGTGTGAGTGCGAAGAGAAGAACGATGCATAGGCGCCATGTGACCATAAATGATCTGGCAAAAAAGCTGGGCTTGTCACCGTCGACGGTGTCGCGGGCTTTACGCAATCATCCGGACATAAGCAAAGAGACCAAGCAGCGGGTACTGGCCATGGCGACCAAAACCGACTATCAACCAAATCTGATCGCCCAGAGTTTGCAGAATCGCCGCTCCAATAATATCGGTGTGGTGGTTCCGGAAATTCGCAACACATTTTTCTCCACGGTCATCAGTGGCATAGAAGAGGTGGCCTATGAGGCTGGTTACACCATTATGGTCTGTCAGTCTGCAGATACTGTTGCCCGCGAGGTACTGAATATCAGGGCACTGGCTGCAAACCGGGTTGCTGGCATGCTGGTTTCCATCTCTCAGGAGACCACCAGTTACGACCATCTGGAGCTGGTGGTGCGGCAGGGAATCCCTCTGGTACTCTTTGACCGGGTGGCTGAAGATCTCAAGGTGAGCAGGGTCATCGTCGATGACTACAAGGGTGCCTATGAGGCCGTGCAGCATTTGGTGGAACGTGGTAGAAAACGAATTGCGCATATAGGTGGTACCAGGTCCATGTATGTTTCCCGAGCCAGACGGGAGGGTTATGAAGCCGCGCTTCGGGACAATGGACTGCAGGTGTCGGACGACTATATACTTTATGCAGGCTATCATGAAGAGGATGGCCGCAGAGCCGCCGAGAGGCTGATGAGTTTACCGGAACCACCGGATGCGATCTTCACAATCAATGACCCGGTGGCGATCGGGGCTTTTGTATACCTCGATGAGGTCGGGGTGAAGATCCCTGATGATGTTGCTTTGGTGGGATTTTCCAATAATCCGAATACCGCTCTGGTACGACCGAAGCTGACCACCGTCAATCAGCCGGCGTTTGAAATTGGCAGAAGAGCTGCGGAATTGCTGTTGAAGAATCTCACTTCCGAATCCGCTCCTGCAACAGAAACCATAGTCTTACCAACCACTCTGGTGGTGAGAGAATCTACATGAACGGGGATATCCCCTTAAAGAGCAAATATACGTACTCCGGAGTTACCAAATGGCCCAGGTGGAGTTGAAAGAGGTTATAAAGCGGTTTGGCAGTACCCAGGTTGTTCATGGGGTGAATCTTGCCATTGAAGATAATGAATTCATCGTTCTTGTCGGTCCGTCCGGTTGCGGTAAGTCAACAATTTTACGTATGATTGCCGGGCTTGAGTCTATTAGCGATGGGGAGATCTGTATCGACAACAAGCCGATCAGCAAAATGGCTCCCAAGGATAGAAACGTGGCCATGGTCTTCCAGAACTACGCTCTGTATCCACACATGAACGTCTTTGACAATATCGCCTTTAGCCTGAAGATGGCCAAAGAGACCAAAGACGAGATAAAGAGAAAGGTACAGGAGGCTGCCGAAATTTTGGAGCTGACCCCGTATCTGCATAGAAAACCTGCCGAGCTTTCCGGTGGTCAGCGCCAGCGTGTTGCCATGGGCCGCGCCATTGTACGTCGGCCGAGTGTCTTTCTTTTCGACGAGCCACTGTCAAATCTCGATGCCCAGTTGCGCACCCAGATGCGTATGGAGCTGAAAAAGCTCCACCTGAAGATGCAGACCACCACCATCTATGTCACCCACGATCAGGTGGAGGCGATGACGCTGGCCGATAAGATTGTCATTTTAAAAGACGGCTATATCCAGCAGGTTGGTTCGCCGGTGGACGTTTTTGAACGTCCGGCAAACAAGTTTGTTGCCGGATTTATCGGTAATCCGCCCATAAATATTCTGGATGGTGAGTTAAGCGGCTCAGGTGGTGAGACCCGGGTAAAAATGGGTGAACTGACCTTACCGGTACCTGTTGTACCGGATTGTGCTACCCCCCGGAGTGTTCTGGTTGGTATTCGCCCCGACGCGATCAAGAGAGGGGATGCGATTCATAGATTCCCGGAAGAGTGGCGAATAGAGGTCGAAGTGATTGTATCAGAGATTCTTGGTGGTCAGTCCCTGCTGGAGTTCAGTGTGGGGGGCATTAACATGATCGCCGAGTTAGAAGGTAGAGTTGTTGCTCGTCCAGGTGAAAAGATGGAGTTGGGATTTGATTTGAATCGACTGCTCTTTTTCGACCCGGAAACTGAAGAGGTATTGAAGTAGAGATGTGACAATCATATGTCGCCATTGGCGGTATGGGTGATCCTGCCGTCAAAACCATCATTATCATTCATGAGGAGGATGTTATGAAAAGGCTTGTTGTGCGTACTTGCGTTGCGGCATGTACAGCCATGCTGCTCGCTGTTTCCCCCGTAGTACAGGCCAAGGAACTTAGCGGTGATCTGGAGATTTTTTCCTGGTGGGCTGGCGATGAGGGTCCTGCTCTGCAGGCGTTGATCGATAAGTACAACGAGGAAAACCCAGGTGTAAAAGTCATCAACGCGACTGTGACCGGTGGCTCTGGTGTGAACGCCAAGGCGGTATTGAAAACCCGCATGCTTGGTGGCGAGCCGCCAGACAGCTTTCAGGTACACGCAGGTCAGGAGCTTATCGGCACCTGGGTTGAGGCTGATCGCATGGAGGACCTTACCCCTCTGTTTAAAGAGCAGGGTTGGATGGATGTTTTTCCTGAAGGCCTGATCAAAAATATCGGAACCAAAGATGGTATCTGGTCGGTTCCGGTAAATATCCATCGTTCCAACGTTATCTGGTATTCCCCAGAGAAGCTGCAGGAGTGGGGCGTTCAGCCACCTGCTACCTGGGATGAGTTCTTTGCTGTAGCTCCTGAACTTCAGGAGAAAGGTATCGTTCCTCTGGCATTGGCCCAGAACTGGACCGCCAACCATCTCTGGGAGTCTGTTGCGCTTGCTTCCATGGGACCGGAAAAATGGGATGCTCTCTGGGCTGGTGAGCTTGCATTTGACAGCGCCGAGGGTGTAGCTGCCTGGGAACTGTTCGGTAAAGTTCTTGAGTATACCAACAAGGATGCCTCTTCTCTCAGCTGGCAGCAGGCCACCGATATGGTTGTGGACGGCCGTGCGGCCTTTAACGTCATGGGCGACTGGGCTGCCGGTTACATGAGTACCACCAAAAAACTTGTTCCTGGCAGCGGTTTCGGTTGGGCTGCTTCTCCTGGTACCACCGGTGAGTTCATGTTCCTCGCTGACTCTTTCGGTCTGCCGAAAGGTGTGAAGAATCGTGATAACGCTATGGCCTGGCTGGCAATCCTCGGCAGCCGTGAGGGCAGTGATGCCTTTAACCCGCTGAAGGGCTCCATCTCTGCCCGTAAAGACAGTGAGCTCGGTCTCTACAACAACTACGGCAAGTCCGCAGCTGTTGATTTCAGCAAAAACATAATTGTTGGTTCCCTGGCCCACGGCGTTACCGCTAATGAGGGCTTCATGAACGATTTTGCTTCAGTTATGGAGATGTTTCTTAAGAGCCGCAATGCAGAAACAGCAGCAAAAGCAGCGCAGCAGATTGCGGTGAAGAACGGCATCAGCAAATAAGACAATTTTCGTAGAACTATTAGACCGAAGCTCAATTCAAGCAACGTCATCTCATTCAATATTTCGGTAGTAAACATAGACAACTATGGCTTACTACCGAAAATTGTATCCATGACGCTGCCTGAACTGATGAGAAATTCGGGTTCGTTGTGTTTTATCGTCCGGCCCGGCATGCCCGGGTCGGATTATCTGGAGTGGACATGCGTAACCAAGACAGGGTCAAGGCTTTCCTGACACTTCTGCCGTCGATCGTTTTGATAGCGATCTTTGTTTATGGCTTTATCGGCAACACCTTCTGGCTGTCGATGACAGACTGGGGCGGGGTGGGAGCACTGGCCGAGAATCCGGTGAAAAATATTATCGGATTCGGTAATTATGTGGAGCTCTTTACTGGTTTCTTAGGCGGCGGTTTCCGTCAGGATCTGGTTAATGCGGTATTTTATTCGGTGATGCTGCTGGCGGGAGCCATAGGTATAGGGCTGATACTTGCCATGCTTCTCGATAACAAGCCGAAAGGGGAGGCGTTTTTCCGTACCGTCTTCCTCTACCCGATGTCTCTCTCCTTCATCGTAACCGGTACCATCTGGCGCTGGATGCTGGCACCCCAGGGTGGTGTCAATATTTTGCCTACCTATGCCGGGTTTGAGCCATTGCAATATTCCTGGCTTTCGAGTTCAACCACGGTTCTTACCTTTGATTGGCAGAACCTGTTACAGGTGGCCATTTACCTTGTCGCAGCTGTTCTGATAATCTGGGGATTTTTAACGATTCGTTCCAGCCAGCGTCGGGCTCTGTGGCTTTTGGTACCGGGTGTTGTGGCCGGGGCTGGAGCCTGGATCTGGGGTGATTTGTTGCCAAAAACGCTCTTTATGGAGGAGATGCACGGTTTCAATACCGCCACCATCGGTATCATCATGGCCACTATCTGGCAGTATTCCGGTTATACCATGGCCCTCTATTTGGCCGGATTCACCGGCATCTCGCAGGATTTGCGCGATGCGGCAATGCTCGATGGAGCGACTACGGCCGGATACTATCGTCATATCGCCTTACCTCTGGTAAAACCCATCACTATCAGCGCGGTAATTATCCTGTCTCATATCTCACTGAAGATGTTTGATCTGATATTTGCCATGACCGGTCCGGACAACGCAGAGACCGGCCACCCGGCGCTCAACATGTATTTGACAACCTTCCGTGCCAACGATTTTGCCAAGGGTGCTGCCATCGCAATTATTCTGTTTCTTATCGCGGCAACTTTTATTATTCCTTACATGGTCAGCAGTTATAAGCAGAGGAGAACGAGATAATGATGCGAAAAATTTCTCTCTCCACTATTGCTCTTTATGGTGTGCTGATTCTACTGGCCATCGGTTATCTGCTTCCCGCGTATCTTGCGGTGGTGACAGCTCTGAAATTTCCGGCTGACATCAGCCTGCCAACGTCCTGGGAGTTGCCGCCGGAGGTAAACTACGCCAGTTTTCCGGAAGCATTGGCACTGCTGAAAAATAACATTATCAACTCAGTCATTCTGGTAATCTCTGCCACAGCGCTCTCGACCCTGCTCGGCTCCCTGAATGGTTATGTGTTCTCGAAGTGGAAATTTCCGGGCAGTGAGGTGGTTTTTACCCTTTTCCTGTTCGGGATGTTTATTCCCTATCAGGTTATCCTGATTCCTCTTTTTCAGACGCTACGCGCCATGAATCTGTATGGCGGATTGCCGGGGTTGATTCTGGCCCATGTGGTCTATGGTCTTCCCATTACCACCCTTATCTTCAGGAACTTTTACGCCCAGATTCCAAACTCACTGATGGAGTCCGCTTCCCTTGACGGGGCCGGATTTTTCTCGATTTACACCAAGATTATTCTGCCGCTGTCAATACCGGGCTTTGTGGTCACCTCTCTCTGGCAGTTCACCCAGGTCTGGAACGAATTTCTCTGGGGGATCACTCTTACCAGGCATGCTGACAACCCGATTACTGTCGGTCTAGCACAACTTGCCGGTGGCCAGGCAGTGAGCTGGAACCTGCCCATGGCCGGTTCTATTCTGGCAGCGTTGCCGGTTTTGCTTATCTACATTGTTTTGGGCAGGTATTTTATTCGTGGTTTACTTGCTGGGTCGGTAAAGGAATAATGCCTTTCTGCAAGCGATTCTAATTTCTATTAGAACCAACTGTTGCGATATATCAAGTTATTACTCAGTTGGTTCCATAGAAGAGATCCTGCGCATGGGTAGCTATTCCCAGATGTGACAATTTTCCTGAATACGCCATCTGTTGGGTAGAAAAAGGTTGTCTCTGCCTGACAAAAAAGATACGCTGTCGTGAAGTAGTTGGAAGAGCCACACGGCAATTCACCTGGAACAAATTCGCCACCTCATAGACAAAAAGGCTACATTTGCAGGACTCTGTTCAAACATTAACTTGGGAGCCTGTCATTGAACAACTCGGACAATGTTGTTGACCTAAAAAAGATTAGATCGGACGATTCCCAATCACCACTTCGCTGGTACTCGCTGGTAGTGACCGGGAGTGCCTCGTTTTGGCACTTACTGCGATATGAACTGATTATGTTTTTCTGCTCGGGAATGTTTGGTGCGGTGGGTATAGCTCTCAGACGATTCCTTTACAGGTTTTTACTGAGAGACATGGGGAAAAACGTTACCATTGGCCGGAATGTATGTATAAGAGGAGGAAATCGCATATCAGTTGGTAATAATGTAATGATTGATGACGAATGTGTTATCGATGCCCGTGGGAATGAGGCGGAAATTGTTATTGATGATGACGTATTGATTTCCGGGGCGACAGTTATTCGGGCAAGGAATGGTGTTATTAGAATTGGGAGAGGTTGCTCACTTGGCAGAAACTGTATTTTTGGTTCAGAAAAAAAACTGATTGTCGGCGACGAGGTGCTCTTTGGGGCTTTCAGTTATGTGGTTGCTGCAGGTTTTCATAGGTTTGATAATCCAGCGCTCAGCATAATAGCCCAAGGACACAGGGCGAACCAAGGGGTGGAAATTGGCAAAGGCTCCTGGCTGGGAACCAGAACGACAGTCTTTGATGGCTGTAATGTTGGTTCTGGCGCAGTGGTGGGGGCACATGCCTTGGTTACCAAGGATATACCTGCAATGGCTATCGCCTATGGTTGCCCTGCCAAGGTGACAGGTGCGCGACCAGGGAAAACAGAAGATGATTCGGGGGAAGCTGGAAAATAGCCTCCGGTGCTTCGAAACATTCACTGGAGAAGTAGTTGCAATTGAATTTCTCCAGTGTGCATTGTGCTGATGTTGTAGTCAGGTGGTTATTGGACAACGTTTTTCAATGAGAGTGATATACGCTTTCTTTCCTTGTCCACCTCCAACACTTTTACTTTTACATGTTGCCTGGTTTTTACCACATCAGCCGGATCTTTTACGAAGCGATCTGCAAGTTGGCTGATGTGGATCAGACCATCCTGATGAACGCCTATATCGGCAAAGGCCCCGAATTTGGTAACATTGGTAATAATTGCGGGCAGCACCATTCCAGGTTCCAGATCGTCGACAGTATTGATGCCTTCCGCGAAACTGAAGCTGATGAAGGCCTGACGCGGATCGCGCCCCGGTCGCGCCAATTCGGCGATGATGTCCTTTAAGGTCGGCAGGCCGATCGTTTCGGTGAGATAATTTTCAAGTTTGATGTTCTTTCGAAGATTCTCCGAGCGCATCAACTGGGCAACATCCGCTCCCGCATCTTTTGCCATTTGAGTGACAATAGGATATCGTTCAGGATGGACAGCGCTTCTATCAAGAGGGTTCTTACTTGCTGCAACTCTTACAAAACCGGCACATTGTTCAAAGGCCTTGGGGCCGAGCCGGGGAACTTTAAGGAGCTGTTTACGAGTGGTAAAGGGGCCGTTTTGCGTACGGTACTCAACGATGTTGGTTGCAATCATTGGCCCTACGCCCGATACGTATGTTAAAAGCTCTGCACTGGCACTGTTTACCTCTACGCCAACGCTGTTTACGCAATATTCAACAACGTCATCAAGGCCTTGCTTCAGCGCTTTCTGGTCGACATCGTGCTGGTACTGGCCAACACCAATTGCTTTAGGGTCTATTTTAACCAGTTCAGCCAGAGGATCTTGCAGACGCCGGCCTATGGATATGGCACCACGGACAGTGAGATCCAGATCAGGAAATTCTTTACGCGCAGTCTCTGAAGCCGAATAGACTGAAGCACCATCTTCATTGACCATGGTAATAATGATATCACCAGGAAGACTGAGCCCTCTGATAAACTCTTCCGTTTCACGACCAGCGGTGCCACTGCCAACTCCGATGGCCTCGATCTGATGTTTCTTTACCAGTCGAAGAACGGTTTCAGCTGCAGCTGCTTGCTGTTTTGCGGACTGAGTCGGGAAAATGGTGGTTGATTCAAGTAAAGATCCCTGGCCATCAAGGCAGACCAGTTTCGCTCCGGTACGAAAGCCCGGGTCCAATGCCAGTACCCGTTTTTGCCCAAGAGGAGAAGCAAGGAGCAATTCTTTTATGTTACCGGCAAAAACTTCAATTGCCTCAAGGTCGGCCTGCTCCTTGAGGGTCTTGCGTAATTCGTTTTCGAGCGATGGTGCAAGAAGTCTGTTGTATCCATCTTCGATTGCCAGGCGGACCTGCTCGGCTCGGCCTGTTTTCTTGGTAATATGGAAAGGGTAGAGTGCTGCAATACCATCTTCTGGCGGTGGTCGTAGTGAGAGTGTGAGCAATTTTTCATTTTCACCGCGCAACATTGCCAAAAGCCTGTGGCCTGCAATTTTTTTCACCGGTTCCTGCCAATCCAGATAGTCGCGGTACTTTTCTGCTTTTTCCCGGTTTTTTTCAACCACCTTCGAGATAATGACTGCTTTTTCGGCAAACAATCTCCGCAGTGCCTGCCGTGATTGCTGGTGCTCACTGATTCGTTCTGCGATGATGTCACGGGCACCGGCAAGAGCGCTTTCCTCGCTCATCTCCTGCTCAAGAGAGCGTAAAAATCTTTCTAGCGAAAAGGGGACCTGTGGTTTGCTGTACAAGCTCTCAGCGAGAGGCTCGAGCCCGGCTTCTCTGGCAATGGTTGCCCGTGTTCTTCTCTTTGGCCGGTACGGCAGATAGAGATCTTCCAGAACGGATAACGATTGAGCTTTGGTAATGGCATCCTTGAGCTCTGATGTAAGTGCTCCCTGGCTTTTAATCGTCGCGAGAATAGTTTCTCTGCGCTTGGTTATTTCCTGAAAAAGATGTAATTCGTCCCTGATCCGGGTTATCTCGACTTCATCCAGGGAGCCTGTGGCTTCTTTTCTGTACCGGGCTATAAAGGGGACCGTACAACCATCTTCGAGCAGGGATATGACGCCCTGCACGTTTTGCGGAATTAATTGAAGGCTGGTGCTGATCGTTTTAACGCAGGTGGTTGGTTCCATAATCTTATTGAATATAACGTATGGTAGTTGAAGAGTTTATTGTAAAAATAGCGACTTCCCGAAACTCATTGAATAATTACAGGACAGCTGATAACTATTATTATAGTTATCAGCTGTTATATCAGAATGTTATATCTTAGAGTAAGGTAAATAAGTTCCAAGCTAAAGCATCACAATAGTAGTGTTGAGGTAATTTTGTAATACAGGAATATTCCATGGATGAAAAGCGAAAGATAGTTGAGATTGTCAAAGTACGAGCTGTGCTGAAAGCTCTGACGCCGGAAGCGATCGAAGCCATGCCTCAGCCCCAGCGGGTTAATGATATGGTGATTATTAGAAAATTCCCATTTCGCATAGGCCGGGAGTCCAGAGTACGAATGGTCGATGGACGAATTGTGCGGGTCGAACGACCAAAACTTGGAGGACGGGAACCCAATAACGATCTTTACCTGTTAGACGGAGGGGAATTACTCAACATCTCCAGGGAGCATCTGCAACTGGAAAAACATCCTGATGGCTATAAGCTCATTGACCGCGGCAGTGCCTGTGGCGTTCGCATCGGCGAGAGGGCAGTTGGCGGCTGTGATGATGGGGGAGAGATGGAGCTGGTGGACGGTGACGTTTTTGTGATGGGAACCACTCAGTCACCGTACCGCTATCAATTTATTGTTCTGGATGAATAGCTTCCGCTATCTGCAAAGCCTGCCTGGTGGCCTCGACATTATGTACTCTGATAATGTCGATTCTGCTTTGAACAGCGAGGGCTGATACCACTGCGGTACTGAGATCCCGCTGTTCTGCTTCCATGCCGGTGAGCAGGCCGAGAAAACTCTTTCTGGAGTGGCCAAGAAGTACCTGCTGGCCGAGGGTGCGGAACCTGTCCAGATGTCTGATTATTGCCAGATTATGAGATAGAGTCTTGCCGAAACCGATGCCCGGGTCAACAATAATTCGTTTCCTGTCAACGTTATTTGCGACCATCCACTCAATACGTTTTTCAAAAAACGTTAGGATATCTGAAATGATATCCTGATATTCAGGTCTATCCTGCATGTCGGCGGGGGTACCCTGCATATGCATGATGACAACTGGTGCATCTGTCTCCTGAACAACTTCGATCATTTCAGGATCATGATTCAGCGCACTGATATCGTTGATGATGTTGGCTCCGGCAGCGAGTGCCTGTCTGGCTACCTCTGCTTTGGTGGTGTCAATGGAGATAGGGGTGGAGTGCAGTTCACGAACTGCCTTGATTACAGGAATGGTGCGGGCAAGTTCATCCTGCAGGGATACAGGTTCTGCATATGGGCGGGTTGATTCCCCGCCCACATCCAGAATGTCTGCTCCTGCTTCAATTAACTCTGTGGCGTGGTGTACTGCCTTGTCAATCGAATCAAAACTGCCGCCGTCGGAAAAGGAATCAGGGGTTACGTTCAGTATCCCCATGATTCTGGTTCGTATGGTTCGCATTCAGGAAATCCTTGATAACCGTAGAGAGCTTACTGCGATAGCAAAGTTATGCAGCGTCGTTACGGGAGAACGGATTCTTTGGGTCTTCCGTATCGGTACCGGTTTCGGCAGAAGATTCAGAGCCAGGTGCTTCTGATGCTTCTTCGGCGGAGGACTCGGTAGCACTCTCAGTAGCTGCGGTTTCCGCTTGAGCAGGTTGCTCAGGGGTTGCCTGGGCTGCGGCTTGGGCAGCAGCTGCAGCTGCGGATTTCTTGGTGGCGTTTTCAGCCATGCGCTTTTCGACCTCAGGGAACTGGCCAGGACGAAGCTCGTTGATCATCCTGTCGATATCTTCGAGCACGATAGTCTCTTTTTCCAGTAACAATTCAGTCATCTTGTTGAGAATATCACGGTTATCCGTCAGTAACTGGGTGACTTTATCGACAGCAGTACTGATGATACCTTTGACAGCTGTATCAATCTGGCGAGCAGTATCATCACTGAAGTCACGGTGTTGTGCAATCTCACGGCCAAGGAAAATCTGCTCCTCTTTTTTACCGTAGGTAAGCGGACCGAGTTCATCGCTCATGCCCCATTCACAAACCATTTTACGGGCCAGGGCGCTTGCTCGCTCAAGGTCGTTGCCGGCACCGGTGGTTATCTCGTCAAAAACGATCTTTTCGGCTATACGGCCACCAAAGAGGATGCAAATTGAATTCTCGAGAAACGACTTGGAATGGGTATATTTCTCATCTATCGGCAGCTGCATGGTGAGACCAAGCGCACGGCCGCGTGGGATGATAGTAACCTTGTGAACCGGGTCGGTTCCGGGCAGCAGCCAGGCAACAAGTGCATGACCCGCCTCGTGGTAGGCTGTAACCTCTTTTTCCTTGTCGGTAATGATCATGGATCGACGCTCTGCACCCATCAGGATCTTATCCTTGGCCTTCTCAAGCAAGGTCAGATCGATCTGAGCAGCACCACTGCGCGCTGCCATCAGGGCTGCTTCGTTGATGAGGTTCTCGAGATCGGCACCAGAAAAACCTGGGGTACCTCGTGCGACAATTTCCAGATCGATTCCCGGGGCCATCTTGGTCTTGGCGGCGTAAATTTCAAGAATTTTCTTACGGCCTCCAACATCAGGCACCGGTACCACTACCTGGCGGTCAAAACGACCGGGGCGAAGCAGGGCAGGATCAAGAACGTCAGGACGGTTGGTTGCGGCAACGATGATAACACCTTCGTTGGACTCGAAACCATCCATTTCGACCAGCAACTGGTTCAGTGTCTGCTCACGTTCGTCATGACCACCACCAAGACCTGCACCACGGTGACGACCTACTGCATCGATCTCGTCTATGAAGATGATACATGGTGCGTTTTTCTTGCCCTGGGTGAACAGATCACGAACACGGGAGGCACCTACACCAACGAACATCTCAACAAAGTCGGAACCGGAAATGGTGAAAAATGGTACGTCTGCTTCACCCGCAATTGCTTTGGCAAGCAGTGTCTTACCGGTACCTGGAGGGCCGGCAAGCAACACACCTTTAGGAATACGACCACCAAGATTGGTAAATTTCTGCGGATCTTTAAGAAAATCAACGATCTCTTCAAGTTCTTCCTTGGCTTCGTCAATACCAGCTACATCGTCGAAGGTTACCTTGTTCTGGCCCTGCTCCATAAGTTTGGCACGGGTCTTACCAAAGGAGAGCGCGCCTCCCTTGCCACCGCCCTGCATCTGACGCATGAAGAAAATCCAGACACCAATCAGCAGCAGCATCGGAAACCAGGAGACAAAGATGGTCATAAACCATGAGTCCTTCTGAACTTCCTTGACGCTTATGTCAACACCCGCCTGTCGAAGCATCGGGATGAGATCCCGGTCAGCAACGGGGTAAATGGTCTGAAAGGCCTTGCCGTCCTGGGTAGTACCGCTGATCACATCGCCATTGATGACAACGCGGGTAATAGCTTTTTTATCTACGCTATTGATAAACTCACTATAAGTAATGGACGGTGAGGTTGTTTGCGGACTGTTGAAAAGGTTGAAGAGCAGGATCATGGTGAGACCAATCACCAACCACATGCTTAAATTTTTATAAAAAGTATTCAAAGAGTCCTCCGGTGGCTCCTTTTATTATGGGGTTTTATCGGTAACTTTCCAGAATGATATGTTATTCAAACTGGTCAGCCCCTCTCATATCGCACTGGTAACAGTAAAGCATTATCAGGGTATGTCGAGGGGCCGTAATCATTTTTTTTCAGTATACCACTAGGTAAAGTATTGTACAGGCTGAACTCCTATTTCATGTGTACGTACTTCACGTATTGCTCGAACCACTGCCCGGGCACCGGTAATAGTAGTGGAGTATGGCACGTGGTAATTAAGGGCGGAACGCCTGATTGTATAGGCATCTTCGGTCGTCCGCCTGCCAAGGGAAGTGTTGATGATCAGCACGATTTCCTTGTCGCGTACCTTATCGAGAATGTGGGGTCTTCCCTGGGAAATTTTATTGACCAGCTCGCAGGACACACCGTTATCCTGAAGATAATTGCCGGTACCGTCTGTGGCTACAATGGAGAAACCAAGCGCTTCAAGGTTTTTTGCAACCGGCAGGATCGCAGCTTTGTCACCATCCCGCACACTGATGAATACAGCGCCGGAGAGCGGTAAGGTGGAACCGGCTGCCAGATGTGCTTTGGCAATGGCAAGACCGAGTTTCTCATCGATTCCCATCACTTCGCCAGTAGACTTCATCTCAGGCCCAAGCAGGGTATCTACATTTTCAAAACGGTCGAATGGGAAAACGGCTTCCTTCACCGCCCAGTGGTCGATCTCAACTTCTTTTGTGATACCGAGATCATCGAGACTCATTCCCATCATTACCTTGGTAGCCAGCTTTGCCAGTGGTAAGCCGGTTGCCTTGGAGACAAAGGGTACGGTTCTGGAGGCACGCGGATTTACCTCAAGAATGAAGAGAGTTTCATCCTTTACGGCAAACTGCACGTTCATCAGGCCCACCACACCAAGCTCCTGGGCCATAGCCCGGCTGGCATCCTTGATCTGGTCTACGATGTCTTTGCCGAGGGTGTATGGAGGCAATACGCAGGATGAGTCACCGGAGTGAATACCTGCTTCTTCGACGTGCTCCATAATGCCGCCGATGATGGTCCTGGTACCGTCGCAGAGGGCGTCCACATCTACTTCGATGGCGTCTTTTAAGAATTTATCAATCAGGACCGGGTGCTCGAGCTTGGAGCCGCCAACCGCTTTCATGAATTTTCTGATACCATCATCATTGTAGACGATGCGCATGTCTCGACCACCGAGAACATAAGACGGGCGAACCACGACCGGATAGCCGATACGTCTTGCGGCCTCAAGTGCCTCTTCGAGTGTATGAACTGTATCGTTTTCGGGTTGACGCAGGTTGAGTTTCTGCAGAAACTGCTGGAACCGCTTTCGGTCTTCGGCGCGGTCGATGGCGTCCGGCTGAGTGCCAATGATTGGTACTCCTGCCTTGGCAAGGGGTACAGCCAGGTTCAATGGAGTCTGGCCACCAAACTGGACGATGATGCCGTCCGGCTTCTCCTGCTCAATGATGTTAAGTACATCCTCGTGGGTCAGCGGCTCAAAATAGAGCTTGTCGGAGGTGTCGTAGTCGGTGGAAACGGTCTCGGGGTTGGAGTTGATCATGATCGACTCTACCCCAATCTCTTTCAGGGCAAAGGCGGCGTGCACGCAGCAGTAATCAAATTCGATACCCTGGCCGATCCTGTTGGGACCGCCGCCGAGAATGACAATCTTCTTGCCTTTGGTCTCGACTGCTTCGTTCTCCATCTCGTAGGTGGAGTAGTAGTATGGGGTGTACGACTCAAACTCGGCAGCGCAGGTGTCGACGAGCTTGAATACCGGGGTCACCTCATGTGACTTACGCAGCTTGCGGATATCGTCATCGGAAGTGCCGGTAAGATGTGCCAGCTGAATATCGGAGAATCCCTGCTCTTTACAGGTTCTAAGGAATTTTTTATCGAGGCCCTGAAAACCGCGTTTGACGATTTCGCGCTCTGTGTCGACGATCTGCTTGAGGTTATGCAGAAACCATGGGTCGATGGCACTCAACTTGTAGATTGCCTCAATCGGCATCTCACGACGTAGCGCCTCATACAGATGCGGCATTCTCTTGGAGTTCGGCACCCGCAAGTTGGTTTCCAGATCTTCGATCTCGAGCTCGGAAAGATCGATTTTACCATCGGCGGAGAAGCCGAAACGACCTATCTCCAGGGAGCGCATACCTTTCTGGAAAGCTTCCTTGAAGGTACGGCCAATAGCCATAGTCTCACCAACAGACTTCATGGCGGTGGTGAGTACGTCCTCCGCTTCCGGGAATTTCTCGAAGGTCCAGCGGGGAATTTTGACTACGCAGTAATCAATGGTTGGCTCAAATGCGGCGTAGGTTTCACGGGTGATGTCGTTTTGGATCTCATCCAGGGTGTAGCCTACGGCAAGCTTAGCGGCGATCTTGGCGATCGGGAAACCGGTAGCCTTGGAGGCGAGCGCGGAGCTTCTTGAAACCCTTGGATTCATCTCAATAATGACCAATTCTCCATCTTCCGGGTTTACGGCAAACTGCACGTTGGAGCCACCTGTTTCAACACCGATCTCGCGGATAATGGCGATAGCCGCATCGCGCATCTCCTGATATTCACGGTCGCTCAGGGTCTGGGCCGGGGCGACAGTGATGGAGTCACCGGTGTGTACACCCATGGCGTCCATGTTCTCGATGGAACAGATGATCACAACGTTGTCCTTTCTGTCTCGCATTACTTCGAGTTCGTACTCTTTCCAGCCAAGAAGGCTTTTTTCGAGCATGATCTCGGTGGTCATGGAGAGGTCGAGGCCGGAGGTGCAGAGTTCTTCAAGCTCCTGGCGGTTGTAGGCAACACCACCGCCTGTGCCGCCAAGGGTGAAGCTTGGACGAACGATGACCGGAAAACCGATATCATCGGCTGCAGCCATTGCATCTTCCAGGGTACGGACGATAGCGGACTGCGGAACGTTGAGGCCGATAGCGTGCATGGCAGCCCTGAATTCCTCCCGACCTTCAGCTTTTTTGATAACGTCTATGTTAGCGGCCAGCAACTCGACGTTGTACTTCTCGAGGATGCCGGTCTCAGCAATTTTTATCGCGGTATTGAGCGCGGTCTGGCCACCGAGGGTCGGTAGAAGTGCGTCTGGACGTTCTTTCTCAATAACCTTAATGACGAACTCCGGGGTGATAGGCTCAATGTACGTGGCGTCGGCCAGTTCCGGGTCGGTCATGATGGTTGCCGGGTTGGAGTTGATCAGGACAACTTCGTAACCTTCCTCTTTCAGGGCTTTGACTGCCTGGGCACCGGAGTAATCAAACTCACAGGCCTGGCTGATGATAATTGGGCCGGAGCCGATGATGAGGATTTTCTTGATATCTGTTCTTTTCGGCATGATCTCGTTCTCTATATGCTAAAATAATTGCGTGTGCTTCGCGTACCGGTTTTCGAGGGTCCTATTTGTTGTCCCGCATCATGTCGACGAAACGGTCAAAGAGATAAAGAGAATCGTGTGGACCTGGGGCATGTTCCGGATGGTACTGAACTGAAAACGCAGGGTGCTTTTTGTGGCGCATACCCTCGCAGCTGTTGTCGTTGAGATTGATATGGGTAAGTTCAACCTCATCTGAATTGAGGCTGTCCATATCAACACAGAAGCCATGATTCTGGGCAGTAATTTCAACATGGCCGGTGGTCAGGTCTTTTACGGGCTGGTTACCGCCACGATGTCCGAATTTGAGCTTGAAGGTTGAACCTCCGTAGGCCAGGCTGAGCATCTGGTGGCCGAGGCAGATGCCAAAGATCGGTTTCTTGCCGAGCAGTGTTCTCAGGGTATCCACAACTCCTTCAACGCCTTCCGGGTCACCGGGGCCGTTGGAAAGGAAGATGCCGTCAGGAGCCATGTCGAGCACGGTCTGGGCGTCTGTGGTAGCCGGCACAACCTGAAGCTTGCAGCCACGCTCCGTCAGTTCTCTGAGCTGGTTGTATTTGAGGCCGAAATCGAAAGCCACAACTTTGAAAGGCTCATTGCTGGTGGTGCAGTCAGCGGTTTCAAAATTAGTGCCGGGTACAGGTTTGTTATCAGCCCAGCCATATGGCTCGGTACAACTCACACGCTTAACCATGTCCTGGCCAACGAGGCCGGACCATTCACCGGCTCGACGAATCAGTGATTCCGGGTCTAGATCTTCAGTGGATACGATGCACTTCATGGCACCGACAGTACGGATGTGCTTCACCAGGGCGCGGGTATCAAATCCATGTACGCCAAGTACATCGTGCTCTTTAAGGAAATCTGCGAGTGTTGCGGTGGATCGGAAGTTAGATGGAACCGGATTATACTCTTTCATCAGAAAGGCTTTAGGGTGAACCTTAGATGATTCCATATCTTCAGGGTTAACACCGTAATTGCCGATGAGGGGGTAGGTCATGGTGACCAGCTGGCCGGTATAGGAGGGATCAGTAAGAACTTCCTGATAGCCGCTCATAGAGGTGTTGAAGACAATCTCACCGATGGCTTCGCCAGCGCCGGTGAAGGATTGTCCCTCAAAGATTGTCCCGTCTTCCAGGGCGATGAGTACTTTCATTCTATAGTATCCTTTTTTTTCTGTACCTGTGCCGATGTGATAGTACCTTAAGGCATCTGCAGGATGAGTGAAGATGTGCTTGACCAATTAGCGCATTTGCTGCGGATCTGACACATTACCTGCGGTGCAGGCGTGGTTGTGCGGGTGGCTGGCAGCATGGGTGCATACTCACAGTACCCGATGCAGGTCTCAGGGCGCGCAGAAAAACTGTAATGTATAACCCGTTATGACAGATTTAGTCAAGAGTAAAGGCCGGTGCGTGTCATCGCCCAGCGATGCAATTACCATGGTCTATGCGGAAAATGGTAGCTAAACGCATATCTCGTCGGGTGCTTCACATTATTCATGCAAAGAGTTCAACAAACCAAATTAAGTTTAAGTTCAATTTGGGAGAAGGGAAATGGAAAAAACGCTTGCAGGAAAAGTGGCAATTGTAACGGGCGGTTCACGTGGCATAGGCAGGCAGATAGCATTGAAACTGGGCCGGATGGGCACCAACGTCAGTGTTAATTATGCACAGAGCAAAGGACAGGCTGAAGAGGTTGTGCAGGAACTCGCCCAGGAGGGTGTACAGGGTGTGGCCATACAGGCGGATATGAAGAAAGTGTCGCAGATCAGAGAACTCTTTCAATCTTCTGTCAAAGAATTCGGCAGGTTGGATATACTGATTAATAACGCCGGGATGTTGCTGAATACACCAGTTATCGAAATGGATGAGGAAAGCTATGAAGAATTGATGGATCTGAACCTGAAGAGTGTCTTTTTCGCCTGTCAGGAAGCTGCAAAAACCATGGCGGATGGTGGTCGTATAATAAACATCACATCCACCGTGACAAAAATGCTGCTTCCGACCTACGGTGCATATGCAGCAAGCAAGGGCGCAGTTGATCAGCTGACCCGGGTGCTGGCAAAGGAACTGGGGAACAGGCAGATCACAGTCAATTCTCTCTCCCCCGGGCCGGTCGATACCGAGCTGTTTCGGAAAGGCAAGAGCGAAGAGCAGATTGTGCAGATGGCAGCAATGTCAGCCCTTGGCAGAATCGGGACCCCAGGTGACATCGCGGACGCGGTGTCTCTCTTGGTCAGGGAGGAGGCTGGCTGGATATCAGGACAGCAGATATGCGCCAACGGCGGCATGGCCTAAAATTTTGCGGGCTGAAATGTCCGTGTGCCGCGTTATAGAAGGCTCGCGGTATGAAAGATACAGCTTCGCCCTCTATGCCTTGCCCACGAACATTTCAGCCCGCAAAATTCCCACAGCAGAAATGAGCTGAGCGGCGTAGAACTGTAGTTTAGAAGTTGGAAGTTGGAAGTTGGACGTTGGACGTAACTGCGGGTAGGTGGAAGGCCGGTTGTAAAATGATCGGCCTTTCGCTATTGAGTTAAATGTTTGACAAGGTGAAAGAAATAGTTCCAAGGGCGTTATTTTCTTGACACTAAACCCGCATTACCTCACTCTTATACGTCCCACGTCCCACGTCCCACACAATAAAAACAAAAAAAGCCGCAATCGAAAAATTCCGATTGCGGCTGAACAGACTATCTAGCTTTTTTTTAAAAACTATTCGCCAAACGAATCGGTGAAGAGTTTTTGAATTGCATCGCGTCCTGCATCGTTGAGGTAACGGGTACCTGAGCCGACAAAGGTATCATATTCGATCTTCGGGGTATCTTCTGCCCAGCCGTTGTCTTTCCAGCTGAACCACTGTTTCTTGGGTTGATCAAATACATGGAGCGGACGGTTGAACATCTTGGCAAGCTCAACAGCCCAGCCGGTACCGCCTTTAACTGAGCCATCGTCCTGAATTGATCCGATTACGAATACCTGATGACCGCTGTTGACCATATGGAATATGGTTTGCAGAACTTTGCGGATTTTTTCAGTTTCGTAGTAGGTGCGATTCAGCATTCTGGAGGCGAGTTCCATGCTGATATCGCCGCGCTCAAGTTCTTCCTGGCTGAGAATGGTAACGTTTCTGTCGCGGGCAAGTTTATGTCCTTCAAACGAGTAAATGACCTCGTTGACGCCATACTGCTCTGCTGTTTCACCAAAGGTCTCCTCAGCACCTTTCAGCCCACTGCTGTACAGTGTGCACTTGTCTTTAATCATCATAAGACTCCTTGTGTGACTCTGGGTTAATTATTGACGAGTGGGTCAATTTAAATACATGCTACCGGACAAAGGCAATATCGACGATAGTTTTCTTACTAAATTATACTTTTTTCATACCCTTGAGGAACACTCGCCAGGGGGCGGGATAGCCCTCGATCGTCAGATTCCGGTTAGCCGGATCAATGAAATCGGAGTAGGATTCGAATTCCATCCAATCGGTTTGCCGTTGTTCTTCACTGCTCATAGGGTGCGAGCACAATAGCTCAATGTCGACAAAACCGGCCTTTTGCATCCAGTTATAGATGCAACTACCGGTGGGGACAAAATATGTACCTGGGACCTTGGCGTAGGTCTTTTCTGGGAAAAGAGCGTAGGGTTCATCCCCGGGTATGGCCTGGGACTCGAGAAGCAGGCTGCCACCTGGCTTGAGCGAGGTGAGGATGTCGCGCAGGGTATCGATGGGGGATGGCCTGTGGTAGATAATTCCCATCAGGAATACCGCATCAAAACTGCCAGGGAATAAGTTCAGGTGCTCGACTCCCAGCAGGTCAATTGCCAGGTTGTCGGTCCCGGCCATGTTTTTCAGGGAATTAAAACAGTAGTAGTGTTGTACGGATGGTTCAAGACCGAGCACAAAGGCGGGTTGCAAATGGGCCATACGGAACATGTAATAGCCGTTATTGCAGCCTATATCCGCGATGACCTTGCCTTTCAGATCCGGCAATTTTTCTTCCAGCCTTTGCCACTTGCGTTCACTGCGCCACTCCGCATCCACGTCTATGCCAAAGATGGAAAAGGGGCCTTTGCGCCAGGGCATGAATTGCTTGAGTTGGTCCCGGATATGCTGCTGCTCCTCACCGGAGACTTCGTCGGCGGTGCCTATGGTGACAGTTCCCGAGCCAAAATCCGTGTGGGAGGCACTGTATTCGGAAAGGGCCAGATAAGGATTTCTGTACCTCAAAAAGCCTTTCTTCTGCTGATTGACCCAGCTTTGCCGCTCATTGTGGCAGGCAAGTATTTCCTTGTGCCGGACATCAGCCGGCAGCATTTCAAGAAGTTGTTCTATGTTCAGCATGAAATTCTATACGTTTGAGGCAGATCAGGAGGGCTTGACAGCTACAAAGGAGGCAAAATTAAACCACTGGAAATAGGTCTCCACCGTACTGAAACCCACGTGCTTCAGCATGTCTTTATTCTCCTCAGGAGAGAAGGGGATCAGTACATTTTCCAGGGCTTCCCGCTTCCTTGATATCTCTAACTCCGAGTACCCTTTTGATTTTTTGTAATTATGGTAAATATCGATGTATTCGCGATTCAACCTTCTGTCATGGGAGATGATCTTTTCACTCAGTAAAAGTACTCCACCGGGGCGTAGCGACTCAAAAAGGGTACGCAGGAAGGCTTCCCGTTTCAAGGGGCGAATAAATTGCAACGTGTAGTTCAGTATAAATGCCCCGGCATCCTGATGCTGCATTTTGGTGATGTCTTCCTTGAAAAAGCTGAGCTGGTCCTGCTTGGAGTACAGCTCAGCTTTGAGTCGTGCTTTTTCAAGCATGGCCTCGGAGCTGTCAATACCGACGAAATTCAATCCCTTTTCTTCAAGCTGGCGGCTGAATTCCAGCAAGGTGGTGCCGGTGGAGCAACCAAGGTCGTAGACCGTATCGCCGCTGTGCAAAAAGACATCGAGTAAGCGGGCTGATGAGTGTATGACCTCCTGGTAGAACGGTATTGAACGATCGAGCATATCGTCAAAGACTTCGACGACCCTTTCATTAAAGACAAAATCTTCCTGAACGGTATCGACCTTAAATAACTTGTCGCGGGATGGTTTACTCATTGTCTGCCAACCTGTGCTGCCTGTAACAATATATTGAAATACAAATCAATTCGTTCGTATCTTTCGACTGCTATTTTTTA
Organism: Desulfosediminicola ganghwensis; assembly: GCF_005116675.2. Lineage (NCBI taxonomy): Bacteria > Pseudomonadati > Thermodesulfobacteriota > Desulfobulbia > Desulfobulbales > Desulfocapsaceae > Desulfosediminicola > Desulfosediminicola ganghwensis. Next base: position 2,731,683 of record NZ_CP050699.1, read on the forward strand.
TACCACTTACCGCTGCCATCCTGGAACCAGTGACCGGCCTGGCCGATTTCAGCGATACGTTTTGCCCGGCGTTCGCCAACAAGTGTGGCGGACACGCCTTCTTTTTTGGATATTGCTGCGTAAACTTTGCTGCGATCCTGATTTTCAGCGTTGACGGTGGCCTGCTCTGGCTTGTTACCGCTACGATACTCGAGCAGTCCCTTATTATTTTCGCCTATGGTGCCCTGATCTTTCAAGGCGGTTATAGTCGGAAGGCGGGAGGCCATTCGATCTTTGATCGAAGCTGCAAGCACAGTAGTACTGCCGATAGCGAGAGCGAAAAGTATAAGCAGAATAGGGAGAAATGTGAATTTTTTGCGCATGATAATCCTCAACGTGTGTCTGATTGGTGTTATCTGTTACTCCGCCTGCAAGTCGTCGAGATCGGAGAAGAAGTCATCCAGTGCCCGGTCAACTTTGACGTTGACATCAATGGTGATATGAATGGGTTTAATTTCTACGGGTTTCACTTCCACTTCATGCCTGGTGCAGGATACTGCTAAAAGCAGTGTTGCCGCTAGACAACCTTTGAGGAGAGTGGTAGAGATGCTGTTCATTACATGTTCTCCATGATTTTTTGAAGATTCTGGCCGTACTTGAGCATCTGGGCAAAAGGCAGATGAAAATTTACGTCCAGCCGTATTGGATGCTGTATCCCGGCCCCTTCCATTTTCACCAGTTGCCCTTTTTTATACCCGTATGGGAGAGGATTGGCAGGCTTGCCGTCGATTTGCATGGCTATCAGCAGGTCTTCGCCTTTGGTGTTAAAAGTTAGCTTGGTCCAGTTGTAGGAAAAATTTTCCATGGACTGGAGAGAATAATCAAGATAGGCGGATTGCCCCATGTCTCCCATTCCCTGACGCAGCATTGACGTGTTGCTGAGCCTCACTATACCACTATCGCCTGGCGTGGAAAACAGAAAACCATCGTCGAAAATAATCTCTTTTTCTGAGTAATATATGGGGAGTCGGCCGTTGAGGGAACCATTGCCGCCTGCCTCGGATATACCCAGTTGCCCGAGCAGTTCCGAGAATTGCAGTCGGTCGCAGTAGAGTACCGTCGAAATTTCAGGATCGTTGATGGAAAAACGGAGGCTGCCGCTTTCCACCTTGCCGCTGCACCAGGTAAAGCGGCTCTTCTCGATAAAGATGGTCTGGGAATCCTCGAGATGAAAGGTTATCAGGCCATTGGTGAGTTTGATATTGCCGGCCTCCAGGTTATTTATGCGGAGCTGCTGGCTGGGGCTGCTGGCGAAATTGGCAAAGCCTGGAAAGGTCAGTTCACTGTTTATGCCGCTGAGTTTGAGTTTGTCGTCCCCCGTGGTGACTTCGCCATCTTTGATCTGTAGCTGCAGATTCCAATTTGTTTGTCTCGGCACGACCTCAATCTTGGCCTGTGCAGCAAGTTTACCTTCAAATTCGAGCCCTTCAGGGAGAGGGATAAAAGAGGGGAGGCTGTCAGTATTGACTGATTGTTCCTCGAGCTTGAGACTGGCCTGAATGTCAAAGGTCGGAGAGATGGTTGCCTCAAAATTGAGATTGAGAGGGTTGGCTAAAAGGGATGTTACAGAGCCACTGAGCCGAATGGATTGCCCTCTCTGTGCCACATTGGCATGAAGCCTGGCCATGCGCTCATCTCTGTACAACAGGGAACCGATACTGATAGTACCGGGCGTCAGCGCCCTCTCGGCAATGCCATTTACCCCGGTGAGCGAATACGATATCGCTGCCTGGACGTCGCTGCCTTTTAGCTCCAGCTCCGGGATCGTGAAAGAACTGAGTTTAAAACTGTTTTCCAGATGAATTTTTCCCCTATCAAGAACTATCTCGGAAATGAGTCGGTACTTCCCCAGTTCGAGGTGCTTTTTCGCCTGTTGTCCAGCAAAAGCAATTCGCTGATAATCTCCGGATAAGGTTATGCCACCAGAATAATTTTTGCCGTCAGGGCCGAGTGTCATGCTGAGCGAGATCGGCTGCTCAAACATGTCTGAAGTGATCTCGCCCTGGCCTGTGAGTTGAACTTCGGCCGGAACCATTATCCCCGAGAGTGCAAGATTGGCCGGCAGGGGTGAGAGTGCCGAAAGGTTGGTAATTGTATAGTGTAGCTGTTCGGAGTTACCTGCAAGATCAAACTGGAGGGGCTTTGCATCAGAGAGGAGGGTGATATCGCCATCTGCGAGTAAAAAATCTGAAACCTGCAGCTGTGCTTCTATATTTTCAAGTGAGCTTGAGCTGGTGTGAAATTCTGCCGAACCATTCAGATAGCCGGAGCCGCGCAACCTTAAACTCTCTTCCCTTGCCCCAAAATCAGCCGCCATGGAAGCGAGCTGCCCAAGGTCCTTCAGCTCAATGGAAAAGTCCAGGGAATGGATATCCTGATTGATATCTATCGAGGCAGATGCCGAACCGGTTACGTTGCCTTGTGATTGCAAATTGATAGTGATCTTGTCGAGAACAGTTTTCTGTTCCGTCGCAATGAAAGATGGTTTGATGTGACCATCAATAACCACAAGCTGTCCGGGGCGGTCCTGTTGGTCAAAGAATATCTGGCAATTACGAACGTCAATTGTGGAGATGGTGAATGGAAGAATGGTTGATAAATCAAAGGCAGCATTTTCAGCAGGAACCTTGTCGTGAGCGGTATCGATCGAAAAACCTTGTAAGCTGAGTTTACCATTCTCGGTACCCAGGTGGAGCAGGGCGCCATCGATGAGGATGGATTCGATCGTACCCTTAACAGCCTTAAGAGGATTGAAAGTAATTTCGAAGCGCGATACCGAAAGGGATTGCCTGCTCTTATCGCCTAAAGCGAGGTTGCCGGTAAGCGATGTGGGGGATAACGATTGGATATGAACGCTGAGCTGGTTAAAACCATGTTTTTGGAGTACTGACGGAATAATATAGGTGTTCAGCAAGAAAGGCAGCGAGCAAAAGAGCAACCAACTGATAAGCAGTAGCCCAATTGGCACGGTTGCTAAGGCTTTATAAAACTTCCGGGAAGAATAGAATCGGCTCATGGCGATTGTAAGTGAGTAAAGAGTAAATTATACGGGATAAAAGAAGATGCTCCGAAACGTCATCGCTCTATCATGTTCGGCGGTGAGAACGAGGTTCAGTCCGCAATCAGCATCATGGTACTTAAAGAAACTGAAAACACAAGCACGGTCTTACCACATGCCTTCTGAATTATGAAAAAATGGAGCGATGGTTCGAGCAGGCGGGCAGCACTCTTTCAGCTAAACCACGGAAAAAAGCTGGAAACCTGAAAGGGTAATTTAAATCATGATATCAATTATTAAGTCTATAACAGAGTGCAACGTACCCAGGCCAAAGTTGTCGGGTAAACCGAGGTCGTGTATTGTGAAATCGAAAGTTTCATTTGCAGGCAGTTGCAGAGCTTCGCTCAGATGAGATGCATTGATGATGGTAAAGTGTGGAATTTTTTTGCTCTCGAAGGTAAATCGCAATAATTCTGCATCACATGAAGAATTCCAGTTAACGTTCAGCTGCCCGCCCCTTTTTTCAAGTTCAGCCAATATATGATCAAAATATCATTTTTTTCCTCTGTTGAGAGGTTGGGCTGAATCCGGTGCAATAAATTTTCAAGACCATGGCAAATCCTTTTTTCCTGACCGGCAATACGCTGATTTCTTAATGTATTTGCAGTTGTTTGACCCCCTGTGGCACACGTGGCTTGTGCATGGAAAACAGTGCAGTTTCGGGATGAAAGAGGAGATTTTTATTCTTGCCATGGTGGCATGAACTCTGTATAAACTCTATGCTTTATACGTGTTAATAAAAATCCGGTTCGGAAAGTAATCCCCTATATCACCAGTGTTATCTTTATATTGGGTGCCTGTAAGGGGGGGAGCCAAATGGAGCATTGAAATACCAGCAGTGTAGGGCTGCTTAGGGCTAAGGATTGTCTGCAGACGTTGCCAATCAGGCGACAGTGTGTATATTCCTTCAAACATTCATTGTTCTACAAACGAGAGAGAAAACAGGTTGTTACTATGTCAAACGAAATAGATTTTGACCATATTATAGGTAAATACAAGTCAGATCCATATGATTACGTCGACGTGCATGCCGTTCATACCGGACGAGTGCAGTTCAAGGTGGTTGAAGAGGATGAGGTGAATGCCGCAACAGGCGAGTGGCAGCAGATTCCCGGTTCTTCACTTTATGAGATTAACCGCGAGCGTAACCCTAAAATCGTCACTGCCCAGACCAATGGTACCGTGATGAATATCCGCACAGAGCTGGATGGTCAGTTTGTTGAAGCAGGTGAGAAGTTGATGACTATCAGGCACCCGCTCAAGAAAAAAGAGATCATTGAGTCAATCTTGAAAGATGTTCTCTACCTCTTCCCGGCTCCTGAGACTGCCAAGTATTTCTTTGCTATGGATATTCAATCGCGCATTGAGAAGAAGGGTGCGAGATCAGTCACCATTGAAAATGGCGACGAGATTATTACCATGTCTCTTATGAAGCGTGACACACCGGTTTATTATAAAGGAGAGCGGGGAGTTATCCATTCTGTATATTTTAAGCAAGGCGTCTCTGTTCCCCAGGGTGAGCCGTTGATTGGTGTTTGTGCTCCCGATAAGTTACCGCTCATCCAGAAGATCATCACCAGGGTCAAAGCTGACTGGGATTCTGAATAAACACTCCTGCGCGGGAGTGTTTTCCCGTGCGTTCTGTTACCTCCAACTCCCATTATTTTGGGGGGGTGAGGTGCTGTTGTTTAATATTTCATCAGCGGATTGCTTGTCATCCAACGCAGAGTTAAACATTTCGTATCTGACTCTGTGTTGGCTGGACCTTATATGAACATTGCAGAAATTTGCCTGTCCCATGCAATAGTCTGAAAAGGCACTATCCCCAACACAATTGCTAAAACGACCTGGAATCCATGAAAAATCGGATTCGTCGATTTTGGCGAGACATTCATCATGGCCCATAACCAACCCACCCCAGAACTGCTTGCCGAAGCTTTTGCGAAAGAACTTTCCTTAAGGGAAAAACGCTGTCCAGACATCGATTCTGCTGCAGTGTTGCGCTATGGACAATTTGTCGGCTCCACCATTGACTGCCATGAGAGCTTGCCCCGGGCCATGGACCATGCCCGCGCCCACGTACATGAGGTAGAATCTCAGGGCGGTTCAGTCGCCAACGGCAGAGTGATTCTTGCGGATACCATGAGCCGGTCGAAGGGGAGATTTACCCGAGCCTGGCATGCCCCGGCAGGAGGAGTTTGGGGTTGCATGCTCCATGCGAGCACTCTGCTGGATATTTCAAAACGCTTTGTGCCGCTTGCCGTGGGAGTCGCCTGCTGTGAGGCAATTCGTGAATTTGGCGGTGGCGGGGCAAATCTTCGCTGGGTCAACGATGTGTTGTTCGGCCAAAGAAAAGTAGCTGGGTTTCTGGTTGAAGGGCATACAGGCGCCTGCTATGGCGAAGAGTATCATCTGGTGGGTTTTGGGATAAACATCAATAACAATTCGTTCCCGGAAGAGCTTTCCCCCATTGCAACCAGTCTGGCAAAAGAGCTTGGGCGAGAGTTTGATCTAACCGATTTTACTACTACCTTTCTTGCTAAGCTGGCCTGGAATTTCGGTCTTATCTATTACGAAGAGGCGCAGGAGATGGCCGGCGAGACATACTCAGGCGTTGAAGGTACTCATCGTTTGTTGGAGAGCTGGCTGTCGCTTTCAAGCACAATAGGTAAGCGGGTTGTGTTTGGTTTTGATGTAATGACCAGCCCGCAGTATGAGGCGACCGTCATTGGTGTTGACGACGGTGGTGGTCTGCAGTTGCAGTTTGATGATGGTGCCATGAAGACCGAATATAGCGGCGAGATTCGTTACATCTGACCACCAGGGTTTACAGGGTATAGCCCTTACCTGAATGACTCATCTGCCATGCCGGGCCCCCGGCACATTTGCGCAACATAATGCTTTTTAAAAATTTGGCCTAAGTCCAGTTCGGGCGTTGAGGCTTGATAGTCTGGCGCAGCATCTTCCATGAGATTATATCCCGTTGCAGGATGTGTTTCCCGAAACGGTGCAGGACGTTGAGGGCCTCGTAAAGGCTTTTGTCCTGTACTTTTAAACGGTGCAGTTTGTCCAGGGAAGTATCCTGGCAGAGTTGCAGTGTTTTTATGGTGCCGGTGGACAGGGGAATGGCGGAGCTGAAACCACTGCCCTTACAGGATGTGCATATCAGGCCGCCATGGGCGGTGTTGAAACCAAATGAGGATGAGCTGTCTGCCTGTCCATCGTTTCCACAATGAAAACATTGGGAAAAATCTGGTCTGTAACCGATGTAATCATAAAATCTCAAGAGAAAGAGCATCACGATCTGCAGGTGTGAAAGCCTGGGCCGGGGAAGGCTCAAGTGGTGCAGTGACCAGACGAGCAGTGTGAAGATTCGTTCATCTTCTTCACCTTCCCTGGTGGCGAGGAGGCAAAACTCACGAAGCACTGAAGCTGCAGTATAAGGAATGATATGAGATCGGAGCGGCAGGAAGGCGGAATGAAGTTCGGCCTCTTCCAGAATGGCAAGCGAACGCGTGTTACGCTGTTTCAGTCGCACATGAATAAATGTGAACAGCTCGAGCTTGTTGACGAATCTGCGCTTACTTTTTTTTGCACCTTTGGCGATTGCGGAACTTCTTCCCCCATGTCGGCAGTAGAGGGTGACAATCAAGTCAGACTCTCCATGATCAAGGGTATCAAGTATGATGCCTTCAGATTCCCGATTGATGGGGGACATTGATCAGAAGAGTCGTTTCAGGAGTTATTAACAAAGGCGGGAGTTGCTGTTGATAGAGAAATATTCTCCTCCCACCTGAAAATAGCCGGTCGAGTTGTCGTTTTTCTGCTGAGTGACATCGTTATTCCGGTCACCGTCATTATTACCCTCTTCAGACTCGGGAAAAGCTTCTGTTGTTTCGGTGGACTGCATGCCACGAAGTTTTTCGCTGATAAAAGTAGCCGGATTTATATTGAAATGCCAACATATGCCTGCACCGATCACGATCAGCAAGAGCAGGGCAAGCCCGATGGTTGAAAGCGGCGAAACCCCTGAAGGTTCAGCCATATTACCAAGCTGTTTCTGGGCTTTCCTGGCCGGAGGGTTGTGGATATCCTGATTTTTGCCAGGTGAGGCGGAGCCTCGTTCGGCAATGAACCTGGCGATAGTTTCATTCGGGTCCAGCCCCAGTACTTTCGCATAAATATTGTAAAAACCTTTCGCGAAAGCATCGGCCGGCAGAGCTGCATAATCGTCTGACTCCATTGCTCTAAGGTTTGAACGCGAGATTTTGGTTTCAGTACAGATCCTGTCAAAATCATACCCTTGATTTTTGCGGGTATTGCGGAGAAACTGGCCTAAAGATTCGTCTACAGTATTAAGTGATTCGTTGGTCATTTAAGCTATTCCTGTTGTACTTTCGAATAGAGCTGACACTATTACAGCTTCTGGATGTATGCCTTGTCCTTGAGCTCTTTAACCCACTTTTCGTAAGTTCTTTCTGCCTCAACCTCAAAGAGAGCGCTTCTGATTTCTTCCCGGACAGACTCGTAAGATGCTTTTTCGACCAATGCGTCTTCTCCGGCTGATAATACTTTGAAGAATTGATAGCCGGAATGTGTCTCGATTATTTCACTCACTTCACCATTATTGAGATCAGCAACCGCACTTCTCATGTCTGATGCCATGTCATCAAGCAGGAAGGTACCAAGATCGCCGCCATCTTCGGCTGATGGCAGATCAGAGTATTTTTGCGCAAGCGCGCCAAAATCCTGACCTGCGACAACAAGTTTATGGATTCGTTCGGCACGTTTCAGGGCATCTGCCTTGTTGGCGTAGAGCGTGGCACTGCTCTGGTCGCCTCCATCAGGTGTTTCCCAGCTGAAACCCATTTGTAGAAGATAATATGCACCATTGGCGATTTTGGAGGTGTATTGCTCACGGTAGTGCTCTTGAATCATGTCTTCGGTGATGACGATTTTTGAGTGAACCTCTGCGCCAACCAGTTTGGACTGTAAAATCTGGCTTCTGAGTGTGGAACGATATGTGGCCTCGTCGAGGCCGGCTTCTGCAAGTTTTACCAGCAGCATCTCTTTGGTAATTCCGTTACGTCTGATGGTGGAGTCGAGAGCTGCATCCACTTCACTGTCAGCGACGCGGATATGGTTTTCCGCGGCTTTCTGGGCGATGAGGCGTTTATCAATCAGGCTGTCCAGGATATCTTCCCGCGCATGCATGAGGGTGTCTTCCAGTTGATTGGCAGGTGTTGTGGCGGCAATACGTTTGAAAACTGTTTTACCTTCCTCATTGAGTTCCGAGAGGGTGATGATTTCGTTATTGACAACTGCAACAACCTTATCAACAAGTTGCGCTGCCTGGAGCGGTAGCGGAGTCGTAAATAGTGTAACGAAAGTAAAACATATCAAAGCGGCAACACCGCGTGCTGCAGAAAATACGGAAATTCTTCTCATAACAGTTTCCTATTGCATGGGGGAGATCACTGGACGGATGTGTCTCTGTCGGGATGGAGCCGTCCGGTATAATGGCTGCTTGCACTGAACAGTCATTGGACAGCGGTCCGGGGTTGAGATGTTGCTCGAAGGGACCGCTTTATCACCCATTTTAAAAAAAAAGACATAATAATTTGTATTGCAGTGAATAGAAATTAATCGTTTAATAAAATAGATGCAGCCATATCGAGCGCGTTATGGCTGATGTGGCTGACCGTTACGGTTGACATTCCATCTCAATCGAATAATCTGACGGCAGAGTATAGCACATGCGATTTGAATTTGAAATCTTCGTGGGAGAGCATTTATGAAAAAAATTTCCAGGTCTATTCTTGTTGGGGCCATCACCATGATGATGACATTGGGTATGGCTGTACACAGCAATGCCGGTTCATCAGCTCAAATGCCTCAGTTCACGCTGAAACGAGCGGTTGATGGTATTGAGGTAGACAGCAAGAAGTATGAAGGCAAGGTGTTGCTGATTTCCTTTTTCGCAACCTGGTGCCCTCCATGTATCGAAGAAATTCCGACTTTTATGGATCTGCAGAAGACCTATGGGGAGGATAAGTTCTCGATCATTGCCCTCTCTGTAGATCAGGGGGGTCCAGCAACCGTGGCAAAGCTGGTGAAAAAGAAGAAGATTAACTATCCGGTACTGATGGCAGACAACGAGACCATGCAAAACTTCGGTGGCGTCTATGGAGTACCAGTCTCATTTCTAGTTAATGCGAAGGGGAACGTCGTAAAAAAATATCCTGGCTATGTTCCAAAATCGACACTGACCAAGGATATAAAGAGTATAATGGACTGATACCCTATCGATTTAGCTACGAGAAGAGCGATTGACAACTTTCAGGTAAAATAGTATCTTAGAGGTTAACTAAATAGTATACTACGCTGTGGTTATACTTAGTTTTCAAACCGGATGGGTGTCCGGCAATTACATGAGACCTCAAGGAGATTTGTCATGAAAAAAACTATCGTATTGGCGATGGCTATGATGTTCGCACTGAGTACCGCTGGTTCTGTTTTTGCAGCTAAACTGAAGTGCACCGTTGATGCAGTTGATGGCGACAAGGTAACAATGACCTGTGAGAATGCAGATAAATTGGCACCTGGCGACAAAGTCAAAATAACCCCTCCTAAGAAGGGAGCTGCTATCGAGGGTTGCTAATTGACATAGTCCTTCGTTTTCGTTATTCTGTCGGGTCGGTTGATAGCTTTATCAACCGACCTTTTTTTTTGTTGTCTCCTGACAAATATCAGGTAACAAAAACAATTTACCCTTCAGGACTATATTGTGGAACTTTTTAAAGCCATAACTTTGGGAATTATTCAAGGGTTGACCGAATTTCTTCCAATCTCAAGCTCTGGCCATCTGGTGATTTTTTCTGAATTGCTGGATTTTGAGCACCAGGGGGTAGTCTTTGACGTTTTTCTTCATCTGGGGACGTTGTTTTCAGTGGTTGTGGTCTTTCGTAAAGATATCTGGGCGATGATTGTGGCTCCATTCAAGGTTTGGAGCGGTAACGGTGATGAAGAGAGTCGCATGTATCTGAAGTGGGATTTCTATGTGATCCTCGCCACTTTGCCAGCGGTATTCGTAGGCCTGTTTCTGAAGGGAAGTGTCGAAAGTTTATTTCGTAACCTGAATATTGTCTATTCAATGTTGCTGATTACAGGAACAATCATGTTGCTGTCAAAATATGTTCAGGATCGTGGTAAAGAGCTTAATCTTCCACGGAGCATTCTCATAGGTTGTGCCCAGGCGTGTGCTATAATGCCGGGGTTGTCGCGTTCCGGCTCGACTATCTTTGTTGGCATGTTGCTTGGAATAAACCGTGAGGTTGTTGCTAAGTTCAGCTTTATCATGTCTATCCCTGCTATTGTCGGGGCTAGCGTATTGCAGTCCCGTGAACTGTTTGCAGAGCCTCCCCCCAGGGAAATGCTTTTCAGTCTCGGTATTGGTACAGTGGTTTCTGCAGCAGCCGGATATTTTGCTATCGTTTTGCTGCTTGATCTGGTACGTCGAAACCGTCTGCAATATTTTGGCTACTATTGTCTGGCCGTCGCTGTGCTGGGTTTTGCTCATCAGCTGTTTGGGTAAAACCAGCGAATTTTTTTAATCGTTGCTGAATACAAGGTAATTATGGATATTCGAACTCTTCCCGAACTAGAACGGGACATTTACAATAGACTGCGCAAGAAATACTCACTCACTTTCGACCGTTTGAAATTCGGTGAAGATGCTGTCCGCCTCTTAACCGTTGCCGATCTCGAAGAAGTTCTTGATGGCAAAGATCCCTTTGCGAACGTTTCTGAATTCCCATTCTGGGTAAAGTTGTGGGAGTCTGCAATAATCCTTGCCTATACCCTGCACGGATTACCGAACAGTGGCGGAAAGCGTCTGCTCGAAGTGGGGGCGGGGTTGGGTGCTCCCGGCCTGGCTGCGGCAGTGAACGGATTTGACGTCACCATCACAGACTATGAAGATGTTATTCTCGATTTTCAGCGTGTCAGTGCCGCCGCGTCAGGCCTGGACAATGTCAAATGTTCCATGCTTGACTGGTTGGATCCGCCGGAGATGGAGCCGTTTGACGTGCTTGCCGGAGCAGAAGTTCTCTTCAGGGAAGAGTTTTTTCAGCCATTACTTGATGTCTTTAATACGTACCTCAAAAAAGACGGTCTGATTTTCCTGGCGCACGATGCCAGGAGGCAGAGCCTGCCGAAGTTTCTTGAACTTGCCGGCAAGGATTACGAGATTGCGGGTAAGGCACAGCAGTTCAGAAAAGATGGCAAGGATGTCACAATAATTGTCAATCGTCTCAGAAAAAAGGCATAATAATTTCCAGTTAATGCATCTGATTTATCGATAAACCTGCAGCGAGCTGGGTTGCTTTTGGTAGCGTTTAACCCAACTCAAGCAGAGTTTGATAGATGGTTTCCGATTTTATTGTTGTATATTTGCTGATAATCAGAGCGTTTTTTTTTGTATCTACATTGTAGCCTGTAGCAGTCCCCAAGGAGATACTATGCAGTTTTTTCCTATAAATCTTGATATAACAGGACGACTCTGCGTGGTCATCGGGGGCGGGCAGGTTGCACTCCGCAAGGTGAAGGCGTTGGTGGGTTGTAATGCAAAAGTGAAAGTTATCAGCCCTGTGGTGCTTGAAGCATTTACACCACTGGAGGCTGGCGGGGCGATAACTGTAGATCGACGGGGGTATGAGCCCGGTGACTTGCAGGATGCCTTTCTGGTTTTTGCGGCTACAGATAGCGGGCAGGTGCAGGAGGATGTAGCAAAAGAGGCTTACGAGCGAAAAATACTGTTTAACAGTGCTGATGACCCTGCACGTTGTGATTTTCAGATCCCGGCGAAGGTACGTCACGGTGATCTGTTGCTGACAATATCCACAGGGGGCGCCAGCCCGGCTTTGTCAAAATGTATTCGTGAACAGCTTGAACAACAGTTTGGGCCCGAGTATGGTGGAATCGTCGAGTTGTTTGCGAGGGTTCGGGCAATTGTGGTGACTGACGCCAACAATTCAGAGGAAAACAGGAAGATTTTTCACCTAATGCTGAGAGCAGGTATTGTGCAATACGCCGAGGCAGGTGAATGGCAAAAGGTTCGGACTATTCTGCAGGAATCGCTTCCGGCCCAAGCTGATATAGATTCGATCATGGAAGGAATTTCCAATCTGAATGATGGCCTCTTCTGGCCGCACGGAAGGTAGGGGAGAGTTGTAATGAAGTGGGGTAGCTGTTCGGAATGTTCCGCATGAGAATCCAGGTGTGAAATGAAAGAATTGAGCTTTGTATTTTTTCAGGCAGTACTGGGGACAACATTTCTGGCCTGTGTATTATACCTGGTCTTTTTTGTAAGCCAGAATGGCAAGGTGCGTAAAGTCGCCAGGATGATTCTTATCCTGTCGGGAGTGTTACAGACTCTATATATCGGCTCGAGGCTTTTACTCGCCGGTTACACACCCATAACCAGTGCCCATGAAGCGGTGATGTTTTTTGCCTGGGCGACCACTCTGGCGTATCTATCCTTTCGTTGGCGATACACAGTCAAAAATTTTGGGACCTTCGTTTCCTGGCTGATCATGTTCCTGCTGATTGCGGCAGCGATGGCATCCCGTGAAATCCTGCCCTTAAAACCGGTATTGCAGAGCTGGTATTTGCCGATTCACGCGAGTTTATCCCTCTTTGCCTATGCCTTCTTCTCGCTCGCTTTTTGCGGTGCGCTCATGTACCTGCTGCAGGAAAGGGAACTCAAGAGAAAAACCTTTGGTTATTTCTTTGCAAGGTTACCGTCGCTCGACGCACTTGATCAGTTGAACAGCCATTGTGTTGCCGCGGGTTTCGTCTTTATGACGCTGGGAATCGTAACGGGTTCGCTCTGGACGAAACAGGCCTCGGGCACATATTGGCAGTGGCACCCCAAAGAGATCTGGTCCATGGTGACCTGGATTTTATATCTGGTAATGATTCACCAGCGTTTTACCGCAGGATGGCGTGGCAAGAGAACCGCGATTATGGCAGTAGCTGGTTTTGCGACATTGTTGTTCACCCTCCTGGGTGTAATGTATCCGCTTGGAGGCGCGTAGACGGATGCCGAAAGAAAGTTTTATCCTGGTTGGTGTGAATCACAAAAACACACCGGTGGAAATTCGCGAGAAAATTGCTCTTTCCAGTGGCTATGAGGAACCGCTCAGACAACTGGTGCAGATACCAGGCTGTAAAGAGTGTTATCTGCTCTCTACCTGCAACAGGGTTGAAGTCCTGGTGGTGGGTATTGCCGGTGAAGAGCTGGAAGAGCAGCTCATTACGTTCCTGTTTGGCAACGAATCGCCCGCCAGTGCCTGGAGAGACTACGTTTATGTGTACAACGGCAATGAGGCGGTGAAGCACCTTTTTACGGTTGCGGCCAGCCTTGACTCATTGGTTGTCGGCGAGGCGCAGATTCTCGGTCAGCTGAAGGAAGCCTATCGATACGCGACAGAGCTAGGTACAGCCGGTCCTCTTTTGAACAGGCTGTTGCATAAGTCTTTTTCTGTCGCCAAGCGTATCAGGACAGAAACAGGGATAGGCTCTTCGGCTGTTTCAATAAGCTCTGCCGCGGTTGAACTTGCCAGAAAAATATTTGGTGACCTTCAGGATAAGCATGTCATGCTTGTTGGTGCCGGGGAGATGGCTGAACTGGCAGCTCAACACCTGGTTGGCCAGGGTGTTGTCTCTGTTACCGTGGTCAACCGGACTTTTTCCAGGGCGGTGGATCTTGCTCAGCGTTTCAACGGTCATGCCGTATCTTTTGACGAACTGCTCACCCAGCTTGAAAAGGTCGATATCATAATCAGCTCTACCGGTGCGCCGAATATGATACTGCATAAGGAGCAGCTGAAGCCTGTGATGCGTTCCAGGCGTAATAAACCACTGTTTTTTATTGATATCGCAGTTCCCCGAGATCTTGATCCCAACTTGAATGACCTGGAGAATCTTTATCTGTATGATATTGACGATTTGAGCCAGGTCGTTGAGATGAATCGTTCAGAGCGTGATCGGGAAGCGTTGAAGGCGGGTCGCATTGTTGAAGAAGAGACGATGAAGTTTGGTCGCTGGCTTGATGGTATGGAGCTCACCCCGACTATTCAGGATCTGCGTAGAAAAGCTGATGATATTTGTAGTATTGAGCTTGAAAAGACACTTTCAAAAATCTCTTCACTCAGTGCGAAAGAACGCAAATCAGTCGAAAAGATGGCTGCAGCGATCTCCTCGAGAATACTCTATGACCCTCTTCAATACCTGAAATCAGGAAGTTGCGGAGAGCATGATAAGACACAGGTGAAAATCGAGACCCTTCGAAATGTTTTTGGACTCGGTCGTAATGGTTCGGAATGAAAGAAGTAAACGATTTTCTGGAAGATGAGTGGTTTGTTGTGCGTCACTCCGGTGAAATGCCGGAAGTGGCATATCATTCAGCAATTTTTTTTCTCACCAGAGATGAAGAAGGTCCAAGGCTTGCCCTACAGGAAAATGAGCATATGTTTCTTAAAGAGGCAGCAGCCGAAAGGTACAGGGAAATAGTACTGAGAGACCTTCAGGCAGAAAACAGGGGAACCCCGGCATATCGTGGAATACAACGTTCAATCCACAATTATAGAAGATTCAAACAATTTTGTGCACGTGAAGAATTTGACATGGGGCGGTTTGCGGAGAAAGTTTCCTTGTCTTTGCAGTCGATTTTAAAGGTTGAGGCCCAGGAGAGGGCAGAAGGGCTGCAATCATCTGCGCTGAACTGTACCTTCGATGAATTAAGTGGGTTTGCCGACGAGCTGGGCCTCGATCAGGGGATACTTTCTGAGGAGTTAGCGAATCTATGCAGCGAAAGTAGCTGACCTTCTTGCTTCCCCCCTGATTGGTGGTATGCTGTAAGGCAAGTGATTGAGTCAAACCTGTTACTCAGCCGGGTATTTGAGAGCATTCTTTTTCAGTTTTTTACGGGCCGCGCTGATCGGATCAAGGCCATGAGCCGAGGCGAGAGTAGTGAGGTAGATCATTACATCTCCTATCTCTTCTTCAATATGGCGAAGGGTTTCACCGGAAACGTTTTCACTTTCTGACTGACTGGACCACTGGTATATTTCCAGCAGTTCGGCTGTTTCAACGCTCAATGCCATGGCCAGATTTTTTGGAGAATGGTATTTCTGCCAGTCCCGCTGCTGAATAAACTCCTTGATTTCGGTCTGTAATTGTTTCATGTATAGTGACTGTAGCCGTTAAATTGTGGAAATAACTTTATCTAAGAATCTAAGCGCTTACGGATTGTAGTCCGAATCGTAAGTACCTACCACGACACTCATAGCCTGATTACACTCAAATGAAAATGTTTTTTCGAAGTGCGCTTATTACGATAACATTCCTGCTGTTCCTGCAACCAGGGTTGCATTCTATCCATGCTGGGGAAAATGGTCAGTCAGAGCCAGACCCAAAGCGGAATAAACTGATCGGCTATATGATCAGCAGGCAGTTACCGGTAATGCATTTCAGTGACAAACAGATGGATGACCAGTTGTCTGAAGCCGCTTTCACACTATATATCAAACAATTGGACTACCAGAAGCGGTTTCTGCTGCAAAAGGATATCGATCAATTGACCGCTTTTTCCACCTATATCGACGATAATCTCAAGCGCGGAACTATTTCTCTGCCCGATGCGGGGTATGCAATTCTAAACGAGCGGATCGGCCAGGTTGAAAAGATGGTCGAGGAGATTATCGCAGCAAAAGTTGATCCCCATGCCAAAGGGACCATTGAAAGTGATCCGGAAAAGATTGGTTACGCAACAAATATGGATGAGTTGCGGGCGAGATGGCATAAAATCGTTCAGGTACAGTTGAATAATCGTTATCTGGATCTGGAAGAAGATAACAAGAAGGCCAAGTCTCCTAAAACTGAGAAGGAACTTTGGGATGACACCTATGAGCGCGTAGCAAAGCGAAACCAGAATTTCTTCCACCGCCTGCATCAGGAAACACTTCAGGATCATTACGACAGATATTTCAATGCGGTGACCCGGGCATTTGATCCGCACACTAACTATATTCCTCCGGCAGGCAAGGAGCAGTTTGATATCAATATGCGTGGCTCCCTTGAGGGGATCGGCGCACTGCTGCGTGAGGACGATGGTCTTATCAAGGTGGTTCGCATTATTCCAGGCAGTGCTTCGGCCCGCCAGGGGCAGCTTGAGGTTGAGGATATCATCCTGCAGGTAGCGGAAGGTGCAGATGAACCGGTGGATGTAACGGATATGCGCTTGCGCGATGCAGTACGCCTCATCAGGGGGCCGAAAGGCACCGAGGTACGCCTTACTGTCCGCAAGCCCGATGGAGTAAAGGATATTGTCCCGATTACCCGGGATGTTGTGCAGATTGAAGAAACCTTTGTCAAAAGTGCCGTGATCGACGGATTAGATGACGACAAGATCGGCTATCTGCATATTCCAAGCTTCTATCGTGATTTCGAAAAGAATGGCAGCCAGGGAGGACGTAACTCCAGCGATGATACCCGCAGGGCGCTGGCTGAGCTGGTTGAACAGAACGTTGACGGTGTAATATTGGATCTGCGCAACAATGGCGGCGGCGCTTTAGTTGATGCTGTAGAGATAGCAGGGTTTTTCGTTGACCACGGGCCAATGGTCATGGTGAAGAACTCCAACGGTGCCCAGAGGATTCTGGAAGATACCAGCTATGGAGTGGAATACGAAGGGCCACTGGTTGTTCTGGTCAATAAATTCTCCGCCTCAGCATCTGAGATTGTGGCAGCAGCACTGCAGGATTACGGCCGGGCCATAATCATGGGTGATCCCTACACCCACGGCAAGGGTACCGTTCAGACAATCATTGATCTCAACGACAATATCCCGCTTCTGCACCTGCGAAAGTATGATGATCTCGGTGCGTTGAAAGTGATGATACAAAAATTTTACAGGGTGAATGGTGGTTCGACCCAATGGAAGGGAGTTGAGCCTGATATCGTTCTACCCAGTTTGCTCAAACATATTGAGTCGGGGGAACGCTACCTCGAGTATGCACTGCCCTGGGATTCAATCGATCCGGTTGAGTATAAACCTGTAAGCGCTAAGCTCGACATTGATGAGCTGAGGGAGCGGAGTATGGCGCGCGTTGCTGCTGATAAGGGGTTTCAGACCATTCGGGAGGAAGCCAGAAATGCAGAAGAGCGGGCCGAAGACACTCTGGTTTCAACCGATCTCGATGATATTCGCGCCAAACTTGCTGAGGCAAAACAGGCCAGGGATAAAATAGGCAAGTATTACAAGAAGTTTAGTGAGGATGAGGATGTCGACGACGATTTCACCGCCGATAACTCCACCGAAGCAGAGAGAGAGAAGGAGTGGTTAGAAGAAGTGATGCAAGATCCCTACATCATGGAAGGAGCCAATGTGATCTCTGATATTAGAGGTCTCTAACAATCTCTTCCAACCTATCAATAGAATCGTTTTAATCCTTAAGTTTAATTAATTCATTAAATAACATGCAGTTTTTCCACTCTTTTTCAATACCAATTTAATCTTGAAAAAGAGTGGGAAAAGTGATAATAGTGGGCTTTTGTGAATGGTCATTCAGTTGGATAATTGCGTCCGCTCAAGGGTGGCCGTCCGCTAGAGCGTAAATTACCAGAGGTACTGAGTGAATGGATCTCGCAGAAGTAATCCGGAATAACCGGGACAAAATTGTAGCCCAGTGGGTTGACTACACCCTCTCCACATACCCTTCTTCAGATTTTTTCAAAAAGGAGAAGGATAAGTTTTCTAACCCCACCGGTGTATCTATTCGGGACGGACTTGAACAGTTGTTTGATATGTTGGCAGCTGGGAACGACCCTGAAGACTTCAGGGGGCCTGTTGAGCAAATCGTCAGGATCAGGGCGGTTCAGAATTTCTCCCCAGCGGAGGCAGTTGCTCCTCTAAATGCTGTGAAACATATCACCAGAAACATGCTTGAAAGAGAAAAGGAGTGCTCTTCTCTCTTTAAAGATCTTTATGATTTTGAGTTTGCGGTAGATTTGGCTGTGTTGGCTGCATTCGACATTTATATGGAATACCGGGAAAAGCTCTACTCCATCAGGGTGCGAGAGATTAAGTCCGGCTCCAGTATATTGACTGACAGCAAATGCCCCTCCAAATTGTCGCTTGAAAATACACAGGATTTTATAAAGAAGGTATAAAGCTAATCAACTGGTCTCTGTGCTGAAGGTGTGTCGGTCTTCACTGCGGTTTCCAAAAACAAGTTCTATTGAAGCGAGGTAAGAAATGAAGTACGCCTTATCATTTCTGGCAGTCGTTGTTTTAGCAGCGGTTGCCTGGCTAGGGTCGCAGGTACCTGGAATGTCGTACATCTTTGGTGTCGCCTTCCCGTATCTGGCCATTTTGGTCTTCCTTGGCGGGTTTGTCTATCGGATCGTGCAGTGGGCCAAGACCCCTGTGCCATTTTCGATTCAGACCACCTGCGGACAGGGAAAATCGCTTGATTTTATCAAGCACAACAAGCTTGAGGCTCCGCATACCAACGCCCAGGTTATTGCCCGGATGGCACTGGAGATTTTCACATTCAGGTCACTCTTCAGAAATACCCATGCGCAGGTGCATGATGGACCGAAAATCACCTATGAGTCTTCGAAATGGCTTTGGCTGTTCGCCCTGATTTTCCATTACTCTTTCCTGCTGATCATAATCAGGCACATGAGGTTTTTCCTCGACCCTTTCCCTGGCCTGCTTGCTCTGATTGAGGCGCTTGATGGATTCTTCTCTATCGGCAACCCGACCTGGTACCTTACCAGTGCTGGTATCGTTGTCGGTGTACTCTTCCTTTTTGCGAGAAGAATTGCCAGTACCAAGGTTCGTTACATTTCGCTGATCAACGATTATTTTCCGCTGTTCCTTATTCTCGGTATTGCTACCACCGGTATTCTGATGCGTCACTTTCTGCGTACCGATGTTGATATTACCGCGATCAAGACACTTGGTGTAGGTCTGGTAACTCTTCAGCCTACCATTCAGGTTAGCCTGAGCCCGCTCTTTTATACTCACCTGTTCCTTGTGTGTGTTCTGCTGGCTTACTTTCCGTTCAGCAAGCTGATGCACATGGGTGGTGTTTTCATGAGCCCGACCAGGAACATGAAGAATGACACCCGTGAGAATCGCCACGTCAACCCATGGAACCCACGTATCCTTCCGCATTCTTATGCAGGGTATGAGGACGAGTTCCGTGAGTACATGGTTGAAGCCGGTCTTCCTGTTGAGAAAGAGTTGCCTCCTCAGAAGGATGAGGAATAACAGATCTCCCAAACTTGCTTATAAGGAATAAATAGCGATGTCAGTTCCAAAATTAGAACAATTATCAAAAAGCGTGGTGAAGGGGCCATCCTTGGCAACTGGAGCGGTGCCGACCAAGGACTGGATGGAAATCCCGGTCGAGTTTAAGCCTGGAAATTACGCCTACCCCGCCAAAAAGGAAAAAGTTGAGTACCTCAACAGCCAGAAAGGTCTCCATTTCCCGAATGCCCGTGAGTGGTCTCCTGAGGATGACGACTGGAAGCTGCCGGAAGACTGGAAGGATATTATCCTCCAGGGCCTGAAAGAGCGACTGGACAAGTTCCGTTCCCTGAAGATCTTCATGGATTGTTGTGTACGTTGTGGTGCATGTGCCGACAAATGTCACTTCTTCCTCGGAACCGGTGACCCTAAAAACATGCCGGTACTTCGTGCAGAGCTGCTCCGCTCCGTCTACCGTAACGATTTCACCCTCGGTGGTAAGATCCTCGGTAAGATGGTTGGTGGTCGAGAGATGACCGTAGGCGTCCTGAAAGAGTGGTTCATGTACTCGTATCAGTGTACTGAGTGTCGTCGCTGTTCCGTATTCTGCCCGTACGGCATTGATACCGCAGAGATCACCATGATGCTCCGCGAGCTTCTGCACCTGGTAGGTGTCGGTATCAACTGGATTCTGGAGCCAGCCTCCAACTCCAACCGTACCGGTAACCATATGGGTCTGCAGCCGCATACCTTCAAGGACAACGTTGACTTCCTCGTAGATGACGTTGAGAACCTGACCGGCGTACGTCCGAACGTTACCTTCAACCGTAAAGGTGCAGAGGTTCTGTTCATTACTCCTTCCGCCGACGTATTTGCCGAGCCTGGTCTCTATACCGCCATGGGTTACATGATCCTCTTTGAAGCGATTGGCCTGGATTACACCTGGTCAACCTACGCTTCCGAGGGTGGTAACTTTGGTCTCTTTACCAATAACGAGACCATGAAGAAGCTCAACGCCAAGATGTATGCAGAGGCAGAGCGCCTCGGCGTCAAGTACATTATCGGTGGTGAGTGTGGTCATATGTGGCGTGTACTCCATCAGTATATGGACACCATGAACGGTCCGGCCGACTTCCTGGAAACCCCTGTATCTGCTATTACAGGTACCAAATTCCAGAACGCAGCCTCAACCAAGATGGTACATATCACTGAGTTTACCGCCGACCTTATCAAGCATGGTAAGCTGAAGTTCGATAAGAGCCGCAACAGCCATGTCAAGGCGACTTTCCATGACTCCTGTAACACTTCTCGTGCAATGGGTCTTTTGGATGAGCCTCGCTACGTTCTTGATCATGTTGTCGACTGGGTAGAAATGCCGGAAGGAACCATTCGCGAGCAGACTTTCTGCTGTGGCTCCGGTACAGGTTTGAACACCGACGAGATCATGGAACTGAGGATGCGCTCAGGTTTTCCACGTGCTAACGCGGTTCAGTATGTACGCGACAAGTTCGACGTCAACATGCTCTCCTGTGTATGCGCAATCGACCGTGCAACCCTGACTTCCCTGAATAACTACTGGACCCCTGAAGTAGGTGTCTGTGGTGTTTCCGAGCTTGTCGGTAACGCGATTGTTCAGGAGAACGAAGGCGAGAACCGCGCTAACCTCGATGAAGGTCTTCGCACGCTTGTGTGATAAATCCTGACCAGAACATAGGAGTATGACCATGTTTAACAAACGTATAGTAATACCAGGACTGCTGATTTTCGTCCTTTTTGTCACGTTTCCCTTCTGGTACAACGGATTGTCCGCAGGTCCGATGCCAAAGCCTGAATTACCACCAGGAGGTGAAAAAGAGTGTGTTGCCCCAGCCAGTGAGATGCGTGCCAAGCATATGAAACTTCTCAATGAATGGCGCGATGCTGCGCTTCGCGAAGGCAAGCGTGATATGATCAACGTCAACGGCGTTGACTACCGTAGAAGCCTGCAGTTGGCATGTATGGAGTGTCACTCCAACAAAGAAAAATTTTGTGATGAATGCCACGTGTATGTTGACGTAACTCCAAAATGCTGGAACTGCCATATTACGCCCGCTGATATAGAAGCGAAGAATAAGGAGACGCACTGATGGATAATAACAGAAGAAAATTTCTGAAAATGGCTGGTGCCACTGCACTTGCTGGCATTGGCGCCCCGGCGGTCGTTAAGTTGACCTCGACCTCTGCGCATGCTTCTTCAGCAGCGCATGGAGCACCAGCAGTGGCAGCACATGCAGAAGGTGGAAGCGATGGTATCCGACTTGGCCTTCTCATCGATATGCGTAAACTCTACGGCAAGCCGGAGTTGATCGAAAAAGCCGTTAATGCATGTAACTCGCATCATAATATTCCAAAGATTGAGAGCAAAAAAAGCGAAATCAAATGGATCTGGCCTATGCCTTTTCCAAATGCTTTCCCTGAGCACTCGCACTATCACTACCCAAAGCAGGCCCAGGAAAATAAATTTCCTGTGCTCTGTAACCACTGTGATAATCCACCATGTGTCCGTGTTTGCCCGACCCAGGCTACTTTTGTAGAGAAGGAAACCGGCATTGTAGCTATGGATTATCATCGTTGTATCGGCTGTCGTTTTTGTATGGTCGGTTGTCCATACGGTGCACGTAGCTTTAACTGGTTTGACCCGCGTGAACACATTGAGAAGTACAATCCAGAATTCCCAACCCGTATGCGCGGTGTTGTAGAGAAATGTACTTTCTGTGATGAGCGTCTTGCACGTGGTCTTGAGCCTGCGTGTGTTGAAGCTGTCAAGGAAAGCGGCGCTTTTGTATTCGGTGACTTGAATGACCCGAATTCAGAGATCCGCCAGATCCTAGACAAGGAGCCTACGATCCAGAGAAAGCCTGCTCTGGGAACCAAACCGTCAGTCTTTTACATAGTGTGAGGTCGTCATGATAGAAAAAGCGTTGAAAGGCAATAGTGCCTACTGGATGTGGCTCGCTTTCCTGAGCGCATTCATTGCAGTTGGAGCTTTCTGCTACTACCGGCAGTTCACAATTGGTATGGGACTGACCGGTATGGGACGTGACCTCTCCTGGGGTCTCTATATTTCTCAGTTTACCTTTCTGGTTGGTGTGGCTGCTGGTGGATTGATGCTGGTTCTCCCATACTAT
Organism: Desulfosediminicola ganghwensis; assembly: GCF_005116675.2. NCBI lineage: Bacteria > Pseudomonadati > Thermodesulfobacteriota > Desulfobulbia > Desulfobulbales > Desulfocapsaceae > Desulfosediminicola > Desulfosediminicola ganghwensis. The sequence goes on from NZ_CP050699.1 coordinate 2,754,268, forward strand.
ATCCACAACTACAAAGTTTTCGGACGTATCACTATTCTTGGTGAGTTTCTCGCCATTGGTGCGCTGATTATCTGTCTGATGTTCATCCTTGCCGATGTTGGTCAGGTAGATCGTGGTTTGAACATGATTTTCTACCCAACCCCTAATTCCATGTTGTTCTGGGATATGTTGGTACTGTGGGGTTATCTTATTCTCAACGTGATCTGTGGTTGGGTTATTCTTACCGCTGAGCGCAAGCAGGTTGCTCCACCGAAATGGGTTTATATCTTCGTATATATTTCCATTCCGTTTGCTGTTTCCATCCACACCGTAACCGCGATGCTGTATATGGGTCTGCCAGGTAAACATCTCTGGTTGACTGCGATTACCGCACCACGATTCCTCGCTTCCGCGTTTGCGGCCGGACCTGCCATCATCGTTATTGCATGTCTTGTCATGAAGCGTGTTGCTAATTTTGATGCTGGTAAAGAGGCGATCAGTAAGCTGACCACCATCATTATGTACGCAGCGATTATTAACGCGTTCTTCATGCTGCTGGAATTCTTTGTGGGCTGGTATTCGAACATTCCGGGTCATAAGCACTCCCTTGAGTACCTCTTCTTCGGTCTTGAGCATCACGGGCATGTGTATAATAACCTTGTTCCTTTCATGTGGACCGCGACATTCCTCTGCTTTGGTTCACTTGCAGTCTTCGGTTACATGAAGATTACCAAGGTGTACAACGAGGCACTGATTGGGCTTGCCTGTGCGGGTACCTTTGTCGCTCTTTACCTTGATAAGGGACTTGGCTTCCTCTTTGGTGGATTGGTTGTTAGCCCACTCGAAGAGATCAACGAGTACTACCCGACTGCTAACGAAATTGGTATTACGCTCGGTATCTGGGCTGCAGGTATCCTGATCGTAACCATCCTCTACAAAATTGCAGTGGGTGTAGAGCACGAGGTAGAAGGACACTAATCGTCTTCTTTTACATATAAAAAGCCCCCGAGAAATCGGGGGCTTTTTTTTTGCCTGAAATTTGGTATATTGTGCAAAATGTGCGTAATGGCGAGTAATTATTCTGCAGAGAGAGGTGGCGGTGAACACAAAACGGGTACTGATCGTTTACTACTCATTTTCGGGACAAACCCAGTTGCTGATACAAAAACTGGTTAATGGCCTTGAAAAGGAAGGCGTTGAGGTGGTATTGGAGCGACTGGAGCCTGTCGTTCATATCACTTTTCCTTTTCTGACATGGAAGAAAATGGCGGATGTGATGATTTCATCGTTTTTTCGACGACATGTGCAAATATTTCCAGTGGACCATTTGGTAGACCGGAAATGGGATTCAGTGATACTTGCCGGGCCTACCTGGTCATATAATCCAAGTGGTCCCATGCTTGATTTTCTCGACAGGTATGGCAGGAAACTACTTGCCGACACAACTGTAATACCGTTTATCTCATGTCGGTCATACTGGAGGGTTCACTACTGGGGGCTGAAAGCAATTCTGAAAAACTTCGGGGCCAGGGTCAAATCCCCAATAGTGTATCTTCATTCGAGCTCGGAACCATGGCGTACCATCGGGCTTTTCCTGCAGTTGGTCGGTCGCCTGCCCCGTTTAGAATCTTCCTGGTTCAGGAAACGTTATCCTCGATATGGTCACAGTAAAGAACAGTACGAGGATGCCATAGAACGGGGGCGTGAACTGGCAATTGAACTGGCTGAGAGATCCGAATGATGAGCCTGTGAGTTTTTGCTGTCAAAGACTCATTAAAAAAGTTTCAGAACTGATGATCTTTTTCGCGCAAACGCATCAAGGCCGGCGCTGAGGTTCGATACTACGGCCACTCACCTTTGAGGTAGAGATCGAAATAAAAATGTATGGTTGGTGCGTAGAACAGATACACCAGACCTGCCAGCGAGAGAAAAGGCCCGAAAGGGATTTTGGTCTTACCGCCTTTCTTCTGAATGAGCATTGCGGCAATACCGACTATTGAGCCGGAAAGCGAGCTTGCGAAGAAAATAAAGGGCAATGACTGCCAGCCCAGAAATGCACCGAGCATGGCCAGTAACTTGATATCGCCACCACCCATGCCATCTTGTTTTCGCCAGATGAAATAGAGCAGGGCAATAGCATAGAGAACGCCGCCGCCTGCAAGTATGCCTATCAGTGAGTCAGACCAGCTGACATAGGGATTGACCAGAGAAAATAGAAAGCCGAGCACAATACCTGGCAGGCTGATTACATCAGGTATGATCTGCAGGTGAATGTCTATATAAATAATAGCCAGCAAGGCTGCGCAGAAGATAAAATAACCGGCCGCGGCAACGGAAAGGCCGAATTTGGCGAAAACCGCCATTGAGAGCACTGCCATCAGAATTTCCACCACCGGATATTGCAGCGAAATTTTTACATCGCAGTGACGGCACTTTCCGAGTTGGACAATATAGCTCAGAACAGGTATATTCTCATACCATGCGAGTGAATGTTTACATACAGGACAATGTGAAGCGGGAAATACGATTGACGCATCTTCTTCTGGCAGGCGCAGAATAACAACGTTCAGAAAGCTTCCTACAATAGCACCCAAAAGTGCCGAAAACACCAGTATCATCGGGTCGGTTACAACCATTCACAGCCTCATTTCATAAACAGTAATCTGAAGTATCTCAAACCAAAAAAGAGCAGACGTAACTATGCCACAATATCAGGAAAAAACAATAGTTACCCGTGTAGAGCACTTGTCGGATGAAAACGTCCGGCTAACACTCAAAGCACCGCAGATAGCCAGTGCTTGCAAACCGGGTCAATTTGTCATGATTCGTGCCGCTTTAGGCAAAGATCCGCTATTGCGGAGACCGTTTTCAATCCATCAGGCTGATTCCAGCGGTCATATCCAAGTGTATTTCAAGATTGTCGGCCGTGGAACAGATCTTCTTGCTCACCTGAAAGTGGGAGAAGAGGTTTCAGTACTGGGGCCACTCGGCAAGGCTTTCACCATCGATAAAGACCGACCGGTTTGTCTTGTCGGTGGCGGCCTGGGCATTGCACCAATGCTCTATCTCGCCAAAGAGATCAGTCGCAGTAAGACAGGTTCTACCAATGGAGATCTGGTGATACTTGGCGGCCGTACAAAAGGTGAGGTTGAACCTGTAATGGCTGACTTTGATGAAATCGGCATTCGTACTCTTGCAACCACGGATGACGGTTCCTACGGCACTAAAGGTTTTGTGACCGAACTTCTCAAAAGTTCTGACTTGCCTGCAAACACGCAGGTGTATGCCTGCGGGCCTGAGCCTATGATGGGTGCTGTAAGCCTCTGGTGCGAAGAACAGAAACTCGCCTGCCAGGTATCAGTCGAAAGTGTCATGGCTTGCGGTATGGGTGCCTGCCTGGGCTGTTCCAGACCTGTCGGCGATGGTAAATATGTTCATGTCTGTCTGGATGGTCCGGTTTTTGATGCAAGGGAGCTGAAATGGAATTCGTAAATACCAGAGGCCCCGAATCCGGTGAGCCGGATCTGCGTGTAAAAATTGGCAGCCTGGAGCTTGCCAACCCGGTTATGACAGCTTCGGGAACATTCGGCTATGCCAGTGAGTTCGAAGAACTGATGAATCTGCAAAAGCTGGGAGCGGTGATAGTCAAGGGGATCTCTCTTGAGCCGCGACCGGGAAATCCGCCGCCACGAATTGTGGAGACTGCCTGCGGTATGCTGAATGCGATTGGTTTGCAGAACGTCGGTGTCGATCGCTTTATTACAGAGAAAATGCCGTATCTCCATGGCCTTAATGTTCCTGTGATCGTCAACATCCTCGGTGGCTCGATTGAAGAATACCGGGAGATCACCAAACGGCTCGAAGGCGTACCAGGGGTGGCGGGTATAGAGGTCAACATCTCCTGCCCAAACGTCAAAGAAGGCGGAGTTGCCTTCGGTGGCGATCCTAAGATGGCCGCAGCAGTAACTACTGCGGTCAAAGAGGTGTGCTCTGTTCCGGTGATCGTCAAGCTCTCTCCCAATGTAACAGATATCAAGGAGATGGCTTACGCTGTGCAGGAGGGCGGTGCCGACTCAATTTCCCTGATCAACACCTTGATCGGTATGGCCATTGATCTGAAAAAGAAGCGGCCTGAGCTGGCAAATGTCATTGGCGGTCTTTCCGGGCCGGCCATCAAGCCTGTTGCCTTGCGAATGGTCTTTGATGCGTCACAGGTTGTTTCCATCCCGCTTATTGGTATTGGCGGGATCGAATCGGCAGAAGATGCCTTGGAATTCATGCTCGCCGGTGCCAGTGCGGTGCAGGTCGGGACAGCGAACTTTGTTAATCCCAGAGCGAGTGAAGATGTGGTTGACGGTATCCGCGAGTATGTTCTGGAAGAAAAACTCGACTCAGTCCGGGAGATGATTGGCGGATTGAGACTTGATTGGATCAGATAGGGCCAACGGGCACCTGCCTTGGATTTAGAGCAAATGGGTGATAAAGGGATGGGAGAGGAAATGCAGTCCGGTGGTCTGATTTGTGTAGCGATCGGTAAAGGTTCGGTGGCAGAGGCCATTGCCGCAGCTGAGATTGCCTCAGTTGAGGCCGATGTGGTGGAGATCCGGGTCGATGCTCTAGCTGATCCGGTAATTGAACCATTCCTTACCCGGATAGATCGCCCTCTGCTCTTTACCTGCAGGCCGGATTGGGAAGGCGGCTTTTTTGCCGGGCCTGAAGAGAGCCGTTTGGCACTCCTGGAGGAGGCGGTGAGTAGAGGGGCTGCTTTTATTGATCTTGAGTTGAAGGCTCCGCAAAGCTCTTTTGATCGTTTGCTGACCGGCCTGCAGGCATCGTTTACCAAGCTCATCGTCTCTAATCACAACTTCGAGTCGACCGGTTCCAGAGAGGAGCTGCTGGATATTCTCACCGCTATGAAAGATAAAGGTGCGGATATCGGTAAGATCATCACCACTGCCACGAACTTCAGCGATGTGCTGCGTGTATTGCAGTTGCAGGAGGATGCCCGCAAAATCGGTTTGCCGCTGATTGCTTTTTGCATGGGCCGCGCCGGAGTCATCAGCCGTTTAGCCACACTGGAGCTTGGTGGCTTTATGACCTACTGTGCACCGGACGATGGTGCAGGCACGGCGCCGGGGCAGATCTCAGTGACGGATATGCGTCGCGCCCTGAAGTCCCTCTCGATCGATTGAACCCCTGATAACCATTCAGCAAATTGTAATAACCCGGAGTCGTAAATGAATATATCCGGCAAAACCAGAGTATTCGGCATAATCGGTAACCCTGTCAGTCACTCCCTGAGTCCGCTGATGCATAACGCGGCCTTTGCGGAACTTAGTGAGGATTGTGTTTATGTACCTTTCCCGGTGGAAGATCTGCCCGCTGCAATTCGAGGTATGAAAGGTCTCTCCATTTGTGGCGCAAGTGTCACCATTCCCCATAAGGAGAATGTGATTCAGCATTTGGATGAAGTTGATCCGGTAGCGGCAAGAATAGGGGCGGTCAATACGCTTCGCCTTGTTCAGGTCGAAGGCCGGAAAGTTCTTTGCGGGTCTAATACGGACTGGATTGGTGCCAACAGGGCATTGCAGGAAAAAATTGATTTAAAAGGTAAGCGCATCATCATCCTCGGGGCCGGTGGTTCCGTTCGGGCTCTGGGCTTCGGTTTCAAGGAAGCGGGCGCAGAGATTGTGCTGTGCAGCAGAACAGAGTCCCGTGGCAGGGCTCTGGCTGATGTTCTCGGTTGTGGTTGGTGCTCTCTTACCGAAGTGACGGAGTTGCAGGGAGATATACTGGTCAATGCGACCTCTGTGGGCATGGCTCCGAATACTGACGCGAGTCTGGTGCCGGTGCAGGCCCTGGCTGGTTATGCGGTGGTGATGGATATCGTTTATTCTCCTTTGACGACCAGATTACTCAGGGAGGCGGCCGAGGCAGGCTGTATCACGGTAAATGGTCTTGAGATGTTGTTGTATCAAGGTGTAGCCCAGTTTGAACTCTGGACCGGCAAGACCGCACCCGTTGCAACCATGCGCCGGATACTTCTTGAAGCAACAGGAAACAGTGAGACCAAAAACATTTAGAATATGAGCCCGAAAGGGTTCGGCTGAAGTTACTGTACGGATAAATAAAGGAATTATCATGATTGAAATAACACCTGTTCAAAAGATAGATAAGACTGTGACCTTGCCGGGCTCCAAAAGCCTCACCCAGCGAGCGCTTATTGCGGCCGCTCTGGGTAACGGCACCAGCACGCTTATTGGGCCACTGGTCAGCGAAGACACCGACTACTCATCAAAAGCACTTGGCCAGATGGGAATGACCATCACCAAGGGCGACGGTGTCTGGACAGTCGAAGGTGGCGGTGGAAAAATTCAGCCCAGTGATGAGCCGATTTACCTTGGCAATAATGGTACAGCAACACGCTTTCTCACCTCTGTAACCGGCCTGGGCCACTCAACTTTCATTATTGATGGTGACGAACGTATGCATGAACGCCCCATTGATCCGCTGATGAAAGCTCTGCAGGGGTGGGGCGTTGACATTGCTTCTATCAATAACACGGGCTGCCCGCCACTGCGTATTCAGGGCAGCGGTTTGAGCGGTGGTGAAACTGTTCTCCCAGAGGGCAAGTCAAGCCAGTACCTCTCCTCACTCCTGCTGGTGGCACCTTATGCTGCTCAACCAGCTACTTTGAAAGTTGAGGGTGAGGTTCTTTCCAAGCCTTATGTGGCGATGACTCTGGCGGTTATGGCGGATTTCGGTATCATGGTTGAGGCGGCACCTGACTTCTCATCCTTTACCATTCCCCAGGGCTGTTATAAAGCGCAGGATTATAAAGTTGAGGGTGATGCTTCCAATGCTTCCTATTTCTGGGCTGCAGCAGCCGTGACAGGCGGTAAGGTGACCGTGAGCAATGTGCCGGTCCCTTCCCTGCAGGGTGATGCAATGCTGGTACCTCTGCTCGGCCGCATGGGCTGTGAGGTCGCAAAGGCAGGTGATGGTATAACAGTTTCCGCTTCCCGCCCGCTGGAAGGGATTACGGTCAATATGGGGGATATGCCCGACGTGGTGCCGACTCTGGCAGTGGTTGCGGCTTTCGCTCAGGGAAAAACCGAAATCACCAACATTGCCCATCTCCGCATCAAAGAGTGCGACAGACTTACAGCCACGGTGACCGAGTTGACCAAGATGGGTGCCACGGTTGAAGAGTTTGAAGACCGGATGATTATCCATGGTGACGGCGGTAAAAACCTGCATGGCGCCGATATCGAAACCTATAAAGATCATCGGATGGCGATGTGCTTTGCCGTGGCCGGACTCCGGGTACCTGGCGTAAAGATCCACGGTGAGAACTGCGTGGCAAAATCATTCCCTGATTTCTGGGAACGCTTCGCCTTGCTGCAGAAATAATTGCCAGTGTTCTGCTGAGTTGTCTCAGCAACAGGGGAAATTAAAAAGGGGTTGTCTCAGGTTTTGAGACAGCTCCTTTTTTATTTCAGATCAGAGAGTGAAACATAAATTGTATCACCTGTGTTTGCACTGAGCAGCTTGCAGGCCGATCCTCCATTCACAGCGATCTCAAGGTGAAAGTGGCTATCGAAGTGCGCCAGTACATCACCCTCCGGGGCTGCTGAATAGCTGCCGCTTAAACCGTTGATCGTGGTGTTGCCGAGATGTATTTTGAGACTGCCCTTATCCAGTAGTGGCTGTACATCATCAGCCGTCAGATTGGTACAGAGATTACCAAATCTGTCGATATGTACTATTTCGCCGACAGCGGAGTCTGCTCGAAGTTCTTTTTGGGGTAACGGCAGGATAGTGCAGGAACTCAGTTCAATCTCGCTGCCGACCATGGATAGAGGTGTACCGGATGCCAGAGCGGCTGCTACCGGTGCCATGATGTCACGACCGTGAAAGGTGGTGCTGATTTGAGGTAAAAAGAGCTTTTTATTGGTCACCTGGTAGACCCGTACGGGATCAGTGCGGGGTGATGCGCTTTGCAGTATCCGGGTAAACACGCCATTATCGGGACCTATGAAAATATGTTGTTGGTTCGTGATGGCTATAACCCGGCGATCAGAACCAACGCCGGGATCAATCACCGCAACATGAACAGTTCCTGAGGGAAAATACCGGCAGGCTCTAGCCAGCAACCAGGAAGCGCAATGAATATCCTGGGCGGGAATGGTGTGGCAGATATCAATGAGCTGAACTGTTGCGGGCGGGGAGAGTCTGGAGAGAATTACTCCCTTCATTACCGCAACATATTCATCGTCTGTACCGAAATCAGTGGTTAGGGTTATGGCCCGGCAGCTAGTTGTGATTGCCATAGAATAATCAAGTTTCGGGTAGTTGATCTAATGAGATGTTGGAATATCAGATACTGCCGGGAAACCCTTCTTAATAAAAAGGTAGAGTTTGCCGGGCTGTCTCATTACACCGGCTGCGTGTTTGGCATAGTGCCCGGAACCCATAAAGAGGTCTACGCGACCAGGGCCCTCTATTGCGGCACCGCTGTCCTGTGGCAGTACAAATCGCTTATCCGGAACCCAGGCAACCACCTCGCCGCCATCGTTTAAAATCGGTACGGTGCTACTCAGCCAATAGAATACTCCGGTCGATAGCAGGGACTGGTCTAAAGCGATAGATCGGCCGGCAGTGAGCGGCAATCCCAGGCTTCCGTTTGGCGGGCCATCATCACCCCAGTTAAAAAAGATGATTCTGGGGTTGTAGTGCAGCACCCGCCTTTGTTCCTCCGGGTGATGAGCAAGATACTGTTTGATGTTGGGAGTGGAGGAGTTGTGGAGTTCAAGCTTACCCTCATCAACCAGCAGCTTACCGATGCTTTTGTAACCATGACCATTATGCCCGGCAAAGCGAACAGACCTGATACTCCCATCTGGCAGTGAAATCCTCCCAGACCCTTGTATCTGCAGAAAAAAGGCAGAGACCGGATCGGCAAGATAAACCAGCTCAGAGCTGGCCAGCACGTTGGAACCTTCAATTTCAGCCCGGGTCCAGAAGGGGAGGAAAGCATTATTCTTTCCGATTCTACCTACTTCAGTTTGCCCTGTGTTGCTTTTCCTGGATACCAGGGATGGTGGTGGGGAATAGATGGGGAACCTGAATTTGGGTGTTTTTTGTAGGCTGCCCTGGATTACCGGTTCGAAGTAGCCGGTAACGAGCATAGTGTTTCCAGGGCCAGACCTCCGCCCGGTGGATTGATAAATCTCAAATCTTTCAATCAGCTTCCGGTTGAGTTGTTCGGCGCCACTGGCATTTTCTATGAGCGTGATGAACTCATCCAACGATGAGATCAGCCAGTTGCGGGAATAGCTCAATCCATAAATCTTTGCAGTATGGTCGACTGGCAGTTGGGCAAGATATGAACGATGAATCCGTGCGGCGGTAAGGAGAGATTCCTGTGAATCGTCGTCGGTGAAGACCGGCACATCCCCTGGGGCAACAGGCTGTATTGCTGCAAAAACCTGAGCAGCGTGCCAGGGCACACAGAGCGAAAGAAAGAGTAACAATAAATAACAGCGCACAATTAAAATAATATCTCTCCGATTGTCAGGGAAAGTTTGAAATATCATCAGGTGAGTTATGTTACCTGGTCATAGCCTGAGCGAAATGAGTAACTATCATGGCATATCTGTTTGAATGATTCCAGGCGGTAATGGCCTGAAAATTCGGGTAGCCGGCATAGTACTGAGGGGTTTTACCAAAAAAAGGATTAGGTTGAAACTCAACAACAACCAAAGGTCTGTTGTCAGGGGATGGAGGGAGCTCGACTCCCTGGGCGTCCTGTATTTCCTGTCGTGGTAGTCGGCCTCTGCGACCTGCTTCAAGAGCCTCTTTAAGATTGTCTGTGTTGAGTTCGTTGCCTATGTTCACTATAACGGGTGCATCCAGCACCCAGTGATGGCGGTGCAGATAATTGGCAATGGAGGCAAGAATATCGGGGATCGAGTCGAAGATATCAGGCTTGTCGTCATCATCAAAACTGACAGCATATTCCCTGAAACTGGAAGGAATGAACTGTGGCTGACCAAAGGCACCAGCATACGATCCCATTACGGACCGGGGGCTAAGCCCGTACTCCCTGCATAACAGCAGAAAATTGACAAGTTCATCCCTGAAGAATCCGGACCTTCTCGGATAGTTGCTGAACAGGGTGTTTAAAACACGAAAAACTTCATGTTTTCCCTGTCGCTGACCAAACCTGGTTTCAATACCCCAGATGGCAATCAGGTATTCCCTGTCGACACCGTAACGTGCTTCAATTGCATCGAGCAACTCACGATGCTCTTCCAGCTTTTCTTTTCCCGCCTGTATTATCGCAGGGGTGGCCAATAATGCCAGATACTTGAGGTAGGGGCGTGATTCCACCTGGTCACTGATCAGGTTCAGGGCCGCCTGGTCTATAGTGAGGCCGGAGAAGAGACTGGCCAGTTCAATTCTGTCAAAGCCGTGATCGTTGGCTAATTCGTCAAAAAGCTTCCGGTAATCAGCTGTGTCAATGTTGATGATAACATCGTCGGTACCCGGTGCCGACTCAGGTGGGTTTTCTGTTGCCTGGGATACCCCGGCAGATAAATGCCCGGCCAGCGGCTTGAAAAAATATCCGCCGATAAGGCAAAGGCAGGCAACGGCCACAGCAACAAGCAGACGTAGTCTGTGAGGTGGCCTGGTACTCTTCGATAATGCGCTTTTTTCCAGCATGGGCTGTTTGGTTTGACGGGTCACACCATCACCGGAATCAAGGATACGTGCTGTTAAATTTCTCTATAAATTGGTCAAGCATCTCAGCGGGAAGACTGTTGATTCCTGCAGCGGCCTCACGGCCTCCGCCTGTCGGGAACTGCTTACAGAGTTGAACAGCATCGCGTTTGTCATTCAGTGGCGCGCGGACGCTGATGCGTAGACTGTTGTCGCTGTTCTCTGTTATCAGGGCATGGGCGGCATCCATCTTCTCCCGAGCCTTGAGGTTGGCAAAAACACCTGAAACGCGCCTTGCCCAGGCCTCATCGGGGAAGAAGTAGAGTCTGTTTTGGCCCGTGTTGGGATATTCCCTGACGGCCATTGCACGCTCCATATCGTTCCGGAAACCGTCCCGAAGTCGGCCAAGCTCTGGAGATTCGCTGTGGAATGCCAGAGGATCGGTGTATTTCGATACTGCCCTGTATAACTCGGCGGGCTCGAAATGCAGATCAGCTATGTCTGCACCATAACCGTTGTAGTTCAGAAGCTCGCCAATTTCACGAAGCGAATTGATTTGCAGCTCCTTCAATCCAAGACTCGCCGAAAGCTTTTCTGCCTGGACGTGCAGGTTATCTCCATAGGCGCCGCAAACAGCCCAGGCGGCGAAACGGTCGCTGAGCAGTTTATTGACTATGAGCGAAGTGCAGGTATCTGCAGAGAGGTCGATGTGTGCTGTCAGCAGCGGATTGTCGGGGATCGGTTCGGCGGCGTGATGGTCTATATATTGGATGGTGTTGTTGCGCGCCAGGAGTTCAAGCAGACCGTCCCTGTTGCTGTCCAGGGAAACATCGAGCACCGTAATCATGGCGTCTTCGGTCTCGGCAAGCTCGGGCTTGGCCAGAAGCTTGATGTCTCGTTTCACACCGGTAATACAGACAGCCTCAGGCTGAGGTTCGGCAAGACGGAGTTGGTGCAGGGCACAAATCCCGTCACCGTCTCCGTTAAAAATATCAAAATACATTGCGTCCTCTAATCCAACGTTATCGTTGGGCGATTACATGTCAACCCTGAACGGGTTGCCGAGATTAGCCAGGCTGAAGGTGACCATGAAACGGGTGTCTTCAGGTGTATACTTGGTCTGGAACTCGATACCCCAGCATTTTGCCAGATAAAGGAGCGATACATTTGCCTCATTCGTCTCGTCTTCAGCGAGCGATTGTTCGACCTCGATTTCGGCGTACCAGTTATAGAACAGTTTGGCATTTATTGTGCCGTTCAGCTGTTCAACATCTTCTCCTTCAAGGTAACTGTAATCAAGGCTGAAAAAATCTCCTCTGCGATTGATGTAGCTACTCTCCACACTGTGTCGAACGAATCCGTCACCGTAGACATTATAGTCGGTTTCGTATTTCAGATAGGTTCTGGTGGTCGGCCTGAAGGCCAGGCGCAGGGTAACATCCGAGAAGGGTTCGTCCACCACCTCGTTGGCGAAGTTGCCGTCGTTGGTGTCGGTGAAGTCGTAGCTTTGAAAAATTTTCAGGTAGCCGAGTTCACGTTCTTTAGCGCCGCTGTAAATGTGGAAGAAGTTGTCGACACCATAGGTGATCTTGTTCTCTTCAAGAACCCGGTCGACATCGTCGAAGTCAGGGAGGTCATCCTGGTTGACATCTGTGACATAGTTATATTTGATATACGGGTACACCTGGTGATCAAAGGCTGAGTACGTTTCACCGGAGAGTGGGAATTCCCTCAGGAGGGTGGAGCCAATTTCCATTTCAAAATCAGCCAGTAACCTGTTTTCGGTACTGCCGTAATCGTTGTCGGGATCGCCATCACCATATTCTTCAATCACATAAAAGGTATTGCGAACACCAAGTTCTGCCCGCGACTCCAGGTATTGAGACAGTGGTATCGGGGTGCTGATCGCCGGGCGAATGTCGAAGCGATGCGCTCCCACACCATCTTCCCGGTAATAATTTACATAGTCCGCATCCCATTTAAAGCTGGTAATGGTGTTGGTGATGGGCACCAGCCCTGCGAATTTAATTTCGGGAAGCTTCCACAATGGAGTGGGGTCATCTTTTTCTTCCCGAACATCGTTGATGACCAGAAAGTTGCCCTGCAGAGACATGCCGTCCCAGCTCTTCTGGAATTTGAGGGTGTTCTCCCGGGTGTCATCGGTGCGGTTTTCAAACCCTCGCCCGTAGGTGTCGAGAAAACGTTTGTCGCTATCGTCAAAGCCGGTATAACCGCTCTTGAACTCGGTGAGATAATCACGATCGGAGACTATATCGATATCAAGGCGGGAATTCCAGCCGTCGCCAAAACCATGGTCTGCCTTACCGCGAATCCAATAGCGATCGCTGTTGTCGTGGGTATAACCTGTGTCGGTATAATAATCGGAGGTGAAGTCGCTGTCAGAGAGGTCATCGTTGAGGTAGTTGCCGATGATCTCACCTTTACTGTCCTGGGCCAGGGTATAGCGAAACTCAACTCCCGACATCAGACCGCGATCTTCGAAAAACTCGGGTATGAATGTCATATCCGTGTATTCGTTAATAGCCCAGAAAAAGGGGATGCCGATGCTGAAACCACCGGCGTTTGAACTGGAGATCTCGGGCAGCAACAAGCCGGACTGACGTGTTTCCTTTACCGGTACCACCAGATATGGCGAGTACATGACGGGAACGCCTTTGATATTAAACTTGGCATGTTTCAATATCGCATAGCCGTCCTGCTTTACCGTGGTATCAGCAGCAGAAAAGCTCCATGGCGGATTTTCATCATCTTCGATATCACAGGTAATAACCCATCCGTCGGCAATGTGGTATGTGTTGAGGCCGGTCTTTTCGACAGCTTTACCCTCAAGATGCAGGTCATCTTCTTTTCTTTTGATGACCGCTTCTGTGAACGTTCCCGTTTCCGTCTCGAGCCGGATAACACCTTCATCGGCCAACAGGGTATCATCCTTGCCGATGACTTTGACGTTTCCCTTGGCCTTAATGGTTTTTGCATCAACGTCGTACGTGAGCCAATCCGCCTCTATCCGGAGAGCAGTTTCATATTGCTCACCCCCCTTGACCTGTTCATCGATCTCACCGGCTGTGACTGCTTTCGGGGCAGGTTCACCAAGAAGTGTGGACCAGTCGGTCACCTTCTCTTTTGGTTTTAAAGTCTTAGGTGGAAGTTTGACACGCTTTTCCAGAACGATATTGCCCTCAGCGACTATGCTGCTTGGATCCTCATACCTGATTATCCTGTCAGCAGAAATATCCCACTCTGCGGTAGATACTCCTTCGGCAAGGAGTATGGCAGGTGCAAGCAACAGGGATGGGATGGCCAGCGCTGTAAACACAGCTCTTCGAACAGAGCCTTTTACAGAAGAGGATGTCACAATATGCTCCTTATGAAGGTTTGACGGTTGAGTACTGCTCTTTTTTTTGTAAGCAGTGCCTGGTGGCAAACATGTCATGTATTATATACGGGTAAAAAAAGACGTACTGCTCTGATTTCATCATAAAACACAGGCAGAAGTAAATACTGGAGTGTACGTTTCTCGCATTTTTGTGTCAAGTTTAAAGTCGGAGATTTGGGCTTGATAATGGAGGGGAATTGTTTTACTTTTATATTTGCTAGGGTTCAAAAGCGAACCAAGCCCCCGTCTTTTGCGTTTTTCGCCCTGTCCTTGTAACTTCTCCGGTGGTTGTAACTTCGTTATTGCGACAAAGTGGACCTAGGGAGTATTATCAGGGTACTCATATGAATAAGAGTGCGGCCACGCAAAAGGAAAAGGCCTTGTAAAGATTTCTTCCGGATACAGCCTCGCAGAAAGATTTAGTTGAAAATCTCTGGGGTTGTCGCCGAAAGCATAAATGAACGACCGGGAAAATGTAACGATATCTGATGGGAATAAAGCTCAGATGGCAGCCCGGGAAGAGATTTAAGGATTTCTTCGAAGAAGGTAATTAGATTGGAGGCAGGCCAAGCCTGTTACGTCGATAACTATCCAGATACTCAATTCGCCGGGTTGCTCCCCAGGCGATGGGCATGAAGTAGTGCTCACAAGACGTGACAGAATGCCAGCCGGAAGCACGACCGGATTATCACCCGTTTTACCGTGATAATGTCGTGATAATATGAGATTCTCTGATGCGTGACAGTTCAGCTTTGAAACTGCATGATGGCGTAGCAGGGGAGGAACTCCGCAAATATTGGCTCATGGTCGATAGTTTTGTGGATAAAGGATACAGATGACAGATCAAAAAAAGAATGACGGGAAAAAATCAACACGTAAAATTAAAGCAACTACAGGTGCATGGTGGAAGACAATCGTTGAGGATGAGCCGGAACAATCGGCTCCCGCGGTAACCAGTAAAACTGAAGTTGCGCCAGATGTGGGTCAGGCAATTGCACCTGATAACAAAGCTGAAGATGTACCCGTCAGAAAAAAGACACCGGCAAAATCTATTTCGGGAGCAGCAGAAGACAAAGCTGGTTCCACTCCAGTGCAGGCAGAAGTAGAGCAGGTAAAAAAGCCGCGTCCACGTAGAGCTCCGCGCAGGAAAAAAACAGAAGAACCAGCCCAACAACCCCTCGCTGAACAACCGGAATCAACAACTCCGGCCCCGACAGCCGTGCCAGTCGAAGCGAAATCGGCAGATGCTGATACTGCTGCGCCTGCTGCCAGAAAACCCGCTAGAAAAAGATCCCCCCGCAAAAAGAAAACTGTTGCCGAAGACATACCTGAATCCACGGCAGGATTGCCTGTCTCTGCTGCAAGCAGAGAGATGGTGGCAGTCACTGATGCTGTAACGGTGGAGACTGTGCCGGTTGATGCAAAAGATGCGGGAAAAGAGGCCGAAGGTGCAGATTCACAGGCTGCCAAGCCTGAGGCTGCGAGTTCCGGCCGCAGAAGGGCGCCGCGCAGGAAAAGAGGCC
Organism: Desulfosediminicola ganghwensis; assembly: GCF_005116675.2. NCBI lineage: Bacteria > Pseudomonadati > Thermodesulfobacteriota > Desulfobulbia > Desulfobulbales > Desulfocapsaceae > Desulfosediminicola > Desulfosediminicola ganghwensis. Next base: position 2,769,892 of record NZ_CP050699.1, read on the forward strand.
CTGCTGCCAAAGACACCGGCGAAGCAGGAACGGCTGGGGAGGGCGGTGATTTGGCTGCAGCCGATGCAGCTGCCGGCTCGCCGACTGAAGCAAAACCTGCAGCGGAAGCAGAAACAGTCAAACCTGCCAGACCACCGCGTAAACGCGCGCCGAGAAGGAAAAAACCGGTTGTAGCAGAAGAGCGCAATCAGGAGCAGGAGCAGGAGCAGGAGCAGGCTGAGCCGGTCTCGGTTGAAGATGTCTCGACTGAAGAGTCCGCCGAGGCAGTTGCCGCTGAAAGTGATCAGGAGCCGAAAAGGAAAAGCGGACAGCGCCGATCCCGTGGCAGAAGAGGACGGGGCCGACAGGCCAAAGAGGCCGGAGCTGAAGCAAAAGAACAGGATGTCGAAGGAGAAACAGGCGAGATCGAGCTTGAAACAAGATCAGCAGACAGGCAGGACTTTGCTGAAGACGAGGATAGCGACGAAAGAGACTTTGAGCTTGATTCAGAGGATGGCGAGCTGGCCGAGGGTGACGATAAGAGCGATCTGGTTCTCAAGCTTTTGATAAATGCCGAGGAACCTGAAGAGTGCCGTTTGGCGCTGCTTGAAAATGGACGTCTCGAATCCATCCATGTCTCGACAATCAACCGGGCTCAGACCAAAAATAATATCTATAAAGCCAGAATTGTCGCAATCGAGCCGAATCTGCAGGCAGCCTTTGTTGATTATGGCACAGAGAAAAACGGCTTTCTGCCATTCAGTGAAATTCACCCTGAATATTATAGACAGGAGTTGCCGGATCATATACAGAAACTGGTTGATACCCACCACTGGAAAAAGCTGAGCATCACTGATGTTGTTGAAAAAGGCCAGGAAGTAATGGTCCAGGTGGTTAAGGAAGAAGTTGGCAAAAAAGGTGCCAACATGACAACCTACCTGTCGCTTCCCGGCCGCAGTGTGGTACTCATGCCGGGATCAGATTCTTCCGGTATCAGTCGTAAGATCTCCGGTGAGGAACGTCGCAGCAAGTTGAGAAAGGCTATGACCGCTCTGGAAATTCCAGAGGGTATAGGCTGGATTGTACGTACTGCCGGTGTCGACATCACCAAGACAGCCCTGAGCCGTGACGTGGGGTACCTGCTCCGTCTCTGGGAAGAAATAAAGAAGAAGGCACAAACTCTCGAAGGTGTGGGGCAGGTTTATGAGGATCACCAGTCCGTACTCCGTTTCCTGCGTGAGCACTTCGATCCGGCCATTGATGAGATCCTGGTTGATGCCAAGGATGCCATGGACCAGGTGAAGGAATTCGTCTCCTTGCTGCCTTCTGCCCAGCGTAACGTCAAAGTTCGTATGCACAAAGGGTCTCGTCCGATCTTCAACCAGTACAGTGTCGAAGATCAGATCGAGTCGATCTACCAGCCGAGGGTAAACTTGCCTTCAGGTGGCTCCATTGTCATCGAGCCCACGGAAGCGTTGGTGTCCATTGATGTTAACTCCGGCTCCACCAGTAAAGGTAGGAACTTCGACCAGTCTATTTATCAGGCGAACATGGAAGCCGCCGGTGAGTTGGGCAGGCAGCTGCGTCTACGAGATCTTGGCGGACTTATCGTGGTCGATTTTATCGATATGCGGAACAAAAAGCATATTCGGGACGTTGAACGCAGGGTTAAGCTTGCCATGCGCTCTGACAAGGCTAAAGTTGATTTCAGCCGTATCTCGAAGTTTGGCCTGATGCAGATCTCCCGCCAGAAACTCGGCTCCCCGATAGAGGCTGGTAATTATCGGGTTTGCAGTCACTGTAGAGGTCGGGGAACTGTGCGGTCGGTTGAGACTCTTGCGCTTTTTTATCTGCGCCGAATCCAGACCGGTGCGAGCCGCAGGCATGTCGCAAAGGTGGAATGCCACTTCCCGCTCGATGTTGCCCAGTATCTGCTTAACAACAAGCGCCATGAGATCCACGAGCATGAAACACGCTATAATACCGAGATTGCAATTCTGCCTGATCCGTCTATGACTCCTGTCGAAAATGAAATAATCCTGCACAAGGCAGAAAAAGAGGAGGACGGCAAAAAACAGGCTTGAAGTATGAATTAAACTGGGGTATATATCCTCCACTTCTGTCGCACCAGTAGCTCAGCTGGATAGAGCAACGGACTACGAATCCGTAGGTCGGGCGTTCGAATCGCTCCTGGTGTACCAGTTATTAAAGGCGGTTAGGTCATTTTGGCTTAACCGCCTTTTTTTGTTGGTTACATGCCGTTTACATGGGACGGCACAAAAGGGGTCTACACCAAAGAAGGGGGATGGTCCTTCCATTCTCAGATCAGATTGATCGAATTTCCAAAGTAGTCTAACCGCACAAAAGTCGTACTCTTAACCGATAATTACCAAAATTCCTAAACCCATATGCTCTTCTTTGAATAAGTTTCATCTTTCGATGAAAACCCTCGAGAATACCATTGCTTCTATAATATCTGAACATTCTTGCGATTGGCTCCAGCCAACTTGTAATCGTTTTTCCAAGAGTTCGCATAGGTTTTAAAGGACTCGCCTTCAGCATTTCAACTCGTTCCAGCAGTTCGGGGATAAGTTTTTTACAAGTGGTATGGTTTTTACCCTTATTTCTGCATAATTCAGTCAAATCCTGAGTAAATTTCCAGAGACTTTCGATCGCCGGTTGCTGTTTAAAGTATTGTTCGAGTTTCTCGCGTTTCAGAGGTGTAAGATTCTGCTTCCTAGTGCACAACATACGAATCAAGCCACCTCGTCCCCAGGCGAGATTCTCCTCATCTATGAGTTTGCAAGCTTTGGCGAAGTGGTGATTTATTAGTTTGATAACGTGAAATCTATCTGTAACTATTTTTGCGTTAGGGAACCACTTTCTGACCATCTTTCGGTAGGGGGCGTGCATATCCATGCAAACAACCCGTACTCGTTCACGTCCACGAAGAGTCTTGAGAAATGACTCCAATTCAGCTTCACTACGCCCTGGCGCTACGTCAAAGACACTGTGTTTTTCAAGATTACAAAATGTAGTAACGAACCCCATGCGCTTGGTGAAACGATGTTCGTCCAGACCAAGATATCTGGGACAAAGCCGTTCGGATCGGTGACTGATGTTCTGCAGGACCATCTGGTGATAAAACCGCTCTACAGTGGCGACGCTGATTCCACTCTCATAGGCCGCGTCCTTATTGGAATAGCCGCGATTGCATTTATAATACACGCTGCTTTTGAGTGGTTCTGTGGATCTATTCCATTTTTTGATACCGTCCATACGGCTATTAAAGTATCTACCGCACTGTTTACAGTGGAATTTGTGGCAGCGAATGTGGAGGGTGACAGGGTGTCCCTGTTGTGGAACACTTTTGATCTCTCGCCAGAAGCTTGCCTTGATCCTTTTGTTTGAGCTGTTGCACTTGGGGCATAGCGTGTCTTTCTTATAAACAACCTCAAGGCGGGCTGGACGGTAACTGAGCACCTTTTTGATTGAAAATCCTGCCAGCCCGATTAATAATTTCTCCATAAATTGATCTCCTTTCTTTGGTCGGAAATTTGATCAATTTATGAGGCATACCATAATAGTTTGGTATGCCTTTTTTATCTCTGAGGATTTTTTATCCCCCTTCTTTGAGGGAGAGCCGTACTTTTTCTGTTTTTTCTACCTTCCTGATCGGATATTGCCTGACAGGTCAGCCCTCTTGCCTTTACCCACGAAAATAAGATTCGGCTTATTTTCTACGTTTCCATAAAGAAGAAATCTTTTTCCACAATTTTAAATTATGAAGGCAAGTTATGGGCAAAACTACCAACAATCAGCACGTGGACATCGAAAAAGAACAGGATGAGACGCTGAAAAAAATTATCTACGAAGCAGTTCTGGTTGCATTCAAGCATGATCGATCATTGGCCCTAGATCGCAATTACGAACCGTACAAGGAGAAAGAGGCGGCCAAACATTTAGGAGTCCAACCACAAACCATGGCAGCATGGCGGCATCAAGGCATTCGCCCCAAATATATCAAGGTGGGCTCAAATGTCAGGTATGAGCGCATAGATCTAGACGCCTGCAAAGAAAAGAAGAGGGTAAAGACGATCTATTAAAATAGAGACGAAACGACAGGGGGTCACTCGGCGTGGGCACCTTGTTGGTCAATAAGGAGATAGATATGACGAAACCTCAAAAAGAACCGCAGCTCAGGCAAGCTGTGACTACCCTAATGAATCTGGATTTCTCTGTTTTGCCGGTCAATGGCTATGACCACCCTGAAAAGCCGAAAGCGCAGATATTGTCTTCCTGGCGGTAATATCAGAAGGAGAGGCTTGATCCTGGCAAGGTTGCCTCAGTTTTTCAGGAGGGATGCAGCCTGGCAATAATATGCGGTGCGGTATCGGGGAACCTTGAGTGTCTGGATTTTGACTCCCCTGAGTTGTTTCCACATTTTCTCAATATGCTTGAAGAGGTAACTCCTGCACTTGCTGACAGTTTGATACAGGTTCGAACTCCCTCTGGAGGTTTCCATTTACTTTATCGTTGCGAAGTGAAGGTGGATGGCAATCAGAAGCTTGCCATGTCTGAGGATGGCAAAAAGACCATCATCGAAACAAGGGGGGAAGGCGGCTATTTCCTTACTGCCCCTTCTCCAGGTTATAAAGGGCTCAAAATGATTTTTCGGGAATGCCGACTATCTCTGTCGATGATCGGGAGTTGCTGCATACATTGGCGAAGTCGCTCTCGGAAGAGATGGGTCGGGAAACCGAAGGGAGACGGGCGACTCAACCTAAGAATTGCAGGCCCGGTGATATCTTCAATCAGATCCACTCTCAAGATATTCCTGATATGCTCAAAATAAGGGCTGGAAAGATGCTGGTCGGGTGGCCAAGGGTGGCAGCTATTGGGCAAGGCCGGGTAAGGACAAGGGGACCCATTCTGGAATTACGATGTTCCGAGAGTGGAGGTAGGGGGGAGAGAGCTATAGATGTACTGTGTGGGTTGGGCAGTGTATGAAGGTCCCTGAAAAAAATCTGAGGAAGCAAAGAAAACGGCATCTAGGAGTATTTATGAGGATTTGGGGGCCACTGCACCCCACAAGGTATGGACCTGAGGAGACATCCCGCAAAAGAACTTGTATACGATTGTTTTGATATGATGAATGACAGAATGGAGTACTCTGCCTGAACCGCTCACCACTGGCGACAGCGATTGGCTATAGAGATCACAGGAATACCCTAGGGTTTTCTGCCTTGGGGGGGGCCGATAGTGTCGTGGTATCAATCATGGTGCCTGACAATATCGTGCCACTAGGATGGAAAGCTGAGCCCAGAAATCTGGTTAGCCTCAGGTTTGGAGAGACATTCGTAGTGTCAGGTAGAGGTTGGCACTCACTCGTTTAAGAGATATACAGAATAAGGTCAAATTGACCTTGGCATTTTATGTGCCGCAATGTTCCCTTGACTCGAAGTAATCTAATTACGTATAAGTATATAAGTATGCTATACAAAAAAGATAAACTCAAACCTGCCGTGAGGCAGGGACGGCAAAGCTATGGACTTGCAACCGACAGCCGAGCTGCCTAATTTTACAAGGTAGTCCAGTCTATTAATTTAGGATGCGTACAGATCATTTACTTTAAGTGAATACTCAACCGCCTAGAAGGCGGCTTTGTGAACTTATGGTAAAAGTGTCATCGCGGGATCGCTGCTGTAAATTTTGTGTCGCAATGTATTGCATGATCACATCATCAATTATTAACCCATAAGCTGATAAGCGGACATGCAATTCAGCATCTACAAAAGCTATATTTCCGATATTGCTTTCTTTATGAAGACGCCACTGTACGGCAATCAATGACCATCTTAATACATTGCCGGAGCGGGCTATGAAATATCCGCAAGCCCACAATTAACGACCCCCAAATTGTTTTGATAAGCGCCTGTTTACTGAAAGTAATTTTCGTGAGGCTTTGCCTTTATTAAGACGAAACCTGATTAGACGACATCAACCAAGACTCTCCAAAACGCTTTGTGACCGTATTTACGCAGATTAGTTATCTGGTAGTGTCTGGTAATCAGTTTTGTTCTTAAGAAGACGCGTTCTTCTTAATAATCCTTCTCACAAGCTTACTGACAGATAAATGTGACGGAATCGATAAAAATAAATGCACATGATCTTTGGAGACGTGACCTTTCAATAATTCAATATCGCAAGAGATTTACAAATTTCTCTCATCAAGTCACGAGTTCGGACGGACACTTCTCCAAAGAGAACCGGTTTACGATATTTTGTAATACCGAATAAAGTACTCGCCTCGGAGCGAGGGATTTTCGCCCATTCCCTGATCAGGACATTAAAGGAGAGCAGCCATGAAATTTCCATTATCAAGTCTTTTATCTGTACGCTGTATCAATGTCTTTTTCCTAGCAACAACAATGCTCATATCCCAAATCGCGTACAGTGTCGAAGTACAAATGGCCCCTTCACATCCTGGGGAAATAGGGTTGCAGAAAGCTGGCGCCATGGCCAAGGCCGGCCCGGCTCTCAACAAGGTTTTTGCGGAACACCAAGCCCATCTCAAGGCTCAGCCAAAGCAGCACTTTACTCCCGGCAATCCCTTCCTGCAGTACGCTCCCGGTAAAATTGTCATCGATGCAGTTGCGTCAGGAGATGGCAATATTCTTCTCCATGACTTGAAAGGGTTGGGACTTAAGCAGGGTGCCAGGGCAGGTCGCATTGTTTCGGGTTGGCTTCCTCTCGGGATCATTAAAAAGGCATTAGACCTGGAAAGCCTTCGTTTCATCTCAGCCTCCTATCGTCCAGTAACCAATGCGGGCGACGTCACAAGTCAGGGCGATGTTGCCATGTATGCTGACGAGGCCCGCCGTATCTACGAGCTCGATGGTGCCGGAATCACTGTGGGCGTATTGTCAGACAGCTATGACCAACAAAATGGTGCTGCGGCTGATGTGACAAGTGGAGATCTTCCTGGCGGTATAATTAATCTCGACGATTCGGCAAGTTGCGGAAGCTTGCTTCCGGAACCCTGTACGGACGAAGGCAGGGCAATGATGCAGATCGTCCATGACGTGGCCCCTGGTGCCGGGCTTGCCTTCCACACAGCTTTTACAGGAATGGCCAATTTTTCCCAGGGTATTCGCGATCTGGCGGAAACGGCTCCCGAAGGTGGTAACGCGAAGGTCATCGTTGATGACGTGATGTATTATGCTGAGCCGATGTTCCAAGACGGAATCATTGCCAAGGCTGTGGACGATGTCGTCGCTGGCGGCGCGGCGTATTTCTCCGCCGCAGGAAACCAGGCACGGAAAAGTTATGAGCAGGACTATGTATCCAGCGGTGAACCTCTGAATATCGACAGCCTACTGTCAACCAGATTTGTCGGTATTTTGCACGATTTTGACCCTGGCGAATCGGTGGACTGGCTGCAGAGTATTAGTGTACTCAACGGCACATGCATTGTCGTCAGCCTGCAGTGGGATCAACCGTTTGGTTCTCTTGCCGGTGGAAACGGTTCGCAAAGTGACCTCGATATCTATTTGATTGATGGCGATGAGAGCAGCATGACAATCCTTGAGAAAAGTGACTCCGACAACGTCCTAAGTGGCGACCCTGTTGAGTTACTCCAGTTCTGCAATACTGCAAATTATTCCAACTTGAATCTCCTGATTTCATACTTTTTTGAACCTGATCCAGGAAGCAGTTACGATACCTGGGAACCGCCGATCCCAACATTTATGAAATACGTATATTTTGGCAGTATGACGGTCAACGAGTATGCAACCGACAGCAGTACATTGTACGGCCACGCAAATGCGGCCGGGGCTGAGGCGACAGGGGCAGCGTATTACATTGAGACCCCAATGTTTTATAATGATCCACCACTTCTTGACTACTTTTCATCGGCTGGCGGTACGCCTATTTCGTTTTCATCCACTGGAAGCCGTCTGCCAACACCAGAGGTGCGGGAAAAACCCGAAATTGTGGCCCCCAATGGTGTTGATACCACCTTCTTCTATCCGACAAGTGACAGGAACAGCAATGGAATACCAGACTTTTCCGGCACCTCGGCAGCTGCCCCCCACGCTGCAGCTGTCGCTGCGCTGATGCTTGAGGCAAACATGATGGCCACACCCGACAGTATATACACAGCTCTAGAGCAAACTGCCGTCGATATGGAATCTACTGACTTTGACTTTGACAGTGGCTGGGGACTGGTAAAGGCTGATGATGCCGTTGACGCTATCCTGGTCAGCAACATTCCTCCCACAGCTAATTTTACTTATACAACCAACTATCTGAATGTCGATTTTACTGACCAAAGCACCGATGACGGCTCAATTGTGTCTTGGAACTGGAACTTTGGGGACTACGACACCTCAACCACTCAAAACCCGACTCACACCTACGAATCTGCCGGCAGCTACAACGTCACCCTTACAGTGACTGACGACGGTAGTGCTGCAGACAGTAACACCCAGGTTGTGCTGGTAACGACACCATCTGATTGCAACTTTGATGGAATCTGTGATGCCGGTGAAGATTGCAACAATTGTCCTGACGACTGCATCAGTGGTGACGGAGTTGCCGAATGCGGTAATGGTATCTGTGAGGCCAGCGCAGGCGAAGATTGTACTAGCTGTCCGGCGGACTGTAATGGCAAGCAGGTAGGGGCGGATAAGCGTCAGTTCTGCTGCGGTGACATCTACTCCACCCCTGGCACCAACCCCGTAAGCTGTGATGATGCCCGCTGTACGGAAGCCGGTTGGTTGTGCAGTGATGCACCACCTGTAAGTTACTGCTGTGGCACTGATGGCTGCACTGGCGCTGAAAATGGATTCAACTGTGCAGTTGATTGTGGTCTGACTGAGACAATTTGTAACGATGAAATTGATAACGATGAAGACGGTTACTTTGACTGTGACGACCCCGACTGTGATGGAGATGCGTCCTGCACAAGCTGTCGGCTCAGGGGCGAATCTTGCGCGGATGACAATGAGTGCTGCTCGACTGATTGCCACCCCATAAAAGGTACCTGCAAGTAAGGGATGTTTCTTTTACAATGATCCAGAGCTGATAATGAACTGAACTCAGCGCAAATGTATTGCCTGGTGCTTATAAGGCCGGGCAATATGTTGTTTCATTGCATCGTGTCGCCAAGTAAAAGATGTATGAGGTAAAAGGTTAACCAGCAGCGGGCAGACTGCCGGTTAACCTTCTCTTACGGAATAGCCTCCAGAGCCCGTCCATCGTCACTTCAGGAAAAAAAGCTACTGAAAAGTTGCGCCATTTCAGGCGAACCGGATGCACAATTGATGTGGTAGCAATTTAATGGACACTTCGTTAAGAGTGAAATGTCAATTCTTAAGGGATGTTATCCATGAACAAACGAACCAGAAGAAAATTTACAGATGAATTCAAAGATGAGGCAGTTAACCTTATCACTGAACAAGGATATTCTATAGCTGAAGCTGCCAGAAACCTTGGAGTAAATGCAAATCTGCTAGGTAGATGGAAGAAGGAAAGAGAAAATCCAGCTGAAGAACCGGCAGAGGCAGGAGGAATGACAGCATTGCAAGCAGAACTCAAACGACTCCGCAAAGAGAATAAGCAGCTGAAGATGGAGCGGGAAATACTAAAAAAGGCAGCGGCCTTCTTCGCTAAGGAACAGGAGTGAGGTATCAGTTTATTGATACCGAGAAGGAGGTTTATCCCATCTCCTTGTTGTGCAATGTAATGCAGGTCAGCCGAAGCGGATTTTATTCATGGTCTTGTCGAGATAAGTCAAACAGGGAAAAGGATCGTGAGCGTTTGGTTCCCAAAGTCAAAGCGATTCACCGTGAGGTAAAAGGTTCTTATGGGGCTCGAAGGATCTCTGAAGAACTGACAATTGCTGGTGAGCCATGTGGCCGTGTCAAAGCCGCTACTCTCATGAAATTGGCTCAGGTGACGGCAAAACAGAAAAAGCGATTCAAAGCTACAACAGATAGTAAACACAATCTGCCGGTCGCCCCGAATTTTCTGAATCGCAATTTTACTACATCTAGGCCAGAAAGCGTATATTATTCTGATATTACGTATATCTGGACTACAGAGGGTTGGTTGTATCTGGCTGTTATCATTGACTTGTTTTCCCGCAAAGTTGTTGGATGGTCACTTAACAAGAGAATGACTAAAAAGCTTGTTATCAATGCTTTGCAGATGGCCATTTGGCGTCGTCGTCCTTCGCCAGGCTTAATCTTTCATTCTGATCGTGGCAGTCAGTATTGCAGTAAAGATTTTCAGCTCTTACTCAGAAAAAATCAGATGAAATGCAGCATGAGTCGCAAGGGTGAGTGTTGGGATAATTCAGTTGCTGAAAGCTTTTTTGGTAGTCTGAAAACTGAGCGGATATTTGGTTCATACTATCTCACTAGGAAGCAGGCCAAGTAGGATGTAATTGATTACATCGAGATGTTTTACAACAGCAAAAGACGTCACTCTTATTTGGGGTATCTCAGTCCAAATGATTTCGAAAAAGAGACGGAGTTGAAGAAAGCAGCCTAAGAAAAGTGTCCATTTTTACTTGACCACCTCATACATTTTTGGAGCAAATTTGTTACATGCCGGTTACATGAAAAACACCAAAAAAGATCAAATTAGCTCTAATTCTAGCCCTGGTCTTACCTCTCTAAGCTCACCTATGTCAATGTTAAATCATAATAAATTAATTTTTAAGTACTTTTGTAAAAATACCCACACACGGACTACGAATCCGTAGGTCGGGCGTTCGAATCGCTCCTGGTGTACCAGTTATTAAAGGGGTTGCAACCAATTGGTTGTAACCCCTTTTTCTTTTTATTCTATGCCGGTTCTTGCCTGTCGTCGATTCTTGCCTGAAGAGACATAGAAGCCTCTCATAAGGCATTCAGCTTACACCAAATGCTATTTTCTCAGCGACCCCGGATAAGGTTATGATTTCTCATTTGCGACCTGAAGCCGAGGAGAACGCACGGCACTTGGGTTACGCATCTGCTATGGAGTATTTAAGAACCATGGTGTAGCCTTAATTATAAAGGTGAAAATAGAGGTATTTCCGCGTCGACAGTAATTATCTTTCCCATCAGGATGGAGGACAACTCAAGTTAGCCTCATGAGAAAAAAAATCTTAGTGGTTGACGATGAAGAAAGCATTCGCCTTTCCTTCAGTGTGTTTCTCTCAGAAGAAGGTTATGAGGTCGGCACCGCCAGCAGCATTGAAGACGCAGTAGAGTTATTGAATAGCTGTATCTATGATCTGCTAATTGCCGATACAGGCACAGGTGTTGAGACAGGTGGAAACCTGCTGAAGACTGCAAAATTTTTACAACCTGCCACCCCGGTGGTGATGATCACCGATGATTCAGAAATTGAAGCTGCTGCAGAAGCATTTCGCAATGGTGCGTTTGATTATATAATCAAGCCAATTAACCTCGACACTTTGCTGCGGGTCGCTAAAAAAGCCCTGAAGCATAGAGCCATTGAACACGAAAAGGAACGCCGCAGGCTAAATTACGAAGCTGTTTTCAAAAGCGTAAAGGCCGGAATTATTACCGTAGACAGATCAATGATGATTACTGACATTAATGATGCGGCCGGCCGCCTTCTTGTTATTCGGCGTGATAATGCTGTTGGCAGGCATGTATCACGCTTGGCCAGTCACTGTGGCGGGAGATTTGTTCATATTGTCAAAGAGATCCTGGAGCAGAAACAAGAGCTGAACGACAGATTCATCGAATGTCATTGCATGCGGAATCCCCGCCAGGTGATCAGTCTGGCTGCCTCACCATTGTTTGGTGCGAATGAGGAACTCTCAGGTTCGGTGTTGCTGGTTCGAGATGAAAGCAGCCATCATGAACTGAAGAGCAGCCGTAAGGATTGTCATGACCTGGAGCGAATTGTCGGAAAGAGTGAAGCAATACGTCAAGTGAAGGCCCTGGTCCGGGAATTGGCAGATGTCCAGAGCACGGTACTGATAACTGGTGAGAGTGGTACCGGCAAGGGACTGGTGGCTGAGGCCCTCTACCGGCTCAGTAGCCAGTTTGATCGCCCACTGGTAAAAGTTAATTGTGCAGCACTCTCGGAAACACTGCTGGAAAGCGAGTTGTTTGGTCACGTCCGGGGCGCTTTCACCGGTGCTGTCGCCGATAGAATTGGAAGATTTGAGTTGGCTGATGGCGGTACTATCTTTTTGGACGAGATAGGTGAAATCTCACCGTGTATGCAGCTACGCCTTCTGCGGGTGATAGAATCAGGTGAGTTTGAGCGCGTTGGTGACTCAAAGACCGTCCAGATGAACATGCGAGTAGTGGCGGCTACCAATCAGGAACTGACCCAAAAAGTTGAAGCAGGAGCTTTCAGGAAAGACCTGTATTATCGTCTCAAAGTTGTAGAAATCAAACTTCCTTCCCTCAGAGAGCGACTTAACGACCTCCCCCTTTTGATCGATCATTTCCTGTATAAGTTCAACCGACTCTTTTCCAGTAAAATAACTGGATTGTCGACAAGCGTTTTGGATGTGCTCAGGTTGCATTCTTGGCCTGGCAACATACGTGAACTGGAAAATACTCTTGAGCATGCCTTCGTGCTCTGCCGGAAGGGTATCATCACAATGGACCACTTACCGCCGGGCTTTCGCCATATTGCCCGCAAAATAAATTCCACACTGGAAATAGGCGACGAAAAGATGGAGGCCGCATGTATTCGTCGGGCCCTTGTCCATGCGGATTGGAATAAAACAAAAGCCGCAGCTATTCTTGGCGTAAGCCGTCGAACTATCTACCGCAAAATTGAACAGCACAAAATCTTTCCCCTGAACTGACAATGTCGTAGTGTGACTGTGTCACAATAAAATGTGCCATGGCACGGACTGTGCCATGGCGGGAGTGTGACATGGCACAGTCTAGGGGCAATGTCGTACCGGTAATTTCTCCAGGTTCTAACTCATAACTAAATCCTAACATTTTGTTGCATCACGCCTTCTTCGATATCAGCTTACCATAAACGAAATTAAATCCCACCTGGTACACCTTTTGAATGGCTCTTAAGCAGTTACAAAGGAATCCCTGCAGAACTTGTATGTGCCTCATATCTCAGAGGCACATGTCGCTCTAATGCTCTGTGCAGACGTTTCTCAAAGATACACGGAGACTTACAGCAGACCTGGAGATGACTTGGCGAGGTGTTCACAAAAAAGTTGAACAAATTAAAAAGAGGGGGGATATGAGAAAAATCCGATCGATTTCACTGATGCTGTTTGTACTCTGCTTCATAGTTCCAGCAATGGCAATAGCTGGCAAAGGCTTCATGGGAGGCAAGGGGACGGTTGTGGCTGATGAGCCACCTGAGGACACAGGGGGGGCGGGAGGATCCGAAGGTCCAGTCAACGATAAAAAATCCGATGCGGGCAAATTGTATGGAGATCTGTACAAGGTTTTGCGCCAGGCAGGGGGGGCGGGAGATACCAAACTGGTGCCGGACGGGGATGGGAATCTTGAAGTGGGATACAACACCATCGGTGGCGAGCCTGTTCTGACAGTTATTGATCCAGAAGACCTGGATGGGAGGGCCTCCATCCGTGAGGATTATGGTTGGTACGCAAAGCTCAATGCGGATGGGACGTATGAACTCGCCCAGTCTTCCTCCCCGGCCCTTTGTGTGCAGCCTGTGGCCAGCTATGAGCGGTGGGGGGATATCTCTTCAAAGACAGGGCTGACCAAAAACCGGCTGCCGCTGATCATCACCTACGACCCAACCTGGGGAAGGTCAGAGTGTGAGGTAGGGAAACTCACTGCTGATCCTACTGTCAATCTGGCGACAGGTGAACTCACCCTCACGGTCGAACAGTACTTTATCAAGCCGGGTGGAACCTGGACGGATGCGGTTAATGGGACAGTCACATATGCCAATGGCGTGCTCTGGACTGATCTCATTGAGGAGGTGCACTTTGGTCGTCTGAACCTGAGCAGGGCCCCTGAGGCAGTGCTGCAGTCCGCCTTTGACGAGGCGATCAACACTATCAACAGCCCGGACACAGTGGGTATTGAGCTTGATGCCGCAGGGCGGATTCTGCTGGAGAAAAATGTTTATGACGACATTCGTGTTGAGTCAAACGGTGAGCCTATGTTGCTCGGCACGATAAAAAAAGCGATCGACTCGCCTCTGGAGAATGTGGCTCTGTACCTGAAGCTCATGAAAGATGGCCACCTGGTGACCCCGTCAGTTGAGCGGATGCCCATAGACCGCTCACTTCATGGGGGAATTCCGCTGTGGAAACTGCTGGAACTGGAAGACGGCCCGGCTGATGCCTCACTCAGGCCGACTATCGATATCGAAAAAATGGAAGCTTGGGGATTGAGCAACCTGGTGGATGTGTCTGCAGTAGACTACTACTCCTATTACCAGTGTACGGGCGTTGATGATGAGCCAACAGCATGCTTGTGTCCGAGTTCTGACTCGGTAGAGACTGAACATGATGGTGAGGTAATGTGCGCTGATGTGGTTGACCGCCAGCTGGCTACCGCTGCCGTCTGCCCGGCGGATGAAACATGTTTTGGTCCATTTTACGGGATAACGGCTCCCGATGGTGGCGCACCTGATGCTGCAGATCTCAGCTTCGCGGCAAGCTTTTTGGCCGCCGGTGCTGACAAAACCGGTGATATCAGTGTCGACATGATTGTGTACCTCAACTCCATCCTTGGAATCAACAAGGTGGTTGGCTACAGCAGTTATGATGATAATGGGGAACCGACAGGCGATGCAGTCAGCTATGAGGATAACCCCGTGTATTTCGATTTCAACGTGGTCAGTAACTATTCTCGTGAAAATACCTTCGCGGCTCGTGGTGCCGGGGGCTTTGTCACAGTGCTGCAAGGGGAATCTCCGGATTGGAAGGAGACTGGGGTCGAGATCACTGGGGCACAGTACGGGGAAGGAATTCCAATTTTCAATAACCTCGGCAAGGGGAGCGGTGGCTTCCCCAATGGGCAGCCGGCTGCTGACAATATCCAGGGCTTTACCCAGGAGGCGGACGATGACCTGAGCGTCATTGAATTTGTCCACACCTATCAGATTCCAGGATTGAGGTGATCGCTGGAATACGTCTCGCCATATCGGTCGACCCGTGCGCTGCCGCCCTCTTGGCGGTGGTGCACGGGTTGCCATCAAATCTTTTCTGTTCGGCATAGAATTGTTGACACCGCTCTATCGGTAGCAGGACTCTGATTGTATTGCGAACATGGAAGATGATCTATGCGGTACCGGTGATTGCTCTATTCATTCTTGCAAAAGGAGAAGATGCAATGAGAAAACATCACATTATCTATGTATTGTTCGCAATATGCTTGCTCTTGTCGGCTCTTGTCAGCTTTGCGGCAAAGCCGGTTCCGGTACCTGACGGAACCGGCTTTTTGACCGGAAAAGTTTCGATTGCCGGTTCGAAAGTTGCGATTGAGGGGGCGGAAGTGACCGCGGTCGGTACGGATGAACCGAAGGTCGCTGTCACTGGGAGTGAAGGTACATACTCTATGTATCCCATTGCCGGTGACTACAACGTCACCGCCACGGCGGCAGGCTATAACAGCCAGACCTTCTCTGTGACGGTCAGAGACGGGAGGAAATCCAAGGTCAACTTTGCACTATCTGAAGCAGTTGCTGTTACTGGCACCATCACCGGAAAAGTGACTGACGGAGATGGAACTCCGATGGATGGAGTAGAGATTGCGACCAGTTCCGGTGGCTATGGCGACATAACAGAAAATGGTGGGGAGTTTTCCATGGTTGTGGCGGCCGGCGTCTACGACCTCAACGCATCTCTTGCCGGTTATCAACCGGCAACACAGAGTGGTGTTACGGTGGAGGTAAACCAGACCGTGACGGTTGATTTTTCACTCAATGCGCTTCCTGCAGGGTTGAGCATCACCTCACTTACTGCATCTCCCGACTCATTCCAGGAGGCCTCCATTGCAGAAATCACGCTGACAGCTACTCTAACTGGCCAGGCCACCGAATATTCCTGGACACAACTTTCCGGCCCAAAAGTTCCCCTGGCTTCCGCTCAAACGACTGCAACCGCTGATGTCAGCGGCCTTGAGGTGGCCGCAGAGTGTGAACTGGTGTTCGAGCTGAAAGTAAGCGACGGGGCTGCTTGGACAGCTGAAACTGTTACGGTGCTGGTTCAACCAGTCGATATGCTGCAATACCCAGCACCGAATGTACAGCTCGGCGGATCAACCACCGCTGTTGCCCGCTTTCAATATGGAGGTGAAGAGTGGTGCCTGTTTAATATCGGTACAGCGCTCAAGGCAACTCCGGTCGGTATGAGCAAAGGAGAGGTTTACCAGATCATCCTGCCAGGCTTTGTTTATGACATTGAGATTATTGAGTACGAAGGTCTGACGTACGCTCTGATCGCCAATGGTAATGCCGGTGTGACCGTGGTCGATATTTCTGATCCTGCGACGATGGCGGTAAGGAGTGTTACGCCTGTCAACTTCTACTTTGATGATGTCATCTTCGCGGAGGGCGGCGGCGCCATTCTCTATGACAACATTTTTCAAAGCGATGCCGGGCCGGTCGTGGCCCTGGCCACGGATGGCCAGAACCTCTACATCGGCGATCACGATTTTGGCATCCACAAGACATCACTGTTGAATGTCTTCAATAATGCAACAGAGACTGCTGATGGCACATTACTTATCGACCAGGAGGTGTTGACCGTTCAATACGCCGGCGAGCATGCTTGGGGCGGTCCGATCTCGCTGAAAATGTACGGCGGCAAACTGTTTGCGGGCCTGGGTGCTCTCGGCATGGGTATTTTCGACCCCGAGACTTTGGAGCAAACCGGTCGCTACAATCTGTACATCGATGAAGCACGGATTGAGGATTATTTTGGGGGAATGGCCCTGAGCCAGACAGTGCAGGGCGATCCGGATACCGGTGATCTCTATCTCGACGCCTTCACCGGCATGCCCGATTATCGACAGGTCAACTACGAGATTGAATCAATAATGCATGCCAATGCTGAGGGTGATACCCCCTGGGCCGACTTTGAGCGGGAGGGCAAATGGTACTACGAGGCGGTCGATGTCGATGTGGCCCAGCAAGATAATCGCACAATCGCCTATATCGCATATTCTCTCGGCGGCGTTATCGCAGTCGATGTTACAGGCTTCGAAAACTTCACGGCAGAAGGGTTTCAGAGCGTTCCCTACCTCGGTTATTTCGTAGCGGTACCGGCCAATGGTCCATATGATACCGGTTCCCAGCCATCCAGCCTGTTGCCCTATGAGGGGGCCGGGATGTTGAAAGAATCCGGAGTATTGAGCGTCAACGTTCGAGACGACCGACTGTTTCTGACCGATCACTTCGCTGGCATGGTTATCCTCGAAGGTGCAGGTAGCCCGGAAAACTGGGTTGCAGATGGTGCTCCATTCAACAACGACACCGACAACATCCCAGGCAACAATGTGCCGGAATTTGAAGATGTCACCAGTTACGATATGTCGCCATGGGATTTGACCGATAACGAATCCTTGCCCTGGGCGTATTATCAAGCGCCATGTGAACTGGCGACCCGGGAACTGGAAGGGCATGGCTATGCTCTTGCCTTGATGGACAATATCGATCTCTACACTTCCGGGCAGATTGACGTGCTCGAATGCTCGACCGCCGGCGGCTTTGTTTTTGTTGATGTCACCAATATCGAGGCAGAAGTGATGACCGATCGTTTCGAAATCGCGGTCTATTTCCCTTCAACCGACGAAGTTGGTGCGGCTCCCGATGGTACTGCCACCGACACCATAGCTATCGGACATACTGACGGCATTACAGCAACCGATAATTACATCTATGTCTCAGACGGTCCTCACGGTATAACGGCTTGGAAAATCACGAATGAATCAGGTTATCCAACTGATTCTGTTCATGTTGTCGGCAACACGATCCAGGATGAATATCCTGTTGAAGTCGATGGCGAGCTGATCTATCCAGCGTCACATACGGTGCGCAATGTTATCGACCCGAGCGGAGATTACACCTGGGCGCTCTGCGTGGGAAACGGTATCCGCCGGGTGCCGATCGCTGACATCGAAGCGGGTTTGGGTGAGGTTGGCTCGCCCATGTTGATGAAATTGCATATCGACGACAGTTTCGAGCACAATGGCGATTGGGGAGTGGTGAAAAAACTCAACTTCCAGGATCAGGCCTATGACCTGGAATTTCTTGGCAACTACGCCTACGTTGCGGATGGCACCAATGGCTTGACCGTCTATGACACTTCCAAGAATCCGACTGATGCTCATAGTGGTTTTTTTGTCGGTAATATCGGCTACAACAAGGGAAGCCCACTTCTTGGCACCGCCTCGGGCATCGAACTCTGGACCGATCCTGCAACTAACAGACTCTATGCTGTTCTTGCCTGCGGTCCCTATGGGGTTGGTGTTGTTGACGTTACTGATGTCAATAACATGCAGATTGTAAAAGTCTTCGAGCCAAAAAAATATGAAGGCGATGATCTCGGCTCAGCTGACGGTCAGGCCATAGACCTTGAAGTCGTGGGTGATATAGCATACTACGGGTACGACAGCTTCGGTCTCGTTGCCTACAGCATGAATGACCTGATCAGCCCGTTACCGGCGGGGGTCGATCCAACCGAGCTTTTCAAAAAAGAAGCTGATGGGTCAGTCATTTACGACTACCGTCCGGAGTTCCTCGGTAAGTTTAAACTCCAGGAGGTTGTGGGTTATGAAGATGTTGATGGTGGCAGCGTTAAAATGACCTATACCCAGCAATCTGGAAAACTCTATTTTTATACGGCATTCGGTCATTACGGAGTAGTCAAAATCGATTTCACCAACCCGGCCGAACCGGTGTTGCTGGATGCTATTTCGACGGCGGCAGAGTGTGTGGATGTTGAAATTTCCAATGGCCGCCTTTATGTGGGCGATCACGGTGGTGGACTCGTTTTGTTTAAATAGTCGTATCCGACTCAGTCCCCCCCCAGAAACGCTCCCTGCTCAATTTCCAGGGGGCGTTTCGCCTTTAATGTAATGGAGGATGAGCTGAGTGAATGGCTGTTGCGAGACTTCGCTTCTCACTCTGTCCAGTTTGCTCAATCAAGGCCCATCCGCTATCATTGAACTAAATCACGATGTGTTGAATCGTAGAATTTGCACATTCAAACTCAGGCTTCACACCAATGAGCATATGGGAGTTCTTATGACCCACAGTGAGCAGAAAAATATAGAGGTGGTAGAGCGAGCCTTTGAAGAAGTTTGGAATGAGAAAAAAGCTGAAGCAATACCGTTGTATTATGACCCAGACTACATTGCTCACTACGATAATGATGTTATCTCAGGACGAGATCTTTGGGAGGACAGGATTTACAGCAAGATTGTTGCCGCAATACCCGATTTCCACGTCGTTCTTGAGGACATCAAGGCCAGCGAAGACACTGTTGTAAGCCGCTGGAGAGCGACCGGTAAACAACAGACAGAATTGTTCGGAATAGAATCCCCGGGCCATAAGCTCAAGCTTTCAGGCATAGCCTGGACTAAGTTGAGGGATCAGCTGATGATCGAAACCTGGAACAGCTGGAGCTTGAGGGATTTGATTCAGCGGTTGCTAACCCAGGTGCAGGAATTGAGTGAGCTGGTTCCAATTTGTTGCTATTGTAAGAAAATACGAAATGACGAAGGGTTCTGGAAGCAGGTGGAGCTCTATCTGGAAAAGCATCTCGATATATCATTAACACACGGTATCTGTCCCGAGTGTTTTGCAAAGCTGGAGTTGCCGGAGGAATAGCAAGGTTTTTTGGGCTCTTCTCTGACCAACCTCGCTGTCTTTAAAGTACACTCTCCCCAATTCACCCCTGACCGCATGGGGAGAGACGCTAACTGTTGCAACCTGTACTATCCCACGCGCAAATCAGCTGTGAAGGCATCTTTTTTCAATCAGTTTCTGCTACCAATAATTACCTGGCATTACACTGTTTGCCAGTCAGCCGGTTAACCTGAACACTGCTGAAGGCTGTTGCGTGGCTTACTTTCTCGGAGGTATCGGTACACCAGCCTCCTTACACCAGCTTCCTCTATCATCGATGTTGGGATAAAGAAAATGCGTCTGTCCCGCCCTTGGTTGCTCATACTTTCAATGCTCTTCTTCATCTTGGCCGGCCACTGCGCTGGTATTGTCGACGACACAGCTTGTGAGCCACTGGGGAACGAAAGAACAATCATCATGAATGTGAACGTTATCCCCATGGACCGGGAAATTGTGCTGGCCAGCATGGACGTCGTGATCTGTGGTGACAGAATTGTCAGCCTATCTCAAGCTGGAAAAACCACCATTCATGAAGGCGCAAGAGTTATTGACGGCACAGGGCTGTGGTTGATGCCAGGGTTTGCCGACATGCATATTCACCTGGGCCCTGCATGGTTCTCATCCGATTGGCCGGTGAACCCTCTCAAACTGTATCTGGCCCATGGAGTGACTACAGTTCGATGCCTGGGTCCCGAGCTGGATGAGAATGGCTCTGTTGACTATATTCTTTCCTGGCGCAGGAAAATCCACCAAGGGCAGCTGGCTGGTCCCACGATATATTCCTGTGGGCCAATACTGTTTGGTCCCGTTACCAACCCCGAAGCTGCAGTTAACCGGCAGGTGGAGGTCGGATATGATTTGGTAAAACTCTACAGCTACCTGACCCCAGGGGAGTTTGAGCGGGCTGTAGCAGCCGCAAGGAACCAGGGCATCTATACTGCGGGGCATGTGCCGATGATGGTTGGGCTGGACAATGCACTGCAAGCTGGGATGAATGAGATCGCGCACATTGAAGAGTTGGCCTGGGAGTTCGGCCAAATTGATCGGAGTAGAAGGGATCTCAAGGGCGGTGAATGGATTAGGTATGCAGGCAGAATGCTATACGCCTTTTTCAGAAACGATCTCAACTTTTCTATGGAGCAGATCATCAATAAATACCAGGAGCCGCTGCTGACCATTGCTGGTAAGGTCAAGGCCGCAGATGTATCTGTTAGTTCTACGCTTTTTCTAGACCAGATAATCATTGACAAATTGGCTGATCCTGAGGGGTTCCTGAACAGGCAGGAAGTGCGGCTGTTGCCCCTTTCGTACCAACAAAGAGTGGCACAGGGCAAGGATAAGCACCAGCTGATGTTCAAGGATTTCGAAGAATTCGCCAAATTCAAAAGAAATCTCGATTTGGCCTTGCTCTGGGGGCTCAGAAAAAAGGGTGCCAGAATTGTTGCCGGTACTGACTCGGGGACCGGTGGCATGGGAGTAATCCCGGGGCTATCTCTTCATCAGGAACTGCGAATAGTGGTGGATGCAGGGCACAGCCCGTATGAAGCCATCGCTATGAGCACAGTGGTCGCGTCACAAGTGACGGCGTCGATGACCGGGAAAGATGATTTCGGCATTATCACCCCAGGAAAGCGTGCTGACCTGTTGCTGCTCGGTGCCAATCCGCTCGAAGATATTGGGGCAATACAGGACATCCACGGGGTAATGGCTGCTGGTCGCTGGTATGATAAAGAGATGCTCAGCAACTGGAGAATGCAGTAAAGCGCCTTTCATCAGAAATCTTTAGATTTTATAATCTCCGCAATTATTAACTCTTCGAATTACCTCACATATGCTAACAATGGGAATTTGTGACAACTATAAAAAACTATAGTTAAGTTGAGGCGTTTAGGGTGTTAGGTTCGGGCCGTTCAAGGCCAGCTTTTGTTTCGATGATGCTATGTAGTTCATTGCAAGATAGGGGGCTTTGTTCGCACAAACGTAAAATTTTGCAGTGTGTACCGTCCATTAGTGTTATTCGGTTAATCCATGTTATCTAGTCGCAAATAGGTGTAGTAGGTCAAACTCAAAGCCCCAAGGGATTTGATATCTCAACTCTGTCTGAGCAGGAAATAGAGGATAGGATTTTATTGTTAAACCTAACGCCGAGAAAGGTACTTGGAGGGCTAACTCCCCTGGAAGCCTTTTTAGGTAAGAGTGTTGCACCTATTACTTGAACCCAGCTTTACACCGTTAATAGATAGACTTCAGTCACACAACCAGGTCCTTTTGGCAAGCACCTCTTGGCTTGGGATTTGGGCGCTGAATACCCAAGAACTCCTTTTGGCAATGGTACGTATCCCATCAGGTGGGAACTGGTTCGGGCATATCTGCCATGCCAAGTATGCATGTATCGATAGCAGTGCTGATTGCCTTATCTCTTGACCATTTAAATAGGTTCATGGGGCTTCCCGGATGGTTTTACGTGTTTGTGATGCAGCTTGGTTCCGTTCACCTCGCCTGGCACTCGGCGATTGATGGCTGCGTCAGTATCTTATCAACTGCATTGATTGGGGGGGCCGTTGGTTGCTGGCAGAGCACGGGCTATAAGCGAGAAGGGGGGAAAGGAGACAATCCATGGCAGATGTAACATAGCTTTGTGGCATAGACCAAATTTGGTGAAGTAATTATAGATAATATTCTCACGGTAATCATTTCCTGAAAAATTCTTTTCTTTAGAAAATCAAGGCAACTAATTGGCATTTATCTGCATTTTGCCTGTTTTTCTCCTGTAGTGTATGCTTTCAGCGTTAACATAAAATCTGTTCATCATTCAAATGGATACTACTCATTCCAGAAAGAAATACATGGGTGGTTTTCTATCGGAAATAACTATTTTATTAATTGGGTAAAACCGAGTACATCTGTGGCGGTTCGCATTTACACATACTGAATAACCGATCAGATTTCCACGGAGGCAAGGCGTGTCAAAGGTACCAATGAAAATACTCTTCTATTCTACAATTGTTGCTCTAGCAATGATCATTCCGCTTCATGTGTCAGCAGCAATGCAGCATATAGATACCAAAAAGCTTCTTTCAATTCAGGAGAATCAAGACTGGCAAATAGTTGATTGCCGCTTAAACGATGCTTTTAACGGCTGGAAGCTCGATGGTGTTCAACAGGGAGGCCATATCCCGGGAGCAACTGATTTTTCTGCCAATTGGTTGAAAGTTGATGGCAAGGGCAAGAAGAAAGGGCTTCAAGACGCTCTCACGGCCAAAGGTATCAGCAAGGATAAGAACATCATACTCTATGATGCCAATGGCAAAGATGCAACCATGGTTGCGGAGTTTCTGGGGGCAAATGGCTATAACAACCTCCATTACTATAATATCAATAACTGGCCGGCAGACCAACAGCTTACCAGATATGCCAACTATCACCTGATTGTCCCTGCGGTTGTAGTACATGACATAGTCGAAGGTAAAATCCCGGAGACTTTTCCAGCTGATAAAAAGGTCAAGATCGTTGAGGCGAGCTGGGGCGAGGAGAAAACCTCATACGCCAAGGGACACATTCCTACTTCCTTTCATATCAACACTGATCATATCGAGCCGCCGACCGCCACTGATCCGGTAATGTGGATGCTGGCAGATGATGATACCCTTACCGATTTTGCCCTGAATTTTGGCTTCACCAAAGATGATGTGGTGATAGTTACCGGTGAAGAGCAGATGGCAGCCTATCGCGTCGCCCTTGTGCTTCGCTATATTGGTGTGGAAGATGTGCGTGTGTTGAATGGTGGTAACCAGGCCTGGACCATGGCAGGCTATGAGTTGGAGAAAGTGAGCCATAAGCCGGTACCGGTTGCAGATTTTGGCGGCCCAATTCCCGGCGACCCTTCGGTGATCGACACCATCGAGGAGGCAAAGGCGGGGCTTCAGACCCCGGAGGCCTACACCCTGGTGGATAACCGAACCTGGGATGAACATGTTGGAAATATATCCGGTTACAGTTACCACAAGAGAAAAGGGCGTATTCCTGGCTCGGTTTTTGGTTATGCGGGTAAGAGCGATGCCTACTCCCTTGACTATTTTCGCAATCCTGATAAAACCATGCGCAACGCTGGCGAAATTCTGGCACTTTGGCAGGAGCAGGGCATAGATCCCGGTAAACGCCTGGCCTTTATGTGTGGAAGTGGTTGGCGTGCGGCTGAGATATTCTACTATGCCGATGTATTCGGCCTAAAAGATATCGGCGTTTACAGCGACGGCTGGATAGGCTGGAGTAACGCCGGAAACCCCTTCGAAACAGGCGAACCTACGAAGTGAAAGAAGACAAATTACTACATTATGGGGTCACCGCTTTGCAGGTGGCCCTTTTGCTTGTCCTCGTCGTGCTGGAGATTATGTCTGGTTATAAAGCAGGCCTGGCCCAGCACCTCTATTACAAAAAAATCTATTATGTTTCCCAATATTACCAGGGAGCACCACTCTTTCTGCACGGGCTGATGCTGCTTGCTCTGACCGTTTTCGCGTTGAAAGGATGCAAGCGGTATGCTGGGAAAATTTTCCCGAGCTTTTACAGATACCTCATTTTGCTGGTGGCATTTGTAATTTTCTTTATGTTGCCGGTCACCCGTGAGTTGAATATCTACACCCACGGATTGATGGTCCTGCAGCTCAGTATGGTGCTGGAAGTTGCCCGACTGATGTTGAGTAAAGTGAAATAGATAAGTAATTCTGCATAATGGTTGTTTTTGGAGTGGGTGGAGTGGCTAAGCAGTAATTGCCATTGCACCCAACTCTGGATTCTGACCGGCTAAATCCCCTCCATATTTCTTTGTCATTGGCAGAAAATGAATACCAGTAGATAGACAAACGACACGAAATATCTAATGATTCCAGAATTTTTTACCATCAAAGTCCAATGTTTCACCTCTTCCGTCCGTCTCCTTTTACCTGATAATGTGCAGAAATTATAATTTACTGGCACAAGAAAAATAATCGCAAAAAAAATAAGCTTATTCTACATAACGCTTAGTAGCTAAATTTACAGATTGTTTTAGTGGAATATCACATTTTGATCAATAGGACTGTGCGTATCCGTAAATTTGAGAAACCCTATTAAATATTACGGTCGTCGGCCAATTTCCCCTCCTATCTTACAAAAACCTAACACTTTTCTAGCCTGCATGTGGAGTATGATTTTTAATTGACTCTAATTGTTTGTGCTGTTATATCTCAGTTTATACATGAAAAAGTGTCTTTCGTGAGATGTGCTTCCCAAAATCCCGATAACGTATTTTAAGCTCCATTGGTATGGGGTTTTGCATCGTTGTTTCTTTAATAGATTGGTTTTCACAATTTCATGTGAAACCAGTGCATTATGAGAGAACCCAGTTGCTTCTACCGTAATGACCAATAGAACTGTTGCTATTTGCATTGCAGAATATGTAATACAGTGGTGAGGAAATGAGCCGTAAACTCAGCGATATCCTGAAGTCGCAGCAGACGAAAGCAGCTCAAGATACGCCGGCAGCGTTCTTCCCCCGGGCTCCCAGGAGCCTTGAGGAAACAGGTTTGAACCGTATCCTTGTTGAGGACCTCATCTGCAAACTCCTGCTGGCCCATGGCTCGCTGAGCGGCCGGGAGATCTCCAGCCATATAGCATTGCCCCTGCAGATCATCAGCGATCTGCTTTACGAGTTGAAACAGCGGCTCATTCTCGCCTATCAGGATGTTGCAGGAGTAAGCGATTTCGACTACGTGCTGACCGAAACAGGCAGGGAAAAGGCGCTCCTCGCCCGGCAGCAGTCCGCCTATATGGGAGCCGCCCCTGTTCACTTTGCCGAATATCTCAAGTCAGTTGAAAACCAGCTCATCCAGAATGAGCAGCCGAATGAAGCTCAGTTGCGGCAGGCCCTAGACGGGCTGATTTTGCCGGAGAATTTCTACGGCCTGCTCGGCCCGGCAATCAACTCCGCCAAGGGGCTGTTTCTCTTCGGTGACCCGGGCAACGGCAAGACCGAGGTAGCCACACGTATTGCAGATTGCTATGCGGAGACGATCTATATCCCTAAAACCCTGCTGGTGGAAGGGCACTTGATCCAGCTTTACGATCCTCGTTGCCATATTCAGGTTGAGCCTGAGGTGGGCAGCGAGGAGAGTGAAAGAAAGCAGGACCAGCGCTGGCTGCATATTAAGCGCCCGGCGGTGGTGGTGGGCGGCGAGATGGATCTCGAATCTTTGGAGATCGGCTTTAATGCTCAAACCGGTATCTGCGAAGCCTCTTTGCAGCTGAAGGGCAACTCCGGGGTCTTCGTGGTGGATGATTTCGGCCGCCAGCGCATCGGGCCCGATAAAATTCTCAACCGCTGGATACTACCTCTTGAAAAAAGTATCGACTATCTCACCCTGCCAGACGGCAGCAAAGTGCAGGTGCCGTTCAACGCCTTCCTGGTCTTCTGCTCAAACTATGACCCGAGCAAGTTGCTGGAAGAGGCTTTCTTAAGAAAGATCCCCTACAAAATCCATATGGGTGATCCCGGCGAGAAAGAGTTTATCACCATCTTCCGCCAGAGCGCAGAGAAAATGGGCATAGAATACGACCCCAGTCTGGCTGAATACCTGATGAAGAATTATTTCCGTGACATCAGAAACATGCGTGGCTGTCATCCCAGGGATATCCTCCGGCAATTGACCCACATCGCCCGCTATGAAAACAGGGACCCTGAGATGACACTGGCCGACCTTGATAAGGCCGTGCAGCTTTACTTCTCGGTGATGGATGGGAGTTTAAGTGCCGATGAGATGCAGGATTTTACCGGTGAGATAAAGCTGGAGTGAGAAGTAGGACATGAAGTGTTAGGTGTGAGGGAAGAGAGATTCTAAAAGGCGAGAATGGATCTCTTAAAACGCCTTATCTTCTCTGACATCTCACAACGAAGATAAGGACTTATTTAATGTGTGCGTACAGGGTCTATCCACATTTCAATATTACTAAGTTCTTGAAAGACAGTCCGTCTTTCAAAAATGATGGCCAAGCAGAATAATGGAGCCATTGCTTGGCATTAAACATTCAACCCAAAATTAAGGGGAAGATTATGAAATGGTTAATGACAAAGGCAATTGATTTTATGAAGGAAGAGGACGGTGCAACCGCTATAGAGTACGGGCTGATCGCTGCGTTGATATCTGTTGTTATCATAGCTGCTTTGGTTATTGTCGGGACTCAATTGGATATAACTTTTGATACAATAGGCGCTGCCCTGACGACCGCGAACCCGTAAGCAATAGAAGAAATGGTGTGGGTGCTAAAGGAAGCAGCACCTGCGCCATTTCAAGTACCGCGGTAAGACTTTAAACATGATGGGTGAGGACGTTTTTCAAATGCCCCTTAATATGCCGATATCTCTATATATTTTACTGGTGTTGTTGTTGTTTTTTTCTGTGGTAACCGATTTGAAATTGCGACGTATTCTGAATGTGGTGACCTTGCCAACACTTGCAATAGCGTTACTGCTGCATACGATGGATGGTGGGGTAGAAGGGCTCATATTTGGCGTAAAAGGCATGGGCCTCGGTTTTATCTGCTTTATCATCCCATATTTCATAGGGGCGATAGGCGCCGGAGACGTGAAGCTGATGTCTGCTGTTGGCACTGTTGTTGGTATTGATCATACTCTCTCGGCTATGCTCTTCATCGTATTAGCTGGGGGGGGGGTGGCCGTGGTCTTGTTGGTGCGTCGGAGAGCGCTAAGACAATCGCTCAGTCGCACCTGGATGTTTTTTATGAACTTCGTGACCATGCGAGATTCATCAATTTTAAAATACGGTAAAGACGAACTCAGCCAGGAAGGCATGCCATTTGCTGTGGCGATCGCGGCGGGTGTCTTCCTGTATAGCATATATGTTTGGAGAACGACGGGAATGTTGCCGGTTCTGGGCCCGGTTTAAGGAGGAGCGGCATTTGGCAGTTGAAATAGGGTTTACGTGGAGGGGGGAGGTATGAATAAGTCTGTTCGTCTGTTGTCCCTTTTAGTGGCATTGGCAGGTGCCGCCGTCATCAGTTTCGTGGTTTATCAGCGTATGGCCGGCAAGCCGGCGGTCCTGGCAATAAAGGAGAAGCAGGAGACGGTAAAAATAGCAGTAGTGGAGCATGACCTGAAACGCGGTGCTAAGATCACCACCCAGGACCTGCGAATGGCCAATTACCTGGCCGAGTCTTTGCCCACTGGCCATTTTACCGATCTTACCGACGCGGTTGGCCGTATTGTAGTCAAGCCTATCCACACGACCGAGCCTGTGCTGGAGTCGGCCCTGGCGCCGACCAGCCTTACCAAGGGCGGCATGGCCGCGGTGATAACTCCGCTCAAGCGCGCCATGGCGGTCAAGGTGGACGAGGTGGTCGGGGTTGCTGGCTTTCTCCATCCCGGCCACATGGTCGATGTGTTGGTCTCAATTGACAAGCCGGGGCAAAGACGCGATCAGATCACCAAGACCGTGCTTGAGAATATCCCGGTTCTCTCCATCGGTACCCAGGCCCAGGAGCAGGAAGATAAATCTTCCAAGCGGGTTACGGTGGTTACCCTCGAGGTCACCCTGGAAGAGGGCGAGAAGTTGGCTCTGGCTGTCAACGAGGGGAGAATCCAGCTGGCCCTCCGAGGTTATACCGATGAAGAGAATATTCTCACTAAAGGCATCACCGTTGAATCTCTATTGAAATCCTACGCTACAGCCAGCAGCGCACCTGTAAAGGTGAGCAACGCGCCGGTCAAGGTAGCGGCTGCGCCTCGGCAGGCACGGCGAAGCGGGCAGCCTTTTGTGGTTGAGGTGATGAACGGCAATAGTGTCAGCAGAATTCAGATGAAGCGTTAATGAAAGGAGAGTTATCGTGAAAAGCACGACTGGAGTACCCGGAATGGTGGGTGTTTGTGCTGTTGCTCTTGTAATGCTCTGTTCGATATGGACAGGCATCTTGCCACCCGCCTCGATTGCAACTGCAGCTGAGATTGAGATTGATACCAAGAGTGGCAAGCCTATTAATCTGCAGATTAACAAACTCGGCAAGATCAAATCCCCCTGGCCGGTGGCCCGCGCCCATGTGGTCGACCCGGAGATCGCCGAGCTGGTCTACTCTAAAACCCAGTCGCCCTATTGGGTATTTGTCAGTGGCAAGTCGGCCGGCACTACTCAGCTCACCCTTTGGGGTGAGAAAAACAGGATGCTCGGCACGTATGAGGTGATCGTCAGCGCCGATACCACAGGTTTGAAAAAGACCCTTTATGAAATATTCCCCAATGATGATATCTCGGTCCGCTCATCAGGCGGCTACCTCACCTTGACCGGCACCGTTTCTGATTCAATGAAGCTCTCCAAAGTGCTTACTCTGGCAGAAGCTTATGCCCCTGAAAAAGTAATTAATCTGCTCCAGGTTGGTGGGCTCCAGCAGGTGATGCTGGAAGTGCGAATTGCTGAAATCTCCAAAACCACCGGTAAGGAATTGGGGGTGAACTTCGCGTGGGAGGGGGACGATAACTTTGCCTTGAGCCTTCTTGATAATTTGACCGCCATTCCTGAAGACGGTTGGCCGGGCAACCCTATAGAGGTGTCGAGTTCTGTGAACTCAGTACTTGGTTTTGTTACAGGCGACACTTTGATCGTGGCAATAGACGCCCTGCAGGAGGACGGTCTGATGCAGATACTGGCGAAACCGACTTTGATTGCCCAGAGTGGGCAGAACGCCAGTTTCCTGGCTGGTGGTGAGTTCCCCTATCCGGTGGCGGACGGTATCGACAGTATAACCTTCGAATGGAAACCCTTTGGCATTGGCCTCAATTTTACCCCCACGGTTTTAGGAAATGATACTATCTCCATGGTTGTCTCACCCGAGGTCTCCGACCTTGATTTCAGTACCACTGTCTCTTATGCAGGCTATGTGGTCCCGGCCATCGAGACCAGGCGCATGTCTACTGTGGTTGAACTGAAAGATGGACAAAGCTTTGCTGTAGCCGGTCTTTTGAAAGATTATGTCAGTGAATCGATTGCTAAGTTTCCGATCCTGGGTGATATTCCAATTTTGGGAGCTCTGTTTCGTTCCACCAAATACCAGAAAGATGAGACCGAACTGGTGGTTATCGTCACCCCACATCTGGTGAAACCTGTGGATGGTGATGAGCTGCCCCTGCCCACAGACTCATTTGTAGAACCCAATACCTTTGAGCTTTTGATGTTGGGTATGATGGAGAAACCGCAGTGGTCATCCAGCCAAAGTACTGCGTCTGCCTCGACAGATTTAGATGTCGAAGGGGCGGGCGTTTCAGCGAATGATTTTGGCTATATCCTGCCGGAATAGCAATCCTAGGTCTCTTTTAAGTAGTATGGACTGACTGAGGATACATAGGGAGTGAACGATGAAAATATCTTTGGGAGTATCAGCTGTGGCAGTGGTCGGTTTCCTGACGTTAACCGGCTGCACAATCCATCCGACTCCGGTGGAACAGTTTTATGGAACTTCTTTCGAACTGGCAAAATTAAGCCA
This sequence comes from Desulfosediminicola ganghwensis, assembly GCF_005116675.2. Taxonomy (NCBI): domain Bacteria; kingdom Pseudomonadati; phylum Thermodesulfobacteriota; class Desulfobulbia; order Desulfobulbales; family Desulfocapsaceae; genus Desulfosediminicola; species Desulfosediminicola ganghwensis. Next base: position 2,800,246 of record NZ_CP050699.1, read on the forward strand.
GATCGCCAACCCGGAAGCGGGAGTGGAGAGCGGTCCCCCGGTCGGGCTTGAAGGCGAGATCGGTGCCAGGGTGATAGACCGCTATAAAGAAGGGTTCGAAAGTGCAGCACTTGAAACTACCACTTACACCCTGAGTGTTGATGGGATTGGAATGTAACCGCTTCCTACGGGGAGGGACTATCATGCTTAAATCGGAATCCGGCGCCTCTGCTGTTGAATTTGCTTTAGTTTCACCATTACTCTTTGTACTCACTTTTGGCATCATCGAGTTCGGCCTGCTGCTATATGATTACGCCGTGATAACTAACGCCTCTCGGGAAGGAGCTAGGGCGGCTGTTGTATACCGGGAACCTATTGTCAGTACTAAGGATATAACAGATATAGTAATCGCTTATGCTAATGAACATGGTCGCCTCATCAATTTGGGAGTAGCTGGGCCCAGTTCCTTGACGGAGGAGGATGTCGATGTGATTCCATTAGAAGAAGACCGCCAGGCAGCCAGGGACGCAGGAGGTAATACTTCTGTGGATGTCGAGGTACAAGTGAATTACACATATAATTTTTTAGTATTACCTGATCTTACAAAGCTTATTGGTGGCAATTTTGAAACAGCGTCTATTCCGCTTAAAGCATACACCAAGATGCGGATGGAGTGAAGAAACAGGTCGAATATTATGAATTCTAAAATAACCAAAAAAATCGGTAATGAATCTGGAGCAGTAGCAATTTATGTTGCCATTTTATTGCCTGTTCTGCTGATGGTCGCTGCATTTGGCATAGACATAAACCATGTTTTTGGCGTTCGCAATGAACTGCAAAACGCTGCAGACGCAGCGGCCTTGGCTGGCGCTATGGAACTCAATGACATCAATGGAGTACTTACAGTTGAGGATGCAAAACTTGAGGGCGAGCGAGTTGCAAAATTGCATTCTGCTGGCGGCCAAGCCGTATCAGAGATGGTTATCCAGACAGGTCATTGGTCCAACACTACAGGGATATTCACGCCAAGTGAAAATGATACTCAGTTGGAAAATTGGCAGGACATACCAGGTGATCTTTTAGATTTAGATACAAATTTTATAAATGCTGTCAGGGCGCAGACGACTAGAAGTGACAGCCCGGCATTTTTCGCGAAAATATTCGGTATTGACAGCCTTGCAGTGACTAACGATGCAGTGGCATGGGTCGGGTTTAATGAACTCACAGTTAATTACCCTTATGCGATATGTGCCGATACAATTGGATGGGACGATAACAATGATGATGTTCCTGATCCTGAATGTAATGTGGGCTCAGCTTCTAATGATCGAAATAATAAAGACGATGATTACGATCCAACATCAGAGACATCCATGTGGACTAATTTGGTACAGGATGAGATGTGTAGTGAAATTTCTACAAATGCGAACGAAATGAAGGAGCTGACAGCGACCTGTGGAGATGGGGCATGGTCGTTAAATAAACTAGAGCCAACTGGAGCAACAAATGGTGAAGTAGTACCGGCGTTTAACAATATGTATCAATGCTGGGAAAACTTTAGAGATAACAATGGCGATATTCCATGGCAATTGGTGTTACCGGTGGTCGATTGCGATGATAGTAATACCTGCCCAAAGCTTTTGGGTGCAATTCAAGTCAGCATAGTATGGATGATTGATCAAGAGGGGCCAAACATGGATTATGTCCCCACAGAAATGGAGCACCCTTCTGATCCAGATGCGGGGACTCAAGCATGGACATGGAGATGTGACCCCTTGAGTGAAGGTCAATCACCGGAAACATGCTGGGCCGAATTTGTGGATAAATTTGGACTTAAAGATGTTTCAGGAGATCCGGCTGCCTATATGAAGCGAAGCGTTTACTTCATGACCACCTGTATGGAAGCTGAGCCTGAAGGAAATAGTAGTTTTAACCCTGCCTCAAAAATATTAGCAAAATATCCCAAACTTGTTGAATAAAACTGGAAGACCTCGGGGTGACGGTTTCCATAATCGCATGATAATTGAACATTGGTAAAGATTATGAGCAGACAAGAAATCACACTGTCAATCCAGTTGGCGGTAAAAGCACCGGATGTCCATCGCGAACTGGTGCGAATTGTCGGGGAACTAGACCAGTTCAGTATTCAGGAGAGAGAGGATGCCGCCTGGGTTGATGTCCTGGTGCTGGAGATAGGTCATGATCCGGCCGCGGAGTTCGAGACCATTCGCCTGTTGTTGAAGGAAAACGTGGTGGGAGCACTCTTTCTCACCGCCTCCGAGGCGACCACCGATCTGCTGTTGCCGGCCATGCGTGCCGGGGCACGGGAATTCTTTCAGCAGCCGATAGATGCTGCCGAGGTCAAGCAAGCGCTGGAAGCTGTTTTGCAAAAGCGTTTACGCGAGCTGAATCCAGGCAGCACCGTTTCAGAGAAAGGAAAGATATACAGCGTGGTCGGTGCAAAGGGTGGTGTCGGCACCACCACCTTCGCGGTGAACTTCGCCACCTCCATCCAGGCGCTCAATAAAGATCGTCTGGTGGCACTGATTGATATGAACCCCTTTACGGGTGAGATCCCTTTTTTTCTCGATCTCAAGACGGATACCGATTGGGAGGAGATCGGCCGTAACCTGAGCAGGCTGGATGCCCCCTATCTGCAGAGCGCTATGGCTCGCCATTCCTCTGGTGTTTTTGTGCTGCCCGCTCCCCCGAAGCTGGATAGAGAGTTGAAGATGGCCACTGGATTCCTCTTCAAGCTGGTCAGTGCCATGCGGGAATTCTTTGACGATATCGTCATTGATTGCGGCATGTCCATCTCCGGTGATGCGATGAAGATTTGTGAATATTCGGAATCAATTTATCTCATCTCCACCATGAGCATGCCCTGCATCATCAACGTGCGCAAGCTCCAGCAATCATTCGCATCTGCGGCGGGAGTCACCAACGGTAGACTGCAGGTTGTGGCCAACCGCTTCGAGAAAAAAGGCCAGCTGAGCCTGGCCGAGGCGAGCAAGCTGCTCGGTAGTGATATCGTCAACATTATTCCCAACGACTACCCCCTCACCATGTCTGCGGTGAGCAGCGGAAAGACGGTGGCCGAGGTTGCCAAGAGATCACAAGTTGCCAAGGCCTATAGAAAATTGGCACAATCAGTAACTGGTCCGCAGGTCGGCAAGGCGGGAGGGCTATTCGGGCTGTTCAGATAATATTGAATCAACCAGAAAGGAAAGACAATGGCGGAACTGAGGGAAATTCTCAAGAGTCTTGAAGAGCAGAATGCACCTGCAGCAAACCAAGTGGAAGGAGTAGCGCCATTAGAGGATGTTGATCTCTCTGATGAATATTTTGAGTTGAAGGCTACAATTCACGATCGGCTCGCAAAAGTTATCGACCTCTCGCTGCTCGATGATATCGAGGAGTATCGCCTGCGACGGGAGATCAGTCGGGCAACGGAGACCATCCTTGATGACAATAGCATCGAGACCATCCCCCTCAACGCCAGGGAGCGCGGTCGGCTGCTGAAGGAGATCGAAAACGAGGTTATTGGACTTGGCCCGCTGGAAGATTTGATGAGCGATAGCTCCATATCGGACATCCTGGTAAATTCCTATAACTCGGTCTATGTTGAGCGATTCGGTAAACTGGAAAAGAGCAGGGTCCGCTTCAAGGACGATGCCCACCTGATGCGTATCATCGAGAAGATTGTCTCCGCCGTTGGCCGAAGAATCGATGAGATCTCGCCCATGGTGGATGCCAGGCTGGCGGACGGTTCCCGCGTCAACGCCATTATCCCCCCACTGGCACTGGATGGCCCGTCCCTCTCTATCAGGCGTTTCTCTGTAGACCCTCTGACCCTAAAAGATCTGATTCTTTTAAAAACAATGACCTCCACTCTTGGGGAACTGCTGAAATCCATTGTCGGGGCCAGGCTGAATGTGCTGATCTCCGGCGGTACCGGTTCGGGCAAGACCACTATGCTCAACGTTATGTCCCAGTTCGTTTCTCCGGCTGAGCGCATAGTTACCATTGAGGACTCCGCGGAATTGCAGCTTAAGCAGGACCATGTCGTCCGTCTCGAGACCAGGCCGCCAAATATAGAGGGCAAGGGCCAGATCACCCAGCGCAACCTGGTACGAAACTGCCTGCGTATGCGGCCGGATCGCATAATCGTCGGTGAGGTGCGCGGGGCCGAGGCGGTGGATATGCTGCAGGCCATGAACACCGGACACGACGGTTCGCTCACCACTGTTCATGCCAATACCCCGGTGGATGCCCTGATGCGTATCGAGACCATGGTCAATATGGCCGGCTTCAACCTGCCCAGTGAATATATCAAGAAATATATTGCCTCGGCGGTGGATGTGGTCATTCAGGTCGAGCGCTTGATGGACGGCTCGAGGAAGGTGGTGAGCCTGCAGGAGATCACCGGTATGGAAGGAAATGTGATAACCATGCAGGAGATTATCTCCTTTGATCAGCAGGGGGTGGATAGTGAAGGCAAAGTAATAGGCCATTTCACCACCCATGGTATCAGGCCGAAATTTTTCGATCGTTTCCTGAGAATGGGTTTGCCGATGCCAGACCTAGTGATGGAGGAATCGGAGGAGAGAACGAGGTAACTTATGGAATACGCCTTTGCAGCCGCACTTTTTTTTCTGCTCCTTATCATCTTCGAGTTGCTCTACTCGTTTTTCAACAAGGGTGAAAGCCGCCCTATCGACAGGGTGATGGAGCGCTATAGCCGGGGAGAATTGCCGGACGAGCAGGAACTCGATATCCTTTATTATAGAAAATTCAGTGAAATTAAATTGTTGAATGCTATTCTCAGCGCAAGCCCAATAGTCCGCCGCCTTGATAGCCTGATGCAGCAGGGTGGGGTAAACATGCTTGTAGGTGTCTATCTGCTGCTGACTATGACAATCGGTGCGGTGACCTTTCTGCTCTGCTCAATGGTTTCCTTTCCGTCTGTGCTGAGTGCGCTTATCACTGGCCTTGCTATGCTGGTGCCTTTTCTTTATCTCAAATTTCGGCGTGCCAGAAGACGGAGCAAGTTTGAGGCCCTTTTTCCGGATGCCCTAGATCTTATGGGCTATTCCCTCAAGGCTGGGCATTCCATCGTCGCCAGTTTCAAGATGGTGGAAGAAGAGATGGCCTCACCGGTAGGTGAGGAGTTTGGCCGGGTGGTGGAGGAGTTGAATTTCGGTATGGGCCTCGATGCATCACTCAGAACCTTTTCCAAGAGAATCGACTCTACCGAGCTGCGCTTTTTCGCCACTTCGGTGATTATCCAGCGAGAGACCGGCGGAAACCTAGTCGAGATGATTGAAAAAATTTCTGAGGTGATTCGAAAGAAATTTCGTTTTCGCGAGAAGGTGAAGGCCTTGAGCGCCGAAGGCAAGCTCTCTGCAGGAATCCTGCTTGCATTACCTTTCCTGACTGGAGCGGCAATATTGGTGACCAGCCCTAAATACCTGACCGTTTTGGCCAGTGACCCGATTGGCCCCTATCTCATCGGTATAGCTGTGACCATGATGTCCATCGGCACCTTTATCATGTATCGACTCGTGCAGCTAGATATGTAGAGGAGTATGAAACGGTACCATGTTATGAAATAAAGAGTTCGGTAAGGAGAGGTTGTTATGCTTGCCCAGAATCTGCCGTTGATATTGTCTGTCGCTACTTTCGTTACACTGATTGTGTTGTATGGCGCTGTGGTTTCGTTAGTTGGTGTTCGAAAAAAACGGAACCAGCTAATAAGTAGAACCCGTAAATGGAGCGGAGGAGCTAACTTACCCTGTGCTGATGAGTACCAGACATCTGGGCAGAGAACAGAGAAATCGCGGCTGCCCTTTGGTCTGTCCCGCTTGTCGCGCCGATCAGGTCAGATTGGCGAGGGTGGTATTTATGCTAATACCCCGCTCTTTTATCAACGGGCCGGACTCTACAATCCCGGCGTCATTCGCCTGTATCAGACACTTCGTTACCTGCTGCTGCTGGCACCTCTCTGCTATCCGCTCTTTGCACGTGTCGTTCTGCAGCGGCCTGTGGGCACCCAAATTGTCCTGGGCGCCGTGCTGGCTGGAGCTTTGGGCTACTATCTGCCAGTGTTTTGGCTTAGGGTGGTTGCCAATTACCGTAAAAAAGACCTGAACCGGAGTTTTCCCGACGCCCTTGACCTGCTGATGGTCTGCATGGAAGCTGGGCTGGGCATCGACTCCGCTATTCGCAGGGTCTCCCGGGAGATCCATATTGCCAGCGCTGAACTTGCCAAGGAATTGAAAATACTCTCCCTGGAATTGAAAACCGGTATGTCGAGGAATATTTGTCTGAGAAACCTGGCGCGCCGGACTGACCTGCCTGATATCGATAACCTGGTAAGTCTTCTTATTCAGGCGGAGAAGTATGGCACGGGTGTAGCCAACGCGCTGAGAATTCATGCGGAGGAGATGCGGCAGAGGCGGTACAGCCGGCTTGAAGAATTGGCCGCAAAGCTGCCGGTAAAGCTGGTTATTCCATTAATGATTTTCATATTTCCGGCCCTTTTCGTGGTTATTGCCGGTCCCGCAGCCATACAGGTGTTGCGGGTAATAATTCAGGGGTGAAATCATGAAACAGACAATATCCGGCCTGAAACGAAGATATCTGCTCGCACTTTTTTCCTTCATACTGTTGACGTTGCTGTTACTTGGCAGTTGCAGTGCCTATAACAGTGGGCTCGGTTATTTCGATATGCTTGATGATGAAAAGCATAGCCTGCGTAATAAACGGGCGGCCGAAAAGTTTTGGTCCTCCGTGCGACCCATGTCAACCCTTTCCGAGTCCCACTACAAATTAGGCCGTCACTACCAGAAGCAGGGCAGATACAAGCAGGCCATTGAGGAATTTTCCAAGGCCTTGAATGTAGACGCCCGCCTTTGCAAAGCGTATAACGGTATTGCCATGTCTTATGACGCCTTAAAAGAGTGTGATCTGGCACATAAAGCCTACGAACTGGCCCTGGGCTGCGACCCTGGGAAAGCATATATTTACAACAATTACGGGTACTCCAGCATTCTCTGCAATAAGCTGGAAAAGGGGACGGCCTTGCTGCTTAAGGCCGAAGAACTTTCCACCGGCAGTGAACAGATAAAGAATAATCTGGAGCTTGCCCAGCTTGCAACGACCCGGCAGCCAAATGCAGATTGCAATATTTTACCGGCGGATGTCTCAGATGTGGATTTGGCTCAAGCCACTCCCAGAGAGCTGGCAACCTATCTTGCCACTGCAGCAGAGCAGAAAATTGAGCAGGAAAAAGTTGTAGCACAGAAAGCCGAGGCAGCCAAAAAAGCGGCTGAAGCTGATGAGGTGTCTCAGGATGCACCAGCACTGCTTGAACAACCTTCTGTTGTATTTGTGCCCTCAGCAGGAGCAAACTTTCAACCACATTTACTGGTAGATGATTTTGAACCTCAAAAGACCGAAGAATTGACACTACCTGCTGACACAAGTGTTGCAGCGGTGAATACCGGTCATGCGATTAAGCCTGTTTTGAAAACAACAAGCAAATCTGCTGTTCCTCAGCCGGCAAAAGCGATGGTAAAAGTCGAAACCGAAAAAGACAAGGGTGTGGACATACCTGCTTTCGAGCCAAAGCCGGAAATGCTCATGCTGCCTGTTGATCCTCTGGCACCGGCTAAAGCTCCCGAGGTGCAGGCTAAATCACCAACATTGCCTGAAGAGACTGAAGTTGAAGATAAGTCACAGGCTTTTTTCAAAAAGACCGAAACCGGTGTGGAAGTCTCCAATGGCAACGGGGTAACCGGTATGGCCAGGAGAAGTTCAGAGTTGCTGGGTGACTACGGTTTTAAGGTACGTCGCATTACCAATGCCAGAAGTTTTCAGTTTGATAACAGCATAATCTATTACCGTGATGGCTATTTGGCAGTAGCGGAAGAATTATCACATTTTATACCAGGTGACCAGCAACTGGAACAGGTCGATTCACTTGGTAGATCTGCAATCGGTGTTCGAGTACTGTTGGGTAATGATATGGTGATGCTTGATTTTCCGGCCCATTTCACCCAGCTCAGTTATGTGCAACTGGAGGAAGGAAAACCGGGAGTCTGGAAAGATCTGGTAACACTTACCATGGACGAGTAAGAGAGCAATTGCAATGAGAAAGACAACTGTTTTGGGTAGTGAATGTGTATTATCCGGCATGGGACAACTGGTAAGAAGATACAATATCGCCCTCTGTGTTTCCCTGTTGCTGGTATTGTTGTTGACTGGTGGTTGTTCTGCGTTGCAGGATAAGAGTGCAGCGTTAAATCTGGAGCGGCAGATTGCCCGGCAGCAGGTGGCAAGGGAGATGGTCCATGACGTTTCTGTATCGGAAAAGCGCAGTGCCGCAGAGTATGAAGAGCTTGGTGACAGATATTTGCTGCGTCGCGATATAAGCCGTGCCTATCTCTATTATATGCGAGGGCTTGAGATTGAACCGGAGCGGGTTTCCTTATTGGAAAAACAGGCAGCATTATTGTTGGCAAAGCATAAGTTTTTTGAAGCGGAAATCGTCTATCGAAAGCTGCTATCCATAAACAGTGCCAGCGCAGTGGCACTTGAGGGGCTCGGCAAGGCACTTTTTGGCCAGAACAAATATGATACAGCCGCAGAAAACCTGCAGGCAGCTCTGGCAATTACTGATGCATCCTGGGCCATTTATGAATATCTTGGCCTGATTGCCAGTCATCGGCAGGATTTCGATCTGGCTCGAAGCTGGTTCGCAAAGGCGATGGAACTGCAGCCTGATGACGAAACTTTGCTGAATAATCTTGCTGTCAGCCATTATCTGAATGGTGATTATAAAGAGGCATTACGCGTATTCAGCACGTTGGCAAAAGCAACAGACGAGCGTAAAGTGCATAATAATCTGGCACTTACATATTTTAAACTCGGTTACTATGACCAGGCGATGACGGCCTTTAAAAGGGGCTCGAAGAGTGAGGCAGAAGCGTACAACAGTCTGGGCTATCAATATCTGGTAAACAGTCAGTTTTTGAAGGCAATAAAAGCGTTTGAAAAGGCGATCGACCTGAACCCCAAATATTATGTTGCGGCTGAAAAGAATCTCACCACTGCCCAAAACGCATATGCCGCTGTTGGCGGGAATCTATAGAAAAAAGAAATCTTTACGAAAGCTAATTATTCAAAAGACGGCCTTGCATGGAAGTGTTGCAAGGCCGTCTTTTTGATTTCTGATTGCCCCTGATTTTTACTTTGTAAAGGTTCTGGTGGAGAGGTGGGTGTAAGGAAGCGCTTTTTTAGCTTTAAGCTGTTACCCCTATCCTCTTGTTCCTCTCACCTCACGTTGTAAATAGGAGCATTATTACTTCCCGCCTTTCCCGCCACCGCCACCACCAGAACCACCACCAGAACCAGAACCAGAACCGCCGCCGCTGCCACCGCTTCCGCCGCCGGAACTACCGGAACCACCACCTGCAGAAGAACTACCACCCTGGTTGGGAGATTCCCCCATCTGGGTCTGATGCTCGTGCTGTTGACGATTACGGTTCTGGTTCATGGCAGGATCTGGATTGGCATTCGGGTCATCCGAAAGTTGGTATTGCGGACAGTCCGGGCTGTCGCAATCCTGCACGTGAAGCTTCTCCTTATCCTGTACATGGAGCTTATCCTTATCCTGTATCTGCTGCTTGTCTGCGGCAAACAGTGCGGTGGGGAGTGCCAGGCTGAGAACAGCCAGAACTGTAACTGTAATTTTTGCGTGTTTCATCTTGTCCTCCTTGGGAGTGGAAATGAATTTACCGGATTATCTTTAACCGGATGAACGCGTAAACTGCATAGGATCGAATATCTGAAATTTTAGCCAATTTTTACTTTCCACTGATATCTATAGCACAAATAGCAAAGCAACTGCTATAGTTTGTTATGTTTTGATCCTGATTACAACTAATACATTCTATCCGCGTTTGTTCGAAATGGGGAAGAGGAATGAATATACGCCGGTTTCAGTTTATCGTATTCTCCTGTGTGGTTTCTACAGGGATCTTTTTTTATTTGTTTACCAGGGTTTCCCTGGATGAGGTGCTGAGCGCCGTTGGTAACCTCGATCCCGCCTGGTTTGTCTACTTCCTGTTGTTTTCTCTCCTGATGAGCATCTTCAGGACGTGGCGATACCATCTTCTGCTTGCAACTTCAGGTTTTCAGGTAAAGAAAATCCCACTGTTTCTGGTGACGCTGGTCCGAAATTTTTTCTCAGATCTGTTGCCGGCGAGATTCGGCACCCTGATCTACGTCTACCTGATCCGAACCAGGTTAAATGTTCCTCTTGCGCCAGCCGTATCGAGTTTTGCCTATGCCTTTATTTTTGATATCCTGGCATTGGCGGTGATGCTGGCACCTGCCGTACTGCTGATCGGAGGTATAACTCAGTCGGGAAAAATCGTCCTCGTCGCAGGCGGAATCCTCGGTATAATCTGTATTGTCATTGTCTACTGTATGCCTGGTTTGACCCTCTGGAGTGCGTATGCTATTGAGCGTCTAACTTTTATACCGCCAAGCTGGCGGAGTTGGCTGACATCGGAGCTGCGTTCTCTGCGAGACCATTTGCTCAAGGTGCGGGAACAGGGCCTGTATTGGCACATTCTTGCACTGTCCCTTTGTGTGCGCCTCTGCAAGTATCTTGGGCTTTATGTACTGCTTTTAGGGTTGGTGCTGCCTCTTGGTTATACTGTGGGCAATTTTCCCTTCCCCAATGTTTTTCTGGGGCTCTGTAGTGCCGAACTGGCTGCGAGTCTGCCAATTTCAGGAATTGCCGGCTTCGGTGCCTATGAAGGGGCCTGGGCCATGGTCTTTCAGATGCTTGGTTACAGTGAAAAGCTGGCGGTGTTGACGAGCATTTCCCATCATCTGATTACCCAGATCTACGGCTATAGCCTTGGCGGACTTGCTTTACTGGTGTTGGTGTTACCGTTTTTCAGGGAAGATGGAGATATGACAATTGTTCCAGGTAAGAGCAGCGCAGCAGTTGCCGGCCAATTGTTCTGGTTTAAATTTGTTGCCAGTGTTGCGGCTGCCGTGTTGATCTGTCTGTTTCTTTTGCCGGGTGGCGCCAAGACAGGGAGGCAGGCCAGAGCGGAACCAGTGCTGGGCGAGGCGGCAACCAGCAGTCTCTTGATAGCGGGTAAGGTGGTGTATCAGCGTGCAGATGGTATCTACATGACTGAGATCGATTCGGGGATAACCGAGAAGCTGGTTTCGGGAGGCACCTATCCGCGCTGGTCTCCTGATGGGGAGCAGGTTGCCTATGTGAGCGGCAACGACATTATGCTCTTTGATCAGAATGACAAAAAATCAAGGAAACTGGTGACCGCTGGCGAGGCGCGGGCAGTATGTTTTCGGGAAGATGGCAAGGCCGTACTTTTTACCGATGGTAAATCTGTAAGGGAAGTGGAAATCGCCACGGGCACAAACCGTACCCTCATCAAAGGCAATCGCTTCTTCGAGCTTGATATCGCCGCGGGCGGCAGCCAACTCACAGTGACAGAAAAATCCCTCACAGGCTATCGGGTTCGTATTTACGATCTCAAGTCGTTTGAGGCAACAAGCGTTGCCAAGGGGTGTTCCGCTTCATTCTCGCCCAATGGTAAGCTGGTCACAGTAAACGGCGGTGACCATACCTTTGTGCAGCTTTACGGTGCTGAGGATCTGCAGGAACGTGGACGGATTCCGTCACCCCAGGGCCAGCGCTTTGATAACCAGTTCTGGTCGAACCACCGTGACTGGCTGGTCTCCACAGTGGAGGGAAAAGCAACCAATATATACATTCATCACGTTCCAACGGGCAACTCCCGAAAAGTTACTGATTTCGGAGACTGCGATCGTGCCGATCTGTTTGTAGTGTCAACTTCCTTGTAGTATGAGGCTCCCCCCAATCCCTAATACACAAATAGGAAAAACGTGCTTACCGCGTGCTCAGTCAGCAAGGTGTTGCGCTGACCTCTCTACTGGGTGGTGATGACCTGAAACCGGAGACCGTTAAAACTCAGCACTACGCCTTCCCAGGTGATCTCCTCAAGTAACAATCCCTTGTCAATCCACTGGCCCTGGCGCTTGATCTGGTTATTGACAATAATCATCCGTTTTTCGGGCTGTTCTGAATAGGTATGGGCTGCAAAACGAAGATTGGGGATATCTGTGCGGACATCAGCCGGGAGTTCGCTTAAATAAGGCAGGCTGTCTCTGGGGATAATTTTTTCATCCGTGTTTTCAGAAGAAGTCTCTTTGGCCGGGGTAATGGGTGCAGGTTGCAGGGTTACATCCGGCTGTTGTATTGGCTGCTCCTTTGGCTCATCGGCAATGGAGGGCGAATTGCCAGTGGCTTGCCGGGCAATGGGTTGTTCGGTGATTTGGGTCTTTGGTGTGGGTTGTTCGATAATCTGGGTCTTCGGTGTGGGTTGTTCAGTAACCTGGGGCTTCGGTTCGGGTTGTTCAGTAACCTGGGGCTTCGGTACGAGTTGCTCAGTAACCTGAGTCTTCGGTGTCGATTGTACTATTTTTTGAGCCGTATTTTTTTGAACTGCCGGGATTTTCTCGGCGGCCGTCGCAGAATCTTTTGAGGTTATCTGCAGGGAGAAAGGCAGATAGGGAACGACATACCAAAAGATAGCGCCTGAGGATACGACGAAGACTGTGGTCAGCAGCACAACCCACAACGTTTTGGGCTTTTTTTTCCGCCTTTTGCTGAACTCCGGATAGACCGAGTGTCGGCTCTGCAAGTCTGGGATGGTGCCCTGCTGCCGCTCGTTGTCAGATTTTTTCAGTGCATCAAGGATATAAGACATATTTTCTCACTGGTTGTCTGGCTGTCGTGAATTCTGAATTATGCTTGAGTGCTCCAGGGTGGGAAAGTGTTTCGGAGGAGATACCTGTACGCTGTTGGGGAGTCCTGGTTGGTATACATCGGTGTCAACAGGTGCATATATTTCGGCTCTGGCTATCAGCACTCCCTGCTGTGCTTCCTGTTCTGCCGGTTGAACTGGTTTTGCAGCTTGTTGCCTGTCAGGAGTGACCTGCGCGTCAATTTGTTCGTTGGGTTGCTCATCTGGAGGACTGTTGGACAGTGGCGCAGTCTGTATTACCGCGGGGTTCACTGCCTGATTAGCAGGCTCTGTATCTGCTGCTTGTGCCGGTTTTTCCTCTGTTTCAGCTGCGCTTGCTGTTGCCTTGGCAGGCTCTTCAATCTCCTCGACATTTGCGGGCTGCGGTTCAACCGCGATCAGCTCCTTAAAAAACGGTGAGAAGTAGAGCATTGTGAGCAGCAGGCAAAAGACAACCATGAGACCGGCAATAGTCGCTGGTTCCCGAAAAACACTTCGCTGTCCGGTCTGCTGGGAAAAGACCTCTGAACCCGCCTTCCTGATAATATCGTAACTCACATGATCTTCGTTTTCCGCATACGCTCCGAGCAATGCACGGTCGCAGAGCACATTTATCCGGCGGGGGATTCCCCCTGTAATTCTGGCTATGTACTTGATTGCTTTAGGTGAAAAGAGCCGTTTGTTTTTGCCGTCGGCTACAGAGAGCCTGTGCAGAATATACGAGTGGACTTCTTCCGGGCTGAGCGGAGTGAGGTGATAGCGGCTGGTGACCCGTTGATTAAGCTGCGAGAGCTCCGGGCGTTCCAGGATATCACGTAACTCGGGCTGACCGATGAGTACTATCTGCAGAAGTTTCTGGGTGTTTGTCTCAAGATTTGTGAGCAGACGCAGCTGTTCGAGCACATCCATGTCGAGGTTTTGCGCCTCGTCAATGATAATGGCGGTGGTGCGCCCTTTGGCGTAAGCCGTTAGCAGATGGCGGTTGAGCACATCCACGTAGGTTTTCATCGAGCCAGCATCGCCTTCCAGGAGAATTCCCAGTTCCTCGCAGATAGTTCGAAGCAGCTCGCTTGCGGTGAGTTTGGGGTTGAGGATAATAGCTACATCGGTGTGTTCAGGCAGTTGAGTGAGCAGACATCGGCAGACGGTGGTTTTGCCGGTACCCACATCACCTGTGAGCAGGATGAAGCAGCCGTCGCTGTTGATACCGTAGAGGAGATGGGCCAGAGCTTCCCGGTGCAGCTCACTCATGAAGAGGTAGCGGGGATTTGGAGATATTGCAAAAGGCTTCTCTTCCAGACCAAAGTAGCGGGTATACATGTCTATGTTATGTAAAGGAAAATGTGAAATCCGCAGTCGCTATAATCGTGTACCGGTCGGCGGTGATCCAGACCAGAGTGCGGATTAAAACCAAGTAGATGGTTGCCAGTATATTGTAAAAACATCAAATTTTCCATCTCTCTTTCTTTTTTATTGTAACTCTCGTCATAACCCCATAACATGACCTTGAGGCCCATAGGATAAATTGAAATAGATCAGGAAAACAAAGAGCTAGTAAATGCCGGTTTATGAGTATAAGGCACTCGACAGTGCCGGGAAGGATGTCAAGGGTATCATAGACGCCGAAAGTGAAGCCCAGGCCCGCACAAAGCTGCGATCAGCCGGTACCTATCCCGTCTCGATTAAGCGAAGTAAGGGCCGCACCAGAGGGGCTGGCAGGAAAGGTTCCGGCATCGGCTTCTTCGAGCGGGTCCGTCCCGAAGAAGTGCTGGTGTTTACCAGGCAACTGGCGACTCTGGTAGGTGCCGGGATTCCCCTGGTTCCGGCACTGTCTTCCCTGATAGAGCAGACCAGCAATGCGGCGTTACAGAGGGTCATCGCGGAGATCCGCGAAAACGTCAACGAGGGTTCGACCCTGACCAAGGCTCTCAGCAACCATCCAAAACTGTTCTCATCGATTTATGTCAATATGATCCGTGCCGGTGAAGCTTCAGGCTCTCTTGATGTGGTTTTGGAGAGGCTCGCCGAATTTGGTGAAAAGCAACAGGTCTTGCAGGCCAGATTGCAGGCGGCGCTGATATATCCGATTATCATGGCGGTAATTGGCGCGGGTATTCTCTTTATTCTGGTAACCTATGTTGTTCCCAATGTGACCCAGGTGTTCAGTGAGATGGGCAAGGTGCTGCCATGGCCGACCCGGTTCCTCATCGACCTGAGTGGTTTTTTAAAGCTCTACTGGTGGCTGGTCCTTGGCGGCCTGGCCCTGCTTATTTACGGTTTTCGCTATCTGATAAGTTTGCCTTTCGGTCGTTCGGCCTGGGATTTGTTCAAACTGAAATTTCCGGTAATCGGGACTGTTGTGCGCAAGGTGCTGCTGGCCCGCTTTGCCTCTACCCTGGGCAGTCTGCTCAACAGCAGTGTAGAGTTGATGGCTTCAATGAACATCGTCAAGACGCTTATCGACAACGTCCATGTGGCGGCGGTTATTGAAGAGGCAATGGATAACGTCGAGAAGGGCAACAGCATGACCGTTGCTCTATCGCAATCACAGTGGTTTCCCCCAATGTATGTCCAGATGATTGCGGTGGGGGAACAGAGCGGAAACCTGGAAGGGATGCTGGAAAAGGTGGCCGCATCGTATGAGCGTGAGGTTGAGACGGCGATACTCGGGATGACCTCGCTGATAGAGCCGATTATGATTGTCGGCATGGGGGTTGCGGTTGGATTTGTGGTGCTGTCAATTCTCCTGCCAATCTTTGAAATGAACCAGATGGTCGGTTGAGCGTGGTGACTGGGGTCTCTGTTGTTCAATTCTGGTTTATTCCTGCCTGTATTACGTGATAAGCTTTTAGAAGAAATATTATTTGGAAAAATTTATTTTGACTGGCCGGTCGTTCGGCCAGTCGGAAGAGCATACATTTCAATGATACGTTACCTGGAGAGTTTCCTATGAAGGATCTTGGCAGAGTGCGAGTTTCAGTGATTTGTTTTTCAGTGTTGGTATTGTTTGCCATCCATCTTTTTCCTGGGAATGCGTTTTCCGTAGATGCGCAGGACCTGCTTGGAGGAGGTGGCCTTATCCTTACGGATTTCAACAATGATAATGATGCCGCATATGATATTGTGCAGCAGCCGGACGGTAAGCTGGTTGCGGTTGGTTTTGGCAACAACGGTGCCGTTCGAAATGTCGCTGTGGCCAGGTACCTGGAGAGCGGTGAACTCGATAGTAGTTTCAGTAACGACGGTCGAGCCACTTTCAGCGTTGGTAGTGGAGAGTCCGTTGGCCGGGCGGTTGCCTTGCAGGAAGATGGCGCAATTGTGGTGGCTGGCACCAGCACAAATGGCGACCAGGATCTCTTTGTCCTGCGCCTCACTCCGGATGGCGAACTTGATAATACTTTCGGTGCTTACGGAATAGAGACCCTGCCTGCACCCGGGAGCGATGAGTATGTCTATACCGTTACGGTGGCCGAAGATGGGTCGATTATTCTGGGAGGGGGCAGCATGCTGCCGAGCGAGCCGTTGGCCAGCCTGGTCATCAAGCTTGCCGGAGACGGTGACCTGCTGAGTGATTTTGGTGAAGACGGTAAAGCCCTTCTTGACCGTGAGTATAACAATGTCATCTATTCCATCATTTTGCTTGGAGACGGCAGCATCCTTGCCACCGGTGCCAATACTGCCAACAACCGGTATGAGGCGAGCCTGGTTCAGTTCCAGGCAGACGGTTCACTGGACGATGGCTATGCCGAATCCGGGGAGTTGAGCTTTGTTTATGAGGACAACAACACCCGGATGTTTGATCTACTGAGCCTCAGTGACGGCTCAGTTATCACCTTGGGCTTCACCTACACTAACAGTTTTCGGGAGCCGCTTATTGCCCGGGTATCGGCCGTGGGAGAGCTGGTGGAAAGTTTTGGTGATAATGGTTTTGTCCTGTCACCGCTCAGTGCAGACGGGCTCACAGGGATGGTAATACAACAGGATGACCTGCTGATTACCACCAGTCTTACCACCGCACCGAATGGTGATGATCTCATCATTATCAAGGTTGAAGAAACACTCGAAGATGGCGTCGCGATCACGACCTCCTATCTTACCTTGAGTTCCACTGAATATGAGAGCGATACCCTTTCGACGGTACTCAGTGAGGAGGGCAATGTAATAGTTGCCGGGTTTGCCTCCAATGGTGAGAATGATGATCTGGCCCTGCAGGATTATGGTGCGGATCTCACAAACGATAATATCAGCGTTGGCGTAGGCGTCTCGGGTGAAGATTACACTATTACGACCTTTGCGGTTACGGATGTTCAGCGAAACAGTGCCACCAGCGGAGGCTCCGTTGTCGCCTCAAGCAGTGAGGATGACTGTATCGAGACTACCTGCAGCAGTGAGTGTACGACCCTGGGGTCAAGTATCTGTAATAGCTGTTTAGAAGTGTGTGAGCCCCCGGCGGTTATTTTGCGGGGTGTCGCGTACGGTATCGCGCCGAACCCTTCCTACCGGGAATCTGGTGAAAGCGATGACGTGACAACGGATGATGAAGAAGAGGGTTCCGGTGTATTTCCAGCAAGCGATTCCAGCTGGAACTATGATACAGTTCGCACGGGACAGACGGAAGATGGCGCTGGTGTTGGAGAGTTTGGCAGTGATATGTATCCGATTACTCCGGGGCAGCGCTATTATGCACGAGCGTATGCGGTACTGGAAGATGACACTGTTATCCATGGCAACCAGGTGTCTTTCAAAACAGATGACAGCTGTTTCATAGCAACTGCCGCGTATGGCTCGATAGATGAAGAACATGTTAAGGTCTTGAGAAGATTCAGGGATGAAGTGTTAAATTCTTATAAACCAGGTAGAAAGTTTATAGAAATCTATTATAATCTCTCGCCATCGATAGCAGACAGGATTGAACAGAATAATTTTTTGAAATCAGTAGTTCGTGTTGCGCTGATGCCGGTAATAGGTTTTTGTTATCTGGTATTGCAAGGCAGGTTGTGGCTGATTGGCTTGCTGCTTTGTGTGATAACAATAACTTTTATGGCGCTGGCTCGAAAGAGGGAAAGAAGGAGGATCTGACCTTTATGGATATGCAGGGTGAAAGACAGGAAAGGGGTTGCCGGACACAGGGAGGTTTTACCCTGATTGAGCTGTTGGTGGTTTTGGTTATTATTGGTATTCTGGCAGGTTATATTGGTCCCAAGATCATGGGACGCCCGGAAGAGGCCAAAAGAACCAAGGCCGGTTTGCAGATTCAGGCTATCGATACAGCGTTGAAACTGTATAGGCTTGATAATGGCGTCTACCCCTCTACTGAGCAGGGTCTGCAGGCTCTCGTCGAAGCTCCTCAAACGGGTAAACTGGCGCCGAAATGGCGTGAGGGTGGTTATATGGAGAAAAACAAGGTGCCACTCGATCCCTGGGGTAACGAATTTGTTTACCTGAGTCCCGGCATCCATGGTGATTACGATCTGAGTGCATATGGCCCTGACGGTGAGGCAGGTGGAGAGGGCGAGAACGCTGATGTGAACAGCTGGGAGCTGGAGTAGTTTCTGCGCTCTATGTTTTACGTGTCGAGGGAGCGACAGCAACCCACTGGAATGCGAGATAAGGTTACCGGTAAAACTTCAGGCATCTGCGGTTTTACCCTGCTTGAGCTGATAATTGTAATTTTCCTCATTGGCTTGTTGCTTGTGGTGAGTGTGCCTGCGCTCCGCGACAACCTCTTGAATGACCCCTTGCGTTCAGCTGGGCGCAAGCTGATTGGCTATGTCGGCGGTGTTCGAGAGCTGGTGGTTCGCCAGCAGAAACCATATCATATTTATATCGACCTGGATGAGAATCGTCTCTGGTATCTGCCGGAAGATCAGGCGGGTACGGACCAAGATGATCCGCCTGAGAAGGTGCAGCTGAATTTGCCCGGTGATGTTGAGCTACGCGATATCTGGGTACGTTCTTCCGGAAACATATCGAGGGGCGTCCATGAACTCTGGCTGAGCCGGCAGGGGTATGTGGACAAAACGGTTATCCGACTCGAAGATGGTGATGGCGAGACCCTGAGTTTTGTACTGCATCCGTTTCTGTCTGAAATTGAGATCCGGGAGGGATATTATGAGCCGCAGTAACAGCCGAGCCCGTCTGAGTTTCACCCCGTTCAGTGCATCATCGCATAATAGGGCTGGATTTACCCTGCTTGAAGTGATGATCGCCCTGGCAATCATTGCCATCTCCCTGACCTCCCTTTTTGGTTCACAATCACGTTCCCTGTCACTGGCGGCAGAGGCAAAGTTTAATACCGCGGCCGCTTTTTTGGCCCAGGAAAAGCTTGCCGAGTATGAGGCTGGTCTTGCACCCTGGGTAAGCGATGAGGGCGACTTTGGCGATGCATTTCCCGGTTTTGCCTGGAGGAGTGAAGTACAGGATGCGGACCTGGGCAATGTAGGCGATTTCGGTAACCTCGAACCGCCGTTGCAACGGGTCGATCTCACCATCTCCTGGCAGGAGGGGCAGTTCTCCAGCACCGTGAGCTATTTCGGCAGGGAGAAGGAGCAACAATGACCGCACCTACTCTCCGGTCTTCTTGCCGGGCAGGTTTCACCCTGCTTGAACTGCTGGTGTCCATTGCTATTTTTGCGGTGGTTATCTCTTCTGTCTACGGGGCATACAGGGCAACATTCCATACAATTAGCGGCACAGATAAACAGGTGCTGCGGGCAGCGGCCGCAAGGGTAATTCTCGAACGTGTTACCGAGGACCTGGAAGCACTCTATACAGGGGAAGACGGATTTTTTGAGGCAGAAAACAAAGAGCTGGGAGACGGTCGGGCCGATACCCTGAAGTTCATGTCGTCTGCTCACCTGGTTTTCACCAATGAGCAGATCCCTGCCGGTAAGACCAGCATTGAATACAAAGTCCGTGAAGCAGCGACGGGCGGGTTTGAGCTCATCAGAATTGATACTCCTCAACTTCCAGGCCAGGAGGATTCAGTTGAAGACGATGCTGCTGGTGATGTTCTCGGCAAAGGTCTTCAGTCGTTTTCTTTGAGTTATTTTTCACAAACCGGTGAGCAGTCAGACGATTGGCAGAGCGGAGGGGAATCTGCAGCAGAAGCAGATGGTGGCGAATCCGCAGCCCTTGAGTTGCCGGTGCTTGTGCGGGTGGAGATCACCTTTCTGCCTGAGAGTGGGGATGGCCGAGCTGCATTTTTTCGAACATCCATAGCGCTGCCTCAAGTGCACAAAGAGCAAGAGTCGCAGGAGGAGAGCTGATGAGACAAACTCTCTTTCGACTCAACGACAGGGGGATGGCACTGTTGATCACTATCATGGTGATCAGTCTGTTGATTGGGGTGACAGTTCAGTTTAATAAAACAGTACGCCAGGACTACTTTGCCTCCCGCACTCAGCTTGATGGTGAATACCTCAAAGGGGTTGCCCGTTCAGGCCTGTCAATCGGCATGGCTCTTTTAGAGGCGGACGGCCTTGAAAACAATTTCGATAGTGAGCTCGATTCCTGGGCGTCACTTGATGACGAAACCTTGAGTACCCTTTTTTCAGGAGGGACTCTGGCGCTGAATATAACGGATCACTCGGGGAGGCTGCAGATCAACAGTTTAGTGGCCCGGCCGGAAGGCGGTGGTGAAGAAAGTTCTGAAGAAACCAGAGAAATATTGAAGAGATTGCTCCTATCCGGTACATTTAGCAATATTGAGGAGCAACAGGTCGTTGAACTTATTGACGCCCTGGTAGACTGGCTCGATACCGATGAGAGGGAATCTGATTTCGGTGCTGAGGACAGTTACTACCAGTCCCTTAGTCCTCCCTATGAGGCGGCCAACGGACCGATTTCCAGCATCGAGGAGTTGTTGCTGGTGAAGGGAGTAGACAGGGAGCTGCTTTTCGGGAATGATATAAGCCCCGGGCTTGCAGATTTTATCACTGTTTATGGGGACGACGGCAAGATCAATATCAATACTGCTCCCAGGCAATTGTTGCAGGCACTGCATCCCCAGATGTCTGAGGAGTTGGCCTTAACTCTGGAAGACTATCGTAGTCAGGAGCTGAACCGCGACAATCTGGAAAATGCAGACTGGTACAGGCAGGTTCCTGCCTGGCCCGGGGATATCGAATTGCCTGATGGGCTGCTGTCTACGAAAAGTGTTTGGTTCGAGCTGGAATCTCAAGGTGTTTTTCACGATCAGAGAAAGCGCATGAGCGCAGTGGTTGTCCGCGATCAAGACAGTAAAACAGTTCTTGTCAGCAAAAAGTCGCAGTAATGTCGAATGAATTAAGCAATAAATACGAAGATATTAACAGGTATGGTGAAAAGTGGATAATCTGCTTGCCATAGATTTTCAAAGCGACTGGGCCACAGCCGTGCTGCTGGAGGTTGGGCAGAGGGCACGCGTAGTCAGGAGTTATGGGGTCTGTTCGACAGTTGACCGGCCGCTTGAAGAGGTGGTTGCAGACCTGGTGCGCCAGACAGGTTATTCAACCGGAGACTGCAGGGTTGGAATCGGGGCTGAGTTGTGTTCGTACCGTAACCTCAGTCTTCCTTTCACCGATAGACGTAAAGTCGCTAAAGTATTGCCGTTCGAGTTGGAAGAGATTTCGATTCAGGGCATAGCGGATCAACATTATGATGTGCTCTTAAACCCGGTCGGCAATGAGAAAACAGAGATCCTGGCTGCCATGGTTGAGTCCCGGATCATGGATGAATATCTGGCCGCACTGGCTTCCGCTGGTCTCGACCCCGAGTTGTTCGGAATTGGTGGTGTTGAAGTCGCTCTTCATCTTATCTCTACCGGCGTTGAACGGGCGTTGCTGCTCGATATCGGGTTGCGTTGCGCCACCATGATCGCCATAGACGACTCACAGATAATCCTCATTCGGCCCATAGATTGTGATGCAGAGGCAATTGCTGGTCTCACCATGTCTGAACCCGGAGGTGTGGTTGTAAGTCAGCCTGAAAAGGTGGCTAAAATTGCCGACCATCTGTCTCCTGTATTGATGCAGACCCTCTATTCCATCGGTCGCTCATACTTTCTTGAAGGCGATGTAGCCTGTCGTGTAAATGGTGTGATTGGGCTTCTTCCTGATCTTTTCCAAAAGCTTGCCGACATCCTGCCTTTTGAGGTCACCGCCTATGACGCAGGCGATCAGCCTCTCTTGAAAATCGAGCCGCAAGCTACTCTTGCCTGGAATCCCCCATTGATGAACCGTGTTCTGGCCTTGGCCACGATCAAGGGCAAAGGATCGGAAGGGATCAATTTTCGTACGGGGACTTTCAGGAGAAAATATGCTTTCAAGGATGTCCGCAAAAAGTTGTTGGCAGTGGCCATCCCGCTTTCAGTTGTGCTGGTGGGGTTTATCGGGTTTGCAATCTGGGAGATTTCTGAGCTGAAAGGCAGAAGAGAAGGTCTGCAGACTGAAATCACCCGTGTTTTTAATGAAACACTGCCTGAGGTCACCCGGGTGGTAAATCCTGTGCAGCAGCTTCAGGTGAAAATAGACGAAACCAGAAAGCTGTATAGTACAGGCCCTGATGGTACGCAGCGTCTGTCCACGCTTACCTTGCTTGCCGAATTGTCCCGGCTGATACCAGCCAACATGCAGATTCGTATAACCCGGCTTGTGGCTGATCTCGACGATGTGCGCATCAAGGCGGAAACCACGGACTTCAACACGGTTGATAATGTGAAGAAAGAGTTGGAAAAATCAGCCTATTTCAAATCTGTGACCATCAGTTCGGCAAACCTTGCTCCCCGGGGCGGAGAGGTGCGTTTCGAACTTAAACTGGAGTTGTGATAGAGTCATGCCAGCAGCCAGATTCGGAAAACTGATGAACGCTATCAAGGACAAAGCCGGTATTGACCAGCTGTCCAGCCGGGAGAAACTTGCCTTGGCTTTGGGGGTCGTAGTCATTGTCAGCCTGGCCGTTTACCAGTTGGCAATATCGCCGTATCTGGAGTCTCGCGCCCGCCTTATTAATTCTATTGAGCGCAAGAAGCAGGAACTGGTGCAGATGCAGATGATGCAGCAGGAGTATTTGGAATTGCGAAAGGAGGAAGGTGGTATCAAGGCCAACCTGTCGAAGCGCCCGGCGAACTTTACTCTTTTTACCTTTATTGACCAGCAGGCAGAGCTATCCCAGGTGAAGGAGAAAATTAATTACATGAAGCCGTCGGTTATTGCCGGTGACGGCGAGCTTGACGAGTCCGTAGTTGAACTCAAGTTGCAGAGTGTGACACTTGAGCGACTGGTGGAATTTATTAAACAGACGGAGTCGGAGCAAAACGTCGTCTCCATCAGGCGCATTTCGATCCAGACAAGCGCCAGGGAAGAAGGTTATCTCGACGTTATACTGCAGATCGCGACGTTCGTGGAGGCGAGTTGATAATGGTACTCGGCAAAAGTTCCGGTTCCCGTCTGCTGTTTTATCTGATCTATGCGTTGTTGATTACCAGTGCGCTGCTGGTGGTGCGCTTTCCAACGGAGAAGTTTTTAAGGTATGCGGAGAAAAAGGTGGAGGCCGCTTTGCCTGGGAGCAAGGTGAAATTATCGACCATGTCGTATGCCTTCCCTTTAAGTGTCCACCTCGGACGGGCGCAAATGTCGGGTCTTGACAACGATGAAGATATCCTGCTTCTTCAACAGGTTCAGATAACACCGAAATTGGACGGATTGGGTTTTTTCTACAATGTCTCCGGCTCCGTTTTAGGCGGCAGTTTTGCTACTGAGTTGAAAATCGCTCCCGCAGATAAACGTTACAGCTTGAAGAAGCTTGAGCTGACGGGCCTTGATTTAAGCCGTTCAGCCCCCCTCGCCAGAATTTTCAGGCGGGACATTCAGGGCGTATTGAAATTCAGTGGAGAATACTCCAATTCTTTCGACGCCTCGGTTGGTAGTGGAACGGGCATGGCAGGTGAGGGGGTGCTGAGGATTACTAATGGAAGTTTTGCCCTGCGCCAATCTGTTTTAACCCTGAAAACCCTGGATTTTGACTCGCTGGATACTGTCGTGATGATGCAGGATGGGGTTTTGACCCTGAATGAAGGTGTTTTGGAGGGCAAAGAACTGCAAGCAAATTTTACAGGTAACCTGGTTGTGGCAAACACTCCCCAAAGCTGGAAACTCGATCTTGCGGGAGGCATGGTGCCCAATAAGGACTTTCTTCAGGAGAAGCCGCAAATGGTCAGTGTCGTGAATCGGTTGCGGAAGCAATACAAAAAAAATGACCTGCCTTACACCGTCAGCGGTACGTTAGCCAACCCGAGTTTTCGTTTTGGAGGGACAAACTGATCAGCTATGGCCTCCAGAATTTCGAATATATTGCCGTTTCTTATTATCACGCTGGTCTGTATGCTTGGCGTTGAGGGTGGGTATCTTGCTTTGGAGCGTTTTGTAATCGATCCGGTAATTATGCCAAAACCCGGGGGCAAAGAAGAGAGTGCTCAGCAGGTGCAGCCGTCCCGGCAACGATCCCGGGTCACCACCAAGGTCGACTATGGTGTGATAACCAGACGAAATCTCTTTGGGCCACCTCCACAGGCTGCTGGTTCTTCAGAGTTGGAAAATCCACCTGAGGAACTTGAAGCCACCAGCCTTGACGTAGTGCTTATGGGAACTGTTGGCGGCGATGAGGAGAGCAGGGCTATTATCTTGAATAAACGGGATCGCAAGCAGGAAATTTACAGCGTTGGCGACAATGTGCAGGGGGCGCTCATAAAAGAGATTTTAAGGGGCAAGGTTATCCTCAACCTTGACGGCAGGGATGAGATGCTCGATATGAGTGAAGCAGCCCAGTATGGACCCAAAGCCGGAAGCAGGCCGGTTTCCGTTAGCCCTGCAATTCGTACCAGGCGGGTAATTGAGACCCCGAGCCTGAACGGTGCCGATCAATCGGGAGAGGTTGTGCCACGAACTCGGGTGGTCCGGCCAACCCGCAGGATAATCCGTCCCCAGCCGACAGATGAGCAGACCGGGGAGCCTGATGAAGAGGGTGAGGAAGTCGAAGGTATTGAAGATGTCGGTGAAGAGTTTGTTGAGGATCGTGTTGAAGAGGACGTTGAAGAGGACGTTGAAGAGGATGTTGTAGAGGATGCTGTAGAGGAAAACGGAGTGGATGACACTACTCAGGATCAGTACTGATAGCCTGAAGACGTGGTGAACTGTATATTTGTAGTGTGTTGTCATGTGTATAATTGCCCGCGAGATATATCGAAGAGGGGCGGCAAAGGATAGAGCAAAATATATCAGAGGAAGAATTCCATGGGTGGTAAAAGGGTACCTCTATCAATCAGGCATTGTATAGGCAAAGTGATAAGCTTTTCTGCAATCTTATCTTTGACGGTTGGCCTTTGCGGCCTGCCGGCCCTGGCAGAAAATGGGCAAACCGGTGAGCGGCTTTCGCAAGCCTCCGCCGGCACAATAGGTGACACCGACAGCAAGCGCTTTATTACTATTGATTTCGATAACGTCGATATTCGACTGTTTATCAAGTATATAAGTGAGCTTACCGGTAAGAATTTCGTTGTTGATAAGGCTGTGCAGGGCAATGTGACAATCCTTTCACCAACCAAGATTTCTGAGGAAGAAGCCTACCGGGTATTTGAATCTGTTCTGGAAGTGCATGGTTTTACAACTGTTCAGTCAGGTTCCGTGATCAAGATTCTGCCGGCAGCGGCGGCGCGCTCTAAAAATGTTGAGACCATTCGCATGGGAATGAGCAGCCACCCCGAGGATAAGGTGGTGACCCAGCTGGTGCCCTTGAAAAACAGCTCGCCGGACGACATGAAAAAGGTGCTTACACCTTTACTCTCCAAGACTTCGGTGATGGTGTCCCATCCCCAGTCCGGCATGCTGATTATTACCGAGACCCTCTCCAACATACAGCGGCTCCTGGCAATTATCGAAACGCTTGATGTGGAGTTTACAGAAGAAGAGGTGGTTGTGATTCAACTGGAGAATGCGGCAGCGACTTCCGTCGCTCAAATTCTCAGTTCAATCTATCAGCGCAGCAGGACGGTCAAGGGCCGTACTGCTACAACCCAGGATGTGAAGGTGGTACCGTATGAGCGGGTGAATTCGCTGGTCATTTTCGCAGACAGGCAGGAGCTGCGCAGGCTTCGGAATATAGTTGCATTGCTCGATACCCCCGCTGAGCGCGGTGAGGGGAATATAAATGTCTATTACCTGCAGAATGCGTACGCCACCGAGCTGGCGAAGGTTCTCACCGCACTTCCCACCGGCCAGACAGCTGAGACCGAAAAGGGTAAGGCGCCGACAATTTCCAAAGATGTGAAGATAACCGCGGATGAGGAAACCAACTCCCTTATCATCACCGCCAGCCGCGAAGAGTTCAATGTTCTGGAAGGGGTTATCAAAAAGCTCGATATACCGCGTCAGATGGTCTATCTGGAAGCGTTGATTCTGGAGGTGAACGCCGCAAAGGATTTCGAGGTTGGGGTTGAATGGGCCCTTGGAGGTAAATTCGCGGATGACACCGGTGTTCTGGCGTCGGGTTTTTCCAGTAACTCTGAGAATCCATTTGGTACTCTTGGTGGGATAAATGGCGATGATCCAAGTCTAGGTGATGGCTTTACTCTCGGTGTGATCAAGCAGGGAATTAAAATTGGTGGTGTAACTTTTCCCAATATCGGCGCAGTGTTAAATGCTTACAAGAGCGATGCCGATATCAATATCATCTCCACCCCGCAGATACTGACCACAGACAATAAACAGGCTGCGATCAGTGTTGGTGAGAATGTACCGTACATCACCAGTCAGAATACCACAGATGCCCAGCAGGATTATACCCAGTACGAGTATCGTGATGTCGCCACCAAGATGACAATCACGCCCCGAATCAATCTTGCCGATACCATGCGTTTGGAGATTGAGACGGAGATCACCAGACTCAAGGGTAGCAGTCTTGACCTGACTCCGACGACGTTTACCAGAACCGCCAGTACCACTGTGGTTGTGAACGACAGTGATACGGTGGTTATCGGCGGTATTATAGGTGAGGATTCAAACCTCACAGAAATAAAGGTGCCCCTGCTTGGTGATATTCCCGGATTGGGCTGGTTATTCAAGTCCCAGGCCACAAGCACCATCAGGACAAATATGTTTATCTTCATTACACCGAAGATTATTCGTAACCCTGCAGATATCGCCAGTGTAACATTGAAAAAGGAAGACAAAATGGAAGAGGTCATGCCCGGAGCCAAGGAAACCATTTACCGGGTGCCGAACAAAAATCACGCGATGATTCTTACCGAGCGTGGTTTTGAATACCTTGTTCAGGAGCGCAACGTCGAGGCCCGCGAATATTTTGAAGAAGCGCTGGAATTAGACCCAGAGAATCCTTACACACTTCTGAATATAGGTGTAATTGAAGAGCGTGAGGGCAACTATCCAGCGGCGGCTCAATATTACCAGAAGGTGATTACCACCGGTACCACTGCCACTGCGCTTGAAGCCAGTGACTCGAGCAAGGAAGGGTTGTCGTTGGTGCAGATAGCCAGGGAAAACATAGAGCGTCTGCGCCAGACACAGAACCGCAGGTAGGCCAGCGTACTGTGACTGTTTTTAAGGTATTGATGAGCTACGGTACAACATGAAAAAACTTGGCGAAATTTTAAAAGAGACCTGTAACCTGACGGATAAGGCCATTGATGAGGCCATAGACGGGCGTACCGGTAACGAAAAGATTGGTGAGCTGCTGATCAGGAACAAGGAAGTTGACGAGCTTGACGTGCTGAAGGCGCTGGGCGATCAGTTGCAAATTGAGGTGAAACTGGCCCTGCCGCCGGAGATTCAGACAGAGTTCACCGAAAAAATCGGGATCAGTTTCCTTAAAAAATATAAAATTGTACCGATCGTTGTCGCCGACGATACCTTTATCGCTATAAACGATCCGACCAATTTTCAGCCGGTAGATGACTTGCGCCGGGTCTTAGGGTTAGGAAATGCACGAACCGTCATCTGTCCGTATCAGGCTATTGTCAGTGCCATTAATTATGCCTATGACATGACCCAGGATACGGCAGAAGAGGTTATGCAGGATATGGATGAGGAAGATCCGGAGCAGTTGTTCAGTGAGATTGAGGAGGTCGGCGATCTGCTGGATGATACCAGTGATTCTCCGGTAATTCGCCTGGTCAATTTCATGTTCGCCCAGGCCGTGCGGGACGGAGCCTCGGATATACACATCGAGCCGTACCAGAACAGCCTGAAGATACGACAACGGCTGGATGGTATTCTCTACGACATGTTCAGCCCGCCCAAGCATGTCCAGTCGACTCTGGTTTCCCGTGTGAAGATCATGGCTAAGCTTGATATTGCTGAAAAACGACTTCCCCAGGATGGTCGAATCGAGCTGAAAGTGGGCAACAAAGAGATCGATGTTCGTGTTTCGACCCTGCCCACTGCTTTTGGTGAACGGGTGGTGCTTCGTCTGCTTGATAAGTCCTCGGTGCTGATTTCAATGTCGGATCTCGGCATGCCGCAGGATCGACTGAAAAGCTTCCTTGAGCAGATTAAGGCGGCGAACGGCATAGTGTTAGTTACCGGTCCCACCGGTTCTGGTAAAACAACTACTTTGTATGCTGCACTCACCTCCATCAATAACACGGATATTAATATAATTACCGTTGAAGATCCCATTGAATACCGGATCAGTGGTATCGGTCAGGTGCAGGTGAACCCTAAAATCAATCTCACTTTCGCTTCAGGTCTGCGGTCAATAGTCCGCCAGGATCCGGACGTTATTCTGGTGGGGGAGATCCGTGATACAGAGACTGCCGAAATTGCAATCCAGTCGGCTCTTACCGGTCACCTGGTCTTTTCCACCCTGCATACCAATGATGCCCCGAGTGCTGTTACCCGTTTACGGGATATGGGGATCGAACCTTTTCTGATCGCTTCATCAATCAATGCCATCCTGGCTCAACGTCTGGTTCGTGTGCTTTGTCAAAACTGTAAGGAGCCGTATACTCCCGATCAGGAGGAGTTAATGAAGATAGGTTTGGATATCGACAAATATCGGGATACGAAGATTTTTCGCAGCAAGGGGTGTGGCAAGTGTCACCATACCGGTTATAAGGGACGGCAGGGGATTTTTGAGTTATTGCTTATGAACAAGGACATGAAGAGCTGTGTTCTCACTACTTCAGACGCAAACGAAATCAGGCGACGGGCGATCGAAGAGAATGGCCTGGTTACGCTACGGCATGATGGTGCCCGAAAGGTATTGGAAGGCACGACGACCATTGAAGAAGTATACCGTGTCTGCCAGGAGTAGATGTGTTGTTTGATGCAAAAGAAGTATGGCAGAGTTTTTCATGATATTGACAAGCCCCCTGATTTACCTCTGGAAACTGGCCGGAGTTCCGGCAATCCGCAGGGGAAGGGGCTAAGCAAAACGCTTGATCTGCTGCTGGAAGTTCAGTCCACCAGTTCATTGCCTGATGCCAGCGACGATGGGCTGGCGAGAATTGTGGAGGATTATATCGCCACTCTGCTGATTGTATCCTGCGAGTTTAAATTCAAGCCTGTGGCCGGCGTCGAATATTCTTTGTACTTTACCAATAACAGGCTGCTCCTTTCCCTGATAACTCCCGAAGAAGGCGGCAGCCGGCTTTTTGATGAGTTTGTGGGACGCTGCAGTCTGAAACGTGACCTGTCCTGGTCGGTCCACGGTGTGAATCCGGAACGTCTTTCCTTGATTTTCGATCCTGAGCTGTTGGTTGAACTTGAAAAGTCCCAGCATAAACAAAACCTGGATATTGGTCGTTTACGATCCCTGCTTCAGGAAATAAGCAACTCTGAGAATTGGCGTTTTGACAGCCGATTGGGATATTATCAGAATGTTCTGTTGTTTCTTGTTCAGAAAACTCTGCGCCAAAGGTTGAACAGGTTGCGGGAGAGCGGCAGCCAGCTGGGGACGGAAGAACGTAATATGCTGCTTTCCCTGTAGTTGCTCATGGCTCCTCATAAATCTTAATTTGAGGAGGTAGACCTGAGGTGTGAGGGGGAAAGGTGACAGGCGTAAGACTTAAAGCTGAAAATCGTCTCTTTACAGCCCGATTGCCTGGTTATTCTAGGGAGTGATTGGTCGACAATAGGTCACGTTTAACACTTCAATTCTTGAAGCCGGGTTTTGTTATTTAGAAGATATGTGTGGATAGGGTATTGGTATGATAAGAAGTTTAGCATGGATTGAATTGTCGATATCAATAATCTTATTGGTTCTGACTATATGGCAAATATCTGGGTTATGTTCAGGTAGGCCTCTTGGCTATGATTGTGAAAGTTGGTTTATATTCGGAGTAAATATCTTTGGCCCCTTGGGGGTGCTTGCTTTTGTCTGCTCCATCTGGTCCTTACAAAAGAATTCATTGATTCCACAATATTTTTTAATAGCCGGTTTTGCAGTGTTCATGATTTACTGGTTTTCACACATATAGTGAACAAACACATACCAAAGCGTTAGAGAGGAGCGCGCAAAAGATAGGGGACCTTCAACTCCACGATATAACTTTGAGAGTTGGAAGGTAGAGCTTGAGTGAAAGATTCAGGCAAGGAGGAGCATGAAACTGCATACTATCCATCACGTTGCGATAATCTGCTCTGATTATCAGAAAACTAAACATTTTTACACCACTATCCTGGGGCTCGAAGCGGTTTCAGAGAATTACCGGGCCCAGCGAAAATCATTCAAGCTTGATCTGGCTTTACCGAGCGGCGTTTTGCTGGAGATATTTTCTTTTCCCGAAGCACCAAGGCGACCGAGTTATCCGGAAGCATGCGGTCTCAGACATCTTGCCTTCGGGGTATCCGATCTCAATGCCGCAATGAGCCATCTTGAAGAGCATGGTGTCAAGGTAGAGCCTGTCAGAATAGATGAGCATACAGGCAAACGCTTTACCTTTTTTCCAGATCCGGACGGGCTGCCGCTGGAGCTGTATGAAGATGTCGATAGCGAGATCTGACCTTTCCATCTATTTCATCGTAATCTCCTTTAAAACATTGACGTTGCAGGAGAAGATCCGCCAAAATACTCCTTTTTGATCTCTTTTGATTCTGATACTCTTATGGGGAGACGATGAACACGCTATTGAGACAATTTTCATCAGAATACCTGACTGAAAATGAGTCTCATTCAAGGAACAGTTCACAGGGGATCTACATGTTCGATCAATTGCGTTTATTCTGTACTGATAATCGTGAGCAGATAACCGGCTTGTTTGAGAGATTCATGCGGCTGGATAAGATGTTTTTGCTCAAGAGTGAAATATGGGATGAGTTCACCCTTTACTGCCAGGAGCACAAGCAGCAGCGTTTGCTGAAGTCTCCTATGGCAATAGCCCTCTCTAAGACTCAAGAGATTTCGGTTGACGGCGAGTGGCTTTATATGGCTATTCGGCCCAGGGTGGCCCGCTGGCATTACCTGCGATATTGCTATCAGGATGGAGCGATTACTGAAGTGGATGTGGCTGAGTTTATGGCTTTTAAGGAAAAACTCATACAAGGGAAATATGTCGAGCAAATCCTGGAGTTTGATCTGGCACCATTTGAGCGTGACTTTCCCAAAATGACCCAGAGTCGCTCGATCGGGCATGGGGTGGAATTCCTGAACAGAATTTTTTCCAGTCGGTTAAGTAGTGCATTAACCGGGGGCGACGAGCTGATTCTCTCCTTTCTCAGAGTTCATGGCTATAACGGTCAGCCTTTTATGATCAATGATCGCATCAAGACCGTTCGTGCATTACGTAACGCCTTGCTTGAGGGTGTTGAATATCTGCAAAGTCAGAAAACAGAAACAGAGTGGCCCGAGATGTCGGAAGCGTTGCGAAATATTGGGTTTGAACCTGGCTGGGGTCGTACCAGGGGGCAGGTTGAAGTGGGTTTCTCAAGGCTTGCCGATCTTTTGGAAGCACCGGATCATCAGAACCTGGAGCGTTTTATTACCGCTGTTCCTATGATATTCAATATCGTGGTACTCTCGCCCCATGGCTTTTTCGGTCAGGAAAATGTTCTGGGGCTACCCGATACCGGGGGGCAGGTAGTCTATATTCTTGATCAGGTACGGGCGCTGGAAAAGGAGATGAAAGAGCGGATTTACAACCACGGCCTTGATATAAAACCGCAGATCATCATCCTAACCCGTCTGATACCAGAGGCTGGGGAGACCACGTGCAATGTGGTCGAGGAGCATGTTTACGGCACAGATAATGTGCAGATAGTCAGGGTGCCGTTTAGAAATGAACAGGGCGAGATATTGCCCAATTGGATTTCACGTTTTGAGGTGTGGCCTTATCTGGAGAGATTTGCCGAGGAGGCGCGCCATGAGGTGCTATCGCGGCTGGGACGTAGACCGGATCTGATAATCGGCAATTATTCAGATGGCAATCTGGTCTCCTATCTCATGGCAAAATCATTGGGTGTTACCAACTGTACCATCGCCCATGCCCTTGAGAAGACCAAATACCTGTTCTCCTCTTTGTATTGGAAGGAAATGGAAAAGCAGTATCACTTCTCGTGTCAATTCACGGCTGACATGATCGCCATGAACGCTGCCGATTTTATTATCACCTCAACATATCAGGAGATCGCGGGATCGAGTGATGTGGTAGGGCAGTATGAGAGTTATTCATCCTTTACCATGCCGGAATTACAGCGTGTGCTGCAGGGAATAGACGTGTTTGATCCCAAGTTCAATATCGTCTCACCGGGTGCAGACGAATATGTTTACTTCA
Source organism: Desulfosediminicola ganghwensis (assembly GCF_005116675.2). Lineage (NCBI taxonomy): Bacteria > Pseudomonadati > Thermodesulfobacteriota > Desulfobulbia > Desulfobulbales > Desulfocapsaceae > Desulfosediminicola > Desulfosediminicola ganghwensis. Next base: position 2,832,862 of record NZ_CP050699.1, read on the forward strand.
GCTATGGTGATAAGGATCGACGATTTAGCGAGTATAGCAGCCAAATTCGGGAAATGATTTATGGACCGCCACATCCCGAGGGGCGTGGCTCGCTGGCGGAGCAGGAAAAACCTTTGATATTCTCCATGGCGAGACTGGATCGTATTAAAAACCTCACAGGACTTGTTGAGTGGTATGGTCAGGACGAGGAACTGCGTAACAGGACCAACCTGATGATAATCGGTGGGGTGGTGAATCCCGATGAATCAGGTGATGAGGAAGAACGGGCACAGATCCAGCTCATGCATGAGCTGTTTGACCGATATGAGCTGGACAGTGAAGTGCGTTGGCTGGGGGTGAGGCTTGATAAAAGGGTCACTGGCGAGTTGTACCGCATGATTGCCGACGCAGGTGGTGTTTTTGTGCAGCCAGCCTATTTCGAGGCATTTGGTCTGACGGTGGTAGAGGCGATGGCTTCAGGCCTGCCCACGTTTGCAACCCAGTACGGTGGTCCGCTGGAAATAATCGAAAATGGAAACTCCGGTTTTCACATCGACCCCAACCATGGTGCGGTAACAAGAAAAATTCTGGTAGATTTTTTCAGGCGTTGCGAGGAAGATCCGGCCTACTGGCAGAAAATATCAGCTGGGGCCATAGAGAGGGTGAATGCCAGATATACCTGGACGTTGTATGCCAGACGCCTGCTTTCTCTCACCTGTATATACGGCTTTTGGAAATTTGCCACGAACCTGGAAAGGCAGGAGACCAATCGCTATCTGGAGATGTTGTACCACCTGCAGTTTAAGCGACTTGCTGAAGGGATAAAGCATTGATTCTGCATTAGACGACAGTTTCCAGGGGAGAATGTTGTTTAGTGTGCCAATTGGCAGGCAATCGTTGAATAAAGTGAGGTGTGGCTTTTACACCTATCACCTCACTCCTCAATAATTTGCTGGCTAGACTGATTGAGAATTCATGCAAAATTCCAAAGCTATTTAGTAAAGGTCCTGTAATACGCCCGCTATCATCCAATCAACCCATAATGCCACAACCCCTCGATCACTCCGGCAGCATATTCTCCCTCGCTGAAATAGACCCGGGGGGAACGCTTCAGGAATTCCAGCTCTTCACTGTGGTTGCCGACAATAAGCCCACGGGTTTTACCCATCAGCATATCCGCGTCATTGCCCGAATCACCGGCAACCATCACGTATCGTGGTAAAAATTCATACTTATACTGCAGGTAGTTGACAGCTTTACCCTTGGATGCCCGGTGTGGGAGAATGTCGAGAAACTGGTTGTGTGAGAAGATCACTTTGCATCGTAATTTCTGCTTTTTCAGTTCCGCATTCAAAATATCCAGTCTATTTTCCTCGTTGTTGAGGTAATAGCTGATCTTGTGGCTTCGCTGGCCCTCAGATTCCTGAAATATCAGCCATTCGAATTGTGCCAGGGTTTCCTTGATCTCCTCGGGTTTCCAGAGGTGAGATATATGCTGCTGCCAACCTTTATCCATTCTCAGGTCGGGTCCATAGTAAATCTCGGTGCCAACAGAGCAGATCAGCACATCGGGCATGGGGATGTTGTATTCGGTCATTGCCTCCAGGGTTAACTCAAGACTGCGGCCGGTTGCCACGCCCCAGGCGAGTTTTCGATTGTTCTCTTGGAGGATATCGAGCAACTGGTACAGACTGTCGTTGTCTCCGACCAAAGTGTTATCTATGTCGGTGATCATTAGTTTTTTCAGCCCTAACAAGCGCTTACCAAAAGAAGGCCTCTTGCTGGCAAGTGGTCTGGCCTGACTATTGATTTTGCTCGCCTCCTGGCCATACTGATCTGGCAGAAATTTTAGATATTGCTCCATGGTGCTGTGGCAGTGTGCGATCCAGCTGTAATGTTTGCGAACACCATTGATGCCATTGTTGGAATATTTCTCCCAGCTTTCGGGATCGATCAAAATAGCTTTAAGGCTTTTTACAATCTCCTCCGTTTTACTTACATCAACCAGGATGCCGCTCCTGCAGTTGGCAACAATATCCACGGGCCCGCCGTCATTGGTAGCGACAATGGGGAGTCCGCAGGCTGATGCTTCTATGATCGTTAGGCCGAAAGGTTCGACCAGGGCCGGATTGACGAATACCCCTTTGCTCTGGGCACACATGCGATAAAGAGCAGGCACTTCTGTAGCAAAATCGTGTTTCTTGGGGATTGCCAGTTTGCCGTACAGATCATACCTGTCCATCTGCAACAGCATATCGGTCAGGACCGCTTTCTCATTTTCCTCCATGGAATTGATATCCTGACGAATACCTGCAAAGATCGCGATGTTCGCCAGAGCCTGCAGTTCTTGGTCGCTTCCGTAGGCATCTATCAGGCCGGTAATGTTTTTACGTTGATCTGGTCGGCACAGGGCAAGGATAAATGGCTTGTCCGGGTGGAGCCAGAATCTATGCAGCTCATTGCGTAACGTTACCTTGGTTTGTTTAGCTTCCTCACTCAAGAGGTCGATATCGAGTTGCGAGTCGTAATACGGGTGGAAGGTATCAAGATCAATTCCCGGCGGGATTACAGTGTAAGAAGCAGTGGGGCCATTATCGTACAGGCCGTACTGTTTCTCAATTTCCTGCTGGGTAGAGGTGATGATCATGTCTGCCCGTTGTATAACCTGTTCTTCAGTCTCTATCCTTCTCGTTATTTTATATTGTCGCTCAATCTCAGTCTTGCTGGTACCGCTGGAGAGCAGTTTGGCCAGCTTGTTGCGGCCCATGGAGTGACCGGTGAAAAAAAATGGTGTATCGAAAGCTGCTGAGAGTTGCATGGCGACATAACCTGCGTCGGCGTAATGTCCATGAAAGATGTCTGGCTGGCGATCCTGATTGTTAATGAATTTTATGGTCTTGTCGATGAACTCCTCAAGATGAGGCCAGAGCAGTTCCTTGCGCCTGTAACGTCTGCCACCGCATTGAATCCGCACAATACGTGCATTTTCGGAGAGGTGTTCTATCGGGGTGCAATAGTCTTCGGCAGTTGCTTTGTCACATACCAGCCGGGTAACCAGATCTACTCTGGCAACTTGCTCGTGTCGTGCCAAGGCTTTTGTAAGTTCAACAACATATTTGGTTTGTCCACCAGTGTCTGCATCCCTGCCGAGCTCCAGTGAGTGGCCGCGGATGAGTCCGTGAACGCTTATCAGTTGCAGATAGAGTCCGTTAGTATTCATAATCTCAGGGGGAATGTTGGTGAAGAACCGCGTATGGCATGAATGAGGTCTCCCGAGGTTAGACGGCGAATGCTATTTTCGTTCAAATCAAAGCATCGAGGGGCAAGTATGTATGTGCGAAATTAAAAATTAATTCACACTCTACTTGGCTACCTGTGTGCAATGTTTTCCTATCGATAAAGAAGAGTTAGAATAAAACCGCGTGCTCCGATAGGTTCCTGGCCGTTGAACAGGTCAAGTTAGTATTGCATGAATGAGTCAGGAATGCAACGTTCGCAGGGTTTTTTATGGCAAGTATTCGGATTGAATTGAAAAAAGGTTAGAACACGGTGGAATACTTAGCCGTAATTACTCAGCGGATGGGGAAGTTTCAGCAATGAAATCAGGGTCTATTCTTTACTCACCATAGTGAGTAAAGAATCGAGAAAGGCCTGGTAATGGTGGGGGAGGGTTCGTTTGCTGGCAGTTGCGATATAAAAGCTGCGGAGCATGGTAAGGCCGTGTATTTCTATTTCGCGGACAGTGCCTGCTTTCAGCTCATCCTGTAGGGCATGCCTGGAGATGATTGAAACTCCCAGGTCTGCCTTTACCGCCTCTTTTACTGCTGTGCTGGAACCGAGCATTGCCACGATATCGAGCTGATCGGTGTTTATCTTCTGTTCTGCCAGAAAATTTTCGATATTTTTTCTGGTACCGGAGCCATGTTCACGGAAAATGAAGGGCAGCTCCAACAGATATTCCGGTGCTATCTTGTCGGGGATGTCTCTCTTAGCTGAGCAGACCAGGATGAGTTCATCCTGGGTAAATGGCAGGTAGGTAATTTTTCTGGCAGGAATCCTGGCTCCGACAATGCCGAGAAACAGGTCGTTAGCGAGTATAGCCTGAACAATTTTAGCAGAATCGTCAATACGAACCTCAAAAGAGATTCCAGGATATGTTTCCTTGAATGTGGAAGCTATCGAGGGCAATACGTACGCGCCGGGAATGGTGCTGGCGCCAATAATCAACTCGCCCGAGACTGTCTGGCCGGCCATGGCGATTTCTTCTTCAAGCTTTTGCATATCCTGGAGAATGGCCAGAGCCCTTGGATAAAGAATTTCGGCTTCCCGGGTGGGCATGATTGAGCGACCCAGCCGGTCAAACAGCCTGCAATCCAAGTGCATTTCAAGATTGCGTATGTGTTCACTTACTGTCGGTTGGCTGGTGTGAAGCATTTCGGCCGCTTTGGTGAAGCTGCGAGTCTGATAAACCGAGGTAAATATGCGTAAGTGTCGTGTTTCGATTGTTCTACCCTCGCGAAGAAAATGAAATTCTTAAGCTAAACTGGACAAAAAGCATAATACGATCATCGGGTTATTGCTACATAGTTTTCACCCTCATCTGCTGCTTTTATCCCAGGACGGGAAGACAAGAAAACTTCTGATCGACAGGCAAAGCTAAAGTGGCAGAGTGGTAGAGTAGATTTATGTGGCTAAGACTATTAAAAAATAAAACCCGTTCCTGCTGGTTTAACCGGAACGGGTCTGGTGGTCAGCCGAAGCCTAATCCTGAAGCAGAGGCGTGCTCAGATATCGTTCGCCGGTGTCGGGCAAAATAACAACGATTGTCTTACCCTCATTTCCCGATTCTCTCGCGATCTCCCTGGCCACATGGGCAGCAGCACCGCAGGAGATGCCACAAAGGATGCCTTCTTTTCGAGCCAGTTCCCTGGCCGTCTCAAAGGCTGCATCATTGCTTACTGTTCGGACTTCATCAATAATATCGGTATTTAGAATGTCGGGCACAAAGCCTGCACCGATGCCCTGTATTTTGTGGGGACCCGGCTTGCCGCCGGAGAGAACCGGCGAATCCTCCGGCTCGACCGCTATCGATTTCAGGGCAGGGTTAAGTTCTTTAAGAACCTCTGAGCAACCGGTAATGGTTCCGCCTGTACCGACACCAGCCACGAAAATATCGATTTTACCATCGGTATCACGCCAGATTTCTTTGGCGGTGGTCCGGCGATGGATGGCTGGGTTTGCCGGGTTGGCGAACTGGTTTGGCATCCAGGAGTTTGGTGTCTTGGCCAGCAATTCCTCAGCTGTGGAGATGGCTCCTTTCATACCACCGGCAGCGGGGGTTAGTACCAGCTCTGCGCCCAGATGCTTCAGCAGTTTTCGTCGCTCGATGCTCATCGACTCGGGCATGGTAAGAATCAGTTTGATGTTCTTGGAAGCACAGACAAAGGCCAGCCCCAGGCCGGTATTACCGCTGGTAGGCTCGATGACCGTGGTGCCTTTGTCAATCAGGCCATCTTGCTCAGCAGCTTCAATCATTGACACTGCAATTCTGCATTTCACGCTGCCCAGGGGGTTGCGTGATTCCTGTTTACCATAGATAACAGCATTGCAGCCGGCAGAGAAATTATCCATTCTCAGCAGCGGGGTGTTGCCGATTGTATCTGATATTGTGCTAACCATATGTAGTCACCTCGTTCCGGGGTTGGGTTATTTTTTGCCGTTTGAGTAGATAAGTTCCGGGCGTTTCAACAGAACCCTAGTGCCCGATTCAACGCTTTCGGTCAGCCAGATGTTACCGCCGATAACTGAACCTTTACCGATGATCGTATCTCCGCCCAGAATAGTCGTATTTGCATAAATTATAACGTCATCTTCAATTGTAGGGTGGCGTTTTTTGTGGCGCAGCTTCTCTCCCGCATTACGCGGCAGGGAGAGCGCACCAAGAGTTACACCCTGATAGATTCTGACATTGTTACCGATAACAGTGGTTTCACCGATGACCACGCCTGTACCGTGATCGATGAACAGACCTGGGCCGATGGTTGCTCCGGGATGAATATCGATGCCGGTGAGACTATGGGCATATTCCGTCATAATACGAGGAATAATTGGTACACCCAGCCTGAATAGTTCATGTGAAATTCGAAAAATGGAAATAGCCAGCAAGCCGGGATAGCTGAAAATCACCTCGTCGGGATTGTCGGTTGCAGGATCACCGGCCAGGGTTGAACGGATGTCCTGGGCGAGAAGAGAGGCGACATCTGGCAGGGTTTCGATGAAATCAAGAGTCGTTTGGTGGCCCTGCTGCTCGCAGGCAGTGCAGGGCTGGCCGTGCCGGCGGCAGTCGTGCCGGATGGCCATGGTAATCTGCTCAGAGAGGTTCTCGTAGAGATCAGTGGTTTCCTTACCGATATAGTATTCTATATTGGAGGCGTAGAGCTTGGCTTTGGTAAAGTAGCCGGGAAACAGGATTCTACGGGCCTGGTTGACAATATCGATAACCTGTTGGTGAGACGGGATGGAGACAGGGCTGATATGGTCATAACAATCTTTGGCCTGCCAGGAGCTGAGCAAACGTTTGACGACTGCAGGAACCTTGTTGTGCTTGCAGTTGCTTGAAACCTGAACATGATCGCAGGGAGCGGCCAGCGAGTCGCTCACTGAGCTGATTTTGGTTTGAATAGGCATAATGTATTGAGCTGAATAAAAATGAACTATTGAACTGCTTGGTTAATATTTTTCCGGCGAAGCCCACGCTTACAGTGTTTTTTCAGCTGTTGTGATGGGAACTCCGGGTTAATTGCTCTTTTCAATAATAAACACCCCGTAGGTGGCACGCAGGTTTGGCAGATATTTGACAATTTGCCCACTGCTGCTGGCACTGTTGGTGTTGATCGCAATTTCGTCGACGATAGTATAACCGACATCTCGGGCGAAATTTCTGAAATCCCTCAAAGTTATCACGCGGATGTTTGGCGTATCGTACCAGTGATAGGGGAGCTGGTCGTTCTTGGGTGCGACGCCTCCTGTCAGCAGCTGCCAGCGAATCGAGTAGTGGCTGAAGTTCGGAAAAGAGACGATTACCCTGCGCCCGATGCGTGAGAGTGAACAGAGCAGTCGGGCGGGTTCGAAAATCTGCTGCAGTGTCTGGCTGAGGATGACATAGTCGAAACTGTTATCGGGGTAATCCTCCACCTCTTCATTGAGGTCGCCCTGCAAAACACTCAACCCCCGGGAAATGCAGTGGGCTGCGTTGTCCTTGTCCAACTCTATTCCGGTGCCTGTGATCTGTTTGTTGGCGGCAAGCCAGGCCAGCAGATCGCCCCTGCCGCAGCCGAGATCGAGCACCCGGCTGCCAGGTTCGATCCAGTTGGCAATAATCTGCAGGTCAAAACGAATTGATGAATTATCAGCTAATACCATTGAGAAAGCCTCGAATCAGATTGGTGAGCCGCTCATCAGGAATAAGAAACGCGTCATGGCCGCAATCGGCTTCGATTTCGCAAAAACTCACATCCTGGCCGTTTCGTTTTAATGCCTGGACCAGTTCCTTGGCCTGATAGGTCGGATACAGCCAGTCTGAACTATATGATATGACAAGAAACTTCGATTCATAGCCATGCATTTTCCCCAGGCAGCCGTTCTCCGTCAACCTGTCCTTTAAGTCGAAATAATCGGCCGCTTTGGTGATATAGAGCATGGAGTTGGCATCAAAGCGGCGTACAAACTTACTGCCCTGGTACCGAAGATAGCTCTCTACCTGGAAATCGACCCCGAAGTCATATGAGAAGTCGTTTTTGTCCTGCAGTCTGCGGCCGAACTTGCGGCGCATGGCCTCGTCGGAGAGGTAGGTGACATGACCCACCATCCGGGCCACGGCCAGGCCGAGATCGGGCTTTTCTCCCTCGTAGTATTCTCCCTGCTGCCAGTTCGGGTCGGCCATGATCGCCTGTCTGGCAATTTCGTTAAAGGCTATGGCCAGTGCAGAGTGTCGCATGGTGGTGGCGATGGGCACGGCTGACCGGACCATCTCTGGGTAGCGTGCGCACCATTCCAGCACCTGCATGCCTCCAACGGAGCCACCGATAACAGAGAGCAGTTTGGGGATTTGAAGATGATCGATCAGTGCTTTCTGGGCTTCGACCATATCACCGATGGTGACCATGGGGAAGTCCATACCGTATGGCTTACCGGTCTCGGGGTTAATGGAGCTCGGGCCGGTAGTACCCATGCAGCTGCCCAGAATGTTGGTGCAGATAACGAAGTACCTGTTGGTGTCGATACCTTTGCCGGGGCCAACCATAAAATCCCACCAGCCGGCTTTTTCCTGCTCGGTATCGTCGCTGTGATAACCAGCCACGTGGGCATCACCGGTGAAGGCGTGGGTGATAAGGATGGCATTATCCTTATCCTCCGAGAGGGTCCCGTAGGTTTCGTAGGTAATGGTTATCGGTCCAAAGCTGGCACCACTCTCAAGCGTCATTCCTCCGGGCGGCTGGGCAAAGGTGAAGTGCTTTTTTTTCACCACCCCCACCGAACCGGCCGGGAATGGTGAGTTGTTATCCAATCCAGCCACCTGCGGACTATCTGTTATCCTGGTATTCACCACTAGCTCCTTGCGGTGGCGATTGCCTGGTCGAGATCGGCGGTGATATCTTCGATATGCTCGATGCCGATGGAAAGCCTGATCATACCGTCTGAGATACCGCCAGCCTCAAGTTGTTCGCTGGACAATTGCGAGTGGGTGGTTGAAGCAGGATGAACCGCCAGGGATTTGGCATCGCCAACGTTGGCAAGGTGCGAGAAAAGCTTGAGGCTGTCGATGAACTTCTGGCCAGCTTCCCGACCACCACGGATGGAAAAAGATACCATGCCGCCAAAGCCGTTTTTGAGATATTTTGCAGCGGTTGCATGGCCGGGTGAGCCTGGGAGGCCAGGGTAGTTTACCGATTCAACCTCTGGATGGTCCTGCAGGTGTCTGGCTACTGCCAGGGCATTTTCGGAATGCCGTTCCATGCGCAGGTGCAGGGTCTCGATTCCCTGCAAAAACAGCCAGCAGTTATCCGGGCTGATGCAGGCACCGAGATTTCTGAGCGGCACCAGGCGCATTCTCAAAGCAAAAGCGATGGGGTTCATCTCGCCCAGGTCATGGGCATAACGCAGTCCATGGTAGGAGTGGTCAGGCTCGTTGTACAAGGTGAATTTCGGGTTGGTCCAGTCGAAGGTTCCAGCATCGATGACAATGCCGCCAAGGCCGGTGCCATGCCCTCCCAGCCACTTGGTCAGGGAGTGAATGACGATGTCGGCACCATGCTTGATCGGCTGGAACATGGTGGGCGGGGTAAAGGTAGAATCGACGATGAGCGGCAGACCGGCATCGTGGGCAACTTTGGCTACCGCTTCGATATCGGTCATGTTCAGGCCGGGGTTACCGATGGTTTCACAATAGACTGCCCGGGTTTTATCGTTGATTGCCGCTTTAAAATTCTCCGGGTTGTTGGGGTTTACCATACGAACCGTAATGCCGAACTGGGGCAGTATCGAATCGAACTGAGAGAAGGTACCTCCATAGAGGTTATTGGCGGCAACAATCTCATCACCCTGTTCGCAGATATTGATAATAGCGTAAAAGATCGCCGAAGTGCCGGAGGCCAGGGCTAATGCTGCAGCACCACCCTCCAGTTGGGTCATGCGCTGCTCCAGGATGTCCTGGGTCGGGTTGCCCAGTCGGGTGTAGATATTGCCAAGCTCTTTTAAGGCAAAAAGATTTGCAGCATGTTCAGTGGATTTGAACATATAGGCGCTGGTACGGTAAATAGGCACCGCCCTGGAGAGGGTATCCTGATCCACCTTGTGTCCTGCGTGTACGGCTAGTGTTTCCGGCTTCATATATTTTCCTCTATAAGAGATTGGAGCGTGTTCAGGTGTTCAGTATTGCCCCCTGATCTTTAAAAAAGGGGGCAAGTGTTGCAAACGAGGTTGCGCGAAAATTGAAGCCATCTGGCTAGTTTTGTGTGCTTCTCATTTGGTCTACCGTGTCCTTCAGTTTCTGTCCGTTTCGACTTGCGAAATCAGGATTAATTTTAAGCAGTTCTTCCCAGCTGGCAAGGCCTCCTTCGATGTCTTCCAGATCATAGATGCGGACGATTCCCTCATTGAATCTCGAAGGCTGATGTTGCGGGTTCATCACCTGGGCTTTATCAAACCACTCCACAGCTTTTTCGGGCTGTCCGGTACGGCGGTACATAACTCCCAGATCTGTAAGCAGGTCAGCGTCACCTTCATGATATTTCAGGGAGGTGAGATATGCGTCGATGGCTTTTTCGTTTTGCTCGGTATCAAAGTAAAGGTGACCGAGGGTTACCCAGCCCTGATAGTTTTCCGGATCGGCTTGTAATTCCTGCTCAAGCTTGTCGATGGCCTGACCCAGTTCCTGGTTCTGTTCGTGGACATGTGGATCTTTGGTAGTCGCGGTTTCATTGGAAACCGGGCCTGTTTTATACACAGTGAAGAGTACACCGCAGATGAAACCGACGATGAAGATAACCAGAAAAGTAATGATGGGTTGCTGCTGTTTTTTTGCGTCTGTCATATTGCCTCAGCTAAAGGAAGAAAGGGTTTATGTAAAGTTGGTTATGATACGACAGGATTGGTGATCTGTACATACCACAAAGTGACACCGGTATCAACAATTAGTGCCTAACACACTTGAGGGCTGGACAGGTCTTGCCTAAAAATGGCAGAGTGGAGAAGAAAGATATGGGTAACGTAAAGGGGCATTACAACATGAAGCGCCGTCATAAAACGTGCAACCAGTTGAGGAGTCAACCATGAAAGTGCATCAGAAGGTTGTATCAAAATCCAAAGGAAGCGATTCTCGCAGTTCTGTACCCCATTTTGACACCAATGCCAGCGCCATTAAAGAAAATATAATACATCATCTGCTTAGTTTTCAGGGACGCGACCCGGAACGGTCGGGTGCTCCTGACATTTGCAGGGCGCTCTCGTATACTATGCGGGATATCCTGGTAGAAAAATGGATAGAAACCCAGAAGACATTCTATGCCAAGAGAAAAAAACGGGTCTATTACCTTTCGCTGGAGTTTCTGATTGGACGTTCCCTGATGAATTCCGTTATTAACCTCGGTATTGTCGAAGATGTGAAACAGGCCGTGGCCGATCTTGGTTATGATCTTACTGAGATTTGTGAAAACGAAGAGGATGCAGCTCTCGGCAACGGTGGCCTGGGGAGGTTGGCAGCCTGTTTTATGGACTCAATCGCTACCCTGAAAATTCCAGCCTATGGTTATGGCATCCGGTATGAGTATGGGCTCTTCAACCAGCAGCTTGTAAATGGCAACCAGGTCGAGATGCCTGACAGTTGGCTGCGCTACGGCAGCTCATGGACCTTTGATAGGCCGATGCCGATTTTCCCGGTAAAGTTTTATGGTCATGTCACCAGCGAGGCGGATAAGCAGGGAAATTATCGGGCCAAATGGGTGGATACCACTGATGTGATGGCGTTGCCGTGCGACATGCTCATCCCCGGTTACAAGAATGACCATGTAATAAATATGCGGCTGTGGACTGCCCGCGCCTCCCGGGAGCTTGACCTGAGCTATTTCGGAAGGGGCGATTACATCGGGGCGGTGGAGTCGAAGGTGAGCTCCGAGACAATCTCAAAAGTGCTCTACCCACCCGATCACAACCTGGCGGGGCAGGAGCTGCGTCTGAAGCAGCAGTACTTTTTTGTTGCCGCAACTTTCCAGGACATCATGCGACGCTTCAAGAAGAAGCCGAAAAGTTTTGATATGTTTCCTGACAGGGTTGCTGTTCAGCTGAATGACACCCATCCTGCCATTGCGATCCCGGAGCTGATGCGGCTGCTGCTTGATGAAGAAGGGCTTGGCTGGGAGAAGGCCTGGGACATCAGCACCAAGACATTTGCCTACACCAATCATACCCTGATGCCGGAAGCACTCGAAAAATGGACGGTGGAATTGCTAGGTAAGGTGCTGCCGCGACATCTGGAGATTATCTACGAGATTAACCTACGCTTCCTGGAGCAGGTGGCCCAGAAATTCCCCAAAAATGTTGAGATGCAGCGTCATTTTTCAATAATTGACGAGGGCCCGCCCAAACAGATTCGCATGGCTCATCTGGCCATAGTAGGCTCCCATTCGGTCAACGGAGTGGCGGAGTTACACACTAATCTCTTAAAGACCAGGATATTTAAAGAGTTTCATGAGCTTTATCCCGGTAAGTTTAACTCAAAGACAAATGGAATTACCCCGAGGCGCTGGCTGCTTCAGTCGAATCCGGAGCTGGCGGATCTTATCTCAACCAATATCGGCTTTGGCTGGATAACTGATCTCGACCAGCTTCGGAACCTCGAACCTCTTGCCGATAACGCCGGCTTTAGGCAGACCTGGCGTGAGATCAAGACAGCGAACAAGCGAAGGCTGGCAAAGTATATCAACGAACATACCGGTATTTCTGTGTCACCTGACTCGATGTTTGATGTGCAGGTCAAACGAATCCATGAATATAAACGCCAGTTGTTGAACGGCCTGCATCTGATACACCTCTATCACCACATATTGAAACAAGGTGACGAGGGGATAGCGCCAAGAACGGTGGTTTTTGCCGGCAAGGCAGCGCCTACCTATTGGCGGGCCAAGTTGATCATCAAGTTGATTTGTGAGATCGGTGAGGTTGTCAATAATGACCCACGGGTGAATGGTCGACTGAAAGTCGTGTTCCTGCCCAATTATAACGTTTCCCAGGCAGAGATAATCATGCCGGCTGCTGATCTCTCTGAGCAGATATCCACGGCTGGAACCGAGGCCTCAGGGACAGGAAATATGAAATTCTCACTGAACGGGGCGCTCACCATCGGCACCCTGGATGGGGCCAATATCGAGATTCGTGAAGAAGTAGGTGAAGAAAACTTTTTCCTTTTTGGCATGACCGCTGAACAGGCTGAGTTTGAACGACTGGCTCCAAGTCGCACCCCCAAGCAGGTTTGTGAGAATAGCCCTGAAATAACTGAGGTGATCGACAGCATCGCTAAAGGAGCTTTCAGTAAAGGTGATAAGCAATTATTCAAACCGCTGGTCGATAGCCTGCTTGATCCCAATGACCAGTATCTTTTGATGCTTGATCTCGAATCGTATCTGGAATGCCAGCGGAAGGTTGGTGCAGCATTTATAGATGCCGATAACTGGACCCGGATGGCCATCCTCAATGTGGCCGGCATGGGGAAATTCTCTACGGATCGCACGATTCGACAGTATTCGGAAGAGATTTGGGGGATTCCGGTTGAGTGAGATTTTGTTGATGAGTCAGGGGAGAGGTGATAGGGGGGGAATCAGGAGCTTGAATAGTGGGTCCGGTTGGCTGGTAACTCTCCCGGACGCCGAGGCGGATTCTGATTTGAGTGTTTAGGGGAGCGGAGCTCTTCCCATTCAGGTTTGCAGGACCTGCGTGATGGTTCCCCTGGTGTCAGAGAATATCTATTGATCCACTCTTTCTTCCCCGGGTTCCTCCTGCGTCTCGCCGGGGAGTTTGTGGACAAAGAAATAGGTGAGACCGGTAGCAACCAGGACCAGTCCGGTGGCGAAAATATACATCGGTTCCAACTCATCATAATCAAGGATGATTACTTTTCTGGCAATGGCCATCAGCGCGGTTGCCAGAACGATTTTGACGTGAATTACATCATCACGCAGATAGAGAATTATGTTCTGAAATATTTCGATGGCAATCAACACCACCATGAATGCCCCAAAGGTGATCAGGATATCACCCATCGTCAGGATAAACCTGGGTTCGGCGGTGAATCGCTCGTATATGGTCCAGGCCACATCTATGACCCCGAAAATGATGACTATGATCATCAGGGCACTCAGCATTTTCAAGGACAGGTGAATGATCTGTTTGAGTCCCCAGAGGAAGCGGTCTTCCCGCTTTTTCACGAGTTTCATCGCTTCAGTCGAGCGTCACAGGTGAGACAAAGCCGTCAGGTTTGACAGTCAGAGCACTGCAAGTGATAGAGTTGAGCAATTTTTCCGCTCTGTTGCCGATCAGAAAACCTGGTATGCCGGAGCGGCCCACCGAGCCCATCACGACAAGGTCTATCCTGAGGTTGGAAATGGCATTTTTGATAACATCGAGAAAAAGCCCTTCCAGTATATGAATCTGATCTTCCTTGCAATGTATTGTGTTCTTTTGGAGGAGTTGCAGAAGTTGCTCCCGACGTTCGGTGGAGATGTCACTTTTCATGGAGATAATTTCTTCAGGGGAAAGCTTGAAACGGGGACTACTCAACCACGATTCAAATTCGAGTCGCCAGCAATTCACGTAGTGAGCTTCCCCCTGTTCCCGCTGGGCAAGAGAGTGAGTGAGTTCTATGATTTTCTGATTCAAAGCCTCGGTTTCAGGGTAGTTGGCTTCCAGGTCCACGGCTGCTAAAATTCGTTTGAAATCCCCGGCAGACTGTTTGATTACCCATACGGGGCAAGGGCATTTTCGCACCAGTCGCATGGTGAATTGGTCGATCCCTTTTTTTCGCGAGTCCTCTTTGATCACCAGATCGTGTTTATCACGTAGAACTTTTTGAATGACAGGTATGAATCCACTGGTGGGTGAAAGATCGAGTTCAACGTTGATATTGTCCCATAGTTCGCTGCTAAAATACTGGTTAAGATTTTTAGCATGATCCTCTTTAATCATTTCTTGAACTTTCTCATATTTGCCGGTCAGTTTTTTACTGAGTATATCGTAGTGGCCGACATCATCCAGCAGCAACGCGGTAACCCGTGCGTCGTTCAGGCGGGCAAGCGCAGCGACTTTTCCGGCACTGGCACCTTTAGCCAGGCTCTTTTGATCAAGTACATAAAGGATGTTCTTGAATCGTTTCATAGTTTCGATCCTTTCGGTGGAGTTCTTCTGGTCAGATTTTCCCGGGTACCTGCCACATGGTTGTAACCATCATTATTTAATAATAGTTTTTGTTCTTCAAACATACAACAGGGAACCCGTATCAAAAAAAATAGTAATGAATAGTGTGGTGGGGCTGGTCTATGGGATAGGAGAGCGAGGGGCAGGAAAAGATAAGGCGCTGGGCCTCTTGGGGCTCCGCTGAATGGCCAGGCCGGCAGTGAGGGCTGATGGAGAATAAAAAAAGGGATTACAGACCATTGTCTGTAATCCCTTTTCAAATTCTGGAGGCGGCGAGCGGAGTCGAACCGCTGAATAATGGTTTTGCAGACCACTGCCTTAGCCACTTGGCTACGCCGCCCAAATTGTGAGGCATCTTTATACCACGGTAATTTATTTTGACAAGATTTTTTTGAAGGTGCTTTTCAGAAAGGGTATGTATGCCGTAACTTACCGCATGATTTGAAAACGACGGGTTCCCGGTCGCGCAGTCTTGGCTGATGATTGCCGGAATGGAGCAGCTAATTACAAAGCATACCAGATTCCTATTCACCTTGACCGGATAGGTATTATCATGTATCAAGTAGTCCACGCCCGTTTTCGCTCTTGAAAATGAGCTTGGGAAAGGTCTGTAAGCAGATTGTCCCAATTGCCGGAAACGAAAAAGGGGTTACAGATTGTATCTGTAACCCCTTTAGAAATTCTGGAGGCGGCGAGCGGAGTCGAACCGCTGAATAATGGTTTTGCAGACCACTGCCTTAGCCACTTGGCTACGCCGCCTGAATTGTGAGGCACTTTATACCACAGTTTTTGATTTTGACAAGAGGTATTTTATCAGCATGGAAATGAAAATTGACTCACTGGTCAAAGAAAATAAGGAATCGCTCAGTGAGTTCGAAAAAATAATGGAATATCGGTTTACCGATCTGCGTTTGCTGCAGAAAGCGCTGGTTCATTCTTCGTATGCTTTTGAGCATGCGCAGGCCGGTAACAACAACGAGACCCTTGAGTTTCTGGGTGATGCGGTGCTGGATCTGGTTGTCGGCCATATCCTCTTTAAACTCTATCCTAGCATGAGAGAGGGGGAGCTGACCAGACTTCGGGCAGCATTAGTGAACGAAAGTCATCTGGCCACCATGGCGCGGCAGATCGATCTGGGGCGGTTCCTGCTGCTTGGCAAGGGGGAGGATGCCTCCAATGGACGCAATAAATCATCAATTCTTTCATGTGCTTTCGAGGCGGTGATGGGGGCTGTTTTTGAAGATGCAGGCTATGAAACTGTAGACGAGATAGTCACCCGATTGTTTGTACCCACCATCGAGAGCAAAAAAGAAGAAATGCTTATCGCCGACTCCAAGAGCCGTCTTCAGGAGGTCCTCCAGGAGAAACATAATGAAGGTCCCACCTATAGGCTTGATAAGGAAGTCGGTCCTTCCCACCAGAAACTTTTCACCATCTCAGTGCTTTTTCGTGATCAGGTTCTCGGTTGCGGTGAAGCCCGCTCCAAAAAAGAAGCGGAGCAGCGTGCAGCTGCTACGGCTCTGGAAAAGCTCCAGGATGAGGAGTAGCAAACCATGGGGCTGGTAATCCCACTGTTCATCTCCCATCAAGGCTGCCCGCATCAATGCCTGTTTTGTAATCAGTTTGCAATAACCGGCAACGGGGCGGGCAACAGGGAGGACGGAACCCCGGGGAACCAGCCCGAAGATGGGGATGATCCCATCACGGTGATAGAGACCTGGCTTGGACGCAGCCCCGGCTATGATGAGGTGCAGGTAGCGTACTATGGAGGATCTTTCACCTGCCTGGACCATGAAGAACAGCACCGGCTGCTCACAGCAGTACAGCCATATCTGCAGGCAGGGCGGGTACACTCTATCCGGCTTTCTACCCGGCCCGATTGTATTTCACCGGATATTGCAACCTGGCTCGCCCATAGTGGCGTAAAAACCGTCGAACTGGGTGTACAGTCGCTCGACGATATGGTACTGAAGAGTGCGCGCCGGGGGCATAGCGCCCAGGATAGTATTACAGCTATGCAAATCCTGCGGGATGCAGGGCTGGAAGTGGGTGTACAGTTGTTGCCGGGCTTGCCCGGTGAGACAACCCGCTCTTTTTTGCGTGGTGTGCGTGAAGTTATTTCTTTCGCACCCGAGCTGGTGAGGCTCTATCCGACGGTGGTGGTCGAAAACTCAGGCCTGGCACAAATGTTTGGGCGGGGAGAATATCAGCCGCTCAGTTTGAATAAGGCGGTGGCGCTTACCAGAAGGGCCAAAGAGCTGTTTGATTCAGCGGGAATAACCGTTGCAAGAATTGGCTTGCAGCCTTCCGAGTCGCTAGGCCGGCAGGTGGTTGCGGGGCCGTATCATCCATCTTTCGGTGAGTTGGTGGCATCCCGCAATTGGTTGAAAAAAGTGCGACACAGGCTGGCTTTTCTGGCTGACGGCAAGCATTTATATATACACATCTCTCACAGGGATATGTCTGCCCTGGTGGGAATGAAGAAAAGTAATGTACGGCGGCTGAAAGCTTTGGGATTCGGCGGCCGGTATACAATTATCCCGGAGAAATCGAGAGAGCGGGGAAGCATAGAATATGTTGTCAGTTAATCATCTGGATATCCGTTATGGAGAAAAACATCTTTTTAAGGATATATCCGTCCAGGTCCATGAGGGAAACCGCATAGGCCTGGTTGGCGTAAACGGTGCCGGTAAGTCTACCCTGCTGAAAGTCATGGGAGGCGTTTCGGCCACCGATGATGGTGTGGTGAACTGTTCGAAGAATTTTACCGTGGGCTATCTCCCCCAGGAATCCGATGCGTTGCTGAGTGGCAAGAGCCTTTATGAGGAGGCGCAGTCCGCTTTTGATTCGTTGCTGGAGTTGCAGAGCGAGCTTGAAATTCTCAACGAAAAGCTGGGCCATGCAGAACCCTCTTCAGAAGAGTTTGAGCAGATCCTGACGCGGCAGGGCGATATTCAGCACCAGCTTGATGGTAGCGACATCTATACCATGAAGGCTAAAATCGAAAAGGTGCTGCTCGGGCTTGGTTTCAGGCAGGAAGATATGGACAAACCGGCCTCTTCCTTTTCCGGTGGCTGGTTGATGCGTTTAAAGCTTGCCAAAATGCTGCTTGAGGCTCCGTCGCTATTGCTTTTAGATGAGCCGACTAACCATCTCGATCTCGAGTCGCTTACCTGGGTAGAGGATTTTCTGCGTAACTATAAAGGGGCAATGGTCGTGGTTTCCCATGATCGCACCTTTCTCGATAAAGCTACCACTGCCACCTGGGAGATCAGCTTTGGCCGGATTACCAACTATAAAGGCAATTACAGTTTTTATGTAACTGAAAAAGAAGAGCGATACAGGATAGAAAAGGCTGCCTACGATAACCAGCAGGCCAAGATCAAGCAGACCATGCGTTTCGTCGAGCGGTTTCGTGCCAAATCGAGCAAGGCCAGGCAGGCCCAGAGTAAGCTCAAGCAGTTGGAGAAGATGGACCTGATCGAGCTGGGCGATGATGAGTTGCAGATCAACTTTTCATTTCCTCCTGCGCCACCATCCGGCAGAGATGTGCTGCAGGT
Source organism: Desulfosediminicola ganghwensis (assembly GCF_005116675.2). Taxonomy (NCBI): domain Bacteria; kingdom Pseudomonadati; phylum Thermodesulfobacteriota; class Desulfobulbia; order Desulfobulbales; family Desulfocapsaceae; genus Desulfosediminicola; species Desulfosediminicola ganghwensis. The sequence continues at coordinate 2,851,362 of NZ_CP050699.1, forward strand.
TGAGAATCTCTCTAAAAGCTACCAGGATAAACAGGTTTTTACCGACGCAAATATACAGTTGCATCGGGGTGATAAGGTTGCCGTAGTCGGCGTAAACGGTGCGGGTAAGTCTACCCTGCTGAGGATTCTGGCAGATCAGCTTGAGCGAGATGCGGGAGAGGTGCGGCTGGGTGCCAATGTGAAGTTGAGCTATTTTGGCCAGCATCAGGCGCAGGAACTTTCTCCGCAACTCTCGGCGCTCGACACCATGGCGCTCTCCGGGGAGGAGATGACGATAACCCGTATGCGCTCTTTGCTCGGTGCTTTTCTCTTTCGCGGGGAAGAGGTTGAAAAGAAGGTGGCGGTGCTCTCAGGTGGTGAAAAGAGCCGGCTGGCGCTGGCCAAGATGATTGCCACCCCGGCCAACCTGATGTTGCTTGATGAGCCTACCAACCATCTGGATATGAGTTCCCAGGAGATTCTGCAGGAGGCGATGGCCCAGTATGACGGCACCATTGTCGTGGTTTCCCATAACCGCTATTTTGTCGACAGCTTTGCCAATAAGGTACTGGAGGTCAAAGATGGCCAGGTGAACCTCCACGAGGGCAATGTGGCCGAATATCTGCGTAAGATGGAGGAGCTTGCAGAACAGGAAAAGAGCAGGGAGTTGCCAAAAGCCGAACAGCAGAAAAAAGCGGACGATGAGGCTGATTCAGGGATAAGCCGCAAAGAGCGCAAAAAGCTTGAGGCGGAAAAACGCCAGAAGCGTAGCAAACTGGCAGGTAGTTACCTGAAAGAGGTTGCCGAGGCGGAAGAAAAAGTCGAACAGCTCGAAGAGGAAAAAGATGAGCTTGAAGCGCTGATGGCTGACCCCGACCTCTATTCCGACGAGAAGGCCTGGTCTGAGACCAGTGAAAAATATGAAGAATGCAAGCGTAGGCTTGAACGCTGGTACAGCCGTTGGGAGACCGCCCAGGAAGAAATCGACAAGATCGATGAGCAACTTGGGGGGTAACCAGGTTGCATGTCATAAAGTTTGATAAAACAGCTGGTAACCAGATGACTGTTTGAGATCTGTCCGGGGTTTTCGGCAGTGAGATTGTCTCCGGTAATCCTTGACTACAGATATCACGATGTAGTATTTTCGGGTGACATTTGACCGGAAAAAACATGAATAAATTTTTATCTCACTGCATAATACAGATCCTTATTATCGTCCTCGGTTTCATGGGTATTTCCCAGGCGTTACCGGGGCTTTGCGCAACAGATTGCTTGTGTTGCCAGGTTAAGGAGAATGTTACCATTCAGCCTGCCTGTTGTAGTGGTGAGGCTGGATTGCATGCAGCCCCTCAGCATGTCGCAAGCCATGGAGATCATGGTCATTCGTCCAGCCACCTGTCTGATAATGATGGACAGGTTCGGCACGCTGCCAATCAGGATGTGGCCCTCCACGGTCATGCCGGCACCATAGCAGTTGCAGATTGCGACTATGCAGAGATTTGCGCCAAACAAAAGGAGCCAGGTGTCTCTACGGTGCACCTGGCGACAACAGGTGGGCAGACAGGTTCCGACATCGACTTTGCTCAAGTTGATTTTGTCGAAATGGCCTACAGCGTTGCCGATCTCTCTCCAGTACCCATTGAGTTGCCATCTTATCCGGCCCGGACTCATTCCCCCCCTCGTATCTACACCAAAAACTGCGTCTTTCTGATTTGATGCATTTTCTCTTTTTTCGGCTGATAATACGCTGAATTTTCGTGAAATATTGTAGCGCCATTATGCTTGCAGGTGGCGGCTGATATACGACATCTCTGCCCTGATGGTAATTTTTACGGGGCAGATGAAAAAGAGAGGAAATAATGCAGAAAACACGTTCTATAATTTTTACCGGAGCTATCGTGATTGCCTGTCTGTTACTGGCCTTCAGCAGTCACGCATTTTTTAACGTCTTTGGCGGCAGTGGTAAGGTGACCGCAGTGGGTGGGGAAGTAATCCTGTCACTTGCCGAAGTCAGCGACGGCAAAGCCCACCATTTTTCATACGAACATGACAAAACTGAGATTAAGTTTTTCGTAATGAAAAGCCCTGACGGGGTGATGCACGCGGCTTTCGATGCCTGCGATGTTTGCTACCCGGCGAAGAAGGGGTACAGCCAGGACGGCGATTTCATGGTTTGCAATAATTGTGGAATGCGCTTTCACAGCAGCCGTATAAACCATGAGCAGGGGGGCTGTAATCCTGCTCCCCTGAATCACGCGGTGAAGGGTAAAGATCTGGTAATCAAGGTTGCCGATCTGTTACCTGGCGCACGATTCTTTTAAGGGGGAACCATGAATATCCTGACTATTCCCTTTCGCAATCTTCGCAGAAGGCCATCGAAGGCCCTGTTGCTATTTCTGGTATTCACCCTTGGAGTTATGTCCATCGTTGCGCTGTATCAGGTATCCCGTGTGGTTGGTGTGAGCCTTGAAAAGAAGCTGATCGCCTATGGTGCAAACGTTATTGTTTCGCCGGCTACGGAGAAGCTCAGCGTCAGCTACGGCGGGTTTCACATGGGCGATATGCTCTTTGATATCCAGAATCTGCCGGAGGAGGAGACTGTAGCGGCTATTCGCGGTATCCACATGAATGACCGCATCAGTGTGGTGGCGCCCAAGCTGGTGACTATGGCCAAAGTTCAAGATGTCGCGGTTGCCCTTGTTGGGGTGCAGTGGCAACAGGAGCGTGCTTTGAAAAGTTACTGGGCCACCTCCGGCAGCTTTCCTGAGATTGCCGGCGATTCCCTCGAACAAGCAGTTTCCAATGAAATCCTGTTGGGGAGCCGGGTAGCTGCAATGCTCAACCTGAACAACGGTGACTCGGTAAACATATTGGGGAGTGATTTCAAGGTAAGCGGGGTGCTCTACGAGACCGGAACAGATGATGATACCGTTCTTTTTATGGAGCTTGGTGCTTTGCAGGCTTTGCTTGAGACTCCAAACGCAACAAGCTTTATTGAGGTGGCGGCTCTTTGTGCCGGCTGCCCGATCGAAGAGATTGTCGATGAGTTGCGGGTAGCTTTGCCAGATACAGAAATCAAGGCGCTGCAGCATGTGGTCGATCAGCGCATGGCCTCTGTCCATTTTGTCCAGAATCTGGCCCTTTCCATCAGTCTTGTGATCCTGATTACAGCTACAGCCATGGTCGGTCTGTCCATGATGTCTGCTGTCAATGAGCGCAAAAAAGATATCGGCATACTGCGCTCGCTCGGTTACGGCAAATCGCAGATCTTTACCATCTTCTGCCTGGAGGCAGGCCTGATCGGGGCCATGGCCGGAGCCGTAGGCTATCTGGGGGGATTTGCGGCAAGCTTCAAGGTACTCCAGTTACTGGCGATAGCCGAGGGAGGCACACCGGTATTCTCGGTAAGTCATTTGCTGCTGGCGATCACAGCCTTTGCAATGATTACAGTCATCGCCGCAATTTACCCGGCAGCCAAAGGGGCTTCTGTGGAGCCTTCAACCGCGCTTGTTGCCCTGTAGGAGGTTATGGAAATGTTATACGCAAAGAATGTTTCAAAAAGTTTCGTGTCAGACGGCAATGCGGTACCGGTGCTGAAGAACGTCTCGGTGGCCATTGAAGAGGGTGAATTCGTCTCCATCGTCGGTCGTTCCGGTTCGGGTAAGACCACACTGCTCAATGTGCTCTCCACCCTGGTTCGATCCGATGAGGGTGAGTTGCGTTACCGGGCAGATAACCTCTCCGAGGTTTCGGAAGCTCAGTTAAATAGTCTGCGTCAGTCTGATTTCTCAGTCATTTTTCAGTTTCATCATCTGCTGCCGTATTTGACCGTACTTGAAAATGTTCTACTACCCTTCATGCAGTCGATGAAGCCGGTGGATAAGAAGACGGTCGCCAAGGCCAGGGAGTGTCTGGCGCGGGTGGGGCTACTTGATAAAGCAGAGCGACTCCCCGGTAACCTCTCAGGTGGTGAGCAGCAGCGGGTTGCAATAGCCAGGGCACTGGTCAAGGATTCCCGGGTTCTTTTTGCCGATGAACCGACCGGTAGCCTGGATAAGACCACAGGTGAACAGATTATGACGTTGCTTAAAGAGCTGAATAGAGAGGGGTTGACCGTGGTCATGGTTACTCACGATCCTGCCTATGCACAGCTTGCCCAGCGCACTATCCGCATTGAGGATGGCGTAATCACCGGGGAGGATGAGGTCTAAAATGATAAGTCGCAAATGATTCTGGAGATACCTTTGACTCTTATATCGGCAGTAACGGTTTCGGTAGCGAATGGGTAGAGACACGTCTGATGGAGTTTTTCGGTATTCAACCTGGTGTGGTCCTGATCGAAAATAATGAGCTGGGCCACACCGGGCGGCCATTGGTGCTGAAGGCTGATTTTTCAACGATCATTGGCAGATAGTGATTGAATCCCAAGGTGTTGTATTTCTGCGTTCTTGGCTTCATCAGGTCTGCAGTTGTCCTGCAGGGTGGTCGTTCGTGGTTTGAAATAAGGCTCGGAATTCCTTACAACTGAATGTAGACTAGGCAAAGAAGGTCCCAGGTCCGAAATAATCATAATTGCTATTCTGGAACGTGTTAAAGGATATAGGAGAAGGGTGATGAAGAAGTGGAAATGTACGGTGTGCGGCTATATTCACGAAGGAGATACCCCACCGGAAGAATGCCCCCTGTGTAAAGCCAAGGCTGATAAATTCGAAGAAGTGGTGGAAGAGGGTACTGCGACACGACGCTGGAAGTGTCTCGTCTGTAACTATATCCACGAAGGTGACGCACCGCCTGATGAGTGCCCTATCTGCAAGGCAGGCCCGGACAAGTTTGTGGAAGTCGATGCGGAAGGCAATGAGATTGAAGGCGGAGAAAAGCCAAAGGTGGCGCCGCCGGCGGCTCAACCTGCTAAAGCGCAAAAACCTTCGTTTTTGGTGCGGGTTGCGTTGAAACTCCACCTCCACCCCATTTCGGTACACATGCCGAACGGTATCCTGCCTGTGGCGGTGATATTTCTGGCCATTGCCATGTTTCTCGGCTTGCAGGTCTTTGAGGTGGCGGCATTCTACAATATGGTCTTCGTGCTGCTAACCATGCCGCTGGTGCTCACAACAGGCTACCTGGAGTGGAAGAACCGCTATAACGGTGCCAAGACTATCATTTTTCTGATCAAGATATTTGCCTCAACCACAGTGACATTGTCGTTGACAGGGCTTGTGCTCTGGCGCTTTTTGATGCCGGATGTGGCTTCCGCAGATTCACCATACAGGCTGATATATTTTGGCATCGCAGCGATCATGCTTGGTGCCACCGGTATTGCCGGTCACATTGGCGGCAAGCTGGTTTTTGGTACCAGGAAGTAGAGAACTGATTCAGACTGACTGACACGAATCGGCCCTGCTCCTCTCGACAAGAGGGGCAGGGCCGTTTGTATTTATGGCTGGCAATGAACTATAATTCGTCGCAAATTATCTCACCTGTCTTTCTGCCGGAAAGTAATGCCCACTGGATAGAGGGCAGACTCCTATATTCGCCGCAGATGCGTATTCTGGTATCGTAGCTGAGTGGCAGCTGGTACGGGTTGGCAGTTGGTGGTTCCTGGTTTGGCAGACCATAGGGAATATGCATTGTCCGCAGAAGTTGCCAGTGGTTAACCTCTGTGCCAAACCAACTTGCGAGTTGCTCTCTGATCTGGTTTTCGAGTTCTGGTGAAGTTTCATTTCTCAGGCTGACCACTGCAACCAGAGTTTCGTTGTTGGGGGCATAGTCCGGTGCAATGAGACTGGGGAAGGCGAGGTTGTTGACCGGGCCCTGGCCCTCACCGTTCAGTATGAGAAAAGGGATTTTGGAAGGCGGGCGCCATTCTCCTGCGTTAAAGTACAGGCAGGTTTCGCCAAGGGGCGAACGAGCCTGAGGCGCTGGTTCTGCTGGTTCAGAAACGGTTTTGAGTAACTCTTTGACCATTGGCAAAGGAGTCGCCAGTACGATCATTCTTGCGTGCAGGGTTGTGCCGTATTGCAAGGTGACCGATCCATTCGTGATACTTGTCACCCGACTGACGTAGCGGATGTTTTCCTGGGGCAGCTCAGCTGCCAACTGGGCGGCTATCTGGCCCATTCCTTTGGCGGGAACCGCCACATCGCCTGCTGCGAACATACGCATGATATATTTCAACACCCGGCTGGAGGCCCGGATTTCCGGATCGAGGCATGCGCCTGCAAAAAAAGGTTGGAAAAACTGTTGGATGAATTGGTGTGAGAACCCCCATTGCTCAAGAAAATCGATGGTGGGTTGCTCCTCTTCCTGAAAAATATCCGGCAGTGTGACCCCGCGAACAGCAATGGCCAGTTTAAGTACCAGATATCTGTCTCTGACGCTGCCGATTGGGGAAGTTGCTGTGGCCAGCAACTGGCTCGGATGACGGCGTGGATCGGCGATGGTATGAAACCTGTCGTTGGCCCTGATTACTATCCCGGACGGATAGGAGCGGAGATCGAGTCGCTGGTAGTCAAGGGTCTTTTGCGCTTCCGGGTAAGCGGTTTGCAACACCTGGAAACCGCGGTCCAGTAGAAACCCCTGCTCCCTGTCAGTGCGAACCCTGCCGCCGGGTTGTTCTTCAGCTTCAAGTAAAATAAATGATTTTTTCCTCCGGTGTACGGCCCTGGCACAGGCGAGTCCTGCCAGGCCTGCGCCTACGATGATAACGTCGTACTCCATCTATGCGATCCTCTCTGCTGGTTCTGTATTCTCCGAACAATTCGATTTCAGTGATGTGATAGTGTTGGTTTGGTCTTCAGGCCGGAGATCCAGCGCTCTGGAAATCCCTCCATACCTTTTGCTGCTCCAAGGAATGCTCCGAGTACCGTTCCTCTCCCCACATTATCTCCACCAGCCATGGTGTTGGCAATAAGTCCCTGTTCTGGATCTTCACTATATTTTAGCGCCAGATAAATCGTTGCCGGCAGGGACTGATCCATATAGCAGGCGGAGGAGAAGTGACGTCTGATTACGGTATCATCAGGAAAATCGAGTAAATGTTTGTAATTATGACGGGCGATACCTGAAGCCGATTTACTGCAGGAGCGATGAATCGCCTCGGGCAACGGCTCGCCCTTCAGGGTACTGATGAGAATGTTTGCAGTAATTTCGGCACCGGTCTCCATAATCGAGCCACGATGGGTAAGTTTGAGATGATCGAGGGCGGCAGGGCAGGCTCTTTCAGGTTCGTCGGCATAGTGGAGTAGAACAGGCAGCATCTGCGACAGGCCGCCAATATGGTGTTCGTCGGTTCTGCCGCAGGCAAGAGGGTGGACACCATGCCCATAGTTGATAAAGAAGTGACGGAGGTACTCCTCAACATAGGTATCATTATGCGTGCCTGGAGTGATAAGGAAATCAATCAGCCGATTCAGCCATTTTTCAGCGGAATATTCAGGTTCCTGCTGTAGAAAATCAAACAACTCGTGTGCTAATTTCAGGTTCAGGGTGTTTTCTCCAGCATCTAAAAACTGGTGGTAATGAATGCCGCGCCGACCCCAATATTGTGCCTGGTCATGGAGAATATCCGCTTTGGAATTCGGGGGAGTGTATGAAGATCTCCAGAGGATAGAATCCGGATGCGGATTTTTAGGTGCGAGATAGTCATGAACCTGACCATAATCCCTACAGAGGGCCTCGGTGTCATAATACCAGTGCACCGGCATGGCCAGGGCATCACCAATGAACATGCCATAGATGGCACCATCTAGCCTGTCATGAAAAGAGAGCTGTCTCTTCATAATAAAGTTCCTTTTGTACGCTCTGTCTTTCCCCGTCCAGTGCTCCGCATTGAGGCGCTGACTAAAAGAAAACGGGTAGTCGCAGAAAGGCCTGAATAGTGAAAGCGTTGACAATATCGATGAAAAACGCTCCGACGAGTGGAACTATGAGTAAAGCCCGCACCGACGGCCCGTGTTTTTTTGCGACTGCATCCATGTTCGCTATGGCAACAGGAGTTGCCCCGAGGCCCATGCCAAAAAAACCACCGACAATCATTGCCGCATCGTAATCGCTGCCCATCATCCTGAAGACAATGAAAAAGCCAAATAACATGGCGAACATCGCCTGAAAAATCATAGTGGTGAAGAGGAGGATGAATGAATCCGCCAGAGAAAGCAGATCCATACTCATCAGGCTCATGGCAAGAAAGAGTTGTAGGCATACTCCGCCGATGAGGTCGATTCCCTCATGGTTCAGGTCGATTTTAGTGGTATCGGCGAGGTTGGTCAGGAGCACTCCCACCATCATCGCAGTGAGAAAACCCGGCAGGCGGATATTGTATTCGAAGAGATAGCGGTTTACGGCATCACCGACACCCAGGCAGAGGGCCAGGCAGAAAATGGTGAAGATAATGTCGTCGATGGTTACCCTGTGGTGCGGTTTGCCGGTTTCGTCGGTTTGAATGGCAGCAGCCTCTTCAAGATCGGCCTGGCTCGGTTGAAGGTTATGTCTCAGGATGAGCAGACCGGCAAGTGGGCCGCCGAACAGTCCTCCTAGAATCAACCCAAAGGTGGCGCAGGCGATGCCGAATTCGGAGACTCCCCGTACACCGGTGCTCGCCATGATGTCGCCCCAGGCTACAGCTGTCCCGTGGCCACCGGCAAGAGCTATTGAGCCCCCGAAAAGGCCGAACACCGGATTATATCCCAGGCTTTTTGCCACCACCACCCCGATTCCATTCTGGAAAACAAGGAATATGCCGCAGGAGATGGTAAGGATCAGTAAAGCGAGACCGCCCCGCAGCAGGAATTTCAGTTTGGCGTTGAGGCCGATGGTAGAAAAGAAGATGAGCAGCAGCAGGTTTCGCAGATCGAGATTGAAATCAAGCTCTACCACTTCATAAAGGGCTAAGATGGTGATAATGACACTGCAGATAATGCCGCCAGTGACAGATTCGGGGATGTTGTTTCGACGAAGAAATGGGAAGTGTTTGGTGAGAAATGTGCCAACATAGAGCACCAGAATCGCAAGAATCAGGATTTGTCGACCAGCAATCTCGTAGGTTGGCATGGCTCTTATCTGAGGTACATGTTAGCTGTAACGGTGATTGTTCAGGTATTGCATTCGCACATCCTCTACCCTAATGCAGAATTTCCGGAGGTGCAGGGGGGGATTAACTCTTGCGCGGTGTTTGGGTTATCAGGATTGTATCACAACCTGAAACTGATCAGAACGAAATCTGGGCAAGATGACCGGCTACTGGTGGGGATATTTGTCAGGCATGGTGGGCTGGCAACAAAAAACCCCGGATACCTCTTGGCATCCGGGGATTTGTTTATGTAAACTGGCCAGTGACTACCAACTGTCACCAAGGACCAGGCTGGTATCCATGCATTGATTTTTTTGTTCTTCACTCAAACCGGCTTTGGGGTCAAATTTTTCCAGATCCTTGTGGTAGCAGGCATACTCCTTACCATCAACGTCCTGGATCCACTTCATGCTCTGGTACTCTCTTGAAATTATTTCGCCTCTCATGCTCATAACGTCCTCCTTAAGTCAGACGGGGTGGTTTAGATTATCGTCGATCATTTCTTACCGACTTACTTAAACTCATTATCTTCGATTGCGGATAGGGTAGGTTTCAACAGGAACTTAATGTTGCCGATGTTGTCTACCTCGTTCCATGCTTGACAAATTAATTATGGCAAACAGGAAAACAATGGGTACAAGAAGGCAGGACAATGATAGCTAAACCTATCATTGTCCTGCCTTCTTAACTGAGGGAATGGGCGATGGCAAGATTTGAGAATTACTTTACTTCTTTATCAAATTCATGAAAGAAAGTATCAAGGCGGTCATAGAGTTGGTAGAGACTCGACAGGACGATGTGTTCATTTTCCGTGTGCTGTGAGGTATTCCCTTCCGCGCCCACTATCACGCCGGGGATGCCGCGTTGTGATAGATAGCGCGCATCTGAGGCACCATGTTCGAAGCCGACAATGGCGTTGTCGAAGTTGCGTACCAGGAGATCTATATTGGAAGAAGGACCTGTGGCAAACACTGGTTCTTTGGCGAGTATTTCAACCTTGGATTTGATAGATCTTTCTATGCTGGCAAGAATGGCATCCGGGTCATCATGTTCTGTGTAACGTATGTCGAGAAGCGCTTCGGCCCGGTCCGGCACCACATTGATGGAGCCGTTACCCACAGTGAGATTGGACAACACCATGGTTTTATACCAGTGATCGCTGGGCTCGTCCTTGGCCTGTTCGAAAAAGATAGTTTGTAATTCCCTGTAATCCTGTACCAGATTGTCAAAGGCGTTCTCTCCAAGCCATGGCCGTGCTCCGTGTGAGGCTTTACCCGTTGCGGTTATTTTGAGCTGGAGTATACCCTTTTCTTTGTCGACGATAAGTTCCGGGCCACCGCCGTCGATAGCAATGCAGAAATCTGTGCTGATACTGTCTATGAGTGCGCCAACGCCATTGGCGCCGCCGGTTTCCTCATCACCAGAGAGCAAAAGACCAAATTGCATATCCTGTTGGTTGCCGCCCCCGCTTTTGATCACATTCAAATGTTCTCTGAAGAGTATCAGGGAGAGGGCTACGGCATATTTGTCATCAATTGAGCCCCTGCCAAAAAGGCAGCCATTTTCTATCCATGGTTCAAACAGTTCTGTGTTTTTCACCTCCACAACATCAAAGTGGCTCATCACCAACAGCGGCGCATTCCCTGGTTGAGGCAAAACAGATATGGAAGGCACATCATTGATGCTGTGTCGATCAAAGTCGATATTGTTGGCCTTCAACCACTGGGAGATGAAATCTGCACACTGATGAATGTCATCTCTTCGTGAGGAGGTGGAAGGAATCCTGATAAGCTTTTTGGTAAGTTCAATCAATTCAAGATGGATCTGGTTTTCCGGCAGGGTTTTCACGCTATCTAACCTTTGCTGTTTCATGCAGCTGAAAATATGGGAAATCACATAAAGCAGAGGTGTCACCATCTGCCTGGTAGATGATATCATTAAAAGGTGAAGAGCGAAGTAGTAATCAAAATCGTATGGGAATTCAAAGATAATTGGCCGGTAACAGTATTTTCCAATACCTGAATATCACAGGAATGGCCATGAAAGCAGGGAGGTAGTAGAGTAGTCATTTTCTTGATATCATATTCCTTATACGCTAAAACAGATAGTTAACTGTTGGTTGCAGGGCAGGGTTGAGGGAAGGGTATAGCAGAGAACATCAAGCTTTTCAGAGGTCGTCTGAATATTATGCGCACCAGAATAAAATGGCTGATACTTCTTGTTTTGCTTACGCTTGTGGCTGGTGGAATCTGGTACAAGACACGGCCCAAGCCTATTGAGATACTGGTCGCGCCGGTTGAGCGCGGATTGGTCGCAAAGACTGTGGCTAACACAAGGGCCGGTACGGTCAAGGCGTGCCGCAGGGCGAAACTATCGCCTTCCATTGGGGGGCAGATCGCTTTGCTACCCATCAGGGAAGGAGATCAGGTCAAGGCCGGTGAACTCCTGCTGGAGATTTGGAATGAAGATCTCAAGGCACAACTGGCCCTCGCCGGCCGCGAGGTGGAGGTTGCTCAGGCCAATGCCAATGCTACCTGTTTCTCAGCAGGCGAAGCGAGAAGACAGGCCAACAGGGAAGAGCAGCTCTTCAGCAGAAAGGTTGGTTCTGAAGAAGAAGCCGACCGGGCGGTAACACTCGCCAAATCACTTGAGGCCCAGTGTAACGCAGCCAAAGCAACTGTGCTTCGCAGCAAGGCCAGTGTTGAAGTCGCCAGGGTCAACCTTTCCCGTACCCGCCTCATAGCCCCATTTGGCGGGGTTGTTGCCCAGATCGAGGGTGAGCTGAATGAATACGTCACGCCATCTCCGGTGGGGGTGCAGACGCCACCGGCCGTGGACCTGATAGAAAACGACTGTTATTTTGTTTCGGCTCCTATTGATGAGGTTGATGCGGCTGGCGTGCGGGTTGGTATGGAGGTGCGTATCGGCCTGGATGCTTTTCGGGGCAGGAGTTTTGCCGGTAAAGTGCGGCGCATATCTCCTTATGTGCTTGACCTGGAAAAACAGGCGAGAACCGTGGAGATAGAAGCAGCTTTTCTGAAGGAAAGTGATTTTGACGATTTGCTGGCCGGTTATAGTGCCGATGTGGAGATTATTCTTGCCATCAGTGACAATACCCTGAAAATCCCCACCGAGGCCGTGATTGAGACCAATGGCGACAGGAAAGTTTTTGTATACCAGCCTGCCGGGGACATTGTGAATGAGAGGGTGGTCACCACAGGGCTTGCCAACTGGGCCCAGACAGAAGTGACTTCCGGCCTTGGCGAGGATGAGTTCATCGTCGTCAATATAGACAAACCAGGGTTGCAGGATGGTGTGTCGGTTACGGTGGTGAAAAAGTGATGGGGGTGACCGGGCCATGATTCAGCTTGAAAACATCAGCAAGGTGTTCACCGTGGGGGATGAAAAGGTGCACGCTCTGCGTAATGTGGACCTGACCATCGAAACTGGCGAGTATGTGGCGATAATGGGGCCGTCCGGTTCTGGTAAATCAACCATGCTCAATATGATCGGCCTGCTGGACCGGCCCGACAGTGGTGTATACAGCCTGGAAGGCCAGGATATGACGGCCCTGGATGACAGCCGGCAGGCGGAATTGCGACGGCATAAGATCGGTTTTATTTTCCAGTTTTTCCATCTGGTGCCGAGGATGACGGCAGCTGAAAATATCGAGTTGCCCATGATGCTGGCCGGCCTGGATACACGGGAGCGAAAGAAGCGTATGGAGAGATCGGTGGAAGCTTTCGGGCTTGCCGATAGAGCCGGCCATAGGCCGGATCAGCTCTCCGGTGGCCAGCGACAGCGAGTGGCCATTGCCCGTGCCACTATCATGCAGCCGCATATCCTGCTGGCGGATGAGCCCACCGGTAATCTCGATCGAGTCTCCGGAGGGGAGGTGATCAATATCCTCGAAGAGCTGAACAGTCAGAATATCACACTCCTGATGGTCACCCATGATCCGGAACTGGGCCGACGGGCCAGAAGGCAAATTCATATGGTGGATGGTCAGATAGAGACCGACAACTCTTCTCCCACGGGTTAACCGAACGAGGTACGGTAAAGGGTGCACCTCTACGATATCATACGTTTTGCATTCCGGGCTGCTTCCGGGTATCCGACCAGAACCCTGCTTATGCTGCTGGCCATGGCTATTGGCGTCAGTTCGGTGGTAGTGCTCTCAACCCTGGGAGACGGGGCAAAGCAGTATGTGCTCGACCAGTTTTCTTCTCTGGGGACAAACCTGGTCATCGTACTGCCCGGCCGCTCCGAGACCGTTGGCGGGCCGCCTCCGCTGCTTGGGGTCACGCCACGCGATCTCACGGTGGATGATGCCATGGCGCTGACCCGTTCTGCCAATATCCGTTATGTGGCGCCGGTGGTTTTCGGTTCCGCGCCTGTCTCCTACAGCGGGCTTCAGCGTGATACCCCCATACTCGGCTCTACCTCTCAGCTCTTTTTTATCCGCCAGCTCGAGATGGGCCGTGGCCGTTTTTTGCCGGAGGCTGAGGCTAATCGTGCAGCACCTGTCTGTGTTCTCGGTGACAGCACCAAAAAAGAATTGTTCGGCAACAAACCTGCAGTGGGTGAACGTATTCGCATTGGTGATAATCGTTTCAGGGTTATCGGGGTATTGGCAGAACAGGGGGAATCGTTAGGTATTGATCTTGGCAATGTGGTGATGATCCCGGTTGCCTCGGCCCAGGCTCTCTTTGATACCACCTCTCTGTTTCGCATTATGGTGGAGGCAAATGACCGGGAAGCGATCGGCCGGGCCAGGGACACCATTGTCAGAATCATGAAAGAGCGTCACGATGGGGAGGATGATGTCACGGTCATCACCCAGGATGCGGTGCTGGCGACTTTTGATCGAATTTTTACGGCTCTTACCCTGACCGTCACCGGCATCGGGGCTATCTCAATTGCGGTGGCTGGTATTTTGATTATGAATGTGATGCTTATTGCCGTCAGCCAGCGGCGCTCCGAAGTTGGGCTCTTGAAAGCAATTGGCGCTCCGAACAGTGAGATCGTCATCCTCTTTCTGGCTGAGGCGGCAATACTCTCGTTTATCGGCGCTGTGGCCGGTTTGATTGTGGCCGCCGGTGCTGTCTGGCTGATTGAGTACATTCTGCCCCAGTTTCCTCTCTCCATCCCACCATGGTCTATCGCTGTAGCGGTTGCTGTGGCCTTTACCACCGGCCTTATATTCGGCGTGCTGCCGGCGTTGCGGGCGGCGCATCTCGACCCGGTGCTGGCGCTCTCAAGGAGGTGAGCATGCAACCGAGAGATATCCTCAAACTTTCTCTTACCTCATTGCTCGATCAGCGCCTGCGCAGCTTTCTCACTATTTTGGGCATAGCGGTGGGTATAGCCTCGGTAGTGCTGCTCACCTCCATCGGTGAAGGCATACATCGTTTCACTCTTGCCGAATTCACCCAATTCGGCACCAACCTGATCGGTATCAACCCCGGTAAGGCAACAACTCTCGGTACTTCCGGTGCTGTTATAAACAATGTTCGGCCGCTCAGCATGGAGGATGAAGAGGCGTTGGCAAGGATACCGGGAGTGGTTGATACAGTCTCTGTCGTCCAGGGGAACGGCGCGGTGAAATTTGGTAAACGCAGCCGTCGCACCACTATTTACGGGGTAGGCCCGGCAGCGACCAGGGTCTGGCAGTTACCAGTGGCACAGGGGCGATTTTTACCAGCCGATGATAATCGGGCTCCCCGCTCTTTTGTGGTGCTTGGGGCTAAAGTAAAACGAGAGATTTTTAAAGATACGAATCCATTGGGGCAGCTGATCAGAATAGCAGGCGAACGCTATCGGGTAATCGGGGTAATGGAGACCAAAGGCCAGATGCTTGGCTTCGATCTTGATGATGCGGTGTATATCCCAACCCAGCGGGCCATGTCGATGTTCAATCTGGAAAGCCTGGTCGAGATAGATCTGCTGTATAAGGCTGGTTTGCAATCGAGTACCATCGCTGAAAAGGCCAAAAAGGTTTTGATCAACCGCCACGGTACGGAAGATTTCACGATCACCACCCAGGAGCAGATGCTTGAAGTGCTTGGCTCTGTACTCGATATTCTCACTCTTGCTGTGGGCGGCCTCGGTGCAATCTCGCTCCTGGTGGGCGGGGTAGGGATAGTCACCATTATGACCATCGCAGTAAATGAACGTACCCCGGAAATAGGTTTGTTACGTGCCATCGGTGCCGAGCGTAAACAGATCCTGTTAATCTTTCTGGGAGAGGCGGTGGTATTGGCGGGGCTGGGGGGGCTGGCTGGCTTGATAATGGGAACCGGGATAGCCTGGCTTCTTGAGTTTTTCATACCGGCACTACCCACTCATACACCTTGGATTTATGCCGTTTATGCCGAACTCCTGGCAGCGGTAATTGGCTTGTTGGCAGGAATATTGCCTGCACGCAATGCTGCAGGGTTGAATCCCATTGAGGCCTTGAGGGCTGAGTGAAAAAAAAGCAAAAGAGCACGTTAGCCGATGAATTCAACCGGAAGCAGGATAACTCAGGATAATCCGGTAAAGCTCGCCACTCATGTATCACAGGCCGATTGATGTTTGTTGACGACAATATTCAATAGACACCATTCGGCCTGTTACCACGTTTTAACCAGTGCAGATATTTAAGCTGCTGCATAGAGCGTTTTTCCGTTCGTGTTACAGGGAACTTATCCGCGTCAGTATAGTTCGAATTTGATGAGTTCTTTGTGCTCATGAACTATTTCGCTGCTCTTGCCGCTGATGAAATAGGTAACGGTGGTGGTAATTTCGACCTGTTCCACATCAGTGTCAAAGTTCATAAGAAATTGCTCTCTGGCTTTTTGCATAGGCTGTAAGGTCAGATCGATTATATCTTTTATCTGCCACGCCCCGTAACGCATACGACTTTGCATATCGCGACCAATTTCAAAATAGGTTTTGCTGGCGGTGAAGAGTATTTCCTGGTCTGAAGATTGAGCTTGTGGGTTACGTGCGGTCACTTCCAGGACCACTTGGCCGGACCAGAGTCAGCCGTCCGGAACTCTGTGTCCTGTTTTGTTGTCTATAAAAACAGTGACCACGGCTGACGGGACCCAGAGCTTTTCGTCTTTAACACCTTCAAGTTTGCCAGGGAGATGCTGATATGGGGTTATCTCAACCTCCAGACCAATGCCCTGGCGAACTGTGTCAATATCGTGGCCTCCCGGAAAAAGATGGCCTTTCTCCAGGTGGCAGTCCTGACAGGTTTTACTGCCGCCGTTGGCGATATAACTGTTCTGGTAACTTCCAGAGAGTGTATTGCAGTTAATTGTTTCCCCATCTGATGCTTTATAGATCCCATGGCACTGCATACAGAATGCTGATTGCACCAGATCGTCAGATTTTAAGGTCTCGTGTGCACCGTCGGTTTCATCGCCTCTCGGACCATAGATCATGCCTTGCTCTGCCGGGCCGTTATACCCGCGTGCCACTTCAGTTGCTTTGATATTATGGCAGGCCAGGCAACCGACATTGAGTCGGGCGAGTTGCTCTTTGGCGGCTTTGCTGGCGGCGCTGTCTTTTTCCTTGAAGGCGGTGACAATCATCTCACCTATCTCAATTGCCAGCTTCTCGCTGGCAAAGTTGATGACTGGGGCGTGGCAGTCCAGACATTTGAGTAACTGTCCTTTGGTGAGTGGGGTCTCCCACTCTTTCTTGAGGCCGATCTCAATAAAATTGTGGATTCCCCCCAGTGAGGAAACAACAGATTTGGCATGCCACGAATCACTCCATTGGGCATGGACTTCCTCGTGACATTCCATGCAGCTACTTTCATCAAACATTTCCAGCAACTCGTCAATTGTATCTGCCTCTTTGGGGCTGGCCTGAGCTCCTGCTCCAATTAGGAGCAGGAGGATAAATATAGTCAGACTCGTCAGTTTGTGTGCGGTTCCCATGACTCCTCCTTATTGGTTAGAGTGGCAAATAAAAATATCGCAGGGGAAATCGTTCAATCTCCCGATTTATAAGGGGAGAAAATAACAGAAAGAGAGCAGTAGCCTTACTTGGTTGTAGCAGTTAACGAGTCTGTGTATTCGAAAGTATGTGTTATATCAAGTTGTTGCCAGGGTAATTCCAAAAAGGGGGAATGCGTCTGCTGTTTCGGTTTTTCTTACATCTACTTAAATTATACTACGCTCTTAGAGCGAGAATTAGAAGGGAGAGCTGGGAAGGGCAGGCATATGTGCTTGTCTATGGGACTCTCGGCTCCGAGTTGCCATGTTGCTGTCTGCTCATATTCAGAAGTGAAAAAAGCGGAAGTTCCACTTTGTTGTCACTCCATTCCAGAACTGTCCCTGGGTTATGGAATGTTTACCACTGAACTGGAAGGTAATAGAAGAAACATTTTGGGTAAAGTTGAAGCAAAAACGTTCTTATGGGAAGTTGTCATTCGCTCCTCCATAAAGAAAGTTTTGATCAGTTCATTATTGAAACACCGTTGATTTAAATAGTTCCGGCGCAGTGATTTTCGTGGCCGTTCTGATCATCATCGCCTTTTGTGGTGAAATTTCTTTTCGTCAGCTGCACCCCGGAGAAGGGAGGGTGGGCCGGGTCAATACCACTGTCCAGCACTGCCACCCCGATACCTTTGCCGGTGCAGGGTGTCTCAAAAGCTCCCACGGCACCGAGTCCCAAGGGGATGCTGCTGCTTTCAGTTTCTCAAGAAGACCTGATCCTGACCAAGGCGATCATTTTTATTGGCATGGGCATAGTCAACGCACGGGTTCTGGGATCTCACCGTATGTCATTACGCTCTTTCAGGGAGGGTTCTGGCTGAAGATGTTCGATGTCATCGGCGGTTCGGCAGATACCCCAATTGTTGCTGCCCAACGGCCCAGATGTTCCAGAGTCGGTCCAATGATCTTGCTTGTACGAAGAATGACTGAGATGGTCAGATTTTTTCATATGTACTGCCAATGTGTTGTGCGGTATCAGGGCTGCGGGTCCATTCCTGGTGAGGCGTGCTTTGAGAGCACGTTGATGTTTGAAGATGATAAATTGCTGTAGTGTCAGTGTTATGGTGGCAAATCAAGGAGGAGGGATTCGGTAATTGCTACTTCTTCCTCGGCTCACGAAAAGTACTACAGATGGGAAAAAGCTTTTGCATTACATTAAATAATTTTTTAATGTAATGCTTCACTGTAGTTATAACTTACAAATTGTGGGGAATTGTTTGTCATGACAACCTATCCTGGGAAAAAATTCTCATGCTGTCGGTTACGGGTTTGCCTTACTGCAGCAATCCTTCTGGTTGCCTTATTTACCTCAGGCTGTGCTTTGAATGCAGGTCGGGAGCAGGATCTACTTGTACCGATTGACCAGAGCACATTTCTCGACCCCAGAAGCGGTAAGCACTGGATGTTGGAACGTTCAGGCAGGCTTAATAATCCTCATGAAGTACAGCAATATATTCAGGAATTCAGGTCTGGTGCAGGCGAAAGCTGGCGGCTGCCAACTCAACAGGAGTTGTATGATCTCTTCGCCCGGTTCGATTTGAAGGAAAATGGAACTGTCCAGATCAAACTTGAAGGTAATTACTGGCTTACAGACGAAACAGGTAATGTCCATGCTGGAACCTGGGAAATTGGTGATCAATGCGGTCCATCCCGTTCTTTCTTTACTCGAAAAGCGGGTTATGTCAGGGCGGTTCGCCCTTGAATATAAGTAATAATATTGGTGAGTATTATGATGAAGAAGATGTTGTGTGCATGTACCCTTGGTTTGATGATTGCCACTTCTGCCACTGCGGTTTTTGCGTCTGAACAACCAACCCCTGCAGAATTGATCAAGAGTCGGATAGCCGAGGCAAAATCACAGATTAAATCTGTAGACAGTGCAACGCTGAAGACCTGGATCGATACAGGTGAAAAAGAATTTGTTCTTCTTGATGTGCGTGAGCCAGGCGAGGTGACCGCCGGTCAGATTGAGGCGGATGAAACTCTAGCTATTCCCAGAGGTATGGTGGAATTCCAGTTTGCGCGAAAAGTTGCAGACCTTGAGAAAGATGTCGTCGTTTATTGCCTCAAGGGAAGCAGGGGGGCGCTGGCTACTGAGGCGCTTCAGAATCTTGGTTACAAGAATGTGCACAATCTCGAAGGCGGTTTGCTCGCATGGATTAATGCCGGTCACTCCGTCAGCAACTTCTTTGGTGAGTTTCAGATGAGCAATTTCGATTCAAATTTTGCCAAGTAGTCAAAAGAAATAGCACCATTAAAGGTGGTGGTTCATCGTGCAACGCGGTGAACCGGATAAGCCGTACAGCATGGGAATGAATCATATGCTGTGCGGCTTTTTTTATATTAATTCCATCCATAACAGATCGGTTCAAGTACCATCAGCGGGTAAAGGAAATTGGTGGAAACTTCCCTTACTTGTTTCAGTTACCATATTTTTCAGCAATAAAGGACTTGGAAATCCGGACAGGATTCTGTTTACTGGCGTTTGTATCCCGCAATCAAGGTGGTAAATCCTGATATTTCTCCAAGTCGCTCTCAGCTGATAATGATAAAAAGAACACGAGATTTTCTTCGAAAAAGTACATACCTGTCACTCTTCTTTCTTTGCCTGCACATTGCAGGTCTGGTGTCATCTATTGATGCGGTGATGAGTGTGCGAACTTCCCAGGGAGCTATTGCCTGGGTTATTTCGCTGAACACCTTTCCATCCATCTCCTTGCCCGCTTACTGGGTATTCGGGCGTAGTGAATTTAAGGGATATGTGATCTCCCGGCAGGCGGATGAGACAGCACTGTCAGCGGTTGCTGCAAAGGCGGCGGAAAACAAGTCCTATTTTGTATCCGGACTGGCAGACAGAAACCAGGCTTCCCGGGTGGCTGAGTCGCTTGCTGATCTTCCTCACCTTAAAGAAAACAGTACCGAGCTGTTGATAGATGGTGAGGCGACTTTTGAGTCTATTTTTGGAGGCATTGAAAAAGCGAGAGATTATGTGCTGGTCCAATTCTTTATTGTAAAAGATGACGAACTCGGCCGCCGCTTGCAGGATCTGCTGATAAAAAAGGCTCAGGAGGGAGTGCGGGTCTTTTTCCTGTATGACGAGGTCGGCAGTTATAAATTGCCGGAAGCCTATATTCAGGAATTACGTGACAATGGTGTTGCCGCGCACAACTTTCATTCCCGCAAAGGCCCGAAGAACCGTTTTCAGATCAACTTCAGAAATCACCGCAAAATTGTTGTCGCTGACGGCAAAACATGTTGGATCGGGGGACACAATGTGGGTGACGAGTACCTTGGAAATGGTGAAAAATTCAGCCATTGGCGCGATACCCATGTAAAGATTGAGGGGCCCGCCACTCTTGCGGCACAGCTCTCATTTATTGAAGACTGGCATTGGGCCACAGATGAAGTTCTTGAACTGAACTGGAAGGCTGTACCAAGCACCGATGCGGATCAGAGGATTCTCATCATTCCCTCCGGACCTGCCGATAGATTCGAGACTGCCGGTCTGATGTTCACCCATGCCATCAATTCAGCCAGGGAAAGAATCTGGATTGCCAGTCCCTACTTTGTGCCGGACGAATCAATTATTGCAGCCCTGCAACTCGCTGGTATGCGTGGCGTCGATGTGCGCATCCTGATCCCGGACGAGCCCGACCATAAATTGGTTTATCTGGCCGCTTTTTCCTATTTTGAGCAGGCGGGAATGAGTGGGGTAAAGTTTTACCGTTACACCAAGGGTTTTATGCATCAGAAGACCATGCTGGTGGATAACGATCTCTCTACAGTAGGGACCGCCAACTTTGATAACCGCTCATTTCGCCTCAACTTTGAGATCACAGCCATGATTACCGATCAGGATTTCAACAAGGAAGTCGAACAGATGTTTCTGGAGGATTTTGCCAACTCCAGACTGATGGAGCCAGATGAGGCGGCAGAGAAACCATTCTGGTTCAAGTTGTTGGTGCGGGTGGCACGCCTGACTTCGCCGATGCTGTAATCGGGAAGAGAGATCAATATGGCTCAGCTGGCAGAGCTTCCAATTACAGTCGCTTTACCAATACTTTCGAGTTTCGCCTGTAGTTGTAGAGTGCTTTGCGGCTGGCAGGCAGGGTCTCGACATCGGATTCGGTGAAGCCTTGCTCAATAAACCAGTGGGCAGTCTGGGTGGTGAGGGTGTATATCTCAGAGAGGTTGAGTCTTTGGGCCTGCTTTTCAATATGGTCGAGCAGGGTCTTGGCTCGACCTCCCTGCTGGTATTCTTTTAACACGGCAACGCAGGCCAATTCTCCTGCATCGGCATCGGGGAAAGGGTAGAGCGCTGCACAACCGATAATGAGGTTATCCTTTTTCAGGATAGTGAAATAGTCGATCTCATTTTCCAGTAATTCTCTGGAACGTTTTACCAGGACACCTTTTTTCTCGAGTGGGCTGATCAGGTTCAGAATGCCTGCCACATCTTCCAGTTTTGCCTGACGAAGCACTTCATAGGTGTCGCTGTGCACCATGGTGCCGGAGCCGTCCCTGGTAAAGAGTTCACGCAGCAGCGTGCCGTCTTCGCTGGAGGAGATGATATGGGCTCTGGCGACACCTCTGCGACAGGCCTTATAGCCGGCCCGCAGAGAAAAATATGTGTTGCTTGGAGCGTGCCGAGCCTCTTCTTCCAAAAATGTTTCACATTGGCTGAGTGTCAACTGTCTGTAGAGGGTGCCGTGGTTGTCGTAGATCGGCCCATCGTCGTTGAAGATGAGAATCTTATCGGCATCAATAGCGCTGGCAACGTTGACCCCAACTTCGGCGAAGGAGAGATTGAAAACCTCTCCTGTAATTGAAAAACCAAGGGGAGGCAGCAAGGCAATGCATTTATTGTCTAGAATTTCCAGGATGGCATGTTTATCAACGCTTCGTACCTTACCTGTCATCTGGTGGTCGACCCCGTCAAGCACCCCCTGCGGCTTGGCATTGATGAAGTTGCCGCTACGCAGTTTTATTTTGGCTCCAAACATTGGTGAATTGGGTAAACCGCTGGAAAAGAGGGCTTCCAGCTGGCAGCGGGTTGAACCGATGGCCTTCAGGATGTGCGGCAGATGATTTCGTTCGGTGATTCTGGCGCCATGATGCAATTCTGAAGAGAGGCCGGCAGCGTTTAATTCTTCCTCAATCTGCAGGCGGGCTCCATGAACCACAACCAAACGGATTCCGAGTGAATGCAATATGGCAATATCGCTGATTATGTTGGCGATATTTGCCTGAGCCAGGCATTCGCCCGGGATCATCACGACAAATGTTTTACCCCTGTGGGAGTGAATATACGGGGAGACATGTCGAAACCACTGGAGAAAATGTGCGTTGCTGCTGTTCACGTTATAACTGTAATTGTTGAAATATAAGTGGATCTATTCCGCTGGTTACGGCGGGCAGAAAATGACCTGGAGAGACCAGGCGGGTATTGACGATTGGTTGATCCTATCCCTTTTCTTTCTCTATTTCAATTATTTCAGGAAATAGAGACCAAAGATGACGTTTCGGGAGGCGAAACGGCCCGATGTCATCGAACCGTTTCTGAGGTGTAGCCTGGGGGATTACTCAGGAAGATACTGAGTAATATCTTTGGCATATCCGCTCTTTACTTTGAATCCTTTCTCCTGCAGCGCGATGATGGCTTTATTGCCATCTTTGGCGGCGACACGCATTACCAGCTGGGTTACGCCTGGATATTTCTTTTCAGGCCAACTCAAAAGGCTTTGAATATTAACCTTCTCGTCTCTCAGAATTGCAGATACCTCGGCGAGAACTCCCATATTGTCTTTGACAAAGACACCAATGCGGGTGGAATCGTCACTCATGCCGACGGCATCGAGCAGCACCTCGATTACGTCGGTGCTGGTGATAATTCCGGCAAGTTCATCGTTTTCCATTACCGGCAACGCACTGATATTGTGCTGCTGCATGATGTAGGCAGCTCGCTCGATGGTGGTATCAACCGGGATGGTCACCACGGTCTTCACCATGATCATCTTCACCAGCACCTTCTGCAGCAAGTATGTTAACTCATGTGTAGAGAGGGATGTGGCCGGAGAAGCCCAGTTTTGTTTCAAATCCCGGTCAGACAAGATGCCGACCAGCTTACCGCTTTCATTGACAACCAGCAGATGCTCAATTTTCTTATTCTCCAGTATGTCTTTAGCTTCAACCAGGGTGGTATCAGGTGAGACGGTGACCAGATCGGTGTGCATTATTCTGCCAATGTACATAGAGGTACTCCTCCAAAATATGTTTGAACTTCTTGATGTTACGAGACATTGTCATTCAGAGGTGGATATTTGACAGCCCCCTGTAATCAAGGAGTTTTCCCAGCCTCTTTAATTTATTGAATTATATGATAAACATTAGCCTTGTCAAAACAAACATTTAATCACTATGTCCGATGATGAATTTTCCGCCATATTTTGTTTATCAAAGTCGCGAGGGGGGTTGGCCTAATATTGTTCGGAAAAAAGGGTGATAAAGTTTACGAAAGTCTGAAAAATGCTTGCCTGCTGGCGGCCATTCGGAGTAGTTTGCAGGATTGCTTTATGGTACCAACCGGTTGAGGGAAAGGCGATGGCAGCTCATCGTCGGCACATTTCAACCTATTTCTATAATCAGGAGAGACTGTGACAAAGATCAGCGAGAATTCACTCTGGATGTCCGGAAACGAAGCGATTGCTCTTGGCGCTGTAGAGGCAGGAGTAAAGGTTGCTTCAGGTTATCCCGGTACACCTTCCACGGAAATTATGGAAAACCTGTCGACCTACGACGGGGTATATACGGAATGGGCCCCGAACGAAAAAGTAGGTCTGGAGGTCGCCATAGGCGCGTCCTATGCGGGCGGCAGGGCGCTGGCCACCATGAAACACGTTGGCGTCAACGTGGCTGCTGATCCGCTTTTTACCGCTGCCTACACCGGTGTATGCGGTGGGTTGGTGCTGGTTACAGCCGATGACCCGGAAATGCACTCCTCCCAGAATGAGCAGGACAACCGTAACTACGCTTTTGCCGCGAAGTTGCCTATGCTGGAGCCATCCGACCCGGCAGAGGCCAAAGAGATGCTGAAAGTGGCCTACGATCTGAGCGAAGAGCTGGATACCCCGGTAATGCTTCGCATCACCACCCGTATCGCCCATGTAAAGGGAGTGGTACAAAAGGGTGAAATGGTCACTGGTAATCCGGCTTGCGGCATCAATAAGGTACCGCAGAAGATGGTCATGCTGCCTGCCATCGCCCGTGGCCGCAGGGTGTATGTTGAAGAGCGCATGAATAAATGTACGGAGCTTGCCGAAACCACAGAGCTGAACCGGATAGAAGAGGGCGATACCAGACGTGGTTTTATTACTTCAGGTGTATCCTATCTCTATGTGAAAGAGGCATTTCCGGAAGCGGCTGTATTAAAACTCGGTATGTGCTGGCCGTTGCCGGAACAGAAAATCCGTGAATTTGCCGACATGGTCGACGAACTGTATGTGGTGGAAGAGCTTGATCCGTTTCTCGAAAACCATATTAAGGCGATGGGTATTGATTGCATTGGTAAAGAGCGTATCCCGAATCAGGGTGAGCTGAATACCGCTATTGTGCGTGAGTCCATCGAGCAGAATAAACGGGATGATCTATTTGCCCCGGTTCAGTTGCCGATGCGACCGCCTAATATGTGCGCCGGTTGTCCGCACCGCGGCATATTCTTTAATCTCTCAAAACTCAATGTGTTTGTTTCCGGTGATATCGGCTGCTACACTCTCGGTTTTCTGCCGCCGTTATCTGCGATGGATTCCTGTGTCTGCATGGGTGCTTCCGTCACCGTGGCGCACGGCATGGTTAAGGCGCTTGGTGAAGGCAGTCACGACAAGGTTGTCTCGGTTATCGGCGACTCCACCTTTATGCACTCAGGTGTCACCGGTCTGATCAACTCCGTTTATAACGAGAGCGCTGCCACCACTATCATTCTCGATAACCGCATCACCGCCATGACCGGTCAGCAGAACAACCCGGCCAGTGGTCACTCCATCAAGGGCGAGGCTGCCCATGAGATCGATATTGAAGGACTGTGTCGATCCATCGGGGTGAAACACATCTTTGTGGTCAATCCCCACGATGTACCGGAGAGTAAGAAGGTGCTGAAAGAGGCCATCGCCCTGGATGAGCCTTCGGTGGTGATCTCCAAAGCGCCTTGTGTACTCTTGCCGGAGATGAAGGAGAGAAAGCCGGTCTCCTATTTCACTCACCAGGAGAACTGTGTGGGCTGTATGGCCTGTATTCGCCTTGGTTGCCCGGCGATCAGCTGGACCGCCTTTGCTGAAGGTGAGGCAGAAGCCAAAGGGTTCAGGCCAAAGCAGAAAGGTGTCTCCCAAATCGATGAAATTCTCTGCAATGACTGTGGACAGTGTGCGTCTCTCTGCAAGTTTGAGGCTATCACCAGAAAGGAGGAAAGATAATGGAAGCAACAGGAAACATCCTCTTTTCAGGGGTAGGTGGGCAGGGCATTCTGCTGGCCAGTGAGATTACCGCACTCGGTCTGCTTGGTGCCGGATTTGATGTGAAAAAAAGTGAAGTACACGGCATGGCACAGCGGGGCGGCTCTGTTACCGCTCAACTGCGGTATGGCCAAAAGGTCTACTCGCCGCTGATCGAGCCGGGCTGTGCTGACATCCAGGTTGCCTTTGAGATGATGGAGGCGGTGCGTTACCTGCCATATCTGCACAAGGGCAGCAAGGTCGTAGTGAATACCCAGCAGATACTGCCTCCGGCGGTTGCCACCGGCCAGGCGAAATACCCTGAGAATGTGCTTGAAGAGCTGGTAGCACGGGACATTGAAGTGGTCAAGGTCAATGCCTTTGATATCGCTCGCGAAGTGGGAGAGGCCCGTACCGCCAATATCGTCATGGTTGGGGCTATGGCCGCTTTTATGCCGGTTGATGGAGCTATTTTCGAAGAGGCCATCCAGACCCGCGTACCGGAGCGCTTCCGTGAAGTCAATATTCGCGCTTATCGTGCAGGCAGGGATTTACGAAACTAGAACGAAAAAAAAGGAAGAACGATGACCACCGTTTACTGGGAAGAAGAGATAGAGACCCTGCCCCGGGTCGGGCTTGAGTCCATACAGTTGAAGCGGCTGCAGCGGTTGGTAGCCAGAGTCTATGACAAGGTTGAGCCGTACCGCAAGAAGATGGATGAGGCGGGGGTGAAACCGTCTGATATCCAGAGCCTTGCAGATCTCAGCAAGCTGCCTTTCACCTATAAGGATGACCTGCGCGACAACTATCCGTTTGGTCTGTTCACCGTGCCTCTTGATCAGGTAGTGCGTGTTCATGCCTCATCAGGAACCACAGGTAAGCCCACCGTCGTTGGCTACACTGAGGATGATATCAAACTCTGGTCAGGTGTGATGGCCCGCGCTTTCTGCTGTGCCGGTGCCAATAGCGGCGACATGGTGCATAACGCCTATGGTTATGGTCTGTTCACCGGTGGTCTCGGTGCTCATTACGGTGCTGAACGACTTGGTGCCACCGTTATCCCGGTATCCGGTGGCAACACCAAGCGCCAGATCAATATCATGCGCGACTTCGGTTCCACTGTACTGATGGCGACCCCCTCCTATGCCCTTAATCTCGCCGATGCCATGTGTGACGCGGGTGTTGATCCCTCATCGCTCTCCCTCAAGGTTGGTATCTTCGGAGCCGAGCCGTGGAGTGAGAATATGCGTGAGGAAGTTGAGCGTAAGCTGAACCTGAAGGCGGTTGATATTTATGGTCTTTCAGAGATTATCGGGCCAGGTGTCGCCATGGAATGTCTCAAAAGCTCAGGTGGTATGCACGTCTTTGAGGATCATTTCCTGCCGGAGATTATCGACCCGGATACCGGCGAGGTACTGCCACCGGGAGAAAAGGGTGAACTGGTTTTCACCACCCTTACCAAAGAAGCATTTCCGCTTATCCGTTACCGTACCAAGGATATCTCCCGCTTAATGTATGAGACCTGTTCCTGCGGCAGAACCCTGGTTCGCATGGAGAAGATAACCGGCCGTACCGATGACATGCTGATCATCCGTGGCGTTAATGTTTTTCCTTCCCAAGTAGAACACGTACTTATGGGTATTGACGGGGTTGAACCGCATTACCAGATCGTGGTAGAACGAGAAGGGAACCTGGATACTATGCAGGTTCAGGTTGAGGTGAGCGAGAACGTGTTCTCAGATGAGATCAGAATGCTCGAAAACCTCTCCAAAAAGATCAAGGCGGATATCAAGGATTACCTTGGAGTAACCTGTACAGTGAAGCTGGTTGAGCCTAAAACCATTCAGCGGAGCGAAGGTAAAGCTCAGCGGGTATTTGACAACAGGAAATTATAATGGAGGAACGAGGAATGCGTGTAGAACAGATTGCAGTGTTTTTGGAGAACAAATCTGGAAGACTGGCTGAAATCACCTCTATCATCGCCGAAGAAGGGGTAAACATTCGGGCCCTGTCTGTTGCGGATACCGCTGATTTTGGCATACTGCGCCTGATTGTCGATGATGTGGAAAAGGCTAAGGCCGCCCTGAAAGGCAAAGGCTTCACCGTGGGTATAACAAACGTGCTGGCGGTAGAGGTTTCTGACCAGGTAGGCGGTTTGGCCAAGGTGCTGAGGTCCATTGAGACTGCAGGATTAAACGTTGAGTACATGTACGCTTTCGTCAATAAGAGCGGCGAAAATGCAGTGCTCATTTTCCGTTTCGAGGACATGAACAAGGCCATCGACTCCCTGCTTGGTGATGGCTACACCCTTTTGACCGGTGAGCAGATTTGCGCTCTGTAAGCACCCACTGTTAAAAAAGGCACCGGCTTTGCGCACCGCAGCCGGTGTCTGAAATCGATTGATGAATTGCCCGAATCTGTGGCTTTAGAGAACTGCAAAAGGAAACATTGAGATGATTTGGCAGCAGAAAGAAGAGTGTATGCCGAGGGAGGATCTCGAAGCACTTCAACTTGAGCGACTGCAGAATACCTTGCAGCGGGTCGCGACGCGGGTTCCGTTTTACCGCAATACATTTAAGGAAAAAGGGCTCGATGTATCGAAGGTGACTTCCCTTGAGCACATTCGTGATTTCCCTTTCACCATGAAACAGGATCTGAGGGATAACTACCCATACGGGCTTTTCGCGGTGCCGCTCAGAGATGTGGTGCGGGTTCACTCTTCTTCCGGTACTACCGGCATGGCCACGGTGGTAGGTTACAGCCGCCAGGACATTGATACCTGGTCCGATCTTGTCGGACGCATTCTCTGCGGTGCCGGCGTAACCCCTGATGACGTGATCCAGATCGCCTTTGGTTACGGTCTTTTCACTGGCGGTTTTGGTCTGCACTATGGCGCGGAACGGGTTGGTGCCTCGGTAATCCCGATTTCGGCGGGCAACACCAAACGACAGATCCAGATTATGAGGGATTTCAAAACCACTGCGCTGGTTTGTACACCTTCATATGCGCTGAAAATGGCTGATGTGATGATGGATATGGGGCTCAACCCCAGTGGGCTGTCATTGCGCTACGGCCTCTTTGGCGGAGAGCCCTGGTCTGAAGGAATGCGTGCTGAGATAAATGACCGGCTCGGCATAATCGCCACCGATAACTACGGCCTTTCCGAGATTATGGGCCCCGGTGTTGCCGGTGAGTGTCAGGAGTGCAATGGTCTGCATATCAACGAGGACCATTTCCTGGTAGAGGTGTTGAATCCGGAAACTCTGGAACCGGTTGCCCCTGGCGAGGTTGGAGAACTGGTCATCACCACCCTGACCAAGGAGGCTTTCCCTGTCATCCGTTATCGTACCCGTGATCTGACCCGGCTTATGCCTGAGCCATGCCCATGTGGTAGAACCCTGAATCGCATGCACCGGGTGATGGGCCGAACGGACGATATGCTTATTATCAAAGGCGTAAACGTCTTCCCTACCCAGATCGAATCAGTTCTCTGTGACATTGAAGGAACCCAGCCCCACTATCGCCTGATAGTTGATCGTGACAACAATGAAGATAAACTCACGGTGATGGTTGAGGTGGTCGAAGGGATTTTCTTTGATGCCATGAAGAAGCAGCGTACGCTGGTTGATACCATCAAACGGCGCTTGATTTCCGAGCTTGGAGTTGGTGTTGATGTAAAACTGGTGGAAGAGCGTACCCTCGAACGTTTCGAAGGCAAAGGAAACCGCGTTATTGATAATCGCACATTCTAATACCTTTAAGTAGAGAGGCAGCTTACGAGCCCTCGATTGACGTGATTGTCATGCATAAAAGGCCAGAGCAAGTAATTGTGCTCTGGCCTTTTTCTATTAAAAGCATCCCGAATGGCTTGGTGCCCTTATCAGCATACTGATAGCGTATGTTCTAGGGGGGTTAGCCCAAAGCCACATCAAGAATCATCATCACGGAGAAACCGACCATTGTCATCATGGTTACCAGATCAATATTTTCAATTTTCCTCTGAGATTCCGGGATTAATTCTTCAACAACGACAAAAATCATTGCACCTGCCGCAAAGCAGAGGGCGTATGGCAGAATGTTTTGCATTTTCAGGACAAAATATGCGCCGATAACTCCCGCGATAGGTTCTACCATTCCAGAAGCCTGGCCCATGAGAAAACTTTTTCTTTTGCTCATTCCTTCGCGACGAAGTGGCATTGATACAGCTGTTCCCTCTGGAAAATTTTGAATTCCGATTCCGATTGCCAGCGCAATTGCTCCTCCGATTGTGGCCGACGGAAGGTCAGCCGCGACAGCACCGAATGCCACTCCGACTGCAAGACCCTCAGGAATATTGTGAAGAGTTATGGCCAGCACCAACAGGGTACTCCGTTGCCATGAAGTTTTGATACCTTCGCTTTTATCAATCTTGAGCCCTGGATGTAAATGTGGGAGAAATTTATCAATTACTCTCATGAAAATGCCTCCCCCCATAAAGCCAATAGCGGCAGTCAACCATGGAATCTGATTGAGCTGTTCAGCCATTTCAATGCCAGGGGCGAGCAAAGACCAAAAACTTGCGGCAATCATTACACCTGCCGCAAAGCCCAGCAATGAATCCATAAGTTTCTGATTTATATCTCTTGTCAAAAACACAAGACTTGCACCAGCTGCAGTTACCGCCCAGGTGAACAAGGTGGCGAATAATGCCTGTGTAACAGGGCTGAATTGCATCAAAAAAGCAACCATGTAACTGTCCTCGGTTTATTTGTGAAATATAGGAAGTGATCATGATTAGTAAAATTGATTTCTCTGTTTAAAATCAATAAGAAAATCAATAAGAAAATCAATAAATGAGCTTTCCCAGGCAGCGAATTCGCTGAAGTGTTCAACAGGATAAAAATCATGCCGGTGAAGAAACAAAAAGTAGGCCTGGTCTTAAAATCTATTGACCTGAATGAGAATATAAAGTTCTCGTAACTGGTGAATTATGATTATTATTCAGGGGCGATCGCAGAGGCAAGGCCACTTTAATATTGGTCAAAAAAAGTTTAAATGCTATATGGCAGCAGTGAACCACTATTTGCATGTATAACAACGACCTAGGCTATAAATGGTAAAGAAAGCAGGAAAGCGTCTACCAGTCATTGGCTGGAGAGAGTGGGTGGGACTTCCAGGTCTTGGGATTGACACCATCAAAGTGAAAGTCGATTCAGGTGCACGATCGTCATCATTGCATGCTTTTGACATAAAAACTTTTGACCGGGATGGTGAACGGTGGGTCCGTTTTAAAGTACACCCTATTCAGCGCTCAAAAGAAAAGTCTGTTGCAGTGGAGGCCAAAATACTGGAATTCAGGTCGGTCAAAAGCTCCAGCGGTATCGCAAAAATCAGACCGGTAATTGTGACTGAAGTTGAGCTGCTTGGCGAAAGATGGCCTGTTGAACTGACTCTGGCGAGTCGTGACAATATGGGCTTTAGAATGCTGCTGGGACGTGAAGCCTTCAGAACAAGATTTCTGGTGGATGGCGGAAGGTCATATTACGGTGGAAAACCTTACAGGAAGAAGGCTTAAAGATGTTGAAGCTTGTAGTCAATAACTTAACTCACAGGAATGACGTATGAAGCTTGCTATTCTCTCATGTAGTCCCCAGTGTTATAGCACGCGACGTCTTTGTGAAGCTGCAGAGCAACGAGGACATAAGGTTAAAGTATTAAATACCTTGAAGTTTGCAATTGACCTTGAGCAGGGTTTGCCGGATCTTTACTATCGGCAAAAACGGTTATCTGAATATAATGCGGTCTTGCCAAGAATAGGAGCCTCCATCACCTACTTTGGTACTGCAGTCGTCAGACAATTTGAACAAATGGACGTATTCTGCGCAAATTCGTCTGCGAGTATTGCCAACTCCAGAGACAAATTGCGAAGTCTGCAAATCCTCAGTCGGCATCACATCGGTATTCCGCAAACAACCTTTGTGAGGGACAAAAAAGACGTGCTCCCTGCAATCGAGCGGGTTGGAGGCGCTCCTGTTGTTCTGAAGCTGATTGAAGGGACTCAGGGGATTGGTGTTATTCTGGCAAACTCCATCAATACCGCAGCTGGAATAGTAGAATTGTTACAGAGCCAAAAACAGAGTGTTCTCATCCAAAAATTTGTTAAAGAAAGCAAAGGCAGAGATATCAGAGCCTTTGTTGTCGGTGACAGGGTTGTTGGTGCAATGCGGCGCGTTGCTCAGGGGCAGGAATTTCGCAGCAATGTTCACAGAGGCGGCACGACTGAACCGGTAATACTTGATGAACTGTATACTCAGACAGCTGTCCGCGCGGCCCAGATCCTCGGCCTGCGAGTAGCGGGTGTGGACCTGTTGGAAGGAAATGATGGCCCGCAAATCATGGAAGTGAATTCCTCGCCGGGGCTGGAGGGCATTGAGGGTTGTACGCAGCTTGATATTGCAGGCGCAATAATTGACTACATAGCAGCACAAGTAAACTTTCCGGTAATTGATATTCGTCAACGACTGACGGTGAGCAGTGGGTATGGTGTAGCTGAAATTCATATTCCTGAAGGCTCAGAGTATGTAGGCAAAACAATTAAAGATTCTGGGTTGCGGGAAAAAGATGTAGTGGTGCTTACACTTTATCGAAAGAATAAAGTAATTCCGAATCCCCGTGCTGAGCGTGAATTGATCGCGGGTGATCGCCTGCTTTGTTTTGGTAAACTTGAACTTATGCGCGATATGACCCCTACCAAGATACGTCGTAAACGGAGGCCAAAAGTTCAAGATTTACCTGAGCTTCCTGTTGCTGAGGAAGTGTACAAAGAGTCCGGAAGCCTTGATCCAATTTCCATATCTGTAGAAAAAGGTGGTTCAGACGGTGACTCATAGAACTTTGAAGCACTCTCATTTAGACTGGTTCGGGGAAAAAATAGGGCCGGGTGAATCACGTAATGTTCAGCTTGCCGTAGGTGAGAGTTACAGCAGCATGGCTGTAAAACTCCAGATCCATATTCGACGGGGAGTTGAGGATGGGCCTGTGGTATTTGTGACTGCAGCCTTACACGGTGACGAAATAAATGGATGTGGTGCCATTCGCAATCTGATCCAGGATGATGAATTCAGGCTCAGCAGAGGCTCTGTAATTCTCATTCCGGTGCTCAATCTTCCCGCTTTCGAACGACATTCACGCTACCTGCCTGATCGTCGCGATCTCAATCGTTCCTTCCCCGGAACTCCTGATGGTAGCCTGGCCAGCCGTATGGCTTATACCATTTTCAATGAACTTGTATCCCGCTGTGATTACGGCATAGATCTACATACGGCATCAGTACGTCGAACGAATTACCCGACCGTGAGAGCCGACTTGGCCAATCCGGAAGTCCGCAGGCTAGCAGAAGCTTTTGGGTCTGAAATCATTATTAACAGTAAGGGACCGAAAAGTTCTTTTCGACATGAAGCATGTAAAGCAGGATGTCCCACAATTGTGATGGAAGGCGGAGAAGTCTGGAAAGTTGAGCCGGGAATTGTCGAAACAGCAATTCGAGGGATCAAAAATGTACTCTGTGAACTCAAGATGTTAGACTTGCAGATAGAACGCCCGTCCCACCAGGTCATTATCGAAAAATCGAAATGGGTCCGTGCAGAACGGGGTGGTTTCCTCGATTTTCACATTAAACCGGGCGATATTGTAAAAAAGGATGATCCGCTTATAACCAACACAACAATCCTGGGCGAAGAGCAAAGCACCATTTATGCCCCTTTTGATGGCGTGGTAATGGGGATGACAAGTCTGCCGTCAATAAGCCCTGGCGAACCTATCTGTAATCTTGGTAAACTCCCGAAAAAATACAGCCCGGTCAAACTCAGTAAGCTTCGTGCTGATGAAGATGGGCTTGAACAGCAGGTTCTCGAAGAACTCGGGACAAATGTGCTGGTGGTCGAACCGCCGGAGGAGTTTTAGAAAGAAATTTGGTTTACCGAAACAGACGAAGCCCCCTTACAAATAGAACAACTTTTGTAAAGGGGGCTATCAATTACATGCCGCCAAGCTTTGGTAAAACGGCGCTTGCAAAGCTGAGCACAAAGAAAAAACCACACATATCTGTAACCGTAGTCAGCAATGGACTTGAGACAAGGGCCGGATCAATCTTTACCTGTTTCAGAATCAGGGGTAAAACCCCGCCAATGGTGACTGATACGAGAGTATTTGCAGCCAGCGCCCCACCAATGACAATTCCCAGCCACATGTTTCCCTGCCACAAAAAGGCAGCCATGCCGAGCAGGCCCCCCAACACTATGCCGTTTATTATGCCAACTCGGGTTTCTTTGAGTATTACCCATAAAATCTCGCGGGGTTTAACCAGTCCAAGAGATAATTCACGCATGGAGACCGCCACTGCCTGATTTCCTGAACAACCGCTCATATCGCTCACCATCGGCAGAAAAACAGCTAAAGTGATAACCGCTGCCAGCGTATCCTGATACATTGCAATGACACTGGCCGCTATAATGTTGAGAACTATATTCATACTCAACCAGGTAAGGCGTCTGCCGGAACGTATAGTGAGCGGCATGGTTCTGAATTCTTCGCCGCCTATGATACCGCTCAGACGTAAATAGGCTTTAGTTCTCTGCCTGTTTACCCCCTCTTCAACAGCACTGGGGAGTACAACCCCCAAAAGGTGTTGGTCACTGTCGACAACGGGTACTCCAAACAATTTGTGCTCATCAAAAAAATCTTTTAACTCAAGAAGAGTAGCTTGACCAGATACACTGAGAGGGGGATGTATCATTATTTCTTCAAGTCTGGTTTTTCTCGCAGGAAACAACAGGTTGTGCATCCGCAGGACACCAACCAGCTTTTCCTCGGAATCCAGCACATAAAAATACTGTACATTGTAATCTTTGTATTTTTCCTGATTATCCTGCAGATCTGCAAGAACATCCCCGATTGTATCATCGGCCCTGTAGGCCAGGTACTCTGAAATCATGAGTCCCCCTGCTACATCCGGGGCATAATTGAGCAAAGTCCTGGCCTCTTCAGCATCCTCCTGTGCCATTTCTGAGAGAATTGATTCACTCTTATCAGTTCCCATTTCAGCGAGTACATCAACGAGATGGTCGCTATTCAATTCCTCCATTATTGCTGCGGCCTGTCCAGTTGAGATATTTCCGACAATTTCAGCTGCCTGACTTTCAGGAATTTCTTTTATAATTTCAGCTGCATCTTCAGGGTTGAGCAGTGAAATCAGATTCTCTCGTTCAACTTCTTTAAGCCGTGAGATAGCTCTTGCTGTCTCAGAAACGCTGAGCGACTCGATAAATTGAACTATTTCCGAGTCACGTCTATCTTGGATTAACTGGCTGAGGGTTTCCCAGGGTTCAGTGCGCTGGCTCATTTTGAAGTCCTTAATGTTTTGTAAGCTAAGAAAGTATTTCAAATCGTAAAAGAGTTCCCATTTCAGGTTCTTTGTAATAATTGAGTTTGAAGACAGGTTGATACCAATTGATTTGACCTGTTTCGGCGGTATCGCGAACCCTTGTACCTTTCACCATACGTTATGTGAAGGGCAGCAGGAAAGATTACGCCCTGATTGTATCAGCAGATGTCTGCATCTCCCCGTCTTCATAAAAACAGGTTTTGTAATTCAGAGAGTAAGAAACGTTCTCTCGATTAATCGCTAACAGTCTGTTTCGGTACAGCCTCTGATTGTACCGCCAATGAGTTCTGAAGAATAACGTTGCTATGTAGAGAATATACACAGCGAGTTGAAGTTTCGTGCTTTTTGTATCCTGACAATTAAAAAAAATGGTACACGTACATTTTTTTGTTTTGCCCAAAATCAGTGACCTTAATGCCTGTGAACGGTCTGTAACAAATATATTGAATGTAGCATTGCATGTACATTGTGGCATTTCTTAATGCAACGTTATTAATCGCTAAAATGAAATAATTTATAGCAATAACGCTTTTACTGCACTCCTGATTTCTCTTCTGAATCGATCGGGGATATCTGCAAAAATCTGACCACTGACGCTCTGCAAAACAGCTGAAAACAGACTCCGGGGTACAAAAAATTTGACCAGACCATTGACCTGACAAATTAATTCATCCTAAATTTGAATGTGGCCTATGATAACAGAGGGTTTTTTGGAAATTCCAGAGGGTGAAACTATATCAAAGGAGGGGGAACGTGAAGCAGACAATGGAGAGAGTGAGATTGTATGCGACACTGTTTTGTGCGCTCGTTTTGCTGGGTGTAAACGGTGTCGCTTACGCAAATGGAGATGGGGGGGAGCCACTGGCCGGCCAGGTTGAGGAGACGGTGCTGATAGTCACGGAAATGACGACCACGGGCTATGTTGGAGATAGTACCTGTCTTGAGTGCCATGACGAGATGGAAGGCCACTATTACAAATCACTCCATTTCCGGGCCTGGGAGTCCACGGGGAATACTGCAGCTGGCTGCGAATCATGCCATGGCCCTGGAGAAGTGCATGCAGATGACCCAGAGCCGGATAACATTATCAGCTTTTCAGACCGGGATGGAGCAGAGGTTAAGGTGTATAACGAGACCTGCCTGAACTGTCATGTGAAGAGTGAAAAGATTTCCATGTGGGATATGAGCCAGCATGAGAAATATGATGTTGCATGTGCTACCTGTCATCCGATGCATGAGGGGTATTCGCCGATAGCAGAGACCCCGGATGTTTGTTACCAGTGCCATACACGAGTAAAAGTCCATGCGAATCTTCAGGCCAGACATCCTATCCGTGAAGGTAAGGTAACCTGTAAAGATTGTCATAATCCGCACGGTACCCACACAGACGGCATGATCGAGGCTGAGACCCTGAATGAGCTCTGCTACAACTGTCATGGCGACAAACGTGGGCCTAATTTCTGGGAGCACCCGCCAGTGGAAGAAGATTGTTCCACATGTCACGCACCACACGGCAGCAGGCATAAAGGAATGCTTGTCCAGAAGGTGCCGACCATCTGTAACAGTTGCCACCAGGTCGTTCATACTCCGCCATATGGTGAAGAATCTGGCTTCACCGGCTCAGAAACGCCTAATAGCCGATATTACGCGAGAGCATGTCTGAATTGTCATCAGACGGTGCATGGAAGCATGTCAGCTGACAGAGACGGTAGCCGTTACAGAAAGTAAAAGGAGAGCAAAAATGAAGAAACGAATATGTGTTCTGGCCATGCTTTCCCTTTGCTGGGGTGTAACTGATGCTGCGGCAGCAGGGCCGGACTTGGATGGATATGTAGAATTTGGCGGACGTCTTTTTGATGTGGACGGGGACGAGGCTAAATTTAATGAATATCGGGATATTGATAATGGTGTATACGGCAATGTGGATATCCTCTCGTACTGGGAAGGCGGATATTATATCGACTTTCTGGCCGAGAACATAGCCTATGACGATCAGGCCTACTGGTTGAACGGAGGCCGTTTCGGGTCATTGAAGTACTCGCTGTACTACGATGAGATTATCCATAACATCACTGAAGATGCCCTGACACCTTATGATGGTATCGGTAGTGATACGCTGGTGGGTACCGGGGAGACTGAACCGGCTCTCTGGAATAGTTTCGACTATAAGAAGGAGCGGGAAAAGTATGGTGGTGATGTAGAGTACGCGTTTGAAAATGGCTACTTTGTACAGTTTGGTGCGAGCAATATGGAATCCTCGGGAGTCATGCCTTATGGCGGTACATCCTCTGCAGAGTTTCCGGCCCCCATCGATTGGGAAGAGAACCAGTTTAACATTACCGGTGGTTACCGGGCCAAGAAGCTAACCGCTAGTCTGACGGGTCAATTCATTAATTTTGATAATGAGGATGATTCGCTGACCAGAGATGACACTATCGGCTCATTGCCACCTGATAACGATGTGGCGAAAGTACTCGGAAAAATGGTCTGGCGACCGGAGTATTATGGTTCTGTGGTAGCGTTGAATGCTGGATACTCTAAAACGGAGAGCGATGAGCAACTGGGCATTGTTGTGCCGGGAGAGACCAGAAATTTTGATGGTGAGATAACCAAGTGGCATGTGAACGGCTCCTGGAAGTTTGAACCGATTGAAGATCTGGACCTGAAACTGCTGGCCAGATATGACGATCGGGACAATGATTCCACTGAGTTGACAACCCTGGATGGCAATGAGAATGAGAACTACAGCAGCGAAATCTTTAAGACTGGTATCGAAGCCGACTACAAGCTTTCGCGTAATAACAGAATTGATGGTGGATACCACTACCTCAATAAAGATTACGAGGGGAGAAGCGATTCCGACGGGGCTGATGATAACCTGTTTTTTATCCAGGCCAGAAACTATTCGCTTGAAGATGTGGAATTACGAGCCAAGTACAGTTTCCTCACCCGCAGTGGCGACTACACTGTTGAACCTGGCGAAACGGACGAAGGTTACAGGAGTTATGATGTAGCTGATCAGGACAGGAATCAGGTTGAGTTGGAAGGTGGTTATTACGGTGTTGAAGACCTTGGTCTTGATCTCGAGTTCACCTGGTTTAATGCCGACTATGATGACACCGAAGTGGGGCTGGTTGAACTCGATCATTATGACCTCTATTTTTCTGGTACATGGGCAATTCAATCGAATGTCAACACAGGCTTTTATGTCGGTTTTGAGAGGGATTACAGTGAAGATTTAGGTGATGCCGCAGAAACAACCTATTACACCTATGCGGCAGGGCTCAATATTGAGGCTTATTTTATGGCCGAAAAACTGAGGCTCTATGCAGGGTGGGATTGGGCAGAGAGTGATGGTAAATCTGAGTTTGATAGCGCAGACATCATTGACACTGACGAGGTTGAGGATTTCACCCAGCATATTCTCTCACTTAAAGGAACCTACTTCATAGACGAGGCCTGGTCGGTTACTTTGGGCTATGTGTATGAGGAATGGGATTATTCGGATGACCAGTGGAATAACTATGTAATTGTTGTGCCAGGATCGAGAGGGGATACTTTTCTGTCCGGAGCGTATGATGACCAGGATTACGAAGGTCATACAGGCTATCTCAGTGTGAAGTACAAGTTTTAGTCTGGGCAGATTACGCTGAGCGGACTCACTGAAGTTGTATTATAATTTACACATCAACTCCTGTCGGGCAAATGCTGTCTGCCAGGAGTTGTTTTTTCAGGTGGTGTCATTGGTTGAGGGTATAATACAGTTATGAGTTTAATTTCTAAGTTGATGGGGTGTTCCTAACACGCTTGAGAGAAACGATATGCAATTGATTTTCGTATACAATGCCGACAGCGGTCTGGTGAGTACAGTGAAGGATATCGGTCACAAACTCTTCAGCCCGGCCAGCTATGACTGCTTTTTATGTAGCCTTACCCACGGAACATTTAAAGAAAATCCGGAGTGGCGGGCGTTTCGTGAAAATGCAAAAATCGAAATGCTGTTTTTGCACAGGGATGAATTTGAGCAGCAGTTCAAAACCCGACATGATTACCCGGTGGTTTTGAAAGTGAAGGGCGATTCCAGCCAACTTGAGGTTCTGCTTTCCCGTGAACAGTTGGCTGGTTTTACTTCCCTGAAAGAGTTGATCAAGGCAATAGAAGCGGTGGAGGCAGGGTAATTGCCGAAGCTGTGTTCCAATGAACGAAAGCAGCAACGGCAGATTTTTTATATTTTAGAACAGTAAAACCGGGCATCGCACGTTGTGCAGTACGTGGTTGGCGACTGAGCCAAATATCACATTGCGTATCTCTCCGCCCCCTTCATGACGCCCGACAACGACCAGATGGTAGCCATCATTATTGGCGATTTTAGAAATTGTCTGTCGCGGATCGCCGGTCTTCAGTATCAGCTCGCACGAATACCCCGCTTCCCCAAGTTGAGCCTCATAACGTTCAAGTAATTGCATACCGGCTTTACGGGCATTCTCCCGCACCATATCCAGCTGAAAATCCGGAATCATCCTGTAGGCGAGTTGCTCCTGATTAATGACGTAAAGCAGATGCAGTGTCTGCGGAAAGCGATTGCGTTGTTCAATTACCGCTTCAACTGTCTTTCTGGCTGTTGGGGAATCATCCAGGGGAATCAGAATCTTTGGTTCCATAGTTTTCCTCAGGGTCAGAAGTCGGTTGGTCCAACGGGTGTATTGCGTTCGATGCAATATGATTTCATACTGTTCTCGTATATTATCCGTATATCAGATTAGGCAGCAGTAATACAAGCCCGGGCCAGAAGGTGAGCAGCAGCAGGATCGCCATCTGAATCAGCAGAAACGGCATAACCGCTCTTGAGACAAAAAGCAGGTTGCGATCGACCGTGGCACCAGAGATATAGAGGCTGACGCCAAGTGGCGGGGTGCAGTAGCCAATACCCAGGTTGATGGTCATGATCAGCCCGAAATGCATGGTGTCGATGCCGAATTTACTGAGCAGAGGCAGAAAGATCGGGGTCAGGATCAAGGTTGCCGAGATGATGTCCATGAACATACCGATGATCAGAAGCAGAATGTTCACCGAAATCAGGAAAACCCAGGGGGAGCTGATATTTTCCACAACTACTGTGGCGATCTTGCCTGGAATCTGCTCAAAAGTGAGGTACTCGCCAAAAACGGAAGCACCTGCCACAATGATCAAAAGGGTTGCAGAGGTGACGGCGGATGAGACCACAACCCGTTTCACATCCTTGATCTTCATGTCCCCGTGAATAAATATCTCGACGAAAAAGGCGTAAAAGCACGCCACAACTGCCGCCTCGTTGGCGGTAAACATACCTGAATAGATGCCGCCGAAGATGAGCACAGGCAAAAAGAGTGCCCAGCCGCTCTCTTTCAAAACAGAGATAACTTCTTTTGAAGTTGGCCTTTTCTGGCGCTCCATGCCTGCACGCTTGCAGACGAAATAGGAGTAGACGCTCATGGCTACCATGATCAAAACGCCAGGCAGAAAACCTGTGAGGAAAAGCGCTTCCAGCTGGTCGTTACTCACCATGGCATAGAGAATCATGGCAATGGAGGGCGGTATGATCACTCCAAGAATCGGAGCAGTGGTCATAAGTCCTACAGAGAATCGTTCGTCATATTTATTCTCGATAAGGGCGGGAATCATAAAACCGCCGATTGCGACCACAGTGGCGACGGTAGAACCGGAGATGGCACCGAAAAAGCCGCAAGCCAGCACGCCGGCCATCGCCAGCCCGCCAGGCAGAAAACCGACCATTACGTTGGCTGTCTTGATAAGCTTCTGGACGATGGAACCGGTGGTCATGATATTTCCGCAGAGTACGAAGAACATCACCACCACCAGGGCAAATTTATCCATGCTGCGGTAGAGCACTTCAATGACAATCTGCGGGTCGATACCCACCCCCCAGACCAGGCCGACTGTTCCGGTGAAAAACAGCGCCATGAAAACCGGCATGGTGGAAGCCAGGCAGCCAAGCAGGAGGGCAAAAATCATCAGGTATGAATTTTCCATGATCAGTTGCCCCCAGTGATGTCGCTTACGCCAGTCCAGTCTTCACGCATGGTGATGAGTGTCCTGACAAACATCATCACTCCCATCAGTGGCAATACAGCGTAAAAGTACCATTCGGGAATCTGCAGGGTCGCAGTAAGGGCGTATTCATCTTCATACATCATCATGGTCATTTGCCAGCCAAGATAGATCATGCAGCTTGAGAAAATCAGTACTGCCAGGTGGGAGAGCAGGCTAAGCGGTTTTTTCAGGATGGGCAACATCTGCGGCAAGGCATCAATGCGAATCAGGGATCTGCTGCGAATGGCAGCGACACAACCTATATAAGTTGAGAAATAGATCACTTTCCGTACCACCTCATCCGACCAGTAGAGTGAGTAATCGCTGGTGGCTTTTCGCAGAATAACATTGGCCATAGCGGTTAGCAAGGCGATGCAGACCGCTGCAAACAATGACCATTCCTCAATGAAGAGGAAGAGCCGGTCAATCGGTTTAAAGACTTTTTTAAACATGCCTGATCTGTTAGTTGGAGAGGTAGAGATTGTCTATTACCTGAGAAAAGAAAAAAGGGTCGATGGGGGGAATGCCCCCATCAACCCGTAAAAATACATCCGATCATTCAACGACTAACCTGGATTTCGCATCAACTCAGGCTGTGAGGCCTTCAGTTCATGAGAAATGCGGGTTTGTGATCAGCTCAATCAACTTGCGTCGTTAGTTACCAAGAGTCTCGCGAACCTTGGCAAGGTAGTCAGGTCCAATCTTCTGTCCCCATTTGTTCAGAACCGGTTCTGCCTGATTTTTAAGGGCAACGATTTCCGCATCTGACAATTTGATGAATTCGACACCGGCTTCTTTGGCCTTAGCTACCTGTGCATCATGCTGCTGACGGGTAAGAGCACGTGTTTTCTCGCTTTCCTCCTTGATAACACTGAGGAAAGTTTCCTGCAAGTCTTTTGGCAGCTTGTTCAGCCAGCGCTTGTTCACCAGGTGAATAAAAAGGCCCTGGGCATAATTCAACTCAGTGAAGTTTTTAGCAATTGTAAACTTCTTGGTGATGTTGCAGACAATGGCGGTGTGATCGAGACCGGTTATAACTCCGGTCTGGAGTGCCTGGGGGACATCAGGCCAAGGCATAACGGTGAACTTCAGGCCCCAGGCCTTATATGCATCGGTGTTGACCGGGGCTTCGGCGATACGGAAGTTTACGTCCTTGGCATCGGAGTTGGTGCGAACGGGACTGGTTGTCGCCCAGCCGTAAGGACCATAACCGGTAATGTCGGCGACAATGAGACCCTGGCGTTGTGCACCATTGGCGAAAGGCTCCCAGAGCTCGGGGGTATTTCTAAAGGTATCGAGCTTATCGAAGGTATCTATCACATAGGGAAGATTGACGATGCCGAGGCGATCAGAGACGTTTGCTGCAGCAACAGAGGAGGAGAGCATTCCCTGTACTGCACCGATTTTCAGCTTGCTGATAACATCCTTTTCACCGCCGAGCTGGGCAAGAGGTCGATAATCAACGTAGATTTTTCCATTTGTTTTCTCCCATACCGCATCGCGGATGCGGTAGCCCACGGCAACACCTTCGATTACCGGGTGGCTGATGTTGGAGAGTATGTACGTATACTCAGCCGTGCTTGGGTCAAAATTAGGTTTCCAGGCCGCAAGCGGATCTTTTTTCCCTTCTGCCATGACAGTTGCTGGCAGAACCAAGCAGGACATCAGGATCGCAACAAAAAGCTTTTTCATCGTTTTCTTCTCCTCACGTAGGGGATTATCCTTAATGGAAAAAATCTTTAACCACGAAAGATATGAATTTTGTTCATTATGTAGCGAAACTGCTTAACACGAATTGTTCAGTATTTCAAATTAAAAATTAATGAAATAAGGTTTGTCGAGCATAAAAGCGAACAAAGTTAATCCACGAGGGTGCCGTTGCTTAATTAGCTGTTTTTGAAACCAGGAGTCTTGTGGCGTCGATTATTAATATAGTTACAGCTGATGAAGTTTTTTTGTTGTATCCATTTGCATTTTCAAGGAAAATGCATGGCGTTGGTGTTTTGGTTCCGGTAGCTTTCTCTTCTCAAAGACTGACCTTTTCAAGGAGAAAAAATGAATACAATCAAGCCGGTTATACTGCGTGTGTGCGTGGCTGTTTGGGTGCTTTTGGCATCAGTCCAGTTTTCTTTTGCCAGTGATCCTTTGGAGCAATGGAAACCCTCTTTTGACCCAGCAGGTGCCAAGTATACCTATCTGCTCTCATGTGTTGGGCATCCGGCTATTGAGGGTGTTGCCGTAGGTTTTAAAATTCGTGACAGGGTCTGGCAGGAAACCGGAGGCCAGCTTTATGTGGACTTTCGGCCATTGAGTCAATTGGGTGGTGAGAAAGATGTTATAAACAAACTGAAATTCGGGGCAATACAGGGCATGATGACTTCGTCGGTTGCTGCGGCAAACATCGCACCTGAACTCGGTATTGTCAATCTCCCCTATGTCGTCGACACTTTTGATAAGCTCAATTCTTTTCGTAGTACCCCTGCAACCTGGGAGCCGTTTCGGGACGCGGCGCTTTCTAAAAATATTCAGGTAGTAGATTTCACCGGCTATGGAAGTTATGGCTGGGCCACAACCAGGCCTGTGAAGACGCTTGCAGATGCCAAAGGGGTGAATTTTCGTATCGCCCAAGCACCTGTAAATATAGACTCCTATAAAGCCTGGGGCCTGAAGTTTGCAGTTCTGCCATGGCCTGATGTGCCACAGGCGTTGCAGACCGGCGTAATTGACGGTCTTGATCACACTCCGATCGTTTGCAATATTTCAAAAAAATTTACTGTTGCCCGCTATTATACCGAGCTTGATTATGCGCAGGGACTTTATGTACATATGGTAAACAGTCGATGGCTCAAGAAGCTCCCCCAGGATATTCGTGAAATCCTGCTGCGGGTAATCGCCGAGGAGAGCGCCGCTGCCCGTGAAAAAACCCGTCTCCAGCAGAACAATGAAATTGCTGCAGCAAAAGCTGATGGAGTAACCTTTTTCACCTTAAGCGAGGAGGATCGTCAGATAATGCTGAAGAACACCGAAAAAGTATATTCAGCCTGGGAGAAAAAGATCGGTAGTGATTATCTTGCCACTGTACGTGAAGCACTCAGGTAGCA
Source organism: Desulfosediminicola ganghwensis (assembly GCF_005116675.2). Taxonomy (NCBI): domain Bacteria; kingdom Pseudomonadati; phylum Thermodesulfobacteriota; class Desulfobulbia; order Desulfobulbales; family Desulfocapsaceae; genus Desulfosediminicola; species Desulfosediminicola ganghwensis. The sequence continues at coordinate 2,895,497 of NZ_CP050699.1, forward strand.
GGGGCAGGGATAATAAAAATACCTGAACAGCTTAAGAATAAAGATAAAAATACGTTTTAATTCTGAACGGTTCAGGGGTATGCTTAAGGGGCTTGGTGCATTCGCCAAGCCCTTTAATTTTTTTAAGATAACAGAAGAAGGGAATCCGAAATGCTACGAGAGGTGTTGGGTTACCAATCAAGAGTTCATATCAGAAGTAAGGAAGTACCTTATGAAAAGATCGTTTAACAGGGCTGCTGATGGATTGCGCCCGGTATCAATAGAGCGTGGGATTCAACTTAATGCGGACGCTTCCATCCTAATCAAAATGGGCAACACCCATGTTATCTGCGGGTTGACCATCGAAGAAAAGGTTCCTCCCTTCCTTGAAGGAAAAGGGCAGGGGTGGATCACGGCCGAGTACGGCATGCTGCCCTGTGCGACCAGTGGCCGTTATCGGCGGGAAACAAACGGCAGGTCCGGCAGAACCTCAGAAATTCAACGCTTGATCGGCAGAAGCCTCCGGATGATGGTGGACCTTAAGTCTATCGGCGAGCGGACTCTGAGAGTGGATTGTGATGTGCTGAATGCTGATGGCGGAACCAGGACCGCATCCATTACAGGTGGTGCTTTGGTGGTGCGTGATGGACTCAGGAAACTGGTTGCCGCAGGCAAGTTGGAGACAATGCCGGAAATTCAGCCGGTGGCAGCGATTTCAGCCGGTATTGTTGATGGAGTTCCGGTGCTGGATCTCGATTATGTAGAAGATTCCTCAGCTGAGACCGACGCCAATTTCGTAATGGCCGGTGATGGATGCTGGATTGAAATTCAGGGAACCGCAGAAGGAGTGCCTTTTGCCGAAGAAGAGTTTTTGAAAGTAATGGGCATTGCCAGAAAGGGTATCAACGAACTCTTTACGTATTGGGATTGATGATATTCAGCAGAAGGTGGCAGTATGGGCGCGAATGAAAGAAAAGATAAGAAGAGGGCAACCACAACCTATTCGTGGCACCAGAGAGTGGGTTGTAGCCAATATCGATTGCTGTACCGGTTGCTCCCATGACTGACTGCCGTTACTGCTATGCTCACAGGTCAGACGGATGAGAGAGTTTTTGAGATTTATGCGGAATTGAAAAATGAACCATTAGTGAGATGGAGAGAGCAGATGAAAGCGGTGTTGGGGCTTGCACTACTCGGCCTGCCAGGTCTGGATCAATAAATATTTGCTCTTCACATAAAAAAACGTAATGATATCAGAGCAATTTAATGAATGAGGCTTAGATGAGAAAAAAGTACTGTGCGGTGACGGACAGTGAAGATATTAGCAGAATTCTGGAACGTTGCCGCATCGGTCGACTCGCCACCAATGGTGTAGACGGGTTCCCGTACATCGTGCCGCTGAACTTTGTCTACTGGCGGGGTTCTGTCTATTTTCATTGTGCCCGAAAAGGGGAGAAAATGGATAATATCAAGCGGGACCCGAAAGTCTGTTTCGAAGTGGATATTCCGCTCTCCTATGTTGGGCGGGAATGCAACTCACAGCTTCCACCTTGCCAGGTGCACCAACTGTATCATTCGGTAATTCTCCGCGGACTTGCCGAAATTGTTGAGGATATAGATGAAAAGGTCGCGGCATTGAATGCGCTGATGGCACGTCATGAAGAGCGACCGGATTTCGATGAAATTAAGGCTGATATGACAGGTGTGAAAATCTGTAACGTTGTTGCCGTTCGGGTAGAATCGATTACGGCTAAATCAGATTTGCTGCAAAAGAAGACAGATGATGAGAAGAACCATGTCGCTGAGTATCTGGCACGGCGTGATTTGCCTGGCGACTCAGAAGCTGCGAGTCTGCTTAGGCGGTAAGTTTCGGTACTGCAGTATTTACAGTTCATAAAATGTGTGGTGACGGGTTGTTGTGATAGTCAAAAATTACTGAGCGTATTTATGCATCTTGTTCTAATTGTTGTTTCTGCAATAGTTACGGCTGTATTTCTTGGCTGGGGTGGTCTTGTTGTGGGTGGCCTGCTCGGTTATTGCCTGGCGGAAGTGGTTGGCTTGAAAAAGCGATTGCTCGAGCTTGAAGAAAGGTTGAGTGATTCAACTCAGGCTGTCCGGGCAGAGACGACTCCAGTTGCAACCGAAAGCAGGTCTGTTGCGGCAAAGATACCTACCAAAGACAGAAATAGTGTTGAGAAAGTAGCATCACAACCAGATTTTCCTGAAGAAGAGGTCGTTTTTGCTGTAGCCTCTGGGGATGAAAGGGCGGGCATGTCTGCATCTCATGAGGACAATTCTGATGAACAACCTGTGACGTCATCCCTGCCGGATAAGCTGACTGCAGCCATTAAGCGTTTTTTCACAGAGGGAAATCCCGTAGTGAAAATCGGGCTTGTCGTCCTCTTTTTCGGGGTGGCATTTTTGTTGAAATATGCCGCAGACAGGAGCCTGCTCTCCATTGGGGCCAGACTTATTTTGACGGCATCAGGTGGAGTATCTCTCGTCTTACTCGGCTGGCGACTGCGGAATCGCCCCCTCGGGTATGGGCTTGGCTTGCAGGGAGGCGGTATTGGTATTCTCTATATAACCGCTTTTGCGGCGGCCAAGCTCTATGCGCTCATCCCATTGTCGGCAGCTCTCTTCATTCTGGTCGGAATGGTGATTTTTTCAGGTGTTCTGGCTTTGGCCCAAAGTGCGAGGGTGCTTGCCGCGATGGGCGTCATCGGTGGCTTTCTCGCCCCGGTGCTGATGTCGACAGGAGCTGGTGATCATGTTTTGCTGTTCTCATATTATGCTGTTTTGAATATAGGAATATTCGCTATTGCCCTGTTCAAGACTTGGCGGGAACTGAACCTGATAGGTTTCTTTTTCACTTTCGGTATCGGCTCATACTGGATATTGGATCGATACTCAGCCGCTCATTTCAATACCACCGAGCCTTTTCTTATTCTCTTTTTCGTGCTCTATGTTGCTATTGCAGTACTTTTTGCTCTCAGGCAGCCGGTTAGATTGAAGGGTGTAATTGACGGACCCATAGTTTTTGGCACGCCGATCGTGGCCTCGATGCAACAGTACCAGCTGGTCTCTGAGAGTGAATACGGTATGGCTGTGAGTTTTCTGGCAGCCGGCGTAATGTATCTGCTTCTAGCCCTGTTTCTTCGGCGAAGTGACAGGAGAGAGGGGGCAGGGTCCCGTGTGCTGTCAGAAGCCTTTCTGGCTTTGGGTGTAGTTGGAGTAAGCATGTCGATTCCTCTCGCTTTCGACAGTAAGGTAACTGTCGCTGCCTGGGCGCTTGAAGGTGCGGCTCTGGTTTGGGTGGGGGTTCGACAATCCCGTCTGCTTGCCAGGATTTTTGGATTACTACTCCAGTTCGGCGCGGGGTTTATCTTTCTTGCGAGCGTGTTTTATCCGTTTGGTTCCACGCCGTACATCAATCATTATTTTCTGGGGTGTGCCTGGATAGGAACCGGTGCACTCTTTTCCAGTTATTGGCTCTATCGTAGAAAGGACATCTCGTTGAGCTGGGAACAGTACCTGTGCTGGCCATTGCTTATCTGGGGAACTGTCTGGTGGTACTACGGTGGTTTCCGGGAATCGACAAGACATTTCGAATATCTGCGCGATCACAACGCCTTGCTGTTATTTGCATCGGCACTGACCATGCTGCTTTCCATTGCCGCGAGAAAATGTAACTGGAAGCAGCTTGCAGTGGCTCAATGCCAGTTCCTGCCGGTCCTCCTCTTCTGCGGGGTGGTTGGTTTGCTGGCAGACGATGGCCTGGAGCATCTCTTTGCCGGTTGGGGGGCGATGGTCTGGGCTGTAGCAATTTTCACCCAGCACCGGATGCTGCAACAGTTCGATCTATTGTGGCCGAAGAGGTTGGCTGGTTCCTGGCATGGTGCAGGTTTCTTGTTGATGTTGCTGCTATTGTGTTATGAGTTGAGTTGGTATGTTGCCAATACAGGCTTTTCAGAGGTGTGGCAGGTTGTCGTCTGGGGCGTATTCCCCGCGCTGGTCCTGCAATTACTTATTCGTTTTGGGGCACGCCTGGCCTGGCCGGTTCAGCGTTGGTCTGAATATTATCTTGGTATCGTTCCCACGGTAATAGCTACTGCACTCATTGGCTGGCTGATGTGGAGCATGACCAGCAGTGGCGAGGCGATGGTCTGGGGATGGTTGCCTTTGCTGAATGTATTGGAATTGTCGCAGATATGTGTTTTTCTTTCCCTCCTGGGCTGGTTCATTGCCTGCAAAAGAGAGCACTGTCATCTGCCGCTGCCAATGCGACCGGCAGCTATCGGCTGGATCTTTTCTTTTTGTGTTTTCCTCTGGGCGAATAGTATAGTCGCCCACGCCGTGCATCATTGGACCGGTATCGCCTATCACCTGGAACCGCTCTATCAGTCTGTCGTGTTTCAGGCAGCGGTCGCCGGGCTATGGAGTATGATTGCCCTCGGGGTTACTCTCTGGTCTTCCAGATCCGGCAGCAGAGTTCTCTGGATAAGCGGTGCAGTTCTTATTGGCTGCGTGGTTGTAAAGTTGTTTGTGATTGATCTTTCTGGAACAGAAACCATAGCTCGTATCGTTTCTTTTCTGGTAGTTGGAGCGTTGATGCTGGTGATTGGCTATATCTCACCGATGCCGCCTGCTGAAGAGCGGGATACGGTCTAACCTGGCTGGAGACGTATTTGGGAAGGGGTGATGGCTGATTGATCCGGGTCTGTCTTTGCCTCATCACGTGAGCTTGGGTTGCCGGCAATTGTCCCCTTGATTGGTTGTAGATCAGATCTTGCAGCTGCACCCCTCTTCGTCTCCGGGCCTCAATAACCTGCTGATAACCAGCGAGTCCTTCCTGGTATTGGCAGGCTGTACAGTTCTGTTCTCAAGTGCCCGGGGTGATTCGGGCGAGTACTGTACCTCTGGTAACCTCGTCGCCTTTTGCGTCTCAAAGTTCGATAAGTCTGCTGTTAACCTGACCTGAGGAATGGGTGGGGTTTGCGGTTGTAGCTTTATTCCTGAGCAATTGAGAAGAAAAAAATAAAAAATATGGGTATATAGCGAAGTTTAAGGATATGACCTGTATTTTAGGGCAATACAGGGTGTTGAGCAGAGTGATCAGGTAGCTGAATTCGTCCTGCATTGGTACCATGCAACGAAATATCGGTTGTCGAAAGTTTTGTAAAAAGCCTATCATGTCAATGATGTTGTATTGGGAAAGCCTTTTTCTGGTTTTTCGGAAACGCAACTATTTTTCGACAACCATATATACACCGGATGCAATTTCCCCAAACCATCTGAGTTGAAGAAGGAGAGAAAACATTTTATGCCATATTCGATATCAAGAAGAGGTAGGAGGCATGCTCAACTGTCGATTCTGATAGTTGTCTTAATCCACTTGATGGTTCCAGACTGCACATTCGCAAAATATTCGGACCTGAATGACTGTTTGCTCCATCACTTTAAGACAGCACCGGATGAGATGACATTGGGGCAGATTCGTGAGGAGTGTATCAACATAATTGCGATAAAAGACACCGCTGAAATGGCAGAGGTGGAAGCTGAAGGGCCTGTGGAAACACGTCTCAGAGTAGATCAGAAAAATGTATTGAAGCCATTTACCATTATGGCGCACAGGCAGAATTATCTGCTGTTTGGTGTATACAATTTTCATGGTTACAGCTCTGAAGAATTCAGGGAGGCATTTGAAAATGAGGAAATTGATATTGAAGATACTGAAGCACAGTTTCAGCTCAGTATAAAAACGCCGCTGGCACTGGATCTCTTTGACAAGGGTATAGGGATCTGGGGTGCGTATACAGTTCGCTCTTTCTGGCAGGTGTATAATACTGAAATTTCATCACCGTTTCGTGAGACGAATCATGAGCCGGAAGTCTGGGTGCAGATGCAGCCTGAGTGGGAATTTTGGGGTTTGAAGGCCTCTGCCATTGGAGCTGGTATTAACCATCAGTCAAACGGCCAGGCGAGCACGCTGTCAAGAAGTTGGAACAGGCTTGTTGCGAGCATTGTTTTGGAGAAGGGGAATTTTGTTCTGGCTGTTAAGCCCTGGTACAGGATTCCTGAAAGTTCAAGTGATGATGACAATCCGGACATAACAGATTTTCTGGGGCATGGCGAATTACGCATAGCCTATAAACATGATAAGCATGTTTTCAGTTTGATGAGCAGAAACAACCTTGAATCAGGGTTTTCGAAAGGAGCGATTGAGCTCGGCTGGAGTTTCCCACTTTTCGATTATCCGTATCTCAAGGGGTATTTGCAGTACTTTTCGGGTTATGGCGAGAGCATGATCGATTACAATCGATATGTAAACAGGCTGGGGGTAGGGATCCTGCTTACAGATTTGCTGTAAACTTTACGGCAAATCGGGCTGTAAGAAAGTATTTGATTCGCCCTGATCGCAACCTTTTTAAGCTGAAGATCAGGGCGAATCAGAAAGAAGTACTCCTCCTCTTCAGCCCGATGTTATAACAGACCCAATTTCAGGATCAGGGATTTGGCGTGTAGGGGCTGATTTTACTTCCCTGTATACCCAGACCGGCCATAAGTCCCTTCTGGTTGAAGAAGAAGACGTAGATATCTTCCTGGGTGCTGGTTGTGGTAAGCGTTTTTGCCATTCCTTCATCCACAACAGCGACAGATGGTCCAACGCCAACTTCCCATCCCTGGGAGTCTTTGAGGTAGTTCAGGCCGTTGCCTGTCATGATGAACATCGCATAACCGAATGTTTGGGCTCCAATCTGCAAACCGTACGATGCTGCAACTGTCTGGTAATATCCATACGTTGCACCATTGATTTTCAAAGAACCGATTCCGTATTGTCCGCCAATAATCAGCCCACCTTTAATGATGTTGGGAAATACCATGATGCCTTTGGCGCTGGTGGAGAGTTTTCGTGCGGTCGGATTGATATCGTAAAGCTTTTGCAGTGCGATATTTACATCGCGATCAATTTCGGCGGCAGTGTCGGCAGAGCCGGGTTTCGGTTGGAGAATCAGCAGCAATACACTGATACAAAATAGAATGAGAGGGAGTTGAACTCCTGATTTCGAGCTCGATTCTGTCTGACTTTCGGATAATGTGATTTTCATAATCGACTCCTGTAATGGATCCGAATGGTTGTTGAAAATGGTGCTGGCAGGGATGAGAACCGTTACCGCAAAGTGTCGCCTGTTTTTGCACCTTCCGACTGTAGGAATTCTCTCACAAGAGGTGAATGAAGACAATGGGGAAAGAGTACGACCGAAAGAGTGTTATGCCGCATTGAAGTGGAGGGACAGTAAATTGAGACAATGTTATGGCTCAAGAAAAAATCAATGGGGCAAAACCCGGTCCTGATAGTTTTGAGCATGGCGCCGGGGTTGTCAGTTTCGCTGGCTGAGAGTGGGTTAGGCGAGAGAAGCGGGGGAGGGTGAGACTAGGTGATTCTCATTGGTGTCAGGACGAGAGGGGGCGCGTGTTCATGGGCGCTGGGAAGAGCTCGATCTATTTTGATACCCATGTCGGTTTTCCATAATCGCCAGCAGAATAAAGAAAGGAATCGCAAGTTCAGAAGTCTCTTCGAGAATTCGTATGAATGTTGTCGGGTCAATAAACAAAAGAGAAGAGATTAGCGCATTAAGTTGGTCAGACATTCTGTCGAGTGTCTTGGAGAATATTGCAATACCCATAGCCAGGGCAATGCAGATAGAGGCCATCTGCCCATTGCGCAGGTTGATCATGAAGCGTTTGTAGTAGGCTTTGGTGTACCAGATAAGCCCGAAAAACATTAGCAGGACAATTACGGACCCAATGATTTTTTCGTTCACCGGAACCTTTTCGCTGAGAAAAAAGCGGCTCTTGAAAATTCCCATTGTAGTGAAACGGCAATGGAAATCAAGTTCACGTAGGCCGAGGCAAAGTACTACAATACCTGAGGTAAAATGGAACTGCTGACGTTTCATGTAGCCACTCCAGAGAAGCAACACCGCAGCGACAAAAAGCCCGACGGCAGTCATCATTTCTATAGGGCCGTTTTCCTCAATAAGCAGGTCGAGCAAGTCCTCGGGCACATAGAGAAGAGTAATCCCAAGAATTGTGAGTAATAGAAAAATTGAAAAGAACTCTATGGTATTTTTGTGTGCGCGCACTGTAGCCCGGATCATCATGAGACATCAGCAAATTACCTGTACCGAGAGCGTAGTAGAATTACTGCTTACTATGGATATGTTACAGTACTGAATGTGATGCATCAATGTGTAAGGAGTGGGTGCGGGGAAATTATATAGGATGGAGCGGCAGGGAGAATGACCTCCCTGCTGTCAGCATAAATATAATGCAGGCAAAAGAACAACGGGCTTGTGTTGATCAATGTTCAATTGCGGGCGCAAACTCAGGCTCTGTTTCATTCAATTGAGAATAGGAGATCGCAAGGAGAATAAAGAGTGGAATAGCCAACTCCGATGTCTCTTCGGCGACGCGAAGCAATTGGGTGATATCGATTGAACTGATCAGGGCTACGCAATCCATTATCAGGTTAGAATTTCTATCGAGTGTTTTAGAGAAAACAGCCAGACCAATAGCACAGGCGATTGAGATAGCGGTCCGGCCCTTACTTTTGAGACCGGCAATGAATTGCGGCAAATGTTTCCTGGCATACAGAAACAAGCCGAGAAGCATTGCAATAACAATAAGGGAGACAATGGCTTTCTCCATTGGAGGGACCGTGTCGCTTATGAAGAATCGGGTTTTAAAAATGCCCATAGTGGTAAATCGTGTATGAAAATCAAGTTCGCGAAGCCCGAGAAAGAGTACAATAGTCCCTGATGAAAAGCCGTGGCTCAGGCGTTTTTGAAAGCCTCCATTAAACAACCAGCCAGCCGCAATGAGGTAGCCTATTGCCGAAAGCATCTCAATAGGTCCATCTTCATTTATCATTAAGTCTGATGTCTGGGGCGGCAAAAGGAGAACAACGGCGCCTATAAACAGGGTTATTGCAAATATTACATGAATACCTCTATAACGTTCCAGATGCTCCATTCTCTTGCTCCATTTCACCTTTTAAATGCCAAAACACGATACCGTTCACTGACGAGAAATAATTCGATAGGAATTCAAGCTGATTTGTATCTGTAATTCCTCTGCGTTGGATGATTTGCTCACAGTGTTGAAACGATTTCCTCATAAAGCCTTAACAAATACCAGGAAATGGGGGCAAGTGCCATAGTAATGTCACAGAACACCTTAATATTTGGAGGGAAAATGGGTTTAAAGGACGATAATTCGAGCATATGGCTCAAGGTCCGTCAGATTGCTACGAATCCTCAGTAGAAGCTTTGTGAGGGGGGGAGGTGAGAGACGTAAGGTGAGAGGGGGGAGATATGAAACCGCATCATAGACATTTTTAGGACAAGGTCTTTGGGCGGGAATCACAGTTCAATAAGTAATTGAGTACATATTATTTACATCCCCTCCTATCCGCCTGCCACCTCATGGGCAACGTCCGACCAGTTCCCGCTGAGCTTGAGTTGAAATCTAAAATGACAAAGGGGTTGGCACTGAAGCGCCAACCCCTTTGTTCAATGAGAGCAGTTACGCACGAGGCGTACCCATCACATCTTGATAATCCCAATCTTGGTGAGGAATACGACTAGAACGAGAATCGGGGCAATGTAACGAATTACAAAGTACCAGATATTGAAGATGGCAAGATATGCCTGACCATCCTCTGTAATCTCAGCCTGGGCAATACGTTTGTCCATGATGAAACCAGCGTAAATTGCAATCAGCAGGCCACCGATTGGCAGCATGAAGTTACTTGCCACATAGTCAAGGAAGTCGAAGATCTCCATGCCGAAGAATTTGACATCAGCAAGCACCGAGTAGGAGAGCGCTGACGGAATACCGGCGATGTAGACAACGATTGCCATGCAGATGGTTGCTTTTTTACGGTCGAACTTTTTTTCGTCGATCATAAACGCAGTGAGTACTTCCAGCAGTGAGATAGCGGAAGAAAGCGCGGCGAAAGCGAGCAGTACAAAGAACATTACTGCCAGAGCGCTACCAAACGGAATGGTTGCAAAAATGGTTGGCAGAGTCTTGAAAATCAGACCTGGGCCTGCACCAGGCTCGAGGCCGACAGAGAACACGATCGGAAAGATAGCAAGACCGGCGAGAATTGCCACCAGTGTGTCAAGGAACGCGATCCGGATGGAGACAGGGTAAATAGCCTCTTTTTTATCCATGTAGCTTGCGTAGGTGATCATGGCACCCATTGCCAGACTCAGGGTAAAGAAAGAGTGGCCGATAGCTTCAAGGACACCGTTGATGGTGAGCTTGGAGAAATCAGGGTAGAGCATGAACTTCAGACCCTCTTTCGCGCCACTTGTGGTCATGGCGTAAACGGCCATAATGATGATGAGTCCAAACAGGGTTGGCATAAGAACTTTGTTCCAGCCTTCTAGTCCCTTTTTTACACCACTGATAACAGCGAGGATACAGAGGCCAACAAACAAGGTGAGCCAGAATATCTGTCGTACCGGATCGGTAACGAGAGCGCCGAACATTCCTGCGATCACTTCAGGGTCCTCTCCGGAGAATGAACCGGTGAGTGACTTGAACAGATAATCGAGGGTCCAGCCAGCGACCACTCCATAATACGAGAGAATAATGAAAGCCGCTGAGAGAAAGAGCCAACCTACGCTTTTCCAGAATGGAGAATTGGGTGTCAGTTCCCGAAAAGAGCCGACAACGTCTTTTTGTGAATGACGTCCGATGATGAACTCTGCCATGAGTATAGGCAGACCGCAGAACAGGATGGCTATCAAGTAAACGAGAACGAAAGCACCACCGCCATTCATTCCTGTGATATACGGGAATTTCCAAATATTACCCAGACCGACCGCTGAACCGACAGCCGCCAGAATGAATCCAAACCTGCTACTCCAATGATTACGCATATTCTAACTCCTTAACGTAAGTTGATTTGAAAGCGAACTAATGTAGAGCAAATAATGTCGATGTCAATAATTTATTTAGGCGATATCGCGGAATACACCGAAAAAAATAGGCAATATCGATGAATTCGTGAAGAATTACAAATTTGTAGATTGGAGTTTGGTGGCCAGAAAGGGATGTAATATCAGAAGACTACAGTCTGGTACCTTGTTAGGCTTGAGTCGCCTGCTGAAAAATATTATTCGGCAGAAAAAAAGAGGTGTCCGTTGTTTCAGAGGCTTCGGCGAAATTCTCCCGGGTCGAGATACCTCTGAAACACAACTTTATAAAGAGTCGGGGCAAGGGGGGGCAGCGACTCAGGATGAGGTGGCAGCTGAGCGCCCTGCAAGCCAGCCTGTTGAGAACGCGGCTTGCAGGTTATAGCCACCGGTGTCAGCATCGATATCGAGGAGTTCACCGGTTACATAGAGACCTTGAACTATAAGGGACTCCATGGTGTTGGGGTTTACCTCTTTAACCTTTATGCCACCGGCTGTAGCAATTGCTTCACGCACGGGGCGATAACCGCTTATCTCGAAACTGACATTTTTCAGCCAATCTTTTAGGATAGTACGTTCTTTGGCAGAAATGGTTCCGGCCAGCATGGTAGAGGAAAGACCTGTTTGCTCCAGGCAGAGAGGAATAATCTGCTTGGGCAGCAGGCCGCGCAGGACAGATTGCAGTTCCTCTGTGTGTCTGGTGCTGAAATCACGCTGTAGCCTGGCGTCGAGCTTGTGGTCATCAAGAGCGGGTTTAAGGTCAAGTGCTACTGATACCTGTCTATTTTTATCGAGTTGCTCAATGACGAATTTGCTCAGAGTCAAAATCACGGGTCCACCGATTCCGGAACGGGTGAAGCTTAGATCACCAAACTCGACCTTCTTGCGTTTACCATTCACGAACACTCGCACTCCGGTGTTTCGAAGATCAAGGCCGGCCAGGCTCTGGAGATGATTTTTCACCACCAGAGGTACCAGCGCAGGACGAACCGGCACAATGGTATGACCAGCGTTTCGAGCCATGTTGTAACCGTCTCCACTAGAACCGGTGGCAGGGTAGGATGCACCGCCTGTTGCAAGAATAACTGCGTCAGCAGCGATCTGCTGGTTGCCGCAAAAGACGCCAATGACTCTGTCGTCTTCGATGTGTAAACCCGTCACAGCTTTCGAACACTCTACCTTTGCTCCTGTTTGCTGAAGCCATCGCAGGAGAGTGTGTAATACATCCTGCGCTTTGCCGTTGGCAGGGAAAACCCTGTTGCCTCTTTCGGTCTTCAGTTGCAGCCCGTTTTCGGTGAAAAACTCCATAAGATGGGGTACAAAAAAACGGGCAAAAGCCTGGTGTAGAAAACGTCCGCTGCGATTGAAATGACTAAGATGGTTGTGCACATCGGAATCATTGGTGATGTTGCACCTTCCCTTGCCACTGATGAGAATTTTGTTACCAGGCTTTTTCATTTTCTCAAGAAGCAGAACATCGGCACCTGATAAGGCAGCCTGACCTGCGGCCAGGAGTCCTGAGGCTCCTCCGCCTACGACAACGATTTTTTTCATTTGTTATCCGGTAAAGAATCCGACGCTCAGTTACAGAGGGGCGGATAATGGTGAAGATTGATGTCGGTCCAGTTTCTTTGCTGTACCATCTTTTCGGTATCATCTGCGGAAAAAGGAAGGTGTGAGAACAACTGTATTTCGAGTTTCTGGCAATGGAGAAAATTTTCTTTGATGACTGATTCCCTGAGCAGGTTGCCAGCCCCATACTTCTCAAGAATGTATTCGAGCCGTTCGTCCAGTGAAACTATGCGATCATGAAGGACTCTTTTGTCGGCGTAATAGACAATCTCCGTGGCGTTAAATTCACCACGGCTGTAACGCTTCTGGTCAAAATGAGACAAGAGAACGTGGTTGGCGACGATTTCGGCAATTTCGGGATAACCAAGGTCCTTACAGATTGCCGCTCCGGTCTCTGCATGGGCGCATCCTTCTTCAAGACATCGCGTTTTGGCGATATCGTGTAACAGCGCTCCCGCAAGTATAATTTCCTGCGAAGGGACGGCGGTGCTGACCTCTGTAAGTCCCTGGTGCAGTGTGGCGGCAACCCGGGCCACCATGAGCGAATGGCGCCGAATATTTTCCAGCATGGAAAAATCGTCAATCAGGGCGAGACAGCGCGATGTATTGGGGATGGTAGGGGACATTACTGAAAAAGGTGGAGGCTGTGACCTCCACCTGGGTTAAAAGTGAAATCAGTAGAGCGCAGCAGTTTTTTATTTGCTGCTCAGTTCATGGACCAGATCGACGGCAAGCTTTGCCTGTGCAGGCGGAGTGAACTGATGAATGCCGTGACCAAGATTGAAAATATGGCCTCTGGCATCTTTGGCATCATCGAGTAACCTCTGGATGCGGTTTTTCAGCTTGTCTTCCGGCAGCAGCAAGGCAAAAGGATCAATATTCCCCTGAACAGCTTTATTGCCAACCCTGGCGATGGCGTCTTTGATATTTATGCGCCAGTCAAGGCCAACCACGTCTGCACCCGATTCTGCCGAGTACTCCAGCAGCGTAGCACCGTTATTGGCGAAATAAATCAGCGGGACATCATATTGCTTCAGGCTGGCCAGAATTTTACGAACATATGGATAGGCGAACTCTTCATAGTCGCATGGGGCGAGGATGCCAGCCCAGCTGTCGAAAAGCTGCAGTGCCTGGGCACCAGCCCGGGCCTGGGCCTGCAGGTAGAGAATGGTCGCCTCGGTGATTTTTTCCATCAGGCCGTGGAACAGCTCAGGCTGGGTAAACATGAGCTTTTTGGTTTCCCAGAACACTTTCGAGCTGCCGCCTTCAATCAGGTAGGTGGCACAGGTGAATGGGGCACCGGCAAAACCAATCAGCGGTACTTTCAGCTCTTTTTTCAGGAGCTTGATGGTCTCCATGACAAAGCCTGTGGCCTCATCCGGGTCCGGAATAATCAGTTTGTCCAGGCTGGCCTGGTCCCGGACGGTGGTGGCGAATACGGGGCCTTTACCTTCGTGGAAATCCAATGGAGCGCCCATGGCCTCCATGAGGATGAGGATGTCTGAGAAGAGAATCGCTGCATCCATATTAAGAAGGTCGATGGGCTGCAGGGTAACTTCCACACAGAGTTCGGGTGATTTGCAGAGCTCCAGAAAGGTAACGTTACCACGAACCTTTTGATATTCGGGCAGGTAGCGGCCTGCCTGGCGCATCATCCAGATTGGAGTATAGTCTGTTTTCTCACCGCGACAAGCCCTCAGAAATGTATCGTTCATACTGTCCTTTATCGATTTTTGTTGAAAAGGCGTTTGAAACGGAAACTGTTACCAGATAGGGGTATGGGCATTTCCGTTCAGCTACGCTTTACTTTTTTTGTATTCTCAGTGGAGTATAGCTGCAGAAAGGTTCAGGAGCAAGGAAATCACCTGTCATGGCGTATGACCTGGCTCGGCACCCGCCGCATACGCCGACATATTCGCATTCTCCGCATTTGCCTTTGTAACTCTTGAAATCGCGCAACTGCAGAAACAGATCGGACTCTTCCCAGATCTTTTTGAATTCGGTGGTCTTGATGTTACCGGCAGATTTTGGGAAATAGCTGCAAGGCAGGACTTCGCCATCAACGTCGATCAAGCAGATAAGCTGGCCGGCGAGGCAGCCCTTTGAACCGCCTGTGGAAAACTTCAGGTTGCGCCGCTTGAAGTTCTCTCCCTCTTCCTTGGCCTTTTGGCGAACAATGCGATAATAATGCGGGGCACAGGTGGGGCGCATCAGCAGTTCGTTTTCTTCCTTTTCCACCTGGTAATGCCATTCCAGAATTTCGTCGTAAAGTTTTTCCGGAATGAGCTCAGCCATGATATCCTCGCCACGACCGGTGGGCACGATCATGAACATGTACCAGGCAGTGGCGCCAAGTCCTTTGACCAGCTTATAAATTTCAGGAATCTCTTTCTGGTTACGAACCGTGAATGACGAGTTGACCAGGAAAGGAATACCGTGGGCATTAAAAAGCTCGATGGCCTTCATCGTGCCTTCAAACGCACCTTTTTGATTGCGGAAGTCGTCATGGGTTTCGGCACAGGCACCATCGAGGCTCAGGGAAACCATTCGGATATCCGAATCTTTCATTTTCCTGCAGATTTCTTCTGTGACCAGGGTGCCGTTGGTGGCCATGCACATCCTGAAACCGAGGTCTGACCCGTATCTGGCAATATCGAAGATGTCTTCCCGCAACAGCGGCTCGCCGCCCGACAAAACAACAACAGGACTGGCGTAAGAGGCGATGTCATCAAGTATCTTTTTTGCTTCTTCTAAAGAAAAATCGGGGTGTTCATTGGCCTCAAGTTCGGAAGACGACCGGCAATGCACGCATTTTAAATTGCAGCGACGGGTTGTTTCCCAGGCTATCCACTTTGGCTCAAATTCCATATATAGTATCTCCAGATGAGAAATTTCTAAAAACAATATTCAGTTGCCCACTATATTGCCTTTTTAGGGCAGGGCAAAGGCGAAAAGTCGTCTGATCGGCTAACTCTAAGCATTCACGATAAAAAATAAAGTATTTTCAATTCGCCGGACGAGATTGACCCGCTTGTTGAGCCTCAAACCTTGAAATTGGGCAGCCTGGACGCATTTTATTTGTAATTTGCTAATGGTCGGCTATTATCTGTTGGTCTATATTTACGCCTGCCGAAAAGTTGGATTGGTAGCATGTGCACTGATCAACCCCGATATGAGTCATCAGCAGAGGCGCTTCATTAAAACCAGAGCCAAATTTTCTTGGCATTTTATTTCAAGGGAATGGTTTTCCCGCACAAAGCCAGATAATCATCAGAGAACTTCAAGAGAATAACCATGATTATAACACCTGTATCTACAACCAGCCCGGAAGGAAATGACATTATTTCCGATTTATTGCAACGTTTTCAGGACGCAGACAATTCCTGTCAGCACGTGGTTGAAGAGATTCTGCATAATGTGCGCACCAGAGGCGATGACGCAGTTGTCGAGTATGGACGAAAATTTGATGCTCCGAACCTGTCTGTGGAGCAGCTGCAGGCATCTGCGGAAGAAATGCAGGCTGCTTATACTGCAGTCGGTGAAGAATTTTTGGAGACATTGTCCCTGGCAATAGAGCGTGTTCAGTCATTTCACGAGCGTGAGATGGAAGATTCCTGGATGCAGACACGGGAGGACGGGACCATCGTAGGCAGGCTGGTGCGGCCGGTTGACTCGGCAGGGCTCTATGTACCTGGCGGCCAGGGTGGTTCGACCCCACTGGTTTCTTCAGTTTTGATGAACGGTATACCGGCTGCAATAGCTGGTGTTCCTGAGCGGGTGATGATGACACCGCCGGATGCTGATGGTAAGATCAGCCCGCATCTGCTGGTGGCGGCCCAGGAAATCGGCATCACCCAGATTTTTAAGGCAGGTTCAGCCTGGGCGGTTGGCGCTCTCGCCTATGGTACCCGCACTATTCCGAAAGTTGATGTGATTGTCGGTCCGGGCAATCAGTTTGTTACCGAGGCCAAAAGGCTTGTCTCTGGCATGGTCCGTATCGATATGATCGCAGGGCCGTCGGAAGTGTTGATTGTGGCGGACGAGACTGCCAAAGTGGAAAATATAGCTGCCGACATGCTTGCCCAGGCAGAACACGACACCCTGGCTTTAGCTGTGGTTGTAACCACCGACCGGGAATTGGCAGAGGCTATACCGGCGGAGCTTGAGCGTCAGCTCGGGGAGCTTTCCCGTGAAGAGATTGCCAGGAAATCTCTCGCCGATCGTGGTGTGATCCTGATTGCGGAAAACCTGGAGGAGGCGGTCAGCCTTGCCAACGATATCGCCATTGAGCATCTGGAAATGATGATTGCAGACCCTTGGTCGCAGGTTCCGTTTATTCGCCATGCAGGTGCGATCTTTCTTGGCAGCCACACTCCGGAAGCAGCGGGCGATTATCTCGCAGGCCCGAACCATGTGCTGCCCACCATGGGCACGGCGCGCTTTGCTTCAGCGCTTGGTGTTGAGACCTTTCTAAAGAAGAGTTCAATCATCAGTTATTCAGAGAGAGCCCTCAAGGCAGATAGTGAGCATATTCAGAGGCTGGCCAGATTGGAAGGTCTCACCGCCCATGCCAACTCTGTTGCGGTGCGGGTAAAATAGGCAACAGTGTTACACTGGGGTTGATCAAATATAAATTACGAGTAGTAGTGTGAGCGAGAGTAAAACCATCTTTACCCAAAAGCTTGAAAAGGGTCTGGCTATCCTGGAAATTTCCCTTTCCGGGGAGGCCGTGGAGCGCCTTTTTGTGTACTTCACAGAGTTAAGGAAATGGAGTCGCAAGGTGAACCTGATAGCCAAAGGGGCAACGTATGAAGAGATCGTCGAAAATCATTTTATCGACTCCCTGACCCTGTTGCCACTACTTGAAGGTGGGGATGTTCATCTGTTGGATGTGGGTTCAGGTGCTGGTTTTCCCGGGCTTGTGTTGAAAGCCGCCAGGCCTGAAATGCGGCTTACACTGGTGGAGCCACGTCTGAAGCGCATATCTTTTCTCAAGCATGTGGCCCGTACCTTGAAACTTGAAGGTGTTGAGGCACTGGCCTGCAGGGTGGAAGATGAGCGGTTGCTGCCCTCTGATCAGGATTTCACCCATGTAACGAGCAGGGCAGTGAGTGAGGTAGGACCGTTTCTGGAGATGGTTTCGCGGTTTTCAAATCCCGGATTGCAAGTGATCTGTATGAAGGGACCGAAGTGGCAGCAGGAGTTGGAGAGAGCGGAAACGATTGTGCGTGAAAATGGTTATGTGCAATCGAAGACCCTTTCCTGCCGACTGCCTTTTTCCGGTGCAGAGCGAAATATGCTGGTTTTCCTGACGAATACCCGCTTGTAGCACTGGCAAGTTAAATTCAAATTTGGTAATAAACGACCTTGGCAACTGCTTGAATAACTGGGCTTTCGGAGATTGTGCAATACATTCAAGTTGTGCAGGTTGAACAAGTAAGGAGAAGAGATGAAAAAGATAGCGGTTCTGCCGGGTGACGGTATTGGCCCTGAGGTGATGGCTGAGGCGATCAAGGTTCTTGATGCTGCCCAGAAAAAGTTTTCTTTTGAGCTGTCCTACGAGTTTGCTGATGTTGGCGGTATAGCCATTGATAATCACGGGCAGGCGCTGCCTCCATCCACCCTGGAGCTTTGTGAAAACAGTGACGCAATCCTTTTTGGTTCTGTCGGTGGCCCCAAGTGGGAAAGCCTTCCACCGCAGGAGCAGCCGGAACGTGCCGCACTGCTGCCGCTGAGAAAACACTTCGATCTTTTCTGTAATCTGCGTCCGGCACGCGTCTTTAAGTCTCTTACTGCAGCCTGCCCCCTCCGGCCTGATATCGTACAGGATGGTTTTGATATCCTCTGTATGCGCGAGCTGACATCCGATATCTATTTCGGTCAGCCCAAGGGCCGTGAAGGTGAAGGAGCCGATGAGAAGGCGTATGACACCATGCTCTACACCCGTGCAGAGATCGAGCGTATTGCCCGTATGGCTTTTGAGGCCGCAAGGGTGCGCAGCAATAAAGTAACCTCCGTTGACAAAGCCAACGTACTGACTACCATGGTGCTCTGGCGCGAAGTGGTAATGGAAGTACACAAGGAATATCAGGATGTGGAGCTGAATCATATTTACGTGGACAATGCCACCATGCAGTTGGTGAGGGATCCGCATCAGTTTGACGTGCTGCTCTGTGGTAATATGTTCGGTGATATTATCTCCGATGAAGCAGCAATGTTGACTGGCTCTATGGGTCTTTTAGCTTCTGCTTCCCTTAACGCTGATAAATTCGGACTTTACGAGCCGGCCGGTGGTTCTGCCCCGGATATCGCTGGCCAGGGAATTGCCAATCCTATTGCCGAGATCCTCTCAGCGGGTATGATGTTGCGTTACAGCTTTGGTCTTGATGAGGCCGCAGACGCTATAGATGCCGCTGTAGAGGCGACCCTGGAAAAGGGTATTTACACCGGTGATATCGCGGTTGATAAGAGCAAAGCGGTTGGAACCGCAGCAATGGGAGACGCTATCGTCGCCGCACTGTAAGCTTTGGAGGGAGGTGTGAACATATGGCTCTGAAATCAAGTCTGGTAGTTGTCGCCAACGAGGCGTCAACAGTCCTGGGCCGAAAAGTCGCCGATATTCTCGGGGTGGAGTTTTCTGAGATGGTTCGGAAGACCTTCGCCGATGGAGAGTGCTATCACGCCTTCCCCAGTTCAATTGCGGGCAAGAACCTCATTATAGTGGGTGCGACCCACAGTGAAGCCGCGTATCAGGAACTGCTTGACCTCATCCAGGGGGGCAGATACTGGAATGCGGCTTCCATTAATGTGGTCATTCCCTATCTGGGCTATTCCACCATGGAGCGGGCCAGACCATTTTCCTTTGAAATCCCCAAAGGCATTACCCGTGCCCGCCAGATCTTTCAGGCAAGACCTGACTTTGTCGCTTTTGTCGACCTCCACTCTGAGGCGGTTCTCCATGCACATGCAGGGGCGATTCGCACCCATCATATCTGGACCGACAGCCTGGTTGTTGAAAAGATCAGGCAATCCGATCTTACAGATTATGTACTTGTCTCACCTGATTACGGTTTTTCAAAGCGGGTCGCCAGATTGGCAAGCCTGCTCGATTGCCCACATACAGCCGCAGACAAAGATCGCTACGATACCGACAAAACCATAGTCAGCCAGGTATCGAGTGTTGTAAAAAACAGGACAGCCATCGTCTGCGATGATATGATTCGCACCGGTGGATCGATTGTACAGACAGCCTTAAGGTGTCTTGACGCCGGGGCGCGAGACGTTGTTGTCATGGCAACTCACCTGGTGCTTGCTGGCCAGGCAGAAGAGAAACTTGCAGCGAGCCCCATCCAGCGAATTATCGGTTCGGACAGTTACCCCGGCCGTACCAGCAACACCTTGCTGGATGTGTATTCAGTTGCCCCTTTGCTTGCAGATGTTATGCGAAAATATTTGCATTTAGATAACGATTTGAAGTAGCCATACCAGTGTTCGCGCAGCACAGTGCGTTTGTGACCGCCTGCTTTTTTAAAGAAATGGTGATTACAACGAAGTGGAAGGTAAAGCAGTAGGCGGGTCTGACGAAAATGAAGAAGCAACTTATAGCAGAACATCTCCATCATTCTCTTATCTTTTCAGAGGTAGGTCGCTCCGATCTCGAAGCTTATGCGGATTGCTGCAGGGTTCAGATCGTGCAGGAGGGCGAGTATGTCTATCGCCAGGGGGATAGCAGTGAGTTGTTTTACGTGGTTGCCCAGGGCGAAGTTGAGCTGGTATTAGAACGTGAGGACGGAGACAGTCGGGTTGTAGGCCGTGTTGCACAGGGCGGCCATTTCGGTGAGACCAGTATGATTACCGGAAAGCCCCGATCCCTGAGCGTCAAAGCGCTTTTTGATCTGGTATTGATCTGTTTTGAGCGGAGGATTTTTCGTTCCGTGCTGCTGGTGAACCCGCTGGTGCACAAGAAATTTGATGAAGCCCTTGCCGAGAGACTGCGTGTGGCCTATCTGGATCAGGCCGATACAGCCAGCCACAATGATCCCCATGCAAAATCCAGCGCCGATGATGTAATCCTGTTCAGGGAAAGAAATCTTTCGCAGATCAAGTTGCGCAGACTTGAAAAGAAAAAACAGTCGATTATCTACCACTCGAAGAGCGCCCGTCAGGCTCAGACTGTTATCAGTGCTTTTGCGGCCAATAACGAGCCGTACATCCTTACTGGAGAGTCCGGTACCGGAAAGAAAATCATTGCCCGCCAGATTCATGCCGAGAGCAGTCGTTTTGAAGGCCCATATGTAGAGATAGACCTGCGGGAGCATGACCCGGTTTTGCTGGAGAAGAAGCTGTTCGGTACGAAGCAGGTAAACTCGCCGTTTGGCATGGCTCAGCAGTCTGGAATATTTGAACGTGGTTATGGTGGCACCATCGCCTTTCACGAAATTCGCCTGATGCCGCAGGATATCCAGGAGAAGGTGGTGGAGGCCATGGAGAGAAACACCTTCTCCCATGTTGATTCCGACGAGCCTATCGCCATGCAGTCGAGAGTTGTGTTCACTTCGACCCAGGATCTTGATCATCTTGAAAATACCGGCAAGATCATCCCGGAGTTGCTGCAGATATTCCAGCGTCAGCACTTCAGTGTGCCTGCATTACGGGAGCATAAACGTGATCTGCCGCGACTGATTGAGCATTATCTCGGTCGGTACAGCAAAGAGTATGGGAAAAGTATCCTGAAGGTGTCCCCGGAAACTCTGGGTAATCTGATGAACTATGACTGGCCTGGCAATCTCACCGAACTTTCCAGTGTGATAAGAAGGGCTGTGATGTTGGCCAAGGAAGAGGAACTGCTCTCGGATAATATCCTCCTGGGATTACCCAAGACTGAGGGGAAGTGGGAATTCAACCTGCTGCGGATTCCGTTTTTCAGGGCGTTTCTGACCTCCAAAAAATTCCCTACCTTGCCGCAGGGAGTGGTTGGTGTGGTAATTGCTGCCACCGTGCTGGCGCTTTTTCTCGGTTCCACTGAACCTGAAAAGAATGTCGGCCTCATCATGAGTTGGGCGATCGGCTGGCCTCTGCTTTTCTTCTCTTTCTTTTTCCTGGCCAGAACATGGTGCAGTGTCTGTACTCTTGCTATGCCGGGTAAGCAACTGCAAAGCCTGATAAAACCCAAAAAGAATACGCCCTATTTCATCAAAAATTATTCGGGCTGGATCATGGCGGTGCTCTGCATTCTGGTGCTTTGGGTTGAGATTGTCTGGAACGCGTATCGCAACCCTGTCCTGACCGGTTGGATTATTCTGGCTGTAACCATTGGTTCCTGCGTCTGCAGTGTGCTCTTTTCACGCAGAACCTGGTGTCGTTATCTCTGCCCGCTGGGAGCGATTAACGCCATCTTTGCCATGCCGTCTATTCTGGAGCTTCGCTCCAACAGGCATGTCTGCCTTAACCGCTGTACAGAGCACAATTGCTTTGGTGGCGGGGAGGTTCAAGGTGGTTGCCCTATGTTCAGGCATCCATACCTTGTTGATAATAACAGGGACTGTATATTCTGTGGCGACTGTGTGAAAAACTGCCGTAACAGTTCCATTCATCTGAATCTCCGACTGGCACCGCAGGAGCTTTGGTCACTGCAGACTCCGAGAAGGGCTGATTCGTTTCTGATCGTTGCGCTCGGGGCAATTTTTTTCCCTTTCGCTCTGCATAGCGAGTTCTCAACGCTGGTCCTGTGGTTGAACGGAATGCTGGCAAACTATAACATCTGGCTGCCCAATGCACTAACCGGTTCCGTTATATTCTTCCTGGGAATTCTGATATTTCAGATTGGCTATTACCTGATGGTACAGGTCCAGTCATGGAAGGGCGGAATGGATAGGGAGTTTCTCCTGCCAATGCTTGGTTATGGCTTTATTCCGCTCATTCTGGGTGGATATATGGCGGTGCATTTCGAGGTTTTTGTCAGTGAGGCAGGAAGTATATTACCGGCGATAAAGCATGCATTTGGTCAGGAGGCGGTATTTGACCACTCCAGACTGCTCAGCCCTGACAGTACCTTTGTATTGCAGATATTTACTGTGGTTGGCGGATTGCTGGCATCGATGTATGCCACTTACCGTATAATCGCCAGAGGAGTGAACGATGTAATTGTGGATTCAGCTGTTCTGGCGATTCCCTTTAGCTTCCTGATTACTCTGGCCGTTTTGTTTGTGGTGATGATCTGATAATGGATCAGGCTTTATCCAGATAATTGTTGATTGCCTCGGTGGCCCGCATTTCTTTGAGCCAGTTTTGTTCAAGCCCGTCAAGTCCCTGGTATGCTCCAAGAATCATACCGACTATCATGCCCCGGGCTGCTGAGTCTCCCCCCGCCATGACGTTTTGTACCAGAGCTTCCTGCAAGTTGTCCTGGTAGGCGCAGATGAGGTGAACAGCTCCGGGCAGGGCTGCGCTGGTACTGCACATCTGGCCGAAACGGGTAATAACTTCGCGACTGTCATCGGCTACGGTTTCCAGACTGCTCCGTACCCGCATATCGAGATCGATATCTGCAAGACCATCATCAACCAGGGTCTCAATTGCCTGTTGCGGAGCAATTCCACCGAGCACTTTCAGTGAAGCGTGGACTATAAAATCAGTCGTTGCCGCAATTCCGGCTCCCTTGTGGGTGAGACGGGTCTGTTGTCGGGCGAATTTCATAAGCAGTTCCGGATCATGTTTGTACCAATGAATCAGGGGAGCTATGCGTGCCGGTCCGCCGAGATCGCTTGAGTTTGAGCCGCAATCTTCGGCTGAAGCACCACACTCCAACGCTTCAAGCGTTTTCCTGGTTGCACTGTCCCGATAACCTGAATAGCTGTTGCTGAATTGCTGCCACGCATTGGCAAAAGTATGGAGGTCAAAGCCACCGTTTTCGGCGAGATGACGAAGAAGTAGCAGGGCTTGGTCACCATAGTGAGTGAAGTCACCTTTTTCTTTGGAGGAATGGAACGAATTCGGGACTGGTGGTCGGAGTTGATCGACTATACCGAGCTCGGTCTCTATTTTGCTGGTGTCATAAATCCAGTGAGCGCCGAGAGCGAGTGAATCGGCGGCAAAGGAAGCGAGAACCATGGCCTTACTATTCGTTTTCATTTATGATCTCCGCAAGGGTATAATTTTCTACAATAAATATTAATGCTGCCATCTAGTCAAACAGGATAGTTCCCAACCTGTTTGGTGTCAAAAAAAGCGGGTCTATTTCAGAAAAAGAAAGTTGTAAATGTTTTTGAATATTGGATAAATATACTTATATTCAATGTTGTCGTTACAATAAAAACTCGTATGCGATAGCTTTCGAATACAAAACAACCTTCATGGATGGTTGCTGCTATCCCTGATAATCTGTCAATAACGGAGTGGAGTGGAGCAAGATATGGGAAAAATAGTCAAGTACTTTGCATTTATATCGGGTGGCTTGGCCCTGGTGCTGGTGGCGGCGATATTAATCGTACCAAGCCTGGTTGATGTGCAGAAATACAAACCGGTCATCGAAGAAAAATTAGCTGATGCAACTGGCAGAAAGGTGAGCCTTGGCGGTGATATCAAGCTCTCACTTTTTCCATGGGTAGGCGTTTCGCTGGCGGATTTTCAGATAGCGAACCCTGAAGGTTTTGCTGAAGCTACTTTTTTGCAGGTAAATGCCTTTCAAGCCCACGTAAAGGTGATGCCACTTCTTTCCAGGGAAATCTACGTAGATAAAATTGTGCTTGATGGACCGCAGGTCTATCTTGAAAAACGTAAAGATGGCAAAGTAAACTGGCAAGGATTCGGTTCACCTGAGACTGCAGCTTCAAAACCTTCTGCAGCTGTAAAAGACCCAAAGGAGAGTCCTGCGGAAGAGTCTTCCGGTTTTGCAGTAAAGTCTATAGAAGTTGGTGAGTTTGCCCTCAAGGACGGTAAAATCGTTTATGCGGATGCGCAGCAGGGAACCAGCACTACTGTTTCTGATATTTCCCTGTTGTTAAAAGATGTGAGTCTGACCAGACCGCTTGGAGTCGATTTCAGTGCAACTTTTGAAGGCAAGCCAATAGGGTTGCAGGGTCAGATCGGGCCGCTTGCTTCAGCCGGCGGTGCAGTTGGTAAAGGGATCATCCCGGTGGATCTTTCTGTAAACATCGCTGATCAATTGCAGGCTACCCTTATTGGCCAACTTGAGGATGTCGTTGGCGATATGCGATATAGCTTCGGTCTGAACACCGAATCTTTTTCATTGCGGGATCTGGCCAAGGCGCTCGGGGTTGAAAATTTTCCGGTGCAGACCACAGATCCCAAGGTGCTCAATACGCTGGAGCTTGCTTTAAAGGCAACTGGTACAGCAAGCAGTGCAGCTATCCAGGGCGGGAGTTTCACTCTTGATGACTCGAAACTCACTTTTGAGGCGAATGTTGCCTCGTTCTCCCCACTGAACCTTTCAGCTTCTGCGGCTCTTGATACGATAGATCTGGACAGGTATTTACCGCCACCTGCCGAAACGGAGACCGCTTCCGCAAATGGTGGAGGTTCTGCAGCGCCAGCCACTGCCCAAAAGAAAACTGATTATTCTGGTCTTCGCGCTATTACGCTGGACACCAAATTCTCTGCAGGAACAGTGAAGATCAAAGGTGGTACAGTTGAGAATGTTGTTGTCCAGTTGAAAGGGAAGAGGGGGGTATTCACCGTTGAACCTATGAGCGTAGACCTGTATAACGGTGCGTTGTCGGGTTCAACCGAGGTTGATGTAAGAAAGGATGCACCGCTAACGAAGGTAGCTGTCAATACCACTGGTGTGCAGGTCGGGCCTCTCTTACATGATTTCGCAGGTAAAGATGTACTGGAGGGGGCGCTTGCATCGCAGCTTACTCTTTCCTTCAGGGGAGACACACCGGAGGCAATCAAGAAGAGTCTGGATGGCAAAGGTCTCCTGACTTTCACCGATGGTGCCATCGTCGGTGTAGATCTTGCCGGAATGGTACGAAACGTTCAGGCGAGTTTTGGCCTTGCTGAGAAACCTACAGAAAAGCCGAAGACCGATTTTGCTGAATTGCAGGCTCCCTTCACCATTACAGATGGTCTGGTCGATACTCCCGGCACTACTCTCACCTCCCCACTTATCAGGGTTGCCGCGGCAGGGTCTGCTCACCTGGTGAGTGAAAAGCTCAACATGAAAGTGCATCCGAAATTCGTTGCCAGCCTCAAAGGTCAGGGAGACACTTCAGAGCGGAGCGGTGTTATGGTGCCGATTTTAATTGGCGGAACATTTAATCAACCCACTTTCGCCCCGGATCTCGCTGGATTGTTGCAAGGTGGCCTGCCTGATGTCAACGCATTGCAGGAAGCACTGCAGCAGGAACTGAAACCCAAAAAAGAAAATTCGGGTGAAGAGACAGACGCAATAGAGCAGGGGATCAAGAACCTGATTCCCCAGTTCAAATTCTAAGATGCCAGAATAGTGACGAATCAGGGTGCGTTGCATGAGCACCCTGATTCGAATTCTGCCAGGGGAACGCTGGTTTTTCATCAATCGACAGGCATTGTTTATTCCTGAAAACAACGGGTTGATCAACTAAGCGAGCAAAGTGAAACTCCGCCGATTGATAAATTCGGACCGGCGGATGGTTTGGGGTTCGTCTGGTATATGCTTGGACGACGGGGATTGTGGTTTCATCTTTATAGCTGGCCTTCCACCGGCAGAAAGCGACCAAAGAAATCACTTAGTGTCTGGAAGAAGCTTCGGGATGGTTGAGTGGTACGTGTGCTTTGTTCAGATCGCCATTCAATGGAGTTGTTGTCGTTGACAACTACGTACCAGCTATTTTTTTCTTCCATTATTTCGTTTAGGAAGTCGGTCAGTTCTCCGGTGAGTGATGGAGAATCTATCAACAGGCCATTTTCCGAATTGATGACCAAAGCCCTGGGGTCGAAGTTGAGGGAGCCGATAAAGCATTTACGCCGGTCAGAAATCATAACCTTGGCATGAAGCGAAATAAAGCGTGGAGTAACCGACTGCGCACTGGCCAGCTCGATGACTTCATTAGATGGCTGATGGTTGAACTCAAAAAGTTCCGCACCCGTCAGGAGGATGTTTCGCCTGTATTTTTTGTAATGGCTATTTACCAGCGTATGGTTTGTTGACGCGAGTGAGTTGGTAAAAACTTTAATTTGTATGCCATCGCTTTCCAGCCTTTCCATAACTGCCAGGGAGTCACCCACCGGTATGAAATACGGAGAGGATATAATAAGTTCTTTTTCAGTCGGGTCGGAAAAATAGCTTATCATATCGATAAGGCGGTAGTCCCGACCATCTATTTTCACAGGGTCGTCTTGTAAGAAATATGCCTCACCCACATGGAGACGTTCTCCGATATCTGAGAACCAGTTATCCCAGTTCTGCGGCTGAAGTGGATATGACTGTAACAACTTCTTGTGTTTCCATAGCGATTTTTCCACATCTTCTTTCATGTTGGCAAAGTCGACCTTCCCCATCTTCTGATGCCAGCCGCTGACAGGAAAAACGGTGTCGGTGTTCCAGTAGTCGTCAAAAGCGAATGATGCCTCTTTAACGACATCGCCAATGGCCATGACATCTATATCCAGGAAATTGAACTTGTTGGAAAGGCCGAAATACTCATTGCCTATGTTACGTCCGCCCGCAATTATCGCCTGGTTGTCAACGATCATCAGTTTATTATGCATTCTCCGGTTAAGCGAATGATAACTGGCGATAAAATGGAGTTCTCTGCTGATGAACGTATCACGGGCAGGGTTCGGATTAAATATCCGTATCTTGAGATTGGGGTGGGAATTCAATCTGGTGAGAGTTCTGGTGCTGGAAGCCAGCCAGACATCATCGACAATGACCCTGACTTTGACACCCCTGTCTGCGGCTTTCATAATCCGGTCGAGAAGGAGGATGCCCACAGCATCATCTTTCCAGATGAAATACTGTAAATCTAATGAGTTTTTTGCCGAGTCGATGAGGGCCAGACGGGCAGTCAGGGATTCTTCTGCATCAATCAGCAGGTGAAAACCGGAGGCTTCATTGCCATGACTTGCCCTGAAACCCTGAGCTAAATCGGGGAGGATGCCAGTGTTTGCAGCAGGAAGTGCACTTTCATATTCGAGATTTGGGCGCGGTGGTAATGAGGCGCAACCATAGAGGAAAAGGATTAATAAAAGCAGGATGACCAGTTTGTACCTGCTGGCAGTCATGGAGAGTGTGTGAAGTTGAATAGCATGAACAAGGTGCATTACCCTTGGGTTAGTGCTCCATTAGCGTGTTATTTAGTGGAGCCTTTAGTGGTTGAGTACAATTGTCGTAAAGTAATAATATCGTACAATTGAATCGGATTGTAAAAGAAAATGGTGGAGCTGGCAACGGGTATTGTTCGGGCTGGTGTCCGGATAGTGGCCGTATTATCGGATGAGCTGGGAACATAAAAAAATCCCCTGTAGACAGGTGCTCAGCACATTTACAGGGGATCAATATTGAGTCAGGGCTTTGGTGTTTCGGTATTACTCTTCGATCTTTCCGTCTTTCAAGGTGTAGGTTATGTCCATCCGGGCCGCAAGATCCATGTTGTGAGTGACCATAATTACCGCCAGAGAGCGCTCCCGACAAAGCTCTTCAAGCAGGCGGAAGACTATATCGCCGGCACGGCTGTCGAGATTACCTGTTGGTTCATCGGCAAGCAATATGGCCGGATTCATAATCAGCGCCCTGGCAAGAGCGGTACGCTGCTGTTCACCGCCGGAAAGTTCGGCAACCCGGTGATCGAGTCTGTGGTCCAGTTCTACCCGTTTCAACAGGCTGGTCGCGGGCCCAATCAGATCTTTACGTTTCTGGCCATTGATCAGGCCAGGCATCATCACATTCTCAAGAGCACTGAACTCGGGCAAAAGATGATGAAACTGAAAGATGAAACCAAGTGAGTTATTACGAAATGCGGCCATCTTGGTGTCATTTTTGCCGTTGAGCTTGTCGTTCTTGAAATAGAGCTCACCTGAGCTGGGGCTGGCAAGAGTACCGAGTATCTGCAAAAGAGTTGTCTTGCCGGACCCTGAAGCACCGACTATCGCGGCCATTTCACCGGCGGAGATAGAGATGTTCACCTGGTCGAGAACATGAATCTCCTCACTGCCGGAGTGATATGTTTTGGAGAGGTTTCTGGCTTCAAAAAGCGCGCTCATGACAGCACCTCCGCCGGTTGCACTTTAGAAGCCTTCCACGAAGGGTAAAGCGTTGCCAGCAGGGTGATCACTATGGAGCTGACAGCTACTATGGTGATATCAAGCGGCAAGACTTTGATCGGTAAAGTTGTCATTGGGTAGACATTTGAAGGCAGTTCAAT
The DNA here is from genome assembly GCF_005116675.2 of Desulfosediminicola ganghwensis. Taxonomy (NCBI): domain Bacteria; kingdom Pseudomonadati; phylum Thermodesulfobacteriota; class Desulfobulbia; order Desulfobulbales; family Desulfocapsaceae; genus Desulfosediminicola; species Desulfosediminicola ganghwensis. Next base: position 2,924,403 of record NZ_CP050699.1, read on the forward strand.
GAACTGGTAGCGCGAAAGCAACTCGCAGAGACCGAGCCCGCCGAGCACTCCAAGAGTTGTGCCTGTGAGAGCGATAACTGCACCCTGCAGGAAGAAGATCTTCATGATGGAACCTGATGTGGCTCCCATGGATTTCAGGATAGCGATATCCTGGCTTTTTTCCATGACCACCATTATCAGGGCGCTGATGATATTGAGTGCAGCCACCAGTATGATCAGGGTGAGGCAGATGAACATACCTATCTTTTCCAGTTTAAAAGCTGCAAAAAGATTTCTGTTCATGCTCATCCAATCCTTGGCGATGAAACCTGTGCCGAGCTTGCTGACAATATCCCGCCCTACCTGGTCCGCCTTATTCAACATTTTGTGACGAACGGTAACCTCGATGCCGTGGGCAATGTCTCCCTCGCCCAGAAAATTCTGGACATTGGCAAGGGACATATAGGCGAGAGATGAGTCATACTCAAACATGCCGGTCTCAAAAATCCCGCTCACCCGGGTGGTTTTCACCTTGGGAATGACCCCCATGGGAGTCAGCGGACCGGAAGGGGAAATCAAGCGTACTTTGTCACCCAATCCCACGCGCAGATCGGCAGCAAGGGCTTTACCGAGAATTATTGTCGGTACCCTGTCTTCTACAACTTCGTCAAGGTCGTGGATAGAACCAGCAATCATCTGTCCCGAGAGGCCAACCACATTTTCGGCGGTGACAGGATCAATACCACGCAAGACGACACCGCTACCGCCGTAGGAACTGCTGACAAGCGTCTGGGCGTAGAGGTATGGTGTTGCCCCGGTCACGTCTTTTACCGTCAGCACCTGTTCACGGGTGTTCTGGTAGTCCCTGATGGCACCACCATACTGCTGGACAATGATATGGGAGTTAACGCCGAGGATCTGATCTCTTAATCCATTGGTAAAACCTGCATATACAGCCAGTACCACGATGAGTGCAATGACACCAACCGTGATACCGATTACAGAGATAAGAGATATAAGGGAGATAAACCCGTGTTTGTGTTTAGCGCGTAGATATCTCTGGCTGATAAACCATTCGTACATATTAGTTTTCCGCGTTGTCGTCTGAAGAGGCTTCAGTTTCGGCTCCCTCTTCAAGTTTCACCTCGGGCTTGAGGTGTGGGAAGAGGATAACGTCGCGGATAGAAGGAGAATCGGTAAGCAGCATTACCAGACGATCAATGCCGATGCCCTCGCCAGCTGCGGATGGCATGCCATATTCCAGGGCGCGGATATAATCGTTGTCCATTTCCGGGTGGATCTCGTCGTCATCACCACGCTCGTCGATCTGCTTCTGGAAGCGTTCACGCTGGTCGACCGGGTCGTTCAGCTCACTGAAGGCGTTGGCTATTTCACGACCGGTAACGAACAGCTCAAAGCGGTCGGTAACAGTAGCGTCATCTTCATTCCTCCGGGCCAGAGGTGATACCTCGGTGGGATATGAGGTGATGAAGGTAGGGTCAATCAATTTTTCTTCAACCAGCTCTTCAAACAGCTCGGTTTTAGCTTTGCCGGCTCCTGCCTGTTTTTCGAGCTTGATACCTTTCTCCTTAGCCAGGGCGAGTACCGCTTCCTCGTCTTTGAGGAGTTCTGCGTCAATGCCGGCAACTTCGATCAGAGCTTCGTCCATGGTCATACGTTTCCAGGGCGGAGCGAGGTTCACCGGTACTCCCTGGTATTCGATCTGCATGGAGCCGTTAACTTTTTCGCAGATAGAAGAGATCATCTCTTCGGTGAGATCCATCAGTTCGTCATAGGTGGCGTATGCCTGGTAGAATTCAAGCATAGTGAACTCAGGGTTATGCCTGGTGGAAAGACCCTCGTTACGAAAATTTCTGTTGATCTCAAAGACGCGCTCGAAACCACCCACCAGCAGTCGTTTCAGGTAGAGTTCAGGGGCGACGCGCAGAAAAAGATCCATTCCCAGAGCGTTATGATGTGTCTGGAAAGGTTTTGCGGTAGCACCACCGGGAACTGCCTGCATCATCGGAGTTTCCACTTCCATGAACTGTTTGGCGTTCAGGAATTCACGTACCAGCCTGATGATTTCTACACGTTTCCTGAATGTATCTCGGGATTCAGGGGTAACGATAAGGTCAACATAGCGCTGGCGATACCGGGTTTCCACGTCGGTCAGACCATGCCATTTTTCGGGCAGAGGGCGCATGGATTTGGAAACCATGTTGACACAGCCGGCCTGCAGGGAGAGTTCGCCGACTTTGGTCTTGAACAGGGTACCCGTAACTCCTACGATATCACCGATATCCCACTTTTTGAATCTGGCAAACTCATCTTCTCCGAGAATGTCCTTTTTCAAGTAGATTTGTAACTGGCCACTGCGATCGGCGAGGTGGATAAAAGCCGCTTTACCAAACTTGCGCATGGACATGATACGACCGGCGAGGGAAAAAGTTTCACCGCTTTCGTCATGCTGCTGAGCTTCGAGGTTTTCTCCTTTTGGGAGCAGGTCGGATACGATGTTGGCAGGTTTGAAGCTGTTGGTGTAAAGCTTTACGCCAAGCTCTTCGAGAGCTTCAGCTTTTTCGCGACGTTGCTGCAAAATTTGGTTGTCTTTGCTCATGATAATTACGTGTGTGTTGAAAAAATGGTGATTCGTTGCTGGAGCATCGAGACCACGCTTGTAGCGCGGCGAATGAGGAATCGGGCGAACCTGTTTGTTGTGGTAGGCCGCTCTAAACACACAGTGAGGTCTGTTTCCTGGGTGTTATCTAGTCCGCACGAACGTTCTCCGGAGTATTTTCGGGTATTTCTAATGCCAGTTGTTCTATAAAAAAAGCGGCAGACTGGCTGCCGCTGGTTTAAACACAAATGCGCTACTAGGAATTAACGGGAAAGTCCCATTCTGTCAATTCTTTTCAAGCAAAACCACAGTCTCGATATGATGGGTCTGGGGAAACATATCGACAGGTTGAATACATTTGACGGTGAAGCCTGACCTGACAAGTTCGCCCATATCCCTGCACAGGGTTGCAGGGTCACATGAAATATAAACAATACGGCTTCGGCAAAGCTGAGTCAATTCCCGGTTGAGGCCTGGTATCCCCTGGCGTGGAGGGTCTATGACCAGACAATCAAAAGAGGCGCCATCCGCGACCAGCTTTTTGCAGGCCTGGTGAATGGGGCTTTTGGTAAACTCTGTGTTGTTCAAGCCTGCCAGGCCAGAGTAGTGTCTGGCAGAGCGGATAGCTGCCCCTTGACCTTCAATTCCCAACACATGCCGGGCTCTTGTTGCGATGGGGATGGAGAAATTTCCAGAGCCGCAGAAGAGATCGAGAACTGTTTCGTCTGCCTCAACAGCCAACTGGTTCAGAACGCATTCAATCAGATTTCTATTCTGCTCCAGGTTGACCTGGCAAAACCCACCTATCTCCCAGCCGAGTCTCAAAGTCGCAGAATCATGATTAAAATCGGGATAGGTTACTGCCAGACTGGCCGCTTCAGCTCTTTTGCTCAGGCCATCTGTGAGAGGGAATGCTTCCCCTTTAAAAAAGATACTCTCGATCAGCTCAAGTTCTTTGACTATAGCTGCAGCCGCCTGAAAATCTGCCGGGCGTGGCTTGCGTCTATAATGAAAAATAGTCGCAATTTTCGAGGATTCCGGATTCCAGAGTAATTCTACTTCGCTTGTCAGGTCGGTAAGGTGGTTAAAGCTGCTGTGCTCCCGCAGTTGCCTGAGGGCCTGGTTCAGTTCCGGTTTTGCCAGCATGCAGCTTTCAATTGCCACAACTTCGTGACTTCGATGCCGGTGAAAACCGCAATCTCCATATTCGTCAACCCAGAGTCGTATTCGCTGGCGATAGTGAAACTGGTCTGGTGAAGCGAGGGCTTTGGCGACTGAACAGCCTACCTGCACCTCTGTCCCATGAAACTCTTTATCGACAAGATCCTGAATAACATCAGTCTTAATCTGAAGCTGGAGATCATACGCGGCATGTTGCAGGTCGCAGCCACCGCAACTGCCGTAATATGGGCAGGGCGGAGCTATACGTCCTCTATTGGCCTTGATGATGTTCAGTAATTTGCCATGGACATAGTTCTTTTTAATCCGGTCGATAGCGATATTTACCTGTTCTTCCGGGAGAGTGAAGCGTGTCATGGCCCACTTGCCGTCAGCAAGTTGACCCAGGCCGAGGCCACCGTGAATTATTTTTGAAATAGTTATAGAGTGCGTATTCATGTTTCAATCGGGCGCAAGTCGTGTACAATATGGGGCAATGGCAGAAGGACGCCTGGCGGCCTAGCCGTACGAAGCTATCTCTATACCCAATACAACAAAAAAAGCTCTACCTAATATACCAACTTTGTATCGTCGAATTCTAATTTTTTCACTGTTGATGGTCGTCGGGCTGGTGCTGATACCGCTCCATGCTCTGGCTGCGACCGTAAAAGTTTCGGTAACAGGACTGGACGCTGAGCTGAAAGACAATGTCCTGACCAGGCTTGAACTCTATCAACACCGCGACAGTCCCAGATTGACAGTTTATGAGATTCGTCGTCTCCACCGAAAAGCAGAAGGTGATATTCGCTCGGCGATTGCTCCGTTTGGCTTTTACGATCCTGAGATATCAGCAGAACTCAAGGAAGTAGACGGACAATTCATTGCCTCATATGATGTAAAACCGGGTGAACCGGTGCTGGTAAATGATGTTGATTTATCAATTACCGGGCCTGGCAGTCAAAAGCTCATGGGCGGTCTGCAACAGTTTCCGCTCGGGGTTGGCGATGTTCTGGATCAGGCCAAATATGAAAAAGCGAAGAAACAGCTCGTTCGCGCTGCCATCCGCCAGGGATATATGAAGGCGGAGTTCATTGTTCGGGAGATTCGTATAAACCGCAAAGAACGGCGAGCTGATATAAGTCTTACCCTTGATACAGGGCCGCAATACGTTTTCGGTGAAACAATTTTTTATGACGAGAATGTCGATCAGTCGCTGTTGGCAAAGTACCTGCCGTATACAGACGGCGAGCCATACAAACCGATCAAACTCATAAACCTGCAAAGATCTCTGTACAGATCTGATTATTTCAGTCGTGTGGTGGTCGACGGCAAAGTCGATCAGGCTGTGGATAATGTCGTGCCGGTAGAGGTTCGGCTCACTGAGCCTGAGCACTTGAACAGGTATTCCATTGGTCTCGGGTATGCGACTGATACCGGGGTTCGAGGTCGTTTTGAGTGGCGGAACAGGTTGCTCAACCATAAAGGTCACAAATTTCGTTTCGGTGCTCAGTTAAGTGAACTGGATAATAACATAGGTCTGAACTACGAAGTACCCTGGCGTAACCCTATAACCGACAAGATGCTCTATAACGCCTCATACCATGACCAGATATGGGATGATACCGACACCCGTCTTTTCACTCTCGGGGTACAGCTGGAACATCGTGGGGAAATTGTCAGGCACAGTGGCTTGTTCGAAGTTCGTGACGAGCGTTACACCGTTGGGGCGACCTCAGGTGATAGCCTGCTGTTCGTGCCCACCTATACCGGTACGCTGGTCTGGGCCGATGACCTTTTTGATACCCGCTATGGTCTGGAACTTTCCTTGAGCGTGAGTGGTGCCAGTAAAGCCCTGGGATCGGATGCCTCTTTTGTGAAAAGCGTTATCGGCGGAAAATTCATATATCCCTTTGTACCTGGCTGGCGTTTGATCACTCGGGGAAGCCTGGGGGCAACTCTGGTCGATTCTATTGATGACCTGCCGCCCTCACTCCGCTTTTATGCCGGTGGTGACAACTCCATTCGAGGCTATGGCTATAAAGAGATCGGTACCAAAGATTCATCCGGGACAGTGGTTGGCGGCAGGTATCTGGTGATTGGCAGCATTGAGGTTGAAAAGGAAGTTACCCCCACCTGGGGAGTGGCGGCATTCTGGGATGTGGGAACCGCCACCGATGACCTCAGCTTGAGGTTTGAGCAGGGTGTGGGAGTTGGCCTTCGATACCGGCTGCCATTCGGGCAGGTTCGTGTAGATCTGGCGAGTGCCATCCTGGAGGATGGTGCACCTCTGAGGTTGCATCTGACAGTAGGGGCGGATTTATGAAGTCTGTCCTCCGTTTTACAGGAGCACTCCTGCTGCTGATAGCAGCTCTGGTCTTTATCCTTGGTTGGAGTCAGCCCGGTTTGAGATTACTTGCCAGAACAGCCGCGGGGCTGACCGATGGCAACGTTTCGTATCATGCCGTTTATGGAACTCTGGCCTCCTCCTGGGAGGTCGATAATCTGAAAATCCATACCCCGGCCGCGGAAATTGCCATTGGCTCGGTGAAGGCCGACTGGCGACCGTTAGAGATATTCAAGAACAAGCTGCATGTTCTCTCTTTTCGAGTCCAGAGTGTGGATGTTTTCCTGCTGGAACAAGAGCATGTTGCCGAAAAGGAAGAACAGAGCCGGGAACCTGTTATTCTCCCTCACTTGAAGTTGCCGATTGAGGTCTTGCTCGACAGCATCAAAATAGAACATGCCAGAATCTCTTCCGTTTCCTTCCCCGAAATTGCCTATGTTGAGCATCTTTACCTGTCGCTTTCAGGCCAAGAGGACACTGTCCGGCTGAGCCTTCTGGATCTGCAGGCAAAGGGCTATAGCGCCAATTTGACAGGTATGCTCAATACCGCCGATGGCTGGCAGGTTGAGCTGGGCGGCGATGCCACCTTTTCGGGATATGGGGTTGGCCCCCTGGCTGGTACATTGCACCTCGCCGGGCCAATTGAGCAGTTGGCAGCCCATGTGGAGCTGAATGAGCCCACCAGGGCAACAGTGGATGGTGAAATAACAGGCCTGCCGAACAATTTCTTGTGGCGAGCGGACCTGGATATCGAAAGATTTCAGCTGGAGAATGGCCACCGGATTTTGCCGGAAATGATGATCGGGGTGAAAGGACCGGCCCACGGTGATCTGAAAAATTATTCAGGAAAGCTCAAAGGGAATCTGGATTATCTTTTTTTCGATGATGTCGATTTCGAAATTGAGCTTTCCGGCAACTATGATCAGATTGAGTTTCCATACATACACGCTTCGAACAGGAAGGGAGAGGCCGAGCTTGTCGAAGGGCTGCTTTCCTGGGATGAGGAATTGCTCTGGCGAGGAAAGCTGACACTCTCTGATTTTGACCCGTCACAGCTCCACCAGCAGTTTCCCGGCAGGATTGGCCTTGGGCTGATCAGCTCCGGCAGCTATACGGGAGAAGATGGTCTGCAACTGCTTGGTGACTTCAGTGACATCAAGGGGGAACTGCGTGGATTTGATCTGGAAGGTGAAGGACAGATTAAGGTTGCACAATCGACTATTACGCTTGAGGGGGTCAATTTTACCAGTGACGATGCTGAATTGCAGCTCGAGGCGATGGCTCGTATGGCGAATGGCCTCGACAAGCCCGGAGAATCTTTTGAGTGGCAGACCGATCTCTCCGTTAAAGAGCTGAATCCTTCCCTTTTTTTTGCAGACTATCCCGGCAGCTTGAGCGGCAGTTTCACCAGTAACGGTATTCGGGAACAGGAAAGCCTCAGAGGCGTGGTTCAGGTTGAACAGCTTGAGGGAGTGGTACGCGACTACCCGGTAGAGGGACATGGTGAACTTCTGTTAACGCCCGATCGACTCGATATCGACAATGTGATTCTCAAAAGTGGTACATCTGAACTGAGTCTGACAGGGACTGCCGGCGAAGAACTGGATCTTTCGGTGAATCTTGAATCTCCGGATCTCAGTGAATTCCTGGTTGATCTGGGGGGCAGGGTGAACCTGTCCGGAAGCGTGGTAGGTAATCGGCAGCAGCCCGATTTCTCGGCAAAACTGCTAGGCAGTGAAATCCGTTATCAGGAACTGGGGGTAGCCAGTGTCAATGCAGAGATACGGGGCGGAGTAGATCCGGAAAGTGTTGTTTCAGCCACAGTTGAGGCTTATGGCCTGCAGACAGGTTCTCCGGATAGTCTGGTAGTTGAAAAAATCAAACTCAACCTTGAGGGCCTGGTTAAACAACACGAATTAACAGGGTTGTTGCAGGTCAATGAGGGGCTGGCGGATTTTATTCTCAGTGGCGGTTTGTCAGAAGAATATGAGTGGGCTGGTGACTTGCAGCGTTTCCGGGTTACAGGACAGAATATAGGTACCTGGGGACAGAGGGGGGAAGCACCCCTTGCACTGTCGATGGATCAGGCCCTTCTCGACTCTCTATGCGTGTTCGCCGGGAAGGAACGAATCTGTCTGTCGGGCATGTGGGAAAAGGAAAATCAGTCATTCTCCGTGGATTTTGGCTGGCAGGATATGGAATTGTCTCGACTCCAACCCTTTTTGCCGGTGACTGATCCCGTGTGGGGCAAAAGCTCGGCCGATTTCAGCTTTCGAGGGAACCATGGCCGGTTTGAGCTGGGGAGTGGCCTTATGGCGATTGCAAAAGCGGGTATAGGGCACCGAGATGAACAGACTGAAGACGATTGGGAGCGTACAGATCTTGATAATGCTGTTTTGCGAGTGAATCTCGCTGGCGATAATCTGACAGCTCAGATTGATGCTTTTTTTGCCGACCAGTCAAAATTTAGACTGGATTCGGAAATTTCCAATTTGGGCTCTTTGGGCAAAGGGTTGGATGAGCTTCCTCTTCGCGGCGTCGTCGAAGCTGATATTCGTTCCCTTGATTTTGTTGCTCCCTTAACCGATTACCGTGTTCGTCCTTCAGGCTCTTTGTCCGGAACGATGGATTTAAGCGGAACAGTGGCTCAACCGGCCATCACCGGCAAGCTCGATCTGACGGATGGTGTTGTTGACGTACCTAGCCTTGGAATTTCACTCAAAGACCTGAAGTTCACCCTGAGCGGTGCCCAGAACGGGGTCAGTTTGTTAGCCGAGGCGGTCTCTGGCGCCGGTTGGCTTAAGGCCCAGGGGGACCTCGGGGTAGGTGACGGCGGTGTGTTTGGTGATTTTGCATTCACCGGGGACAGTTTCGATGCGGTTATGCTGCCGGAGTACGCTATTCAGGCCTCGCCTGATCTGCGTTTGCAGTTCAACGAGGAGGGAGGGCACCTCAGTGGCAAGCTTCATATTCCGAGTGCTCAGGTCATGCCGAAAAATCTCAAGGCTGCGGTCAGCGAGTCCGGTGACGTGGTATTTATCAATGGCGAGGAGGAACAAAAAGCTGCCAGCTGGCAATTCGGTATATCCATGCTGCTTACCCTTGGGGATGAAGTAAAGCTGAGTGGATACGGCCTGAGCGGCGACCTCGGGGGGAATCTGCAGATTGACATGGTGCCGGGCTCGGTTATGACTGGCAAAGGAGAGTTGTCTCTTGAAGAAGGAGTCTTCTCCATTTATGGTCGTTCCCTGGATCTGGTTCGAAGCAAGCTGCTCTTCAGTGGTGGTCCGATCGACAACCCCGGAATCGATGCACGGGCGGAAAAAGTCGTATCGGAGGGTGATGCAACCAGTGAAGCAGTTAAAGTGGGAGTGGATGTCAGCGGCACGGTTGATAATCTGGAGTTTGTGCTCTATTCAGACCCTCCGATGGATGACACTGATATTCTTGCCTATATGGTGGTAGGACGATCCATGTCAAACACCGGCCAGCAGGATGAAAACCTGCTCAGTTCTGCTGCTCTGGCTTTAGGGCTTGAGACAAGTGTCGGCCTGGTGGACAGGTTGACCAGTCTGCTGCCAATAGATGATATGTATATCGAGGGGACCACCAGTGAAGAAATGTCACTGGTGGTTGGCAAAAAGCTGACTGACGAACTGTATATCGGCTATGACCATAACTTCTTTGACCAGCTTGGTGAATGGCTGTTGCGTTATGACCTTGGTAAAGGTTTTTCGGTGGAGACCAGGTCTTCAACCGAGGCGACTGGCGCCGATATCCTCTATTCCTTTGAGCGTTAGCCGGAACTCCTCAGACGTTCAGGCAGATTGAAGTTGGTCCCGGAGCTGAGAATGTTACCGGAAAGGATGGTAGCAGATGGGGACAAGTCAGCGGGGGCGCATTTCACCCGGTGGGGTTGATCTCCTCGAACATGTTACGTTCGAGATTTTTACGCACATTGTCTGCATTGAATATTGCCCCGTTCATGGCAATATAAATTCCGGGTTCAAGAGATTGTACAGCGCCCAGCGCACAGCCGACATTGAAAATGGCATCGCTGGTCTTGAAGAGGGCTGGTTCCAGGGCTCCAGTCAGTACTATGGTCTTATTCTCAATACCAATGAGTGCCCTGGCTGTTTCGGCCATGGTGTCTGTGCCATGAGTTATGACAATTTTCTGTGATTTTGTTTCCTGTACCGCTTTGCGTATGGTTTGGCGATCCTCGTCAGTGACATCAAGACTGTCTTTGCGAAACAGGGAAACAATTTTATAACTGAGATTCAGATTCAACTCCCCCAGCAAACGCTCAACATTGGGCGGTCCGACCTCATATTCACTCTTGGCATCGAAGTAGATCTTATCGATTGTACCGCCGGTGGTGAGAATTGTAATATCCTTCATTTGATGTTCCTATGGGTTTAGTGGTGATTATTAAGCGGAGTATTGAGTGGTGCCGCCTCGAAATGACCGCTTAGGTATTTCATTATACAACGGATTGGCTCGCCACTGTTTGTACAAGATTTTTTCTTGCATTTCACATGGGATGAGCACATATTTCAAGCCTGAAATATAACTTTTTATATTATACACTAAAACAGCAGCACCCCTTTCCCGGTCAACTGCTCTTTTATAAATGAACTCAAGGGACATCAAGTGGCAAATAGACAGATGACAGTTCTGGTTGTGGATGACGAACAGGTTCACCGTTACATGTTGAGCTCCATGCTGAAAGAGTGGGGGTGGAGGTGTGTTGAGGCGGATGACGGGACCACTGCCGTGGCGGCAGTTGAGCAGAACAGTTATGACGCGGTGCTGATGGATATCCGGATGTTGAAAATGGATGGGCGCGAGGCTTTTCGGCGTATTCGCGAGATTCAGCCAGCCTTGCCGGTTGTCTTGATGACCGCCTATTCTTCTGTAGATGATGCGGTCTTGATGATTCAGGAGGGGGCCCACGATTACCTGACAAAGCCCCTTGATTTCGACCGGCTCAGGCTGGCGCTGGAACGGGCTGTGGATCATCGCCAGGTTACAGAAAAAAGGCAGCAGGCACCCAAGGAGAGGCGGGAGGTTGAAACAGCTATTATAGGTGAGTCACCGAAGATGCTTGAACTTCTCGAGATGATCTCTTATGTGGCGCCAACGGAAGCTACGGTGCTCATTTACGGAGAATCAGGGACAGGTAAGGAACTGGTGGCCGAGGCGCTGCATATCAATAGTGAACGTCGTGATGGACCGTTTATTAAAGTGAACTGTGCCGCGCTCGCCGAAAGTCTCTTGGAATCGGAGCTGTTTGGCCATGAAAAGGGCGCATTTACCGGTGCTGACCGGCAGCGGGACGGTAAGTTTGTCCAGGCGGATGGTGGAACCCTTTTTCTGGATGAGATCGGGGAAACTTCCCAGGCCATGCAGGTAAAGCTGCTGCGTGTGTTGCAGGAGCAGGAGCTGCAGCGGGTGGGCGGTGAGGTGACGGTCAAGGTTGATGTGCGAATTATTGCTGCCACTAACCGCGATCTGGAAGAAGAGGTCAGAAAAGGAAATTTCAGGGAAGATCTCTACTATCGGCTCAACGTGGTGATGCTGACTTCACCGGCACTCCGTGAACGCGACGGGGATATCCCGCTTTTAGTGAATCATTTTGTAGAGAAATTTGCTGCCAAAAACAGAAGAACAGTCTCCCGCGTTATTCCGGCATGTATGGATCTGCTCTGCGGCTATCCCTGGCCCGGCAATGTCCGGGAGCTGGAAAATGCAATAGAACGCGGGGTAATCCTGATGCGGGGCGAAGAGCTGACTGAAAAGAGTCTGCCTTTGTCTGTCCAGAGATTTCACCAGCAGCAAAAGGAAACCACTGTAGCCAAGCAGCCTGCGTCACTCTTTGAGGCAGAGAAAAAACTTATTCTTGAAACGCTCGAAAAGACAGAAGGAAACAAAAGTGAAGCGGCGCGCAGACTGGGGATTACCCGGAAGACTCTGCAGAATAAGTTGAACAAGTATGAAAGTGAGGGGTGAGGTAACAAACGCTGGGCTAAGGGATGTTGGATGAATGACTGAGATCAGTAGGTTGTGTCCCAGGTGTAGCCCTTTTCACTGATAAATTCTCCACCGAGCTTCCAGATGTGAACCTTCTGTCGGTCACTGACTGTGTAGTAAGCGCCTCCGGGAACCCAGTTTAAGATCGATTTGGTATAGAACAGGCCGCCTGCATAGTGATGGATGCTGCTTGTGGTACCATCGGTGCTAAAGGTTCTATATTCCAATTTTTCTGGTGCTGCAAAGTAGTAATAATGCGTATTTTCCGCTTCCAGTGTATACGTACCGCCAGGAAACCTGATGCCCTCGGATTTGAAAATTGAGTCATAAAAGACCATTGATTCGTTTAGAATTATCTGTTTCTGCGGGTCGACGATCGCCTCGACCTCTCGATCTGCATAGGTAACGGGATTCATGGGTGGCAACACCAGGCCACACCCGCCAAGCAACGGGTAGAGAAATAAAACCGGCAACATTGCTTTACAATTGTTCATATGAACTCCGGCTGATCGGAAAAAGTAACTGAACGGGCGAATACTGCGCCTAACAATACAATGGCTTATTCCTGGTGTCGACGGGAAATTTTTCGCCTTTTTATGATGTTGGCATGGATTGAACGAGTAATTTAACTCTATTCAGCCATTTTCTTGTACTACTCATCTCTTTGTTTCTTCGCTACTCTTTTGAGGTGATGCCGTGCCCTCGCCGGATCTGTTCTTTCTCCGGAAAATAATTGACATAATCTGAATATATCTGTCTTGACATTGGCCGAGGCTTACTTATTGTTCGCACAGGTTTTTGAAGTGATTCGAGGGGGTGGCACAATGTAGCACTTTCTCGGTATATAAGTTTATTTCTTGGCAAGAAATTGGAGGAAATGGTGAGCAAAGTTACGAAAGACAATGATCTTCAGGAAGAGAACGAAAAGCTCGAGCAGGAAGATATTGTGTCGTCTGAAGAAGCTGCAGCAGGTAGCACTGAAGAAGAGGCACCGGATTTAGAGAAAGAGCTTGTTGCTGCCAGGGAAGAGATTGCAGAACTTCGTGACAAGATGCTGCGGACGGCCGCTGAGTCAGAAAATTTCAAAAAGCGCATGGAACGTGAGCGAGCTGCAGCCTTAAAATACTCTGGTGAGCAGATCTTCAGAGAAATTCTGCCGGCAGTGGATAACCTGGAACGTGCTATTGGCCACTGCAACGATATGGACGACGCAGAGGCAAATTTCAAAGCATTTCTGGAGGGAGTTCAGCTTACACTGAAGAGTCTGGTCACTGCCCTTGAGAAGTTTGAGGTAAAGGCCGTTGATTCGATTGGGAAACCGTTTGACCCCAATCATCAGGAGGCTCTGACCATGGAGGCCAGCGATTCCGTTCCGGCTAATCATGTAGTCAATGAATTTGAGAAGGGCTATTACTATAAAGACAGGCTGCTCAGGGCTGCGAAAGTTATAGTATCGTCCGGCAAGGTTAATGATTAAGGCGATATAACAGGTCGCTGTCAGCTTATTAAATCTGTAGACATCTCTTGACAATATCCGGAACATGACCACTTTAACAGTCAATGATGAAAGCAGATTTCGACTTAACAGGATTGTCTTCTCTGTAACGGAGTAAACAGTCCGACATAGATTGATATAAGGAGAAAAGAAAACATGGGTAAGATTATCGGAATTGACTTGGGAACCACTAACTCCTGTGTAGCTATTATGGAAGGTGGCGACCCGAAGGTTATCGCAAATGTCGAGGGCAACAGAACAACTCCATCAGTTGTTGCTTTTACAGACAACAAGGAACGCCTGGTTGGCCAGGTAGCAAAACGTCAGGCGGTAACCAACCCCGAGCGTACCCTTCATGCGATCAAGCGCCTTATCGGACGTAAATTTGCTGATGCCGAGGTTAAGCGCTCCATAGAAATCAGCCCTTTCAAGATTGTTGAAGGAACGAACGGCAGCGTATCCGTTGAGGTAGAGGGCAAGGTATACCGCCCGGCAGAGATCTCTGCGATGGTTCTGGCCAAGATGAAGCAGACCGCAGAGGAGTATCTCGGGGAAGAGGTTACCGAGGCAGTGGTAACAGTGCCTGCATACTTCAACGATTCTCAGCGACAGGCAACCAAGGACGCTGGTAAAATCGCAGGTCTTAACGTTCAGCGCATCATTAACGAGCCTACTGCAGCTTCCCTTGCATACGGACTTGATAAGAAAGGTGAGGAGAAGATCGCGGTATTCGACCTTGGTGGTGGTACCTTCGACGTTTCCATCCTTGAGATCGGTGACGGTGTATTTGAGGTTAAGTCCACCAACGGTGACACTTTCCTCGGTGGCGAAGACTTCGATATGCGTATCGTAAACTGGCTCGCAGACGAGTTCAAGCGCGAGCAGGGCATTGACCTGCGTGGCGACAAAATGGCTCTGCAGCGCCTGAAAGAAGAGGCTGAGAAGGCCAAGATGGAACTCTCTACTACCAAAGAGACCGACATCAATCTGCCGTTTATTACCGCAGACGCTTCAGGCCCAAAACATCTCAACCTCAAGTTGAGCCGTGCCAAATTCGAGAACCTGGTTGGTGATCTGGTTGAGCGTACTGTTCAACCGTGTGTCACAGCGATCAAAGATGCCGGTCTCTCCGCATCCGAAATCGATGAGGTTATCCTCGTTGGTGGTATGACCCGTATGCCGATGGTTCAGGCAAAAGTTAAAGAGATCTTCGGTAAAGAGCCGAACAAAGGTGTTAACCCGGATGAGGTCGTTGCCATCGGTGCAGCAATTCAGGGTGGTGTACTCCAGGGCGATGTGAAAGACGTTCTGCTGCTTGACGTTACTCCTCTCTCTCTCGGTATTGAGACCCTCGGCGGCATTACCACCAAGCTGATCGAGAAAAACACTACTGTTCCAACCAAGAAGAGCCAGGTATTCTCCACTGCGGCAGATAATCAGCCTGCGGTATCCATCCACGTACTCCAGGGTGAGCGTGAGATGGCTCAGGACAATAAAACCATCGGGCGCTTTGAGCTTTCAGATATTCCGCCGGCACCTCGCGGTGTACCGCAGATTGAAGTAACTTTCGATCTTGATGCCAACGGTATCCTGCATGTTGGCGCTAAAGATCTCGGCACCAATAAAGAGCAGTCCATCCGCATTACCGCTTCTTCCGGGCTTACCGAGGAAGAAATTGAGAAGATGACCAAGGATGCAGAGCTGCACGCCGAGGAAGATAAGAAGCGCAAAGAACTGATCGAGACCCGTAACCAGGCAGATGCCATGGTTCACGCCACCGAGAAGAGCCTCACCGATCTTGGTGACAAGGTGGATGCTGAAACCAAGGCCAACGTGGAAAAAGAAATTGAGAACGTCAAGAGCGTCATGGAAAGTGACGATGTTGACACCATTAAGGCAGCTGTTGAGGCACTTACTGCCGCTTCCCATAAACTCGCTGAGCTGATGTATGCGCAGGCTTCCAAGGACAACCCTGAGGGTGGTGCCGGCGGTCCAGGTGCAGCAGGCGGCGCAGGCGCAGCTGGTGGTTCTAAGAAAAAGGATGATGATGACATCGTCGATGCCGACTTCGAAGAAGTGAAGTAATGGCTTTGTGCTGTCACCGAACCGAGTGGCGGCATAGATAGATTGAGGGAGTGGGGATGAATTTTCCCTACTCCCTTTTTTTATTTTTTTAGGGTATGTTACTGCCTTTGTCCAAATCATTCCTATTTCTAATAAATTATAAAAGCAACGTGTTATCATGAAAGTCTTATCAGGTATTCAACCTTCGGGTCAGCTGCACATTGGCAATTACTTTGGCATGATGCAGGAAATGATCTCCAGAATGGACAGCTCCGAGCTGTATGTATTTATTGTTGATCTCCATGCACTCACTTCCGTCCGTGAAGGGAAAAAACTTGCCACCGGTACCCTTGAGGCAGCTGCTGATTTTCTGGCCCTCGGTCTTGATCCGGAAAAGTGCATTTTCTGGGTACAGTCAGATGTACCTGAAGTTTGTGAGCTAACCTGGATACTTTCAACTCTGGCGCCGATGGGGTTGATCGAACGATGTCATTCCTATAAGGACAAAGTTGCTAAAGGTATTGTGCCAAGCCATGGTTTGTTCTCATATCCTGTGCTGATGGCTGCCGACATTCTGCTCTACCAGGCGAATCAGGTACCGGTGGGCAAGGATCAGAAACAGCATCTTGAGGTTGCCCGTGATCTCGCCCAGAAGTTCAATAACGAATACGGCGAAACATTTGTCATCCCTGAGCCTACTATCAGCTCGACCACAGCAATTGTTCCGGGGCTTGACGGCCAGAAAATGTCCAAGTCCTATGGCAATACCATTCCGATCTTTATGGAGGGCAAGCAGCTCAAAAAACGAGTCATGGCCATTGAGACTGATGCCACCCCGGTTGAAGACCCCAAAGATCCCGACAGCTGTAATCTTTACGCATTGATGAAACTGTTTGCGACTCCTGAGCGTATGGTTGAGATTCGTGATCTCTATGTCAATGGCGGTGCTGCCTACGGTTACCTGAAACTTGAACTGCTCGATCTGTTGAATGACAAGTTTGGTGAGGCTCGCGCCAAAAAGGCAGAGTATCTGGCTGATCCTGCAGAATTGAGAAAAATTCTTGCCCGTGGAGCCGACAGGGCCAGGGAAAAAGCTACCGTAACTCTGGACCTGGTGCGGGAGAAGGTTGGTCTGAAATACTAATTCGTTTCCGTCCTGATACGGTCTATTCGCCTGATATCTTCGTTATGTGTAAAAGTTTATCCCCGGAATATCTATATATGCCTGCGGTAAATTTTTTCACATGCCTTGACCTTAAACGAATACCCTAGTGTTAGGATGAAAACTCATTCACCTCGGTGTAGTTACAGGTGAGGTGAGACTTGTGGGAGAAAACGATGTCCGAAATAAATGGATACGGGATAGAGCGCGACGAGGCCCTTGCCCTGGTGCAGGAGCACGTAAAAAGTCAGAACCTCATCAACCACTCCCTTGCAGCCGAAGTTGTTCTGCGGGCTATGGCCGAGCGCCTTGGTGAAGACGTGGAGAAATGGGGGCTGGCCGGTTTATTACACGACCTCGATGTGGAACTTGAGCCTGAACTTGCCACACACACCACCAGAACTGTAGCTATTTTGCAGGAAAAAGGTGTGAGTGATGAGATTGTTGAGGCTATTAAGCTGCATAATCTCGAAGCACATCCTGGCGAAGTCCGTTCAACGCATTTGCAGCATGCCCTTGCTGCCGGTGAGACCATTACCGGTCTGGTTATTGCCTCAGCGCTGGTGCGACCCGATAAGTCGTTGGCTTCGGTAAAAGTTAAATCGATCCGGAAACGATATAAAGAGAAGGCTTTTGCCCGGGGTGCCAACCGGGAAATAATCGCCGAATGTGAGCAGTGCGGTATTCCTCTGGCGGATTTTTGCGAATTGAGCCTTACCGCCATGCAGCAGATTTCCGACCAGCTCGGCTTGTAATTTTTCAGGCTGCCAGCTGATGATCTTATAAAGCGGGATTGTTTCGCCTTTATCGGCACGCATCCCGCTTTTTCTTTTATTCCCCTCCTCTTTGCCTCCTCCCGTTCGTGCCTATATTTTTCTTTAAGGAGGAGTATGGCAGAATCCGACAGGCTCCTGGTACCCGCTTGACCGCTTCGCTATACATCTGATCTTTTCCGCATGGCGTATGGAGTTGAATAGATGAAGAATTCATTTCAGAGTGATATACTTCCCGCAGAAGTATCTGTGGCGGATGCCGCACGATATCTTGGAGTTGGCCGCAAGATAATCTATCAATTGCTTGAGTTTGGTGAACTCAGAGCGGTGCGCGAAGGTGGCAGGATCATAATAGATCCGTGCTCGTTACGTGAGTTCAGGCAGAGTGGCAAGCATATATAAAAACATCGTGAGTGATATCAAAGACAACACTCAAAAAATACTGGAGTCTCTATGCCTTCAAATGCCTATCCTAAACTTTTGATTCAATTCCAGAAAATTGCCCAGCTTGATCATGCGATAACGTTCCTGCAATGGGACCAGCTTGTGATGATGCCACCTGGAGGAAATAACTCCAGGGCGCAGGCAATTGCTGAACTCGCCTCAATGCGCCACGAAATGCTCATCAGTTCTGAAATCGGTGAGCTGATTGAAATGGCTGATTACCAGGCGACGGATGAGCAGCAAAAGCGGTCGGTTCTCGAAATGAATCGGGCCTATCAGCAGGCAAGTTGTCTGCCGGCCAGTCTGGTGAAGGCACAGTCCTATGCCGGCTCAAAATGCGAACATGGTTGGCGAACCCAGAGGAAGGACAATGATTGGCAAGGTTTTCTGACCAACTTCGAAGAAGTGGTCAAACTGGCCCGCGAGGAGGCACAGCTCAGGCAGGCTGCAGATCCCAAACGATTTACCACACCCTACGACGCCATGCTGGATTTGCATTGCACCGGGGACAGCAGTGAATTTATAGCCGATGTTTTTACAGGTTTAAAAAAGGAGCTTCCCGAGCTTATGCAGCAGGTGCTGCAGAAACAGCAGCAAGCAATCTCTCCGGTGGGTTCATACCCTGTTGAGCAGCAGAAGATTATAAGTCACAAGCTTATGGAATATTTGGGCTTTGATTTTGAAGCAGGTCGGCTCGACGTGAGTTTGCACCCTTTTTCCACAGGTGGAAGAGGGGATCAACGAATCACAACCCGGTTCAAGGATGACGATTTTATCGATGCGCTTATGGGGACGGCCCATGAGACAGGTCACGCCAGTTATGAGGCTGGTCTGCCGGAAAAATGGGACAATCTACCGGTGGGCGAGGCGCGAAACATGTGTTTGCATGAGAGTCAGAGCCTCTTTTTTGAAAAGCAGATCTTTTTGAGTAAACCATTTCTTACCTTTTTCACCGATGAGATTCATAATGGGCTGGTTGATAGTCGCAAATATTCAGCTGAAGAGATCTGGCGCTCGGCGATTCGGGTTCAGCCGAGCTATATAAGAGTCGACGCAGATGAAGTCAGTTATCCGCTCCATGTTATCCTCCGCTTTGAGATTGAGAGTCAACTGATCAACGGTACGATTGTACCTGGGGATATTCCGGAGCTGTGGGATTTGAAAATGCAGGAGTATCTTGGTCTATCGACCAGGGAGAACTATCGGGATGGCTGCCTGCAGGATATCCACTGGACGGATGGTTCTTTCGGCTATTTTCCTTCTTACACGCTTGGTGCACTCAACGCAGCCCAGCTCAGCAAAACCATGCGCCAGGTCTATCCTGACTGGCAGGACAGGTTTGCAAGAGGGGACGTCGGATTTATCCGTGAATGGCTTCGTGAGAATATCTGGGAAAAAGGAAGTACCATGGATTCGCAAGATCTTATCCGTGAGGCAACGGGTGAGATGACCAACCCGAAGTACTTTCTCGAACATATCAAAGCGCGTTATCTGGATAACAGCTATTAATCGTGGAAATCAAGAGCCGATTAAACACTCTCTAAAATCTTGTTTCAACATGCGCTATTGTGCACGTAGGTGTCAATTAATCGGTTCTGGCACGGTCTGGGAGTCTGTCGGACTCCTGGGGTAACACTAAGTATTCCCAAAGTACTTTTTTAATATTTATGCAAAGCGATTTTTTCAATTGTGTTTTAGAGGCAACTGGCGCCACTGACATGGAGCTGATAGAAGGAATTCAGGAGCTGTGGAGCGGTTACGGTGCGATCCTGCGCTATGGCTTAACAGGGAGCTCCATTTCCACTGTGGTCGTGAAACATGTGAGCCTGATGGATGGTGGTGACCACCCAAGGGGATGGAATACTGACCTTGGCCATCAGCGTAAGCTCAGGTCGTATCAAGTCGAAACAGAATGGTACACCAACTGGGCTCATCACTGTTCAGATGAATGCCGTGTTCCACATTGCCTGGCTGTAGAAAAACATGACTCCGAGACCGTGATGGTTCTGGAAGACTTGGATTCTGCAGGTTTTCCTGGTCGTTGTGAGGCAGTCGGAGAACAGGAGATTACCGCCTGCCTCAACTGGCTTGCCTGGTTTCACGCGACCTGGATGGGAGTCGAGCCTAACGATCCTGAAGGATTGTGGCCTCAAGGCACCTACTGGCATCTGGAAACCCGACCAGATGAATTGGAGGCGCTGGATGATCCTGCACTTAAACAGGCTGCCAGCAGGATTGATGAATTATTGCGGGAATGTCGGTATCGAACCCTTGTACATGGAGACGCCAAGCTTGCAAATTTTTGTTTTTCTCCTGATGGCGACAAGGTGGCTGCTGTGGATTTTCAATACGTTGGCGGTGGATGTGGCATGAAGGATGTAGCCTATTTTATCGGCAGCTGTCTTGGGGAAGATGATTGCGAGCGTCTGGAAAGCTGGTTGCTGAATACCTACTTCACCGCTCTTCAGAGCGCACTGACCGTGTGCAAGCCAGAAATCGACTTTCAGGCAGTAGAGGCGGAGTGGCGCCAGCTTTACCCTTATGCCTGGACTGATTTTCACCGCTTCCTCAAAGGCTGGAGTCCCGGCCACTGGAAATTGAACACCTACAGCGAAAGAATTGCGCGGGATGTCGTTCGATCGTTGGGCTGAAAAGGCAACTGTCGCTTGTAGCTTCTAAGAAGAGTTCCTGGACGTTAAAAGTATTTGATGTTCAGGAAACATCTTCTGTTTTAAAAATAATTTTAGATAGTACCTTGCCAAGACAAGTCTTCACATAACGTTTCAGCTAAATAAGGAGATGATGGTTATCATTAATGAGGATGGACGAAAAAAAGTTTTGAGGGAGATCTGAATGTCAGGTTCCTATTTTTGTCCTCTCCCCCCCCCCTGCATCGCTAAACAAATCTCATCAATGGTTGACCTATGAAATAGATTCCCAGCAATCCGATTGAAATTCCTGCTAGCTTGCGGAACAATATGCTTCCGCGTTGCCATGCATTATTATCCAAAAATTGTTTAACCAGAGCGGTGGAGCTACCGGCTAGCGCGATGGGGATACAGTGACCAAAGCCGAACAGGAGGATAAAAAAAATCCCGGTAAGAATTTTCTGCTGAACAGTAATAATGGCGAGAATAGGAGCAATAAACCCAAAGGTACAGGAACCGGAAAGGATACCGTATGCCAAGCCAAGGACGAATGCTCCTGCCATTCCCCTCACTTGAATTTTAGCAAGTAAGCCATTTGACATTGAACACTTTGCAAGCCCGAGAGTGTTAAGGGAAACCCAAAGCAGAATCACACCCACTACAATACTCATATAGGGGCCTACATCACCGAGCATACGGCCAAGTAGAGCACAAATAAAACCGATGGTGGCGATGGTGATAAACAGGCCGACAGTAAACAGCACCGCATATAGTACCGCCTTACGGCCAGCAATGATTTGATTCTGCCCTGCTACATAACCAACAATAAGCGGTATTGATGCCAGATGACAGGGACTGAAAAGGACACTAACCATTCCCCATAAAAAGCAGCTAAGGCCCCCAAGTAGAAGACCTTGGTTCATCCATGTATTGATGGTAAGAAAAATATGATCCATATAATTATTTGACACCAAGTTTCGTCAGCTCGGCGATTATTGAGGCCTTATCAAAGAAACCCTCATGTCGCAGTACTTCGTTACCCTTGGTATCGTAGAAAATTTGGGTTGGTATGAGGCCTATGCCGTATTTTTTTCCTGCACCTGGGTTTTCCCAGACATCGATAAAGACAATGGCAGCCCGGTCCTTGTACTCTTTTTCAAGTTCCTCCATAATTGGTGCCATCATCTTACATGGGATACACTTTTTTGCTCCAAGGTCCACCATGGTCACCATTCCTGGAATAGGAATCTGCACCTGTTGCTCTGCGGCTACAACTGTCGCTATTGTTGCCGCTAGCAGGCTAATAGTGATTGATAAAATGAAAACTTTGAGCAGTCCCCCAATTTTTTTTTCTCTCACATCCAGCTCCTTCATTCAAAAGTAGTTTTTTTTGCGTGTTTGATTATTTTTCTGATAATACCTGCTAAGTCCTCAACTAATCCACTCAGAAATGGTGCCTCAACGGTAAATCTTGAGTATCGCTATACATGCGGGTTGATATTTACAACCTCTACCCTGGCATAGGAGCAGTTAATGCTTCTCGCAGCAACTATAATTTCACCATGTTGCCAACCGCGAATTGCCTCTAATTCAACCTCGGGCTTTGGCCGAGCGACCCCACAAGGTTTGAGGTAGGTCGAAAGAAGTGGACACCAAAATCATTGATACTGCCATTTATAAGCTTTAACAATCTGAAAGCAGGGGTAACTTTTATATGTTTCCTGTGGAGCTACAGGAATACACGTTCTCGCAATGATAGGCCTCGCACTGGCAAGGTTAACCACTTCTGAAATTCTGCAACTTAGGACTATTCCTGATGTTTTAGGACCGAGGCGGAAAAACAGGATTGCAGACTCGATGCTGCCAGATCGGCGATTAATCATACCAACCACAGTGCCCGATAAAAAAATGCTATCGAGCAATGTGGGTAGTGCTTGATGGAGTAAATACCAATCTGTGTGGCGCAAACGAAGCGTATCGTAGTTTGTGTCAGAGCACGTGCCTTGTTAGGCGCTGCTATCTGGCAACCTCCTCAGTAAATCCCGGGAATCAACCGATAGCGTACGCGTCGCGCATAGTCACGATAGCCAGGCAACTGATCCTGTAGAGTCTGGTCTTCTAGCACCGTTCTAATCACCGAAATGATTAGCGCAACAGCCGCCGGAATAAGTGTCCACGTAGAGCTTAAAGCCAGCACCATACCTGGGAGTGCCAACATATTTCCTGCATATCCCGGATGTCGCACAATCCGATAGGGGCCACTGTCACACACCACATGCCCTCGCTCCACCTGAATACGCACCACGCTGGAAAAAAAGCGATTCTCTATAAAAGCCCACGCAGCGAAAGCGTATCCGAGCGAGATCAAGAAGAAGCCGAGCACGATGAGCCACAATGGAAATGGGAGTGACCAACCAAAACGATGATCCAGCCCGGCCACAATGATCGGTGGGAAACTCACACTCAGCGCCATCAGTGGAGCAAGCACTTTGTCCCAGGCTTTCGCACTTTGAACCTTCTCCATATTTTGTCTTTCGGCTGTTAATCCGGGATGCCGACGTTCCGCCCATATGCGCCCACCAATACCAGCGGCCAAAATAAGCATGGAATATAGCCAGGCCTGCCACCAGCGGAGATCGCCACCGCAAATAAATAAAACCAGCGGGATTAGGAGATACACTACAACTAATCTGAACCACTGACGAGGTGATGCTGTTTGATCTGCCTTTGGATCATCTTTATTCGATGCCATGCCACTCCCTCAAATTACATGACTTCTATTGAACGACTAACGTCCGGGTTCAGCGACGGCGCAGAGCGCCGGCCGCTGCAACAGGTTGTTGGCTGGCCTTTCCGTCCATGAACTAGCGGCCGGTGATATCGCGACTAATACCCAATAAGCCGCAAAGATTTCCATGCTCATCGAATAACGGCGTCTTCAAAGTATCCAATAAGACATGACGCCCGTCCGGGTAGTCTACCCATTCATCATTACGCTTCGTGTGCCGACTATCGAGCATCTCATGGTCCTTCTCGCGGAAAAACCTGGCGACATTCTCCGGGAACAGATCGAAATCTGTCTTCCCCACAACCTCCTCGATGGACTGTCCGATGAGTTCGGCAAAGGCTTTATTACCGCCGAGGTATACCCCTTCGAGGTCTTTGTAGAAAATCAGGTCCGGAATGGAATTGATGACCGACGTCATAAAGGACAATTGCTTTCTGACGGCTTCTTCGCTAAGTAGCTTGTCGTTTGGCATAAATCACCTCTTGTTACAGGTTTGTCTCTGATGCGAATTCTGTTATCGGGCCAGGATCATGCGGGTTGTCTGGCTAACAAGTGATTATAAGGAAACTGCGTAATTCCAGTTCGGTAATGTTATACAGAGAGAATAGTTGTTAGGCAGCATGGAAGATAACACGCCACTTTCGATCAGCTCTTAGCCTATATCGCTACCATATATTTTTGCTCATTACCGCAGCAGAATCGAGTAAAAAAAAATTTAAATTTGCTCTGCCAACCTTAAGGGGTCAATGGAATGGTCAGGTTATGGTGTTTCCTGAGAAGATGGGTTTGCGCCTGTCTGGTGAGTGGTGCTTGCTTAGGATGAGGCGACTCTGAAAGGATTCAGGAAAAATGTGAAATTGAAATCCCTGATCCTCTCTTATGATTGACAATGCAAATCTAAGATTGAATGATATTGGACACTCTCTTCTAATGAAACGTCCATTGCCAAAGAGTATTGTTTATTTCCTTCAACGTGGTTATTTCTGCGAGAAGTGAATATATGAGTCTTTTACATTTTTCTGATTACCCCTCATCCTCAGCAAACTTTAAAATACGCTGAGGCATTGGCTTAGTAACTGCGGAATAACGAATAAGTGAGCCAACCATGGCTCCCATATAAAAACGGTTGTTGAAACGAAAACAGAATTCAGCCAAATACCTTGGCAAATGCTTTGGACTCACAGCATGATATGTACCATGTATGGCCCTTTTGACATTGCCGATCATGGTGTTGATCCAATGGAAAATCTTGTTGTCGGGATTGTGATAAATCTCACTTGTATTGACAGCGCCGTGGAAAGCAACGCTGTCAGCAACTCCTCGCAACGGGCCAAACTCATCTGAAATTACAACGCATTGGTGGTGGATATGCTTCAACGACCACTTGCGAACTTCCTGGGAGGAAAAGGAATTCACTTTACTCATTCTCATATGAATAGGATGGCCTTTTTCGTTGCGGGCTATGGCAGCAAGAAATGGGGTTTTGCCGGGGGCTCCCCGGCCACGCTTACCACCGGACCTTTTACCACCCCAATATGCGTCATCAAGTTCAACTAGGCCATTGAGGGCAAAACTGTCATCGGCGACTTTCATAACGTGCTGGAGCTTGTGCTTCATTTTCATAGCAGCATTGATTGAAATACCCAGTAATCGTCGCAGATTGAGCGCTGACATACCCTCTTTCGATTGGGTAACAAAGAAAATCCCGAGGAACCAAGTAGTAAGAGGCAGTTTTGAGGAGGCAAATATAGTGTCGCTTGTAAGTGAGCATTGGAAACGACAGTTGCGACACTGATAGAGATTCCGGGTTGAGACCAGGTAGTGTTTGGTATGACCGCATCTCGGACATTTGTATCCAGTAGGCCAACGAGCATTGAATAGCCTTTCTCGGCACTGCTCTTCAGCGCCATATGTATCGAGAAATCTCTTCAAGCTGAGGCCTTTTTGAAATTGAACTGTATTCTTTGGCATGTCGTTTCTCCCTGTGAAGGTTATCCTAGGGATTATGACATGCCAGGGGTATCACAGAGTGACCACCCTCAAGGGTTTTTTAAATGCTGAGCTTTAGGGGTAATCAGATACATTTTTGGGCGTTTATCCAAGATCTTCAAACTTTCCTGATCAACTGAATCTCTTGCAACTCTCAACTGAGATCTTGTATCATCTAGCGACATAACCTATTGATTGTGTCGCTATTGTGGGCAGTGATATTAATTACTCAGTGGTCCTGACGGTCGCAGTGACCAACTCTTGACCGGTGACATCAAATGGAGTATCAGCCGCTTCTTCATTTTCCCTTTTCCAGACAAATTTACCGGTAGCTGCATATAAAACAGCCAGGATGGGGCAAATGAGGGAGAAAAATGCATAGGGGGCATAATCCAAAGTTGCAACACCTAAGGTTGCAGCCGTGAAAATCGCATCGTTGCCCCACGGTACGAGAAAAGCGAAAAGGGTCCCGCTGTCTTCCAGGGTACGGGAAAGAACGTTCCCTTTTATATTCATCCGCCTGTAAGCGGGCTCAAAAGTTTCACCTGGCAGGACAATTGAAACATATTGGCTGGCGGAAAAGAGGTTTGTTGCCAGACATGCGCCGATTGTAGCAACAATGAGCCTGAAACTGCTGTTGATAGAGTTGCTGATGGCTGTAAGCAGAGCCTTGAGGATACCTGATCGCTGAATTATTTCGCCAAATGCCAGAACAATAAGGGCAACAGTTACAATCCAGGCCATACTGCCAAGTCCGCCTCTATTGAGTAATTTGGCAGCATCAGCATTGCCGTAGTCGTAACTGACACCTTTAAACAAAGCAAGAACAGCTTCCTTGGCTGTAAATGCGTCCTGAAAAATCATTCCTGCAACTACACCGAGAATCGAGCCGATCATGATACTCAGAATAGGTGGAACTTTTTTTATGATTAAGAGAATAGTTGCAGCTGGGATCAGAAGCAGAAAAGGGCTGATCATGAATACAGAATCTATGGCAGCCATCAGTTCCTGAGTCTTGGCTGGACTGGCTCCCTGGCTATCTCCGAAATTCATGCCGATTACGGCAAAGATAATTAAAGATATTACGATTGCCGGACCACCAGTGAATAACATAGAGTAGATGTGACTGAATAGAGTGGTTTTAGCGGTGGCTGCCGCCAGATTAGTCGTATCCGAAAATGGTGACATTTTATCCCCGAAAAGCGCACCGGATACGACCATTCCAGCAGCTATGGGCAAAGGTACTCCGAGTCCTTCCGCCACACCGATGAGGGCAACGCCCATTGTTGCGATGCAGCCATAGGATGTTCCGGTAAAGTATGAGGTGAGACAGCAGAGGATAAGACCCGTTGTGAGATATAATGATGGGGTGAGGAGGTCCAACCCGTAATAAATGATCGATGGTATGACGCCACCAATTATCCAGCCGCCGATAACACAACCCACCGCCATTAAAACACCAACAGTGAATGCGGCTTTTTTGAATCCGTCAAGGAGGTAGCCTTCAATTTCCTTGAGGGTGTTGCCAAGAAAATATGTTACTACAGATAGATAGACAATACACAATACCAAGGTTCCCCGGGTAGGTAATTTCAAAACCTGGAGGCATGTTGCGAGGATGATGACGAGACCTATCATTGCGAGAAACGCAGAGACAGGTTTTACTGACTTTTCATATGATGACATAGCTCTACTCCTTTCTTTTTTTGAAATTAAGTGGAAAATGAATCATGAATCAATGAAACCATCGTCGATAGGTCATACACCTGCAGACCGACAGCTTTTCGAACTGCATTCGCAAAAGGTGGGAGATCCGTACATTCCAATAAGATTGCTCCCGCGTCCGGATGGTCCTCTTTTGCAGTAACAGCAAGTGAAACGATTTCCTTTTCCACTTTTTCTATTGAAAGAGGCTGGTCAGGAGAACGACTGATCTTGCTCCATTCCGGCATCTCGTCCATACCATAGATTTCAATTCCACGCATATCTGCGACTCCGATTGCCTGGAAATGTTCCTGTTTTAGGTCCTTCTTTGAGGCGGTGATAACCAGTATTTTTCTTCCGCCGAGCGAAATGCGGATAAACGGTATCTGCATCAGGGCTGAAGTGAAGACAGGAACTTTGAGAACAGCAGCCAGTTCTTGCTGAAAAATTGCGTTAAATCCGCAACTTGTAATAATTGATTTCACTCCTTGCTCTATCATGGTTTCTGCAGCTTCCACCATGGGACCGATGAGAGCCGTATCGGGGGAAACCAGGACCGACTGGTAGTTTGCTCCCTTTACTCTCTTAAAAAGAACTGGGAAGGAGTAGGTCAACGGATTGGTGCTGTTGCCAGGAAGGCTTTCCAGCTGCTCCAGTCCTTTCGGATTACTTCCCCCTTCCCAGCAAAGAACTCCGAGAAAAGGTTTTTGGGAGTTCATTTATCTATATCCTCCAAAATGTATAGGTTGAATGGCTATCATACGTCATGAGATAACGTACCCATAAGCCAATCAGGGGTTGAGTTGTCCGTCCCAATCGTTCACAGTTTTTGTAAATTTAATTCCCCGTTTGTCCAACTCGCTAAAGTAGTGGTCGAGGGGAACCTCCATCGGCATCGTTCTTCCAGACTTCTCTAATTTTCCATCCAGAATCATCATGGAACCGATGGCCATTGGGAACCCGACGGTTTGTTGCATTGCGGAGAATCCGGATTCATGATCATGTAAAACGATGGATTGCATCAGAACCTGTTTAGGGGAGCCATCAATCAACCCTCTGCCGTCGACACGCAGGAGAGCAACATCGCTTTCATCATTTTGATAGTAAAACTGTTGTTGGTTACCTAAGAGAGCGGCGCAAAATTCGTCTGGCTTAACTTGCTGGTCGCCAACCTGGATTGATTCGCTGCTCAGAAAGCCGCAACGAGCCATTCTTTCCCAGAATGCACCGTGCCCAGGCCAGCGGCAAATGTAGCGCCCCATACTCTTAACAGTTTTTCCTATCCCAAAATGGTCTACGTACTGTGTGGAGTTGCCGTTATAGAAACACTCAAGTGTGTCGCCTAAACCCGGGAGATCAAGGTTGTGGGTATTCTTTGGCGAGAACATGGCATCGGCTTCAATTTCGCAAATTTGATTGTTATCGAGGTACCGTGCAGGACGAAGGTGGGAACGAATCACTCCAATAACAGACCAGGTAAATTTGTACCGTAACGGGTTGTTTGCCGATTGCAATTCCGGAAAGCCTGCCCCGTAGGAATGGAGGGCATGAACTTCATCGAACGAGTTTACTATCATTTGGCCCATAGCAAGGTCTACTCCAGGGTCCATACCGAATTCTTCCAGGATTATAAGGCCTTCTTGCCGGGCTTTTTGGTCAAGACTGTCCAGTCGTTCTGCAAATCCTGGCTGATTTGCGTAAGCCGGATTATTGATATAGCTTGAAGTTATGGCATGACAACCGCATTCAATGGCAAGCTCAACCATCGGAAGTGTCAAGTGGGGAGGGAAAAATTCTATAACCAGTGAGGCGGGGGAGAGGAGTTCACGGATTTTTCCCAGATCTTTACCGTCGATCTGGTACCCTCGAACCCTGCTGTCATCAATTGCGCTGAGATCATCAAGAAATCCCTCGTAACAGTCGACAACACTCAGTTCGTTGAAATCACCGTATTTGATAAGATCATATACGCAGGCTTTTCCCTGCATTCCATAGCCTAGAAGAACAATTTTTCGTTCCATTGTTTAAGACTCCTTCAGGTTGAAACCATATACGAAAAACATATTTACACGGAAATTCAGTTGCGTTTAGTAGCGTCTGGACTTATGTATGAATAAATAAATACATAAATGAATGCAAGAGAAAAAACATTTTTGAATGGATGATTTTTGAAATTGCTCGTATAGAGGGTGTAAGTATATGAGATTACGAGCGTGATTTATTAGTGACGAACTCTTCTGGAAAGATTTGATTTGATATCAGGAGAGGAAATCTGTAAGTATCTGTTTTACATTCAGCTTTCTTCCTAAAATCAAAGAAGCACACACAGGTAATATGGTTAGCACGAACAGCAAGACAAGCAGTGAGGATCTGGCGTATGCTGAAATCCTCAGACTCATCTATGAACGCAAGTTTGTTCCAGGAGATTTTCTCCAGGAAGAATATCTCTCCCGTACCCTTGGCATGAGCAGGACTCCAATCAATCGGGCCCTGTCACGAATGAATGTTGAGGGAATCCTTGAACGGAAAAAGAAGAAAGGCTGTTATATCCCGGTGGTTCCCTTAAATGAGGGACGGAAGCTGTTTAGTCTCAGGGCGATGATCGAGGGGCAGGTGGCCTGGGAGGCTGCTCATGTCTGTCCTGCGGAGAATCTGGAAAAATTGTATGCAATTAACCAGAAAGACAGACAGGCACTGGATGAGAAAGATGATGCCACATACTACTTGGCAAATCGTGATTTCCATTTCTTGCTTGCAGAGTCTGCTAATAACCGATATCTGGAGCGTGTCTGCAAGCAGCTGTTTCATCAGGCTTCAATATACATTTTTTTCTATGACTCGTTTTATACATCTCCAAAGGAGAGTATTTTCCACACGCCGGAACAACATGAAGCCATTCTTTGTTGTATTAGAGAGAGGGATGCTGAAGGGGCTAAGGTTGCAATGCAAGAGCATATCATCCACACGATGAAAATGTTTGATATTCAAAACAGCCGCTAGTGTTTTGTCGATTTTTGAGGCTGGATTAAGCAGGCAGGTAAAGATGCTGAATTTATTTACATCGTTACCCAAAATTGCTGCGGCCCCAAAAAGGAGCATAATCAAGGAAGCATGAACCAGTGATTGGCAGAGGCAAGGCTATGGAACTTCACCAATCTCTAATATTGATGTATCTACTGTTGCTCCAAACGGGCGAGGACCGCTACTCGCCCGTTGAGGCATACCTATCCATAAAGTGTTTCGATCCACCTGATCGCTTCCGTGTCATTCACCTTCCCGAGATACCGCTGAGTAGTTGAAAGATCAGTATGCCGCAGGATTACCTTGCTGACAATTTCTATAGGAGTTCCCGATCTTGAGGCATACGTTGCTGCATGGCGTCGAAGATCATGTGGTCGCAGTTCTATGTTGACCATCTTGCCAGCCTTTTTAACCATCGACCAGGCGGTGACATAGGAAATGGGAAATATACGGTCATTGCTCTCTATATCCATGGCATTTGCATAAGCTGTTAACCTTACCAAGATTTTCCGTGGAACATAAACCGTCTCGCCAACTCGACCACTTTTGGGATTTTGGATAGTCAGATTTCTCTCTTGGATGTCCGCTGGTGTGAGATTCAAAACCTCGCCTACTCTCATCCCACCCCTGGCCATCAATTCAAGTATGAGTCTATTCCGAACGCTTGTAGTCCTGAAGATGATCTCATCAACCGTCTCCTTGTCTATGATATTCCATTGTACCGCCTGCGGTCGTCTAAAGATCTTCCTGATGACTGAACTATTGCAGGGGTTAGTGAGGGCAGGAAATCCGGTATTAATACTGAAGTTATAAAAGGATGCTAAAACGGAGTACCGGTTTCGCTTGGTTGCTTGGCGATTGTTCTTGGTAAGTGAAAGGAGAAAATCAAGAACCTCTTCCTGGGAGATGCTGGCGAGATCACGTTGACCAAATTGCGAAGAAAATCTGTGGAGAACGAATTCACATGTCTTTATGGTATTTTTTTTTCGAGTTGGCTCTGTGGTACTGCAGATGGAAATCTACCGCTTGGGAAACTTTCATGGTGCGCCTCCTGTGGTTGGGGTTGCATGAGCGATCTGCTCACACTGTAGTATACAACACCATGATGGGGATAGGTCCTCGGGAGACGCTACAGACTCAGGAAACATCTTTAGCGAGAAAGGCCGGAAACTGACGACGGCTGCCAGTGGTAAGGTCCTGCTTCGGGCTGCACGATACTGTCGTGTAACCTTGCATAGCACCTGACAACATACCAAGAACAGCCCATTGCATAGGTAACTAATATCACATTTAAATCTATCTGCTTGAACGGCACGTCTGTTTGCTGTCAATTCGGCAGCAGAGCCTGATGGATGCTTCCGAACCAGAAAGCGTATCACCCGTTATTAAGACGAAACCTGATTACCCGACATTGATAGGCTTTTTGAATGCCTATATGACTGATTCTACATCACCAGATCTCAGGGCCATGTCGGGTAACCACCGTACTCTTTAATAAAGGGCAATAGTAAACTGTAAACCACCGGCAAAACCGTAGAGATCAGCTTCTTCAAGATCCAGAACACCATCTTCAGGATACATCCAAGGGTAACCACCATAGTTGACATCTGGCACAGAAGAGAGATATTGGGCAACTGCGTAGAAACCAAGCGTAACTCCAGGCGAGACTTTATAATCTACGGTTAACTTCAGATCCGCGCCATAGGCGCTCTCATCCGCTTCGAGTTGTCTGTAACTTTCCCCCCAAGAACTATCTTCATAATAGGCCTTATAATCTGTCGAAGAGCTATAAGCTGAGACGGAAAAAATAAGCGAACCACTCCAATTTTCCTTGTAACTGCCGGTAATGGAAACCCCAGCAACACCGCCCCAATATGAAGTGGTGACATCCTCTTCTAAAGAGCAATTGTGCGAGAAATCTGGCATAGATCCTGAGATAGATCCTGAGAATGAGTTGCGCAGATCGAGATAGCGCCAGGAAGGGCCTATAAAAACTGTCGCATTCCAATCTTTTTTCAGGTCATAAGTAGCACCGATGGTAGCCTCCAGGCGAGACATGGTGGCTTTGCGATCAATGGATGCCACAAGTGTATTCTCATTGTAGGGAACTCCATAACCAGCTTGGTTAGAAATACTTACCCATCCGTACCTGTAAGGTGAATCGGGGGTCCTTTCCCGTACTCCACCGTCATTGGTTGAAACACTCGTAATCTCTCCGCGGAGATTGAAGTCCAACTGTTTGGCACCCATGAGCTTTGTATCTCTACGGTAACCAAATGCCCCGGTAAACTGAATACCACCCAGGTCGTCATCTCCATAATCGACAGGACGGATTTGTCTCCAATCATCAGACTGTATTTTAAAGAATTGTGTTTCAGGTAAATTCAGCAACGATGCACCGACTGAAATATCTGTGTAATATTCCTGAGCCGCTGCAGAACCTGTCATACCCAGCACAAAAAATGCCACAGTCAAAGCAGATCTGCTTTGGAGCAGAAGTCGCCCCTTTTCCATCACGAACCCCCTAAAAAATGATGATACTCAATTACTCTTTTGGTCAGCTTTCCCCAAACTGACATTCCCAAAAAGAACCACTGTATACAAACAGTCAATATCTAACAATTATTAATCGTTATTACAATGACTTAAATGGTCAACGTGTAGAGGGTATATATTGAAAGTGTAGAGATATAGGTATCTTCATCGTCTCTCAATATTTTTCCCTGCCCCTCGTTGTTTCCCGCGCTATTTTGAGCTTCGCTGACGATCGATTCTACTTTCAAATCAGTCATGAGATGTGGGTTGAGATTGCCAACATAAAACACGTCATCGGTCAATCATGTCCATGTATGAGATGTCTACTGTTAATCTTTTAAAAGATCGGCAGCCAAGTTTGATTGACATCTGAGGCTAGGAGTCTGTCGGACTGACCACTTTAAGGCTCTGAGAATCGCATAATTCGATATCAGAGTCCAATAGGAGTCCACGGATTAAAGTAGAAAAAGGCTAAAGTCCGACAGCCTCCTAGGAAGAGTCTGCTCGAATCCAGCTTTGTATCTTATTTCTGATGAAATGCATAATCCTTGGGCGTTAAAAAGGGTCAGAGTTAAATGAAACAAGATGACCGCTTGATATCACTCTGATACTTTTAGTGCATAGCATTAACTGTGTCTGCTATGTTCCCGTTGTTGTGTCAAAAAAAATGCTAATTCATTTCCGGGCGAACAAATGACTTCCTGCTTGACAATGAAATTGAGCTTGTTTACACTAGCCCACCTACAACAAATGAATAAAACAATCACATGACTGGCGGAAGTGGATAACCACATGGGAGTGTGATTGAAGATATGCCGACCGCCTGGGCAACAGTCCAGGCGGTTTTGTGTTTTTTTGCCGGACTGTAAACCATTGGAATTGAAGAATTATGAACAATTCATGGAATGGTTTTGTGCCGGGAATTTGGCAGGAAACCGTAGACGTCCGCTCATTTATCCAGCTCAATTATTCCCCATATTCGGGGGATAGTTCCTTTCTCGATTCAGCCACCGAGCAATCTGAGAAACTTTGGGGCCAGTGCCAGGCTCTTCTCAAAAAAGAACTGCAGCAGGGTGTTCTTGATATCGATACAACACGCATTTCGGGAATAGACAATTTTGAACCGGGGTACATCGATGCAGAGAATGAACTCATTGTCGGTCTGCAGACCGATGCACCGCTCAAGCGAATACTCAACCCCTTTGGTGGGATGCGTATGGCAGCAGGGGCCTGTGAGGCTTATGGCTATACTCCTTCCAAAGAAATTTCCTCAATTTTTCAGTATAGAAAGACCCATAATGAGGCCGTTTTTGCGGCCTATACCCCAGCTATGCGACGGGCCAGAAGTGCCGGTCTGCTGACGGGTTTGCCTGATGCCTACGGGCGAGGCAGGATTATTGGGGATTATCGCCGGGTACCGCTCTATGGCACGGATTTTCTGATTGCCGAGAAAAAGCGTGATCTGGATAATCACGAAGGCCCAATGGATGGCTCCAGGGTGGTAGAACGCGAAGAACTCTCCACGCAGATTAGTGCCTTAAAGGAACTGGCACAGATGGCCGCTCGATATGATTGCGATATCACCAGGCCGGCGTCTACTGCGAAAGAGGCGGTGCAGTGGCTCTATTTGGCCTATCTTGCAGCCGTGAAGGAGAATAACGGCGCGGCAATGTCCCTGGGGCGTGTGAGTACTTTTCTGGATATCTATATTGAAAGGGACCTCAAAGCCGGTCTGATTACCGAAACCTTTGCCCAGGAACTCATCGATCAGCTTGTCATGAAGCTGCGGTTGGTTCGCCATTTACGAACACCGGAGTATAACCAGCTTTTCGCAGGAGATCCAAACTGGATAACCGAGGCAATCGGCGGCATGGGAAATGATGGCCGCACTCTGGTAACCAAAACATCCTACCGGTTTCTGCACACTCTGGATACTTTGGGCCCCAGCCCGGAACCGAATATGACCGTCTTGTGGTCAAAACATCTGCCTGCGGAGTTCAAGCAATATTGTTCGGAACTCTCTATCCGCACGGACGCACTGCAGTATGAAAGCGATGAACTGATGCGGCCACTTTATGGTGATGATTACGCTATCGCATGTTGTGTCTCAGGGATGACGATCGGTAAAAACATGCAATTTTTCGGTGCTCGCTGCAACCTGGTAAAGGTGCTGCTTTACGCCATAAATGGTGGTGTTGATGAGGTGAGCGGCAAAAAGGTGGTCGAGGGGCTGGAACCCATCGAAGGTGACTCTCTCGATTTTGAGACGGTATGGGGCAAGCTTTGCCTCTCCATTGAAAAGATTGCAGAGCTCTATGTTGATACCATGAACATCATCCACACCATGCATGACCGGTATGCCTATGAAGCAAGTCAGATGGCACTGCATGACACCAAAGTCGACAGGCTGATGGCATTTGGCGTTGCCGGATTGTCCATTGTCGCAGATTCCCTGAGTGCCATGAAGTATGGCAAGGTGAAGGTTATACGGGAGGGCTCGCTTGCCAAAGGGTATGAGGTAAGCGGTGAGTTCCCGTTTTTTGGCAACGACGACGATCGGGTTGACGATCTGGCTGTCAAGCTGGTGGAAAAAATGTCGGCAGCGTTAAAGAAGCGGCCTGCCTATCGCGGCGCAAAACATACCCTTTCCGTTCTCACCATTACTTCAAATCTGGTCTATGGCAAGATAACAGGTGCTACGCCGGACGGCAGAAAGGCAGGAGAGCCTTTTGCCCCGGGTGCCAACTCCATGCATGGCAGGGAACTGAACGGTTCGCTGGCCTCTCTCAATTCTGTGGCAAAACTTCCCTATACCGACGTGTGTGAGGATGGCATCTCCAACACCTTTACCATTGTACCGCAGACACTGGGCAAAGATTTGCAGGCCAGAAAAGCGCATCTTACCGCCATTCTTGACGGCTATTTCGAGCAGGGTGGACATCATATCAATGTCAATGTGCTGGACAGGGATACGCTGAAAAAGGCCATGGACAACCCCGATGAGTACCCGAATCTGACAATACGGGTTTCAGGGTATGCGGTGCATTTTAACCGGTTGACCCGGGAACAGCAGCTTGAAGTGCTGCAGAGAACCTTTCATACAGCAATGTGACCCCATGCACGGCTACATTCATTCCATAGAGACCATGGCGCTCCATGACGGGCCGGGAATTCGCTTTGCGGTGTTTTTCCAGGGGTGCGGCTTGCGTTGCATCTATTGCCATAATCCGGATACCTGGCAGTTCAGCAAAGAGAACACGGTCTCGGCCGAGGATCTGTATGCGAAAACCCTTCGCTACAGATCCTACATGGAAAATTCCTCTGGCGGGGTGACCTGCACTGGCGGGGAGCCATTGATGCAGCCTGAATTTTTATTGAAGTATCTTCGTCTTTGCCGGGATGGAGGGTTGCATACTGCCATAGATACTTCAGGCGTGGGGCTTGGCGCTTATGAAGAGATTTTGGAAGTGACGGATCTGGTGCTGCTTGATGTGAAGGCAGTCTCAGCCGACGGCTTTCAGCAGCTCACAGGAGTTCCAATGGCCAAGGCCGAACCTTTTTACAGGGCTCTTGCCAATAGCGGGACCTCAGTAAGAATACGGCATGTGCTCGTACCGGGTGTAAATGACAGTGATGAGAATATTGAAAAGCTGCAAAAGTTTATCCAAAGGTTCCCAGCTGTGGAGCAGGTGGAGCTTCTTGCATATCACACCTTGGGTGTTTCCAAGTACGAGCATATGAAACGTCCCTATCCTTTTGAGGGTGTCGAGCCGTTATCGAAAGAAAGACTGAAGTACTTCCAGTCCTTTTTTGATTAAATAATGAGGATTCGGGTGGGGCTGTATGGTGGCTCATAAGACATTTAAGCAAAATCTCAAAAGCACTGTGAAGTTGGCAGAAAAAGAAGATTGAGCAAGTTTTTGTCGTGGTATTTTGGGTTTGATCAAAAATGCAAACATGTGTAAGGGATGAGCTGACCGAGGGCACCTCATCCCTTAACTGCTTTTTAGTTCGGAATCATAAAAAGTATCACAAGAGTCAACGGCTACTCCTCTCCCATAAATGGATAGGCGAAACTTTCTGGCGGAACGAAGGTTTCCTTCACGGTCCGTGCTGACACCCAGCGAAGCAGGTTGGCCATGGAGCCAGCCTTGTCGTTGGTGCCTGAAGCCCTGCCACCGCCAAAAGGCTGTTGGCCAACCACTGCGCCGGTAGGCTTGTCGTTAATGTAGAAATTGCCTGCTGTGTGTTCGAGTTGGTGCATGGCGGTACTGACAGCTGCACGGTCTTGCGAGAAGATCGCCCCGGTCAAAGCATACGGTGAGGAACTGTCACAGAGCTTGAGGGTTTCTATGAAAGCGTCGTCTTCATAAACATAGATGGTCAGTACGGGGCCAAAAATCTCTTCGACCATAGTTTTGAAATGCGGGTCTGTAGCGAGAATGACCGTTGGTTCGATGAAATAGCCCACGGATTTATCGCATTTCCCACCGATGATGATTTCGCCTCCCTGACTGTCACGGGCAAAATCGATGTATGAGGAAATGGTATCAAAGGCTTTCTCGTCGATGACCGCCCCTGTGAAATTGCGGAAATCTGTAGGTGGCCCCATCTTGATTTGTGACATCTCTTCACGAAGACCTGCCTCGACAGCAGGCCAGAGTGAGCTAGGAATATAGGCACGGCTGGCTGCAGAGCACTTCTGTCCCTGATATTCAAAAGCACCACGCACAAGGGCGGTAACAAGCGATTTAACCTCGGCGCTTTTATGGGCGAATACGAAATCTTTACCACCGGTTTCGCCTACCAGGCGGGGATAGGACTTGTAGCTGGCGATATTTTCACCGATGGTTCGCCACATTCCCTGGAAGACCTTGGTGGAACCGGTGAAATGCACCCCGGCAAGGTTGGGGTCGGCAAGCACAGGGTCGCCGACGGTTGCCCCGGAGCCTGGGACGAAATTGATAACTCCCGGTGGTAAACCAGCCTCTTCAAGAATTTCCATGATCAGGTAAGGGGTATAAACAAGAGACGATGCTGGTTTCCAGACTACGGTGTTGCCCATTATTGCCGGGGCGGTCGGTAGGTTACCGGCGATGGCGGTGAAGTTGAAGGGGGTGACTGCGAAGACAAAACCCTCCAGTGGGCGGTATTGGCAGTAGTTCCAAACTCCTGTTGAAGATTCCGGCTGCTTTTCATATATCTCCTGAGCAAAAGCAACGTTAAAGCGGAGGAAATCGATGAACTCGCAGGCGGCATCAATTTCAGCCTGAAAGGCATTCTTGCCACCGGCGAGCATGGCACCTGCGTTAAGTTTTGCTCTGTACTTACCGGCAATAAGTTCAGCCGCTTTCAAAAAGATGGCGCATCGTTCTTCCCAGCGGAAGGCCTGCCATTGTTTTTGGGCTGCGAGAGCGGCATCAATAGCCATCTTCACTTCTTTTGCTCCGGCCTTATGGTAGGTCGCGAGCAGATGATTATGGTCATGGGGCATTACTGCTTTCCCTGTATTGCCGGTGGTGATGCGTTTTCCGTCGATGATCAATGGGATCTCAAGTTGCTGTGAGCTGGCCTCTGCGAGGGCTTCTTTAAGTCTCTGCCTCTCCGGACTGCCAGGAGCGTAGTCTAGAATAGGTTCGTTTATCGCTGTTGGAATATTGATCACTGCATTATTTAGTAGGGTCATTACTGCTTGCCTCCGTGGAAAGGTGTGCTCGCCGTTCGATGACGACAGGGAAGGTGGATTTAATGATTGTATGCATATGATGGATGCAACATTTTGATACAACTTGCATCTTTGGTTAGAGATAGTCAAACTCTGGATGAAAACTTCCTAGGAATAACCATAAATACCTAACATTTTTGGTGGAAAGATGGGGGCTATGCCGGGGTGAGAATAGGGGACGTGCCACGGTTTCCGCTCTGATCGCCTGCAAGTCAGAAATCGACTTTCCGGCAGTAGAGGCGGTGTGACGCAAGCTTTACCCCTATGCCTAGATTGATTTTCACCGTTTCCTTAAAAGCTGGAGTCCCGGCTACTGGAAATTGAACACATACAGTGAACGAATTGCCCGGGATGTCGTTCGATTGTTGAATTGAAAAGGCGACGGGTCGTGTGCTTCTGTTTTATAAGAACAATTACCCTGAGTATCGAAAATATAATATGTTCAGGAATAAGCTGAACATAGCAATTCTATTTTTGGCTCGGACTTGCCAGTGAACATCTTGGCCCTGCCAACAGGTTCAGACAAGGTCCAAGATAGTTGGGAAGTGTCCTGTTTGTAGAATCAATCGTGGTCTACCCCGAATGGCGCTAACTTCATGTTCTCCTGGTTCTGCAGCACAGTTTCTTCATCACTCAGGGTCAACTTGTGCTTGATGATCATGGCACCTATCACCAGTCGCGCATCCTTGCCTGGTCGACCACTCTTGGGATCCATCGTTTGGTAGTAGCATCTGGCCAGGTCATCCCAAGGGATGATCCGGCTCCATTTCACCCATCGATTCTCCGGATTCAACTTGCCGCCAAAGGGCAGAATGAAACCATCCAGACCGAGTTGTTTGCTGCTCGTATATCGGATCATGTGCAAACCTTATATGGAATATGTGGTTGTATTCCTGCACATTATATCCAGAAAATTATTTTTTTTACTATCAATTACAGTTGGTTATCTTTTTCTGAGGAGAATCTAAATATTTCCAGCCCTGTAAGAAGAGGTATCTTGCAGCATACAGGGCCGGGTAGGATTAAAGGTTGGTCTTCTATATGTAAAGTTATCGATCAGCAACATGCTGCTCTGTCACCGATGACAACGAAATTATGAAAGTGAGCCCAGTGCCTGAATGCGTTTCCCAAGGGGCGGATGGCTGCGGCACAGCGTTTTCAGTCTGCCTTCACCGGAGCCATTCTGCTATCGGCGCTATAAAGCAGTCGTGTCACCTCGCGGATATCCATCTCGGCTGGCATCTGAATGACAGCTTATGTCCGACCTCAATGATTAAAGAAATTCTACTTTTCCGGACATAAGATCGTAGTAGGCGGGTACGATTTTCACTGCTCCGTTTTGCACCAATTCTGCAACAATTGGTTCTGACTGGGCTATTTTTACTGAAATCTGTCTGGCCAGTTCTTTGGATGCGTTGTTCACCAAGTCTCCTTCGGCCTCTTTTATATTCTTGATGGCAGTCTGGATAGCAGGGCCGAGTGTGGCAATGTGACCCTCAAGGGCTACGCCGCTGGCAACTGCCGAAATTGCCCCACAGCTCGAATGCCCCATGACGACAACAACAGGGGTGTGCAGGTGCTTGACCGCATACTCTATAGATCCCAGGGAATGATCTCCGATCACATTGCCTGCAACCCGTACGACGAAAAGATCACCCAAGCCCTGGTCAAAGATATCCACAGGGGGGACACGGGAGTCGGCACAGGTGAGGACGGTTGCTATCGGCTCCTGGCCTGCAGCCAGACTCTTACGGCTTTCTTCACAGTGGTTTGGATGTTCAAGTTTACCGGATATAAAACGTTTGTTACCATCTTTGAGGATCTGGAGAACCTCTTCAGCGGTGGGGCGTCCTGATTGTTCTTTTGTCATTTTCTTCATCGGTTTGAATATGGTTAATAAACGGTCTAAGCTGGAGACTTGTTTCTATCCGCTCCCATACGCTACCATGTTGCCTGAGCAGCATGGTAAGGCAGCTAAGTACCCTATGATTTTGAAGGATCTTCCTGTGTTGCTATTAGGTTGGAGGCCAGCAACTCCTGAGTCAGCTGTTCGGATTGCTTTTTGAGGGATCTCCGCGTGTTTTCCCTGAAATCCTCTAACCTTCCTTTTAATTCCGGATACTTAATCGAGAGGATGGAACATGCAAGATAGGCGCTGTTTTTGGCGCCGTCAACAGCTACTGTCGCCACAGGGATGCCTGGCGGCATCTGTACCGTTGAGTAGAGCGCGTCCTCACCATCCAAAGCTCCGGATGCCAGTGGCACACCGATTACGGGCAGGGTTGTATGGGCAGCGATGACACCGGCGAGATGGGCAGCCATGCCGGCACCGGCGATGATTACCTCGATACCGCGTCCTCTGGCGCTCCTCGCATATTCCGCTGTTTTATCGGGAAGGCGGTGAGCGGAGCTGATATCCATTTCAAACGGAACCCCCATCTCCTTTAAGACTTCAGCGGCTTTTTTCATGACGGGCACGTCCGATCCGCTGCCCAAAACGATTCCAACAATTGGTTCTTCTTTCATGGTTTATGGTCACTTATGATAATTTCGATGAATCGGTTGTAGTTGCGTACAACCTGTTAAGAGTGAGTCGTAGCAGATTACCCTCTACTTGATACAGGTTACCATTTCTCTCTACTGACATGAAACCTGGCAGGGAAAAAGCTTCGCCGGGGGGACCGGTTCCATTGAGGTTGCTCTTTCCTGCCAGGAGGGAGCTTGGAGTACGCATGCCAGAAAAAATCCATTATGCTTGCTGCATATGTTTGCCATGTATCAGAAAATGGGCTTTGATACTCATGGCATAGCCAACAGTTATGGCAGCCTGAATGCTCCGAATGCATTGACCGTAACAGATCCGAGATCGAGATACGCGAACTTGGAAACCATCGCCAGATACCCCTCAAGTAAAAGTCGAGAGCTCCGACACAGGGAATAATGCCGCAGGAGAAGCCCAGCGTATCCCATTCGGCCCGCGCCACCTTGGTGAAGATATCGAACGACACAAGCTGGCCGATGCATTCTATGTGAAAAATAAATCCCAAACCGATTTCGGTCAAATAGATAAATGTGTTATCATAATTCGTAAAAACCGAACTGTTGAGGTCTACATGGAATGGCTAAATTATCATCATCTGTTTTACTACTGGACTGTTATGCGTGAGGGAAGCATAACTGCAGCCAGTGAAAAACTCCGTCTGGCGCAGTCCACAATTAGCGCGCAGTTGGCAAAACTGGAAGAAAGCCTTGATGTCAAATTGACACAAAAAGTGGGGCGGAACCTGGAGCCTACAGATGCAGGACTGCTCGTTTTGAGATATGCAGATGAGATATTTCCACTGGGCCGGGAAATGATGGATTCGTTGAAAGGAGTCCCAGTCACTGGGCCATGGTCCTTAAGAGTTGGGGTCGTTGATGTGGTGCCAAAGCTTGTTGCCCAAAAGTTACTGGCGCCAATAAACAACTTGCCGGAAAAAGTCCGGTTGATCTGCCATGAAGGGAAAGACGAAAATCTTCTGGCCGAGCTGGCAATGCACAACCTTGATGTGGTCCTGACAGACACCCCCTTACGAACGGGGCTGAGCATTAAGGCCTACAATCACCTCTTGGGGGAGTGCGGTGTTTCTTTTTTGGGAACGCAAGAACTGGTAGAGCAACTACATGAGAAATTTCCATATTGCCTCAACAATGCCCCGATGCTGTTTCCCATGGCCATGAGCACCTTGCGGGGGATTCTTGACCAATGGCTAGACAAAATGGAGATCCAGCCTCTCATAGTTGGGGAGTTTGACGACAGTGCCCTCCTGAAGGTTTTTGGTCAAGCAGGTGATGGGATTTTTGTTGCCCCGACAGTTATCGAGAAGGAGGTGGTTCAACAGTACCAAGTTAAGCTCATTGGTCGGACGCGTGATATCAAAGAAAGATTTTATGCGATTTCAGTAGAACGAATTATCAAACATCCAGCAGTTGCAGCTATTTCGGAGGCTGCACAGCAAAAACTATTTTTTGATATCAAGCGAAAAAGAACAAAATGATATTGGCAGGTCGACCCTCTCAAGAGAATCCGTTACGGATATAGGCTGCTCATCTCAGGTCTCCGCGTATCGACACAATTGTCAGATGAGATCCGAGAGTGGGGTCGGGCCACGATAACACCCCGATATAGCGTCTTTGTCTCTTGAAAGAACATCGTGATTCAGGTTAATGTCTTGTTTTTCCGGGGAGAAAATCAAGATATTGAACTTCTTAGGACGAGACAAATTATGGCAAGAGCCAAAAGGCACTATCTACCTGGGCAGGTGTGGCACATCACTCATAGATGCCATAAGAAGGACTTTCTGCTCAAACTGAAAATGGATCGGCAGAGATGGCTCCACTGGCTTTACGAAGCCAGAAAGCGGTATGGTTTGACTATTCTAGATTATACAGTTACCTCAAACCATATACACCTGCTCGTATTTGATGATCAAGGGCGAGACGTCATCCCGCAATCGATTAAGTTGGTCGCTGGTAGAACAGGCCAGGAATACAATTCCAGAAAAAATAGGAAAGGAGCATTCTGGGAAGACAGTTATCACGCCACAGCCATCCAGACCAAACAGCATCTGCTACGTTGTATTGTGTATATTGATCTGAATATGGTGCGTGCTGGTGTTGTTTCCCATCCTTCGGAATGGCAATTTGGTGGATATAATGAGATTCAGAAGCCACGCAGAAAATGTGTTCTTATCGCGTATGAGAAGCTTGCTGAGCTTTCAGGGTTTTCGAGCTGTCATGCTTTTCAGAAGTCACATAAAGAATACGTTGATGAAGCTCTTTGCAATGTAGATCGAAGGCAAGCGTGGTGGAGTGAAAGCATAGCAGTTGGTGATGAATCTTTTGTGGAAATCATAAAACATCGATTAGGAATACGATCCAAAGGCCGCAAGGTCAAAGAAGCGGGAGAAAGTTACCAGCTTAGAGAGGATGCTGGAATATATATTGCCAATTCTGACCCGAAAAATTGTAATATAGACCGTTATATGACCTTATTGGCTGGGGACAATTACGTAAATACAGAGCAATAGCGTGGCCCGACCCTGGAAAGTGGAATATTGAATCTTCCAATTTATTTTTGATTTTATCCCTCAATACAATTCGATGAATATCCTGGGACTCAGGAATGCGCAATTTTCTGCTATAGGTTTGTAACTGATAAAAAGATATAAAAGCACGTTCTACTGTTACTATTCCGGACCTCTTTTATTTTTTAGGTACCCCAAGATATTGTGGTTTGAAGTATTTATCCAAAAGTTGCGATTTCTCCAACATATCGGTAGTTTTGAAGTCCTGAAAAACCTGCGATATTCAATTTTAATCACAACTTTTAAGGGTGAATTATAGCCTATAGATTTGACCTTTTTATTGCCTCAAAGCCGCATTTTTAGGGCCTTTGGTTTGACACCAGATTTAAATTTGCGATACGGTTCAGATATCCATATTATACCTGAAATTTTGCTGATTTTTGGATTATCTCAATATACATGACATTTTTGTGAAGTTGTGCCACTGGCAAGAAATCAACAAAGGAGACGCGAAAAATGGCAAGAGAGCTTCGATTCATCATTATCCCGAAAGTCGCACATCCCTGGTTCGACGAGGTACACAAAGGTGCGCGAGCTCAGGCCGAAGTCCTAAGTCGTGAGCTTGGTGTCGAGATTGTGGTCGACTATATGCCACCATCAATTGCCGACGTAGTCGAGCAGAACGCGATGCTGGAAAAAGCTGCCAGGAGTCGCCCGAGTGGCATTGCTGTAGATCCGGTTGACGCAGTAGGCCATATGACGGCGATCAACCGCATCAGGGATCAGGGCATTCCGATGGTTCTTTTCGACTCACCATCGCCAGACGCCAGCATGACCAGCATTGGCAACGATTTTGCCCAGCAGGGGATCATTGCGGCCGAGCGCCTCGTCAAGCTACTTGGGGGAGCTGGCAAAGTGGCGTTGATGCAGGGATATCCCACGGCACCAAACCACAAAGAACGATACGAAGCCCAGATGGCTGTTTTAAGGAAGCATCCCCGTATAACTGTTTTAGACGGTGGCACTGACAATGACGACATTGAGACCGCTCGCCAACAGGCTTCGACTGTTCTCGAAGCGCATCCCGACCTGAGCGGTTACTTGTGCTGCGATGCTTCCGGTTCGATAGGCATAGCAACCGCCATTAAGAAGGCTG
Organism: Desulfosediminicola ganghwensis; assembly: GCF_005116675.2. Classification (NCBI taxonomy): domain Bacteria; kingdom Pseudomonadati; phylum Thermodesulfobacteriota; class Desulfobulbia; order Desulfobulbales; family Desulfocapsaceae; genus Desulfosediminicola; species Desulfosediminicola ganghwensis. The sequence continues at coordinate 2,969,107 of NZ_CP050699.1, forward strand.
GAAGGGCCGGCAAAGTAAAAGTAGTCAGCATGGATGGAATTAAGCTCATACTCGATGCCATTAAAGAAGGCGTGATCGAGTCCTCCTCAGCAACCATCCCGAAAATGCAGGGTTCGATGTCCGTCCTGATGCTGTGGCAAGCATCGCTGGGCGTTCAGATGCCTCAGGCTGTTGATACAGGCATTGACTTGATTACGCAGGACGACGTGGATATATATCTGGCTGGTGCAGTCTAAAGACCCGATACCGCATGGCTGCCCCTCCACGCAACTTAGCCATTGAGTGTAAAAAGCTCATGCCTAACGAATAAGGATAGATTGTGATCGCAAAGCGATCCACAATCTTATCCGTGGTTGAACAAGCCCGGCTTTTCTCCTAAGGAAATATCTTTTGAAAGTAATTACCCTGGAAGGGGGCCTTGAATTCTAGCTGTAATTATAGAGCATAGTTATCCCTTCACCTGACAAGGTGTGAAAGAAACAGATTGTTTTCATAGACTGCATTACCTCCTGCTGAATTTATGTGAGAGCAGCGTCCAGGCAAATCATTATCCTGATCTGCCGTAGTCGAATCGAAAGCGTATCACCAGCATAGCCGCCTTGCATTTTGGGCAGGAATACTTTGGCCTTTGCCGCTGTTTTGGCACTATTGGGGTAAAGACATGCAGTATAGGTGAGAGTGGGGTCGGGCCACGATAACACCCCGATATAGCGTCTTTGTCTCTTGAAAGAACATCGTGATTCAGGTTAATGTCTTGTTTTTCTGGGGAGAAAACCAAGATATTGAACTTCTTAGGACGAGACAAATTATGGCAAGAGCCAAAAGGCACTATCTACCTGGGCAGGTGTGGCACATCACTCATAGATGCCATAAGAAGGACTTTCTGCTCAAACTGAAAATGGATCGGCAGAGATGGCTCCACTGGCTTTACGAAGCCCGAAAGCGGTATGGTTTGACTATTCTAGATTATACAGTTACCTCAAACCATATACACCTGCTCGTATTTGATGATCAAGGGCGAGACGTCATCCCGCAATCGGTTAAGTTGGTCGCTGGTAGAACTGGCCAGGAATACAATTCCAGAAAAAATAGGAAAGGAGCATTCTGGGAAGACCGTTATCACGCCACAGCCATCCAGACCAAACAGCATCTACTACGTTGTATTGTGTATATTGATCTGAATATGGTGCGTGCTGGTGTTGTTTCTCATCCTTCGGAATGGCAATTTGGTGGATATAATGAGATTCAGAAGCCACGCAGAAAATGTGTTCTTATCGCGTATGAGAAGCTTGCTGAGCTTTCAGGGTTTTCGAGCTGTCATGCTTTTCAGAAGTCACATAAAGAATACGTTGATGAAGCTCTTTGCAATGTAGATCGAAGGCAAGCGTGGTGGAGTGAAAGCATAGCAGTTGGTGATGAATCTTTTGTGGAAATCATAAAACATCGATTAGGATTACGATCCAAAGGCCGCAAGGTCAAAGAAGCGGGAGAAAGTTACCAGCTTAGAGAGGATGCTGGAATATATATTGCCAATTCTGACCCGAAAAATTGTAATATAGACCGTTATATGACCTTATTGGCCTGGGATAATTGCGTAAATACAGAGTTATAGCGTGGCCCGACCCTGGAAAGCGACATCGGCGATGGATACCAAAGCGCTCCGCTATTATTACCGAACACAGTACAACAGCCGCCTACGCGTGATTGACTTGAAGGCTGTTGATTTTGGCAAAGACAATATCACTTACGTGCCGATGGATCTCGAAAAGGGGCAGGATTTCCAAAAAGTGGTTATCCCGTAATATTATATAGCATGAGGGTGATTCCGGCCGCTCAATCGGTTTGGCTAGCTCTGCAGGAAAGAACGAATGGCGCACGATCACGACCATAAGCAAATCAACTATAACCGCACTTTTGCGGTTGGGATATTGTTGAATATAGTCTTCGTTGTCATAGAAGCAGGCTACGGTGTTGCTGCGGGATCATTGGCGCTGATAGCAGATGCTGGGCACAATTTAAGTGATGTATTCAGTTTGTTGCTTGCTTGGGGGGCAAGTTGGCTCGCCAGAAAACCGGCAACGGAAAAAAGGACCTATGGTTTTCGTAAGGCAACAATCATAGCGTCTTTAACTAATGGCATAGTGCTGCTTTTCGCACTTGGAGGAATTACCTGGGAGGCTATTGGCAGAATATTCGATCCAAAACCAATTGAAGCAATAACGGTAGTTGTGGTTGCGGCAATTGGTGTCGTCATTAATGCGATTACTGCTTTGCTTTTTGTTTCCGGTCAGAAAACAGACTTAAACATCAAGGGAGCATATTTGCATATGGTTGCCGATACTGGCGTTTCACTTGGAGTCGTGGTTGCTGGCATCATTGTGATGTTCACAGGTTGGCAAGTAATTGATCCGTTAGTCAGTATTTTTATCGTATCCGTCATCCTCGTTGGAACCTTGTCTTTGCTGCGTGACTCTCTGAACCTTGCCATCGATTCGGTTCCTGAACAGATCGATATAGCAGGAGTAATGGCCTACCTCTCAGGTCTGGAAAATGTATCTCAGATTCATGACTTACACGTTTGGGCCATGAGCACTACAGAAGTAGCCTTATCGGTGCATCTTGTTACAACAGATAATGATTTAGGCAATAATAATTTGTCGATAATTCAGCAGCAATTACATGACCGTTTTGGTATTGGGCATTCGACAATACAGGTTGAAAAGCATGGAGATGAGTCTTGCATGTTAGACCAGGACGTATGTAAAAAAGGCTAGCAAATCATGAACCGGCCGGCAAATCCCTTAGCTGAGGCAAATATTGGGGACATCCATGACACTCACAAGATAGTTGGGAAGTGTCCTGTTTGTAGAATCAATCGTGGTCTACCCCCTAATACTCCCTTACTCCTTATTGCTGGTGAAAATATTAAAAATCAAGTGGGCTCTTTGCTTCTTTCTTCGTCGTACTTTTCACTGTGTGAGTGTAAATCATGGTTGTCCTTACATCGCTATGTCCGAGTAACTCCTGAATGGTTCGAATATCGTAATTTGCTTGAAGAAGATGACTCGCAAAGCTGTGCCTGAAGGTGTGCGCCGTGACCCTTTTAGTGAGACAGGCCTTTTCCACCGCCCGCCGGATCGCCCTCTGCACATGGGTTTCATGGAGATGGAATCGTTTCACTTCTCCAGTCTCCTTTACCTTTGTGAGTTTGTGGGCGGGGAACAGCCATTGCCAGATAAATTGACGGGCAGCATTCTTTGATTTCCTTTCATAGGCGTCAAAAAGAAAAACTCCATCATATCGATTGCCTACATCCTTTTTATATTGATCATAAACCATGTCCAACTGCCCATGCAGGTCTCCTAGCAGATTTTTGGGTAAGGGGACGGTACGATCTTTTTTCCCTTTTCCGTCATGGACGGTGAGAATACCTCCTTCAAGGTTCAGGCAATGAACACGCAACGATAAACACTCAAACAGGCGTAATCCGCAACCGTACAACAGTTTGACAATGAGAAGATACGGTTCATCGATAGCCTTGAATATCTTGTCGATTTCCGCCCGTGATAACACCACCGGGATATACGGTCTTTTCTTGGCGCGTACAACGCCATCGATGGTGCCGAATTCCCTGTTCAGTACGTTTCTGAAAAAAAAGAGGAGGGAATTGAAGGCCAGGTTCTGGGTTGAGGCGGACACCTTCTTCTTGACGGCAAGGTGGGTGAGATACTCTTTCACATGTTCCGCCGACAATCGATCAGGATGCAGGGATTTTGTATAGGTTTGAAAATCCCTGATATATTTTCTGTACGACTTGAGAGTATTGTCGGAGTAATGCCGCATCCGAATGGTATTCTCAAGATCGGCGAATTGAGCTTCCCATGAGCTTTCATGCTCGTTGGCAGTTATATGTTGTGGAATGGTTGCGATCTTAACGGGCTTTGTACTTCTATCGTTAGTCTTCTTGATGGTTTTCTTCCCAACGACGGCTACTCTATCGATTTTTTCTGGTCTCTTTGGGCGGCTGCCAGCACTTCTCTTGAGAACCAAAAAATCCAGGTAAAGCTGAATTGCCCTTTGAGCCTCTTGCCTGGTCGCGACATTTTGATTTTTCTCTGTCAATTTTACAAGAAAGGCATCCAGGCCCCGAGTGGTTGCCGTCTCATGCTGATATTTCTCACAAAAATCCAGGTAGTAACGGAGCCATTTCTGACATTTATTAACGTATATCTGAGCTACACCTCTTTGAGCGAGAAACTCAGCATACCTGACTCTGACCTCTGTAGGTACAACCAGCATGACTGCCTCCGAACCTATGGGAGTGAATTGGGTATAATATGTTTTCTTGTGGTGTTACCCAGAAGTAGAACACTAACAGCTTGCTTTGATCAGTATAATCTATTTATCTAGATTTACTAATTATTTACCATCTGGATGGAGCTGATTGAAGGATGAGAGGTCCGTTGTGGACCATTTCAGTCGGTCTTCCGGATAATTACTTGTTATCGAAATAAAAACTGATGATAAAGATCTACAATCCAGAAAATGAATTCGATTTAATCTTTATCAAAAGTATTTTAATGAGTGAAAATGTAAATTTTTATGTTCATAACGACTTTTTTGGTTCATTGAGGCTAGGGCCACCAATTGAACTATTCAACCAGAAAACTATTTACGTTATAAATGAAGATGTAGAGAAAGCAAATGAACTAATAGAAATTTACTTAGAAAATTCATACAATAATGATGGATACTATGATGAAGAAGAAAAACTAAAAGTGAAGCTCAGTGTCATTATAGAGTTTTTAATTTTTAGGTGGTTTGTCCCAAGAAGAATATTAAAAAAGCGATAACGAATAAGGATAGATTGTGATCGCAAAGCGATCCACAATCTTATCCGTGGTTGAACAAGCCCGGCTTTTCTCCTAAGGAAATATCTTTTGAAAGTAATTACCCTGGAAGGGGGCCTTGAATTCTAGCTGTAATTATAGAGCATAGTTATCCCTTCACCTGACAAGGTGTGAAAGAAACAGATTGTTTTCATAGACTGCATTACCTCCTGCTGAATTTATGTGAGAGCAGCGTCCAGGCTAATCATTATCCTGATCTGCCGTAGTCGAATCGAAAGCGTATCACCAGCATAGCCGCCTTGCATTTTGGGCAGGAATACTTTGGCCTTTGCCGCTGTTTTGGCACTATTGGGGTAAAGACATGCAGTATAAGCTGAATGAGGGTTCTGATTTTTCTGGCATTGGCGTGCAGAAAACCGTAATCCCGCACGCGTCTGAAGCCTCTCGGCAGGACATGCTTGACCAGGATGTTCAGGAAATCCTCTGCTTTTACTGTGGAATATCTTAGCTCATCAGTCCTACTGTCACGGTACTTGAAAGTGACATTTCCGTTGTGACTTGCCACAATATTTTTCTCGCTGATGACGCCTCGATAGAGATATCTGGCCAGATATTTCAGGGCCGGGAAGCCATTGCCCACGCATTCACAATGGGCAACCCACTTTTCAGGCAGATTTTGAGGCAGGGACAGGCCTGTTGATTTCAGCATGTCGAGGAATTTGCCGCGGAAGGTTTTGGCCAGGGCAAATCCATTGAAGAGATAGTCATTTTTCACCTTTCTCCACTTGCCGAATCGTTTATCTATACCGCCGCCAGGGATGAGTACATGAATGTGGGGGTGAAACGAGAGGTCTCGCGCGTGGGTGTGCAGGATCATGGTCATGCCGATCTCCGCTCCAAGATGTTTTGGGTTCGCAGCAAAGGATCTAAGGACTTCAGCGACGCATTTGAACATCAGGGAATAGACAGTTTTCTGGTGCCCGTATGCCAGGTATCGCAGTTCATATGGTAAGGTAAAGGTGGCCAGGAAGTAGGGGACCGGCATGAGCTTCGCCTGCTGTTTATCAAGCCAGGAACTGGTCTGGTGATTGAGGCAGGTTGGGCAGTGGCGGTTGCCGCACGAGAGGGGGCGCCATTCTCCATGCTGGCAATCAGGGCATCGTGCATAGAGTTCGCCAGATTGAGGGGTTCGACACTGCTGTATGTCCCTCAAAGCCCTCAGTTGCTCTGGGATGGCATTGCCGCCATGACGAATCATGTACAGGTCGAAGTATTTGTTGATGAGTGATTTAATGTCCATGTTGCTTCCTCGTTGGGTTCAGCTCCATGGAATTGATCAGCTCGTTTATGGTGGCAATGCTATCCTTTTCCGCGGTGTAGGTGAGCTGGGCGTAACGGGCAGTGGTTGTGGGGCTTGAATGCCCGAGAAGTTCCTGGATGTGGCGAAGGCTTAAACCCGCTTCGAGGAGGTGGGTGGCAAAGCTGTGTCTGAGGGAGTGGATGGAGACTTTTTTTTAATGTTACAGGCTGCAACCACCGCTTTCATGGCCTGCTGGGTGGAACCGATGTTCATGTGAGAGGTTGCCCTGATGATGGTTTCAGCAGAGCCTCTATAGTTTGGGAAAAGCAGCTTGGGATGGCGATGATCCTGCCAGAGAATGCGTAATGCCTTCAGGGTTCGATCAGGCAGTGGAACCAGACGATCTTTATGTCCTTTGCCTCTGCGGATATGTACCCGTCTGCGATTGGCATCGATATCTCCGATCTGTAAAGAAAGTGCTTCCTGTAAACGCAACCCCATGGAGTAAGTAGTAAAGAGAAAGACCCGGTAACGGAGTTTGCGCGTGTTGTGAACAAGTAAGGCAACTTCTTCTCTAGTAAGGATATCCGGGATTGTTTTCACAGTTGGTGGCTTGACGATATTGAGCCATTGCCAGTCCTGCTCCAGGACGTGCTTCCAGAAGAACATCAGGCCGAGCCTGTCGAGCTTTACCGTACTCCAGGAATAGTTTTCTACCAGACGGGTAAAATAATCTTCGAGCTGCTCCACCGACAGTTGATCTGGGCAACAATCAAAATGTTCGGTAAGACGACGAACAGCCCGGGCATAGGCGCTGATAGTTGCCTGACTCTTGCCTTGAAGCGTAAGCTTTTTCAGGTGCCGATCGTAAAGGATTTCAAAACGTTTGGAATCTTTTGCCTTCATGGTATACTCCTTTTTCTGTAAGTGTCCGGAATTGGACTCTTTACTGAAGTATACTCAAGACCTCTGCCGCGTAGCGGCTTCGTTCAACAAACCGTTTCAAGGGACGCGCAAAAGGCGCGCGCCCCTGAACTCCACGTTGAACCTGTAGAAAAAGGTATTGGTCATAGCAATATCAGGCATTTAGGGTTATATTTAGCTTCATTCGATGGTAATCAACCCCTTAACCCTGCCGAAAGTCGGAAGCCATGGCCAAATACAAGCCGTATTCATACGCTCAGGGGATGTTCATACCAGTATTCTTCAGTGAGCAGATACAAAAAGGGACTTTCGAGTACACCCTGAACTATCTGGTCGATCACGAACTCGACCTTTCCATCTTTGATGCCAGGTTCACCAACGACGAAACTGGTGCCCCAGCCTATGACCCACGGATCTTGCTGAAGATTATCCTGTTTGCCTATTCACGAGGTATTACTTCTAGTCGTGCAATTTCCGAGTGCTGTGAAAAAAACATCCTTTTCATGGCCCTTTCAGCCAATACCAGACCCCACTTCACAACAATTGCCAGTTTCGTTTCCAGTATGGACAAAGAGGTTGTCTCTCTCTTTCTTCAAGTACTGCTGATCTGTGACCAGCAGAACCTTATTGGCCGAGAGATGTTTGCTATTGATGGCTGCAAACTCCCAAGCAATGCCTCTAAGGAATGGAGTGGCACCAAAGCCGATTTGACCAAAAAGGTTGAAAAGATAGAGCGAGCTCTGCACAGAATGATCATCCGTCACAAGTCCATGGATCTTGAGAAGATAGAGCCGGAAGTTCGGGATCATGAAGAGAAATATAAGAAGAAACTACAAAAAAGTGCTGCCAAGATAAGGGATTGGCTGAAAGACCATGATGACCGACGTGGCAGTGGCGGCAAACCGGTTAAATCAAACATTACCGATAATGACTCTGCCAAGATGGCCACATCGAAAGGGGTAATACAGGGGTATGTCGGTGTTGCCTCAGTGGACAAGAAGCACCAAGTCATTGTTGGAGCAGAAGCCTATGGGCAGGGCAGTGAGTCCAATCTCCTTGTACCTTCGCTGAAGTCGATACAGTCTAACTTGGAACAGATAGGCGACCAAGATGTATTTGGTAAGGCCAAAGTTGTAGCGGATAGCGGTTATCATTCCGAGAAGAATCTCGAGTACCTCTATACAGAGAATATAGATGGGTATGTTGCGGATACTCGTTTCCGCAAACGAGATCCTCGCTTTGCCACAGCGGAGCGCTATAAAGATCTCCCCGCTTATCACTTTGCGACCAGGGCCGGTGGAAAGCGACTCTTTCGGCCTGAACATTTTACTTTCGCTGATGATTTGAGCCACGCTATTTGTCCGGCCGGCAAGAAACTCTACCGCAATGGCTGCAACGCCAAGGTGAAAGACTATCAGGCCTACAAGTTTAAAGGAGCTAAGCGAGACTGCCTCCCATGTCAATTGCGACGTGAGTGTTTACGAAAGCCAGAGAAAACCGAGGCCCGTCAGCTAGCTTACTTTCCGGGGAAAAAGCGTAACGGTAATGAGCGATTCACAGAGAAGATGAAACGAAAGATTGATTCAACCATTGGTCGAGCAATCTATGGCATGCGACTCGCTGTTGGTGAGCCACCCTTTGGCCATATACGGTCAACCATGAAACTTGATCGATTCAGTCTTCGAGGAAAACGAAAAGTGAATGCGCAGTGGAACCTGTTCTGCATGGTCCATAACCTGAAAAAGATCCACTCGTATGGAGCGGTAGTAGGCAGCTGACAGGTAGATCGTAGAGGAGAATAGTTCCAAGAATGTTCACAAATGGACTTGAGGGCAAATAGAGCAAGGTAAAGAACAAGTGGAATCGAAATAGGCGGCTAGGAAAGTAGATTTTTGGAACCCTCCTGAAATCGGTTGAGGGAATCTTCGGGATTTTGAACTGCCTTTTTCTACAGGCTCGTTACATGCCAATTCGTTCACCACAGTTTTCTCAAAGTACATTCAATTTCTGTTTGGAATTGTTTTGAAATTATGGAAATAAAATGAGCAAAGATGTAAAACAACAAAGCAATCCATTTTCTACTGGAGGTGGTGGTGTTAACTTTGAAACTAGAGTTCAAGCTGCTTTTGCATTGTCATTACTAACAAAGTCTTGTGTTCCTTGTTTATCACAGGATATGAGGGCAAAAGAGTTAAAGTTTCAGAATAAATATGCTGGCGCAAATACGGATGACTTTGTTTTAGTTGCGACTGATAAAGCAAGTAACCAAAGTCAGCTTTTTGCTCAGGTTAAGCATGAAATCACTATAAGCGGGGCTGCTGATTCAATGTTTGCTGAAGTTATTAATAGTGCATGGAAAGATTTTAAAAGTACTGACTTTAATATTGAAAATGATTCAATTGTATTAATAACAGGTCCGTTACCCAAGCTCGAAGTTAATAATACTCTTCCAATATTGGAATGGGCTAAGTATTCATCAAACTCAGAAGACTTTATTAAGAAATCAAAAACGAAAGGCTTCACTAGTGAAGCAAAAGTTAACAAACTTAATATATTCAGGACACAATTAACCGGTGCTAACGATGGGAATGCGATTACTGATGATGAATTATGGCTTTTCTTAAAAGTTTTTCAGTTAGTTTCTTTCGACTTAGATGCAAAATACTCAGTCGTTGCAAATCTTTTGTGCTCTTTGATTGAATGTTACTCGGATGAATCACCATCTCTTGTTTTGTCTAAATTAGTAACTTGTGCCCAAGAATTTAACCAGAATGCAGGAACTCTAACTCAAGATAATGCACCTAAAGAAGTTAAATTATTATTTGAGTCGACAAGTAAAGTAAATTTTGAAAATGATTTTTTAAAGCTTAAAGAGCGTGGCGACCATATATTTGATGGAATATCGAACACTATTAATGGTTTTCATATAGATAGGGCTGATCAGATAGCAGAAATATCTGAACTGTACGAGGTAAATGACTTTCTTTTTGTTACTGGTGCTAGAGGTGTTGGAAAATCTGGAGTTGTTAAAGACTTTATCTCAACGAAAGGTAAAGATGTTCCTGTTTTCTATTTAAGAGCTGAAGACTTAGATAAAAGCCACCTTAACGATGTGTTTACATCTATCGGAATGAATTCAACGTTAGGGCAGATTGAAGGGTACTTCTCGTTACTTAAAGAAAAAATACTTGTTATTGAGTCTCTAGAAAAAGTTTTAGAGCTAAATTATCAAGATGCATTTATTGATTTACTTCAATACATAAAAAAACAAGCGGGTTGGACCATTATTGCAACGGGCCGTGATTATGCATATCAACAACTTACTTTTAATTATCTTCAACCTAGTGCTATCCAGTTCGACAGTGTGAATGTGGAAGGGCTTACTACGGATCAAGTTGCCCAAGTCAGTGAGCATATTCCTGAGCTAACAGGGCTAATATCTAATGATTCGTTAACTGAATTGCTTAAAGTGCCATTCTTTATCGAGATTGCAGTAAGAGCCATTGGTAATGGAGCACAATTTAAATCTGGTGATACTGAAGTCGATTTTAGAAATACTGTCTGGGCAACAGTGATTTCAAAAGAGGCAGATAGAAAATCAGGAATGCCAGATAAACGAAGAACAACTTTTATTAATATTGCAAAACAACGAGCGAAAAAAATGTTGTTTGGCATTAGAGCTAGTGAGTTTGACCCTGAAGTCATTGCTAAATTGGAAGAAGATCATTTAATTCACCGTGATCAGAAGTCTGCCACTATAAGTCCAATGCACGATGTATTAGAGGACTGGGCATTAGAAGAATACATTGAGAGCGAGTACGTTGAAAATTCGCATGACTTAGTTCAATTTTTATTAACTATTGGTAATGAACCTGCAATTAGTAGAGCATTTCGGTTATGGCTATACAGGAAATTGAAGTTTGATGATGCAACTAATGAATTTGTTGAAGAAGTCTTGACCACTGATGGTATAGAAAGTTACTGGAAGGATGAGGCTATTGCAGCGATTATGCAACATGACTCGCCAGAAGATTTTCTATATTTTCTTAAGTCTCAGCTTCTAAAGGATGATTGCGCACTTTTGGTCCGCTTTTGCTTTATTCTAAGAATAGCCTGTCAAAGACCAAGCTCATTATATAATTATTTATTGGTTAAAGATGAAAAATCAGGGATTTTGAAATCTTTGTTCTTACAACCCTATGGTAACGGTTGGGAGGCATTATTTAATTTTATCTATGAGGTTAAGCACGATTTGAGTAACTCTATGCTTACTCAAGTTGTTGAGGTGATAAATGAATGGTGTGGACTCGTTAATATATATGAGGAACTGCCAAGTGCCTCACAAAAGGTTGGCTTGTTAAGTATATGGCTGCTTGAACAGGTTAAAGATTCTTATCGTGATGAGGGGCGAAGAAAGAAAATACTTAATGCCCTATTAAAGGTTTCAACAGCAATCAAAGAAAAATTTGATGAATTAATGGAGCGGGATGTTTTCATCTCCAAGGTAAAGCCTAGAAGGTTAAGTTATGTTGATGAGCTGACTAGTTTAGCCCTTGTAGGCACTAATGTGCCTATGTTATGCAAGCGTAATCCTGACTTTGTAGTTAAGCTTTCTTTGCATGAGTGGCTACTGCAAAAAACAGAAGAAGATGAGTTTGGCTATAGTTCTTATGGCCGAATTGATGTTGAAGAATCCTTTGGTTTAGATAGAGAACGTGATTTTTTCCCCGCAAGTGGTTCTAAAGGACCTTTTAAGTACCTCCTTGAGTCAAAACCTAGATTAGCGTTAGATTTTATTATTAAATTATGCAATTTAACTGCACAGAAGTATGCTGAATCTGAGTTTGGCGCTCCTTCTGCGGATGAACAAGAAAAGTACTTTTCTAATGAAGTAGCTGCAAAGCAAGTGGATGTAATTCTCAATGACGGAACATTAATAAAGCAGTATGCCTCACCTCATCTTTGGAAAGGTTATCGAGGTCAGTCAACATTACCATATCTTCTTCAGTGTGCTCTTATGGCGTTAGAAAACTGGTTGGTTGAGTATATAGATACGTGTGGTGAAGATAATGAAATAGAATGGATATACGATTACTTGCTGAGAAAAAGTAACTCTGTAATGCCTACATCTGTTTTATCTTCTGTGGCGACAGGTTTCCCTAATAAAGTAGGAAAAGCAGCATTTCCTTTACTGAAAACTGCTGACTTATACCATTTAGATTTGATTCGAATGACGCAAGAAATGGGGGGGAATGAATTACACTTCTTTAACCATCAAAGAGATGTAATGACGAAAATTTACATCGAGGAAAGAAGAAAAGCCGCACTTAGACCTTGGAGAAAAGAGTCTTTAGAAACCTTATTAACAAGGCTTCAGTTCGTAAATGAGTTAAGGGATGGCGCTTTAAAAATTGTTGATGAATTGACAAGTGAAGCGACTGCTCGTAATGAAAAAAAACTTCGGTATATGATACACCGAGTTGATACAAGGACTTGGGAGGCTGTTGAAGACAAGGGTAATGATCGAATATTGCTTCAAAGTTCGTCTGACCTTCCGGAAGATTTAAAGCAAGATCAACAAGAGTTTAATGAAAAACGTGTAATTGATAACACTGTAATTAGTTTAAATTTATGGGGACGAAAATTATTAGAGGAGAAATTACTCGAAGAAAAATATTTCTCTTCATATCAAGATGCAATAATAGCAGCAAAAGAATTACTCATTTCCTTCCAAAAAGGAGAAATTCATAACTTTGCCGATATGGCAGTTGGTACAATCACAACTGTTGCTGCTGTTTGTGTTAGAGATGATCTTTTGAACTTAAGTGATGGAGATAAAGAGTGGTGCATAGGAGTTATCCTAGAGTCAATATTTATGCACGCAGATAATATGGATGGAACAACAGCTCATGATAAGACTGATTATTATGGCTCTGGGGCGTGTGCATTTGTTTTGCCTAAATTATTTGATTTAGAGCTAGATTCAGAACAAGAAGAGCATTTGAAGTTTGCTTTGGCTACAGCGTTAACACATGAAAACCTTAATGTTAGTGCTAATGCTGCTAAGGGGGTAAGGGAATTTCTTTGGTCAAGAGACGCTGAATTAGCATCCCGTTGTATAGGTGGAATAGTTGAGTATGCTAGATTACGAAGAGAAGATAGTGTGGTACGTAGGTTTTATCATCTGCAAGGTGATGAGTTGCAAGCAGCTATCGATAACTGGAATGATCTTATAACAACATTTCGTAATGAATTAGTTGAAGGAAAGTTTAAGCTCACGGTTAACGACATTTCTTTGGAAAGTCACAGCTCATGGTTTCTTCATTTACCTATGCTAATGGTTCCACTTAATACTAAAGATGATAGCCAGGTTAAGTTAGTTCAAAAATTAGTGAACTTTGTATTTGAAAGTGAATATCAAGATCATCGGTCAGGAGATGATGAAACAATAAATCATGATATAAAAAAGCAGATACAAGACTGTCTTTCTGAACATGTTATTTACTCAAGAAATAACAACTATATGCCTTTTAAAGATCTTTTAATCGCTGGCTGTTCAAAAGCGCCGAGTTTTATTTATTCATTGACATTATCATTTCATGTCGCTGTGGAAAAAGAAGGTGATTATGACGCAATATGGTCATTGTGGTCTTTATTGGCACCAGAAGCGCATAAGATTGCTTTGAATGATGTTAATGATCGTTATATAGGCTTGCAGAATGATTTAAATCAGCTGCTGCGTGGAATGATGTATGCGGACTGCCCTTGGCAAGGACATGAAAACGAAGAAAATGATATGAAGCGTGGTGCGCAATATTTATTGGATTTTGCAAGTGAGTCGGCAAACAATAGTCATGTATTTGAAGCATTAGCATCTTTAATGCATCAATTTCATGTAGTGTTCTTCGATAAGGGAATTCACTTGTTAGCCTCTAAATACGCAGAGAACTCAAGTCTTATCGCCAAGCAAATCAATACTGCTTATTATTTGGAAATGTCGATAGGTCGATATTTACAAATTGAGAACAGGGGAGCATTAAGCCGAAAAATGTATAACTCATGCCTTGAGCTGCTTAACGGAATTGTAGAAACTGGTTCAGCAAGGGCCTATTACCTTCGTGAGCATATGGTTAGATCACGAAAAATACATGTTTAAAGTACATTCTTGCAAACTATGTCGAGCATGTAACAAGCCACTGCACTCGGAAATTTTACTCGCTCCGCTCCCAAAATTCCGGTGAGTGGGGCGTTATGCAATAAAATAAATGGAGATAGAAATGTCAAAATATTGGGTTGTTGGTGCTTCATGGGGTGGAGTTGAACATCAGGATAAGAAATTCATAGAGCAAGGTATTTGGATGCTTGGCTGGGAAGAAGGCGATCAACCTGCTCAATACAAAAAAGCCTCGGGAATGAAAGCTGGAGACAGAATTGCAATCAAGCGTATGAAAGGCGGTGGCCAGACTGGTATTAGAATTTTTCATCTGGGCATCATCAAGGGTGTGATTTTGGAAGCTAATAAGGTTATTTGCACAGTTGATTGGGTAGCCACAGACTTAAACAGAAACATTGAAGAAAGTCGTGGTTGTTTTAAATCAATACATGGGCCATTTGAACATGATGAATGGGTGGAAAAAGCGTTCTGTCTGTAAAATTCAATTTGCATAACAAGGCAAATTCACTCGGACAGCCCAAAGCTGCGCCGCTCGTGCCTCGCTATGCATCTTTAGGCTGCCGGTGATTTGCGACGTTATCTCATGAAATGTATTAGATCTTGGCTCTATGAAAAAAGAATAGTTGATAAAAAGTTGGGATTAAAGATTGCTAGTCTTTCTTTCATTTTAGTTGGTATATCAGCTAGTTGTGTTTTTTGCCGGATATGGTAATATTGCTATACCATTTGTTGTCATTGGTTTTACTGGAGCCATATTAGGTGTAATAGTGCATTTTTTGATAATGCTAAAGTCATACTGAGATTGACTAATAAAATTTGAAAATCATAGTCATCATATAGTTCAGTAAATGCCTTGGAAATTAAAAGTAAAAATAATTGTTAAAATATTACTATTCTGCATGTTTTTAATATTTGTAGTTCCAGTAATAGCAGAGAAAGCAAATCGATTTTTGATATATGTAATTGGTCCGTTGCTCGGGATGTTGTTTGTTGAAAACCTAAAAAAAGACTTAAATAACAAAGCAACAAAAAGAAGAGATAACAAAACAATATAGAGGGACGCGTAAAAGGCACGCGCCCCTCAATTCCACGTTGAACCTGTAGAAAAAGGTATTGGTCATAGCAATATCAGGCATTTAGGGTTATATTTAGCTTCATTCGATGGTAATCAACCCCTTAACCCTGCCGAAAGTCGGAAGCCATGGCCAAATACAAGCCGTATTCATACGCTCAGGGGATGTTCATACCAGTATTCTTCAGTGAGCAGATACAAAAAGGGACTTTCGAGTACACCCTGAACTATCTGGTCGATCACGAACTCGACCTTTCCATCTTTGATGCCAGGTTCACCAACGACGAAACTGGTGCCCCAGCCTATGACCCACGGATCTTGCTGAAGATTATCCTGTTTGCCTATTCACGAGGTATTACTTCTAGTCGTGCAATTTCCGAGTGCTGTGAAAAAAACATCCTTTTCATGGCCCTTTCAGCCAATACCAGACCCCACTTCACAACAATTGCCAGTTTCGTTTCCAGTATGGACAAAGAGGTTGTCTCTCTCTTTCTTCAAGTACTGCTGATCTGTGACCAGCAGAACCTTATTGGCCGAGAGATGTTTGCTATTGATGGCTGCAAACTCCCAAGCAATGCCTCTAAGGAATGGAGTGGCACCAAAGCCGATTTGACCAAAAAGGTTGAAAAGATAGAGCGAGCTCTGCACAGAATGATCATCCGTCACAAGTCCATGGATCTTGAGAAGATAGAGCCGGAAGTTCGGGATCATGAAGAGAAATATAAGAAGAAACTACAAAAAAGTGCTGCCAAGATAAGGGATTGGCTGAAAGACCATGATGACCGACGTGGCAGTGGCGGCAAACCGGTTAAATCAAACATTACCGATAATGACTCTGCCAAGATGGCCACATCGAAAGGGGTAATACAGGGGTATGTCGGTGTTGCCTCAGTGGACAAGAAGCACCAAGTCATTGTTGGAGCAGAAGCCTATGGGCAGGGCAGTGAGTCCAATCTCCTTGTACCTTCGCTGAAGTCGATACAGTCTAACTTGGAACAGATAGGCGACCAAGATGTATTTGGTAAGGCCAAAGTTGTAGCGGATAGCGGTTATCATTCCGAGAAGAATCTCGAGTACCTCTATACAGAGAATATAGATGGGTATGTTGCGGATACTCGTTTCCGCAAACGAGATCCTCGCTTTGCCACAGCGGAGCGCTATAAAGATCTCCCCGCTTATCACTTTGCGACCAGGGCCGGTGGAAAGCGACTCTTTCGGCCTGAACATTTTACTTTCGCTGATGATTTGAGCCACGCTATTTGTCCGGCCGGCAAGAAACTCTACCGCAATGGCTGCAACGCCAAGGTGAAAGACTATCAGGCCTACAAGTTTAAAGGAGCTAAGCGAGACTGCCTCCCATGTCAATTGCGACGTGAGTGTTTACGAAAGCCAGAGAAAACCGAGGCCCGTCAGCTAGCTTACTTTCCGGGGAAAAAGCGTAACGGTAATGAGCGATTCACAGAGAAGATGAAACGAAAGATTGATTCAACCATTGGTCGAGCAATCTATGGCATGCGACTCGCTGTTGGTGAGCCACCCTTTGGCCATATACGGTCAACCATGAAACTTGATCGATTCAGTCTTCGAGGAAAACGAAAAGTGAATGCGCAGTGGAACCTGTTCTGCATGGTCCATAACCTGAAAAAGATCCACTCGTATGGAGCGGTAGTAGGCAGCTGACAGGTAGATCGTAGAGGAGAATAGTTCCAAGAATGTTCACAAATGGACTTGAGGGCAAATAGAGCAAGGTAAAGAACAAGTGGAATCGAAATAGGCGGCTAGGAAAGTAGATTTTTGGAACCCTCCTGAAATCGGTTGAGGGAATCTTCGGGATTTTGAACTGCCTTTTTCTACAGGCTCGTTAGCTTCAGAAATAAATTAAGGCTACCTTTATGCGCACTTTTGCAATAGCACTGGCTCTACCCTTATCCCTCTTCGGAATGCCGTTGCTCTTTTCAGTATTATTGGCCCCCTTATTTTTTGCGGCATTAAAATATACAGCCAACTCTTACCCACTAGCCATACCAAGCACCATCAAGCGCATTATGCTACTAGCCTCAAGCGTTATTATTCTTTGGCTCGCAGCACGCTTTTTGGCAACAACAGTTCCAGGTGGTGGAACCGGGTACATGGTGACCTATTACGGTAAATACACCATTCTCCCAGCAGCAATCTTGTTACTTCTTCTCGATATCGTCGTCATATTTAGGTCGTACGGAAAAAAAATCGGAAATATTTCGGTAATAGTCGTGGTTATAGCTGCCTTAACCAGAGCTGCAGTGCCTCACATAAATGAAATCGCGCGCGATTCACAATGGGAAGAACACTGCAAAACTGCGGTAGACAAGTTCAACATTTCTGAAGAAAACATCGAACAGCTTGAATTTTTCAATTTTGTAGTGAGTAGCAAGTATGTAAAAACAGAAGATGGTCAAGTCAGAAAAAGCGTAATGGAATCCCCCGGGCAAGAGCTTCTCAGGCGAAGAATTTTTAAGGAATACGAAAGAGCATTTAAAAAAAAGTCACAGCGCTACCGCCTAACACTTGAAGGTGAAAAAGAAATAGAGACATCAATCAATCATTCATCCGCAACACACAGGGTTTCAGGAGAAACGAAAAATTACGCCAATGGTCCAGGTAGCAAACGGTGGTTCGAAAAAGAAACTGTAACAATCACAAATTTAAAAACTGGGGACATCATAGCTCAGAGAGTTTTGTTTAGAGATCCTTTTAAAAAAAACAGGAGTTGCGCCGAAACATATAGCGCTACAGACTTTATTGAAAAAGTCATTTTAAAATCGAACACAAAGAAAGCTAACCCGGCACTCCACTAGGACCGCCTAAGGTCGCGGGCGTTGACAATGAACCGGCATTTAGTAAAATCAATCATAAACCATGCTCCATTGGCTCCGACTTTAGGCGGCCTGTGAGTTTAACGTTGTGGGGAGAATGGGGTCGGGCCATGATAACATCTTGATATAGCGTCCTTGTCTCTTGAAAGAATATCGTGATTCAGGTTAATATCATGCTTTCCCGGGGAGAAAATCAAGAATATCGGGGCCAGACCAGAATGGCGCTAGTTTAAGCGTGTTTTATAGGTGAAAAGCAACTGAATATATTGGCAAAAATTGGTATAATTTGCTATGCGAAACCAACACCAAATCATGCCAATGTTGCCCGGTTTTCACCTTCCCAAACGAGGTAGAAAACCTCATAGCCAACAACAAAAATTTGCTCGAAAAATCACTTCCCTCAGACAGAACTCTTTTAAACAGATAGGAGAGATTTTTGGGCAATTCATTCCCACGAAATTGCTCAAACAGGATCCTTCGGGAAAGATGAGCAGACGACGTTTGTTTACCAAGGAAAACACTTTTTGGTCCTTCTTAGGCCAAGTCCTTGATGCAGACGGTGGATGTAGAGAAGCTGTAAAAAAGTTGCAATCATATGCATCTAACCACGGCCTTCGGCTTCCATCATCATCTACCGCTTCATATTGCTGTGCACGTAAGAAATTAGATGAAAATCTGCTTGTTGAGGTGTTTCAACATACTGCTAAATGGTCCGGAGCACGACGTGCATCTCATTCATTAAATGATCGCCAGGTAATTGTTGTTGATGGGACAGGTGTTACAATGGCGGATACAGCAGAAAATCAAGAGCTTTGGCCACAGTCATCGAACCAGAAACCAGGATGCGGCTTCCCCTCAGCACGAATATGCGCATACTTTTCATTGCAAACCGGAACAATGCTCAGCTATGCCATCGGTAATAAAAAGAGTAACGAACTTCCATTGTTCCGTAAGCAGTGGTCCACCTTTGAGGCTGGTGATATCTTTCTTGGTGATAAAGGTTTTTGTAGTTACTTCGATTTAGCCGAGCTGAAAAAACGCTGTGTTGATAGTGTGATAACACTTGCTCGTAGAAAACCAGTCGGTAGGAAAAACTGCATTAAAGAATTCGCTCCTGATGATCTACTGATTGAATGGAAAAAACCAGTATACAGGGAAATGGTGTCGTATTCGCGGAAAACCTGGGAGGACCTTCCCGACAAACTCGTTATGAGACAAATCAAAGTAAAGGTGACTCAATCAGGGTTTAGAACAAAAGAATTTCATATTGTTACCACGCTAATCGATCAAGATCAGTACCTGAAAGACGAAATTGCAGCGTTATACCTTAAGCGTTGGGATGTCGAACTTTTCTTTCGTGATATCAAGACAACGATGGGATTTGATATCCTCCGGTGCCAATCGCCTGAAATGATAAAGAAAGAAATTTTAATGTACTTCATAGCGTACAACTGCATCCGGCGCATAATGTTACAAGCGACACAGCTGGTAGACATTGATATCCGGTCTATCAGTTTCAAAGGAAGTCTACAGGCTATTAGAAGTTGGGAACCACGGTTGGGGTCCTCTAGGTTGAGCACAAATGAAAGACAAAACATGCTCTCAGATTTATCCTTTGTCGTGGCTCGTTGCAAAGTTTTCGACAGGCCTGGACGAAGCGATCCGCGGTGTCTTAAGCGAAGACCAAAACCTTATCAGTTACTCAACAAACCTAGAAGTGAAATGGTCGAAATACAGCATCGGAGCAGATATGAAAAAAAGGCTTAAACTAGCGCCATTCGGGCCAGACCACAGTTTTAAGCGCAAATGAAGTGAATTCAAATTGCTACACCAAATCTCACAGGAGTTTGTATTGGCTTAGTTGTAGTTGAAGATTTCTACCGAGTGTCAAATGGGTTCAGGCTACAGTCTGGTAAGTATAGTTCGTATAGTTTCTATGTGTTTCATGAAGTACTCCATCAAATCATCACGTCAAATACTCAAGCAGGTAAAAGGTAGTAACCGCAGATGCTCCGTGCAGCTGTAGCGAAACGTACTCCTTCTTATGACATGAAAACTATTACGGTGAGGTGGTGTTCAAAAGGGAGGTAGGTGCGAGGGAGCCCTCACCCTGCGTTTCCGGAGGATTACCGCAGGCCTTGGAATTGGGTGGTAAGCGGAAAAGAGTGTATGCACATGCTCTTTCCCGCTTGTTGGCTGTAAACGCCGTTGAGTTATTACACTATGCGTTAGCCGATGGTGACCAGCTCAAGATCAAAGGTAAGGGTCTGGCCAGCCAGTGGGGCGTTACCGTCCACTACCACAGAGTCTTCTTTGAGCTCGGTCACAACGACCAGAATGGCGTGATCATCTTCATCGGTCAGCTCGAGTTCATCACCGACAGTCAGTTCAAGATCTTCAGGCATCTCGGTGATAGGAAACTCAATCACCAGTTCGTCGGTGCGATCTCCGTATGCTTTTTCCGGTGGGAGAATGACAGTTTTTTTGTCACCTACCTGCATATCTAAAACACCTTCCTCGAATCCTTCTATAAGATCATTGTCCCCAATTGTAAAAACAATGGGATCTCCATCGTAGGATGAATCGAAGATGGTTCCATCATCAAATTTGCCTGTATAATGAACGGTTACTGTATCGCCAGATTTGGGTTGAGACATATCCTGATCCTCAAATTTTCAAAGATGTTGTTTATAAAGCAGAATCATCGTAAACGAAACTGCACATTTTCCGCTAACCACTTGTGAACCAAGAAAAAAGAGCAAAAACAGCTTGGTAATTTCTTGGTGTTATTGAGAAATGGAGAGTATCTCAATACCTCTTGATATGATAAAGCCAGAGGAGGGCGACCGCCATTATAGGGGAATCAATCGAGGATATCCATGATAAGTATTAAATATTGTAAATATCGTGTAAAGGCAAGAGATTGGAAGCAACTAGTGGCTGGATGAAATAGCCACTCCAAACCTCATAAGATTTTGATATCAACACAGCTGGGATATCTACTGTAAATCGCAATGTACTTCGTGTTAGGTGAAAAATTCAGGTTAAATAGGCCCTTACATTTTGTATAGGTCAGCTCAAATCCAGGTTTCTCATACCAGTAATCTGTAATAACGTGCAGCTTGGCAGCCTGGTGATCTAATGGGGTGAAACCGTTATGTTCTGTTTTTAAGACCGGTGATCAATGGTACCGCCAAAAAGCACATCACGAAAAAGATTACGCCTGTCCAACCTTTGTATTCAAAAGCGAATCCGGCTCCGGTTATGCCGAGCCATCCTCCTCCATAATAAAAGAGCACGTACAGGGCATTGGCCTTGCCGTGTCCGTCACTTAACCTGCTGTTTAACAGCCCGACCGCCACTGCATGGATTGTGAAAAATCCGGCACATATCCCGAGCAATCCCAATATCACAGAATATATCGAAGAGATGAGCAACAGGGCCTGGGAGATGCCCAGGATGACCGTTCCAGCTATGAGTGTGGTGCCGCCTCCGTAGGTATTGCTCAGGCGACCGGCAATTGGCCCGAGAAAGATGCCCAGTACATACACCAGGTAGATCAGGGTAATCAGTTCAGTGGAAAAGTGAAATGGAGCACCTGCCAGCCTGTACGGTAAATAATTGAAGATGGGTGAGAACATCAGAAAGGCTCCGGCTCCACAGCAGTAATAGAGAAAGAGGTCCTTATTGAAAAGCAGTGAGCGATAGGAGGTGGTTGAACTGCCAGTTGAATTGACGTGTTGAGATGTTCGGGGCAGTGCGATCAGGGCCAGAATAGTTGTCACCAGAATCAGGGCGGCAGCGGAGAAAAAGGCGTAACGCCAGTGTAGGGGTGGGTGAATCCAGCCCCCCAGCAGTCTTCCTCCCAGTCCACCCAGTACAGTGGCGCTGACATATGAACCCATTACCACGCTCAGTCGTTCCATGGGGAGAGTCCGGGCGAGCCAGGCGGCCAGACTTGTGGTGAGTGCTGGAATAAAAAGCCCCTGGACCAGGCGGGCAGTGACAAGGAGACGAAAATCGTGGGTCAGGGCTGCGCATAATCCTGCCAGTGCAACACAGATTCCACCAATCAGGAGTATGGGGTGGATCGGCATTTTATCGGAAAGGTAGCCGAAAAAGAGGTTGGAGAGAACTATACCAAAAATGACGATCGAAACGGTAAACGAGACCTGAATAGTGCTGACACCGAATTCCTGTTGCAGCACAGGAAGAATTGGCTGAGTGAGATAAATGTTGGTAAAGGAGGCTGAAACCAGAGCAAAGACGGCAAGCTGTAGTTTTATGGTCCCTATGTTTGAACTCGTATCAGTCATGCATTCCCCGTCTGTAGTTATACATTGCCTTATGGTCTGATATTACACCTGTTATTTTAGTATTTCCCACTATAGGCAGAAAACATCAAGCGTAATTTACGTAAGCGTGACGCGCATGTTATATGAAGATTCCGTCATATAACATGCTGTGCTGATGGATTAAGGTACATAATTATATAGATTTAGTAGTCTGGATTTGTTAATAATTTTGTCGGAAGGTTAGACCAGGTAGACAGATTCTGCATGGTACAGCCCTTCTTGCAGCTAGAGAGGTTGAACCGCTGCCCCCTGCCTGGGCAAGACAAAAATGTAACTTTTCTGCACACCTCGAACAAAGATGTAACAACATACAGGCAGTACTGGCCTGGAGCACACAGAAAGAAAAACGGATTTTCGAATAAATAATATTCTTGGAGGGTTATTGATTATTCAGGAATGGATATTGCTGTACAGCCAGTACGTTCAAGGTTCTACCTGTTTTGAATGCATGAGTGGAAGGTTTACTGGTTGACCGTTTCAGGTTGACGTTTTGGTAAGCCTTGCTAACAAACAAATAAGAGGAGAGAAACATGAAAAGACTGCTGATTCTGGCGTGTCTGGTAGTAATTGGGGTTGCTCAGGTGGCCTATGCCAAGACCCCGAAAGACTATCTGGTGATGGGGTTTGCAATTGACGATATTATTACTCTTGACCCTGCAGAGATTTTTGAGTTTTCCGGTGCTGAATATGCCGCCAATACCTATGACAGACTGATTAATTACGATGTGGACAATGTCAGCGATATTTATGGCGGCATTGCGGAGAGCTGGGATATCTCCGAAGATGGTTTGAGCTACACTTTCAACATCCGCAAGGGGATGACTTTTGCCTCCGGTAACCCGATCAGTGCGGATGACGTTGTTTTTTCTCTGCAACGGGTGGTGGCGTTGAATAAAGGGCCAGCGTTCATTTTGACCCAGTTTGGCTTTACCCCTGAAAATATGGCGGACACTATCAAGAAGCTTGATGATTACACCGTACAGGTAGTCATTGATCAGCCGTATGCTCCGACCTTCTTCCTGTACTGCCTCACTTCTACAGCCGGTTCTATCATAGATAAGAAGCTCGCTCTTTCCCACGAAAAGGATGGTGATTACGGGCATGCGTGGCTTAGAACAGGTTATGCCGGTTCTGGTCCTTACATCTTGAAAAAATGGAAGCCAGCTGAATCCCTGACCCTCGATCGCAATGATGGGTACTGGGGGGAGAAGGCCAATCTCAAGCGAGTCATGATTCGACATATCTCCGAGCCGGCTACCCAGCGGTTGCTTCTCGAAAAGGGAGATATTGATATTGCCAGAAACCTTGAGCGAAATGATATTGAGGGACTGGAAACAAATCCCGATGTGAAAATCGTTTCCAGACCCAAGGGTGGTATCTACTATCTCGGTTTAAATCAGAAAAACGAATACCTGCAAATCCCTGAGGTACGCCAGGCGCTGAAGTATCTGATCGATTATAAGGGTATGGCAGATACCTTCCTCAAAGGCAGAATGACGGTTCACCAGGCTTTTCTGCCAAACGGCTTTCTTGGTGCCCTGACCGAAACTCCATTCTCTCTCGACGTTGAAAAGGCGAAAGAGCTGTTGAAAAAGGCTGGTCTTGAAAATGGTTTCACCATTACCATGGACACCAGAAATACCGAACCGGTTCCTTCCATGGCGCTTGCCATCCAGGCCAATTTTGCCCAGGCCGGTATCAAGCTTGAAATTATTCCTGGTGATGGCAAGCAGACCCTCACCAAGTACCGTGCCCGAAACCACGATATCTATATCGGCAAATGGGGACCGGACTATATGGACCCGCACACCAATGCCGACACCTTTGCCCGCAACCCGGATAATTCCGATGAGGCGAATTTTAAGCCTCTTGCCTGGCGTAATGCCTGGGATATCCCGGAGATGACCAAAGTGGCGGATGCTGCCGTACTGGAGAAGGACACCAAGAAGCGTGCCGAGATGTATCTTGATTTGCAGCGTGAGCACCAGCAGGTTTCTCCGTTCGTCATCATGTTCCAGGATATTGAGGTCATTGCTGAGAGAAACAATATTGATGGCTTTATCCTCGGACCAAGCTTCGACAGTAATTTTTATCAGCATACGGTTAAAAAGTAGTATTATACCGTGAGCCAGGAGTCTGTCGGACTAAGCCCTTTTCAGCCAACTCATTATTACTGAGGCGAAAAGGGCAATTCTTCGACACTCTTGACGCTGATTGAAAAGTACCTCCCTCCCCGGTTGATTTATACGCCGGGGAGAACCGTTTCCTTTATTATAAAAGTAGTAGATATGGCGCGCGAGTTATCGGAACACCGCCTCCTGGCAGCAGCAAATCAAAGCTTTCGCTTGCTGTTGATGGTGGCAATTACCTTCTTTGGGCTGTTACTCATTACATTCCTGATCGGTCGAATCGTACCCATCGACCCTGTGCTTTCTATGGTGGGCGACAAGGCCAGCGCCGAGACCTATGAAGCTGCCAAAATTGCCATGGGGCTGCATCTGCCGATCTGGCAGCAGTTCTTCATTTATCTGGGCAAGGTGCTGCAGGGTGATCTCGGTGTATCTATCCTTACTTCCAGACCGGTTTTAGAAGACATCATCAGGGTTTTTCCCGCGACCTTTGAGCTGGCAATTATCGCCACGATTCTCGGGGTGGTACTGGGGATTCCTCTGGGTGTTTTTTCAGCAGTGCACCGGGGCAGCTTTATTGATCATGCGGGCAGGGTGGTTGGCCTGCTTGGTTATTCTTTGCCAATCTTCTGGCTCGGCCTTATTGGTCTGATGGTCTTTTATGCTCATCTCGATTGGTTGCCGGGGCCTGGAAGAATAGATGTCTTTTACGAAGATATCGTAGATCCTGTAACCGGCATGATGTTGATCGATTCGATAATCGCCCGTGAATGGGAAATCTTTCGGAATGCAGTTTCACACATAATTCTGCCTGCCGCTCTTCTCGGCTATTTCAGCCTGGCCTATATCTCACGAATGACACGCTCCTTTATGCTGGAGCAGCTGAGACAGGAATATATTCTGACTGCTAGGGTGAAGGGTGTGCCGGAGTGGAAGGTGATATGGGGGCACGCTCTCGGTAATTGCGCAATCCCCCTGATTACTGTAGTTGCTCTCAGTTTCGGAACACTGCTTGAAGGTTCTGTTCTTACAGAGACGGTCTTTGCCTGGCCGGGGCTTGGCCTCTATCTTACCAACTCCCTGCTGAATGCAGACATGAATTCGGTACTTGGTTCCACCATTGTTGTGGGAACGATATTTCTGGGGGTGAATCTGTTTTCAGATTTTCTCTATAAGGTCATGGACCCAAGAGCAAGGAACTAGGGAGTGGACAGACGTTATGACAGGTAAAACTCTACGCTTGGATACAGTTCGGAGCTGGCTGTTGACAGATACGCCGACTTCGCCGTTTCATGCTGCGGCAGGCAGAACATATCTGATATCCAGAGAATTTTTAAAAAATCACCTGGCAGTCCTAGGTCTGCTGATAATTTTGACACTGATCACAGTGGCGCTGTTTGCCCCTTTGCTGGCGCCTTTTGACCCGGTACAGACCAATCTGACAAACCGGCTTATGGAACCTTCTGCGGTGCACTGGATGGGGACCGATGAGGTAGGCAGGGATATTCTCTCCCGCATTATCTGGGGCTCGAGGCTGACCCTCTACATCGTCGGGCTGGTAGCTATAATTGCCGCACCGGTGGGCATTCTCATAGGTACGGTTTCCGGCTATTTCGGCGGTATTATCGATACCGTGCTGATGCGTATTACCGACATTTTCCTGGCATTTCCCAAGCTTATTTTAGCTCTGGCGTTTGTGGCAGCACTGGGGCCGGGAATCGAGAATGCGGTCATAGCCATTGCCATCACTTCCTGGCCACCCTATGCCCGTATTGCCAGGGGTGAGACCATAACTCTCAGAAATTCAGATTTCATCAAGGCTGTCAGACTACAGGGCGCGGGACCGGTCAGGATAATCACCAAACACATTGTACCGCTCTGCATGTCTTCGCTCATTGTCAGGGTTACGCTTGATATGGCGGGCATAATTATGACTGCTGCGGGCCTCGGATTTCTAGGCCTTGGCGCCCAGCCGCCGTCTCCTGAGTGGGGAGCCATGACCGCCAGCGGCCGAGCCTATATTCTTGACCATTGGTGGCTGATCACCATGCCGGGTATGGCAATTTTCATGGTAAGCCTTGCTTTCAACTTGCTTGGGGATGGCCTGCGGGAAGTGCTTGACCCACGCAGTGAAAAATAGGCGTACACAGTGAAATACACGTTAAAGAATAAACATCTCAACCTTGAGAGCGTAGAAGTGTAATTGTATGAAACAGCAACCATTGCTTACTGTAAAAAATTTGAATGTCGTTTTTCCCTCTCCCAGAGGGGATGTGCAGGCGGTCCGCGATATCTCCTTTTCCATGGGAAAGGAGAAGATCGGTATAGTCGGTGAATCCGGTTCGGGAAAATCCGTAACAGGCCGGGCCATTTTGCGTCTCTTGCCTCCCCATGCACGGGTTGAGGCTGCCCAAATCGTCTTCGATGACCAGAATCTGCCCGATTTAAGTGAAAAAGAGATGCGTAAAATCCGTGGTAACGAAATTTCCATGGTCATGCAGGATCCGAAATATTCACTCAATCCTGTCCGCACTGTCGGGGAACAGATCATGGAAGCGTATCTTACCCATCACAAGGTGGGCAGGAAGGAGGCGAAAGAGCGAACGCTGTCGATGCTTGAAGCTGTGCGTATTCGTGATCCGAAGCGGGTTTTCGCTTTATATCCCAATGAAGTCTCAGGTGGCATGGGCCAGCGTATAATGATAGCCATGATGCTGATACCTGAACCACGCTTGTTGATAGCTGATGAGCCAACTTCAGCACTTGATGTGACAGTTCAGCTGCAGATTATGGCGATTTTAGATGACCTGGTAACCCAGCGGGGGATGGGCCTTATTTTTGTCTCCCACGACCTGGAGCTGGTCGCCTCCTTTTGCGACCAGATTATCATTATGTACCATGGACGGATTATGGAAATTGTTGACGCAGATAAACTTCACCAGTCGACCCACCCATATACCCGTGGCTTGCTCAATTGTCTGCCGAAAATAGAAGGTGAGCGGCAACGGCTGCCAATTTTGCAGCGGGATGACGCCTGGCTTGAGTCAGGTTGGACTGGAGGCATTGACAATGTTGCAGGTTAAGGATTTACATGTCTACTTCGGCCGTGGTCTGCAGAAAAATCATGCAGTCCGTGGTGTGGATTTTTCTGTATCAAAGGGACAGAGCTTTGGCCTGGTTGGTGAGTCCGGTTCCGGCAAATCAACAGTGTTGAACTGTGTCTCCGGCCTTGTCAAAAGCTGGACCGGGACAATTGAAATTGATGGTGCCAGGCTCGGGCCAAAGCGCGATCTGCAATTCTGCCGCAACGTGCAGATGGTATTTCAGGATCCATACGGATCGCTGCATCCAAGGCATACCATAGACCGCACTCTCAAAGAGCCTGTGTCCATTCATAAACTCGGCAACGAAAATGAAAGAGTGGAAAAAGTGCTCGAAGAGGTGGGGCTGGGGCCGGAGTTTCGCTTTCGTTTTCCTCACCAGCTTTCAGGCGGGCAGCGTCAACGAGTGGCAATAGCCAGGGCCTTGATTCTTGAGCCGGAAGTGATTCTGCTCGATGAGCCAACCTCTGCACTCGATGTTTCTATCCAGGCAGAAGTACTTAACCTATTAGAGGATATTCGCCAGCAGCGAAACCTTACCTATGTGCTGGTGAGCCATGACCTGGCTGTGGTTTCTCATATGTGTGATGATATTCTGGTGATGAACCACGGTCAGATGGTTGAGACAATCAGCAGGAAGCAGTTGCAGGCAACGGACTTTACCCAGAACTATACGCGTCAGCTCCTGGTTGCCAGCAAAGGCTACGACCGGGAGGTTATTGATCAGTTTCAGGACTTTTAAACAAAGTGAAGAGCGCGGAGGAGAAAGTGATGACTCAGGCGGTAATACAGGTAAGCGTCAGCAACCATTATCAGCAGCCTGATTATTGCAGTGAGATCGTGAGTCAGGGACTGCTCTGGGAGCAGGTGGAGCTGTTGGAGGAAGAAGCGGAGTTTTGCCGAATCAGGCAGCGGGATGGTTACCAGAGCTGGGTGAGCAGCAGGCAGTTGGCGCAATCCGGAATGGAAAAAGCTCAGGGACTTGAATGGCGATTGGTTCGGAGTCATAACGAACGGATCTTTTCAGCGCCTGATCGCGCATCAACAGCTCTACGGGATGTGGTAATTGGTTCCAGGCTTCCTGTCCTGGCTGAAGAAAGGCGATGGGCTCAGGTTGTATTGCCTGGTGGTGAAACAGGTTGGCTGGAAAGCTGTCATTTCGGTGAAATAGGCCCGGCTGGCACCGCGAGTATCGTGGACCTCGCCAGGGAGTTCCTTGGTTATCAGTATAGCTGGGGCGGAAGAACACCTAAAGGTTTTGATTGTTCCGGCTTTGTGCAGACAGTGTTTGGGCTCCACGGGATAGAGTTACCCAGGGATGCCAATATGCAGCAGAAGCTGAATCTGGTCTCGAAAGATCACCACAAGGCAAGCGCGGGTGATCTACTTTTCTTTGGTGAGAGTCCAGACAGGGTGACTCACGTAGCCATTTCCCTCGGTGACAACCGATTTATCCACGCCTATGGCATGGTGAGAGAAAATAGCTTTTCAGCGGAAGACTCAGATTTCTCCCCGAAACATCTGGAGAGTTTTGTGTCAGTCAACCGTTATCCGTTGGGCTGAGCTATATAGGTAGAGATATATAATTACTATCAATAAGGAAGTTTGGTGTGAAAATATTTATCAGTGCTGATATTGAAGGTGTGTGCGGGGTAACCGCCTGGGATGAAACTGAATCAGACAAAGCAAATTACGCCCAGTTTCAGAAGCAGATGACCCGTGAAGTGTGTGCCGCCTGCGAAGGCGCAATTGCCGGTGGCGCAACGGAAATATATGTGCGGGATGCCCATAATTCGGCCCGTAACCTGATCGCAGAAGAGTTACCGAAGCAGGTCAGATTGGTTCGGGGCTGGTCCCGGCACCCCTATATGATGATGCAGGAGTTGGACTCTTCGTTTGATGGTGTCATGATGATCGGTTACCACTCCCAGGCAGGCGGCGACGGGAATCCACTTGCCCACACCATGACTTCCAGAGTGAGTGAAATCACTATCAATGGCATGCTGGTCTCTGAATTTCTCATGAACACCCATACTGCCTGGTTGGAAGATGTGCCGGTTATCTTTCTCTCGGGGGATAAACAAATCTGCACCCTGGCTCAAGAACTGATACCAGAGTTGGAAACGGTTGCAGTGAAATCGGGCTCCGGTGGGTCAACGGTAAACCTTCACCCACTGGTTGTTCTTGACAAGATAGAGGAGGGGGCCAGGAAAGCGATGCAGGCTGATAGTGCGGCCTGTCGTAAGCAAATGCCAGAAAAGTTCGAGACAAGCATCACCTACGTTAACCATCAGGATGCCTATAAGGCGTCGTTCTTTCCCGGGGCAAGACGTATTTCATCACACGCCATAGCCTATGAAGCAGATAATTATTTTGACGTATTGAGACTTTTTCTCTTCAACCTCTAACTGTTTCCATATCTCTTCATAACTCCGAAAACCAACTGCTGCTCAGGTTAGCGACGGGAACCACCGCGATAATTTGAATAACCATGTTTGCGCGGTACTTGTATTCGGTATTTTGGATATCGCTGGTTGTTTCTGGATTTGTAACCTGGGTGTCTCGGGACAACATAGGCAGGGGGATGGTGTTTTTTATAGTGAGGCTTGCCGTAATTCGGTTTGCTATGTTTGTAATAATTCCTTTTGTATTTCGGGTGGCCCGGCTTGTAATAATTGGGTCGATAGCCGTCATGATAGATAAAGGAGGAGTTGCCGTTTCTGTGTACGATCCCATGACTGGATTTATACCGCGATTTCTCGACAACTATGGTGGTGACTCCACCATAGCCGGGGCGATGGCTGTAACCTGTCGAACTTCCACCCGAGTAGCTTGATGTCGGTTCTGAACTTCTGCCGTAGTACCTGTCGAGATATGCCTGGTTATCAATATGACCTGTCCAGTTCTGCTGTTCGCCGGCCCGTGCCAGAGGAACAGAAGTAGTCAGCGCCATAACAAGTGCGACGAGAGCCAGAGTGAGTGGTGCGGTGATATTGGATTTAGGAAAATAATGTCTCATAGCTAACACATCGAAACAAAGGTTGAAAACAGACCTGCCCTGCCGGGGCAATGAGCAGTCATCACGATTGGTGACGTTGATGCAGCTGGAACCTGGGGTGCCAACAAGGAAGTACTCCAATCACTCCCTCCCATTAATACAGACAATAGGTTGCCGGTACCAACAAGTAAAGTTGGCAGCACCTGTTTCGGGAAGGGACTTCGCCACAGTTACTTCGCCACAGTTACTTCAGTCTTGGGGGACACTTTTGAGGCACAGAACATCATCAATGGCCAGAATAAGGCCCAGAGAAGAGCCAGCAGCAAAAGAGAACTGGGAGTGGACCAGTTGAAGCTTGCAACTCCAAGCCGGACACCAGCCCAGTAGGCGACAGGGCCACCAATCGCACCGAGCAGCGCTGACAGCAGCCATCGACCCTTCAACCAGTTCAGGCTGTGGTTTGGCAGCAGGCCCAATGTCATCCAGACAGTTATGAGCCAGAGCGGGATGGGCCAGAAATCACTGGAAAATGAGAAAAACCCGATAGCCTTGAGCAGCCCATCTAAAGTGATACCGCAGATGGTAATAATCGCCATCAGCACCATGTCCTTGCCTGGGGATGGTGATACAAGCATGTGGCATGCAATAAGCAGCAGGGCGAGCCAGAGAAAAGAATTCTGGCCGAATATGCAAATGAGCCAGTTCAGTTGGTAAACGGCGAAATTTGTAACGATCATCCACAGTTTGGGAAGGGGCCTGATGTTTGCGAGTGTCTGCATTTTATTTACCAGCCGCTCAGCTCTTTTTTCCTCGAAGACCTGAAAGGAGATTAGCTCTTAGGTTGTCACTAAGCGGTTCTTTTTCTCCCAGCCAGATACCGAAATATACAGCAGCGAAATCAGCGGAGGGGATGACAACCTGTTCGATTCCATTCCGAAACAGTCGCGTGGTCTGAGCTTCTCCATTATAGCAGAGGACATAACTGTCACCGTCATCTACTTCTGTGTAATTTTGGTGAAGCAGATCGAGCTGCGGACGCACTTTGCTGATAGTTAGCGGATCATGCTGCCGATTGAGGATTTTTTCTGCGGCTTCAATGAAATTTTCCCTGGTCAGGCTGACTGCATAATTTAATTTCAGGCATCGTGACGATTCTGGGGAGAGCACCTCTCCGGGCAGGGTTGTAGGGTCGGTGTAGAGATGGGCGTCATAGACCTTGATAAAACCCATGTAACGGACGCTGCCGGAGCCCTGGAGCTGCATGTTATGAATTTCCATCCCTTGCAGGGAAAGAGGTAAAGTGCTCATCACTATTGTCAGTATAAATAAGTATATCTTTTTCATGACTCTCTCCAGTTGGGTACGTGGAACATTGTAGTTACTGTTTCATACATAAACAAAGTAGCAACCTGCAGAGAATTAACAATGTGGAAACATTGGCTATGAAATGGTAGTGAAACCTATCATTACAATGTCGGTCCCTAAACTGGAAAAAGGGCAAAAAAGCTTGATATTTAAAGGGAATGATTGTTTTTACTTGCTTAGGGCAAGTGAAACGTGATGGAATAGAGGGTATGCCTTTACAGATGGACTTTAAACCGGAACCAACGGTGTTCTGTCTGACCATTTCGTCTGTCTTTGTGAAACAGAGCTCGCTGGGTACGTTATTTGAGTGAAATTTTCAGCTGGGAAGAGTGATACATGACTGAACTGCGACAAAGAGCAACCGCTATACTGGAGCTGGCTGGGATAGAAACACCCGTTGTTGGAGTCTATGATGCTCCTCATACCCTGCCGTTCGCACCTTTGGTGCTTGCCAGGCGTTGTATATTTTCCAGTTATGAAAACTGGCAGAAAGGCCATTGCGTGTTGGTTAACCGGGAGAGTGAAGGGTGTCGTGGGGCGGTATACTGGTTGTGTGGAATAGAGGCAACGTCGAAGGAGAAGATGAGGCACTTCTACAGCCAACGAAAGGGGCTCAAGGCGACGGCCGAACTCATGGAAAATTGGCTGGAAGACCATCCCCCCCACGAGCCGCAGGAGAGCCATCTTATCGTCGGCCCGCTGAAAGAGGGGCAGGACAGGTATTTGAAAACAATCACCTTGTATGTCAATCCTGACCAGCTGAGCCTGCTGCTTACAGGTTGTGAATACGAAAATGGCCCAGCCGATGCTCAACCGATTATCTCTTCATTTGGTTCGGGCTGTGGCCAGCTTGCGGCACTTTTCAAAGATCTGAATGTTCCCCAGGCGATAATCGGTTCTACGGATATCCTGATGCGGGAGCATCTGCCACCGGAGGTGATGGCGTTGACAGTGACCAAGCCGATGTTTGAGCAGCTATGCAGTTTTGGTGAGAACAGTTCTTTGTTCAGGCCATTCTGGTCAACTCTCCGTAACAAGAGAAGCGAACAGGCGGTGAACGGCTTTGGCGAAAATCCCGAGCAGAAATACACCGAGAAGATATAAAAAAAAACGGGGCCTGTCGAATTCGACAGGCCCCGCTCAGGCAGTACTGGTATCTCGCCCGGTCATGAAAAAATCGGGCTACCTGGAGAGTTGCTGTTAGAAGTCAACAAGCTCCACGTCAAAGATCATGTACGCGTTTGGTGGAATAGGACCACGTCCCTGAGGACCGTAACCGAGGGAAGGCGGGATAATCAGCACTCGCTTCTCACCTTTTTTCATGCCGAGAAATGCTTCATCCCAGCCTTTGATAACCCGTCCCTGGCCAACAGGGAAATCGATTGGGGTACCACGATCGTAGGAAGAATCAAACTTGGTGCCGTCCAGCAACTTTCCGGTGTAGTGAGCTTTGATCATTGCGCCGGATGAAGGGGTGGCATCGCCTTTACCTTCTTCGACCAGAACATACTTGAGACCGGAAGGAGTGCTTACTGCATCAGGCCAGTTCTGCTTGATGAGGTTCACCTCAGCTTCCATGGCGGCAAGCTCTTTGTCGCGCTGGTTCTTTTCGAAGTTAGCGAGCAGTGCATCAAAAGCGGCCTGGTCAGCTTTGAACGCTTCCGCTTTGGCGCCAACGCGAATAATCTCCACGCTGTTGATGGTGTCGCCCTGGGCGATAGCGTTAACAATGTCCTGGCCTTCAACTACCTTGCCGAAAACAGTGTGCTTGCCGTCCAGCCATGGGGTTGGTACGTGGGTAATGAAGAACTGGCTGCCATTGGTGCCGGGTCCTGCATTTGCCATAGAGAGAATGCCGGGGCCTTCATGTTTCAGACTTGGATCAATCTCATCAGGGAAGGTGTAGCCGGGTCCGCCGGTTCCTGAACCGAGCGGACAACCACCCTGAACCATGAAGTCAGGGATGACTCTGTGGAAGGTGAGGCCGTCATAATATTTGTCGCCCTTCATTTTGGCGCCGCCGCCAAGTTCTTTGGTGCCCTCAGCCAGGCCAACGAAGTTGGTTACTGTAAGGGGAGTTTTTTCAAACTCGAGGGAGCAAATGATTTCACCTTTAGAGGTGTTGAACTTGGCGTACATGCCGTCCTGAAGATTTTCTCTTGCCATTATTGGTTCTCCGATAAAAATTAACGTAATCAGAATGAGTACAAACGAAATTGATACGTTACGCATGGTTTCTCCATTTGAAAAGGGTGGTTCCTTAAAAAAAGAGCATTTTTCGAGTAATTACCTGATATAAATAGGACATGCAAATGGACATGTCGAATTTTACAACGCTTTGGTTGTTGACGATGGTTCGCATTAGGGGTTTATTGACCTGATTTATAGACCGGTGGTAAACACATCCGGCTTATTCAGGCAACCCGTTAACACTTAGGTCCCCCGGAGAGGAACCGTTTGTATACTCTGTACCAGCTAATACTGACACTACTTTTTTATCTCTTACTGCCTTTTACTCTCGCCTATGTTCTCATTACGGGAAAACACAGGGAGGGAGTGCATCAGCGTCTGGGATTATATGGCAGGCTTGCCCGGAAAAAAGGTAAAGCCCGCATCTGGCTGCACGCCGCCTCTGTCGGTGAAGTACATGCTGCCGATATCCTGATAGCTGAATTGCGCAAAGAGATTCCCGAGGCGGAATACGTTGTCACCACCATGACAATACACGGAAGAAAGCTTGCTGTCGAGTTGCTTTCCGACGATGTAATCTGCAAGCTGGCCCCGCTGGATGTGCCGGGTATAGCGGGACGCGTGATCTCAAAAATCGATCCTGATGTGTATGTGTGTCTGGAGACTGAGTTATGGCCGGTGCTGCTGCGCAGACTGAATAATCGCTCTATACCGACGCTGCTCGCCAATGGCAGGATGTCTGATAAATCTGTAACCAGCTATCAGAAGCATGCCTGGCTTTTTCAAAAAGTGGTGGAAAACTTCACCGTCCTCACCATGATCAGCGAGTCGGACAAGGAACGCTATGTCTCTTTAGGTATAGGTCCTAAAGAAGTTATTGTCACCGGCAACCTGAAGTATGATCGGGAACTGCCTGAAAGCCCGACCGACGTGCGGGACCGTTGCCGAAAAACGCTGTCGATAGTCGAGGGGACAGAGGTCTTCGTCTGCGGCTCCACCCATACCGGCGAGGAGAATATTCTGCTTCCGGTATACAAGGCCTTGAAACTGAGCGGAGAGCTCGTCTGGATCATCGCCCCGCGTCATTTGCACAGGCTGGAACAGGTGGAGACGATGCTCATGGAGCATGGAGTACGCTTTGATCGCTATAGCGCGCTGAAAGAAGGGCACGTGCGACAGCACGATGTCGTTATCGTCGACCTCTTTGGAGAGCTTTTTGAGATATATTCAATTGCTGATTATATCTTTTGCGGTGGAAGCCTGGTTGAACGTAACGGCCATAATATACTGGAACCAGCGATGTGGGGACGTACTGTTATGTATGGACCGAGTATGGGGGATTTTCGCGATGCGGTGGAGATGATGGATCTGCAAGAGGCCGGCCTGCCAGTGACTGGCGGCAGGGCCATCTTCGATAAAATCTCCTATTTTCGCAATCACCGTGAGGAGTATCAACTGCTTTGTCAGCGTGCCGGTCAGGTTGCCGTCTCTCAACAGGGAGCGGCTAAAAGGCAGGCAGGGCTGGTGGCATCGCTTCTCCATTCGAGTTAACTATACCGACCTTTCCCTGGTACTCATCAGTTACGGGTGAGCTTGTTCTCTGACCGGTTTAATCAGTTCCACTTCAAACATAATTTCCTTGTCAAAACCGTTTTCTGTACGGCGTATTTTCAGTTGCACCACATCGCCGGGCAATGAGGCGAAGAGTGCAATCCGTACATCCTCCATGGAATGTATTGGGAAATCATCGATAGCAACGATGCTGTCAGTGATGCGCAGTCCTGCCTCATCTGCCTTGCTTGCCTGGTTAAACGCTGAGATTGTCAGCAGATTTGCATCAGCTGCAGTGGGCTCGTTGATGCTTATACCGATCTTGCCCGGTTCCGGCAGCTCGAGTGATTCTACCAGAAAGAAATAGTCGGCAATATCGGCAAGGTTATCCGGTGTCGTGCCGTTGAAGATATTCAGTATTGAAGCCTGTTCTACATTGGTTCGTCGCGCAACCCGCGGTGGGATGCCAAAATCTTTTCTGGTGTGCTGGGAGCCGGCAAGCACGATGAGTTTGCGGCCGGGATTTTTGTTGAGGTGATCTGTGATTTCTTCAGCCATGGTCTCGTCCCACAGCGATTGTGCCTGGATAAAGCCCGACGCATAACCCGAGCCGTGACCACCCTGCTGGTGTAGCGATTGCATCTGACGAAGCTGTCTGGCGTAGCCTGGTAGTGAGAGATCTCTTTGTTGGGGCAGGCTATCGCGAATTTCTTTTGATAGCGCATCTGTTCCACCGCTTGAGTAGACGGTGGAAACTGTTTCCCTCGGCAGATTGAGCCCGATGACAGGGATGGAATTTTTGCGGGCGAAGCTGAAAATATCCTGAAAATAGCGATAATCGTAACTCCAGACCGAAAAGTAGCCGGAAGCTTTTAAAAATTCTTTCTCGGTCATGGCAGAGTTGTATGCCGTATACTGATCCAGCGCCTCCTGACTGGTGTACGGAAACATCTCCATACCAATGGCCATATCGGGATGTCTGGCGTGGATTGCCTCGATAATCCGTAGTTGCAGGCGGTGATCGCTCATTGAGGTGTGCTGCTCACCCAGGTAAATGACATCATTGTTGCTGAGCTGATCGGCGATCGTGCCAAAACTCTGAAGATTGCTGGTGGCACCGCCCCGGGGAAGGTGCTCGATGGCAATCTGAATGCCATTGAAGCTGTCGTTTATTCTTTTGGCCTTGATGCGACCATTTTCAAAATGCAGAAAAGAATATTTGCCATAGTGACTGAGCTTTGACGCGGCCGAGGCTGCTTGTGCCGGTCCGCTGCTGGTGACGAGTACTGTGACATGATCTGGATTCAGGGGATTGGGACGTACCTCCAGGGTAAATCCGTTGCCGGGATGACTGGGGCTGCCGAAAAGACTCTGGACGTGTTTTCCAGCCAGGCCCAGAAAGAGCAGGTTGCTTTCAGCTAACTCGCTATTGCCCGTATAATCGTCATTTTGAATTTTTAAACTATCATTTTGTAATTGTTCAACAAGAGGTTGGTACTCGTGTGGTGTGTCGGCGCCGGAGAACAGGGCGATTTTCTCAGTCGCACCCATAAATTGTGACCAGACAGCCGGACGTTCGTCTTCTGACAGCATCCTGAAAAAATCATATTGCGGGTCAAGGGTGAAGCCCAGTGGAGGGCTGTCCAGTTCGAGAGTGATTTCCTGTTCGATATTTTCAGTTTTCACTGTAAACCAAACTTCTCCCTGGGTGGTGGCCACACGTACGGGGATGTGCAGTTGGTATGGTTCCCGGGTCTTTTGCCTCAATTTAAAGTTGAGTGCATGGGTGTCAGCAAAAGAACGAAGTGTAACCTGTTCTATCGCAAGATTCGGTATATCTTCACGGCTCAATCGTTCATCAAAAAAACGGCTGAGATCCTGCTGGGACGTTTGAGTAAAGATACCCTCGATATCGTGCCACGAAGCGCTGCTGTTACGATAATCCTGGTAAAATGTCCTGATGCCTTTGAGGAAAAGTTCACTGCCGAGGCGGCTGTGCAATTCATGAAACAGCATCATCGCCCTCGAGTAGCCGATTGCCCGGCGCGCTTGAGCAAGTGGTTGGTTATGGCTGGCGTTGGTAAAAGATGCGAGAGGTATCTGATTGCTCTGATTGACGTAGCTGAGATAGTTGAGCACAGCCTCTTTCCTGTATGCCACCCCTTCATCACGGTCGGCTCGGTAGGCGTGATCGGCGAGATAGGAGGTGAGACCTTCACACCAGTTTCCGTGTTGATAATCAACCTCGATACTGTTTCCGAACCAGGAGTGGAGAATTTCGTGGCCGAGTGAGGTATCCTTGATGAAGGGCAGACGCAGCACAGCCTGACCAAGCAGGGTGAAGGTGGGCATTCCCAGCCCCGTGGGCTGGCGGTTGGCCACAATCGCGTAGTGGTTATATGGAAAGGGACCTATTTCTCTCTCGTATCTCAAAATATAGTCACGCGCTTTGTTGAGATAGCCCCGGGCAAGTGAGGCATCCTCCGGGAAAAAGAGGGCGTAGACCTGCAGCCCCTGGCGGACTTTTAGCGAAGAAACAGAATAGGGCGCTGCGGCGAAATGCAAACCGTATAAGGCATTGCTGAAAGTGGCCGAGAACTGGTTGCCATCCCGGACGAGCGGGAAATCGTCTGATTCGGTAATGGCTGTGAAATTTTCAGGTAAACGGGCCGAAAGAGTAAAGCGCATCTTCTTATCCGGAACCGGATGCCAATCACTCAGCAGGGTTATTCCTTTTTCACTTATCAGGTTTTCATCATCCAGCGAAAAGGTATTGGTATAGGAAAGGAAAAGTTCTCTGGCCTGGTTCGCAGCCGGAATTGAAAAAGAGGTTGACTGTGGCAGGGTAATTGACTGATTGCTGCCGTCTTGCCTTTTCAGCATTTTCCCTGTTATCTTCAGCGAGCCAAGATTCAGCGATAATTCTTCACCCGCCGGAATTGATATTTGCGCCGTTCCCGTGATTTCTCCGCGCACCAGATCAAAGCTGATGGCAAGATGATAATCTGCTGATTCGCTCTCACTTTCAGCTGCCGCGAGACAAGAAAGAGCTGTGGTAAAGACAAGTGACAGCAGCGTAAACAGCAGAATCAAAATCGAAGATTGCGGCCGGTGCGGGGGCGCCATCACTCGCTGTGTATGCTGGATGTGGCTGGAATTCATGATAGGCCTTAAATTTTTGTCTCAGATTATGAAGAAGAGGTTTTGCCGTCAGACTTGACCGTCACTCCCACTTCACTATATTGTTTTCATAGCAGAAAAAACGTCAAATTATTTCATCCGAGTAGAAACTAATGATAATCAAGGCGCAACGCCAAGAAAAAAACAACGATCTTCAATCGGGCCGTAAAATCAAGTTGGTAGCCCTCAATGCCAAATTCATACATTCATGTCTGGCACTTTTTTATGTGCGCAATGAATTGCGCAGGAATTATCCCGAGGCAGAAATTGAAATTCTGCAGTTGACCATCAACGACAATATGTACGAAAGCCTTCTGCGAATCACAGAGGATCAGCCTTTTGGGGTCTTTTTCTCGGCAGCTATCTGGAACAGCGATAAAACAGAGCAGCTGGTGCGGGACGTGCGGAACTGTCTGCCGGATTGTCGGATCGTAGTCGGAGGCCCACAGGCAGGGGTGCTTTCGGAGAGCCTTGAACAAGGGCTGTGCAGTATGGTTGTGGGTGAGTTTGAGGGAATTGATCCCGCATTTTATGCTGATCTCGATAGCGGTGAACTCAAGCCGAAGTACCAGGGATCTTTTTTTAAGCTGCCAAAGAGGACACTTGATTATCCCTTTTGCGAAGATGATTTTGAGGATCACCTGAAAAACCGGCATATTTATTATGAGACATCAAGAGGTTGCCCCTATGCATGCACCTACTGCCTGTCAGCGGCTGAAAGAGGGCTTTTTCATAAGGATCTTGAGCAGGTAAAAGCTGAACTACTGGATATTCTCAAGTATAAACCGAAAGTTGTACGCTTTGTTGACAGAACCTTCAACGACATACCGGAGCGGGCCTACGCCATCTGGGAATTTCTTATCGAGCAGGATTGCGACACCCTGTTTCATTTCGAGATCGCACCGGATAGGTTTAGTGAAGAGATGCATGAACTGCTGAAAAAGGTGGAGCATGGGCGATTTCAGTTCGAGATCGGTATTCAGTCAACCAATGATGAGACGCTGACAGCTATCCGCAGACGTATTGATAAGGTGGCTGTGCACCCAATCATCAAGCGCCTGGCGGAGTTGAACACCATTCATCTTCATGTGGATCTCATCCTCGGCCTGCCATACGAGACCGAAGAAAGTTTTGCCAGGTCGTTTGCAGATGTTTTTGCCATGGGAGCCCACTATATTCAGATGGGGTTGTTGAAAATTTTACCAGACACGCCTATCTGCCATGGGGCTGATGAATATGGTTACCGACACAGCAGTCATCCACCATATTCGATATTTGCCAATAAATGGCTCAATCATGAGCAGGTCAGCGAACTGTACTGGTTGTGTGAGTGTGTGGAAAAATTTTATAATAATCGTTATTTTGTCTCGTTCTGGGCATATTTGCGCCTGCAGGATGAAGATATTTACAATTTTTTTAGCAGGTTACTTGAAGTGGGGGAGCGAAGCGGTTTTTTGCATCGAGCCTTGACCCAGGAGACCCTCTGTTCGATTCTGTATCAGCTCTGTCAGGATCGTTCAGATCGGGAACTGATTGTTGAGCTATTGCGATACGATTGGCTGCGTTGCGGCTTTCGAAAGCTTCCTGATTTTCTGGATATTCCTGAAAATCAGGAGGATATGGTCACAACCAGGGACCTGTTATTCAAAGAGTTACCAGACAATTTTACCGGAGTGTTTGCATATAAAAACCGAAATCAGTTTTTTAAGCGGTCGGTGTTTTTGAAAATTTCCAATCAGGCTGCGAGATTTCTGCAACTTGACGAAAGTGGTGCTCAGGCGTTGCGAATTGCATTTTTGCAGGAGCGCGAAAAGACTCTTTATGGGCACAATTCAGTTCTGAGTTTTCCGGCAAGCTGAAAATCGGGAGGAATACAATCCGGCAAATGAGACAGACACAGCAACTCCGGGCAATCGACGGGGAAGTATATCAAAGAGCGGTAACGACTAAAACCTTTTGAATTTGCCATGGCAAAGGGGGGGGAGGAGCAATGGTCAGCATGAGGATAAAGAAACTGAATGTCATCGCTCCTGAGGGACTGCGTTTGCTCGGGGAGGAATTTACCGTAACCGCCGACGAGGCAGATCCCCATGCCATTCTGGTGCGGAGTGCGCAGGTTGATGTTGGCCTGTATCCTTCGCTCTATGCCGTGGCGAGGGCTGGTGCGGGGGTAAATAACATCAACGTTGCGGAGGCTACCAGCAGAGGTATTTGTGTATTCAATACTCCGGGTGCCAATGCCAATGCTGTGGTGGATCTGGTATTTCCGATGATAGGCGTCTGGAAGCGCAATATTTATCGGGGTATTCGCTTTTGTGAGTCTCTTGCCGATTTGAAACCAGGCCAGGTGGGTGAAGTGGTTGAGCAGCGTAAAGCCGCCTTCAAGGGAGAAGAGATCGGTGGCAAGAATCTGGCGGTTGTCGGCCTGGGGCAGATAGGTACCAGGCTGGCCAACGGCGGAATCCAGCGACACATGAACGTGAAAGGGTACGATCCATCGCCTGCAGTAGAAAATATCCATCAGCTTTTCCCTGCAGTGAGACTCTGCGGTACTTTAAGGGATGCCATTGGCGACGCAGATATCGTTTCGATTCACCTGCCCTTGAATGACAGGACCAGGTATCTTATAAATGCTGAATTTATAAGCAAAATGAAAAAAGGTTCTATCCTGGTCAACTATTCCAGGGAGCAGATCGTGGATGAAGAGGCGGTTATAGAGGCGCTTGATCAGAATCGGCTTGAAGCCTACCTCACAGACTTCCCTACCTCACGGAATGTGGGGCATGAGAAAGTGCTGACAACACCTCATCTCGGCGCCTCCACTTCAGAATCGGAAGAAAATTGTGCCAAAATGGCTGCTAAAGAGCTGAGAGCTTACTTGAAATACGGTAACGTGGTGCACAGTGTAAATTTTCCTAATATAGAATCCATACCCACCGATGATATCCACACCCGCCTGATAGTGATCAATCGCGATGTGCCGGGGATGATCGCCTTCGTTTCAAATGTCTTTGGCAATCACCAGATAAACATTACCAGTTATCTGAACCGGTCCAATGGGACTGTTGGCTATAATATTATTGATGTGGAAGGGGATATTCCAGCACAGCTTGTCATAGAAGTCGAGAAAAATGAAGATGTTATAAGAACCAGGTTGATTCACTTCAAAACAGCTGACTGAGGCCGTTTGCCGTCGTAGTAAAAAAAACATGACGCGTAGGTTGCTGTTATTTTGTGACAGGTGTGAAAAATTGGCGGTGATGACTGCTAATGTACAAAAAATTGTATGATTTGGCCTGTTTTAAGCTACCACGGGAAGAGTGCTCAATAGTGTAAGTGGCCGATATATAAGTCTAAGTCATGTTTGTTGCGCGAGGTGGCACGGATGGTGCAAGGGTTATTATGCTTTTATCTCTTCTCTCCTTTCTCCTGAGAAAGACCGACCTTGCTCCCCGCTCGGTCGGTTTTTCTTTTTTTATCCTTCCGATGTTGTACTATCCAGCCGAAAGATTTCGTCTCAAGGCTGTGAACAGTCGCATTACCTCCAGCTATTTTCCCACTGATATGCTCCGCCTGTGAGACTTGTTCATCACGGGTCGCGTTCTTATCTCTATTGAACAATGGGCTTGATCGTCCTGTATATAATTCGATTTCACCGTTGATACCTTCCGCCATGACTTCATACCAGAAAAAACACCAGGTTAT
Source organism: Desulfosediminicola ganghwensis (assembly GCF_005116675.2). Taxonomy (NCBI): domain Bacteria; kingdom Pseudomonadati; phylum Thermodesulfobacteriota; class Desulfobulbia; order Desulfobulbales; family Desulfocapsaceae; genus Desulfosediminicola; species Desulfosediminicola ganghwensis. The sequence goes on from NZ_CP050699.1 coordinate 3,011,853, forward strand.
TCTCAGCCGGTGCCCCGATTACGAACGGGCAAGACTCGGCGATACGTTGAATAGCGTTATGTCATCACTGGTATTACCGCAAAATACCAGCGGGTTGCGGGTGCTGCTTAAGCCCAATTTCGTCAGTAGCAGGGGGCAGGAAATTGCCTGCACCAACGTTGAGTTTTTACGGGCTGCTGCTATTTGGTTTAGAGACCATGGGGCGAAGGTCACAATTGGTGATTCTCCAGCCTTTGGTTCCACCAGATCAGTGATGGATAATTATGGTATGACTGATCTACTGGCGGATATCGGATGTGAACCCGTAAATTTCAGTCGTCCTGTCGTTCGTGTCGTCGGGGACGGCATTTCCCTGGGTATTGCCAGAGAGGCATTTGAATGTGATCTGCTGGTGAATCTGCCAAAGCTGAAAGCACACAACCAGATGTTTGTCACAGGTGCGGTGAAAAACCTGTTTGGAACAGTAGTGGGCATCCAAAAAGCCGGGTTGCATATGCGTCATGGTAGCTCACATGACGAGTTCGCCAATATTCTTCTGGAACTGTCGGAGATTTTGCCCGACAATATTTCATTGGTCGATGGCATCAGGGTTATGCATCGATCCGGCCCGATGGATGGAGATCCCTTGAGTCTCGGGTGTGTGGGCGGTGCTCATAGCGCGGTGGCTCTGGATACTGCCCTGTTGAGCGTTCTTGAACTGCCGTTCGATGAAAGCCCCCTTTGGCGGGTGGCAGCTGCGGCCAAACACTCTGGTGCAGATCCGAAAAGCATTGATTATGTCATGGAGCATCCCGAAAGCTTCCACGGTTCAGGGTTTCGGGCTCCGGAAGGATTGAATCCCATCCGATTCAATCCTTTTCGCCTTATGATGAGCACCATAAGAAAAGTGAAAATCGCTCTCCGCGGCTGACATATTTCTATAAAAAAGAGTTTCAACAGTACATTTGAACCGGCGAAGGATGTTTCCAATGATAAATGTACAAGGAAAGGTGGCCCTGATTACCGGTGGTTCCCGTGGTATTGGTCGGGCTGTTGCTCTGCGTCTGGCCGAGAACGGGGCCGATGTAGTTGTCAATTACGTGCGTCATAAAGGCGATGCCGAACAGACTGCGAAACTGGTAGAGAAGGCTGGGGCCAGGTGCCATGTGGTGAAGGCGAATGTGGCTAAAGAAGAGGATCTTGCCAGAATGTTCGCTGAGATTGAACATATCTTCGGGCGTCTTGATATTCTGGTAAGTAATGCTGCCTCCGGTGTCCTGAAGCCGGCATTGGAGTTGACTGCACGGCACTGGGACTGGGCAATGGACATTAATGCCCGTGCTCTTTTGTTTCTGGTGCAGCATGGCATGCACCTGATGAGGCCAGGAAGCAGGGTAATGGCTATTTCAAGCCTGGGCGCGGTCAGGGGTATCGAAAATTATACCACTGTGGGAGCTTCAAAGGCAGCTCTGGAGGCACTGGTGAGGCATCTTGCCGTGGAGCTGGGACCTAAAGGTATTCTAGTGAATACCATCAGTGCGGGCGCTGTTGACACCGATGCCTTGAAACATTTTCCCAACCGGGAAGAAATTCTCAGGAAATCTGTTGAAGCTACTCCTCTTGGCCGACTGACAACCCCCGGTGACGTAGCTGATATCGCCTTGTTCCTATCCAGCGATCTTGCCTCCATGGTGCATGGGCAGGTAATAATTGTCGATGGAGGCTATGCTGTTCATGGCTGACAGTGTACATTAACCTTTCAGGATATCAGAAAAGTTGTCCTTATAAGGATATTGACGAAGCGACCGGAGTTAAAAAATCTCGTCGTTTTGGTATATAGAAAAAATTCAAGCACGTACGATTTATGATTTACAGAACTCTCAAACCATTTGTTCTCGCTTCAAATTCACCACGAAGAAAAGATTTTCTCACCGACCTGGGCCTGGATTTCAGGATTGAAGCTCGGGAGATAGATGAGTCGCCCCTGACAGCCGAAGACCCGACACTCTATGTGGAGCGAATGGCGAAGCGTAAGGCCTCTGTGGTGGCGGATCTCTTTCCGGGGGAATATGTGGTGGCGGCTGATACAGCGGTCTGTCTTGGTGAGACAATACTCGGCAAGCCAGCTGATGAGCAGGATGCGGTTGAAATGCTGTTGGCGCTTTCCGGTCGCAGCCATGTGGTTCGCTCCGGAATCTGTCTCCTGAACAGGCAGTTGAACAGGGAAGTAGTTCTGTCTGTGGCAACAGATGTACACTTTGTTGAGTTTGATGCAGCTGTTGCCAGAAGCTATGTGAAAACAGGTGAGTCTTTAGATAAGGCAGGCGCATACGGTATTCAGGGTAGTGGGGCTTTCCTTGTCGGGCGAGTTTCCGGTTCCTATACCAATGTGGTTGGGCTCCCCTTGGCTGAAACCATTAATGTCTTAAAAAATGAAAAGATTATAGACTCTTCAATCAATTAGGTTGAACCTGTAACTGTAGAAATGGTACAAAGAGCATAAGCAGAGAATAGAGATGTATTCTCTTTTGCAAAAAAGAGTTGTCCATATTTGCAACAGCCCGTTATGAGTGAATTTTTGCTGGTAAATGTTTGTTTCTTAGCCTTTATTCAGTTTTACTGAAGCGGAAAACAGTTTGCAGGCATTCTGTGGTACGCTGATGGCTGATGTGAAGTGGATCGGTACACAAAGAAGAATAGTATGAATGTTATTGATATCCCTTGGAATTCAGAGCAAATTTCAGTACGATATTCACAACTGTTCTTTACGAACTGTATTGCGCCAGATTCTTTAATTATTTTTATCCTTAATTCAAGGCACAAGCCGGTTTGACAGCCCTGTTACAGGAGCCAGAGCTATATGACTGAGGCAGCCACTCAGCAAGAGTATGTTTCCACGCTGAAAACACTCAATAACACCATCGTAACAATTCGCACTTTTCCTGCGAATGCGCCCCAGGTTACCAATGCTGTAGAGCGCGGTTATAAAACGCTAAAGCACCATTTGCGAAATAGGGGAGACTTTTCACTGGCTCTGGTCGGTGATGATTTGCTGCTCTGTGGTGAATTGCTTTCTGAGGGAACGATCCGTTCCATATCCAATCTCCTTGTCTATAGACAACTCGAGCTTTTGGGCAGCCGGAAATGCACCATACAGCCGGGGCTGGATCGAAACAACTTTAATAAGCTACTTGAAGTTTTCAGTGGCAAGGTCGACCAGATTAAGCAGGAGGGTGGTGGTCTCGGTTTTGTCAGAAAGCTTGGAGTTGAGGAATATTTCTTCAAAGATGAGAAGGATGTCGAGGCAGACCAGTCTGTTTCGCCGGAGGCTGAAGTTGTTGAAGGGGGTGTCGCGGTTATGCGTCAGGTCCCAAAAGAGCTGGTCGATGTTCTTCTCGGGCGTGAATCCCGCAAAATTATAGTCGATGAATTGATCTCGATGCTGACTGTGCCGGAAAAGGGAGGGCAGGTTTTTATAGCCTCTCTTAGTGGCATACTGGAGGGGTTGAGACAAAATAAGGTCTTTGCCAATTCCGCGGCTCTCAACCAGATTCTTGGCAACTACGAAAAGCTTGCTGGTGCCGAACAGCGGCAGGATTTCATGCGGACGGCTGCAAATATGGCACTTCAGGAGTTTGAATTGCCGGTGCTTGCGCTGCTGATGAGCCAGGAATTTCAGGTGGAAAGTGGTCGAATTTTCAGTGAGTTCCTGCTGCAGCACATTTCATATGAACAGTTTGCAGGTGTTATTCGTGAATTGAGGAAAAAAAGCTCCCGTTTGCGACTCACAGAAAAGGGTGATTCGCGGCAGCTTCAGTTTTTGAACGGCGCAGTGAAAATGCTGCTGGCTACCCCCAAAGGCAAACAGAACCTGGGCAAAGAGAAAGCTCAGAGTATTCTTGATGCCGGTGAAAAGGCACGAAAAGCCCAGCGGGTCCAGGCAGGACTGCGGGCACTGGTGCAGGGTAATATCGACGTCCTGGACAGCGAAGAGTTTATTGACCACTTGCCGTTTGTGCTACAGAAGATGATAGCTGACGGCATGGAGACCGAGGTCAGGGATGTACTGAACAAGCTGTCGAGCTATTTTGCCGGTGTCGGTGTTGAAGATCAGATCAGCCTTATCAGGAGCCTGGTGCAGATCGGTGAAAACCTTATTGCTGAAGGACACTGGGAGCAGTTCGAATTGATTGCCGAACCTCTTCTGATCTGGTTGAGGGATTCAGACACAGCGGATGGTATTTATGAGAGAGCGTGTGTCTGTCTGCAGGCATTTATGGGTCGGTCCTGGCAGGATGGGAAGAACCGTAATGGTGACAGAGTGTTGTCCATGCTCTATCGTATTCGTTCGGGCAAGCTCAATAAACATGACAAGATTCGTGAAATGGTCGGCAGGGTTCAGGGCCGGAAAATCGACAGGGAGCTACTCGCTCACCTATTGACCGAATGTCTTGAGAATCCCAAAGATGAGGTTGTATCACGTCGGCTTATATTGCAGGGCCCTGTTGCATCACGCTTTCTGGTTGAGCGCATGATGCAGGCCGAAAGCGCTCAAAACAGATTTAAAATCATAGATCTGCTTACCTATGGTGAACAATTTCTGCCCGATATAATTATTGAATACCTGGCAGAACCAATGCCCTGGTATGGCAAGCGCAACTTGCTGAAGTTGTTGGGGGAGACAGGAAGAAAAGAGCACCTTGACGCAGCCTATCCATATCTGCAGCACGAGGATATGCGTGTTCAGCGAGAGGCATTCAACTGCCTGTACAAGATTAGCGATGATGAACGCAAAAATGTCCTGCTGAAGGGTCTGGGCGACGCCGGTGAGGCAATGAAGCTTCAGATCATGAAGGCGCTTGCTCCCATGAGTGATCATGAGGTGGTAAAAGGATTGGAGCAGGTTCTCGCGGATTATCAATACTTCAGTGAAGAATTCCGCGATACCCTGCTTATAAGTGCGTGTCGCGTGCTCGCCCGCTGCCCTAAGGCTGAATCGGAGAGAGTGTTGCAGGAGTTTATCGAACAGCGCGGCAATCGTCAGGCCAAAAAAATAGGCAGTGCGGTATGGGACGCTGCCAGGGAGGCGGTAAACCACCTGGAAGATTCCCAGCGAGCCGCAGCGGTACGCATGAAGGTAAAACCCGGTCAGTTCCGGGCGGGAGGCAGACGACAACCTGAAGGCGCTAAGGGTGAAGAGCCACGGTTGGTAACAGGGCTTGATGAAGAACGGCAGCTTTACGAGCTACTGGATAAAGGTAAAAAAGCTCCAGCCAGAGAGTTGTTGATACGCCTGATTGGTAATATGGCCAGGCAGAGACGATTCCCTCAGGCAGAAAAGCTGCGTGAATTGCTCATTCAGGCTGATCCGCTTGCCTTGAAGGATATCATGAGGGCAGCGGAACTTATTGAGGATGAGAAACAAACTTCGGTTGGCGGGCTGCAACAGGATGCCTGGCTGGAGTTAACTGATTCCCTCAGTACTGAAGAGTACAGCACTCTGTATCATGCTCTTGAGAGAAAACGTTATGGCAATGAAGAAGTCATTATCCAGCAGGGAGATGAGCAGGGTGCGCTCTATTTTATCAACTCCGGTGGTGCGAAGCTCCATTACCGTCAAAAGAATAGAGAGGTGCTGCTCAAGCTGATGCGACCGGGTGAAATTCTTGGAGCCCATGTCTTTTTCGACGCGTCTGCGTGGACCTTCTCCGCATCAGCACTTGGCCAGACTGACGTTGCTGTGCTGCAGCTTGAACAGCTCAAGCACTTGAGAGAAAATTTTCCGGCACTTGAAAGAAAACTCAAGCATTTTTGTGAACAGTTTGAGAGTACAGGGGAATTTTTTGAACTCAGCGATAGAGAAAGGCGGGAGCATTTACGGAAACCACTGGAGCCGACAGGGGTAACGATGGCCCTGCTCAACGAGGATGAGCGCAGCATTGGTGTCGAGTTAAGGGGAGAACTCATTGATCTTTCCCGTGGTGGTCTTTCTCTGTTGATGCGTATTACCAGAAAAGATAATGCCCGGCTTATGCTGGGTCGTTCCATACAGCTGTTTCTCCCTTATGGGGAAGGCGGCGAGAAGACTATTACCTTCCACGGTCAGATTGTGGCGGTGCGTGAGAAAAACGTGATGCAGATGGAGTACTCCATTCATACCCATTTTTTCAAAGGTCTCACTGAAGCGCAGATCGAGCAAATTACACGATTGGCTGCGCTCAGGAAAATTCCTGACACAATATCAGGGAGCTGATCTGCCCTGATGGTAAAATTCCCAGTCAAGAGAAGTCCATGAGCAACCCTGACGATCCTGTCTCCAGGTTTTACTTTGACCAGTTACGGCAACATGATGGCCATTGGCAGGATCGTGGCATTTATCTCGCCGACTGCCCATTTTGTGGAACCGGCAACGGTTCTCCACCGGCAAAGCTTGTGGTCACGCTGAACCCTTCCAGTTTCTTTCACGGTTATTTCAGATGTTTAGCGCGATGTATTCCTGGTGGCTTCAGCCAATACTTTGGTACATTGACCGGGCTTTCGCCCGAGACTGTTCCCGGTTACGATCCAGACGCGGAGAGCGCGAAAAAATTGCTTGAATTCCCCATGGGGAACTCCAATGAGGAGATGATCTCCTGCCGGGACCGGTTGCGGGAAGAGCCACTGGATTTTTTCCAGCAACTTGGGGTCAGCCGCGAGGTGCTGGCCGAAAATCAAGTGGGGTTTAACGGTCGTTACATTACCTATCCATACATTCAGGCAGATGGGAATTGCTACTCTATTCGCTGTGTTCACCCGGAAAGGGATGATGATTTTTTCTGGCAGGGGGAAGAACATTTCAGCAGCGATCCGTATCGAATCTTTAATTTCACCGATATTGCCCGCTGTACGGATGGAGCCTTGTTTCTGGTGGAAGGTGAGCAGGAGTTGTTGGTGTTGAAACAGATGGGCTACCCCGGTATCGCTGTGCCACATCATCAGGCCTTTGACGCAATCACCCCTGAGTTACTGCACCAGGTGAAAACGGTTTTCGTGCTGATCAGAAACAGTGCAGAAGGAATGAGCGCAGCCCGTGAGATGGCCTCGCGTATAGGTTTCAAGGTGCGTATTCTGCGCTGGCCGTCGAAGTCGGCCAGGAACTTTGGCATATGCGATTTGGCTCGCCAGGAGGGTAAAGGGGTGCGGCAGGTTTTCGGTCAAATGATCCGCAACTCCACTGCTTTTTCTCCGTTTGCCTCACCTGAACGGGAATATTTGCAATTTATTCAGAGGCTGAAAGACAAGGGTGGCGCAGCTTATGAAGGGCTGCGAACAGGTTTCCCGCTATTTGATTCTGCACTGGATGGTGTTCATGGCATCAATATTATTGGTGGCGCTCCCAAGGTAGGTAAGTCGGCTTTCGCTATTCAGCTTGCAAGCCAGATGGCCCAGGCAGGTGTGCCTGTGCTCTATTACGATTTTGAGAATGGTCGCCAGCAGGTATATCAACGTATCCTGAGCCGCCTGAGCAGGCTGGAAGTGAAGCGTCTTACCAGTACCAACCTTGACCCGGATGAGCATGAAGCATATCAGTCAGCTCTGGCCAGGCTCAGACGTATGCTCGATAATTTCAGGGTTATCAATGACCGGAAAGTTAAGCCGGAACTGATGCGCAGACATGTCGACTTTTTGCGGCACGAGACCCGTAAAGATTATGTGGTCGTAGTGATAGACAGTTTGCATAAGCTGCCATTCAAGGATTTGAGTGAGCGCAGAACAGGTATTGACGCCTGGTTGCGTGAGCTTGAGTCGATCCGCGATGAAATGCAGGTGTCTTTCCTGGTGATCTCAGAGCTGTCCCGGGGTGCGGAGAAAGCCTATTCGGAGATGCCACATCTCGGGGTATTCAAGGGTTCCGGCGATATCGAATACAGCGCAGATAATGCCATGGTCCTTTTTAATGAGACCTCTGGTGGCAGCAACCGGTCCTGTGTGTTGCATATCGTTGCCTCAAGAGAATATAGCCCTGGGGCTGTTGCCCGGTACAGGCTTGATTACCCTTATTGGGGTTTTGTTGAAGAGCCCCTGCCGGAAAGCATTTAATTCGTTCACCCTTCGTATAACTGTATTCTTCAGTTATTATCTTAATTGCCACCAATTGCCTTTTCTCCGTCTTTCCTGAGCTGGACCTTTGTTGGAGATCCTGAAAAGGAACTTGATAAAGTTAATCTATCAGTAGACTCCGGAATCATTGCCCGACGGGAAAATGAACAGTGGGTTGACATTTACAAGTAATTCAGCAAGTTGTACTGGAGCGGTTGCCAAAAATGCAATTGCCGGATACAGCAGGTGTGCTCACCAGTGTAGTTACTTACTGTCATCGCAATGGGGCACACCCTTGGCGTCAAGATGCTGGCAGAAGGTGTGGAGATACTGGAGCAGTTGAACCTCGTTCACGATATGGGCGTGGACGAGGCTCAAGGGTACGTCTTTGCCAAGCCGGTTTCGGCCAGGAAGTTTTTGGAAATGCTCAAGACCTGGGGAAATGAGTCATCGGTATTAAAGATGTGTGGCGCCAGGACCCAACCAATTATAGCGTTCTGTGGGAAGTCTCGTTATGTTCACTTTCCAGCGTACTTTTATTGTATTCTGCAGAAAATGAACCCGCCCGATATGATCATGTGGCATTGCTTGATACTCTACCCATGCCTTGAACTGAGATAAGCTGACGAGACGCCGACAGACTGCAGGGCTTAAATGATCTGGTCACTTTCAAGCCAGTTTTTAAGTGCATCCAGGCCCGCCTCTGCTCGCTTTTCGCCGCGAAACCGTTTCGGTACTTTCTTTTTCCAGGCTGGAAACAGGCCAAAGTTGACATTTGAGGGCTGAAAATGTTTGGGATCGCTTTCCGTCAGATGCCTCACCAGGGCTCCCAGTGCGGTTTCGGGCGGTGGCACGGAAGGTGATTGACCGTTTGCTTTTCTGGCTCCGTTGATTCCAGCCAGCATACCCATCGCTGCGGATTCGACGTACCCTTCCACACCGGATAACTGACCGGCGAGCAGCATATCGGGGCGGGATTTGAATTCGAGGGTTGGCTCCAGCAGTTCGGGGGCGCAGATGAAGGTGTTGCGGTGGATGGAACCGAAACGTACGAATTCAACATTTTCCATCCCGGGGATGAGCCGGAATACCCTGTTTTGCTCGCTGTAAGTCAATTTAGTTTGAAAGCCGACCATATTGTACGTGGTACCTTCAGTGTTCTCCATGCGCAACTGAACTACAGCGTATGGATCTTCACCGGTCCTTGGATCTGCGAGACCAACAGGTTTCATTGGGCCGAAACGCAAGGTTTCATCGCCTCGGGAGCGAATTACTTCAACTGGCAGGCAACCTTCGAAATATTTTGGTTTTTCAAACTCCTTCAAAGGTACACACTGGGCGTTTGCCAGTTCGGTGATGAAATGAAGGTACTGTTCCTGATTCATGGGGCAATTCAGATAGTCGCCCGGGCCGTCATCGTATCGTGATTTTTGGTAGACGATTTCTTTATCGAGCGATTCTGCGCTGACGATTGGGGCTATGGCATCATAAAAGGCGAGGCGGTCTCTGCCGGTCAGCCTGATAAGAGATTCAGCAAGGTTCTCGGAAGTAAGTGGACCAGTGGCAAGAATAACGGTGTTTTCGGTTGGCGAAGGCAGCTCGGTTATTTCCTTGTGAACAATCTCAATATCCGGGTGATTTTTCAGGACCTCGGTGACATAGGCTGAAAATTGCTCGCGATCGACAGCCAGTGCCTTGCCGGCAGGAACCTTACATTCATTTGCGGCCCTCATGATGAGCGAATCGCAGCGGCGCATCTCTTCTTTTAGAAGACCGACTGCAGACCCGATATCGTCAGAACGAAAGGAGTTGCTGCAGACCAGTTCGGCCAGATCAGGGGAACTGTGAGCCGGGCTGAAGCTGTGGGGTTTCATGTCGTACAGGGTAACGGTACAACCTCGTTTGACTGCCTGCCAGGCGGCTTCGCTGCCGGCAAGACCTCCGCCGATAATTTCAATATGCTTCATAATATTTTCAGAGAATACGTGCAGCCCGGTCAGGTAAGCGATAGTGCTTTGTAAACCTGGTCTGCAGGTTGTTTATGTTATGGGTAGTAAATTTCTACTCTAAGTCGTTTTCGGCCCCACTCAAGGGCCTCCTGGTGCGACTTGAAATAGAGGTCGATCCTGTTGCTGCCCTTGATTGCTCCGCCGCGGTCCTCGACCCGGCCCCAGCCATAGCCTGGAACATACATCCTGGTGCCGAAAGGGTAATAGCGGGTATCGGCTGCTATGGTTCCCTCATCGGCCATGATAGCCCAGGGCATCATCCTGTAAGGGATGGTCCATGGTTTTGCGGCAGAATCCATGGAAAAGAGCCCGGGCTGTGGTTCGCTGGGTTTGGTGCCGCTGGCAGTTCGTCCACTATACGGTTGTCCGGCCTGATGCCCCTGGCTTACGTATCTGTTCCACACATCGAGCTTCAGCTTCGACCAGCTGCCGCGCTCCCAGCCACAGCATTGGCCACAGCCGCAATAGGCAGTAGTTTCAATCATTTTGCCGACCGGTTTTTTTGCACAGCCACCAAGCATTGTCAGAAAAATTGCAATAATGATGACACATGCTGTGGGTAGAGGCGTGGAGCAGACAGGGCTTTTTATGTTCTGTAAAACCATTTTTTCAAGTCTTCAGGGCTGAATTGTTTTACGACAGGTCGGCCGTGCGGGCAATGGGAAAAGAGATTCGCCCTGGCCATTCGCATTAGAAGCGCATCAATTTCTTCTACACTGAGCGTGGTGCCGGCTTTTACTGCAGCTTTACATGCCATGGTGGCGAGGATAGTATCAACAATATCACCAGATTCCCGACGTGAACTTTCACTGCCGAACTGTTCGAGCACGTCAATGAATAGATCTGCCGGTCCGACTTTTCCGGTTATGGCAGGAACGGCAGAAATTATCCACGAATTACCACCAAATTCACGGATGGAAAACCCCATGTGTGCCAGTTCCTCCTGATGCTTTTCCACCAGTTGAGACTGGAAAAGTGTCAACTCAATCGTTTCAGGGAAGAGCAGGTTCTGGCTGGCGGTATTTCTGCTGAGATATTGCTGGCGAAGTTCCTCGTATATCAAGCGTTCATGGGCGGCGTGCTGATCAATGACCAGTAACCCTTCACTGCTTTTACAAAAAATATAAAGGTCAGCAAATTGGCCGATTACCTGCAAGCCATGGCCGTTATTCTGTTCCGGCAGCAATGATGTTTGCTGGAATGAGACTGTATTCGCCTTTTCCTGCAATGGTTCAGCGGGAATAGGAGGGACAGGTGGAAGCTTTTCGGTCTGTGGCTCCCGGGTGCTGAATCGGGATGTTTCCGGCTCAAAGGCAGCAGGTTGAAAATCATTCGCGTCCGGCTGAGGTTTCATGCCGCTTGAGGTTGGTTTGAAAAAATCAGCTTCAGGCTTTGCGGGCGACTGTTGTTCCGGTTGGTCGGATGTCGCACTCGTTGGAAAAGAGAGGGGGCTTGCCTGTACTTTTTCTATCAGATCTTCCTGGGTGGGTTCGGATTCAAGAGGCACGAACGGGTTGCCTGCCGGCTGCTCTCGTTCCAGCGGAATAGTTGTCGTCTCGGATCGGGAAGAGCCGAACATTGCAGTCTGCAGCCTTCTCTGCTCCCCCAGCATGGCTTTGGCCACTGTTTCGGTTATGAGAGCGTGGATACTGCGGCTGTCGCGAAACCGCACCTCATGCTTGGCAGGGTGTACATTGACGTCCACTTCATCTGCGGGCAAGAGCAGATGCAGCAAACCCGCGGGGTTCTTGCCCTTCATCAGAAAGCCTCTTAAGCCTTCCGCGGCAGCGTGAACCATCATCCTGTCCTTGATTGCCCGACCGTTGACAAAAAGGCGAAGCCGCGCGGGACCCGTATGCAGACGTTCCGGCGGGATCAGGTAACCATAGACCCTCCGTTCGGGGGAGCGGACCTGATCGTCGCCAACCTGTATGAACCTGCCGGTGTAGTTGATCAGCTGAGCAAGCCTCTGCTGGAGAGTCAGGGAGTTATCCAGATAGAGGTTACGCTTTGAGTTAACTGTCAGGGAGAAGGTGACATCAGGGTTTGCCAGGGCGTAATTGCGGATGACTTCATCAATGTGATTGAGTTCGGTACGCATGGTACGCAGGAATTTTTTCCTGGCAGGTGTGTTGCCGAACAGGTTTTTGATCTCAAATATAGTCCCAACGCTGCAGCCAGCTTCGTGGACCCTGGTCAGCTTGCCGAATTGAATTTCAGCGCGAGTGCCGAGGTCGGCATCGTGTCGGCGTGAGGTGATGGTCATTTTGGAAACGGAACCGATAGAGGGAATAGCCTCCCCTCTGAACCCGAGGGTATTGATGGCGTTCAGGTCCTTATCGGTTTGTATTTTAGAAGTACCATGTCGCTCAAGGCTGAGTAGCACATCGTCCTCATCCATTCCCTCACCGTTGTCAATGATGCGGATGAGCCGGGTGCCGCCGCCCTCGATCTCAACTTCAATGCGGTCTGCACTTGCGTCAAGACTGTTTTCAACCAGTTCTTTGACGACGGAGGCCGGGCGCTCTACTACTTCGCCTGCAGCTATCTGGTTTGCCAACTGCTCAGGCAGGATACGGATTTTAGCCATGAATGAAACGAATTAGAGTTGCTTGTTGAAAGGTAAATGGTACATTTGGGTCTGGTCATTAAAGATACAGAAAGAGCCAATTTTTACCAACACTATTCTCCTTGTGTCAGACGAAAAGAAAAGCAAGTCATCCAAGGCTTCCAGTAAGCCAACCCAGCCTCGCAGGAAACCGCGTAATGAGAAACATATAATCGGGTTTCTGTTTTCAATCTGCCTGCTGCTCACTATATTTCTGGGCAGTTCTCTCTTTATAATGAAGAGCTTGCAGATCCCGGATATTCGCACAGTAGCCAATTACCAACCGGCTGAGGCCTCTATAATCTATGACCGGCACGGCAGAGTTATCGAGCGGGTCTTTGCGGAAAACAGAACCGTTGTGGAGCTTGAGGCCATGCATGAACTGCTCCCGGATGCTTTTGTAGCTGCCGAAGATGGCCGTTTTTATGAGCATAAGGGGCTTGATTTTATCTCGGTAATGCGTGCCCTGGTGGTAAATTTGAAAAGTGGTCGCAAGAGCCAGGGAGGTTCCACTATAACCCAGCAGGTGGCTCGCGGCTTGCTGCTTAGCCCTGAAAAAACATATATCCGAAAGTTCAAGGAGGCGATACTTGCCTGGAGAATAGATACTCTTCTGACCAAAAAGGAGATCCTCTATATCTACCTCAATCAGATATACCTGGGTGAGGGTGCTTTTGGGGTGGAGGCCGCTTCTCAGGTGTATTTTGGTAAATCGGCCTCGCAGCTGACTCTTGGAGAGGTGGCGCTGCTTGCCGGTCTGCCGCAGGCACCCACCAGATATTCTCCTTTGAAGCATCTGGATAGAGCTCGGGCGAGGCAACGATATGTACTCAACCGGATGGCGGATGACGGTTATATTACTCCGGACAAGGCCAGGGTCGCCTATATTTCCAAGCTGAATTTGAGAGCTGGCAAGCGGGGATTTGACCCGGTCAACGGGTATTACCTCGATGTGGTCAAAAAACAGGCAACTGAGATCTTAGGTCGTCCACTGCAGGAAGCGGGCGCGAGAATCTACACTCACCTCGATCCGAAATTACAGAAAAGTGCTACTCAAGCGGTGGTCAGTGGACTGCGCTCTGCAGGTGTCCGTCAGGCGCTGAGGGATGTGAATTCGCGCCGGATACCGCAGGGAGCACTGGTGTGTATCGAGCGCAGCAACGGCAGGGTGCGGGCATTGGTCGGGGGGGCTGATTATTTTGCATCACCGTTTAACCGGGCGGTCCAGGCAAAACGGCCTGCAGGTTCAATTTTCAAGCCTTTCGTTTTTGCCGCCGCTCTTCAGGATGGATGGAAACCGCTCAGCATCATCAGTGATGCACCCCTTTCTATTTCCGGCGGTAAACATGGCGTCTGGCAGCCGAAGAATTACTCCGGAAAATATCATGGGGATACCACCTTAAAGAATGCACTGGCAAACTCCTATAACGTTGCGGCTGTCCGGTTGATGCAAAATGTCGGGGTCAAACGAGTTCATGCCATGGCTGACGCCTCTGGCATTACCGCGAAGATGCCACCAGATCTGTCCCTGGCTCTTGGTACGGTGGATGTTTCTTTGCTCGAGATCACTGCTGCTTATGGACCATTTGTCAACAGTGGTATTTACACCGAACCGTCATTTATTCGTCGCATTGTGGTGGAGGACAAAGAGCTCTGGCGGGAGTCGCCCATGAGGGTTCAGGCGATGACACCAAGGACCGCACTCAACATGGAAGCCATGCTGGAAGAGGTGGTGACCAATGGTACCGGAAAGCGTGCCAGTGGCTTGCCCGGCGCAACAGGGGGTAAGACCGGTACCACCGATAAAAACAGAGACGCCTGGTTTGTTGGCTTTAACGGTAACTATATCAGTGGAGTATGGGTCGGCCATGATCTGAATCAGACCCTTGGCGACAAGGAAAACGGTGGAAGAACGGCTGTACCCATCTGGAGGGATTTTATGGCAGAGGCCCGGGGGGATTCTGCCCGCTGAAAAATCAGGAGACCTGGAAATCGCATCTCGGATTGTTGTATAGGTAACAAAAAAGCCCGACTGGTAAAAATACCGGTCGGGCTTGAATCTTTTCCTGCTCTATACTTCCAGGTTAACCAAAGATACCTTTCAGGGTGAAGAATATCAGCATGGCCATAACAGCGCCTGCCGGCAAGGTGACCACCCAGGAAATAATAATGTTTCCGACGACTCGGAGATCAAGCGCGCCGATTCCTCTGGCTAAACCTACACCCAGTACGGAACCTACCAGGATGTGTGTGGTGGAAACCGGCAGCCCTGTCCTGGAGGCGAGGACTACTGTGGTTGCCGCTGCAAGTTCAGCACAGAAGCCGCGGGATGGTGTGAGTTCTGTGATCTTTTTACCGACAGTAAGCATAACCCTGTAGCCGAGGGTGATAAGACCGAGCACGATACCACCGCCACCCAGCAGCAGAATCCAGACAGGCAGATCGGATTCCTGCATAACTTCACCACCGGAACCGACAATACTTACTACAGCAGCGAGCGGTCCGATTCCGTTTGCCACATCGTTTGAGCCGTGGGCAAAGGCCATGGCGCAGGCCGTAAAGAGCATCATCGGGCTGAAAACTTTCTCCACACTGGCGAAGTGGGTTTCCCGGTTGGTGCCGATATCTTCTTTAATATTTCTGATGAAGTACCAGCCCAGCGCAGCTGCCATTGCGCCAATAATGCTCGCGACGGCAAAACTCTGGAGGACGGTGAGATCAACGTTCAGATGTTTGAGTCCCTTGAAGAGGGTGACAAGGGAGATCATGAAGCCCACCATGAAAATGTAAGCCGGCGCGTACTTCTTGGCGTTCCTTAGTGGCTGATCCGTGTCGAAAATAAGCTTTCTGGTGCTCATCACCAATAAAAAGGCAATCGTGCCACCAATAGCAGGGGATATTACCCAGCTGGCAACAACGCTGCCCACTTTGCTCCATTTAACGGCTTCGGGTCCGATTCCAACGAGAGCAAATCCGATAAGCGCGCCGATAATGGAGTGTGTGGTTGACACAGGCCAACCTCTGGTAGAGGCAATCATCAGCCATAGTGCAGCAGCCAGAAGCGATGCCAGCATACCATAAACAAGGATTTCGGGATTGGCAGCGATACCGGAGGGATCGATGATGCCTTTACGAATTGTTGAGGTAACATGGCCTCCAGCCAGTACAGCCCCCATAAATTCAAAGATAATGGCGATGCATATAGCCTGTTTTACGGTGATGGCACCTGCACCAACAGAGGTTCCCATGGCATTGGCAAGGTCATTGGCGCCAATACCCCAGGTCATGTAGAGTCCGAAGATAACCGCCAGGATGACCATGGCGGTTCCATAAGTAGCAATAATTTCCATTTTCCCCTCTTATTTGGACAGGAACAAAAGTACGCGGTCAGCCATATTCTCAGACTGGTCTGAAATGTTGCCAAGAAGTTCGAGTATCTTGTACCAATACATCACAGAAACTGGATCTAATTCAGCCTCAATTTCAAAAAGCGCCCTGCGTGCGCGATGGAGGATGGCGTCGATATTGTGTTCGCTGCGGCGAACACCGGCAATCATTTCGGTGACTCGTGCCATTTCACGTCCTCCAAAGCCAACTTCCAGCAACTCGTCGAGTTGTTCAATCATTTCCTTGGCTTCGGAAGTTACCTCCATGGTTCCCTCAAGCAGCTCGTCAAGATGGGATTTGAGTTTGTCGGGGACAATCATATCCCTGAAGGTGACTATCTGACTGATAGCTTCTGCCGTGTCGGCAATGGAGTCCTGATCGCTGATAAGACCGAGTAAATCTTTTCTGTCTACCGGCATCAATAACGAGGTAGGCATGTTAAGTCTGAAGGTGGATTTGATTTTATCCGCTTCAGTTTCCAGTTCACTGATTTGTCGGGATAAATTTCTGGTCTGTCCTTTATCCTTGGCATAGATTGCGTCGAATAGGGGTGGTACCAGACAGATACAGGAGAACACTGCACGCATGTGTTCCTGAATCGGCTTAAACGGTGAACGTCGGAACAGGCCCGACAGGGGCGTAGTTGATCGCATGATCATTGACCTCTTCACTTTTGTTTTTTTGCCATCAGGCATTTTGGTTCAATTCAAGCTAGAATTGTCTCTCTCCTAACACTAATATTAGGCGAATATTAAAAACAGGTTAAACTAAACCGAACTATCAAGAATTGCCAATCAAATATTGGGCTGCAATTAAGGGTAGATAAATTGAATAAGTACGTTGGACCAGTTAGTTATGGAATCTTTGAAAAAATACTGAATATTAAGATTGTGTTAAGAAAACTATATTACACAAAGAAATTGGCAGGAATTGATCAGGAGGTAATGTGCGGGATCCGGCAGACGAACAACCGGGATTGACGGCGGAACAACCGCCGGGTGTGACCAGGGGCAGGTGGCGATGATTCCAGTTGGAGTCCAATATGACAACCATTGTGCGGCCTGTATGAACATGGCAATGAAAGTCAGATATTATTTATCAGTTTGGTCAGAGGCTCTGCAGGGTAGGTCAGAGGGATAAGGCCACCTTTCAGCTGTTGTAAAATGGCGGGACCCTCTTGATGGGCGCTGTAGATAATATGGTGGTTCTTGATTGAGCCAACGTTTTTCCAGATTGAGCCGAATGGGTCAAGTGGTGTATGACCGACTATGAAAGGTGTTCCTTTTTTAACCTTCAATGCCTTCCTGAATTTTTTAACATCGCTTTTGGTGTATCCTGCCAGATAATGAGGCCGCTGGAGCCTGTTTTTGGTCACTTCTCTGATGAGTACGGGATTGTCGGCGATATGTACTATGTCATCGTACGTGACCTGAGTACGTGGTGGGGCCGCGTGGCAACCATAAAAGTGTTTGGATTTGACGACATAGGCGAGTTTGTCATACAACTTTTCCATCTCCTGCGCATATTCTTCGCCACGGAGTTCAACCAGGCGGTTACGCATCAGCACTCCCTGAAGAATACCGTTTTTACTGATATTCGTGGCAAAAGTGTCGTGGTTTCCGCGTATGTAGAAGAAGTTTTCAGGAAAGCGAAGTTTGAGTGTTATGATCAGATCCATCAACAGGATTGAGCTATCCATTGACTCCATCTCGTCGAGGAGTTCTGAATGAACTGCATCGCCAAGAATTATGATTGTCGTTGATTTAGATTGCAGGCAATTGAGCAGGCAGTTCTCGGCGATAATTTTTAGCAGGTTATCAACCATTCCATGCAGATCACCGATAATCAGGGGCAACGCGCGCTGATCGAGTTCAATGATTCCTCCTGGCATGCCGTCTCGCCTGGGTGGACGCATTGGTTCATTATCCATCAGGGTGTTGAGTTCCTGAATCCGTTTTAGCGCCACATCAGGCTCAAGCAAAGCGATCGGGCCTCCATAAAGATGCCGTATGGTGATAAAGGCTTTCTGTCGATTTGCCTCGACCTGCTCCCGGTAGTCCAGATCATCAAAACGAACAAGTTTGACACCGTATTTCTCGTCAAGCGGGGTTATGGTCAGATCTCCCCTGTTATTTGTGATAGTGGCGTGGCGATTTGCTACTTGTTCCGAGAACTGAAGAATAGTGTCGTATTCGCTGTTGGCTTTACCGAGGATCACCGTTTCACCAGGAGCGATGCGGACAAAACCGGTGGGGTCTGTGCTTGAGCATGCCTGGGGGGTGTTGATGATCCAGCTCTTTCGTATATCTTTGCGTTTGACTCCCAGTGGAATTTCAGGGTGGAAGCAGAGGCGCTGGTCACCAAGAAGCATTTCGAATGTTCGGCCATCATGGGCGATTCTATTGATCCCCCTGATACGACGTATGTCATTGGTGATGGTAAACCAATTGCCTTGTTTCATACCAATGACCTGCTTCCAGCCTGCCCAGGTCTTAAGGCTCGGGCGTGGTGGGCTATAACTGATCGCCCATTTAGGTATGGTGGCAACGCCCTTTTCGGCTATACGCATCGGCTTGCCCTCAAGCCCTATGCGAATATAAACATTTAAACCAGCCCGATGCAGATAGAGGGCAATTTCCTGGTATGCCTGGATCTGTTTCTGAACAATTTCCTCGGTTAATTCTGTATCAACTGGAAAATAACCGCGGCTCTGACGTTCTTTCCGGCGTCTGTAAATTGTCTCATAGTCGGGAAGAAGGAATTCGAAAATATACCGTTGCCGCCAGTTGGTCTGGAAAAAATATTGCTTTTTAGGCGGAATCTTGAGGCGTTCAAATTCGATTGGTGGCGGAGGATCCTGCTCCAGCCATTCCTTTTCAAAGACAGTAAGAGCTTCTTTGTGCCCGGCAAAAGGCATGCCGAGGTGGACCTCCCGCGGCCTGTAGATCAGCGTCTGGTCTTTCCACCACCCTTTTCGGGTAAGGTCGATATACCCTTCGTTAGGCCACCCTTTGATCTGGTTGATATAATACGATTTTCCAGCTCCCGGTGGCCCGGTTACCACCAGTTGCAGGTATTCCAGACCAATGGGCATCGCCACGCCGCGAATATTCTGGATATCCTTGATCGGTACCAGTATTTTATGTAGAGGGTCTTGCATTTTCACGAGGGGTATTAAAGCGTTAATAGAAATGGAACATAACTTCCTGCCAAGAATACACTTTGTTTGTCTTTGCTGTCAACGCAATGGGATATAAAGTGTCGTATATCTCAGCTTAATTAATGATCTGATTCCCCTTAAAGCCCAGCTTCACGAATCGAGGCGTGAGGAGCAAGTAGTTAGGGGGGGAGGAGTAACAGCCCAAAGCTAAAGAAGTGTTCCCGGCAACTCAATATAATGAATCGATTTCCGGAGGGCCACATGCCAATCTGCCGCATCTCTCTTCCCACCTCTTTAAGCTGAAGATTGGGGGGAATCAGAGTTTATTATTATAAATTAATTTTCCACATATATAACCATGAATTGTATACAAACCTTCTGTTCGCTTGATCAGGGACCGTTGTCAGGGATATTTTTGACGAGTGATGGTGAAAGCCTGCAATCTTTACAATTTATTATCGGGTCTATCGAAAAGGAGCGACTGTTATCACAACGTAATCCCCGTCACAGCGAGTGTGAACTCCACCGTAGGGCACATGACCAACTTGAGGAATATATAAATGGCAGATTACGTTCGTTTGACCTGCCCATACAGCTGAATGGCACCGAATTTCAAAGAAAAGTCTGGCACATCATAGAGGATATTCCTCATGGCCAAGTGTTAACATATGGGCAAATAGCAGCAAAACTAGGGAGTCCGGGATTGAGCCGAGCAGTAGGGCAGGCAGCAAACAAAAACCCGATTCCGCTCATTATACCCTGCCATCGGGTAGTGGGAGCGGGAGGGAAACTTACAGGCTTTGCAAGCGGTGTGGAGCTGAAGTCGTATCTGCTGAGCCATGAGCGGCGTGATCGACTTTGGTAAGGGAAAAAAGCCGATCCACCGCTGAACAAACGGTAGATCGGCTGAATATATCTGAAGCAGATTGACTGCTACAGCGGGTTCATGGTCCAGATACCGCAAGGGCAGGTATCTGCACAGAATCCACAGGCGATACATTTTTTATCGTCGGAGACATATTCAAAGTCGAAATCTGACTTGAATTCATATCCGTTCTGCGAACCGATAATTATCTCGCGGCGGGTAATGGCCCCGGTGGGACAGATGGTCTCACAGAGATGACAGTCACGACACGAAGCGCAGGAGAGGCATCGTTCCGCCTGATCCGTTTCGGTCGATCCCTTGGAACAAGGAGAGTAGTGATTAATGGTGAGTGCTCGTTTGCTGATAACCGATTTGTTAAACGGTTTGAACTCTTCACCTTTGCACTGGGCGATAATGAATTCGGCAGCTTCCTTACCGGCACCGAGTGCGTTGGTGGCAAGTCCTGGTTTTTCCACGTCACCGACGGCGAGTACATTGCCACTGGAAGTGACATGAGCCTTGTTGGTGGTGATCCAGGCGGCACCGCCCACTGTGATTGTCTCTACGGTATCAGGCAGGAACGAGAGAGCCGGTACATCACCGATAGAGATAAAGACCGATTGAGCCGGAATCAGGTCACCTTCGGCGGTTATCAGCCCCTCTTTGGTGATTTCCTTAGTGGAAACAGGCCAGCGAAATTGGGCGCCAAGTTCCTGGGCTGCCTCTTTTTCCTTGCCGAAAGCAAGCGGTTTCTGGATATCCACCAGGGTGACTTTCTCTGCACCAAGCCTATACGCTTCACAGGCAACATCACAGCCCACATTACCGGCACCGATCACAACCACCTCACGGCCCACTTCCATCGGTGAGCTGCTCTTGGCTGATTTGAGGAAGTCCAGCGCGGCGGTTACATTCTCGTGACCAGGGAACTGCAGACGACGGGGCTCGTGAGTACCAATTGCAATAACTACGTAGTCGTAGTCCTTCTGTAATGCGGTGAACTTCTCCTTGCTCATCTCGGTATTCAGACTTACCTTGATGTTTTCCATGGAGTTAAAACGCTCAATCTCAATGTCCCAGATAGCCCGGGGGAGTCTCTCCCAGGGGATAACCTGGGCAAGCTTACCGCCAAGCTGGTCACCTGATTCGAAGATATGTGCGTGGACGCCGGCCAGAGCCAGCTGCCAGGCAACACTCATTCCTGCAGGGCCGCCACCGATGATGGCCACTTTTTTGCCGGTAGATGCTTGAGCTTCAGGGGCATGAAAGTTACCGACAGCCCGACCGAGAATATGCATGTCGATGGAGTCGTCAACACCTGTTCTGGAACAGTTCTCCATACAGAGGTTCGGGCATACGGCGCCGCAAACGGAGGCTGGCAGCGGGGTGTAGCGGAGCAGCATTTCGTAAGCTTCATCCGCTCTACCTTCGCGAATGAGTCTCAGACGGTCAATGGTCGGTATATGTACCGGACAATAGTAGGTACAAGGCGCGGCTGATTCCTGATTGGCCCAGAAAGGTTTTTTGCGGCGCAGGTCATCGGTGACGATTGCTGCAATCGGGCTACGATCAAGGCCCGGGGCCAGATCGCGCAGCGGGTCGCCGCCGAAAGCTTTGTTCCAGTGCTCGTTGCGGAACTCAGCCATAGGCATAGGTCCCGACCACATCAGGGCGCGCTCCTGTGGAGTAATGGCGATCAGGATCTGCCATTCATCACGCTTGGTGAGGGTCTCAAGCAACTCTTCGCGGCCAATTTTCTGCAGGTAGCCGGCCATATTTTCAGAAAGCCACTGCCATTGCTCGTCGTTAGGTACATCAAGCCGGGCATTGTTACGGGAAAATGAACTGTCGGTTTCACCGCGGAAGTAAATTGTACCACCAACCATACCGACACAGGGACGGTAGCCGAGGACATTCTCCGGGGTTTTGGCATCGATACCGCAAACTACAGCGATACCGCCACAGTTGAACTCGGCAAAAGAGTCACCGGTCGAACCGAGAACCCAAAGCTCGGGTTTTTCATAGGCCGGGTTCCACTTGGTCATGGTGAGACCGCGGGCACCTATTGAACCGGCAACGTATACTTTACCAGCGGCCATGGCGTTACAGGCACCATTGGTGGCATCACCGATAACGGTAATTTCCGCGCCGATGTTCAGGTAACCGAGGTCGTCTGAGGTTGCACCTTCACATTTGATGGAGGTGCCGGGTAAACCCATACAGCCGAGACGCTGCCCGGATGGGCCTTTAACTTTGATGTCGAGTCCGTCCTCGTGTTGAAGCCGGATACCGATGTTATGCTGGCCGTATGTTTCTAATAGCAGGGATGAGGCCTCAGACGCAGCAGAGCGAACCATCTTCTCAAACTTCATTGAGCTGATGCGTATTCCGTTGTTGTCGAGACCTTTTATAACAGTCGTAGTCACTGATAACTCCTCATGTCAAGTAACGGAGTATATTGAACTCCGTTACGTGTTTGTTCATTATGTCGGTCTAGCAGACGTATTTGATTTGCAGCCTTTCTGCGGCAGCTTTATCTGCGATACCCAGGGCGTCGGACATACCGACCGGCAGACACTGGGAGCGTCCGAGCGGAGCCATGATCTTCTTGACCTCAGTGTTGATAGACATATATACGTCTGCAACGCGTTCGGCGACCTTGTCCGGGTCAAGACGTCTGTAAAGTTTCGGGCTCTGGCTGGTAATACCCTTCGGGCAGATACCGGTGTTGCAGACGTTGCAGCGGTTCTTCTCGTTGCCGAGGCAGCCGCCGACGGCCTGCATGATATATTTACCGATATGGACACCTGATGCACCGAGCATAACGAGAGCCATGCCGTTCTGGGCAACGTTGCCGTTTTTGCCGATACCGCCGGCTGCAAAGATCGGGATCTCGTTCTGTTTACCCTGTGCTGCGAGATCAAGATAACACTCGCGAACACAGGAAGCGACCGGATGACCGGTGGCATCCATGGAGACGTTATAAGCCGCACCGGTTCCGCCGTCGATACCGTCTATCATCAAGCCGGCTGCGTATGGGTTACGAACCAGGTTGTTCAATACGGATTTGGCAGAAGTTGATGCGGAAATTTTAGGATATACCGGCACCTTGTGCTCAAACGCTGTGGAGAGGGTTTGAACCATTTTCATGACACTCTCTTCAATGGAGTAGAGAGTCTGATGAACAGGCGGTGAAGGCAGGTCAACAGCTTCCGGAACACCACGCAGGCGTGCAATCAGTTTGGAAACTTTATACCACATGAGCAGTCCGCCATCTCCAGGCTTGGCACCCTGGCCATACTTGATCTCGATGGCTGCAGGCATGCACTGCATCTCCGGAATGGCACGGATGATCTCATCCCAGCCGAAGTAGCCGGAAGCGATCTGCAAAATAATGTATTTAAGGTAAGGGCTTCTCAATACCCAAGGTGGGCAGCCGCCCTCACCGGTACACATGACGACCGGGATACCGAGTACTTCATTACAGTAGGCGACACCCTGCAGCATTCCGAGCCACATGTTTGGCGACAGTGCACCAAAGGACATGGAGCCGATCACGAACGGAAATATTTCGCGGGTTGGTGGTATCCAGCCGCCGTTGATGGTTCTGTCGAGAAAATCCTCAGGGGAAAGTACGCGCCCGAGAGTGGTGGTGACATTGAACTCGTGACGACCCGCATCGAGCGCAGGGTCAGTCAGCATCGAAATACGGTCGAACATGATGCGATCGAGCAGGGTCGGACCTTCGACATTTCTACGGCCGCCGCGCTTGTTCGGTTCACCTTTCTGGTTGTTGAAGAATACTGAACGATTTTCGTTGGAATTCGGCACCGGCGTGATTGCCTCATTGGGGCAGACCATGGAACACATGGAGCAGCCAATGCAGGCATTAGCCATCTTGGTTCTCTGACGAATTCCGACGAAGGTTTTATAATCGCTGCCACGTTTTTTGCTCAGCACATCTACACGAGGGACTCTTTGTCTCCGGTAGGTGAGGTGAATTGCCCCTTTTGGGCATATGGCAGTACATTTTCCACACAGGGTACAGCGATCCTCCCGATGCTGGATGATCCACTGTAAATCAGTGTAGCTTAGGCTGCTTGGGGTAACGGTAACTGATTGTGTTGAGACCATATGGTTAATTCCTTTCTATGGGGAGGGATGATAACTGTATGTTCGCGCATTGGCTGGAAGTCGAGGGATGGGTCCCGGTCGGGAACCAGTGCGTCTACGCCACAAATCTCTGAGGCAATGGCCCAGGCGCCATCACGGCCGCCAACGGTTGCCGGGCGCAGTTTCTTCTGGTCCATTACCAGCATGCAGGTTTCGTCCGGCAGAGTACCGATGACAGCGTTGGGACCATCGATTACCAGGCGACGACAAACATTGCGCAGACCTTTTAAGAACTCTCCCTGGGGATGCTTTTCAAGCTCTTTGGAACTGAGTGGAGTGATGATATGTTTGTACGCCTCAAGCGGCAGCTTGAGCTGTTTGAGTGTGTAGTGCAGAATATGGGCAAATACTTCAGAGTCACTCTGGTAGCCAATGTACCCTGGGATGTTTTTGCCAAGCAGCCAATCTTTAATCGGTACGAAGGCGGTGTTCTCACCATTGGTCATGGTGGCAATACCTTCTATAAAGAATGGGTGGCAGGCGTACAGGTTAATGCCGTAGTTGGTGTTCTGCCGACCCTGGGCCATGCAGACACGCGACTTGATCTGGCCGTCCCATAAAGAGAGTGCGTTGCCGATCTCAAGCGGCCAACCGACTTCCTTGATCATCGCAACATCAGGATAGAAGGAGAATACTGTCAGGTCGTTGTTGTTGTCCTCACCCAGCTTTCTTAAGGCGAGACGAGTGAGTAGCAATTCCCTTTCGCGCTCTTCCTGCGGTTTGTCTTTAAATTCAACAGGCATGCGGTAGGCACGAAGAAAGTATCTGTAGCGGTCTTTGGCTTCGATGAGTTCCGGACGCATGGTGAAACGATGGTCATATTTGAGCTCGTATCCGCGTTCATCCATGAACTCATCCATGCGCTGTTCCGCTTTTTTAGAATGTGCGATTCCGGAAAGAATCGGGAAGCGCGGATTGTATTTGAAATCTTCAAACTCCATCCCGCGAAGTAGCAGTCCAAGCCCGGAGCCATCATAACCTTCCTGCATGGCTTCCATTGCCTGTATCACTTCGTACGGGGAGAATGGTTCATTCGCTGTTTTTAGAGCTAAGCGACACATGGTTTCTCCTGCTGAAAATAAAGAAAGTAGCCCGGATGGGCTATGTTAAACGCGTCTATGAGGTACAAGCCGGGACGGGGATTCCTGCCGGATGAACAAAGACTAGAAAATTACGATACTGCGAAGTTGGATTTGTAGATTTAAATAAAATTCCAGAGAAAGTCAAGAAAAATACTATATTGTCAGATTTCTGGCAAAAATTCAGAATAATATTCAAAAATGTAAAAAAAGAGGTGCTCAATTGTCGGTATGGGCAATTACGGAGTAAGAGGAGCAGGGAGGTCATTCAATGAAAAATTGTATGGATTGGTTTAAATCAGGATTTTTTATCTGTAAAGATGGGGCAGGCGCCCTGTTTATCTCGTGAAATGTGAAGATTAGGCTGTTGGTGCCAGGAACTGTATATTGAGTTTCATCGTAAAGGTGGCACTATGATCTGAACTAAGCCTGATCTGGTGGAATACCAGTTGGAGGGCTCACCTTGCAGGACCCGGGTGGAGTGAATGATTCTCTGCCGACGGAAGTATTGCAGTTGAGCAGAAATGCAGGCCCAACACAGCTGCTTGAGATGCCGGTGCCTGGGGAGTGGTAGGAAATAAAAAACGCCAGTTACCTTAGCGATGGAGTCGCAGAGTATGCTGGCGTTTAAAAATCAGGGTGAAAGGGGCTATTTCAAAATGCGGCCGATGTCTTTGACCTGATCAACTTTTTCTTTGATCTCTGCGGCTTCTTTGACGCCTGGGATATCATCGACGATCTTCTTGGTTTCTCCTTCAACGTCACTGACGCCTTTTTTGAAAGAGGAGATGGCCTTGCCAAGTCCGTGTCCGATCTCTGGAAGCTTTTTGCCACCGAAAACGAGCACTCCTATGGCAAGAATTACAATTAGCTCAGGTGTGCCGAGTCCAAACATGATTTGCTCCTAAGGGGCTGTTGCTTCTAATGCGATGTAGCGAGAGGTTTGATCAAAAAACTAAGCGGTCTTGTCGCTGTTGTCTTTCTTGTCCTCATCAATTTTCTTGGGATCCTCTTCCTGACGGGTAGCCTCTTTGAAATTTTTAATACCTTTACCAATTCCGGAGCCGATCTCTGGAAGTTTACCTGCTCCAAAAATAATTACAATAATAACCAGAATAACGATGAGTTCCGGCATTCCAAGTCCGAACATATATTTACCTCGGCGAAAGAAATTACAATAAACTGACCATCTTTAGCCTAGACGGATGGTCTTAAAAAAGTGCCACTAGAATGTAGAGTAGAATCGACAGAAAGTCAAGGATGTTGGATTCCCGGCCGATTGCCCTGACAATTATCAAATTATGTCATGTGCTTTTTATGACTTGAGCGATTGCTGCAGCTTTTGCGAGAATTTTTTCCTCGTCAAGAGTGGTGAGTTTCCTGTCTCGCATGACGACCTTCCCGTTAATGACCGAGTGAAGCACATCCCCGCCCCGTGCAGCATAGACCATGTGTGATGGTATATTATAACAGGGCGTCAGGTGAGGCTGATCGAGGTCGATGACGATGCAGTCAGCTTTTTTGCCAACCTCCAGCGTGCCGATATTCTGGTCGGCATTCAAGGCTATCGCACCACCTATGGTGGCGGCAGTGAGAGTGGTTTCCGCGTCCATCACGGTGGGATCACTATGTATTGCTTTATGAATTTTTGCCACACTGTTCATCTCGCCGAACATGTCCACATCATTATTAGAAGCGCTGCCGTCAGTGCCGAGAGAGAGGTGGGCTCCGGAATTGAGGAGTTCGACCACCGGGGCTGTACCTGAGGCGAGTTTCATGTTGGATTCAAGGCAGTGGCTTATTTTTACTTCGTTGCTGGCAAGGATTTCAATTTCCTCATCATCCAGCTTAACACAGTGTGCTGCCAGCACATTGGGGCCAAGTAGATTAAGTGACTGCAGATGCCGAACCGGTGATTTGCCGTATCGTTCTGTACAGGTATCAACTTCTGACTGATTTTCCGAGAGATGGATATGATAGATGCTGTTTTCCTTCGCTGCAACTTCTCCCAGTCTTTCCAGTAGTTGCGGTGAGCAGGTGTAGACACTGTGCGGATCGGCAGTAACAGTGATTAGCTGGTCGTCCCGGTAGTGATCGAACATTTCCTGAATATAGCTGAAACCATTCTCCAGTGGACCGTAGCAGGGTGATGGGAAATCATAGAGAACTTCACCAACCCAGCAACGCATACCGGCTGTTTGTGCTGCTTTAGCGACCTCTTTCGTGAAGAGATACATGTCACAAAAGCTGGTTGTGCCGGATTTAATCATCTCTGCGATAGAGAGCAGCGTTGAATGGTAGACGATTTCCGGTGTAAGTTTGGCTTCCGCCGGAAAGATATGGTCCTGCAGCCAGGTCATCAGCGGCAGGTCATCGGCGATACCCCTGAAGCATGCCATTGCAGCGTGGGTGTGGGTGTTTACCAGCCCTGGCATCACCAGACCGTGGGGGGTGTGAAGATGTTCGGCTTGCGGGTATTTACCGGTGAGTAAGCCGGTGGGCGCTATTTCTGTTATGGCGTTACCTGTTACAGCTACTCCGTGGTTATGGAGCACAGAGGACTGGCTGGCGGCAGGGAGCAGGTACTCACCGCTTATTATGAGATCCGGTTGTTCCATGGGATACTCCAGAAAGAAAATAAGATTTGTGAATACAGCCTATTGAGATCTTGATTGGCTGTGAACATACCACGACAGCAACCTGGTCGCATCTCGATTTCGCCATCGACAGGGTGACCTAAATGGAGAGTGATGGCAATCTGCGGGTTACCTCTGTAACCAGCTGCTGGAGTTGCGGAGTTACTTTGGCAGCAGTAGCTATAATGTCTTCAAGAAGGATCGGCTGAAAATTGTCAGGATCGTTAACATTGGAAACAACCGAGAGACCGAGTACTTCCATGCCAGCGTGGCGCGCTACGATCACCTCCGGCACAGAAGACATTCCCACAGCATCCGCTCCGGAATCACGCAGCCACCTGGTTTCCGCAGGCGTCTCCAGACTTGGGCCTGGTATACAGGCATAGGTGCCGCTTATCACGTTTTTCAGGCCGCAGGTTGTGGCACAATCCATGGCTGTTTTAATAAGGCCGGGGTGGTAGGGCACTGAAAGATCTGGAAAGCGCGGTCCCCACTCATCAATATTTGGACCACGAAGGGGATTTTCGCCGAGGAAATTCAGATGATCTCTGATCGCCATAATAGAGCCGGGAGCGATGATCGGGTTGAGGCCGCCGGCAGCATTGGTGAGAATGAGTAGTCTGGCCCCAAGGAGTGACAGTACCCTGATGGGAAAGGTCACTTCTTTGGTTGAGTAGCCTTCGTAAAAGTGAAATCGGCCTTGTAGTACAGCCACCTGCTCACCTTCAAGAGTACCTATAATCAGGTTACCCTGATGGCTTTCAACGGTGGAGGCAGGAAAATGAGGTATTTCAGAATAGGGAATTACCAGCGCATTTTCGACTTTGTCGGCAAAACCGGAGAGCCCGGTACCAAGCTGGATCACAGTGCGGGGCATAAACGGGAGTGTGTCACGAAAATGGGCGACACACTCCGTTACTTTCCTGACATGAGCTGCAAAGCTTGAATCAGCCATGGCGAGCGTGGTTTTTCAGGTATTCCGCAATACCTGCTTTGTCTGCATCCATCAATTCGCAACGGGCTTCCCGATCGGCGAGCCCTGCAATTGATTCGGGGATATCAGGGTCACGGCCGATGGCGGTGTGAACAACATCACCAAACTTTGCCGGATGGGCAGTGGCCAGGCAAACAATCGGGATTCCAGTACTCCGGTGTTCCTGGGCGGCTTTAACTCCAATTGCGGTATGCGGGTCGAGGACGTAATTGAATTCCTGGTAAAAAGATCTAATGGTTTCTACCACCTGATCTTCATTGACAGCATACGTGCCGAAGTCACGACGAATCTGGTCCTGATAGGCATTCAGGTCAATTTTCCCGCTTGTCGCAAATTCTTCCATGAGTTCCCTGGTACGTTCGGGTTCGCTATCCATAAGGTAATAGAGGTAACGCTCGAAGTTGGATGCAGACTGAATGTCCATGGAAGGGCTGGAGGTCTGCACAACATCACTGAGTGAGTAATCTCCCGCACTTACGAAACGGCTGAGAATATCATTGGAGTTGGTTGCAAGGATAAGGCGTCGTATAGTTCCTTCCGGAAGCATGCGTTTGGCAATATATCCTGCGAAAATGTCACCGAAGTTGCCAGTTGGCACGGAAAAATCAACGGAAGCCAGCTTTTCGTGCGAGTTGACGTGCAGGCAGCTCCAGACATAATAAACAACCTGGGCGAGCACCCTGGCCCAGTTGATGGAGTTAATGGCCCCCAGGTGATATCTGTTCTTGAATTCTACATCTCCGAAAATGGACTTAACGATGGCCTGGCCATCATCAAAAGAACCCTTGATCGCGATGTTGAAGACATTGTCATCGAGCACGGTGGTCATCTGCTTTTCCTGCACTTCGCTTACGCGCCGGTGCGGATGCAGAATGAAAATGTTAATCCGTTCCTTGCCTCGCACACCATAGATGGCAGCGCTGCCAGTATCTCCTGAAGTGGCTCCGAGAATGTTCAGGAAAGAGTCATCTTTTTCAAGTAGATATTCGAATAGATTGCCAAGAAACTGCAGCGCCACATCCTTGAAGGCCAGGGTCGGACCATGAAAGAGCTCAAGGATATGCAAATCGCCGCAATGAACGAGTGGAGTTACCTCGTCGTGGCTGAAGCTTTCATAGGAGGCATTGATGAGGTTACGCAGGTCGCTCGCAGGAATGTCATCAATGAAGCGCGACATCACCTCATAAGCGAGCTCACTGTAGCTTAGCTCCTGCCAGGCCGTAAGTGTCTCACTGCCGATTCTCGGGATCGTTCTCGGCAGCAGCAGTCCGCCATCTTCTGCAAGTCCCATGAGGACTGCTTGAGTAAAGGGAATATTACTTACTTTGCCACGTGTACTGATGTATTGCATAATCTATCTGTCCAAGGTGTTGAATTTGGCAGCTCATGGGAATTCAGGATGCAGTGGAGACTGCCAAAGTGAAATAGTCTGGCCAGTACAGGTGTCAGTTACTGGTCTTCGACGTTGATTCGGGGGGCGTCATGCCACAACCCTTCCAGATCATAGAACTCACGCTGATCATAATAAAAAATGTGAACAACGACATCCCCAAAATCAAGAAGAACCCACATTCCGTCCTGAAGGCCTTCTGCCCTTGAGGTTTTAACACGTTTTGAGCGCATCTCACCTTCAATAGCCTCGGCGAGTCCCTGGACATGACGGGTCGAACGGCCGTTCATGATTACAAAAAAGTCAGTAAAAGACGCTTTACCTTGTACGTCCAGAATTACAACATCTTCAGCCTTGGTATCCAGGGCAACCTGGGCACATGTTTTGGCCAGTTCCAACCCGCTTTTATCGCGGTATTCTTTTTTTAGTTTTCTCATAGTATTCTTGCCCCGAAATCTGTAGGGGCGGTGAAATTTTTTATGCTGTTTTACGCTGCTTGCGCGGTGGAAACTCAAAACTGATCTTGCCGTTTTTCCCGAGCAGCAGATACGCGTCAAAAGGTTTTCTCTTTTTAGATATAAAGCCTTTTATCAACTCTGTTTTGCCATCAGTCAAGAGTTGCTTGATATTTGCGGACGATATTTCTTTTGAAAGAATGATTTTTCCGATTTTCAGTCCCTTGTCTTTGTCACCATCTAAAGCGGAAGCTGACATATAGCCCGCAGGTGTTTCGTAAACGGGGCTTCCGTCAATTGGCGATTGTCCAAGCGGTGTTGATTTTTTGATTTCCTCAATATCTATATCATCAGTGGAATCAGCAAAGATGAATTCAATTTTTTTGTTGTAACGAACCGAAGCGGTGAAAGGTTTGCCGCGTTTTGAACGGAAATCGCTGTATGGTCCGAGTGTCTCGCCTTTGATGAGGCGAACTATCTCATCGTCACTCATTACCCGCCCACCGAGGATCTTGCGGATGGTGATCTTTTCGTCTTCTGAGATCCAGGCTGTAGGAGAACCGAAAAACTTGACTCCGTCAACCGGGCTGAAGGGTGCTTCCTGACGAACCTCTGTGGCTTCAAAGTTTTTTATCTGGTCAATGATATGCCTGGTGAGATCCCGGATCTCCTTCATGAACTTTTCGCGGGTAAGCTGCCCTTTCAGGATCTGGTTAAGCTTATATTCCCATTCACCAGTCATTTCCGGAGAGGCGAGCACCTCAATTTTCATGGCTTCCAGCAGGGATAACAGCTCAAAGGCTTTGCCGGTGGGAGTGAGGTCCTTGCCCTCACGAACAATATACTTTTCCTTGATGAGTTTCTCTATGATCGCCGCACGGGTGGCAGGTGTGCCAAGCCCACGCTCTTTCATGGCATCGGCGAGTTCTTCGTCATCAATGAATTTATCGGATTTTTCCATCGCCGACAGGAGTGTGGCTTCTGTATATCGCGGTGGCGGGGTCGTCTCCTTGTCTTCTTTTTCGATGGAGTCACAATTGACCTTGGCGTCTGGAGCCAAGGGGGCCAGCAGCTTTTCGTTCTCACCAGACTGACCTCCGCCGTAAATGGCTTTCCAGCCTGCGTTCAGAAGAATCTTGCCCTCGGTGATGAAGGTCTCCTTTTCAACGATGGAGGTCCGCCTGGTGTTCATATATACAGCTGCCGGGAAAAAAACTGCCAGAAAGCGCTGAACAACCATCTGGTAAATTTTCAGCTCTGGTTCAGAAAGTTCCTTGGGCAACAGGCTGGTGGGCATAATCGCATGGTGATCGGTAATTTTCTTATTGTCGAATATGCGTTTGTCTTTTTTGATGTAGCCCTTTTCAAGCGCCTCATCTGCAAATTTACCATATTGCCAGCCTTTTTGCTTTTTAACAGTTTCGGTGGCGGTTTTTACATAGTCTTCAGGCAGGTTCCGGCTGTCAGTTCTCGGATAAGTGAGCACCTTGTGACGCTCATACAAGGCCTGGGCCAGGCCAAGAGTATTTTTGGCAGAAAAACCGAAACGGGAGTTCGCCTCACGCTGGAGTGAGGTGAGGTCGTAAAGTTGTGGTGAACGCTGGGTTGACTCCTTGCTGGTTTCGGTAACCTCGGCGGGCTTGCCTGTACATTTGTCTACGATTGCCAGCGCTTTCTCAGGTTCCCAGATCCGGTCGGCTTTAGCGTAGGAGTTGGCCGGGTCTTTTCTAAAACCAGTATCTATCCATTTCCCGAGATACTCCTGCCCATCAGCTGCAAAGGTTGCAGTCAGGGTAGAGTAGGGAACCGGCTCAAACCCCAGGCGGACTTGCTCACGTTTTACTATGAGTGAAAGGGTCGGGGTCTGCACTCGCCCGCAGGGAGTAAGGAAAAAACCACCTTTCCTTGAATTGAAGCCGGTAAGGGCTCTGGTTGCATTGATGCCTATCAGCCAGTCAGATTCTGAGCGACAGAGAGCGGTGTCCTCAAGCGGTACCATCTCTTCATTCTGCCGCAGATTGTCAAAACCTTTCTTTATTGCATCTGTGGTCATCGATTGCAGCCATAGACGCTTGAAAGATTTTCTGGCTACGGAGTTGTTCCAGACGTAATTGATTATGTATTTAAAAATCAATTCACCTTCGCGACCGGCATCACAGGCGTTGATTATCTCAACAACGTCTTTTCTGCGGATCAGCTTCTGCAAGGCATTTAATTGGGATTTTGTTCCGTCCAGGCCCTTGAGGGGAAATGATTCGGGGAGAATTGGCAGGTTTTCCATTCCCCATTTCTGGTAATCCGGGTTGATTTCTTCCGGGTAGCAGATGGATACCAGGTGGCCTATGGCATACGAAACTATATAATCATCGCTTTCAAAGTGAGTTTTCGTCTTTTTGAATTTGCCTGGCAGTACCTTGACGAGATCTCCGGCGACACTTGGTTTCTCGGCAATTATGAGAGTTTTTGCTGTCATGTATTTTATTATAGGGGGCAGTGAAGCAAGGCGAAATATCTGGGCCAGCCGTTTACCCTGGAAGATTATTGATCAGGTGACAGAATGTTATGTGTCTTGGCGTGTTAACGCAACTCTTGAAGCAGGTTTTTTTGCCTGTGAATGAAAGTACATCATAATGAATAGGAAAAACCAACCATCCCGGAATTGAAAGATGTTGTATATATCTGCGTCAGGTTTGTCAAATGGATTTTAAAATATTTTTACCATTCATCCGGTTTCACCACTTTATGAATTTCCTAATAAAGGCAAGTAAATATAGAGGTATAGTTGGTGGAAAATGGTTACCTGCAACCCATAGGTAAATGACCGCTGTTTAAATCTTGCTTCTTGCGTAACAGACAAAAGCAGTTAAATTTTCAGGAGTGGAATAATCTGATAAGCTCTGATCTTTCTATGTTTTGCCGATTCTCATTTTTGTTGGCCCTCTTGACAGGGAAAACGAAGTATGTTTTATTTGCCACATTGAAAGATTGGACTTTCGATCTGTTGAGGCAGATTACAGGGTAGTTGCGTGAAAACTCCTTTCTTCAATTCGGGTTGGAGTCATTTACGTAAAATGCTCCGCTCGACAACGCCGGTATACCTCCAGCAGGTGTCTCTGCAGGAAGGCTTTGGAAAGTGGGCTTTGCCCGCTTTTTTTTATGCCTGAATGATGATGCCGGTATATCAGGTGCCGCCGTGAGGCATGGGCCTAAAGGAAAATTCATCGCTTTCGTAGCGGGTATTGGCTGATGAGCGACTTTATAATTGAAAAAATTGAAGATTTTGCAGCAACTTTGCTGCCCTCCATGGGGCTTGAACTGGTTGATGTTCAGTTCCGAAGAGAAGGGCACGGCTGGGTTTTGCGGATTCTTATTGATAGTGAAGAGGGAATAACTGTTGATCATTGCGCTGATGTCAGTCGTGAAATGAGTGATTTCCTCGACGTGGAAGATCTGATTGATTATCCATATAATTTAGAGGTCTCCTCTCCAGGTATTGAGAGGCCTTTGAA
Organism: Desulfosediminicola ganghwensis; assembly: GCF_005116675.2. NCBI lineage: Bacteria > Pseudomonadati > Thermodesulfobacteriota > Desulfobulbia > Desulfobulbales > Desulfocapsaceae > Desulfosediminicola > Desulfosediminicola ganghwensis. Next base: position 3,046,176 of record NZ_CP050699.1, read on the forward strand.
GTCTCTTGCCGATTACCAGCGGTTTGCCGGCAAAAAAGCGCGCATCAAGCTGCGGGAAGCTGTTGGCGATCAGAAAGTGTTTGTGGGAGTTATTCAGCAGTCAAATGATGAGCACGTAGAATTGCAGCTGGAAGACGAAAGTACCGTGCAGCTGCCTTTTGAACTTATCAGGAAAGCCCGTCTGTCACTGTAGTGTTCGAAGGGTGAAAGACAATTGCGTTACAACTGAGTGCGAATGTCCTCCCGTAAAGAGGCAGGAAGCAATAAGCATGGAGCAAAAAAAATGGTATCGGAGCTTAAACGCATAATCGATCAGATCAGCAGAGATCGCGGATTCGACAAGCAGTTGCTGGTTGAGGCCATTGAGGAGGCGGTACAGTCAGCTGCGCGTAAAAAGCTTGGCAGCCGGCGGGATATTGAGGTTCGCTACAACGACGAATACGGCGAGGTAGAGGTCTTTCAGTTCCGAAGTGTCGTCGAAGTGGCTGAAGATGAACAGACTGAAATTTCATATGAAGAAGCTATAAGCCTGGACCCTGATGTACAGATGGGTGATGAGCTTGGCGAAAAGATGCAAAATATTACCGATCTCGGTCGTATTGCTGCACAGTCAGCCAAGCAGGTAATCATCCATAAGATGAAAGATGCTGAGCGTGAAGTGATTTACGACATGTTCAAGGATCGGCAGGGTGAGGTTGTAAGCGGTATTGTGCAGCGCTTTGAGCGTGGCAATATGATCATCAATCTGGGTCGTACCGATGCTATTTTGCCGAAGGATCAGCAGATTCCCAAGCGTTCCTTCAAGCAAGGTGACCGTATCCGCGCCTATCTTACTGAGGTGCGTCAGACCGCACGTGATTCACAGCTGGTTCTCTCCAGGACAAATGATGAGTTCCTGGCTAAGTTGTTCCAGATGGAAGTGCCGGAGATCTCTGAGGGCATCGTACGTATCATGGGCGTAAGTCGTGAACCAGGCTTTCGTGCCAAGATTGCAGTGAGTTCCTCAGAGAGTGACGTTGATCCGGTAGGTGCTTGTGTCGGAATGAAGGGTTCAAGGGTGCAGAACGTTGTCCAGGAACTTCAGGGTGAGCGGATTGATATTGTTACCTGGTCCCCGGATCCGGCTAAATATGTTTACAATGCGCTTGCTCCAGCTCATGTAAGCATGGTTCGGGTTGATGAGGACAATAACTCTATGCTGGTGGTTGTACCAAACGATCAGCTCTCTCTGGCAATTGGCAGGCAAGGACAGAATGTACGACTTGCGTCCCGGCTATTGGGCTGGAGAATTGATGTGAAGAGCGAGCAGCGCTGGAATAATCTCCAGGATGCCGGTTATCAGACAATTCTGGCTCTTGACGGAGTTGATGAGTCGCTTGCTGATCAACTTTTCGGCAAAGGTGTCCGCTCTGTTGCTGATCTTGCCCAAAAGAGTGTCGAAGATCTTCTGGTGATTCGTTCTCTCGGCAATGAGTCTGCAGCTGCATTGATTGATGCCGCTAAGGTTGCAGCGGCGGCCATGCCTGAGCTCTCTGAGAGTGATCAGGAGGCTGAGGAAGAGACATCGGTAGAGGAAGAGGTTGCCAGCGAAGTGGTAGGAACCCTTGATGAAGACGTTACCGATGAGGAACGTGAGGAAGCTCGGGAAGCTGAAGAATCTGGCGACGCAGAGGGTGGGGACGAAGTCTCCGAGGAGAAGCCTGAAGCGTAAGAATAGGTGTTGTGTGGCGGAACCGGTACGAACTTGTGTGGCTTGTGGCCGCAAAGATATAAAAAGCAACCTTCAGCGTTTTGTCTGGCGAGGTGACTCGCCGATAATTGATGAAACTGGTCGGGAAACCGGTCGGGGTGCATACTGTTGCAAGGTTGAACGTTGTCTGCAGAGGTTCGTAAAGCAGAATAAAAAATGGAAAAGAGTATTTCGCCTTTGAGGAAATAGTATCTATAATAGCTCTACAGTGATGATCCATCTTATGATGATGAATCGGTAAGAGCTCTGAGTGCTAGGAGAGAAGGAAATACGGGAGTAAAGAATGAGCAAGGTTAGGGTTTACGAACTGGCCAAGGAAGCCGGTATGAGTGGTAAGGCTTTGGCAGATAAACTCATAGAAGCTGGCTACGACATTAAGAGCCACAGTTCATCAGTCGATGAGGAAACAGCTGCCAAAATCCGTACTACGGTATTGAAAGACTCAGATACCAAAATGGTTGAAAAGCGGATCAGCGGTGATCAGGGGTCGACTGTTATTCGCCGCCGATCAACCGTAATCCGTCGTAAGGCGAAGCCACAGGACGAGTCTGTAGAAACAGCGTCGATGGATGATGTGGCGCCAGAATCGACTGCTGAAAGTGTTGATGCGGAAGCTACGGTAGCGGATGCGGTTGCAGAGTCTTCTGTGCCAGAAAAAGAAATTGAGGCAAAAGAGCCGGAGCAAGGTGCTAGTGAGGCGGAGATTGATGCTGAACCTGCGAAGAAACAGCCCGTCACTCCCCGGGCCGAGAACGTCGCCAAGGTTATCAGTCGTCCTGTACCTCCCAAGCCTGCTAAAGTTGAAAAGAGTCGTTCTCCGGAGCCAAAACCGGAGCCTAAGTCTGAACCGGCAATTTCCAAACCGGAAAAAAGTGTCGTCAGTGAAGAATTAAAGCAAGAAAAAGAAGCTGTTGACCAGCCGGAAAAATTGGTGAGAAAAGAAAATACTGAAAAAGTTGTGGTGCAGGAACCTGTTGTAGAAGAAAAGCAGCCTGCCGCGCCCTCAAAACAGGACCAGCCTTTAAAGAAGGTAGAAGCAGATAAGCCTGCCAGGCAGGAAAAGCCAAAGGCAAAACCTGCTGCCCAGCCGCAGCGCCGTGGAATGGCCAAAATTGTTGGTACTATTGAGTTGCCAAAAGAGCCGGAGAGTAGTCATCCATCACGACCTCGTAAGAGGCCAACAAAACCTGCACCGAGTCGCAGACCAGCGCGTCCGGATCAGCCAGCTGCTCCAAGTACCCCTGCTCAACCAGTTGCAGATGATGCACGTGGTAAAAAACGTGGTAAGAAAGGCGCCGTTGTCAAAGAAGATGATCGTAATCGCAGACCGGCTAAAGGCGGAAAAAAAGGTGGCAAGAACGTAAAATTTACCCACTTTGGCAATGACTATAGCCGCAGCCAAGGTAAACGTGGGAAAAAAGGCAGAGGGCAGAAAGAGCGTGTAGTTCAGCCTGTAGCCGAGATGAAGGCCAGTAAACGCCGTATCGTAGTTTACGATACCATCACAGTAAGCGAGCTTGCTGCCCGCATGCGCATCAAGGCCAGTGAGGTAATTGCCAAACTGATGGGCCTCGGTGTCATGGCGACTATCAACCAGGCTGTTGATGTGGATACCGCTATGCTGATTGCCGCTGACTTCGGTTATGAAGTCGAGCAGGGAATTACCGAAGAGATCGGTATCCAGATGCTTGATGAGTCCCAGGAGGGCGGAGAACTTGTGTCACGCTCACCTGTCGTTACAGTTATGGGGCACGTTGACCACGGTAAAACATCTATTCTCGATGCCATTCGAAAAACTGATGTGGCTGAGGGTGAGGCTGGTGGTATTACCCAGCATATTGGTGCATACCATGTTCGCTCAAGCGCTGGTGACGTTACTTTTGTAGATACCCCAGGCCATGCCGCCTTTACCGAGATGCGTTCCCGTGGTGCCCAGGTAACTGACCTCGTTATTCTGGTTGTTGCCGCTGATGATGGTGTGATGGATCAGACCCGTGAGGCAATCAATCATGCCCAGGCTGCTGATGTTCCCATTCTTGTTGCGGTCAATAAGATCGATAAAGACAATGCCGATCCGGATCGTGTTAAGCGTGAACTTGCTGATTATGACCTGATTCCTGAAGAGTGGGGTGGTCAGACAATCTTCTGTGAGACTTCTGCCAAAAACAATATCGGCATCGATGAGCTTATGGAGTCCATCCAGCTCATGGCTGAAATACTTGAGCTCAAGGCTGACAAACAGAGAAAAGCCAAAGGTCGCGTAATTGAGGCTAAGCTTGACAAAGGTCGTGGTGCGGTGGCAACCGTACTCGTCCAGGAAGGTACCTTAAACAATGGCGACAACTTTGTCGTGGGCATGCATGCCGGTAAAGTTCGGGCAATGTTCGACGACCGCGGACGTACCATCAAGACAGCTGGTCCTTCTATTCCTGTAGAGGTTCAAGGTCTTTCAGGTGTACCGCAGGCAGGTGACGAATTCGTCGTTGTTACCGATGAGAAGATGGCTAAGAACGTCAGCCAGGTTCGTGCGATGAAGGCACGTGAAGCTGAGCTTGGAGCCAACAGCAAGATTTCCCTCGACAAGCTCTTTGAGAAGATGAGCGAAGGAGAGGTGCAGGAACTGCGGGTTATTCTCCGTTCTGATGTGCAGGGTACTCTTGAGGCCTTCGCCAAGGCAGCAGAAGAACTTTCCACCAAGGATATTAAAGTTCGCGTGCTGCACGAAGGTACCGGTACCATCACCGAATCCGATATCCTGCTGGCATCTGCTTCTGAAGCAATTATCATCGGCTTTAACGTTCGTCCGACCGTTAAAGTAAAGGAACTTGCCACCAAGGAAAATGTCGATATCCGGTCTTACGACGTAATCTATCATGCGCTGGACGATATCCGTAAAGCGATGGTGGGTATGCTGGAGCCGACTTACAAGGAAGACGTTATTGGTCTTGCTGAGGTTCGTGAAACATTCAGTGTACCGAAAATCGGAGTTATCGCAGGTTGTAGTGTCTCCGATGGCAAGATTCAGAGGAATGCCGGTGTTCGCGTCCTCAGGGAAGGTGTGGTTGTTTACACTGGCAAAATCGGTTCTCTCAGGCGCTTCAAAGACGATGTTAAAGAGGTCGCTACCGGTTATGAATGTGGTATCGGCGTAGAGAACTTTAATGATATCAAGGTAGGTGATCATCTCGAAGCGTTTGTAATGCTCGAGGTGGAAGCGACCCTGGACTAGTAGTTGGTGAAGTGTGAATATCTGGGATCCGAAAGAAACGCTTGACTCCATCGGCCTTGGCCGACAGGAGAAGAAGCGGCCCGCCCGTGTGGCCGATGTAATTCGTAACGAACTGGCAGTGCTTATGCTCAGCAAGGTCCGTGACCCGAAACTTGGAGAGGTTAATATCTCCAGAGTGGAGGTTACGGACGACCTGAAAATAGCCCGCGTCTTTTTTACCCTGTTAAGTGGTAAAAAACGGGCTAAAGGGGCAGAGAAGTCGTTGCAGAACGCAAGAGGTTTTATGCGCAGTCATCTGGCTAAAACCCTGAACCTGAAACATACACCTGATCTGCAATTCAGGTATGACGACAATGCCGACAAGGTGGCTCATGTTGAATCACTTTTTCAGGAAATAGAGAATGAGCGAAAAGACCGCAGCGAAGATTCCTGAAAAAATAACTGAAGCAATCAGGCAGGCTGAGAGTATTACCCTGTTAACCCATATCCATCCTGATGGTGATGCGCTTGGCTCTATTTTGTCATTCGCCGACATTCTGGAGGCGATGGGTAAACGGGTAATGGTATTTCTCGAAGAGCCTGTTTCCGAACTGTTCAGTTTCCTGCCCGGCACAGAGCGTGCCAATAACGATATAGATACGGTCATCACCGAGGCAAGAGCCGCAGGTGATGGCCACATCACCGTTGCACTTGATTCAGGTGATGACCGACGGCTTGGCGTTCACATGGAAGACCTGTTGAAACTCAGGCCGTTTCTCGTTATCGATCATCATAAATCACATAAGGATTATGGCGAGTTTCGCTGGGTTGAACCGGGTGCGTCTTCAACCGGCGAGATGATTTATGAACTCGCTTTGGCTCTCGATGCCGAAATATCTTATGAGGCTGCTGTAAATCTCTACGTGGCGATTTGTACCGATACCGGCTCTTTTCGTTATGAGTCGACAAAACCTCGCACATTCCGCGTCGTTGCCGAACTTTTGGAAAGAGGCGTCAAGCCGCATGAGATTTCCCAGAATCTCTACGACAATGTCAGTCTGCCGAGAATTAAGTTGCTCCAACAGGTGTTAAGTACCCTTGCGGTTTATGATGGCGGTCAGTTGGCCTTTGTCCACGTTACTCAGGAGATGCTGGAGAAAAGTGGCGCAACCTCTCACGATGTAGAGGGTTTTATTAATTACCCTCGCTCCCTTGGCACAGCTAAAGTTGCGGTATTTGTGAAAGAAGGAACCGAGGGTACAGTTTCTGTCAGCCTCAGAGCAAAAGGCGAGTGTGATGTGGCAGATGTTGCAGCAGACTTCGGTGGGGGCGGCCATAGAAATGCCGCAGGGTTCCGTTTTCAGGACAAAACCGTGGATGAAGTTCACTCGCTGGTGCTGCAGAAATTACGCTTGCGTTTAAAAGATCAAGCGGAATAGCCTTTCCGTAATTACATATATCAATGTCAGATTTTTATGCCGGAGTATTTTTGATCGACAAACCGGTCGGTCCTTCGTCTTTTACCATGGTTCGCCACGTTCGAAAGTTGCTTGGCATTAAAAAGGTCGGTCATGCAGGAACGCTCGATCCATTTGCCTCAGGGCTGCTGATTATTTGTGGCGGCAGACCTGCGACTCGCCTGATCTCATCTTTCATGGATGGAGAGAAGGAATACGTGGCTACACTCTGTCTTGGAAGGCAGACAAGCACACTTGACCCTGAGGGTGAAGTTGTTGGTGAAGGAGCGGTTGGCTACCTGAGCGAACGTCGTATTGAGGAATGCCTCGCCTCTTTCAGGGGTGAGCAGATGCAGGAACCACCCGCATATTCTGCTCTTAAATATAAAGGTAAACCACTCTATTATTACGCTCGTAAAGGTATAGAGGTGAAAAAGGAGCCACGCAGAGTTAACATCCTGGAACTTGAGCGCATAGATACCAAAGGTGATTTATGTGGGTATCATCCTGAATTTCAGATTCGCGTGGTGTGCAGCAAGGGAACGTATATACGAACCCTGGCAGCTGATATAGGTACAGCCTTGGGTTGCGGTGCGTACCTAACAGGATTGCGGAGAACCAGAAGCGGTCCATTCACTATAGAAAATGCAGTCAATGGCCAGACACTTTCCGACCCTGCTGAACGTGAGAACATCATGAAAAGCATGTTATCGGTAGAGGATGTCGGGAATCTGTTGCAATAAATGACAGAGTTGGCTACTTTAATATGTTTTGTAGTTGTATTATAGATTATAGGTGACTTTTTGGGACACGCCACCTGCTCCCAAGCCACCTGCCGGTTCACATTGGGGACCGTATTTTTATCAGAGAGCCTATCTAACTCTGTGATAAAAATGAAGCCGAAATTAATGATATCGATTGATTAGATTGAGTATACAGTACAGGAGGAATGTTGTGGCACAAACAACAATTAAGAAAAACGAAATTATCGAAAAACATAAAATCCATTCTTCAGATACCGGTTCTTCAGAGGTGCAGATTGCTCTTTTGACCGACCGTATCCAGTACCTGACCGAGCACTTCAAGACACACAAGAAGGATCATCACTCTCGTCAGGGCCTTCTGAAGTTGGTTGGACAGCGCAGAAGCCTGCTTGACTACCTCAAGAAAAAAGACGTAAACAAATACAGAGCTCTTATTCAGGATCTCGGTATTAGGAAGTAGTCAATGCCAGTATTGTTGGTATTCCCCTACGTACGTTAGAGCCATTGTATGCCTCAGGCTGTGCCATAACCCGGCTACGGTCTGAGGTTTTGTCTTTATAGGAATTCCGGAAAATAGAAAAGCATACGGGGCTGGTGGATAATCCAGTCAGTACAATGGCAATTGCATTGCCCTGATGCTGAATAATTGGAGAAAATATGTTTACACAAGTCGAAACCGAAATCAGTGGAAAGAAAATTTCCATCGAAACCGGTAAAATTGCCAAACAGGCATCAGGATCAATTGTCATCAAATGTGGTGGCACCGTAGTTCTGGTAACCGTAGTTGGAGCGAAAAAGGCGCGTCCTGACGCTCCGTTCTTTCCTCTTACCATTGAATACCAGGAAAAACTCGCCTCTGTCGGCCGTATTCCAGGTAACTACTTCCGTCGTGAGATTGGTCGTCCGAGTGAGCACGAAATTCTCACCTGCCGCATTATCGACCGTCCGCTTCGTCCGCTCTTCCCTGAAGGGTATATGGCGGAGACCCAGGTCATCGCTACTGTACTATCTGCAGATCAGCAGAATAACCCGGATGTACTGGCTCTGACCGGTGCATCTTGCGCGATCACCCTGTCTGACATCCCGTTTGCCGGTCCTGTGGCTGGCGGCCGTGTTGCCTGTATCGATGGTCAGTTCCTGCTCAACCCAACCGCTAAAGAGCTTGAAAAGTCTACAATGGATATCGTCGTTGCCTGTACCAGAAACGCGGTAGTCATGGTTGAAGGTAAGGCTGACGAGCTGACAGAAGACGAGGTCCTCTCTGGTATCTTCTATGCCTATGAGAATCTCCAGCCGCTCATCGACATTCAGGAAGAGCTGCAGAAAACCAACGGCAAGACTAAGCGTACAGTTGATGCTCCGGCGGTTAATGAAGAGTTGATGGCCAAGGTACGCGAGATCGCTGCTGAGGGCATGAATGAGGTTGTAACCTGCAGCGACAAAATGAAGCGCTACGACCTCTACGATGAACTCAAAGAGAAAGTCGTTGCCGAACTCGAGGAAGAAGGTCAAAGTGGTTCTGAGATTTCAGACTATCTTTCTGACTACAAGAAAGATCTGATGCGTTCCAGAATCGTCGAAGAGGAAGTTCGTATCGACGGAAGAACCTTCGACCAGGTTCGTCCAATCAATTGCGAAGTTGCCTGTCTGCCAATGACCCACGGTTCGTCGCTCTTTACCCGTGGTGAGACCCAGGCAATGGTTACCGCGACACTTGGCTCTGAGCGTGATCAGCAGCGTATTGAGACCTTGCTCGGTGAGGTCAACAATCGTTTCATGCTTCACTATAACTTCCCACCATACTGCGTGGGTGAGGCTCGCATGTTGCGTGGACCTTCCCGTCGTGATATTGGTCATGGCACCCTGGCATTGCGTGGTCTTTCCGCTGTAATGCCAAGCGCAGAGGACTTTCCGTATTCCGTTCGTGTGGTTTCCGAGGTTCTCGAATCTAACGGTTCATCCTCCATGGCAACTGTCTGCGGTGGTTCCATGGCATTGATGGATGCCGGTGTACCGCTTAAGAACCCAGTTTCCGGTATTGCGATGGGGCTGATCAAGGAAGGAGAGAAGATTGTAATACTTTCCGATATCCTTGGTGATGAGGATCATCTTGGCGACATGGACTTCAAGGTTGTTGGTACCCGCGACGGTTTGACTTCCCTGCAGATGGATATCAAGATTGATGGTGTTGATCGCGATATTATGGGTCGTGCTCTCGAGCAGGCCAAGGCAGGACGTATTCACATCCTGGAGGAGATGGGCCAAGGTATTTCCGAGTCCCGCGAAGAGGTTGCAGACCATGCACCGAAATACTTCGTCCACAAGATCAACCCGGATAAGATTCGTGACATCATCGGCCCTGGTGGCAAAATCATCAAAGGACTTTCAGAAGAGTTCGATGCCAAGATTGAGGTTGATGACAGCGGTCTGGTGAAAATGTTCACTGTCAACGGCACCCTTGGTGACGCCCTGATCGCCAAAGTCAAGGAACTCACTGCAGAGGTAGAGATTGGTGCAGTTTACAAGGGTACCGTGAAAACCATTAAGGATTTCGGTGCTTTTGTAGAAATTCTGCCGGGAACCGATGGTCTTGTTCACATCTCTGAGCTTGACACCAAGCGTGTTGCTAAGGTATCAGATGTGGTGAGCGAGGGTGACGAGATTGAGGTAACTGTCCTTGATGTCGACAACCGCGGCCGTATTCGTCTCAGCCGTAAGGCATTGCTGAGTGACTGATCACTGAAAAGGGATCAGATTTGATATTAAGCCGGCTCTTTATGGGCCGGCTTTTTTTTTCTTTTTTTTCATTTTGAACCAGGCCATTATGACATCTTTTCGAACTCCCACAGTACGAAGCTTGCCAGTTAAATTCTGTTGGTTACTGCCTGAAGAACAACATGATCTCCAGTTGCCATCATATGAAACAGCCGGGTCTGCCGGTATGGATGTAGGGGCGGCGGTGGAGGATGATCTTGAGCTCGCACCAGGTGAAATTGTGTTGGTGCCGACCGGCTTTGCCGTTGCTATTCCCGAAGGTTTCGAAATACAGGTTCGACCACGTAGTGGCCTGGCTGTAAAGCATGGCATTACTATTATAAATAGTCCTGGCACAATCGATTCAGACTATCGCGGTGAGGTGAAAGTCGGCCTCATCAACCTGGGAAAAAACAGCTTTACCATCAGGCGGGGGGATCGTATAGCTCAACTGGTTCTTGCTCCGGTAACGCTGGCCTGCTGGGATGTCTGTACCGAACTTGATGATACCGATCGCGGCGCTGGAGGCTTCGGCCATACCGGAGTTCGCTGACATGAGATTCAGTGTGCTTGGCAGCGGCAGCCGGGGAAATTCTGTCTATATAGAAAGCGGTGCTACCGGGATACTTATTGATAATGGTTTCTCAGGTAAAGAGCTTGAGAAACGGTTACTTTCTATTGGTCGAAGTCTGGACAATATTACAGCGATCTGTCTGACCCACGAACATAATGACCATGTTGCCGGAGCAGGAGTTATTTCGCGGCGCTGCAAGGTACCTGTTCATGCAAATCCAGGTACCTTTGAGGGGGCGGAGAAGAGGCTGGGTAAGCTATATCAGAGGGCTGATTTTGCCACGGGAGACGAGTTGAGCATCGACGATCTTCAGGTGAGATCGTTTCGCATCTCCCATGATACACTCGATCCGGTTGGCTATGTGGTGAGTGATGGTACGAAACATTTTGGCTACTGTACCGATACAGGTAAAGTTTCTAAGTTGATGGAGTTACGGCTTGCCCGGTGCCATGGCCTCGTCCTTGAGTTTAACCATGACCCGGAAATGTTGAAGAATGGACCGTATCCACTGATGCTCAAGCAAAGGGTGCGATCCAGTCATGGCCATCTGGCAAACGAGGAAGCTGGAGAGTTCTTAGGTAGCCTGGTACACAACTCTTTGCAGGTTGCGGTATTGGCTCACCTGAGCGAAACCAATAATACCCCTAATTTTGCCATGGCTGCTGCGCTGCCCCACATGCCGGCTGACCATCCTGCCAGACTGCTTGCCGCTGAGCAGGACAAGGCGACAGATCTTTTTCAACTCTGATCTTTTTGAAGTGTGCTGGAGATGAATCCATCTACTCAGTGACATTTTCAACTTCCCGTCTGTCTCGAGCAATTATCGACGCCTGCACTTTGTTGGCCTGGTGATAACGATAAAATCGTCACCGCCTGATTGACCTGAAAAACCGATAGTGCTCTTGTCGATTTTTTGACAGCTTCTATCAGAATGTCTCCGGTCTTTGTGATCACACGCTCGACCTCTTCAATACCGTGATCAGTGTTGAATGGTTTTAAGCCACAGGGTTGAAGATCTCGCTAACAGAAACAGTTCCTGTATAAAAGAAAAAGGCCCGGTGCTAAAAATATAGCCCGGGCCTTGCAGTATGCAGGCCCTTACAATAAAAAAAGAGCCTGACCCCGTAAGGGGCCAAAACGCGTTTTAGGCTTTGGGAAGCTTGATGCGCTCGTCTTTTTTACGTTTGGGATTTGCGCGATAAAGAATCAGGGTTTTACCAATGATTTGAACAAGGTAACTGTCTGTTGCCTTGGCGAGCTGTTCTCCGCCCAGATCCTTTTCCACACCACTGTTTTTGCCAAGTTTTACCTTGATAAGCTCGCGTCGTTCGAGTTCGACATCGGCGGCTTCGATAAGCGATTCGCTCAAACCTTCCTTACCAACCTGAACCAGCGCCGGCAGGTCATGAGCGAGGCTTTTAAGATATTTCTTCTGCCTGCTGGTAAGAGCAGGTTTTTCGTCATTTTTAATTTCAGTCATAGTGGTGAACAACCTGTTGTTCTGCTGCCTATAGAATTACAACTCTACGATAAGCAGTTAACTTATTAAATTTTTAAAGATTTCATAGCCGCCTACCCAGGTGCCGATAGCTGAGCCGAGACCGGTGAAGAAAAATACCAGGAAGACCCTGAGAAGTTTATTTTTCCACCAGCCGGTGAAGGACGAGATGTCATCACCAACTGATTCAAATTCACGAACTACAGGAGGTCGTGTCATAACCTGAATAAAAGCGGTTACATAACCTGCACCGATAACCGGTGTCAGGCTTGTGATAGGGGCTGCGGTAAAAGCCCCTATAGTGGTGAACGGGTGGGCAAGTGCCAAAAGGGCACCACAAGCCGCAGGAATACCGTTGGCGACAATCCAAAACATCAAATTGGCACCTGCAACACTGGCGCCTTTCATCACCCCGATGGCCACGAGTGAAGCGAGAATCAGCATGGGGACAGACCACCCTGCGACTTTCCATCCCTTGGAAATCGGCGGAATAGTGCTAATTTCCGCTATCTTGTTTTGCTGATCCTGCGGTAAAGACTTTTTTATACCTGCTACATGTCCTGCACCGACTACTGCAACCAGTTTCTGACCAGCAGAAGCTTTAATTTTCTCGGCAAGATATATGTCACGCTCGTCAATCAGCACTCGCTTCAGATCAGGAAATGATTCTCCCATTTCAGACATGAGGGTGGAAAGCACATCTTTCTTCTTCATGTCTTCAAGCTGTTCTTTGCTGATCTCTTCTGAATCGAAAACACTGGCCAGAAGAGAAGTCAATAAATGGCCTTTACGAAACAATGAGGTTGATTTCCATGCTCTCCGTAAAGTGATTCGAACATCTCGATCGCAGAGACTAATAGGAATGTCATTTGCTTTGGCGCTGTCAGCACCTGCCAGAAGTTCGGCACCAGGTTTAACCCCTAATTGGTTCCCGAGTTTTTTCTGGTAGGACCCCATCAGCAGGCTGACCAGGAGAGTGGACAGCTGCTTGTTGCGAATGACCTGTTTAAGATCCAGAGCCTGCCAGTTCTCCTTGCGGGACATGGCATGGTAGCGCTGGTCATCAAGTTCCAGGCAGACACAGTCGGGCTGCTCCGAATTGATTACCTGTTCTACGAGATCTACAGATTCCTGTGAGATGTGGGCAGTGCCGATGAGGAGGATTTCCTTATCGGCAATCGTGATTCTATGAACATCTGGTCCATAGTCATAAGCGTCGGTTTCTGTTGTTGTCATGGAATAAATTTTCTCTTATACAGCCAATTAATCAGCATTCCTGCAGAAGTATCGAGATGGGGGAAACAACGGAACGTATTCCATGAAAACCTGAAACGTAGCTCCATCGACTCTGTCAAAAGATACATCCTGTCAGCGTAAATTCAAGCCAGCCTTTGCTTTCTTTCTCTCTCTTTGACAGGAATATTCTATCCCTTTCGGATAATAAGCCTACTACCAGGGTGGATGAGATTGGACTTGAGGTTGTTCAACTCCCGGATGCTATCCGCAGAGATGTTAAATCTGCGGGAGATGGTCCATAACGAATCACCATCCTGAACCTTGTACCAATTATAGTCGCTCGGGATGGAAACTTCATCCGGCAAGCCCTTTTTCTGTGCAGTAAGTGTGGGGATAGCACCTGATGATGATACGAGCGCAGATGTAGCCGGTTGATCGATAATCAACTTACTGGTTGAAGCGAGTATTCGCCTGGTTCCTGAGGTGCTTTTATTCGCATCCTCTATAAAGAGTGCGAGTTGCTGCCCGGCGCGGATTGAGTGGACACTTTTCAAGCCGTTCCAGGAGACAATCATGTTTTGCGGAACCTTGTACTTTTTAGCAATTTTGGAGATAGTCTCGCCACTTTGGATTTTATGCAGGATCAGATTATCATTATATGCAGCGAGATTGCTCAAATCACCGTCCGGCAGCAACTGGTATTTTACCATCGGATACGGAACGCGGAGATTGGTCCCCGGTTTGAGATTGGAGGACCTGAGATTATTCACTTTCAACAGCGCAGTGGTGTTCAGGTTATACTTTCTACAGATTGAGGCGATAGTTTCTCCCCGCTTGATAGTGTGCGTCTTGTAACCGGTGCTGACATAGGAGTGCAGATTGTCAAGATTCGACATGGCAAGCGATCTGCTTCCTGCCGGTATTTTTACACTGTAACCGACCTTGTTGGGAGGGGTCTTGCCGCGACGGAGTTCCTGATTGAGAGCCTTGATTTCCCTGACGTTGGTGCCGGAGATAATAGCTACAGCATCAAGGGGCATGCCTGGTTCGACCTGGATTTTATCGTATGTAAGAGGCTCTTCGTAGGCGATATTGGTAAAACCATATCTCTCGGGCTGTCTTGAGATCATGATTGCTGCTATCAGCTTGGGTACATAGCGCTTGGTTTCGAGGTGTAGATATTTATGCTGGGCAAGATCCCAGAAATTATCTACCTGATAGCGCTTCAGACCATTACGAATTTTTCCTGGCCCGGCATTATAGGCGGCAACAGCAAGATGCCAGTCACCGAACTCTTTGTAGAGATCGCCAAGATATGCGATTGCAGAGGCTGTGGATTCTTCCGGGTCTATGCGCTGGTCTATATATGAGTCAATTTTCAGGTTGTATTGTTTGCCGGTGGCCGCCATAAACTGCCAGAGACCAACCGCCCGGGAGCGGGAATAGGCGCGTTGGCTGTAGCCGCTCTCAATCATTGAGAGATATACAAGGTCTTTGGGTAGTCCGGCCTTTTCCAGCTCATGCTCAATGAAAGGGACATATTTACCAGAGCGAGCAAGCCAACTCTCAAAACTGCGGCGCTGGCTGGTCTGAAACAGGTTCAGGTACATCTCTACCTGTTTATTAGTTACCACGGGGAAATCGAAGAGTTGTTCTACTCCGGTGATGGTGGTATCTTCTCCCCATTCACCTGTTTCACTTAAAGCCCGTAATTCTTCATCAAGGTCCGCATCTGATTCGCTTGAAAGGTATTTGAGGTCGGGATCATTGATGTCGTTGTCAGCGGCTCCTTCGATATTTCCGTCTTTTGTTGCAAGATAATCGGATTTTTCATTGATCGCGCAGCCTGAGAGAAAAAGTGCTGACGAAATCATTGTAAGTAGGGGGGCAGTCGTAATATATTTTAGAAACATATGAGTTATCAGTGGCCTATATATTAAGTAAACGGGGCGTTGAACCATATAGGTTACCCGGAAAAGTTTATTGAGTTCTGCAATATAACTTTGTACATTCAGGTCTGTTTTGACGCAGAGCTATTGATATTTGGAGAGTATTTAAAACCTAAGTGGTAAAGAATTGCAAGGATAATGCTGTCCGCCGACACCCGGCTTTAAGCAGTTGCCTGTCACATACCGCATATCACCCTGTCACGGCAGAAAAAAACAACTATGTTAAAGAAGCTATTCTATTTTTTCCTGTTTGTCTGTTTTGCAGCTGTAGCAACGGCTTCAGGTGGACTGTACTATTATATCGTGCTGGAACCTGGTACCGAGATTGATGAGAATAATATCGGGTCAATTCTTGGTAAGGAAAGTCCTGTATTTTATAATGATAATCAGACAAAGCTCGGAGTGTTTTTTGACGAGGCTCACCGTCAATATGTTCGATATGGCGAGATTCCTGAAGATTTTGTCAATGCTTTGGTGGCGGCTGAGGATAACCGGTTCTTTGAGCATTTCGGCTTTGACGTTTTCGGAATTACCAGGGCGGTTATCAGAAATGTTCAGGCGGGTAGAATTGTCCAGGGCGGTAGTACCCTGACCCAGCAGACAGCAAAAAATCTATTTAAAAGAACCGAGAGATCATATAAGGCGAAATTAAAAGAGTTGCTCTTTGCGTTGCGGCTTGAATATCGCTATCCGAAGGAAAAAATATTCGAATTTTATGCCAACCAGTTCTATGTGAGTGGGAACGGTCATGGATTGGGGGTTGCCGCAAGATATTACTTTGACAAGAAGCCGAGTGAGCTGACTTTGGTTGAGTGTGCCTTTATTGCCGGCAGTGTCAAAAGACCCAATTATTATAATCCATTCATCAAGAAAACCAGAGAAAGTGCTGAGCTGGCAGAGCAGCGGGCCAGGGGACGTTTGAAATATGTGCTCGATAAAATGCTCGAGCTGGAAATGATCGGCCTAGGGAAATACCGGGAAGCACTTGCTTCCAATATTGGTTTTAATCAGGGGCAGGTGGGGTACTCTCTCGATTATGTGATGGAGATGGTTAAGGATGCTGTCACGACCCAGGAGATAACCGAGAGTCTGGAAAAACACGATATAGACAATGTGGCTACTTCCGGTATCCGGATTATCACCACCGTTGATAAGGATATCCAGGCAAAAACCCTCTACGCTCTTCGTCACGACCTCTCCCGTCTCGACACCTTACTGCGCGGTTATGAGCGTGATGAAGTGCAGCAGGAATACAGTGAGATGACGTATACCGGTGACAATCGGCTGGATGTCGGCTCATTTCTTTTCGGCACGGTAAGCAGTGTCACAGTGACCGGCGGCCAGATCCTCGCTGTTGTCGATTTTGGTAGAAAACTCGGGGCAGGTACGCTTGATACCAAGGGTTTTGAGCATCTGGTCGATCCCCGGGTAAAGTGGCAGAAGAATATCTGGGCCAAGCCAGCCAAGGCTGATACGGAAAAGCTTGCCGGGCAGATTCAGCCTGGAGATAAAATATGGGTAAGCGTCCGCGACGTGAACGAGGTTGGCGATGTGCTGCTCGACCTGGAAAAATACCCCAAGGTCCAGGGCGCAACTATGGTTATGAAGGATGGTATGATCCGGGCCATGGCGGGCGGTACGGAAAATCGCTTTTATAACCGTGCCGTCTACGCGAAACGGACAATGGGCTCTTCCCTCAAACCATTTGTCTTCGCAGCTGCTTTGCAACTGGGCTGGAACAGTTCGGATCTGCTCCAGAATTCCAGGGATGTATTCGTCTATCATAATCAGCCGTATTTCCCTCGTCCCGACCACCAGAGTCCCCATGAATGGGTCTCGATGAGCTGGGCAGGTGTAAAATCTGAAAATCTCGCGTCTGTCTGGTTGCTGGCAAATCTCTGTGAGCAATTGAACCCTATCCAGTTTAAAACGGTTGCCGATCATCTCGGCCTCACGCCAAAGGTCGTGAACGGAGAGCAGGAGCCGTATCGTACATACCGAAACCGCATTCGTGATCGTTACGGCATAGTGGTGAATCAGGATGTACTTCGCGAGGCCGCATACAATGCAGCTCTACGAAATAGTGAAGCTGATTTTATGTTTGAGAACATGATTGAGGAGTACAAGTACTTCAACTCGCTGCATTACGGCTTGAATTTTGACAACTTTACGGAACAGCTCAACGCGAGTCTCAAAGACCGATCCAAACTAAAGAATTACGAGATCGAGGAGTTGCAGCTCAGAAAGAAAATTCTTTCAAAGACCTTTCTCAAGTTCGAAGAGTTACGAAGTCAACTCCACAATTACACCGACAGGTTGGAAGATCCGCTTGGTCTAATGCGACCGGACCTGCTTGGCGATGATTTAAATTCCGGTGAATTATTTTTCGATTTTAATCTTGGTCGATATGTTTTCATGCCAAGAAAATTGGTGCATGGCGACCTCAGAGTCATAAACCGCAGAAATCTTCAGCAACAGCTATTTGTCTCGACAGAGGTGGAGCGCAAACAGTTCTGGGGTAATATCCTTCTCTACGGAGAGGTGTCAGTAGAGTCGTTTGACATGCTTTCAAG
This sequence comes from Desulfosediminicola ganghwensis, assembly GCF_005116675.2. NCBI lineage: Bacteria > Pseudomonadati > Thermodesulfobacteriota > Desulfobulbia > Desulfobulbales > Desulfocapsaceae > Desulfosediminicola > Desulfosediminicola ganghwensis. The sequence goes on from NZ_CP050699.1 coordinate 3,063,939, forward strand.
ACAGATGGATTTTGAGTACCGCCGCCTGCAACGGGAGCTGCCTTACAGCTTTGAGGTGCTTTCCGAGGTGAAGGATTTCAGGATCAATGTCGGGTTGAGGTATCTGATCGATCTAGCCCGGCAGATGGGAGTAAAAAGCGATCTGCAACCAGTGCTCTCTTTTGCCCTTGGCTCAAATGTAATGAGTTTGCTTGAGACGACCAGGATGTACGAAACCATGGTCACCGGTAAGCTGACAACCTATGGGGAGCATCCACAGGGGAGTGATAACGACAGTCTGCTGATTATTGATCGGATAGAATCCAGCGATGGCAGACTCCTCTATCAGCCGGAGCGTCACGTTACTCCAGTGCTTGGAGAAAAGAGCCGGATTGCTGTAAATAACATACTGGAAAATGTGATGAAGTTCGGTACCGGTCGTCGAGCCGACAAAGCGGTGAAGATTGCCGCGGCTGACGGCTCCGGGGCTGGCAACCTGACGGTTCCTGTGCCATTGATGGGCAAGACCGGAACCGCGAACCGTTACACCAATGCATCATTCTTTGGGTATCTGCCGGGGTTGGGTCAGAGCGGTACCTATATGGTCCCGGAAAAAGGCTATGCCGTAGGCGCCTATGTTGGTTTTGACGATAATTCAGATATGCGCAAATCAACAATTCGAATCACTGGGGCCGCCGGTGCGTTGCCGTCCTGGGTTGATATCGTAAATACCATTATCCAGGAGCGGAGCTATATAGAGTCATTTGATCCGGTTGATCTCTCTTTTAATGGCCTGCAGTTAAAATATAATAATCTTGGCCAACTGAACATGGCAGTGAAGGGTGATGGTGGGGGAGTGATTGGTCAGCCTGCCAGCACTGTGAGCGAATTGAGTCGCTATAAGCCTTCAATTCTTACCTTTGGTCAAGTAAGTGAAAGTGGTTTCATCCCGGAGAGAACTTTCGAACCCTTCTGGCAGGTTGGAGAAGGATTGCTTTTTTCTGTCTCTGATGAGCTGGTAAATGCTTTCGAGCCTTGATCTTCTGTTTCTCAAAAACTTTTGGTAGAAACGTCACAGGGGCATTGAAGTTGGTGTGCTGAATCCAAACTTCAATGCCCCTGTTCTTTGTAGCAGGCAGTAATAACCTGGTTAGTGAGTGCGCTAACTGGTTATAATGATTTGGTTGTGCTTTGAGCTGATTCGCAGATATGGTACGATTAGCTGGTTGCAAGAAATGCGGGCTAAAGACTTGTAATCGCCTGCAGATATGGTAATAAGATGAAAATACTAATAATATTGACATAAATTGAGGCGGCGGTCGCAGGCCCTGAGGTCTGTACGACTGCTCCCCCGGAATTTAAGACCCTCTCCTGATCATGAAGAAGACATTTTACATCAGTACTATCGCATGCTGTATGTTGGCGCTGACCGGTTGTGTTCAGTCCCAGAAACGAGTTGCCACCCCATCATCCGGCATGCAGGGCCCGAATATGAGTGCCCCTGTATATACTGGTGACGGCACCACCGATACCCCCGGGGCAAAGACTGTTCAGCAGCCTGGATATCTCGATATTGCTGATGAGTCAGGTTTGACATTGGAGGATGTAACCCGGGAGCAGGTCTTGCCTTCAATGCAATATGTAAATGATCGAATTTACCAGTACAGTAGTAAGCTTGAGAAATGGAAAGAGTTGGACAGTAAATCCATGCAGGTGGATTTGAGCCAGGATGATACCGAACAAATGGTCCGCTGTTTCAGAAAGCTGCAGGGAGTACTGAACGGATATACTGCGCTCAGGGAAGATTTGTTACAGAATCACAATTATACCGGTAACGGTGGAGTGAGTGGTACGGTCATTCAGGATCTGCAGATACAGGATATTGAGTTTCTTGAGAGTCCCTGTGGCAAGTTGTTAGGTGATAGCACTCAAAACAGCATCGGCTGGGGACAGTCTCAGGATAACACCGGACTTGAGCAGCTGGAAGCACTCGTGAAGCGTTATGCCGACAATCATGAATATGAAGAAGTTGTTCAGGTATGGCTGCAGATTCCCGAGAACCAGAAAGATCGTCTGAACCAGCAGACAAAGCTTCGATACGGTAATGCCCTGATGTATCTGCACCAGGAAGGGCAGGCGGCGAAGATCTATCGTCAGGTTATTGACGAGATGTCCGCCGCAGGCAGCAATGGTTCCGATCTTGTGTCGTATCGAAAGACGCTTGCTGATTTGTACACCGCCAGCGGTAACTATAAGGCTGCCGAAGAGCAGTATAATAAGATTTCTGAAGCGTATATCAGCCTTGGCAAAATCGATGACTGGTCCAAGTTGCAGATCTCCATTCTCGAAGGGAGTGTCAAAGGTGGGCCCGAGTTAAAGGCATACTCCGGTCTGCTTAGGAATTACCTTGGTTTTATTCCAGAAAAAGATGGTTACAAGGTTGTTTGGCAGGCCGATGAGTTTCTGCTTAATTACCCGTATTCCGCTGTTTCCTCTAATGTGGATATCATTAAAGCGGATAGCCAGAAAAGAGCCGATGGCTGGGTGAATCGGTTAATTGCCAATGTGGATCAGCTTGTGGCTGAGAAGAAATATGATCAAGCGATTCGTACTATTGACTCGGTTCCCCTCGATCTGATCGATAACCAGAAACGCGATCAGCTCAGGCTCAAAAAAGATGATCTTGTTCTGGCAGATGCAGTCAACAGAGAAACCCTGAAACTCACCCAGGTTCAGGATCTGCAGCGTAAATGGAATAATGGCATGCTGCTGGTAAAAGGTGAGCGCTACGAAGAGGCGATAACACTCTTTACCGAGATGCTTGACACGGAATATGGTGCCAAGGCCGAGAGCAAGATATCTGAAGTTGCCTTGCTGGCCGCTAATTCTGAGCGAAGAAAGGCTGCTGACCTCTTCATCCGCTTTACCAAAACTTCAGATCGGGAAAGCCAGAAAAAGCTGCTGCTCGAATGTCACCGTAAGCTCAAAGACATACTCGTCAAATATCCGGATGTTGAGATTGCGGATAAGGTTCGCAGCAATATCAAACGCGTGGAACAGGAAATGAATCGTCTTGATCCGAACCTGCTTCGCATGACAGAAAATGATTTTCAGTTTCAGTCCCGGCAGACAATTGATCCATTCAATTCAGGTCTCGGTGTTGGAACCCTGCAGCCTTCCGCACAATCTCCCATTACTGAGCGGCCTCTCGTTCAGTAACTGCAAACTGTTACCGCCCCCCCGGTTATCTTTAACCGGGGGGGGCGTTTTTTGAGCCGTAGGCTTGATCATATCTGTATCAATTGGTATTGGATGATCATCATTTCTCGATCGTCAGTAAAGTAGTTTGGCGAAACGAGGTTTCGTTTTCGCTGTGCTGCTGTCCACCGTAATTTGTGTTGACGGAGTTTTCCATGTCTGCAATTGCCCCCCCAAGTGCCAAGGTTCGTTCCAGCAGTCCCTTTGATGTTCTTTTCAAACGACTTATGAATGAGATTCACGCTGCGTCCAGCCCCAATGCTATCATGGTTGGGCTACGCAATAAGATTCTCAAGGTGTACGATGTCGAGATGGCGACCATATTTCTGGTGGATGCCAAAAAGCATCAGCTGGTCTCCTGGGTGTTGCTGCCGGGGGAGGCACTTAGGAAAATCAGGACGGACATAAACCGGGAATCCATAATCGGTTTTGTCGCCGATACCCAGAAAACTCTGAATATCCCTAATGTATACGATACCGAGGGGCTGAAAAGAATACATCCTACACTCACTTTTGACAGGCGCTGGGATGAAAAAGGTGGCTGCGTTACCCGGCAGGTACTGTCCACACCAATTGTTTACCAGAAGAATTTGTTGGGGGTGATTCAGCTCATAAATCGTTGTGACGGACTGGAATTTGATACTGACGATGAACGACGCATAGCGGAACTCGCAGAAACGCTGGGTATTGCCCTTTACAACCATTATAAGACCGGCAAAAAGGTACCTCTCAGATATGAGGAACTTATAAAAAGGGAAATCATCTCCGGGCAGGAAATGGAACGTGCCATGGTGATTGCGACCCAACAGGAAAGGGATGTCGAGTCGGTGTTGATGGAGAACTTCATGGTGGAGCGTGAAGAACTTGGCGATACTCTGGCCATGGTCTATCAGACCAAATTTATGGACCTTACCCAATCCACTCACTCTGTTGCCTCGCTTGTCCCCAAGGGTAATTTCGACAATTTTGAGAGAGATCTCATTATTCCAGTCGAGCAGCAGGACGACACGCTTTTTCTGGCAGCCAAGGACCCGGTGAATCAGCCGGATCTCACCCAGATCAAGAAAACATATGGCGTGCTTCATGCCAAAATCTTCCTGTCCTTCGGTGATGACATCAGGGCGGTGCTTGAGAAATACCGGCCGGGCAACGAAGAGGAAGGGGAGTATGAGCAGAAACCGGGCTTAAATGGTCATGATTACCAGGAAGTCGACGAGCGTGTTGAGATCGATAACAGCCCTGCCATAAAGCTTGTAAATAAAATTCTGGAAGACGCATATTATGCTGGAGCTTCAGATATTCACATTGAACCTTATGGCATGACTCAGGACTCTGAGGTTCGGTTCAGAATTGACGGCCATTGCAAAAATATACTTCGAGTTCCAAAACATAATGTCACTTCGGTAATTGCCAGGGTAAAGGTAATGGCTGATCTGGATATCTCCATTAAAAGAAAACCCCAGGATGGGAAGATAAAGTTCACCACAACCCGAGCGGACAACGTGGAGCTGAGGGTTGCGACCATCCCAACCGCAGGCGGTAACGAAGATGTGGTGTTGCGAATCCTTGCAGACTCAAAGCCATTGCCGCTTGAGCAGATTACTCCTGCCAGGATTTATAATCGGATAACCCAGGCCCTGGTTAAACCCCACGGTCTATTTCTGGTGGTTGGCCCCACCGGTTCCGGTAAAACCACTACTCTGCATTCAGCCCTCAATTACATCAACACACCGGAAAAAAAGATCTGGACCGCGGAAGACCCGGTTGAGATTACCCAGTATCGACTCAGGCAGGTTCAGGTTAAGCCAAGTATCGGTTATACCTTTGCCGCTGCAATGCGCGCTTTTCTTCGTGCCGACCCCGATGTCATCATGATCGGTGAGATGCGAGATGAAGAGACCGCCGGCATGGCCATCGAGGCATCTCTTACCGGTCATCTGGTTTTCAGTACCCTGCACACCAACTCGGCGGCGGAAACCGTTGTCCGTCTGATCGATATGGGGCTGGACCCTTTCAATTTCTCAGATTCACTGATTGGTATTCTCGCCCAGCGTCTGGTTCGTACTCTCTGCCCTGATTGTAAAGAGGGATACACTCCCAGCAAGAAAGAGTTTGATCATCTGGTGCAGTCATATGGCATCCTTTTTTATGATCATATCCAGACCAGCTATTCGGATTCGTTGGTGCTGTACAAGGCCAAGGGCTGCGATAAATGCAATAACAGTGGTTATAAAGGAAGGGCTGGTCTCTTTGAACTGCTTATTGCCAGCCAGAAAATTAAAGAAATGATCATCGACAAAGCGACCTCCGAAGAGATCAAGCAGGAGGCGATTAATAACGGCATGACTGTGCTGCTGCAGGAAGGTATCCAGCTGATATTTGATGGCAAAACCGATTACAATCAGGTTATGGCTACCTGCTCCATCTAGCTGCCAATGGGATTATAGGAAAATGGCCGGTATTTCAATGTATGCCAGCACGGCAATATGAAAACCGGCCATGAGCAGATGGCAGCTTGAACGATACGGGATGCGAAAAAGTAAAAGACAAATTATCTATCCTACTAATTCCGGTGGTTGAGGATCGAGTTCCCGCAGGGCCTTCAGTAGTGGTTCGGGCTGAAAATAGTCGCTGAGAAATTCCTGGTGTATTGTCAGAACATCTATTGCCTTATCTGCCATTTTTCTGGCTTGCGGTTTGTAGCCGCAGCCCAGTTTCACATAGACTCCCGCCGCCCTGATCAGGGCCTGCATGATGAGCTTAGTGTCACCTTGGGCACTGTACCAGGCATGCTCGAGCACCTCGTGCATTTCAAAGAATAGCCCGAGGTTCCAGAGAATCGTACTCCTCCATATAGGATCTTCTGAACCGCCGTGGATTGTCTTTACTGCCTCTTTGTAGAGTTGCAGTCGTTGTTGGATATACTCGGAATATAGTGGGGCAGGGTGTTCGGCGAGATATCGTTTTGCGACCTCTTCCGCACTGGAGATGTTACCGGCTTCCAGACATTCAACCAGTGAGCTTGAAAGGGTATTCCGAATATCACGACTTAACCGGTCGGTAAACGGATTGAATATTTTTTCAGTCATAGGGGATGGTGGCCGCTGCTGGGTGAAATGAAGCCGGGTGTAACCCGGCTTCACGAGATATTAGCCTGTTTGGTTTATTCTATCATATAGACGCGCAGATGAGGCTAGAGTTTGCCGCTCTTTAACATATAGTACAGCACCGGTACAGCCATTCTGCTGATAAGGAGTGAGGCAATCTCACCGAACATCAAGGCAATGGCCAGCCCCTGGAATATCGGGTCGGCCAGAATTACCGATGCTCCGACAACAACTGCCAGTGCGGTGAGCAGCATTGGGCGAAAACGTATTGCTCCTGCATCAACCACCGCCTTGGCCAGATCGTGACCCTCTTGTATCCGTAATTCAATAAAATCGACCAGAATAATCGAATTCCGAACTACAATGCCTGCACCTGCCATGAAACCAATCATGGAAGTAGCCGTGAAAAAGGCACCAAATCCCCAGTGTGCCGGCAGGATGCCAATCAGGGAAAACGGGATGGCAGCCATAACCACAAACGGGGTGAGGTAGTTTTTAAACCAACCAACCATCAGCATGTAAATCAGGATCATCACCACGCAGAAAGCGAGGCCCAGATCACGAAAGACCTCCAGAGTGATGTGCCACTCGCCATCCCACTTCATGGCTGGTTCAGATTCATCGAAAGGCTGGTTCAGGTTATATATTTTGATTGATTCTGTACTACCGCCCACGAGCCGTCCATCGAGCTGGGCAAGTTTGGCGTTCATATCGAAAATCGCATAGACCGGGCTCTCCACCGTACCGGCAACATCGCCGGTCACATAAATTACGGGCTTGAGGTTTTTTCTGTAGATAGGTTGTTCCACTGCACGTTCTTTTATGTTTACTAGTTCGCGCAGTGGAACCAGCTTTGCGTCCGGAGAGGTTTCGGGTCTGAGTGAAATGTTGAGTATGGAGTCAATACGTGCTTTTTCGGCAGGCGGTAGCTTGAGCACCATATTGATTGGCTCTTTGTCGTTGGGTTGGTGAAAGAGGTCGATAACCATTCCACCAATTGCAGCCTCGATGGTCTCTGTGATCTGCTTTTCACTGATGCCGTTGATGGCGGCTTTTTCCTTATCGACCGTGATCACCTGCCTGGTACGGTCCTCTTCCCTGAACCAGTCCACATCGACCACCCCTTCAGTGTTGATGAAGATACCGTGGACAGCGTTGGCGAGGTTGAGCCTGGCTTCATCTGTTGGGCCATAAATTTCCGCCACCAGGGTTTGCAGGACAGGTGGACCTGGCGGTACTTCGGCAACAGCGACTGTTGCACCATGCCGTGCTGCTATCTTACTCACCCCCGGACGTATACGTTGTGCTATGTCGTGGCTCTGCAGGCTGCGTTCATTCTTTGGTTGCAGGTTCACCTGAATATCGGCAACGGTCGGGCCGGAGCGCATGAAATAATGGCGGACTAATCCGTTAAAATTATATGGTGAAGCTGTGCCGGTATAAATCTGGTAGTTGACCACTGCAGGATCCTTTCTGACGACTTCGGCCATTTCCATGGCGACCCGGCTGGTGTGTTCAAGAGTTGAGCCTTCCGGCATATTCAGAATAATCTGAAACTCACTCTTGTTGTCAAAAGGGAGCATCTTCACCTTCACCAGGCCGAGGTAGACCATGCTGAAGGAACCGAGCAGCAGAGTGATAATTGAAGTGAAAAAGAGCAGTCTCCAGCTCCGTCTGGCAAGTAGCGGCTCCATTACCAGATGATAAATGCGAGTGAACCAGTCATCCGGTACCTGATCATGGTTGGCGGATTTTCCAGTTTTACCATCGACTGCAGCTCTCAGCAGCCTTGCTGCCGCCCAGGGGGTGACAGTGAAAGCGATCAGCAGCGAGAACACCATGGCAGCGGATGAACCGACAGGGATAGGGCGCATATAGGGGCCCATCAACCCACCAACAAACGCCATGGGCAAAATTGCCGCGATTACAGCCCAGGTGGCGAGAATCGTCGGATTGCCGACTTCGATTACGGCTTCAATAGCAATCTGGACACGCGACTTGCGAGAGTTCCCCGGCAGATGAAGATGCCGAACGATATTTTCAACAACTACAATGGCGTCATCAACCAGAATACCGATGGAAAATATCAACGCAAAGAGGGTGATGCGGTTCAAGGTGTAGCCGTATAGATAAAAGACCAGCAAAGTCAGCGCCAGGGTTGATGGGATAGCGAGCATTACTACCATAGACTCGCGCCAACCGAGGAATAGAAGGATCAGAATTGCAACGCCGAACACAGCAATGCCCATATGTAGCAGCAACTCATTGGACTTCTCGGCAGCAGTTTCGCCATAATCGCGGGTTACGGTTACCTCAAGATCACCTGGGATGATGACGCCTTTGAGATTATCGACTTTCTCCAATACTTCATGGACCACCTGCACCGCATTGGCACCTGGCCGTTTAGCAATTGAAAGGGTTACGGCTGCCTGGGGCTCACCCTCGCCAGGTGTGCCGAAGAGCACGTAATTAGATGGTTCTTCAGGGCCATCGGTGACAGTTGCCACATCTTCGAGATAGACCGGTAAATTACCGTAGACACCTACTACAATGCGTTTTATCTCTTCGCTTGAGTTAAGAAAGGTACCTGTCTGAACCAGCACTTCCTGATTACGGGAGAGCAGACTGCCAGAATAGGACTGTAGATTGACCTGTTGGATTTTAGGTGCCAGTTCAGCTACTGTCAGGTTTCGCGAGGCAAGCAGGAGTGGGTCGAAATGAATTGTCAGCTGACGCCTGGTGCCACCAATCAGTTTGGTTTCAGCAACATTATGGATAGATTTGATACTGTCATCAACCTGAGCCGCAAGTCTTCGCAAAGTGGCGTGATCGTAATTTGTCCCGTGGAAGGTGAGCGCAAGTATCGGCACATCATCGATGGTGTGCGGTTTGATCAGGGGTGGGGTTACCGAGTAGGGGATACGATCGAAATTGGTAGCGAGCTTCTGGTTCAGCCGCACGATTGAGGTCTCTAAATTTTCGCCTACATAGAACCGTACCACCAGCATGCTCTGGCCGGCCATGGACGTGGAGTAGATATATTCGACGCCTGGAAGTTCATAGAGCAGTTTCTCCATGGGAATTGTGAGCTGCTGTTCAACTTCCTTGGGCGTTGCTCCCGGCATGGAGACCATAACGTCGATCATCGGCACCTTTATCTGTGGTTCCTCCTCTCTGGGCAACATCATGATTGCCAGAAAGCCAAGCAGAATCGAAGCAAAGATAAAGAGCGGGGTCAGTCTCGAGGAAACAAAGGCGGCGGCAAGGCGTCCGGCAAAGCCGGGTGCATGTGTCTTTTTATCTGTCATGACAGGTATTGAATAATATGACTTGGTCTCTGTTTAAAATGAGAAGTTCGAGTTAATCGAATATCACCGGTTGCAGGTCGTGCAGCTTTTGATGGCCGGCTACAACGACTTTTTCATCAACTGCAAGTCCTGATAAAATTTCGACAACATCACCATAAGTCGCACCGCAACGGACCAATCTGAGCCTGGCTATGCCATCCTGCACGACAAAAACTCTTTGCATCTGTCCATGGGTACTGATGGCGCCGATAGGTACAGCAAGCATCGAAGCGTTGTCGAGGGCTATTGCAACCCTGGCGAATTGTCCGGGCTGGAGAGCCGGATTGGCTTGGAGGTCGAGCTTAACCTCACCGCTTCTGGTGGTGGGGTTGGCGGTTGGGGAGAGTTCTGAAACCCTGCCGGTAATTGTCAGATCTGGTGCTGGTACACGTATATCGAGCTGATCCCCTATTGTAATTTTGGAGATTATTGATTCGGGAATGTGGGTGAGCACTTGCAGTTTAATCTCATCTTCGACTCGTACCAAAGGCTTACCTGGTCTTGCCATGTCACCGACATGGCTGTCTTTACGAGTGATTCTCCCGTCAAATGGAGCAAGCACTCTGGTATAGCTTTGCATGATGTTCGCTTCTCTATAAGCCGCCTGGGCTATAGCAAGCGATTCTTCCAATGATTTTACTGTTTCGGGAGTTGCGGCGTTTTTCTTCAGCAGTGTCCTTTCCCGGGCCAGGTTTCGTCTGGCCTGTTCGAGTTGAGCGTGTGATTGCTGTAATTTGGCATCGATCTCCCCGGCGCTTATCTCCACCAGCAAATCGCCTTTTTGGACCCGGGAGCCGAGTACAATGGGCATGGCAGTGATGGTGCCACTGACTTTCGCGGCAATTTCAGCCTTGTTGACCGATTCAACAGTACCGATAAGCTCGATCTGGTTCATCACAGGCATCATGGAAGCTATACCGAGAGTGACTTTGGCCGGCTCCATATGGCGTGGGTCAGGCTGGCGTTGTTCAGCGTTGTCACATCCTGCCAGAAATATACTGGATAGGAGAGCAACGCCTACCAGGATAGTGTTGAGCGCGTCGAAATGTTTCATGAGCATATCCTTACAGAGAGTTTGTTACTGGAAATTGATCGATGCCGACGGCCCGGCGCAGGTTGGCGATGGCTATCTGGTTGTCTGCACGGGCGGAGGCTCTGCGTGCCTTGGCGTCGGTGAGGCGCATTTCAAAATCTATCAGATCGCTGACGAGAATGAGTCCCTCCTGGAAACGGGCCCGGCTTAATTCAGAGCTCTTTTCAGCTACCTGTACCATCTTTTCAGTGACCTGAAGTCGCTCGAGTGATTGCTGGTATTGAATTTCCGCCTGTTGGATATCAAGGCTTATGGCAAGCCGTAATCGTTCATGTTCCCGCTTTAAGCCAGCGAGTTCAGCTTTTGCTGCGGCAACCATAGCTTCTGTACGATTGCCGTTGTACAGGCTGTATTCCAATCGCACACCGGCAAGCCAGGAATCACCAGATTCGCCAAGTATTGTACCGTGCTCAAACTGGTATTGACCAAAACTGTCTATGGTTGGCAGGCTATCTCCCTTGGCATGTTGCAGTACTGCTTCACCTTGGCGGATTTTCGCCTCCATCAACTTCAATTCCCGCCGGTTTTCAGGGGTGATCGACTTGGGAATGCTTTGAACAGTGACATGCTCGGGCATAATGTCTGGGGGAGTGCTTTCAAAGCCAAGCAGGTTCCAGAATCGTGTTTTTGCCAACCGTTGGTTATGGATGCTCCGGATATGGTTTTCCGTTGCACGTTCCTTCTGCAGTTCCAGGTTGAGCAGATCTTCCCGCAATAAAGCGCCCGCCTCGAATCGCGCCTGGCCCACCTGGAGTGAAGCGGTTATGGCGTTGATCTCAGCTTTTCGCACCGTAACCATCTCTCCGGCCTGCACTATTCGGTGAAAACTCTGTATCACCTCAAATGCCAGGTTTTGCTCTACATCCTCTTGATGGTGAAGGGCTGCTACTTCTGCAGCCTGTGCCTGATCGACACGTGCACGCCTCTTGCCGCCGTCATAGATGGGGTAGTCGATTCGTGCTTCAAGTACCAGGGCATCAGTTCTGCCTGGATTATTGAAATCAATGGAGTCGTCAAAGGCACCCTGGTTGAGAATGTTGCCAAAAGAGTACATTGGTCTATCAGTCTGGCTATACTCTGAAGCCAGGGTAAGTGACGGGAAAAAAGCAGAATTTGCGGCATCGACCTCGGAAGCACGCGCTGTTGTGCTGTCTTTAGCTATTTTTGGGGCAGGGTTGTTTGCCAGGGCAAAGTCAACTGCATCGGCCAGAGTCCATTTCCCGGTGATCTGGAGAGCCCGTTCTCTTGCGCTCTCTTCCCCCTGCCCGTATGTGGCAACGGCAGAAATACTATTTGTCGTTGTGACACTGAGGCTCAATAAGGATATGGCCAGGACTGTAAGATGTGTACGTGTCATATTAGCTCAAAGAGTAATAATTTTATACAGCAATAGTATTTAATTTAATGCTTAATCAAAGTAATACGTTATATTACTTGTGTCAAAATATTTGGTGAAAAAAATGGGATGATTCACCTTGGCTGAAAGACAATCGCTATGGATCATACGCGCGGAGACGGTTGCAAATAAGGTGTTCAAAAATATGAGGTAATTTTCAAACCTTAACCGGCAATATTGTATTTTATGTAGCAGGTGAATGGTAGTTATTTTTTGCTGAAAAGCAAAAGAAGCGCAAAGTGTTGGCTGATAGCGTGCTGGTTAGGCATTCTGATGACATCAGAAGTCAGGAAAGGAACCGCTTTCTAAAAAAGAGAAGTTATAGGTGCACACCAGGACAAACCGAATTATTTTTTGAGGTGCACTTCGAGAATGTGCTGGAGAGAATCAAGGGTAACTGGTTTTGCCAGGTGGTCATTCATTCCGGCATCAAGCCATCTTGAATTATCACCAGCTATGGCATAGGCACTGAGGGCAACAATCGGGGTAACGGCATTTTTGGCGTACGCCCTGTTGGTACGTAATTGCCGGGTGGCTTCAATTCCATCCATCACCGGCATCTGGATGTCCATAAAGATGAGATCGAAATTTTCCGATGAAGCAGCGGCCAGAGCAAGCTGCCCATTGGCTGCATTTTTAACAGTGCAGCCAAATCGATTCAGCATAGCCCCCATGATCTGCTGATTAATAGGTTCATCATCAACAACCAGAATGTGACATTTAGTGGTGCATGCCAATGCGGTTTTTGTAGGGCTGTCTATGGGATGTTCTGTTGCCATTGTTGTCAATGCAAAGAAGAATTATTTTTTCTGATTCAATAAATATACCATATAATCTGTTACGTGTGTGCTTTTTCCGGATCTCCTCCCGGTATCTGGTGAAAGAAAAAGAAGCAGGCGCCAATGGACAATATGAGGAGTAACAGGCCCGTCATAACAAGGGTAGTGGAAAGGCTTGAGTGGCGTGCCCCATAGCCGATTAATGGACCGAGTATGCTGAAACCGGTGCGTATGATCAGGCTGCGTATGGAAAGCACCGTCGCACGTATATCCGATGCACAGTAATAGTTGGTGAGATCTTTCAACAGCGGCGTTGCATACCCGCGTACTGCATAAAATAGAAGTAATGAAAACAATCCAGCTGCGAGAGGTAAGGCTCCAAGCAGGATATAGCCAACAGGGATGTAAATGACTATGGAGATCACGACCAGTTTTGGGCCAAAAGTATCCCGAACTTTGTAGGCGAAGGCGGAAACCAGGGCGACCATAAGGTTGAGAACTACCCAGATTGGGGTAATGCTCACTTCATTGAGACCCCTTTCGACGAAATAGACCTGGGCAGTCCAGGCCATGCACAGGGTGCAGGTGCCGATAATTGAAGAGAGCAGAATAGTTGAACAAAGTTTCAGGTTTACAAACAGTGACTGGTGGCAGATTGTGAGAATCTGCTTTAAGCCGGGGCGATCTGTTAAAATCGCTCGCTTCGGCTCAACCAGCATCAGCGAGGCCGGAATGGCTATGGCTGCAATGATTGCCTGCGCGCCATATACTGCACGGTAGCTGAGAAAAGCGGCAATCAAACCACCGCAGATGGCGGCCAGTGTCTCTGCTAAATTGCCTAGCGCGGTGATCCTGCCTTCGTACCTCAGGTAGAGATGTTCTTCTTCGGAGTCTTTTAACGAATCATATAGCAGGGCTGAGTCTGAGCCGGAGATAAAGCTGCCGCCAAGGCCCAGAATGATCTCAGCCACCAGGAACTGGCTGAATGTTCCTGAGACGGCATAGAGCATAAACCCCAATGTGCCGAGGATGGCTCCAAGGATGAGGGATTTCTTACGGCCTATGACATCGCCCATATACCCTGAGGGTATCTCCATTATTGCGACGCTGATGGAGTAGATCGCCTGCAGCAGGTAGATGTCGAATTCGTCCAGACCGTTGTCGGAGTAGTAGAGAGCGACAATAGGCATGATCAGCATAAACCATTTAGAAAGTTTGATCAGATAAAGATAATAGATGTTGGCTCTAAGTGATGGACGCAAGCTGATCATGGGGTTTGGGTTGCAATATGAGGTTGATCTTCTCCATCTGCCGGGAGAAGGGGGGAGTGCAATTTGGCAGCCATGCTAAGGCCGAATTTTGAGAGTGTAAAACACATCACAGGGGCAGAAGAATATAAACGATTTTTTGAAAATGGCTCGGTTTTTTGAGTTGTCCTGACCATCTGATGGGAGCGCGCGATATTCAGCATTGCGGAAAAAAATCAATGTCCCCTGATACGCTGAATAGGTTACGTAAATGATATTATATTAAAATTGAGATACGGCTTTTAGGGGTTCTGATTGAGTGCAGAGCAGGTGTAATGAAATCGGAGTTTGACCGTCTGAAATCATTAGAGGAGAAGAAAAACAAAAAAAGGGGATGTTTCCGAAGAAACATCCCCCTGGCTTATTACTTTTTCCGGCTGGGCGGGATTACGCGAGGTGCTCCAGGCCAGGTGCCGGGAAGTTGCCGCAAAGCTCCTTGACCTCTGAGGCAATTTTTTTCTGCAATTCTACGTTTTCCACATCATTTATGACGGAATTGATTTTCTCACCGATGAAAACCATTTCTTTCTCACTAAAACCGCGGGATGTGACAGCGCAAGCACCGATGCGGATTCCGGAGGGGTCGAACGGTTTACGAGGATCGAAAGGTACCGCGTTGTAGTTCAATACGATTCCTGCCGCATCCAAAGCTTTAGCGGCCTTCTTTCCAGGAACGCCTTTGTTGGTCAGGTCCACGAGCATCAGGTGGTTATCGGTTCCGCCGGTCACGAGCTGGAAACCGTTGGATATGAGATTGTCTGCCAGGACCCGGGCATTTTTTACAACCTGGGCTGCGTAACTCTTGAACGCATCGCTTGAGGCTTCTTTCATGGCAACGGCGATTGCCGCAGTAGTACTGTCGTGCGGTCCACCCTGAATTCCAGGGAAAACGGCTTTGTCGATCGCTGCAGCATGCTTTTCTTTGCAGAGAATCATGGCGCCGCGCGGACCACGCAGCGATTTGTGGGTTGTGGTGGTTACAACGTCTGCATAGGGCACTGGCGAAGGATGAGCGCCACCGGCAACCAGGCCAGCAAAATGGGCCATATCGACCAGCAGGATCGCACCAACTTCGTCTGCGATTTCGCGGAAGATCTTGAAATCAGGGATACGCGGGTAGGCAGAGTGCCCGGCAATCAGCAACTTCGGTTTGCAGGCCAAGGCTGTCTCACGGATAGTATCGTAGTTCAACAGTCCGGTTTCCTTGTCGAGGCTGTAATGGTGTGCGTCGAAGTACTTTCCAGAGATGCTGACGTGGGAGCCATGAGTAAGGTGGCCGCCGTGTGGAAGAGCCATGCCGAGAATGGTGTCTCCCGCATTTAGAAATGCAAGGTAAACAGCGAGGTTGGCAGGGGAACCGGAGTATGGCTGAACGTTGACATGCTCTGCCCCGAAAAGTTCTTTGACACGCTCGATGGCAAGCAGTTCTATCTGGTCGATAAGCTGCTGCCCTTCATAATAGCGCTTTCCTGCATACCCCTCGGAATATTTATTGGTAAGAACAGAACCGGTAGCCTGCATCACTGGAAGAGACACATAGTTCTCTGAGGCGATAAGACGAATTTTCGCTGCCTGGCGCAGTTCTTCCTGCTTTATCAGGGAGTGTATTTCCTGGTCCGAGTTGTAAAGTTCTTTCATCGTTGCTCCTTCAAGGCCGCACGGCTGGATGTAATATGAATGCTGTGTTCAAAAGCTTTAATGATAAGCAGCGGGCATAAGATTGTGTAATCAGGCCGTCTGCGCAGACACAATAATGCAGTGTTAAAACCGGGGATACTGAAATTATCCTGTTTAATATATAAGGACGCTCCAATAAGTAAGCTGGAAACTATAACGAATATGGTTGTAATTGAACAGCAGAATTTCAATGGTGGTGCGAGAAACGTAGAATTTTCTGCCCGCTGGCCCAACTAAAAGGTGGGTTATTCCTTCAAGGCCAATATTTGAACGGTGCCGGTGTCGGCCTGTGATTTTAAGGATTTCGTAAAAATAGGGGTTGGCTGCTAAAGAATGTGGGAATTACAGGGTCTATTTCGACACGAAAATCAGAGTTGCAGGGTACTCCAGCAACTGGCACAGCTGATTTGCATATGAAAAAAAATAAGGGAGGTATTTATTCAGTTTGGTTTGGCCCTGGTAATGATAAGAGCGGGGATCATGAAAACGAATGTGGCCAGCAGCAGGTAGCAGATTTCTTGTATCTCAAGGGCAGTAACATGAAAAACGAAACGGGCCGGGGTGTAGAGAATGAAGATCTGGGTTGCAAGAGAAAACACAACCGCGATCCAGAGCCAGTGGTTACTCAATAGGGGCACCTGATAACTTCTTCGAAGGATGAAAACCAGTATCATTTCAAAGAGCACTATATAGCTGAAGACAACAGTCTGGCCGCGTTGAATATCGGCCACTTCATTGCCACCTCCACCGGTAAGCTGAAAAAGAACAAGACTGATCAAGGCTCCTATGCTACCCAGGCATACAAGAAGGCGTAGCTTTGTCCTGGGAAGAATCCCTTCACCAGGTGGAATAGGAGGTCTCTGCATTATAGCGGTACCGTAGGGGTCTACACTGTAGGCGAGGGCAGGGGCGCCATCGGTAATGAGATTGATCCACAGCAGAAGCAGGGCGGTGAGCGGCAGATTAAAACCAAGCAGCACGGCGAGAAAGATAACCAGCACCTCCATCAGGTTGCCTGAAAGTAACAGCATGATAGACTTCTGGATATTTTCATAAATACCTCTGCCTTCTTCTATGCCAGCTACTATGCTGGTAAAAGAATCGTCGAGCAGCACAAAGTCGGCAGCTTCGTGGGCAACATCGGTGCCGCTGCCGATAGCGATACCAATATCTGCTTTTTTCAGGGCAGGGGCATCATTCACCCCGTCACCAGTCATGGCGACGATATGGCCTTTATCCTGGAGACCACTGACAATCCGCTGTTTATGCTCGGGTACGACCCTGGCAAAAATATTTGTTGTATCGAGTGTTACCGCCAGATCTATGTCGTTCATCGCATCTATCTCAGGACCAGTTACGCATTCTCCCTCGATTCCGGTCTGCCTGGCGATCGCGTTCGCCGTTTCCCTGTGGTCCCCGGTGATCATGATTACCCGAATATGAGCGAGCTTGGCTTTTTCGATGGCGCTGACAACTCCTTCCCTGGGAGGGTCGATCATAGCCTGCAGGCCTATGAAGGTAAGCCCCTCTTCGGCTAAATCATCAAAATCCTCGTTGTCTGAAATCTCGCGATAAGCAAAGGCGATCACCCGCATTGCCTGCGCTCCGAACCGGTGATATGTATCGCTGATATCATTTCTCTCAGTCTCAGAGAGCGGAATTCGTTTCATCGCTGGGGATGAGTCCTGAATGACTGCATGGGTACAACGATTCAACATTTGCTCTGGGGCACCTTTGGAGTAGAGCAGGCTGCGGTTTTCGGACTCAACAGCCACACTCATACATTTTCTTCGTGAATTGAAAGGGCGCTCGGCCAGGCGCTTTCCTTCGAACGTTATGCCCGCTTTATCCGCAGCCCTCAGCAGGGCGAGTTCAGTGGGATTACCACCGGAGTCTGAGCGTAAATTGGCCAGACTGTTGTTACAGGCGACTCCTGCCGTAAAAAGCAAATTGAGCTGTTCGCTTTTTGCGATGGCATGAATACCATCATCCTGATCAAAATCGACGGATGTACCGAGGCACCAACCCTCTCTGACAGTCATTTGATTTCGGGTCAGTGTCCCTGTTTTGTCCGAGCAGATTACGTCACAGCTGCCAAGGGTTTCAACGGAGGTAAGTCTTCGAACCAGCATATTTTTTTTGAGCAGCCGGCGGGTTCCTATAGAGAGTGCAATGGTAACAACGGCTGGCAATGCTGTGGGCACAGCAGCTACAGCAAGGCTGATGGAGATGAAAGCAAATTGCAGAAAGATGGTGTTGGTGAGCGGTTCACCGTCGATCCGCAGGCGCGACATGAGCAGCAGGAAGACCAGCAGGCAAATGCCGATAATGACCATGCCTATGTTCCTTCCGAAGCGATCGAGGCGACGCTGTAGTGGTGTCTTTTCCTCTTTTGCTTCAGAAATCATAGTCGAAATCTTGCCGATTTCTGTTTCTTGCCCGCAGGCGGTAACCACAGCAAGACCACGTCCTTCGACAACAGAGGTCGAGGAAAAAACCATATTGGTCTGGTCGGCAGGGCCCGGTTGACCGGAGATAGGGGCGGTCTGTTTCCTTACCGGCATGCTTTCGCCGGTAAGGGGAGATTCATCAAGCTGGAGTTCAACCACATTGAGCAATCTTGCATCGGCTGGAATTTTATCGCCGTGCTCAAGATGCAGTATATCGCCACAGACCAGTTGCTCGGCTGTGACATGTTTGAGTTTGCCGTCGCGCAGAACCGCGGCCTGAATGGTTGCCATCCGTTTCAACGCTTCCAGAGAGCGGTTGGCGTTGTATTCTTGAAAAAACCCTATTATGCCGTTCAAAACAAGAATGGCGAGTATCACCAGGGAGTCACCGTATTCACCAATAATAATTGAAAAAAGTACGGCAAATAGGAGCAGGTAGATAATAAAGTTGGAGAATTGATTGAATAGTATTTTCCAGGCGGAAATGGGTGGAGGCGGTTTAAGGCTGTTTGGGCCAAAGAGGTTCAACCGGTCTTCAGCCTCAGCCTGGCTTAAACCGCCTGAGTCGGTCTTGAGGAGTTTTAGGACTTCTTTGCAGGATGCACTGTAATAGGCTGGCATATATACTTTTTAGGCTGATGAGTGCTTTTAAGAGTATTTGTTTATGAGAGCTTCTGGTTCTATGTTAGCTGAAGTGGTTGGAGCAGTACACGCCATATGGTATTTTTCAATTATATTGTCAGCCTGAAAATTTTATGAAATCGTTCCGGTTAAATCATTAACACACCGGAATGTTAAGATTGTCATTCTGGTCGGCTTTTCACTGTTCGGGGAGTTCACCCGGCTCATATTTTTTGCGGTGCAGGGCTCTGGGTTGAGTACTGAACCTTTACGCTTAATGTGTAGACTCGAAACCAGACAACTTTCTGTAATTTTTAGGATTTAAGTAATCACCCATATGAGGGGTCAATGATAGAAGAAGACGGGAGTGGAAAATGAAGGTAATTCTTGATCTGTGCGTAGTTCCCCTTGGAGTCGGCGTTTCTGTATCACAATATGTCGTTGCCTGCGAAGAGATAATCCAGAAGGCAGGACTAAAATCAAGTCTGCATGCCTATGGTACCAATATCGAGGGGGAGTGGGATGATGTCATGGCTGTTGTGAAAAAATGCCATGAGAAGATCCACGAGATGGGCGCACCCAGAATCACCACCACCATAAAACTCGGGACCAGGGTCGACAGGCCCCAGACGATGGAAGATAAAGTAAAGAGTGTGGTGGAGAAAATGGGTGGAGGGACCAGATCTTAACATTGTCAGGAATTGTTCTTGCCGGCTGACAGTGCTTGTTCCACCCTTGGTTGGATTTGCTGCAGCAGATCTTCACGCTCAAGGTAGGGGCATGGGGAGTGATATGGGAACTCCCTGCATTGCCTTGGTCTGGCCTGGTGGATGGTGCATCGGGAGCACATCTTGTCGTTGCTCAAGAAAATACACGAGCCATCAGGTCTGGTTTTAAAGGTATTATTCTCCTTTATATAGAGATTGCGTGTTTGACCGTCGCTGATCCTGAAATGTCTGGCCAGACGGTTGATATCGTCCGAGTCCAGTAATAGTGTCGAACCTTCCAGGCTATAACAGCAGTAACCGGGGCAGTAGTTGCAATATGTCTTATTGCCGGAAAGGATGTAATTTTCAGTGACTGCTGTGCTGTTCATGGTTGTCCTTGATGGGGTATGCCCAGGTTGATTCCACTTGCATTAAGAAACGAAGATCTATCAGCCTAACATTTTGTGAGTAAAGAGGTAAGCTTCAAGAGTTACCGTTCGGGAATAAAATTGAAAAGGCGTTCTGACTACCACGAACGCTCAGCTTCAAGAAGTGAGGTGTGGGGAGTAAGGTGTTAGGGGTAATCTGAAAAAACAGTTGTTTGACTATTCATGTAATGACCGGATTACTCATGAGTCAGGCCTGTGTATTTTTGAACTTTTCATGTAACTCAGAATTTGACAGCCACCAAGAAGCCAACTACCATTGAATTATGCCGAATGGCATGAATTATCTATGGATTATGCTAGTCCGGATTCTCCATAAACATTTTATCGAATTTGAGAAAGAGCAACTCTTTTGAAATTCTCAGCTGTGTTCGTAATTTTCGCTGTATTACGTAAACTGCTCACAGTTTGGACCACGTATACCAGCAGGTGCGAAAATGTCCTCAAGGCTTCTGGTGGCCCTTCTCATTTCTATCTTCATGATGCCGGCTCCGGTTTTCACTGCAGAAAAAAAGCTGGTTGTCTATTCTTCGCGAAAGTGGCGACAGATGGAGCCGTTGTTTGAGGAATATTCTGCCAAGACCGGAGTCCGATTGATTTTTATTGCCGGCAAAGCTGGAAATATGCTTGAGCGGCTGAAAGAAGAAGGGAAAAATTCGCCGGCAGATATCTATTACACGGTAGATGCTGGATATCTCTGGCTGGCGGATGAGGCTGGTTTGCTGCAACCGTTGGATTCCGTGATCCTGGAAAAGAATATCCCGGACCAATACCAGGGTCAGGATAATACCTGGTTCGGGCTATCGCTTCGAGCAAGTGTCATTGTGTACAACACCTCAACCGATGCAGCTCAAAAGCTTCGAAGTTATGAAGGATTGGCTGATGATTACTGGCAGGGAAGGCTGGTGCTCTGTTCATCAAAAGCAATATACAGTCAATCCCTGGTGGCTTCCCTTATAGCTCAGCATGGTAGCCGTAAGACCGGGGAAATTGTTTCCGGGTGGGTGGAAAATCAAGTGGTAACCCCCTTCAGCACGGACACGACGGCCCTGGAGGCGATTGCTGCCGGTATTGGTGATGTTACCATGGCGAATTCCTGTTGTTTTGCCAAAATGATACATAAATGGCCCGAGTTGCCACTGGCTATTTTCTGGCCGAATCAGGAATCCAGTGGCGTACACGTGAATATCAGCGGTGCGGGTTTGACGCGCTGGACAAAACACAGAGAAGAAGCGATAAAGCTGCTTGAATGGCTCTCCGGCAAGGAAGCGCAGGAGCTTCTGATGCATGTGGCAATGGAGTATCCTGTAAATTCTCAAGTGGCTCTCATTCCGACGCTGGAAAGCTTGGGACCATTCCATGCTGATCCTGTTAAGGCCAGCCTCTGTGGAGAATTGCATGATGAAGCTCTGGAGATCATGAAAGCAGCCAGGTACCGGTAGGTGTGCCGTGGGTGGCAGGTTGTTACATATCGAAGACCGTCTGTGGCCTTATAACACATTTCTTCTTTCCTCAACGCCTCACTTTTCTTATCTTTTCCTTGTCCATCCTGGCTGCGGGTTGGTAGTCTGTGCAGCCAGGGCTATAATTTGCACTACCGAATCATAGAGAGTCATTACAGCAAGCACCTGCTGGCTGGAGGGAGAACTGCGTGAAACTTGTCGATACCCATTGCCACCTTGATATTGAACGACATTTTCCAGACTATGAGACTGTAATCAGGGGTGCCGAAGATGTTGGGGTAACAGATTTCGTTTTGGCCGGGGTTGTACGCAGTGGTTGGTCGCGGATGTTCATGCTGGGCAAGTCCCATAGCCAACTCCATGTCGCACCGGGTCTGCATCCTATGTATCTGCATCAGCACCAGAGAGCTGATCTGGTAAAATTGAAAGCTCTGGCAGGAAATGGGCATTGTGTTGCAATCGGCGAGGTAGGTCTGGATTACTTTGTGAAAAATCTCGATCACAAAATGCAGCAGGAGCTTTTTGAAGCCCAGGTTGATATAGCCAAAACCTACAACCTGCCCTTGCTGTTGCACATACGAAAAGCCCATGATCAGGTACTGGCTACGCTCAGGCGCAAACGTTTCGACAATGGTGGAATTGTCCATGCGTTCAGTGGCAGTTATCAGCAGGCCTGTCATTTTATCAAGCTTGGCTTTACTCTTGGTATATGCGGTACAGTCACCTATGACCGGGCACTGAAGATTCGCAGGTTGGCCACCGAGTTGCCCTTGAAAGCACTGGTACTCGAAACCGACGCACCGGATATCCCCCCCATGAGCCACCGTGGTGAAAACAACTTACCTGAATATCTACCTGAGATATTGGATTGCCTAGCTGAATTGCGAAGCGAGGGTAAAGATGAAATCGCCAGGCAGACTTCCCTTAACGCAGGTCGAGTACTTCCCCGGCTGCTAACGAATAGTTGAAAAATCACGTTGAAGTCATTACCCAATGTGAGCTGAATGCTTCATTGTACAAAGTCCAGTATATCCTTCATATCGTTTAAAAACATGTTGTTATTCATTTCGTTATGAAGTAATACGTGTGTTAGGTATGTTTCGGCTCATTTCTCGAACTTCAGAGGTTTAAATAGCTTTCTGAAAATATTAAGAAAATATTCTTTTTTCATCTCGTTCTGTTACCTAATTGTGAGATAAGAAAGGTATATTGTCTGCTAGCAATTCGGATAGCCCGAGGAAGGAAAGGGCGTGTATTTAGTTGAAATATATTTGGAAGTAAATTTCACCCATTTCGCTAGGGAAAACGATTATGGGGTTACTTGATCATTTGGCTGTGGTGGAAGATGAACGAGAGCGTTGCAGGTTAAGCTGTAATGCCGAGGTCCAGGTGGAAACGCTTGATCACCGTATTGTGCAGGGGCAGATGCGCGATATAGGGTTACAGAGTCTTTATCTTTACACCGATGAGAACAGCGACGATTTTCTGATTTATGGCGAGCAGGTGCGGGTCAGAGTAACCATGCACAGGGATGGTAGTGATCTGTCCGTTGAACTGGAAGGCAATGTGGGGCGTATGGATGAGCAAGGCTTTGTGGTACGTTTTGATCATTCTCTCAAGTGGTGGCCCGTTTTTACTATGTTTCCTGAATCCAAACGCAACGCTTACCGTAACTAGCCCGGAATTCTGATGAGCGCTCCGTCGAATTGAGAGGCTATATTCGAAATTCAATATTGGGAAGCATTCCCTCGATCTTCTCTTTTGAGTACAATGCTTGCCGAGGGTGGCCTGAAAGAAAAAACTATTACGCTTTATTATCAGGACTCCGAACCTGGGCCCACTGGTAACGCGGTGAAAGATCATAGCCCGACAGGCTCCTTAACCCAACTTCAAGCTGGTTGTTTATTTTGGTATCGATACATATTGAGAGGTAGGTTCTCTTGGTAGTTTTTATTACGAAAAAGCTTTTCAGCATTACAGTTACCTGTGAAATACGGAATGCAAAACACCAGTAATACAGTTGAACTACAGTTTCCGGGACGCCCTGAAGACCTGCTCAGGTTTCAGGTCAACTTGCTCGCACTTGCCGAAAAGCATTATGATACGCTGCATGATGAGGAGTGGATAGAAAACCTTCCTCAATACCAGTTGCAGCTTTATCGGGCCGGCTATAATGAATTCAGCCATTATCTCCTGCAAACACTCGGGGATGTTTGTGTTTGCCCTACCGCGGAGTATCGTGAGAAAGCCCTTTTCGTCCTGACTGTTTTTCTTGGCAACGCTATTGAGGAAGCAGATGACGAGCTGTTGCAGGCTCTCTCATGGATTTTTCTGCGCTGGTTGCATCTGGAGCGTGAGCTGCTCTGCTGTTCAGAGCACGTTTGTTCGCTGTTGCCGATAATTCCGGAGAAACTCCTGGCCAGGGGAATGTTTGCCCAGTTCACAGTCTGGCTTGAGTTGCTGCAGAAGATAAGCAACGGACAGCTTGAACGGCCTCCTGCGGTACAGGCGCTTATTGGTCGGCTGAACAATGCTCTTCTTGGTAGATTCCTCGACCACAAAATCAATTTAAAAGTGATAAATGAGGGGCAGCCTGATTCTGAATCCGTCTTTCTGGTAAAGTACTTTGCGGATGGCGGGGCTTCAATGCTTATCAATGAGCTGTATCAATCCCCAGATAAAAAACGGCGGTTGGCCTTAATTGAAATCCTGTCGCAACTGGGGGAGGGGCTAGCAGTCAAATTGCTTGAACAACTGGGGGAGGGCGCATCATGGTATATGGTGCGCAACGCTCTTAAGGTAATTTCCCATTTTGATTGCAGTAAACATCTGGAACTGGTGTTGCCTTTTTTGAAATATCCAGACCTTCGAGTGCAGCAGCAGGTCATTGATATTATCTGCGGTTTGGAGGAGCAGAGAGTCGACTTGTTGATTGATGCGCTCACGACCTGCCATGATCGTCTAAAGACCCGTTTGGTCGAAATTCTATCTCAACTCAATACTCCACAGATTGAGCACACGCTTATCCGCTTATTGGAAACACGTGATACCATAGAGCAATGGAGCAGAGATCACCTGCTGATCGCAATTTGTGAAGCTTTGAGAGGGTACCCAACTATCAGAGTTTCTGAAACGCTTAAACACCTCATCAGCGAGCGGGAACAGGAAAAGAGGCTGGGCGACCCTGTTGTATCCGCTGCCAGAAAAACTGTTGAACAGCTTTCAGCTCTCTAGCCTGGGTTTCTCATCAAGAAAGTTTCTCGGAGATCGAAACACAGGCCGGGTGGCTGTAAAAATCTACCGCCCATGGCTTGTGGCGAAGATTCTGCGGAAAAATCTCTTAATCCGAAGGGTGACCTTTTTCGACCTGAAACGAAAAGCATTCTGACTTTCAACCGATTCAATCAATTCCGTGCTGGCAATAATCTGAGATTTAGGTCAATCATCCGGGATTCAACCCGTAATCGACCAAGCGCGCTTTCTCTTCTATACATTTTCCGGGTCAGAGTGTACAGTTTTCAGACGCTGAATTACTCTAGACCCGACACGCCGGACTGTCGTCAAGCTGATGGTAAAGCACGGTTGCGGGAAAAATTGAAACCTGAATTATTGTCTGAGTTTGTCTATGGTTGATACGAAGTTACGCCGGACGCAGAAAGAACAGCTGGACCAGATTTTCAAGGCGGCACTTGACCGTGTCTCGCCCTACAAGATGATGCGGGATCATGTCACTATGGACGGCTCGTTACTCCGCTATAATCTGGATGGCAAAGAGGCCGTGCTGGATCTCGATCAGTTCTCCGAAGTGCTTGTTCTCGGGGCGGGTAAAGCTACCGCCCCCATGGCTTTAGCTCTGGAGGAGATTCTTGGGCCGAGAATCAGTGACGGTCTGGTGGTGGTAAAGTATGGACATACAGAGCAGTTGAGCCGGGTGAGAATGATCGAAGCAGCTCATCCGGTGCCTGATGAGCAAGGGGTAAAAGCGGCGGCCGAGCTACTCCGGTTGGCTGAACGGGCGAAAGAGAGCAGCCTGGTTATCACTCTCATCTCAGGCGGAGGTTCGGCTCTTCTTCCATTGCCCGGTTTTTATCAGGGAGAAGATGCAATTCAACTGACCCTCTCTGATAAACAGCAGACCACCCAGACGCTACTTTCCTGCGGTGCCGATATTACCGAAATCAACTGTGTCCGAAAGCATCTATCCGCTATCAAGGGTGGCAGGCTGTTGGCGGCAATTGCCCCGGCGCGCTCCATCAACTTTATCCTCTCCGATGTAGTGGGAGATGATTTAAGCAGCATTGCCTCAGGGCTTACCGCGGCCGATGTCACGACATTTAGCGATGCTTTAGCAATCATCGAAAAGTATGATTTGCATAAGCGAATTCCGGTTAACGTTTGTCGTTATCTTGAGCTTGGAGCCGCCGGTAAAGTAGAGGAGTCGCTTAAGCCGGAAGCACCGGCGCTTGATCTCACCAGCAATGTGTTGATGGGTACCAATCGAACGGCTCTTGAGGCGGCAGCCATAGAGGCTGAAAAGCTCGGCTACCGGGTAGTGCGCCTCACTTCCAGAATTACCGGCGACACGGGTGAGGTGGCGAAAATGCTTACAGCAATCGTTGCCGATACGAACCAATACGCAATGCTCGGAGAACCACCGCTTTGTATTATCTCAGGCGGGGAGCCGGTGGTTGTCCTTACTGGCAAAGGGAAAGGCGGTAGAAACCAGCAATTGGCGCTTCATGTTCTTAAGCTTATGCAGCAGGAGCCAGCCTTGTATGAGGGAGTTTCGTTCCTTTCAGCTGCAACCGATGGCAACGATGGGCCGACAGACGCCGCCGGTGGTTATGCCAACCTTGGGCTGGTTCAAAAATGTCAGGAGTTGCAACTCGATATTGCGGCATATTTACGTGATAACGACGCCTATAATTTCTATTCCGCAATTAACGGATTATACATTACCGGGCCAACCAACACCAATGTCTGTGATCTGCAGATATTTCTGGTCAATTAATTCCGAATATAACCCGAGCAGACGAGAGTTCCATGCAGTCAGAAAATGTGAATATGGTTGAGCTGAAAAAAACAGTCTGTCCTCTTGATTGTCCGGACAGTTGCGGCATGGTAGCGAAAGTTGAAAACGGAGTGATCACCTCACTGAACGGAGATCCTGATCACCCGTACACAAATGGTTTTCTCTGCCGTAAAATGCGCTCATATCATCAGCGTGTCTACTCTGAAGATCGAATACTGCATCCCCAGGTTCGAGTGGGTAAAAAGGGCCAGGGGCAATTTGCCCGAATCAGTTGGGATGAAGCGCTGACATTACTTGCCGACAAACTGAGTCATGTGCGTGACACGTATGGCGGGGAGGCTATTCTGCCATATCAGTATGCAGGCAATA
Source organism: Desulfosediminicola ganghwensis (assembly GCF_005116675.2). Taxonomy (NCBI): domain Bacteria; kingdom Pseudomonadati; phylum Thermodesulfobacteriota; class Desulfobulbia; order Desulfobulbales; family Desulfocapsaceae; genus Desulfosediminicola; species Desulfosediminicola ganghwensis. The sequence continues at coordinate 3,090,970 of NZ_CP050699.1, forward strand.
TGGGGCACTTGAACTGCAACGCCGGTCATGCCTTGTACCATAAGCTCGGCACCAGCAGAATTATAGAAACAATTTGCTCTGCGGCCGCCGGTGCCGGGTGGAGTATGCATCTCGACAAAGTGCCCGGCAGCCCGCCAGAGGTGGCTGAAGACTCAAAGCTGATAGTGGCCTGGGGCATCAACGTAAAAGTCACTAATGTTCACTTCTGGCAATACATCAGTAAAGCTCGGGCGAATGGGTCTAAACTGCTGGTGATCGACCCGTACCGTAACGAAACCGCCCAGTCTGCAGATGAGTATCTGCAGGTATTGCCTGGTGGTGACGGTGCACTGGCGCTTGGCGCCATAAAGTCTCTTCTGGAAAGAGATTTGCTCGACCAGCAGATGATTGATGAGCAGACCACGGATTTTGAGCAACTTGCTGCGTATCTGCAGGCGACACCATGGCAGGAGTTTTGTGAGCAAAGTGGTCTGCCGCAGCAGGAAATTGAACGAATCGCCACGCTGCTTCAAGATAATCCGGCTACATTTATCAGAATTGGTATAGGTCTGAGCCGCAATAGCCGCGGCGGCATGAGCGTTCGTGCTATCACGGCTCTTGCAGCGGCGCTGGGGTTGTTGTCTGGTCAACCTGGGCAGGGGCTGTTGTACTCGAGTAAAGCATTTTCAGGTGATAGTGCCAGGGTCCGTTTTCCTGAGCTACTCGAGAAACCGACTCGTTTTATCAATATGGCCCACCTTGGCCATGCACTCACCACTTTGAAAGACCCCATTCGCCTGTTTATGGTCTATAGCTGCAACCCCTTAAGTGTGGCGCCGGATGGCTCGATGGTCAGGCAGGGGTTACTGCGTGAAGATCTCTTCACGGTGGTGCACGAGCAGGTAATGACGCCCACTGCACGATATGCCGACCTGCTGCTGCCAGCCACGACTTTTCTGGAAAATCGAGATCTCTACACAGGCTATGGCCATTTCCAGCTTGGTGTAGTGAACCCTGTTGTTCCCGCCCTGGGTGAGGCGAAGAGTAATTTTCAGTTGTTCCAGGAGTTGGCTCAAAAACTTAGGTTTACCGATGAGGCGTTTTTGCAGAGCGAGGAAGATCGCCTCGCCTCGTACATCGCGACCATAGAAGGACTGCCGGCAGATTTCAGCTACCAGAGAGAAAAATTTAGCGGCTGGATAACCTCTACTCGCAGGCGTTTAGGCGAGTCGGTGAAAGAGTGCTGGAATTACAGCTACAGATTCGCGGCAGCAGGCGAACCTGGTATCCCGTCAATCCCCTGTGTTTTGAAAGCGGCTGAGTTTGCCGATAAAGATCTCTGCAGCAGATTCCCGTTTGCCCTGATCACCCCACCGCACATGGATCTACTGAACTCCACTTTTGGCGAGCGCTATCCAGGGAAAAATGGTGAGGTCCTGATTCATCCTGAAGATGCTGCTGAATACGATATCAAGGAAGGCGATTGCGTCAGGTTGAGCAACTTTCGCGGTAAGGCAGAGCGTGTTGCCGTGGTAACGGATGCCACCCAGCGTGGGTTATTGGTAGCGCCAGGTATTTTCTGGCAAACCGATTCCAGCGGTACAGGGATCAACGATCTCACCTCACAGAAAGTGACCGATATTGGCGAGGGACCGACGTTTCATGAGAGCCGGGTGCAAATAGAGATAATGTAGGAGTTCGTATCAGGCCGAGTTTACGATCCGTTCAGGCGGCGTCAGGTCCGAAGCTTTATGCGGCAGGCATTGGTAGTCTTCCGAATCAGAGATTATTCCGTTGAAGGTCTTGCCTGTTTGCAGCCAGGATGCTGAAGAAAGTGACCCTGGCTGGATTGTGCCCCGGCGGTAATGCATTCGGGGCACAATCGGTGCTTATTTTGTCCTCAAAGTAGAGATTCTGAATTATGGCAATAGTTTAAAGTTCAGGATGATTTCTCTGTTGTGACAAAATATTTCATTGGAAGTTCAGGTTAAGGTAGATCCGGGAAAGAATCAGCACTGTCGAAACTGTCTGCAACGGTAGGATCGGCATTAATCCGGAACCTCTTTATCATTGAATCTTCCAGCATGGTTTGCTTGATATGGGTAAGGAATGTTTTTTCAGTGATGGTGGGTATCCGGTCCTGCAATTCGACCAGGGAGATGGTGTTGATGGCGTTGGGAGTAGGGCTGTTAATCTGCACTATTTTGCCCCCAGTAATCTCGCGCCAGACAAGATGCGATGAGGTTGCCGCCATCCCCATCCCCAGCTTGACGCATCTGAGATTCGCCTGATGACTCTCAACCATCAGCACCACGTTGGGATGAATATTGGATTTGCCGAAGTGGTGTAGAAACCAATGCTTTAAAAAGAGATCATCGTGTTCGTCAGAGATAAAATCCTGTTCAATCAGGTGCTGATATGAATGATTTCCCTCAATCTTCCTGTCGTAATAGTGTTTGGAGCAGATCAAGGTGAGCTCTTCATCGATTAACGGAATGATATTATAAAAATCGGGTCCTCCGGTCATCTGCATGGTGGTCAGGGCCAGATCGATCACCGCAAAATCTATCTCCCCCTCCTGCAGCAGATTTAATAGAGGTACCGGTTCTCCAAGGCGGATGGAAAAGCGTACGTCTGGGTACTTCTGTCTAAACGAAAAACAGATCTCAGGCATGTATGCGCGGCCAAATTCATATGGCACACCGATTCGCAGCAATCCATAGGGTGTATCGGCAGGGTGACGCAGGCCCTGGAGAATGTCGGGCAGGTCGGATAAAAATGGCTGGATTGTGGTGAAGAGTTTGTGGCCTGCAGCGGTGGGGACCAGTTTTTTGTGTATGCGCGTAAATAGCTGCACCTTCAATTCTCTTTCCAGTTTTTGAAGATGTTGACTGACTGCAGGCTGGGAGAGGTTCATCTCTCTTGCTGCCTCGCTGACGCTGTTATGTGTGTAAATATAGTAGAAAATTCGAAGGCGATTCAGGTCGTGTTGCATAACTCAAACTTATTAGGTGGATTGTTTATATATATTTTACTTATTAACTGCTCTCCTGTAACGTGGCAAGGATTAAATGAGGAACCACAAAATCCTGAAAACATTTAGGCGATAACAGGTACGGATATGAGTGAAATACGAATACGAAGAGTTGAGCGAAGAGATTTACAGGCATGTGTAGCTCTTGAAGAGCGTTGCTATCAGCCTATGGAAGTGGCACCGCCAGACTTTATCGAAAGGCGTATAGAAGTATATCCGGACGGGTTTTATGTTGCAGAAGTCGGCAGCGAAATCGTTGGTATGATCAACTGCGGAGCAACACATAAAGATGACATCACCGACGAAGAGTTGAAATACCTCATTGGTCATGTGCGCAATGGCAAAAACGGTATCGTGTTCTCCCTGGCGGTCGATCCAAGATATCGTGGTAACGGTATTGCCAGAAAGCTCATGGAAAAAATGATTGAAGTATCTGGAAGAAAAGAAAAACAAAAGATCATCCTGCTCTGTAAAGACGATCTGGTTGATTTCTATACTGCACTTGGTTTTAGCTATGGTGGGCCGTCTTCGTCTGATTTTGGCGGCTATGTCTGGCACCAGATGCAATACGAGCTGCCGGCTCCCGCGTGGGCAGTAACAAGCCACCACAACTCTGTGTCACTCTCACTTTAGCACACAGAGACCGATTACCACACCGGCTGTTTGAGTTCTCATTGAAATCGCTTTTGCGTGCTCATCTCCTTCCTCATCAGCTGGGTGGTGGTTGGTGACGTACCTCATCTTCTCACACAATAAATAGCAATCAGAGTAGTCTCTGGTTGATGGCAATAGGCCACAGACATAACTGCGCTGTCGTAACGGTTCACCCGGTACTGACAAGAGATGTTGATGCGGCTATGCAGAGTTGTATCCTGCCTTTGGGATCCTGGTATGGAGATTCTGGCCTGATTGACGAGCGACTGGTGCACTCGCTCCAACAGTGTCCGGATTTTTGCCGCTGCAGATGTATTGCCAATAGTAATCACACTTAACTGTTCAGGAATACAATGGAAGTGAGCTTTTCAATTCTCTCAACTGCAACCCTGCTTTTTTTTGTTATAGATCCGTTCGGCAATGTACCGGTAATGCTCTCTGTGTTGAAATCTGTACCAAAGCAGAGAGTTCGCAGAGTGATTGCTCGTGAGATGCTTTATGGGCTTGTCATCCTGCTGGGTTTTCTCTTCTCAGGGAATCAGTTTCTCAAGATATTTCATCTGCAGACTGAGGCGGTGACCATTGCAGGTGGCGTAATTTTTCTTATTATTGGCATTAAAATGATTTTTCCACCGGCTTCGGGTACCAATATTTACGGCACCAATGGAGACCCGTTTGTGGTACCGATCGCGATTCCGATGATTGCAGGGCCGTCAGCTCTGGCCACACTTCTGGTGTTGACCAAGTCCAGCAATGCTCATATTCTTGAAATTTTCCTGGCGCTCCTGCTTGCCTGGGGCGTATCCGCTGTGGTGTTGCTCTTTGCACCTTTGTTGCTCAGGGTTCTAAAAGAGAAAGGTTTGGAGGCGTTGGAGAGGCTTATGGGAATGTTGCTGCTCATGCTTTCTGTTCAGATGTTTATTGATGGAATTAGCGGACTGCAGCTGTAAGGTATCTATGCTACTGTTGTATTGCAGCTCTGAGATGTTGACGCGAGCGAAAGTGAGGTATAGGGTCTTTTACTGGAAGTGCGTCGGCAAAATAAAGAGGGCAAAGGAGAGCAATGAAGAAGTCTGAGCAGGAGCTGGAAATTGAAAACGGCTGGGAAATCCATCCGGATCGTACAGTGTTGGAAACACCGGTTGTAACGGTAAAGGCGGGGCCGGTTGTTTGTAAAAGAAGCGGCAAAAAGAAAGATCTCTACCTGTTTGATTTTCCCGATTGGGTAAATGTAGTTGCGCTTACACCTGAAAAAGAAATCCTTCTGATTCGCCAATACCGTTACGGCTCCAAGCGTATGGAGCTTGAAATCCCGGGCGGAATGATGGAACCGGATGAGCATCCAATAGAAGCTGGATGCCGGGAGTTGCTTGAAGAAACAGGCTTTGCAGGCAGAAATCCCCAACTCATAGGCCGGGTCTGTCCTAACCCGGCTATTCAGCGCAATTACTGTCACACCATACTGGTTGAGGATGCCGTGCGTGTATCGGAGCCAAGTTTTGATGATATGGAAGATATTGAATGTATGTTGGAATCGGAGCAGCAGATTCTGGAGCGCATCAAAAGCGGGTCCATAGACCACGGGCTGGTGCTGAATGCTCTGATGTTTTATTTATCCAGAAGTAGCTGAATCTTACAGCTGAAGTCCCAAGGGTAGTTAGATAGATGAATGCTGTTTGTAAACATTAAGCAGAGTATGGATAGGATACTTTTGCACCAACCCATTTCCTGATCTGGTTGGTATGTGGTTCCAGCCCCCTCCCTTTGTTCCTCACGCCTTACCTTGTGAAGCTAAGCTTTAGTGATAATGAGATATTTATTTTATGACTCTTGTCGTGCTATATGGTAACCTCTTTAACTGTATAGAATTGTTATGGTAAGATGCTGGAGTTTGTAATACCGTAGTCTAATTGTATTACTGCATATAACCGAATCAATGAGCATGCAGGAAAGGGAGAATATGAACGAGTGGGTAGAAAAAAATGGTTATGCCACTTGTTTGCAGGCGGCTGACAAAACCTTGAGGCAAGAAGGGACAGAGGTGTCTCTTATCCGATTCCGTAGCGGTAAGTTAGAGCATTATCATAAGTACACCACAGAGTTTTTTCATTTTACTTCCGGAGAGGGCAGGGCGCTGCTTGATGGTCGGGAGATCAGTATTTTCCCTGGCACGTCCGTTGTCGTCAAACCATACCAGAATCATACCTTTATGAATAATTCCACCAGTGAATTTCTGGAAGCAGTGATGGTGAAAACCAATATACGTCCTGATGATAGCTACTTTACCGAATGACCTACTGGATGCAACACGAGTGGATCCAGCCGATCCCAGTCCCATCACCTCGAAGTAACACTTTCCTCTTTGGGCCCAGGCATAGAAAAAATGTGAATTACCAGAAATGTGTGGTAATGTGCCAGATGTATTGAAAATTAAGGGCAAATTTAATTTTGAGGAAAGGCTATGATCAAGTTGTACAGGCTCACTGAAGAGCTGCGAGAGTACTGGGAGACATGGCAGCACGATGATGGCAGTCAGATAGTTCATTGGGGAGAACTTGGCACAAAAGGGATGACCAGGTTTGTGAAGGACTCATTCTTTTCGAAAGCCGAAAAAAAGGTGAAAAAAGAAATCGCATCACTGCAACGGCAAGGGTTCAGGGAGCTTGAGCCAGAATGGCTGGTGATGATCGAATATGGTCTGAACGGCCTTGATGGTGAAAAAGCACTCGAGAAACGCTATCTCATTCAGGACAGGATGAATCAGGTACTTGGGTGGACCGCCCTTGGACATTGTGATGGTGGAAGCATAGACACCAACAGTATCGAGATAACCAATCTTGTTATTGATGCTGAATTAGCCAAAACTGTAATCGCCGCAGAACTTGCCGACACTGACTTTAAAGATTACCTGAAAATATATCACACGAAAACAGGGTGATTCGGGCAAAAGGGAAACGGCTGTTTCAGGTTGTGGTGTTTTGCAGTTCGGCAACCATTTCTTTGCGCATGATGAATTTTTGAATCTTGCCTGTCACGGTCATGGGGTATTCATCAACAAAACGGATATAGCGTGGGATTTTGAAATGTGAGATCTTGTCCTTGCAGAATTCATGTATCTCCTCTTCATCGGCAGTTTCATCTTCATGCAGGATAATCCAGGCACACAGTTCTTCTCCGAATTTGCTGTCCGGTACTCCAAACACTTGAACGTCTTTGATTTTATGGTAACTGTACAGGAGTTCTTCTATTTCTCTGGGATAGATGTTTTCACCTCCTCGAATGACCATATCCGTTAACCTGCCGACAATCGAGCAATATCCTTCTTCATCGAGTATGGCCAAATCCCCGGTGTGCATCCAGCCTGCGTTGTCTATAGCTTTTCTGGTTCGCTCTTCATCGTTCCAGTATCCCTGCATCACAATATAGCCGCGTGTCAGTAACTCACCTTTGGTACCTGGAGGCACAGTTCTTCCTGACTGGTCTATAATCTTTGCCTCCACATGGGGGTGAACACGCCCCACTGTTTTCACTCTTTTCTCTAGAGGTTCGTTGGTGCCGCTCTGAAAGCTTACCGGGCTTGTCTCTGTCATACCGTAGGCAATTGTTATTTCAGACATGTGCATCTTTGAGATCACCCGTTTCATTATTTCAGTCGGGCAGGGAGCACCTGCCATGATGCCGGTGCGGAGACTGTCGAGTTTGAACTCGTGAAAACGTGGATGATCAAGTTCGGCGATGAACATCGTAGGCACGCCATGAAGAGCAGTGCATCGCTCTTCGGAGATCGTCTCTAGCACCGCCAGTGGCTCAAAACCTTCTGCAGGAAATACCATTGTTGAACCGTGCGTTATGCAGGCGAGATTGCCGAGAACCATGCCGAAACAGTGATAGAGCGGCACGGGGATGCAGAGGCGGTCTTTCTCGGTGAGTTTCATAGCCTCACCAATGAAGTAGGCGTTGTTTAGGATGTTGAAATGTGAGAGGGTTGCCCCTTTGGGCGAGCCGGTGGTGCCGCTGGTAAACTGGATGTTGATTGGTGAATCAAACTGCAGGCTTTGTTGTACCTGTTTGACTTTGGCAGCTGAATTGTTGTCGGCCAGCCAGGGGATTTCTAAAAAATCAAAAACTCCTCTCTGGGGCTGCCCCCCGATCTGGATCAGGATTTTCAGGTGCGGTAACCGGTGCGTCATCAAGGCTCCGGGCCTGCAATCATCAATTTCCGGTGCTATTTCGTGGAGCATTGCGCAGTAATTGCTGGTGCGAAATGAATTGGCATAGATAAGCGCCCTGGCCTCCACCGCATTCAAGGCGTATTCTAGCTCTGCCAGTCGATAAGCCGGATTTATATTCACCAGAATCAGACCGATTTTAGCAGTGGCAAGCTGACTTATCACCCACTCGCTATTGTTCGGTGACCATATACCAATCCTGTCGCCCGGCTTAAGTCCAAGAGCCAGCAATCCGGCCGTAAATTTGTTCACTTTTTCCTGGAGCTCACTATAGGTCCAGCGTATTTGCTGATGACGCACTACCAGTGCTTCATTATCGGGGAACTTCCTGACTGTGTTATCAAAATTTTCTCCCAAGGTTTCACCAAGAAGAGGCGTATGGCTGGCACCGTGAACATAGGACTGGTGGATTTTCATGGGATTGCGCTCCCTTAAAATGTTGGCAGAATATGATTTGTTAACGGAATATATGTAAATTTTAGGTGCTTTAAGGGAAATGCTCAAGCTGGGAGGGGATTGGTAACAACTAAAAGCTGAGTTTCAGGGGGAATCAGATTGTAAAATTGACACAACGCTCAAGGGGAATTCGGGTATGACCCTTTGGTGGACAACCACAGTACAGTCATCTATTATTGAATGGAACATAGTAAATTATTGGCATATCCGGATGGTTCATCTCCATGGGAAAGGTGAGTAGTGAAAATGGGAATCATGAACAACGTATATGTTCTGTTGATAATCGTATTTCTGGCAGTTGTTCCGTGGGGGAGTGGAGCTTTTGCAGAAGAGGGGATGACGTTCGAAGCAAATCAGGGTGGCACCTGCATACATATCGCGACCCTGGATTGATATGCAGGCGGAGTTTCAGGTAACGTCCATGGTCGGTATGAACACGGGTGATCCGGATGGCATTACCCACCAGGTAATGGCCACCTTTTAAAAAGCTGAAAAGCAACTCACCACTCTGGCTGGGAAGATGCTGCTTACAGCTCCATCAGGTAAAGAGCTGATATGCGAACTCAATGATTCAGGTGGTGGCAATTTTACTGCCAATATTGTGATTGACGAGGATGGCAAATTGGCGATAAGTTCCCATTTTCAAATTGATAATGAACAGTACAATGTACAACTCTGGTACCCTCACACTGAGTGAGAGGTGATGAAATATTCAAATATCTGGTGCGGTCGGGTAGAAATGCTGACTGCACTTTTTTTTGAGCAATTGATCATGAAAAAGACGCCATGGCATTTTGATTCAACCGCTATTTCCCCTAAAGAAGCAGTACGTCTCCAGCGTGAACTGCAACAGCAGGTCATTGTTCAGGATCAGTTTGATACAATCGAGTTGGTGGCCGGTGTAGATGTAGGATTTGATAAGGCCAGCAATCGTGGGCGGGCTGCTGTTGCGGTGTTGCGCTACGATGATCTGACCTTGGTGGAGAGTGCTGTGGCTGAAAGCGAGCTTACCTTTCCCTATGTCCCTGGTCTGCTCTCGTTTCGTGAATTACCTGTTGTTTTGAAAGCGCTTGAACATCTTTCCGTGTGGCCCGATATCTTCTTATGTGACGGCCAGGGGATAGCGCACCCACGGCGATTTGGTATAGCCTGTCACCTGGGCTGTATCACGGGTATTCCTGCATTGGGGGTTGGTAAAAGCCGTCTTTGCGGCAGTCATGAAGAGGTTGGTGAAGAGAAGGGGAGTCTGGTCGAGCTTAGAGACGGCGATGAAGTCATTGGTGCGGTGGTCCGAACCAGGAGGGGAGTGAAACCGATTTACGTCAGCCCTGGACATAAAATTTCTCTTGAAACAGCAATAAAGGTCGTGTTGAAATGCGTAACCAAGTATAAGTTGCCTGAGACCACACGATCTGCTCATGCTCTTTCTCTATTTAATACGAGAAGCCGGACTCAGGGCCAGCATCAACAGGGTGATGGTTTCTACTTGTAATACGTGTTGTGAAATCAGATGATTCTGATAGCTGCAAGGTTGTTCGCATAGACATGGCTGTTTCTGGTATTGGTACTTCGCCAAACTATGATTAGTGTACAGGCGGTGTAGTCAGTACGAGTTGAATCTATAGATATCTTTACAGGTTGAGGGAAGTTTGGAGCAAAAGGATAAGAAGCGGATTATTATTCCTTTCAGACCGGTTTTCCGCTGGCTGGTCAGGCTGAGACGCTCTCCAAAGGCTATTGCCGGAGGTTTCGCATTAGGGACATTCGTTGCGTTTACCCCTACAGTAGGCATTCAGATGGTAATTGTGATTTTTCTTGCCACCTTGCTGAACTGCAATCGGCCAGCCTCTATATTGGCAATCTGGATTTCCAATCCGGCGACCATGGCCCCCTTGTACACCTTCAATTACATGGTGGGAAAACTTTTTTTCGCCGGGCCTCCAGTGAAGGAAGTGTACCGCTCTTTTACCGGCATTGCTGCGCAGTTACTCGATATCGGCTCCCTTGATATCGTGGAGCAGTGGCGGCTGATTCGCCAACTTTCGGGGGATATAATTGTACCATTGATGGTAGGCAGCGTGATTGCGGGGCTTGTAGCGGCGTTTTTTGCCTATGTGCTCTCGTTGGCTATTTGTCGCTGGCTGGTGATGAAAAGAGCCAATCGAATGGTGTTGAGGAATAAGTGAATTAATTCACATATTTCTCGATTAGACACGGCTTGCTGATTTTTGGGCTAACCTGGTTGTGCCTCGGCAGCAACATGCTCCGGCGTGGCCTTGACTGGCTCCGTTATCGGAAAACTCAGGGTAAAGCAGGTTCCTTCACCAAGTTCTGAGTGGACATCAATATAACCCTGGTGTGCTTCGACAACCTCTTTTACCAGGGATAACCCCAGACCAGAGCCGGTGATGTGCCTGGTGGCTTTGCCTTTCACTCTGAAAAACCTGTCAAATATATGGGGCAGGTCTTCGTCGCTGATCCCGATTCCCGAATCCTGAACAGATAAGTTGGCAAAACCGCCAATCACCGTGGTGGCGATCTCTACCCGGCCACCTTGGGGTGTGTATTTCAGGGCGTTGGAGATGATATTCATAAAAGCGGTGCGGATATGGTCATAATCGACATTGAACCACCAGTCTTCATCGCTGGGCATGTAGGCGATGGTTATTTCCTTGTTTTCCGCCTGCTCCCGAACCACATCGAGAATGTGGTCGAGCACTTCATGGCCGCGGACAGGTTCAAGGTTGAACTCTACGGTGCCGTTTTCCATTTTTGACAAATTCAGCAGGTTGTCGATCATCCGCAGCAGATCCCGGGTGCGCACGGTTATTCGTTTATGCATGGTCGAACAGGCCTGGCCTGATTCATATTTGCAGCCGACCTGCAATGCGTAAATCATCTGCTCCACCGAGGCGAGAGGCGATTTCAGCTCGTGGGCAACCATGGCCACGAAGTCGGACTTCATGCGGTCTATTTCCTTATGAGTGGAAATATCCTCAAAAGCGGTGACTGAGCCGATGACTCTGCCGCTCTCAGAGGTTACGGGAGCGCAATGGGCCCTGAGGTATTTTCGGGAAATTGTGCCGGGCTGAAACTCCCTGGTCACTACCACCTGTTTGGCCATTGCCTGGTGAACCATTTCCACGGCATTTGTATCGAGGATGGACTGGGCGATATCCTTACCGATTACCGGGTCGGTCTGGATTTCGAGAATCTTTATGGCGGCGGGGTTGTGATGGACAACCACACCAGTGTTATCGGTAATGACCACAGCCTCGGCCATGCAGCCAAAGACTGTCTTCAATCTGCTCTGTTCGTTCTGAATGGTCGCGATGTTCAGTGTATGTTCTTCACGAAGGCGATGGGTTTCCCGTTCGAGTTTGATTTTATCTGCGGCACGACTCACCACTATGCGAATATAGTCTGGTGTGAAGGGCTTACCGACAAAATCAAAGGCCCCCTGTTTCATGGCTGACACCGCCTTGGAGACGGTGGCAAAGCCGGTGATGACGATAACTTCTATCTGCGGCTGATGTTCTTTCACCCATTCAAGCACACCAAAACCGTCGATACCGGGCATCATCAGATCGAGCAGCACGATATCAAAACCCTGATCACGGATCATCTCAATACCAGCCTCGCCATTCTCAGCCTTGGCGATTACATACCCCCGGTTCGAGAGTGCCCGCTGCACACCTTCACGGATCACTTCTTCATCATCAATTATCAGAACACGCATCTCTGCCATGACTCTCCGCAATTGGTAATAGTGCTTATAAACGACATGCCTGGTGTAGATGCTGAAACATTATCTGCCCAGGACAAAGATTTTATATGTTTACCTATAATGAGTTGATTGGTAATCAGTTCAGGTGGCGTCAAATTCGAAGTTTTCGGTGTTAAGCTATAGTGTGTACTATGCTTAACACCGAAACACTGAAGAAGATGATGCTAGATGGACTGATTATACTAACCAGCGGCGAATCAAACTGAGCAGCTCCGGCGGATCAACCGGCTTCGGCATATAATCCTCAGCCTCACTCTCCAGCATATCGCGGTGCGAATACTTGGAAGTGGTGACCCGATCTGCAACCGCAGTCAACAAAATTATGGGAATATCCTGGGTTTCCGGGTTGCTTTTAAGAGCTGCACAGGCTGCATGGCCGTCCATAACCGGCATCATCACATCCAGCACGATGATGTCAGGCCTTGCGGTCTTGACCGCCTCTATTCCCTCCTTACCGTCGTAGGCTACCTGCACGTTGTAGCCGCCGCTTTCCACGATCACTTTCACAGCTTCTACGAAATCAGGATCGTCATCAACCAGCAGTACAGTTTTTTTCTCAGCCATAATGTTCTCCCTGAAGAGTGGAACTGTTTTTTTTTTGCTTATTGCTGTGTGAACCGACTGTCCCCGGGTCTGTTCAACCAGCTTTTGCTTAAAGAGTTGGCCGGAAAATTGGCATTTTGCTGCAGGTCAAGGCATTGATTGGGAATTAAGCGGAGCCACATACTGAATATTGCGAGCATTGATTTCCAATCAATAACGCAGAACTGGAGCAAAAAGGCTTTCTCCGGTACACTCTCAGGCGACTATGGGGCGGGGCAACAGCCCCGCATCTCCAATGATTTTTTCCAGTTTTTCCTCCCATTCGATGGCCATCACATGAACGCCTGCGATTCCCTCAATTTCTTTTAACTCCTGAATCTGCTCGACACACATCTCGATACCCTTTTCCGCTTGTTTCTCCTTGGGCTCGTCGCCGATGCGTTTGATGACCTCATCGGGGATGTCCATGCCGGCCACAAATTTTTTCATGAATTTGGCCATGCCTGCCGACTTGAGTGGAGTGACACCGGCCAGTATCTTGCAACTCTCATGCAGGCCCTCTTTTTTCGCATCTTCCATGTACTGTTTGAACTTATCCATATTATAGATGCACTGGGTCTGCACAAAATCGGCTCCGGCCTGAACTTTCAGCTTAAATCTGGGCACCCTGATTTCATAGGGGTCGGCAAAGGGATTAACCGCACAGCCGATAAAGAATTCCGGTTTGCCCTCAAGCTTCTTGCCGGAGGGAAAGATTCCATCGTCACGCATTCGCCTGACCATGTCGATCAGCTGGATCGAGTCAATATCGAAGACGTTCTTAGCCTGGGGATCGTCGCCGAATTTCTGATGATCGCCGGAGAGGCAAAGCAAATTGCGAACACCCATGGCGGCGGCCCCCAGGAGGTCGGATTGCAGGGCGATGCGGTTTCTGTCGCGCACCACCATCTGAATCAGCGGTTCTGTGCCGGATTCTTTCACCAGCAGACACCCGGCAAGAGAGCTCATTCGAACCACAGAGGTCTGGTTATCGGTGACGTTACAGGCATCGACATTGCCTTTAACAAAAGCGGCTTTTTTGCGAACGATATCGGCATCTGCACCGCGGGGAGGCCCGCACTCCGCAGTGACGGCGAAATGGCCCGCATTCATTACTTTTTCCAGGTTGCTTCCCGATTTCATAATGTCATATCCTCCCGTATAATGCGGCGTGGGCCACCGTCACGCGAAGTGCTCCAGCCTTTGTAGGGGATGAGTTTGCCATAATTGTCCATCTGGTTGAGCGCTTTAAGCCGGTCAATGATCAATTGCCAGCCGCAGGCAACATCCGGGGAAACCTCACAGATGCCCTTGGCAGAGCCTCCGCATGGGCCATGAAACAGTGATTTGGCGCAGCGGCTTACCGGGCAGATACCGCCGGTGAGGTGGAGTACACAGTCTCCGCAGCCCTGGCAACGCTCGGCCCACTCTCCCTGCCTCTCCGCCACTCCGAGAAACCCGGTGTTGATCCCAGGCAGGACAGGAGTTGTAGGATATTTCTCTGCAACAAACTGGATGCCGGCACCGCAGGCGATAGAGAGTACTGCATCGTAATCGGCTACATAGGGACGAAGTTGATCGAGGTATTCGGGGTCGCATTGCCGCTCGAGGCACACTTCTTTTATCTCCAGCTTGTTGCCCTTTGCCTCTCTTGCGAGTCGTAGCGAGGAGGAGAGAACCTGTACTTCCTTCTCTCCGCCTACCCGACAGACAGTGACGCAACCAAAGCAGCCAGCCACAACCACACGGCTGTAAGGCTCAAGCATCTCCAGCACTTCTTGGATTGGTTTTGGTGTTCCGGTGATCATTGGCTATGCCTCCTCAGAGACCGGTTCCGGCTCTTTTGCCGATTGGCCCTCTTCTGCTTCTGTTTTTTGAGACTCAGGTGTTGATTCAAGGTCCGGGTTTCGTGCGATATTTACCCGGCTGAAGCCAAGTTGTTCGATATGTTCTGCGAATTCATTCGCATAGGCAGCAAATTTCGCACCTTCACCGGCGCTTAAGTTGTACATTCGTATACGCTCTTCACCGATGCCGATATCCTGTAATATCGTAGCTACCCGGTTCACCCTCGCTTTTGCTCTCAGGTTACCGGAGATGTAATGGCAGTCGCCCTCGAGACAGCCGACTACCATTACACCATCCGCCCCTCCCTCGAACGCCTGCAGCATCAGCGCCTCCTCTATTCTGCCGGTGCAGGGCAACATGACGATGGAGACAGATGGCGGGTATTGCCTTCTTTCCGAACCTGCCAGGTCCGCGGCTGAGTACGCTCAATGGCGGCAGGCAAAGGCGATGATCTTCACAGATTGATCGCTCGTCATGCTGGTACCTCCTCGACAGTTTGTGAACTTTCGGTTGATATATTTTGTGATTCGTCTGGTTGAACGGCTTGTGTACTGCCCGAGTTAACCTTTGCAAAGATATTCTGATCGTTATAGCGACCAAGGTAGATGGTCTTGGCCGGGCATTCGGCAACGCAAATTCCACAACCCTGGCACAGCGCCGGGTTGATCTCGGCGGTATGTTCTTCATTGATGACCGGCACACCATACGGGCAGGCCCGCACACAGGTAAGGCATACCGCACAGTTGACAGGATCTACCTTGGAGACAACCGCAGAGAGAGTGAGCTTGTCCCTCGAGAGTATTGTCAGGGCCCTGGCCACAGCAGCCTGGGCCTGGGAGATAGTTTCCGGAATGTTTTTCGGGCCATGGGCGGTGCCGGCCATGAAGAGCCCTTCGCTGGGCAGATCCACCGGTCTGAGTTTTGCATGTGCCTCGATGAAGAAACCGTTACTGTTTCGGGTGCAACGAAGCATTGAAGAGAGTTCTTCCGTATTGCCTGGCGTAATGCCTGTGGAAAGCACCAGCAGATCAGCTGAAAGAATAACGTCGGCCCGGATGGATGGATCATGGATAGTGATGTTGACTGCCTTTTCTGTTGGCAATACTTCCGGCATATTCTGCTCAGGCTGGTAACGGATGAAATTGACCCCGAGTTCACGCGCCTTGAGGTAATTCAGCTCTCCAAGGCCGTAGGTCCTCATGTCACGATAGAGGATATCCACCCGGCAGTCCTGATTGAGTTCTTTTAAACTCAGGCTGTTCTTGACCGCCTGATTGCAGCAGACCCGCGAGCAGTAGTCCTGATGCTCCGCATCTCTGGAGCCTGCACACTGGATCATCACCACGCTTTTGCAGCCTGCAACGCCCTTTGGGTTTTCTTCGATGAGTTGTTCGAATTCACTCTGGGTGATAACCCGTTTGGCCTCACCGAGACCATAGAGTTTCGGCCGGTTCTCGTGGCCACCTGTGGCGAGGAGGATAGCCCCATGCTTGAGCACTCTGGGGGTACCGGATGGGGTGATGATTTCAGTTTCAAACGAGCCGACAAAGCCGGAATGCTCCACCACCTCGGAGCTGGTGTAGACCTTGATGCGCTCATCCTGCTCCACCTGATGGACGAGAGTGTTCAGGTAATTCTGCACATCAAGACCGTCGGTGGTGCGGCGCAGCCTGTTAAGGTTGCCGCCCAATACAGCCTCTTTTTCCAGCAGATAGACCGAACATCCCTGGTTGGCCGCTTCCAGGGCGGCGTTCATACCGGCCAGTCCGCCGCCGATGATAAGCAGGCGGGTGTCCACCGGGAATTCAATCTCCTGCAATGCTTCGGCGGCAGAAGCGTTGGCCACGGCCATCCTGGTGAGCTGTTTGGCTTTTTCCGTGGCTTTTTCAGGCTCCAGCGGGTGAACCCAACTGCATTGGTCGCGGATATTTGCCATGTCGAAATAATATTTGTTCAGGCCTGCCGCCCGGATGGTGGACATGAATAAAGGCTCATGGGTGGTAGGCGAGCAGGCCGAAACAACTATGCGATTGAGGTTATGTTCTTCTATGATTTCACGCATGCGCTCCTGGGTATCCTGGGAGCAGGTGTAGAGCGGTTTATCGACGTAGACGACGCCGGGCAGGGTAGAGGCATAGTTCATCACCTCTTCCACGTTGACAACAGAGGCGATATTGGCTCCACAGTGACAGATAAATACGCCAATTCGAAGCGCATCGTCTGCGATAGTTTTTTCTTCTGGCAGCGTTTCCCTGCTAATAAGGCTGTTTCTGGCGCTAGATAACGGTGCGGAGGCAGCCTGGGCCGCGCCGGATGCTTCGATAACAGTCTCTGGTATATCTTTAGGGCCGTTGAAAGCTCCGCTTGCAAAAATACCGGGGCGGGAAGTGGTGAGTGGTGCGAATGAACTGGTACTCGCGAAACCATATTTATCCATTTCGATCTGCAGTTTTTCGGCCAGTTTCCAGCTCTCCTTTTTGACCTGGATACCCACCGAGAGCACCACCATGTCAAAGGTCTCACGCTGACGTAGGCCGTTCTCATCGGTATAACGCAACTCCAGATCACCGGTCTGCGGATCTTCGTAGGCGCGACTCACCATGGCCCGCACATATCGCACCTTATTGTTCTTGGCACGTTCGATGTAGTTGTCGAAATTCTTGCCGAACGAACGCATATCGATATAGAAAATAGTTGGTTCGATGGCCTTGTCATGCTCGCGTGCGATGTACGCCTCTTTGGTGGCATACATACAGCAGACTGATGAGCAGTATTCCCGGTTGCAGCTTTGATCGCGTGACCCGACGCATTGAATCCAGGCTATCTTCTTCGGGTGGCTGTTGTCGCCCGGCCGTACAACCTCGCCGGAGGTGGGGCCGGAGGCGGAGAGCAGCCGTTCAAACTCGATTGAGGTGAGAACGTTTTTATAGATACCGTAACCGAATTCCGCACGTAGCTTGGGATCACTCACCTCAAACCCCGGCGAGAAAATCACTGAGCCGACTTCGATCTCGGTCTCTGTGACCACATCTTCATACCTTATGGCTCCAACTCCGCAGACGGATTGGCAGATGCCGCAATTGCCGGTATTGAGCTGTACACAGCTGGTTTCATCTATCACCGGCACCCTTGGAACAGCTTGCGGATAGAAAATGTTGACGGGTTTTCTGCTATTGAGCCGTTCATTGAACTCATCGAGCAAGGGCTCGGCGGTGCGGTTACTGAGTTTGTCCATCGCCAGAAAATCTACAGGGCATACCGAGATACAGGCCCCGCACATCTGGCAGATATCCGTGCCAGCCTCGATACCGTTCTTATCAAGCTTCAGGGCGCCTATACCCATAACCTCCTTGCACATCAGGCTGCAGAGACCGCAACGGATGCACTGCTCCGGTGCCATTTCTGAAAACTCTTTCTTGATTTCGGCAGAACGGGTAACCAGAGCGGCACCAAGACTTTGTTCGAGATCCAGAGCGTTGGTGATCTCAATTGCATCAAACTTGGCGGGGCAGGCTGAATAACAGGCACCGCAGGCTGTACACAACGCCTGATCTATCACAGCTTGTTCACCTTTCTGCCAGTTGATAGCAGCTTGCAGGCAGGCTTTCTTGCACAGGCCGCATTTGCCGCATTTGTCTGTATCGACAGTAAAGGTCCAGGGCTGAATCTTCGTGGGACGTGGCGGCAGGGAGCCGGTAATGATCTTCTTTTCTTTGGCTCTGAGAGGTTTGCGTTTTCCGTCTTTTTCTTCAAACTCCGGAAAATCGGAGCGGTGAGTTACCGGACAGGTATATTCACAGAGCCCGCAGCCTGTGCAGCTGTTGGTGTCAACATAGCGGGCGCGGCTGGTGACGATAGCTTTGAAGTTGCCCTGTTCGCCATCCAGCGAGCTGAGTTCGCTATGGGTAAACAGCTCTATATTTCGATGTTTGCCCACTTCAACCAGTTTGGGTGAAACGATGCACATCGAGCAGTCATTGGTTGGGAAGGTCTTATCGAGCTGGGCCATTTTACCGCCAATGGCCGGGGATTTTTCGATCATGTAGACCTTGTAGCCGCTGTTGGCCAGGTCGAGGGCCGACTGCATGCCGCTGATACCACCGCCGATAACAAGTACGGCACCGGTGGGGAGCGTTGTGGTCTCTGTGCCGGATTCTGTGCTTGATCCTGTTTTTAAACCGGGATTGAAGAGATCAGGAGTCATGCTGATTCCTCCTTTTGAGATGTAGTCTCTGTCGTACTCCCTGAGGCTGTCCCTACATTGTGAGCAGAACGTTCCATATGGGCTTGCAGGGCGTGGGCAGGTACCAGATGCACCTTCTGCTGTTTTTCAGGGTACGAGCCGGTCAGGGCTGCGGCGATCAGTTCAGTTGCATAATAGACAACCATTGATGCTCCCGGTGGGAGTTCCTGCCTGCTTTCCACATTGGCCTGACACATGGGGCAGTCCGTTACCATGGCTGTCGCTCCTCCACGGCGGGCGGCTTCAACAATCTCACCAACCAGCTTGCCTGCGATATCGGGTCTGGTCATGGTAAGACTGCCGGAGCAGCACTCTGTTTTATGTGACCATGAGACAGGATCTGCGCCGATTGCCGTAACTATGTTCTCAAGCGTGGTGGGCATTTCATGATTGGGCGCATCGGTTATATGAGGTGGCCTGAGTGACAGACAGCCGTAATAACAGGCAACTTTCATTTTGCCGACCGGTTGAATTACTTTATCGGCGATGAGTTCAAGTATTTCAGGCTCAGCCAGAAAAGTAGAGATATGGACCAGTTTGAAGTCCGGGTTATAGTCGGTTACATCCCAGTATTCCGGATCTTCGCGTAAGGCTTTATCGGCTGCCTTTAGTCTCTGGTAGCAGGCAGAGCAGGGGATCAGAACGTTATCCGAAGATTTTGCAGCGAGCAGGAGGTTGCGGATAGAAAGACGCATGGCGACTTCATGATTGGTCATATGGGCGGAGGAGGCACCGCAACAGTTCCAGTCTTCTATCTCGTTCAACTCAACGCCGATTGTCTGACAAACTTCCAAGATGGTGTCGTTGTAGTCACGGGCTGTGCCCTGTAGCGAGCAGCCCGGGTAGTATGTCATTTTCATCGCTCATACTCCTTTCCTTTGCCCGCAAAGATTTCGCGAATTTCAGGTTTACCTTCGATGGAATGGGGGAGCAGGCTCAGTTTTCCTTTGGCCAGCATGGAAATGCCAAGCTTCATATCCCCTGCATAATCCCCTGAACGTAATTTGTAGGCACCAATCATACCGATTTCATAGGTGCGGCCCCAGCGCCTGACCGACTCAAGAAAAGAGGCATGGAAGGCGGGAACCTGAGGGACGGCTGGCGGGATGTCTTTTCTGAGAGCAAGTTCCCGCAGCACATCCATCAGGGCTGTAATATCAATGTCATTCGGGCAACGGGTTGCGCAGGTATCACAGGAGGCGCAAAGCCAGATGGTGCTGCTGGCAAGAAGCTGGTCTTCCATGCCGTATGAGGCAAGTCGCACGATCTCCATTGGCTGCAGGTCAAAGTAATCCGCCACCGGGCACCCGGCAGAGCAACGGTTACATTGATAACAGGTCTGTACGTCGATATCGCGGGAGCTCAGTTTTTTCAGGAGCTTTCTGCTTCCCTTAGCTGGTGAAATGGGGCTGTTTTGCATGGCTTTCTCCAGTCGAGGTTTGCTCTGTTTTGTGTTCAGTATCAGGCTTCTGGCCGGAAATGCTTTTCCCTGTGTCCTGTACTGCCGGAAATCGTAAAGAAAACGTGGTGCCTGAAGGAGAAGATTCTATAACACGTATGGTGCCCTGGTGTTCTTTGACAATGGCGTAAGAAACCGAAAGGCCGAGGCCCGTACCTTCTCCAGGTTTTTTGGTGGTAAAGAAGGGGTCGAAAATTTTCTTCTGCTGATCGGGCGTGATGCCGTGACCACTGTCCTTGATCAGTAGTTCGGCCAACTCACGCCCGGCTCTGTTGCGGGTGGTGATAGTCAGGGTGCCGCCGTACTCCATGGCCTGGGCACTGTTTACCATGATATTCATCACAACCTGGTTAAGGCGGATAGCGTTGCCGAATATCGGACAGAGATCCTGTGCCAGGTTGAGGACGATTTCGATGTTATGAAAGGATGGCTGGTTTTTAAGTACCCCTAGTGTCTTGGTAACCACCTCGTTGAGGTTGAGGCGGTCCATCTCGTAACTGGTCTGGTGACTGAATTCCAATAGATCAGCTACAATGACCTTGCAGCGTTCTGCTTCGCGGATAATGGTCTCCAGGTCTTGCTGCAGGGGGTGATCCTGGCCCAGATCCTCAAGCACCATGTTGGCATAGAGCATAATACCGGACATGGGATTATTGATTTCGTGGGCGACCCCGGCGGCAAGGCGGCCAAGCCCTGCCATTTTTTCAGACTGCATCAGCATCTGATGGGTGTTTTCGAGGTCTTCCTCGATCTTCTGCATGGCACGCAGGTCCGTGAAGATACCGCAGGTGGCGATTTCCTGGTCATTGTCATAGATTATGCCGCCGGAAAAATTTACGGGAATGCTTTCGCCATTTTTGTGTCGGACGGTCAACTCCTGGTTGCGGAGCTTGCCTTTGCCGCCATATTCTTCGCTTCGCATACGGGCAATGACTTCATAGGCCACACCTTCATTGTAGATCTGGGTGACATGGAAACCGTTGCGGGTTTCTTCTTCACTGTAACCAAGCAGTGATTGCGCACCTTCGTTGAAAAGGATGATCTTGCCCCTCATATCGGCTGCGATGATGCCATCCACCGAGGAGTCGATCAGGTTATGAAAGAAGACATTTCTGCGGCGTAACTCACGCTCAAGACTTTTAAGATGGGAAATGTCGATCAGGTAGAGAATGTAATAATCAGGAGCAGAGGCAGGATAGACAAATACGATATCAAGTACCCGCCGCTCATCCTCAGTTTCATTGTCATGGCTGCCAATAGATATTTCTTTTCTAAACCGCGACTTACGGCTTGTAGGGCGTGAGGTGAAAAAGCTTTGGAAAAGATCAATCAGTGTCCTGTTCTCACCGGTAAAGATGTCTCTGAGATGGCGTCCAGCCAGCTCGGTATAAGGGGTCTCAAGAAATCTGCTGGCTGCCGGATTGGTATAGATGATTTTATGGTCGGTACTCACAACCATCACCCCGTTGGGGGTCTCTTCCAGGATCTGGTGTGCGTACGGTTCGGTATCGAAGTAGTCACCGGCACTGATACTGAACTGAAGAGGTAGATGATTGGCCATCGCTTCTATCTCCAGGTTTATCGTCCGATCATAGTGAGGAACTCGGGTAGTCGTTCGCCAAGGCCAATGGCAACCAGAACAGTTCCATCGCTCATGGTTTCAAGCTCACGATACAACTCTGCGGCTATGTGCATGCCGGCATCCCTTTTGACCGGTGCATCCATCATCTTCTTTAAGTACTCCTGGGGAACCGACGGGACACCCGGGAGATTGTTGAGGTAGCGAATCATTACCACCGACTTGAGAAACATTATGGAGGTATAGAGGCGAATATTGTTCTGTTCCGCTGCGGGCACGAACAACTCGAGGATGTTCAGATCGTAGGTGGGGCCTAATGTTACCGAGCGAACACCCTGGTCGGCCATAGCCGGGAACGATTCGGCAAGTTTCCGATTGACTGCAGCATCGTCAGATAATTCTAGGGAAACCCCTACCTCATAGGCAGTTGGTCCGTCCAGTTCTTCGCCGGCAAGGTCGCGCCCTCTGGTGAGCGAAGTTGCACATTTTATCATGGCAGGCATGTCGAGATCGCCGCTGGACTTGGCCATGGGCTGGTCACCCTCTGAGGTATCGTGGCCAACCTGTAACACTACTTCTTTTACACCCAAAGCAGCTGCCGCGAGTAGATCGGCCTGGAAGGAGATACGGTTTCGGTCACGACCGTTGATGACCATCTGAGGTGTAAAACCGATGTCGGAAAGAGTAAGGCACGGAGCAATGGGCGACATGCGCATGATGGCATTTTCACAGTCGGTAATTCGAATTGAATCGACACGCCCGCGTATTTGCAGGGCAAAATCGAGAAATGATTCGAGGTTAGCTCCTTTGGGGGGATCGAGTTCGGCAATGACGCGAAATGGAGATTCCTGGGAACGTCCTTGAAAATCGTGCATGGTGCCTCCTGTATGCAGAATTGCAATGTGCGAATTCTTTTTAAATTACACACACGATGGCGCAGCAAGTGGCGCGTCGTGCATCAATTTGCATGATTATAGGAAGCAGGCACGGGCAAGATGAATTGTGCAGAAAGCTGGCAGTGGACAGCGGTAGAGTAGAGCAGTACTCGTGGGCAGTGTAGGGGACAGGTAGGGTGAGATCGAATAACTGCTCCTCCATATCGTCTGGCGATACGAAGAGACCTGTCTACACTCGCCTCTGGTGAACAAGAGGCGAGGCACTTTCCTCTACCTTTATTCACCACCGCTGTGTGTATTTCAGATATACATGGGGATTTTATGAATGTCAAATGGGCAGTAGGTGTGCTGCTAAAAGTGATTTATATCCGGAATGATAAGGGATGAGCCGATAAGTCTGTTGAAGAAGTATTGTAATTTAAGGGGATCTGGGAATATCTACTGGTAGTGGAAAGGCTGGCTGAATTGAGAAGATGTTTATTGGAGGGAAGTGCTATTGGTCCGGTAGTGAATTGAAATCTTTGAATAATAAATATTTATACAAAACATATGCGAAATTTATAAAAAACAGCATCACCATTACTTCTTGTCTACTAATCGGGCAACGCTGGTTGAGGCCGGTCGGCAATAGCGGACACCAAAATATTACGCTGTATTTTGCTCTTTGAAAAATTGTTGTTCATAAGCGGCAGGTGAAAGGTAATCCAATCTCTTCTGACGCCTTTGGCGGTTATAGAAAATTTCGATGTACTCCGTGATTTCCTTTATCGCTTCATTTCTGGTGACGTAGCGACGATGGTGGACCAACTCATTTTTCAATACTCCCCAGAAGCTTTCGATGGGTGCGTTATCATAACAGTTACCGCGACGACTCATAGAAGCGCGCATACCGAATTGGTCGAGCAATCTTCGATACTCCAGAGCACAATACTGACTGCCTCGGTCCGAATGATGGATCAAGCCTTCGGGTGGGCGCTTGGAAGCAACAGCACGAAAAAGTGACTGGCTGACCAAGTTCTTTGTCATTCGCTCACCCATTGCATAGCCGACGATCTCCCCTGTGAACAGATCTTTATGACCAGCGAGATACAACCAGCCTTCGGCAGTGGAAATGTACGTAAGATCAGTAACCCAGACCTGGTTGGGGGCCTTGGCTTCAAACTTCTGTTCAAGAACATTCTCGGCAATCGGCAAGCGATGATTTGAGTTTGTAGTTGCCTTGAACTTTTTCACCTGCTTGCAGCGAATACCGTGTTCCTTGCGGATGCGTTTGATCCTATGCACTCCTACATGAACACCATGCTCGGCCAGGTCACTCTGCAAGCGTTCAGGGCCATACGTTTCTCTATTTCTTTTGTGAGCCGCTTTGATCTCGATGACAAGCCGTGTCTCTTCTTGCCGTCGTGGTGATTCCGGGCGTTTCAGCCAAGCATAATAGCCGCTTGAAGAAACAGCTAGAACCTGGCAGAGCAAAGGCACTGCATACTCAGGTCGAAGCTCTGTAATTATCGCGTACTGTGCAGCGACTCCTTGGCAAAGTACGCGGCTGCTTTTTTTAGGATGTCGCGCTCCTGCTTGACCTGAGCCAGCTCTCGTTTAACACGATTGAGTTCTAACTCGATTTCGGTTAATGGCTGTTGGTGGCCACCTATATTGCCTAGTTTACCGGCCCTGAATGCTGATCCTGCTATAAAAGAGTGGACACTCAGATAAGCCAATATTAAAGAGATTGGCAGGAGGAAGATATGAGTGTTCAAAGAAGAAGATACGATCCAGATTTCAAGCGCAATGCAGTTCAGCTGACCGATGATCCCGGCAGGTCAGTGCAAGATGTAGCCGACAGTCTCGGTATCTCTAAAGACCTTCTCTACAAGTGGAGGCGTGAGTTTCGAGCCAAAGAAGAACTAGCTTTCCCTGGGAACGGTCGTGAGGCTCTGACTGAGCAGGAAAAGAAAATCAGGGACCTTGAGAAAAAGCTCAAGGATGCCGAGATGGAACGAGATATCCTAAAAAAAGCTGTGGCCATCTTCAGCAGAGCACCGAAATGAAATATAGATTCATTGAAAAGAACCGCTCAGCATTTCCGGTGAAGAAGATGTGCCAGGCTTTAGAAGTTACCCCGAGTGGTTTCTATCGTTGGGAGAAAGCCCCTATCTCCACGCGAAAACGAGAAAATATACGGATTAAAGAGCGCGTGAAGGAAATCTTTAGCGCTCATAAAGGCATGGTCGGCAGCCCGCTTGTTACCGCTGACTTGCGAGATGAGCGTGAATTTTCCAGCGTTAGTCGGCCTCGCGTTGCGCGATTAATGAAAGAAATGGGGTTGAGGTGCAAAACAACAAAGAAATTCGTAGTAACAACCGATTCAAAACATAAGCAACCTGTAGCGTCGAATCTGCTCGATCGTAAATTCTCAGTTTCAGCTCCAAACACCGCCTGGGTGAGCGATATCACCTACATCAAGGTCGGTGCAAAATGGCATTATCTCACAGTGTTTATTGATCTATTCTCTCGCGCGATTGTTGGCTGGGATCTGAGCGATTCCCTGGAGAGTAAATC
This sequence comes from Desulfosediminicola ganghwensis, assembly GCF_005116675.2. Lineage (NCBI taxonomy): Bacteria > Pseudomonadati > Thermodesulfobacteriota > Desulfobulbia > Desulfobulbales > Desulfocapsaceae > Desulfosediminicola > Desulfosediminicola ganghwensis. The sequence continues at coordinate 3,116,275 of NZ_CP050699.1, forward strand.
TGCAATATATGCACTTAAAAAAGCAATAATGAGGCGCAGGCCTGCACCAGGTTTGATGATCCATAGTGATCGTGGCATTCAGTATGCAAGTTCCAGTTTCAGGGCTGTACTAACACAGAATGGATATATTCAAAGCATGAGTCGCAAGGGAAATTGTTGGGATACTCAGTTATAGTGGTATTGAATGTCAGGCTAGCCTGACCCGTGCTGGGATTGGCTCTATTGCCTTTGCGTTGACCTGTCGGCTGGCCCTGGCGTTCCCCATGCATCACTGGGCCGATTGCTTGTGACCTAATAGGAGCTTTGTCCTGCATCTTGAGTGTCCTGTCCTGTAATCCGGGCTGGTGATACCTACTAAACTTTTAGGAGGTAGTCGATGAGCAGCCAACTGACACGTGAGGTAATCCTTGGTGTTGATACCCACTTGGACCAGCACATTGGAGTCGTCATTGATAGCGTAGGCAAACTTTTAGGTCATTTATCAGTTACAGCTAATTCAAAAGGATATAAACAATTAGCTAAATGGGCTCGATCTTTTGGAGACCTGCAAAGAGCGGGGATTGAAGGTACTGGAACTTATGGTGCGGGCCTGGCCAGGTATCTTGCTGCGGAGGATGTTTTAGTTCTGGAAATTAATCGACCAGATCGTTCAATGCGCCGATTTCGTGGAAAATCTGATCCAACAGATGCTGAGAGTGCAGCCCGCACCGTTTTATCAGGTACCGACTGTGCAGTTCCAAAATCACAGTCAGGTGCAGCAGAAGCAATGCGTATTATTTCAGTTGCTCGACGTAGCACGGTTAAATCCAGGACACAGACAATCAACCAGCTAAGAGGCTTGTTAATTTCTGCGCCAGATGAAATAAGATCAAGATTATGGAAATCAAATGCTGCCGAGTGTGCGAAATGCTGTGCACGCCTTCGTTCTTTGGGTGAAACAAACTGGTCGAAAACCTTGGCAACAACACTTCGCCTCCTTGCTAAGCGCTGGTTATACTTGACAGAAGAACTGAAGTTATTAGACAAAGATCTGGAACAATTGACTGCAAAAGCAGCTACGCGGGTGCGTAAGCAGTTTGGTGTCGGGCCTCAAACAGCTGCCATATTGCTATCTGTAGCCGGCGATAATCCTGAACGTTTACGAAGTGAATCAGCACTTGCATCGTTGTGCGGTGTTAACCCTTTGGAAGCATCTTCTGGGAAAACAGTCCGTCACCGCCTGAATAGAGGTGGTAACCGAGCTGCAAACAATGCTCTCTGGACGATCGCCATGGTACGCATGAGGAGTGATCCACGCACCCAGGTTTATGTCGCTCGTAGAACTGCAGAAGGAAAATCCGTGAAAGAGATACATCGTTGTTTGAAACGTTATATTGTCAGAGAATTGTACCCATTAATTTTGGCTGATTTGGAAGATGCCGCCTTGACCTCTTGACATAGGAGCGTCAATGCAGTCGCTGAATCCTTCTTTGCCTCTTTGAAGACACAGCTGACTCATCACGTGAAATTTCGCGACAAATTGGAAGCCGAGCATTCACTGTTCAACTATATAGAGGTCTATTTTAATCGTCAGAGGAAGCACTCGACGAACGGTTACAAAGCACCAGCTCTTTTTGAGCAGGAGTGGTGGGATAGGGACAAAACGGCTTAACTAGGGTTCCACTTTATTGTTGCAAGATCATGCTCTTACCCAATTCTCCAGGGTAGATTTTGGCAATTTGAGCTGACGTGATGCCTCGTAGGCAGAAAGACCGCCTTCAACCACTAATTTTGCGGCTTCATCACGAAATTCTTTTGAGTAGCGGCCGTTAGTTCGTTTGCTCATTAGGACACCTCCATGTCGTGGGCTTTATTAACATTGGTGTCCGATTTATTCAACTTACCCCAGGTCGCGGAGAATACTATCATGCAAAATAAGCCTATTGGGAACCTTTATGAACTGATTTTGACCATTTTCATCTCACAATAAACTCGTAACGGCCTGCTCATCTAGACTCAGATCAAAGACTTCTCCACCCCTCTCCAGATTGCTGGATGGAGAATTGGGAAAAATGTAAGAATTGCGGGTTAATTTACAAAGGGTTCGGAGGTATTCGCTATACAGAATTGTGGGTAAGCGTTTTCAATAATTTATCAGAATTACGTATTATACCCGTATGGGTATATCTAGGTTATTTGCGCATAATAGGAGTTTGTACACAACCTGTTACCAGGCAACAAAAGAGTAGAGTTTCCACCCTTGTTGTGGTAATTTCCGACGAAATATCTATAAGATACAGGAAAACTGCTCATCAAAAAATCAAACAAGTACCACAACGGGTAGCTACCCGTTGTGGTACTTGTTGTGAGGCTAAAATGGGAAAACTCCGCAAAAAGGGAGTACTCCTATATTACACGTTAGCGCATACAATTGGAGTAGCATGATTATAAAATGAGGTGGCCAATATTGACATTCCTGTAGAATTTTTTATTAACGCAACAATAATAATAGGTGGAATGAGCATTGCCAGTTATTTGGTGTGGCGAAAGAAATTTAAACAAAAGAATGTGTCATTGCTGTTCTATCAATATGTTTTTCATCCTATCACTTTTTTAAAAGAGCTTTATGTAAATGGGCCAGGTTTTTTAATAATCGCACTATTGCTATTGTTAATGCTATTAGTTAATAAAATAATTATTCCGATAGTCATTGAGCAATTGCAATAATAAATAGTCGCTAACAACTCGTTAGAGAGGGACGCGCAAAAGGCGCGCGCCCCTCAACTCCACTTTATGTTTTAAAACAGATTTAGGGCAAAATATTTCAATGAGAAAATATATAATTTTTATAGTATTAATACTGCTTATGAGCTCAAAATCTAACGCAAGTGAAATGACTAGATTTTCATTCATTTGTAAGGATTTGTCATTTACGATCAATCCTTCAGTACAAACTATTGAATTCTCAAATATTCATTTGTTTTCGGTAGCGGAAATGATAGCCGGCATTCCAATGGGCTATACAACACAAAACCTAAAAGCAGTTAACACTCAATACAATTGGCACAACACCACAATAATTACAATCGATTTTGATAAAGAAATCAGAAGATACTTTGATGGAGAAATGGCCGAAATCGAATTTTCATTTGATGACAATGATGGTATCTATTTAGAAGCTAAAAAACTTGCATGTAAAACTGGTGTTAATAATATATAAATCAACATAACCAGACAATAAACACGGACGCGGTGACCCGCGCCGGTTATCTCCACGTTATGTTTATGTGAATCGGAATTCGAATATAGGAGATACAAGAATGGATATACGTCAAGCATCAAATAAAAACAAATATAATGTTGTTTCTTCTATTTATGATATCGTTGCATTCATTTTGAGCCTTGGACAAGCTAAAAGGCTTTATAGAGAAGTAGCGGCACGACTCAGAGTTCCAACTGGAGCAACAGTGGTAGAACTTGGATGTGGCCCTGGATCTGTGGTACCAAGTTTGCTACACAAATTAGACCCTTCATCACAAATAATTGGTATAGACTTTTCAGACCAGATGATAGAGCTGGCAAACACTCATAAATCCAAGAATGGGTGGAATAATGTCAATTTCGAGTGCATGGACATGTATCAGTATTCACCTGTCAATAAAGCCGATTGTGTAATTTTCTGTCTGTCTCTTACAGCAATACCAAACTACCAAAAAGCAATAGATAAAGCTTTGTCTATTCTAAAGCCTGATGGACAGTTGCTCATTCTTGACTCTATTCCGCTAAAAGGAAAATGGTACTATCCTCTTGCAAATTTATACACACACTTTAAGGCTCTAATCGTTGGAGCCAAACCGGCAGCTGGTATAACAGAATACATCGACAAGAAGACCAAGATACAAGAAAAACACATCATGGTCGGAGGTGTTTACACCTTGCTAGATACTAATATATAAAATCAACATAACAAAAAGTTTTACCTTCGCTCCACTGCTTTCCGCTGGAATCGCTGAAGCTAGCCGGTGAACTCCACGTTATCAATAGAAAGGTACAATGTCATAACATCGTTTACACTTTCTGGTAAGTTTTTCTCCACTACAAAAAGGAGGAAAACATGCCCTGGAAGGAAACAACGATGATGGATGAGAAGCTAGAATCTATCATAGAGTGGATGTCAGGCAATTTCAACTTCTCCGAACTCTGCTGAGAGTTTAATGTTTCAATACCGACAGGCTATTACTACATAGAACCTTTTCAAAAAAAGGTCTTGTCTGGGTACTCTAGAAATTCCGCAAACCATCTAATCATCCTAGACAAACTCCCACAGAAATAGAACAATAAATAAGTTGTTTTTTGCCTTAAGAAACTCGATGGGGTTGAGATACTATTTGGACAAATACTGCGAAAGACTCCTGTAAAAATAAATTCCGTACAATCGACCTTTAACAGGAGATTAAAGGTAAGAATCAGATAGTAAACAAAAAAAGAGGACGAAAATTAAAACCGTTTGCCTGATTTTTGACCCTAAAAACTGCAATGACGTGTGGTGTGCTGATTTTTAGGGGATGTTCAAAATGGGCAATGATGATCCCTGTCATCCTCTCACCATAGCAGACTCATATAGTCGTTTTGTGTTTAGTGCGAAAGGTATGTATGGGGAGCGGCTTGAGCCGACCCAGCAAGAATTTTATAATGGTATTCCGGGAATTTGGTCTGCCTAAACCAAATCATAATGGAACTCCCTTTGTCGCGTTTCAGGCCATACAATGAATCACAGTTTATCGGTCTGGCTCTTAGAGTTTTGTTTAGATATAATTTATTAAGACTTAGGCCAAATTTGAACAGAATGGGCGTTATGAAAGGATTCACAGGGACTTAAAAGGCGGAGCGACCAGACCAGCCGGCTTTAATTTACGAGCACAGCATAGAAAGCTGAATGCGTTCATCTATGAGTATAATTGCGAAAGACCATATGCCGCATATAGATGGAGATCAGCTAAATGGGTAATGGTTTCATCCAGCTTCGCCGAGAAAAAAAATCCCCAGAAGAGATTGGTGAGGGAATCTGAGGGGATACTACAGGCATAAGATGCTTGGATATTCCCATGAGGAGGAACTGAGAATCTATGATGAACTCGGTCGTCTCAAGCGCAACTATGTATAAACGAGGAAGTATACGGAACTATTAACTAATAGTATGCGCCTGATATTTCTTTTGTTTACTTTTAGTCAAAAAAGTCAGCAATAGGAGGGACTGTAAATGCCAATTCATTTCGAAGATACGGATTTCATTTCTGAAGTTAAAGGATTACGTTCTGCCCTAATCGTTCCTTGTAGAATGTGTCCTGCAGCAACCATTGCTGTACGAGAGAAGAAGCCTTTTATGGAATTATTCAAGAGTTTGTTCAAGTCTCAACCTTTCGAACAATATCTTAACACGATCCAGGCCCTGCTAACAGAAAATGGTGTGAAATCGAAGGTATTTGGCTGCACTTTTTATCACCAGTGGTTTATGTGTATGTGGTCTTTGGGAACACGCAAGAAATTATTAAAAGAAGCAAAACAGTATGATGCTGTTTTAGTACTGGGCTGCAGTTCGGCAACTGTAACGGTACGTGACACAGTTAAATCAATCGATTGTAAAGTTATTGAGGGGATGGAAGCAAAAAGCATTATGAACGCCAAATTGAGTTTCCAGTTACCATGTAATGTGTTCTTTAAAGATTGTAAGGAAACTCCGCTAGTCCAGCAGAATACGGAAAAACAGGAAATCCTAGACTGACTGTATCCGATCAATGCAATAATCATCAATTATTACCTGAAAATCTAAATTCTTACCCCTTAATCAAGCAACTTGCTGAAGCCGCTCCTGAAACTGAGATGGACTTCCATTATGGCCAGAAAGTAACAGGAAACCAGAAAAACGGTAAAAGAAGAAAGAACATAAAATCGTTGAATTGCAGCTTTGATCTGAACATTCCCAGAGACCGGGATGTAGTCTCTCCCCCCAGATGGTGAAGAAAAATCAAACCACCATCTGCGATGAAGTGCAGCAGAAAATTCTCGCGTTGTATGGCCTCGGCATGAGCTACAAGGACATCTCATCCCATATTAAGAAAATGTACGGCATTGGCGTTGTAACCGGAATGTTCAGCGCAGGATCCATAGCTACAGTAAAACCTTGGCAAGGCAGACCACTTGAGACTGTTTACACTATCCTGGGTGTTACCCTCGAAGGTTAAAAGGATGTACCTGGTTTGTACATCTCTGAGAATGAGGGAACTAATTTCTGGCTGTAGGTGCTCACGGATCTCTCAAACCTGGGGGAATCAATGATATTTTATCGCTTGCATAGATGGTTGAGAGGCTTTCCTGAGGCAATAGAGGAGATCTTCCCAGAAACGGAAGTGCAGCTCAGGATCGTCCATCAAATCCGCAACTCACTCAAACATGCTCCCTCCAGGAATCATAAAGAGTTCATGGCTGATCTGAAGTGGGCCTACCAGACCAGGCAGGAACCAAGGATGTCGCTGAGGTGGGGCTTGATAACCTGGAGGAGAAGTGGGACGGCAATTATCCTACTGTTATCAGATCGTAGCGTAACATTTGGCAAAGACTGAGCCAATACTTCAAATACCTGGAAGAGACACGACGGAGCATCTATACCACAAATACCATGGAAGTGGTGCATAGTCAGCTTCCCAAGCTGACTATGCCCAAGGGCGCGTTTACGAATCAGGACAACCTTCTCAAACTCCGTTAAAACTGGGAAGTTCAGTCTGTCCCTTGTTGATTCCAGCTATGCTAAGTGTTCTTTGATGTTAACCCAGAAACATTGCCTTTCCTGAAACAGGAACAGGAGAAGCGAAAATGATACCGATCCACAAACTGTTGGCTCGTATACGCTGGGATACTCAATACGCCAAACATGACTTTAAGATTGGTTATTACGACCGAATAGAAGCAAAGATAGTAATTGTTCCTATAAAATAGGTCTGCTTTGAGTCGAGCAACCACTTCTTTCTCTAAGTGTTAGATGATTCAACCGAATTGCACATGATACTTCTCCACCGAATCAGGCAAGTTTATAAGGATGACGAACTTATTTGGGAGCGGCCCATTGTTTAAGGATAAAGAATGGTTACCCCTTGATAATTGATTGATACTTCTTGAGAGGTTCCGTTTAAAAGGGGGCAGTCAGCCCACGATTGATTGCCTGATTGATTGAAACTAGCACCACTCGGGACAGACTCTTATTAAAATAGCTCACGGGGGTTGATACCTGGCTGAAAGAACCTGGGTGCCCAATGGCAGCTTCTGGGGGCAAAGATAGAACTTGGGATCGCCTGGTGAAAAAATGAACTACAAAAAGAGATGCAAAAGTTGAATTTTGTTCAGTAGCTGTATCAAAACAATCTCGTTATGTGCCTATTTATGTGTTGTAAATGAATGACGACCCCTTGACTCAAAGTACCACTTTGTCATAATAGTCTTATCCATGCTGGTTTTGTGATACAGCGTGTTTTCGATGTTAGTTTGCTCCAGAAAAAGCCGAACCAGCCGTGAGGCCGGGGGGAAAGCGACGGGTCCTTTTGTCCGAAGTTTTTCCCGGGAAAAGAGGATGGCCGAGCTGCCCAATGGCAATTTTACCCCTGGAAGGTTTCCCTTAAATGGACCGACAGCTCTGCTGGTGTTGAGAAGGTTGTCCCGCTTGAAAGCGGTGATGAGGCGATGGTTTATGTCACCGAAAATCGGGATCCCTATGATACAGAGGTATGGGAGATCTACAACTTTACAGCTGACGCTCATCCGATCCATCTGCATCTGGTGCGATTTGAGGTGGTTGGCAGGACCCTTTTTAATGGAGATCCAAGTCCTAACGGTAGCGTGCAGCCATGGGAGAGCGGTTTCAAGGACACGGTTATCGCCTATCCAGGGGAAATTACCAGGATCAAGGCCCTGTTTGATATCGAAGGCCTGTATGTCTGGCATTGTCACATCGTCGAACATGAAGATAATGAAATGATGCGCCCCTTTGCCGTAGGCCTTGAGGATGCCGAGGAAGCTCCATAACTCATCAGGAAATAACCCACTCTTGCCGGGGCTCCGATAGCTGGAGCTCCGGCCCTCATTTCACCACTGACAATTCCCTTGCGTCGTCGACTATATCAGTTTTCATCAGCTGACACAAAATTTTGAAAACCCTCGTTTTCCTCGTTTTAGGTGAGTGATGATTAATACTCGTCAGCCATAATCGATTCATAGAAAAATTATATAGACTGAAAAGAAATTCTGTCAAAAGGTTTTGCAGAAATATTGAATGATTATAGTTGAAATCACGTTGTAGTCAGAGAACCCAGCTGGTAGAAAGCGAATATGCATACCAGGTATGGTTATCGGTGCTGGAGGAGATGTTAACCTATCTATTTGATGGGCGCTGATTGTGTTGATGGTATGATTGATTAACCAAAAATAATGGCGGTCTGTTTAGGGTTTAGTTGGCAAAATTAAAACCCTTTCCCCAGTCTTTGAGCTGCTGTTGGTTACGTATTTGTCTAGATACAGCAGATCAGCACTCAAAACGAGTTTAGTCAGACACCATTATGAATAGAGATTTAACGACAGGACCGATTGCAAGAAACATCATCACCCTGGCTTTACCGATTATCGGCGCTGCATTTTTACAGTTTGCCTACAATTTTACCGACATGCTCTGGGTGGGAAGGCTTGGTAGCGAGGCGGTTGCCGCTCTTGGAACATCTGGTTTTCTTCTCCATCTAGCATGGGCAATTATCTCCATCCTGCTGGTGGGTACGACCATCAGGGTTTCCCATGCCATTGGTCAAAAAAATGAGCAACGGGCGGAATCCATTGCATTCAATGCACTTACGGGAACCTTAGTTGCCACCGTGTTGCTGACCATCATCGTATTGTTGTTTCACAAGCAGTTTATCGGATTTTTCCGCCTTAATGATTTGGTTACGGAATCACTGGCGCATGACTACCTGCAAGTTGTCTCAATAGGGTTGGTTTTTCATTTTTCCTCCCAGCTCTTTAACAGCATAAGCCACGGGCGCGGCAATTCGAAAATACCTTTTCTTATCACATTGACCGGTGTGGTGTTGAATATCATCCTTGATCCCATCCTCATTTTTGGATTCGGGCTGGGAGTAAAAGGGGCGGCTTTAGCGACGGTAATAGCACAGGTGGTAAGCGCCTCGTTATTCTGGGTTAAATGTGGGGTCCCTTTCATCGGTCCGATACATTTTGGGAAAATCAACCTTCGTGAAATCGGTGCAATTTGCCGGATAGGATTTCCGCCATCCACACAGCGCATTTTATTTACCCTGGTCGGTATCGTCATTGCCAGAATTGTTGCCAATTGGGGAAGTGATGCCATCGCGGCCCAGAAAATCGGCCTGCAGCTTGAGGCCATGACCTTTATGACCATGGGTGGTATGACCGGTGCTATTGTATCGTTTACCGGTCAGAATTTTGGTAGCAGTGCAATGGACCGGGTTCGCGAAGGATATCGTATCGGCATTGGTATTGCCCTGATCATCGGCGGGACAATGACCACGCTCTTTCTTATATTTGCAGAATCGATGGTGCGGTGGTTTGTTGATGACCCTGACGTTTTAATAATGGGCGCGAGTTATCTAAAAATTATAGGTCTGTCACAGTGTTTTATGTGTGTCGAAATGGTGACATCCGGTGTGATGAACGGGATAGGTAAAACTAAAATTCCGTCACTCATCAATGTCATCTTTACTACAATTCGCGTCCCTTTGGCTTTATGGCTTTCCAGCATCGACTCACTGGGGCTTGACGGCATCTGGTATACCATCCTTATCAGCACCCTATTACGTTGTGCCTTTATCACCCTGGCTTATCATAAGATAAAGGATGAATATATTCCTTTGGAAGAGCTTCTCCTCCGTAGACCAGACCACTGATAAATAAAACATCATGACACCAAAACACTACATGTTAGATCAAGCCTTGAAACAAGCCGCTTCTGAAAGATTGTTTGATGCTGATTTCGGATTTGAAAAGGAAAATGTCAGGGTAAAGCCCAACGGCCACTTGGCGTTGACTCCTCATCCTTCGGTGTTTGGAGATAAATTGAATCATCCTTACATCACCACCGACTTCAGCGAAAGCCAGGTTGAGATGATCACACCGCCGCTGCCCTGTCTGTCTGATGCATTAGGTTTTCTCGAAACTCTTCATGATATTGTCGCGACGAATTTAGAAGATGAACTGCTCTGGCCCCAGAGTGCGCCTCCTATATTGCCGGAAGATGAGGATATTCCAATAGCAGAGTTCGGGGATAAGGCTCAGGATCATAATGTATACCGCAAATATCTTGCCGAACAGTATGGGAAGAAAAAGCAGCTCATTTCAGGAATTCATTACAATTTCTCATTTGCCGAAAAAACATTAAAGCTGATCTATCAGAAAATGAGTCCTGATGAAATCTCTTATAGTGAGTTCAAGGATGCAATTTACCTGCGAACACTACGGAATTTTAAAAGACATCGCTGGTTTCTGGTGGCTATGCTTGGCACGAGCCCCGATCTTCATGAAAGCTTCGGAGAGCAGAACCGGGATTGCCTCGGGAAGGCAACGTCTATTCGGAATTCAATCATTGGTTATCGCAATACCAGGCTGCTTAACTTGAATTACGATAGCTATGAAGCGTATAAGCGATCCCTGCAGGAGCACATAGAAGCGGGTGACATCATTTCGGAGAGGGAAAACTATGCTACCATCCGCTTGAAGAGTTTTCCAGGCAGCAGCCATGTGGATTATCTGGAAGTACGATTGCTTGATATAAATCCCTTTGAAAAGACGGGGCTGAGTCACGCCCACGCTCAGTTGGTCCATATATATATGGTTTACGCTTTGCTCTTACCAGAGAAAGAACTCTTTGACTACGAAAAGCAGCTCAGGTCGCAGACCAATCAGGATGTTGTGGCCTGCTATGGCTATTCAGACAGTGCAACTATCATTGATGATGAGCAAAACGAGATCCCGCTGGAACAGGCAATCCGAAAGGTATATGAACAGATTGTACAGTATGTGAGGAGCATTTTGCCGGAACCCTATCTCCCGGGCCTGGAGCAATTGGAAGAGAACGTGTTTAATCCAGAAACACGAATTCCACACAGGCTGAAAGAGGCATTAAAAGGGGCGGATTTTGTTGAGTGGCATATCAACAGGGCAAGGCAGGATCTGCAGGACAGTAAGAGAAAAAATTATAATTTTCATGGATTTGAAGATTTGGAGTTGTCCACCCAGTTGATTATGCGGGAAGCAATTCTTCGGGGTATTGAGATCGAGGTGATGGATCGGCAGGAGAATTTCATAAAGCTCGCTCAAGGCGACCACATCGAGTACGTGATGCAGGCGACACGGACCTCCCTGGATAATTATGTCTCTATCCTTCTTATGGAAAATAAGGTGATGACGAAAAAGGTGCTTGATCGGGCAGGCATCCGAACTCCGGAAGGGGAGGAGTACCAGAGGGGAAATGATGCTCAATCAGATTTTGAACTTTTTAAAGATAAAGCAATCGTCATTAAGCCGAAATCCACCAATTTTGGCCTGGGAATTAGCATTATAAAAGAAAATAACGACGAAAAAATATTTCGGAGAGCGATCGAGTTTGCCTTCGCTGAAGACCGTACCATACTCATTGAAGAGTTTATCAAAGGAAAGGAGTATAGGTTCTTTATCATCAACGATCAGGTGGTAGGGATTCTCCACCGTGTCCCAGCCAATGTTACAGGTGACGGCAAATCAACTATCAGAGGATTGGTGGAACGTAAAAATCAGGATCCACTCAGAGGGAAAGGCTACACAACACCACTTGAAAAAATAGCGACCGGTGAGGCGGAAGAAATCTTTCTTCAAGCACAGGGATTGAATTTTGAATCCATACCTGACGCGGGAAAAAAAGTATTTTTGAGGGAAAACTCCAACATCAGCACCGGCGGAGATAGTCTCGATTTCACAGAAGATATTCATGAAACATATAAGGAAATCGCTATCAAGGCCGCACAGGCTCTGAAGGTAAGAATCACCGGGCTGGATATGATGATTCTGGATATTACTCAGGAAGCAAGGCAAGAGAACTACGCCATTATAGAGATGAATTTTAATCCAGCTATCCACATTCACTGTCACCCTTACCAAGGCAAGAACCGTCGACTCGATGCTAAAATTTTAGATGCCTTAGGCTATGAGTGAAGAGTGTCCGAAATGGCCTCCAAGGTTAGCGGGGGCAACCACCAACTATCTGGGTAGCAGATGGCTGATTAATCGGCAGCATGGCATAAAAAATGGGATTAGAACAGGACATAATCGCCTGTTCTAATCCCTTGGAAAGATACGTTTTATTGTTGTCTGGGTTACGCTGCCTTCTCAACGTTCACGGCACAAACCTTCAATTCAGGAATCTTACAAATCGGATCATGTGCAGGGTTGGTCAGGATATTGGCGCAACTTTCAATAAAGTGGAAAGGCATAAAAACTGAGCCGTCTTCCACTCGTTTGGTGATCTCAGCCCTGATATCGACACTGCCGCGCCTTGAAGAAACAGTGACGGTATCACCATCCTTAACATTGAGTTTCAACGCATCATTCTGACTTATCTCGAGAAAACCCTCCTTAATCTCAGCATCAAGAGTCGGCGAGTTTCTGGTCATGGTGCCAGTGTGATAATGTGCAAAGACACGGCCTGTTGAGAACCAGAATGGGTATTCATCGTCAACGATTTCGGCAGGTGGCTTGAAGTCAATACCGTGGAACAAGCCTTTGCCGCGGGCGATCTTGCCTTTATGCAGGTATCTGGTGCCTGGGTGATCTGGAGTAGGGCATGGCCACTGCAGTCCTTCACCTTCAAGCCTCTCATAACTAATGCCGCCATAAGATGGAGTGAGGGTGGTCATCTCACTGAAGATCTCTTCCGGGTTGGCGTAATCCATTGTGTAGCCGAACCTGGTTGAGAGGTCCTGGATGATCTGCCAATCCTGACGAGCCTCGCCTCGTGGTTCAACAGCCTGGCGAACGCGGGTTACGCGACGTTCGGTGTTGGAGAAGGTGCCGTCTTTTTCGGCAAAGGAGACACCTGGCAGAACCACATCTGCCATTTCAGCGGTGGCAGTCAGGAAAATGTCCTGGACTATCATCAGCTCACATTTATCAAAGGCCTTTTTGACATGATTGACATCCGGATCACTGACCACAGGGTTTTCGCCCATGATATAGAGTGACTTGACCGAACCATCTTCCAAACCTTCCAGCATCGCCGGAATTGTGAGACCAATCTTGTCCGGCATCTGGTCAACATTCCAGGCCTTGGCAAATTTTTCTCTGGCTTCAGGGCTGGTTACTGGTTGGTATGCCGTAAAGACGTTGGGCAGGCCGCCCATATCACAGGCACCCTGAACGTTGTTCTGGCCACGGAGTGGATTGACACCGCAGGATTCTTTGCCGAGATTACCGGTGAGCATGGCAAGGTTGGCCAAAGACTTGACGTTGTCCACGCCGGTAGTGTGCTGGGTGATACCCATGCAGTACACTATTGAAGCTGTTTTCGCTGTTCCGTAATACTCTGCAATCTGCCGGATGGTCTCGGCATCGATGCCGCAAATTTCAGCGGCCATCTCTTCGGTGAAGGATTCGATTACCTTTTTGCAGGCCTCAAATTCTTCGGTCTGGTCGTCGATATAGCTTTGATCATGCCAGTTGTTTTTGAGAATGACGTGCATGATACCATTGAGCAAGGCCACATCGGTTCCCATCTTCTGACTGGCGTAAACATCTGCAATTTCAGAAATGTGTACCTTGCGCGGGTCTAAGACAATGACTTTGGCGCCATTTTTCTTGGCCCTGAAAATCCGGGTAGCGACCAGTGGATGTGCTACAGAGGTGTTGGAGCCGATAATGAAAATACAATCGGAGTGCTCCAGTTCTTCCATTGAGTTAGTCATCGCTCCACTACCGAAAGATGCGGCAAGACCTGCCACGGTGGAGGAGTGTCAGAGTCGTGCGCAGTGATCGACGCTATTGGTGCCGATGGCAGCTCTGGCGAATTTCTGCAACAGATAGTTCTCTTCGTTGGTGACCTTGGCGGAGGTGAGGAAGCCTATACTGTCCGGGCCGTTGGCTTCTTTAATCTCTTTCAGCCTGGTAGCCGCGAAATCAAGAGCTTCATCCCAGCTTACTTCTTCAAGTTTGCCGTTTTTTCGAACCAGAGGTGCGGTAAGCCGTTTATCGTTTCGGACAAACTCATGTACATTCCATCCCTTGATGCAGAGTTTACCCTGATTGACGGGGCTCGTTTTACAAGGGATAGTGCCAATTGGATCACCATCAAGCACTTCCAGGAAAAAGTTACAGCCACAGCCACAGTATGTGCACGTTGTCAGCACTGTCCTGTAATCCATAATCGCTCCTTACTCTTCGTGTCTCTTCTCGTGCCCTGATACCGCACGTTGAATTCAGCAATATTTAGTAACTTTCAGCTACTACTTGTCGATCATGTTGAGCGGTGATCTCTGTCCGCGCCGCGTACCTGTTTGAAAATCGAACTGCTGATCCAGGATACTGTTCACCTTCTTGTACAGCGTCCTCAGCGGTATATTAGACGGACAGGCCTCTTCGCAGAGACCGCAATCTATACACCTGCCGACCATGTGCATGGCTCTGGTGTGGTGAAAGACCGGAATTTCAGGTGGCAATTGGCCACTTTTTACCAGTTCATCACACTTGAGACTGCAGTCATTGCAGAAACACATCGGGCAGACGTTCGAGCAGCCGTAACACTTGATGCATTTAACAAATTCATCCATCCAGAAAGAGAACCGATCTGTGAGCACCAGATTCTCGACCTCATTCACCGATGTGGACTCGCGACCTTCTGCAGCTTCTCCTGCAACAATTTCGGCAGGAAAAGGCGTTGCGCATTCACATGCATCGGCCAACTCCTGGGGGCAGGGGATACCGACGGTGACAACCTTGTCGGGACGCAGTTGATTCCAGGTGTAAAGTGTGGTCAGTGCCCTGTCGTCACAACCCCTGACGAGGATACCAAAAGTATCTTCGGGGTAGGCCTTGTGAATGTTCGTCAGATATTTAGTTAAAGGATATCTGGCATCTCCGGCTCCATTTCTGTTTCCCAGGTCGAGCATTTCAAGCTCGTCGATATTCTGGTAGAGATGCGGCGCGATATGGCCGTTTTTTCGGGCGAGCCCGAGAAAGCCCTTGATCTCGCCGGAGTCCAGCAACTCTTTAACTTTATCCTTAATAGCTTCAATCATATCCTCACCCTTCCGCAATGGCTTCAACCACATCACCTCGATAATCTTTTTTCAGAGGTGAAGGGCCAAGTTCGCGCAATTCTTCAATGAAGGTGTTGAATTCATGGACAAGTTCAGGTGCTTCTGCAGAGGAAATCCAGCTCGCTTTCAGTCGGCGCTGATCGATGCCGCTGAAATTCATGACTTCCTGCAGGACTGATACTCGTTTCTTGGTGGAATAATTACCATACAGGTAATTGCATTCGCCGAGGTGTCATCCGCCGACAAAGACACCGTCTACTCCCTTTTGAAAAGCAAGAAGTATATGGTGCGGAGACACGCTTCCACTGCACATAACCCGGACGGTACGAACATTTGCCGGGTACTGCAATCGACTGACCCCAGCCAGGTCAGCAGCGGCGTATGCTCACCAAGTACATAAAAAGCAAACAATTTTCGGTTCGAAAATATCGTTACTCATTTGTTGGTTCCTTTTTTCGTGAGTGGTTATCTCGCATTTCTTATTGAGATTGTGTTCGTACTAATTACCACAATGGTCATCAGAAATCCGGGTTAGTGCATTAACAAAGGTGTATCCAATCCGTTGAATGCAAACACATTTCCGGGATCTACATTAAATTGCTCGTATCTGTGCCAGTAACTGTTCAGGCCGATATCCCCGTAACACAGCGCTGTGAGAAGGGCAGGTTGAGGCGCAGTTGCCACAACCTTTACAGAGAATCTCTGTCACTTCACAGATGGCTGTTTTGCTGTTAAAGGTAATCGCATCATAAGGGCAGACACTTATACAGCCCATACAACCGACACAGGTTTCTTCTGAGATCTCAGCCACAATTGCGCTTTTTACCAATTTATCCTTAAAGAGGATAGCTCCCACCCTGGAAGCAACACCGAGTCCCTGGGTCCTCGCCTCCACAGAGGTTGCGGGATAACGGGCGCTGCCGCAGACAAAGATGCCGTCAGCGGCAAAGTCTAAGGGGCGAAGTTTTGCATGGGCTTCTAAAAAGAAGCCGTTTTTATCGGTCGGCACGCGCATCAGGCTGGCGACATCGGTAGAATCTTCTCTGGCAATAAGCGGGGTTGAAAGGACAACCAGATCAGATTTAATCTCTTTCGGGGTACCGAGAACGGCCTGATCGAAGGTAACCTTGTCTCCTGAAACCTCTGGAATGGACTGACCGTCAAACACGTGGAAATGTATTCCCATACCCCTGGCATCCCAGAGCATCTGTTCTTTCACGTCGCCGTACATCTGCATATCGCGGTAGAGTACATGAACATTGGCAAGGGGGTATTGCCGTTTGATGTGCATGGCGTTTTTAACCGCGGTGAGGCAGCAGATGCGGGAGCAATATTCACGCTCTTCATTTCTGCTGCCTGCACACTGGATCATGACAATAGAGGTCGCGTTGAAGCTGTCCTTTTTGAGTCTTTGTTCCAGTTCATACTGGGTAATCACATTATCGCCGTTATGGCCCAGAAGACCATTCTCGATAAGCGGTACGGCCCCAGTGGCCACAACAATACAACCAACAGTGGCTTCTACCGGGCCATTACCACTGTTTATGGCAACAGAGTAATTTCCGATGTAACCTTCGATTTTCTCGATGGTCGCGCTGGTGTATGAGGTGACTGCAGGAATTGCTGTTACTTTTTCAGCAAGGGCACCGATGGTGGCCTCAGATGATTCTCCATCGTCAAGCAGGTGAAGGTCGTTCATCAACCCTCCAAATCTCTCCTGCTTTTCCACCAGCACGACCTCAAGACCCATTCCTGCCAATGCCTCTGAGGCAGATAATCCAGCAATACCTCCGCCGATTATGAGTACTTTACGGTTCAGATCAGACTCGATATCGTCTTGAGGTTCGAGGGTGGTACTTTTCGCCACACCCATTCTCACCAGATCCTTGGCTTTGCTGGTGGCGATATCACGTTGGCCCATATGTACCCAGGAGCATTGATCACGAATGTTGACCATCTCGAAGAGATATGGATTCATACCGGCTTCCTCACAAGAGGAGGAAAACAACGGGTGGTGTGTTCGGGGTGAGCAGGAAGCAACCACGACCCGGTTCAGTTCATGGTCCTTAATTGCCTTTTGAATTTCGACAATGCCGGACTCTGAGCAAGTGTAGAGGTTTTCCTTGGTATAAACCACACCGGGAAGAGTCGCTGCATATTCGGTTACCGATGTGCAGTCGAGATGTCCGGCGATGTTGGATCCGCAATCGCAGATAAATACCCCGACCCGCAAACTCTCTTTTTTGTTTGTACTCTTCTTATCCATGTCGATGTATACCTTTATCAAGATACCTTGAGGAGTTTTTCCGTAGTTACAGCCTGCACGGCGCGAGAGGCAGCGCTTGATGCCTGAGCTACCGATTCAGGGATATCCATTGGCGAATGGGCACAGCCGCAGACAAAAATACCTTCTTTGGTGGTATCAAGCGGGCTGTTACGGCTGGTTTTGAAAAAGCCGAACTTGTTGAGTTTGATATCGAGTATACCGGCCAGATCTTTCATGCCACTGGTAGGCGCACAGGCAGTGGCCAGGACAACCATGTCGAATTCCTCACGCTTGACTTTCTGTTCCTGGGTGTCTTCGTAGACAAGTACCGGATTGTCGTTGGCACCTCTGACAATTTCTGCTACACGGCTGCGCTTATAGGTGATGTTCGAGTTATTGCTGCCGCGTACTTTGTACTCTTCAAATCCCTTACCGACCGCCCGTATATCCATGCCGAAGATCACAGAGGTGGTATCATTGTCGTGCTCATGGGCGATAATTGCCTCTTTAATAGAGTGCATGCAGCAATAGCCGGAGCAGAAGGGATAGAAGCGAAGGTCGCGTGAGCCTACGCACTGGATGAAGGCGAGTTTCTTGGCTGTGGTAAAGTTTGCAGCACGTTCTTGCAAGTCTTTCAGTTCGGCTGTCAGGGCCTGATGCTCAATATATTTAGCTGCCCACTGGTCAAGATTGTCATCTCCGCCTGAACCGTTTTGCTGATATTCAGCGTAAAAATCGGCAGAGCTTTTGCCGTGCTTGTCTTCGAAACGAGTCAAGCCCCTGGCACCGCGGCCTTCGAGTTTTTCAAGTTCAGCGATTTTGTTGGTTACAGCGATATCTGACGGGCGATCCAAATGTCCGTGGGTCGGTCCGCTGGCGCTCAAGAAACGCTCGAACTCCATGGCTGTTATCACGTTGGGCAGATCGCGATACCTGTATTCCGGGATTTGCGAAGGGTCGAAAATGTCGTATCCGACTGAGCTGATAATTGCGCCGATATCGAGTGTTACAACCTCATCTTTCTGCTCAAAATCAATCGCGTTTGCTTCACATTTTTTCTGGCAGATTCCGCACTTTTTGCCATTGAAGACACGACAGTGGTCGGTATCTATGGCGTGGGTGGAGGGAATACCCTGGGCAAACCAGCTGTAGATGGCCTTTCTGGTGGAGTGCTTCTCATTATAAAGATCAGGCACATCTGTCGGGCATTTCTCGGTGCAGGCTCCGCAGCCGGTACACTTGTCGGCGTCGACGTAGCGGGCTTTCTTACGCACCTTGACCTTGAAGCAGCCAGCGCTGCCGGAAACTTCTTCAACGTCACTGTATGCCATCAACTCTACATTGGGATGTCGACCGACATCCAGCATCTTAGGCGAGAGGATTCAGATGGCGCAGTCATTGGTAGGGAAGGTCTTGTCGAGCTGGGCCATTTTCCCGCCGATACTTGGCAGGGTTTCGACAAGGTAAACCTTGAAGCCCATTTCGGCCAGATCCAATGATGACTGTATGCCTGCGATACCGCCACCAATAACAAGCATGTCCTTGTTCACTATCGACCTCCTGTATTATGGGTAGGAGCCTGTTGTATTAAGCTCTTTTTCCCAACTCTTCATTATCGAGCAAAATAACTGCTCGCAATATATTGTGTATGGCTCCGCTAATTCTGCTAAACGGCTTGGAGTCTCGAAAAATCTCCTGCCTGAATGGTGAAAGACATCAATTCCCCACCCGTGGACTCCTGCGGCTCTATGCTGCTTCTTCTATTGCCAGAGGCCCAAGGGACTCGATTTCTTGCGAGAACTTTGTAGCGACCTCGGCGAACTTGGTTCCTTCGGCTGAAGAGATCCATTCGAGTCGTACCCGCCTTGGGTCGATACCGAGTATTTCGGCAAGCTGTTTTGCTGATCCGAACATTTTCTCCGCTTTTACATTACCGTCCAGGTAATGGCAGTCACCGATGTGTCAGCCAGCCACAAGGACGCCGTCGGCACCATTTTTAAAGCCTTCGAGGATGAAGTTCGGATTAATCCTTCCTGAACACATCACGCGTACGATCCTGAGGGTGGGGGGATACTGAAACCGGCTGACACCGGCCAGATCCGCCGCCGAATAGGCGCACCAGTTACAGGCAAAGACCAGTATATTCGGTGTAAATTCCACGGACATTTTTTCTTCCTTACAATGTGGTTATCTGTCAAACGCCGTTTCAACCATAGTCAGAACTTCTTCATCGCCAAAGTGGCGTACAGAGGCGGCTCCGGTGGGGCAGGCAACGGCGCACATGCCGCAACCTTTACAGAGGGCTTCCTGAACATTTGCGACTTTAACTCCATCTGCGTTTTCAATGACGCTGATCGCATTGAACGGGCAGGCTGTCTCGCATTCGCCACAACCGCGGCACATGAATTCCTGTACATAGGAGACCACGCCTTCAACGGTTAAACTGTCTTTAGAGAGAGTCACCGCTGCACGAGATGCGGCTGCGGCCGCCTGGGCGATGGATTCCTCTATTGGCTTCGGATAGTGGGCCATGCCTGCTAAAAAGATACCAGCGGTGGCGAACTCTACCGGGCGCAGCTTGGCATGGGCCTCATTAAAGAAGTTATCACTGTTGCAGGAGAGCTTGAACATCTGGGCCAGTGGTTCGTTGTTACGAGGTTCAATGGCAGCAGCGAGAACCAGCAGGTCGACTCCAAGTTCAATATCAAGCCCTATCACGTGATCTTTAACGGTGATGGCAAGTCCGTCATCGGTGGCAGCCACCCTGGGTTTACCGTCCAGATCGTAGCGGATAAAAATGACGCCTTTTTCCCTCGCTTCTTTGTACAATGTCTCTCGTCGGCCGTAGGTACGTATATCCCGGTACATGACAAAGACATCACGGTCCGGGTTGGTATCTTTGAAATTGATCGCAGACTTTATGGAATGGGTGCAGCACACCTTTGAACAGTAGGGGTGCCCGGGTTCGCGAGAACCTACGCACTGTATAAAGGCGATAGAGCCAGCTTTGGCGATTGTATCATTGCCACCTTCACCCAGAGCACGATCAAGATCCAGATGGGTCATGACGCGGTCGTCCTGACCATAGAGATATTCGGTCGGTACGCTCTCGACGGCACCTGTGGCTATGATGACCGCGCCGTGGTTGAGTTGTTGCTCTGTACCGTTCTGGTTTATAGTGGTTTCAAAGTTGCCGATAAAGCCGGAAGCGGATTTAATCGTGGTTTCAGGATGGACAGTTACGCCAGGATGATCTTCAATCCCTTTGACCATATCGGCCAGCTTTTCCTGAATCGATTCGCCTTGCCAGGTTTTACCGAGGACCCTGGCGTTACCGCCAAGCTCTTTTTGCTCTTCGACCAGATGTACCTGAAAGCCCTGGTCGGCAAGGCCCAAGGCAGAAGTCATACCGGCAATGCCGCCGCCGATAACAAGAGCGCTTCGATCAACACCGATTGTGGGTTGGCTCAAGGAAGTGATGAGTCTGGTTCGGGCTACAGACATGCGAACCAGGTCTTTGGCTTTCTGCGTTGCGGCTTCTTTGTCGTCGCTGTGAACCCAGGAGCATTGGTTGCGGATGTTGGCCATCTCAAACAGGTACTTGTTCAGGCCGGCATCACGCATGGTTTCCTGAAAGAGTTCTTCATGGGTTCTGGGAGTACAGGCGGCGACGACGACCCGGTTGAGCCCTTCTTTTTCTATTACCTCTTTGATCTTCATCTGGCTGTCCTGACTGCAGGTGAAGAGATTTTCTTCGACGTAGCTGACTCCAGGCAGGCTCCTGGCCATCTCGGCCACTGCAGGCACATCGACTATACCGCCGATGTTGGTTCCGCAATTACAGACAAATACACCGATTTTCGCTTCCTCGGTGGTGATATCCTTTTCTGCCGGGTACTCCTTGGTTTTGGTGAGAGCACCACGCGCTTTGGCCAGATCAGCCTCGGCCCAGCAGGCGGCTGCGCTCGCCTCCATAACGGAGTAGGGAATATCCTTGGGCTCCTGAAAGGCGCCGCAGACGTACACTCCCTGGCGTGACGTTTTGACCGGGGAAAAACAATCGGTTGCGGCAAAGTTGTCGGAGTTCAGTTTGATATCAAGTGTGCCGGCCAGGTCGATGACCTCTTTTGGGGTCTCCATGCCGACGGAGAGCACTACCATGTCGAATACTTCTTCATGGGTGGTACCGGCGTCATCGACGTAGCGAAGCTGCAGGCTTTTAGTCTCTCGGTCCTCGACGATGGAGTGGACTCTGGTTCTGACGAAGCGCACCCCCTGTTCTTCACGGGCACGATCGTAATAGGCTTCGAAATCTTTGCCGTAGGTCCGCATATCCATGTAGAATATGGCGGTGTCCAGGTCGTTCGGCGCATGTTCTTTGGCGATAACAGCTTCTTTTACAGCGTACATGCAGCAGACTGAAGAACAGTAGCCATGATCACAGCGATTGATGTCCCGTGAGCCTATACACTGCAGCCAGGCGATTTTCTTGGGTTCCTCACCATCTGAAGGGCGAACCAGATGCCCCTGGTATGGGCCGGTGGCACTGAGGATACGCTCCATCTCCATGGATGTGATGACGTTGGCGTAGTTGCTGTACTGATAGTTGTCAAGATCGGAGGGGTCGAACGCGGCAAAGCCTGGTGCCAGGATTACAGAGCCGACGTTGAGAACTGTAGTGATCTCTTTCTGATCGAAATCTACGGCTCCGGTTGGGCAGACCTTGGCGCAAAATCCGCACTTGCCTTTCTTGAAATAAATACAGGTGTCAGCGTCGATGGCATATTTAAGTGGTACAGCCTGTGGGTTATCGACGTAAATCGCCTTTCTCTTGGCTAAATCTGCGTTAAAGGGGTCGCTGACTTTCTTGGGACATTTTACCGCGCACTCTCCACAGGCGATGCACTTGTCCATATCCACGTAACGGGGGTGTTCGACAAGTTCCACCTCAAAGTTCCCTGCTTCGCCTTTGAGAGAGGTGATTTCAGATAAGGTTTTAAGCTCTATGTTCAGGTGCCGGCCGACCTCGACCAGTTTCGGTGAGATTACTCACATCGCACAGTCATTGGTGGGGAAGGTCTTGTCCAGCTGAGCCATTACCCCGCCAATGGAGGCGGATTTTTCTACCAGATATACATAAAAACCTGAATCCGCGAGGTCGAGAGCTGTCTGCATTCCGGCGATACCGCTGCCGACAACGACTACAGAGCCTTGAACATTCTGAGGATTTGTTGAGCTCATCTCATTTCTCCAATTCTATGTTCTCTGAAAGGTAGGAGTAAAGATCCTTTACCTCTACATCGATATCCGTATTCGATTTCGCGCAGGAGAGATGTATCTGGCACTTTGGACAGGCGGTGATAATGGTGCCGGCACCTGCTCTCTCGGCCTCCTGCAGTCGTTTTATCTGCATGGTTTTGGAGCATGAAGAACACTCCATCCAGGCTGTGGTTCCGCAGCAGACGGCATTCTCCCTGTTGTTTTCCATCTCTCTGAGATCGGAGTCAGGGATGAGGCCGAGCAGGCTGCGTGGTTCTTCATATATGCCTGCTCTGCGTCCGAGGCGGCATGGATCGTGGTACGTTACGGAGCCATTACCGGAAGGGTTGAAGGAGACATCGGCTTTGGGCAGTTCCCTGGCTAAAAATTCAGAGATGTGAATGATCTCGAAGGGGAGTTCGCCGACAATGGCCGGGTAGCTTTCCATGAAGATTGAATATCCTTCAGGGCAGGAGAAGATAACCGTTTTCGCGCCGGAGGCCTTGATAGTCTCCACATTCTTTTTAGCGAGTTTGGCAAAGAGTTGCTCGTTACCACTCCAGAAGGCGTCGTGGCCACAGCAACGTTCATTATTGCTGACAACCGGCTCAATTCCCATTTTGTTCAGAACTTTCAGGATGGATTTGGCGCTATCGATCATCTGCAGATCGAGGTATTTGAAAACAACATCCTGATAGGGCAGGCAACCAACGAAGAAAAAGTAATCGCCTTTCTCCTGAATTTTGCCGCTCTCTTCGGCCCAGCTTATGCGATTTTGCTTGAGGTCGCCGGACTGCAGAGTAGTGAGGGTCTGGAACACGCCGTGGTGGCTTTCGCGGGGAAGGTTGCCGGCTGCTATGGCTTTTTCGCGGTAGGTTCTGATAAATTCAGGGAAGTCGATCCCCACCGGACAGCGGTCGCTACAACGCGAACAACTCAGACATGCCCAGATATCTTTCGACTTCAGTATATCTCCGTCTGGCTCCACCAGGGTTCTTTTTATCATTTGCCTTGGCGAGAAACCGGGGAGGTCGTAGCTGACAGGACAGCTACCTGTACATACCCCGCACTCCATGCAATAGTCGATCTGCTGTTTCGTGAGTTGCATACTAAAACCTAGTTATGTTGTGATAAGTTCTACGGTTAGCTGCAAAACTTCAGGATGGCCTGGTAGCGCCTGAAGACAACCTCCTGAAGGTTCTATTCTGCTCTTTGGGTCCCACCCTAAAATGCGGTTTCAGGGTGGAACACGTTGACATCCCTCAAATCGTCTTCAAGATAGGCACGCTCATTAGGACCAAGAATGCCCAGTGAGAGAGCTAGCAATGTCCAGAAGTGTACGACTCCGTAATTCCCGCCGAAATGGTGGGAGAGTTCATGGATCTGGGCATGGCAGTTATGGCAGCCGGCGATGCAGTATTGTGCGCCTGTAGCCTTAATCTGCTCGTCTTTGATGCGGCCATATTCGAGTCTCTGGTCCTTGAACCCGGACTGGAGGAAACCACCACCGCCGCCGCAGCAATAGTTATTCGACTTGTTGGGATACATTTCGACAACGTTTTCTTCACCAACGACCGCCTTGATGGCATAGCGGAATTCGTCGGCTATAGCGTCACCAAAACTTTTACGAACGATCTGGCAGGGGTCCTGAATAGTGAACTTGATACCGAGTTCCTTGTTCCAGTCTGAGTTGGGCTTGAGCTTGCCTTCCCTGATCCACTTGCCGTAATATTCGTAGATGTTTTTTACGTCGAAGTTATGGTCGATGTTGAATTTTTTCAGTCCGGCCCGGACTGCGAAGGTCACGTGACCTCACTCTGTATTGAGATACGTCTTGCACCTTAAGGCGTCCGCCCTCTCGGCCTTGGCCCTGACGATATGTTCCCAGTTTTCATTGTCGGCAAGGAACAGACAGTAGTTTTCGCCGCCCCAGGCAGTGGAGCTGTAGGTCCAGTTCGCTCCGGCCAGATGAAGAATTTTCCAGAGCGGGACCATTTCGTCCGGCTCGGTCATAGGCTCTCTGGAGTTCTGGTTCAGGAAAAATTCGGCACCCTCCTTATCTATAGGGGCTTCCATGTCGGCAAATTCAGGCTGGGACTCACGGTACTCTTCAAGTACATCGTTGACCACGAAGATGAAATCTTCAGTGGGTGTTCCCATTGCGGTTTTGGATTCGCTTTTAACCGCAACGTCGCATGAACCCCGGATACCTTTGGGACGCTCGTCGCGAGGGCGTAATGCCCGAATGTTGAAAATCATCTGGGGAATGTCAATCTGCATAGGGCATACATAAACGCAGCGTTGACACATGGTACACATCCACGGCCAGTCGGACTTTAACACTTCTTCGTCCATGCCGAGTACCAGCATTCGTAAGAACTTTCTGGGGTCCATGCCCTCGAGACCGGAGGCAGGACAACCCGAGGAGCAGAGTCCACAGGTGAGACATAGGCTGAGGTTGCCGTCGGGCAACAGCTTTTTGATGTCGTCCAAAAAAGAACTTTCGGCTTTTCCTTTAATCTTTATTGCCGTGTCAGCCATAATCTGAATTCCTTCTAAATGGATATTTATAAGGGTGATAAGCCGGGCTTTGGTAATAATTCAGGTGCCATATATAGGTGCGGTTCCGGTTGGGGGACCGCCTCAAATACTCAATTGGAACAATCCGCAGACTAGCTCATTTGACCCTTGTTAGCAACTTTTTTCAAAGCATTTTAGATAAATGATCGAGGAGGGAAGCTTTGAGCTGTGTATGGTCCTTAACCCCCCGGTTTGAAATGGTTAATGAAGGCACAGGTGGTGACGGGAAATCCTGCTGCACGATTGTGCGAATTGTTCGCTATTGTGCAGCGCGAGGGGTGGTGTGGCTGCATGAAATGGTCATGGATAGTGCTGCAACCTATTTGGATTGAAACACTATTTTTCAATTCTGTTTATGGGTGGCACACGTCAAAAAAATGATGAGATTCGTTCCGGCCATTTCGAGATGGTATTTTGCAATCGATCGGGAAGGGGGGATGCGTTGTGGGTGAATTCTCACATGTTGGAAGATATTGTCTCGGGAGTTGGCTCGTAAATCTAACAACGCAGCGATATTATGATCATCAGCTGAAAGAGAATTGCAAGATATGCTGGTGATTGAGTAACTTCTATGTCCCATGATCGTTCGGTTTTGCAAAGAAAATGATGAAAACACAATGAAAGGACGTATAATAAACTTTTGAATCTTTTGATGCGTAAAAGCTTGTTATGGAGGCCTGCAATAAAAGTATGGTGAGGATAAATGGGTAAAGATTTTATTCAAGTAACATTCGATTCAAACGATGTTCGCGAATGCAGCAGTGTTATCCTGGTTCCGGAGAAAGCTATGGCGGAACCCGGATATATCAAAACCATGTCGGTTGGTGAAGTAGCCAATATCAAACATGAGTTTCATGCCATGGCACAAATGGCGTATTACCAGTATCAGGATGATGAACTTGATATTGTGTCAGTAGAGGGTGTAATCTCGGTATCACAAGGCGACATGTTGGAAATACTTGATTCGGGCATGGTGATTTGTCGTGATCCCGATGGTGAGTTTCAGGTAGTTATCCATGCACAGTTGAATCGCAAAAAAATGCTAGAGACCACCAATCGGTATTGTACCCGTTGGGTCCGTCTTGACATCTGATTGATAACGATATGGAGGACAATGTGGGCGAGGTTGACAGGGTAGGGGCTGGAATAGATGGCCGGAAACAACAAAAGATAACAGTTTTTCAGCAACACGGCAGTGGAGAAAGAAAAATTGCCGGCATCAGGAAATATGCCAAAGAGGTCATAGAGCTGGAAGTCATCTCGATCGACGAATCGTTGCCGCCGGTGATAGATGATGGGCGTGACTACCTGCCAGAGGTGATCGCTGCCGACCTTGTGCTCGATTTTCTTAAGCACGAAGACCTGTCCCATGACCTTGTGGCGATCTGTCACCGGCAAAATATCCCGGTTATCTCTTCAGGAAAGAAGTTGGTATCAAAATGGGTGCTTACCCCTCCCACCTGATGTGGCCTTCCCAGCCAGGATGGTCTGGGCGAATATGGCGATCGTTTCGGTGCACCTGAATACGAAGTGGAAGTTGAGGATGACAAAATAGCGGAGGTTCATGTGGTACGTGGCGCGTCCTGCGCTGCGACCTGGGAAGCGGCCCTGCGATTGATTGGCACACCAATAGATGATGCTGCCCGTAAGATGGGCATTGAGTCCCAGTTCTTCTGTTCGGCTAATCCTGCCGGCTGGGATCCGATTTATGGTAAGAGTCCGGTGCATTTTGCCGGTAAAGTACACGCCAAAGCTATTGGCGACGCGCTAGAAAGGGCTTTAACAAAACTTTCATCAGGAACCGATGGCTGATATCGTACAATGATAGAGTACAGATTGTTGCAAGTAGTCTCATTCCCGTCTGTGATCATTGGCCGAAAAGAGTATTACCGGAAACGATGCTACCTGGGCGAGAAGATTCTGTTACGAATATAGGTGTTGATTTTTGACTGGAAATCATTATCAAATAAAAGAGATACTTATAAACACGAGACATTTTCATTACCCTACTTTAAAGCATGGGGGACGTTATGAGCGATAAGGCCATCCTGAGTTTAGATGGGAAGAAGTTTGAATTTGATCTGTTCACTGGTTCCGAGAACGAGCGCTGTATTGACATAACCCACCTGAGAAAGGAAACGGGTTATATCACAATGGACCAGGGGTTCGGAAATACCGGGTCCTGCTTTTCAGATATTACTTTCGTGGATGGCGCCAAGGGGATACTTCGTTATCGTGGCTATCCGATAGAGGAACTTGCCGAGAAGGCCACCTTTGTGGAAACCGCGTATCTGATCTTGTATGGTGAATTGCCCTCGGCAGATAAATTGCGCAATTTTTCAAATTCGCTGAGAGAGCATGCGCCGCTGCATACGAATCTGAAGCACCATTTCGAGGGCTTGCCTTCGGATGCTCCGCCGATGGCTATTCTGTCGGCAATGCTGAACATGGTCTCCTGCTTTCATCCCGAAGTGCTTGATGTTCACACCAAAGGTGCCGGCTTTGACCGCACTGCCGCGCTGCTGCTTTCGAAAGTGCGAACCATAGCCGCCTGGGCGTACAGGATGGCGGTCGGCAAGCCATTCAATCATCCGAACCCGAATTTCAGCTACTGTTCCAATTTCCTGCACATGATGTTTTCGGAACCGTATCAGGAATATATACCATCGCCGGTAGTGGAGAAGGCTTTAAATCTGTTTCTGGTGCTTCATGCCGACCACGAGCAGAACTGTTCCACCTCAACGGTTCGGGTGGTCGGCAGTTCACGCGCCAATCTGTTCAGTTCCGTATCCGCCGGTGTCTGTGCCCTTTGGGGGCCGCTGCACGGTGGCGCAAATTCAGCTGTCATCCAGATGCTTGAGGAAATCAAGGAATCTGGGCGGCCGCTTACCGATTATATCAAAATGGCGAAAGCCAAAAACAACACCTTCAGACTGATGGGTTTTGGTCACAGGGTGTATAAGAATTTTGATCCCCGCTCGCTGATCCTGAAAAAGGCTGTGGATGAGGTGTTGCATGAACTCAATATGGAAGATCCGCTCCTTGATATCGCCCGTGAGCTCGAGGAGAAAACTCTGCAGGATGATTATTTCAAGGAGCGAAATCTCTACCCCAATGTCGATTTCTATTCAGGTATCCTGTTGAGAGCAATTGGAATTCCGCTGAACATGTACCCGGTAATGTTTGCCATTGGCCGTATGCCGGGCTGGATTGCCAACTGGCATGAACTCCATGCACATAAGCAAAGGATTTCACGGCCAAGACAAATCTACACGGGATCCAATACCCGCAGCTAC
The DNA here is from genome assembly GCF_005116675.2 of Desulfosediminicola ganghwensis. Classification (NCBI taxonomy): domain Bacteria; kingdom Pseudomonadati; phylum Thermodesulfobacteriota; class Desulfobulbia; order Desulfobulbales; family Desulfocapsaceae; genus Desulfosediminicola; species Desulfosediminicola ganghwensis. The sequence goes on from NZ_CP050699.1 coordinate 3,145,005, forward strand.
AAGCCGATTGAAGAAAGGTGAGGTGATAACTGACGGAATTCTTCTCATTTTTTCTGGAAAATTATTATAGTCAAGGGGAGAGCATTGCACGATGCTCTCCCCTTGTTTGCATGGAGAGGAGTGTTCAACTCAGCAGCCTGGTAACCAAGCGATGGTACAACACTTAAATCTAGGTATGGAAAGCTTTTAGAAGTGGATTTTTCAGGAAGCCTGATGAAACATGTCAGGATCGACAACAAAAAAATGGGATAGAATGTACCTCAGGTGTCAGTTGAATTCTGGACGAACCGCTCCATGTTTTCTTTGTGGAATGGGGTCACAAGTCAAAAGGAGAGAGAATGGCTGAAAATAACAAGATCAGTTATGTTGAATTTCCGGCAATAAACCTGAAAGCAACCAAAAAATTCTTTAATCAAGCCTTTGGCTGGACCTTTACCGATTACGGTGAAGAGTACACCTGTTTCTTTGACCAAGGGGTAAATGGGGGCTTTTACCGGGCTGACATTGCAGCGATGGTGCAAACCGGCTCTGCCTTGATAATATTGTATAGTGAAGATCTTGAAGCAACCAGGGAGAAGGTTGTCGGAGCAGGTGGCAGGGTGGTGCGGCCGATTTTTTCATTTCCCGGGGGGCGGCGTTTTCATTTTACTGAGCCAAGCGGCAATGAGCTGGCTGTCTGGTCTGATTTTAGCCCGGAAGGTTTGAAAATATCAGAGGAATAGCTGAAATGGCGGCTGGTGGAAATTACCGCCCCGGTAATTGAAGTAAAGTTTTTTTAGAGCGTTTCAAGGAGAGATTTGATGCCTGGCCAAAATGCAATGCAGATTTTCACGCTTCTCGATAAATCCAACTGCGGCAAATGTGGGGACAAGACCTGCCTTGCTTTTGCCGGTGCGGTCTTCACCGGCAGAAAATCAATTGATGCCTGCCCCACTCTGGAAACGGATATCAAGGAGCGTTTCAGATCCCCGGGAAATGATGGGGCCGAAGCAGCAGAAAATTATTTAGAGGAGATGACATCCCAACTGGCCACACTGGATTTTTCCTCAGCGGCGGAGCGTTCCGGGGCAACCCTGAAAAATGGCTGGATTTCCGCCAGGGTGATGGGTAAAGAATTCAGGGTCAACAGGGAGGGGCGGTTCTCATCAGATATCCACATCACCAACTGGGTTACCGGGCCGTTTCTCAGTTATATCCTGCATGGAAAAGGGCTTGAGCCCACCGGGAACTGGATTACCTACCGTGAAGTAGACGGTGGCAGGGAGCGTTACGGCCTCTTTCAGCAGCGCGCAGAGGCAGATCTGCGAAAAGTTGCTGATGCCTATCCTGATCTTTTCAGGGATATGGTGGAGGTATTCCAGGGGAGTGAGGTTGAGAACCAGTTTGAGGCTGATATTTCAGTGGTGTTGATGCCGCTGCCCAAGGTGCCGGTGATGATAAGTTACTGGTTGCCCGAGGATGGCCTTGAGTCAAGCCTCAATATCTTTTTTGATGAAACGGTGAATGACAATCTGGGTAATGATGGCATTTATTCGATTTGTACGGGCCTGACTACAATGTTTGAAAAGCTGGCTGAACGACATGGGTTCAAGATGTAGGGATCATCATTTACTGTATGTATCGTTGCAGGGAAGCATTATTGAGAATGCAGTTCCTCTCCCGTAAGTACTCTCAACAGATATCTTTCCATTCAGGGAATCGACGATTGATTTTACAATGGCCAGACCAAGGCCCGTTCCATGTATGGTGCGGGTCTGCTGGTCTTTTACCCTGTAGAACCTATCGAATATATGGTCGATATCTTCTGCCGGAATACCATAACCTGAATCCTTGATCTGAATATATACCTGGCTGTCGTCAGCCTTTGCCTGCACTGTTATTGTTGTATTTTCAGGTGAGTATTTGATGGCATTGGTCAGGAGATTGGTGAAGATTTCTTCCATGTGGCGTGGCACCGCAGTTATTACCGGGAGTGTGCTTTCCAGTTGCAGTTCAATGGCAATTTTTTTGGCGTCGGCTCGAGGGCTATGGAAAGAAACCTGGTCCTGCAGGAGAGCGGTAAGGTCAACATCCTCATATTCATAGCTGATCAGGCCTGATTCGATTCTGGAAAGATCGAGCAGATCGGTGACGAGTTTGTCGAGATTTTTAATCTTTCCAGAAGCTCGTTCTAGAATTTCCTGTTGTTTATCAGTAACCTCTCCGGCCAGGCCGTCCATAATGACGCTTAATTGCATCAACACCGAGTTGATCGGGCTGCGGATTTCATGGGAAACCATGGAGACAAAATCGGATTTCATCTGTTCGATCTGTTTGGCAGCGGTGATGTCGTGGAGCAGGGTGATAGTGCCCAGATTCTGCTCTGAACGACCACGATACGGCGAGCAGTGCAGGCTCAATATCTTATCAGGCTCCCCGTTGCCGGAATTGACAATGAGTTCAGTATTGATCTCATGTTCACCGCTTTCACTTGCAGGGGTGGAGAGGGCAGATTCGATGGTCTCAAGGAGCAGTTTGCTTGGGAATTTGTCACCGATTTTATTACCAATCAGTGAGCCGTCCCGGGCACCGATCATTTTTTTGAAAGAGGGGTTGGCGAGCACGACCCGTTTTTCCATGTCTGTGATCAGCACACCGTCATGCAACTTATTAACCATGACCCGCATGCGTGACTTGTTGGTGGCGATATCCTGCAGGGCGTGGGTGTAGCGAAGAGACTTGGTAACGACCGCTTTGAGCTGATCGGGCGTAAATGGTTTGGGGATAAAGTCAAAAGCCCCTTTTTTCATTGCCTCAATGGAATGTTCCAGCGTTGCATAACCGGTTATGACAATGACAACCGTGTCGGGATCGATATCACGGACTCGTGAAAGGAGTTCAAACCCGGACATATTTGGCATGACCAGATCCAGCAGCAGGATATCAAAGTGATGATCTTCAATTAGCTTAAGCCCCTCTGCTCCATCAGCAGCGGCTTGAACCTCGAACCCCATGGTTTGCAGAATAAGTGAACATGCTTCACGTATTCGTGGTTCGTCATCTACAACAAGAATATTGGGACAGAGAAGAGTCTCGGCAGAATCTTGTAGAACTGTGGGCGGTGTCTGGGCCATGCGAACCCCCGTGGTTAACCATCAGGTACCTGAAAAAGTTTCACCTGGAATTGTGCTGTTAATACAAATATTAGGCAGCAGTAAGTCGGAGCGGCTGCACCAGGCATGGTAATACAGCATTTACTCTTTTGGAATAGATTTTTCCCGTACATGGTTGGCAAGTGGTAATGAGGTGAAAATAGCGCAACCGTGCCTGACCGGTAAATGGTTCGGAGGGGCGTGTCCACGACTGCGAACCAGTCATTCTTTCAGGCACCTGAAAAAAGGCGAGTTCAAAAAACTCATATGCAATTTTCGGCCATTCCGGTCATGGGGTAGCAGTCCTTTCAGTACTCGAGGGTGTAACAACGAACTGCAATATTGAAGTTGAATAAAACCAATCCGGCACAAATTGTAAGTAAATGAGTTCCTCAATAAAAAATATTTATCATAACCAATTATATGGGTTATATTGCTTTTGGCTGGTGAGGTTTAGAGTTTCCAGGTCTCACCGTTGTATTCTGATAAATACCCGCAGCAGATGCTGGTAGAAACAGAATAACCAGCATCTGCGAACTGCCGGGATCGCGCGTAAGGAGGGCCTTGCCTTGATAAGGATTACCCCCGGGCAGGATCGGAAGCAAAAAGTAGGTTCAGTTCTCGTAGTAGGTTCCGGCATAGGAGGGATGCAGGCATCTCTCGATCTTGCCAATAGCGGCCTCTTGGTTCACATGATCAATGATGAACCTTCTATTGGCGGCACCATGTCCAGACTGGATAAGACCTTCCCCACCGGGGACTGTGCTATGTGCATGATCTCGCCTCGCATGGTTGAGAGCAGTCGTCACCCGAATATCAAGATGCACACCCTTGCCAAGGTAGCAGGGGTTACTGGTGAGGAGGGGAATTTTACAGTCACCATCCACGAAAAAGCTCGTTATGTCGATGCGGAAAAATGTACCGGCTGTGGAGCTTGTGAGGCAAAATGCCCAAGCCGTGTGCCTGACTATTTCAATCAGGGACTGGATAACAGGCGGGCGATCTATGCGCTCTTCCCCCAGGCTGTTCCAAATACGCGGGCAATAGACAGCGCCCACTGCCTCTACCTGAATAAAGGGGTCTGCAAAAAATGTGAAAAGGCCTGCGATGCAGACGCCATCAATTTCGAAGATACAGACAAAGAATATGAGATCAATGTCGGCTCCATAATTCTTACTCCCGGATTGAAAACGTATAACCCTGCTATACGCCAGGAGTTTGGTTTTGGTAAGCATGAAAATGTGGTTACCGCCATCCAGTTTGAGCGATTGCTTTCGGCCTCGGGCCCATGTGGAGGGCACGTTGAGCGACCAAGCGACAATGTGGCACCCCAAAAGATTGCCTGGATTCAGTGTGTGGGCTCGCGCAATGAAAATAACTCGAATCCATGGTGTTCATCAGTCTGTTGTATGTATGCGGCCAAGCAGTGTGTGATTGCCAAGGAACATGATCCTGAAGTCGAGCAGACTGTCTTTTATATGGAGCTTCGGGCATTCGGCAAGGACTTCGATAAGTTTATCGATAAGGCCAAAAAGGACTCCGGCGTGCATTACAAGCGGGCGATGGTATCCGAGGTGATTGAAGATCCTGAGACAAAAAATCTGTATATCCACCATGTCGATGATGAAGGTAACCTGGTCAATGAACAGTTTGATATGGTGGTACTTTCAATGGGCTTTGAGCCCCACGACGAGGCTGCCGAGTTTGCTGATATTTTCGGCATAAAGACTGATAAATATGGTTTTGCGGAGACTTCGAAACTCCATCCGGTTGAGACCTGCAGGAAGGGTATCTTCGTGGCCGGAACCTATCAGGGGCCAAAGGATATACCAGAGACGGTGGTCCAGGGCAGCGGTTCAGCGGCCAACGCCATGGCACTTCTGGGTGAGAGTCGAGGTACCCAGGTTGAAGAGGTCGTTCTGCCGGACGAAATTGATGTTACAGGAGATGAACCGAGGGTGGGAGTGTTCGTCTGTCACTGTGGTGTCAATATTGCCGGAACGGTGGATGTGCAGCATGTGGCAGAGGAGTCTGCTAAAGAGCAGAATGTGGTGCATAGCGAAACGATCATTTATGCCTGTGCTCCGGACGGTCAGGCCAAAGTAAAGGATATTATCAGGGAGAAAAATCTCAACAGGGTACTTATCGCCTCCTGCACACCGCGTACGCACTCGCCACTTTTCATGGATACTATTCGTGAAGTAGGGCTCAATAAATTCCTTTTTGAGCTGGCCGATATCCGTGAACAATGCTCCTGGTGCCATATGGATGACAAGGAGCATGCAACCGAAAAGGCACTCGATATCGTGAAAATGAATATCGCCAAAGCCCGTCTGCTGGAACCTGTCCAGCAGAATTCGGTGGGGGTAACCCATTATGGTTTGGTCCTCGGTGGCGGTGTGGCTGGAATGACCGCGGCAGTGTCGTTATCGCGTCAGGGCTATGGGGTGCATCTGGTTGAGCGTGAAGAAGAACTTGGCGGGCTTGCCGTCAATGTGCGCAGAACCCTTGAGGGCGACGATGTGCAGGCTTTTGTAAGCGATTTGATATCGCAGGTTCAGGCGGAGGAGCGAATTACCCTGCATATGGGCACAACGGTCGATAATACTGATGGTTTCGTGGGTAATTTCGTTACCAGGCTGACCAATGGCACGACAATTGACCATGGGGCGATCCTGATCACCACTGGTGGTCAGGAATATATTCCAGACCAGTACGAATATGCAAATTCCGAACGGGTTATAACCCAGCGAGAGTTGGAAGATCTGCTGGACGAGCGGCAACCCGGTAATGATCAGACGTATGTGATGATTCAGTGCGTCGGGTCCCGTGAAGAACCTGATAACTACTGTTCAAGAATTTGTTGCCAGGATGCGCTGAAGAACGCCATCGCCATTAAAGAAAAGGCTTCTGGTGCCCAGGTGGTGGTGCTGTACCGGGATATGCGTGCTTATGGCTTAAAAGAGGATTATTACAAAAAAGCCCGTGATCTCGGTGTACTTTTTTTCCTCTATCTGCCGGAAGATAAGCCGCAGGTTGAGATTGATGGCGAAAAGTGCAAAGTGCGCTTTGAGAGCAAGGTGCTGCATAGGGAAATGATGGTGGAAGCCGATTACCTGGTGCTTTCCACGGGTCTCAGGCCGCAACCCGATATTGAGGATCTTTCAAAGAAATTCAAACTTACCTGTAATCTCGACAGATTTTTTCTCGAAGCCCACGTCAAGCTTCGCCCGGTGGATTTTCCGAGTGAGGGCTATTTTCTGGCGGGGCTCGCCCATGCGCCTAAAAATCTCGAAGAAACTATCTCCCAGGCTCTGGCAGGGGCTGGCAAAGCAGGGGCTTTGCTCTCCCATGAGCAGTTGTCGGTGTCAGGTATCGTTTCCAAACATAACAGGGATATCTGCATGTCCTGCCTGGCCTGTTTCCGGGCCTGCCCGTTTGGTTCACCCTATATTGATGAAGAGGGTAGGATTAGTCATAACGAAGTCAAATGTACCGGTTGCGGCATATGCGCCGGCATTTGTCCTGCTAAAGCCTTTCAGGTCAACTTTTTCAGAGATGATCAGATAATGGCCATGATCGATGCGGCAACGGAAATTGTTTGAGGACAACCCAAAGGAGAAGGTATGGCAAATGACGAGGGGAAAGAAGAGGTCCGGGGTGGCCCGGAGCCGAAAGTGCAGGACGTGCCTGCAGACTGGCAACCCAATATAATAGCGTTTGCATGTCATTATTGCGCATTTGCGGCTGCGGACCTGGCTGGTGTTATGCGTCTTTCTTATCCGTATAATGTCAAGATCGTGCGGCTGCCCTGTACGGGAAAACTTGATCATTCTTATGTATTACGGGCGTTTGAAAGAGGAGTGGATGGTGTTTTCGTGGCTGGCTGACTTGAGGGCCAATGCCATTTCCTGGAAGGAAACATTAACGCGAAAAAACGAGTTCATAGATTACATGGTCTGCTGGAATCGGTCGGTATAGACCCGGAGCGGCTGGAATTTTATAATCTTTCGGCTGCGATGGGGCCGAGATGGGCAGAGATATGTGCTGAATTTACTGAAAAGATAAAGGAATTAGGTCCATCACCGATCTGGAGGGCCATTGTAAAAAAGAAAAAGGCTGCCCGGCAGATGAAGCAACCTAAAGAGCGGTCAGCCTGACGCGTGCGTTTATCCGGCTGCCTGGCTTGTTGTACGAGTCTTAAAGCACGTGGGCAGATTACGAGGACATGGAACGCTGTATTGACCAGGGAGCGGAATAGTTATGATAGTTGGTGAGCAGAAACCTTTGGAAGAAATCTGGGAGATGGTTCGGCAACATAAAAATGTCACAGTCTTTGGCTGCAATACCTGTGTGGCCGTATGCCATCAGGGTGGGAATAAAGAAGCCGAAATCCTTGCCTCTTTATTGAGGATGAAAGCAACAAGGGAAGAGCTGGAGATACAGTTTGTCGATAGTGGTATAGAGCGACAATGCGAACATGAATTTTTTGAAAAAGCTGAGGGTCTGCTGCAAAACTCAGAGGCTGTGCTGAGTCTGGCATGTGGTATCGGGGTGCAGTTTGTGGCTACCAAGTACCCGAAGACTCCTGTGTATCCGGCGTTGAATACTACCTTCCTGGGAGATGTAATCGCGCCAGGAGTCTTCACTGAAAAGTGCCAGGGGTGCGGTGATTGTGTTTTGGGGGCAACCGGCGGCGTCTGTCCGATAAGTCGTTGCGCCAAGCGGGTTCTGAATGGGCCTTGTGGTGGATCTGCAAATGGCAAATGTGAGATTTCCAGAGAGGTTGATTGTGCCTGGCAACTGATAATAGATCGCCTGGACGCAATGGGGAAGATGGAAAACTACGAAAAGCTCAGTAGCCTCAAGGATTGGTCCAGGGATAGGGCGGGGGGGCCGAGATCATTTAAACTGGAGGACTTCTAATTGTGGAATTAAAAACAGAAAGCAAACTCGAGAAGATCTTCAAAAGTGGTCATCTTGCGGTCACCAGTGAGTGTGGTCCTCCGAGATCAAGTGATCCAACCCATATTATTGAGAAAGGACGGCTCATCAAGAATCATGTAGACGCGGTAAATATCACTGATAACCAGACCTCGGTAACCAGAATTTGCAGCCTGGCAGCTTGTATTCATCTGAAAAATGAAGGGATTGAACCCGTTTTGCAGATGGTAACCAGGGACAGAAACAGGATTGCCCTGCAGAGTGATCTTCTGGGTGCTGCCTCGTTTGGTATAAATAATGTGCTCTGCCTTTCCGGTGACCATCAAAGCTTTGGTGACCACCGCCAGGCACAGAATGTTTTTGATCTGGACTCTATGCAATTGCTGCAAACCGTGCGGCACATGCGGGAGGAGGGGAAATTCCTGAGTGGTGATGAAATAAAGGTGCCCCCGAGGTTTTATGCGGGTGCCGCCGCCAACCCTTTTGGTGATCCGTTTATGATACGGGTGCCAAGGCTCGCTAAAAAAATTGCGGCAGGTGCTGAATTTATTCAGACTCAATGTATTTACAATATGGATCGCTTCGAGAAGTGGATGGAGGAGGTGCGGGATCGAGGTCTGGATGGAAAAGTCAATATAATGGCTGGAATTACACCGATGCGCTCAGTGGGGATGGCAAAGTACATGAAGCGTGCCGTGCCGGGAATGGATGTGCCCGATGAACTCATCGACAGGTTGGCGGGGGTTGAAAAAAAGCAGCAGGCCCAGGAGGGAATAAATATAGCAATTGAGCAGATCCAGAGGTTGAAAGAAGTAAAAGGGGTAGCTGGCTTTCACGTTATGGCTATCGAATGGGAAGAGAAAGTGCCGGAAATAATTGAGAGTGCAGGTCTTTATCCAAGACCGGAGGTTGATTGACTCTTGTGATTTACAGTGGGATGGTATCAGAAGAATGAGAACAGCCTGAGGGGATTACCACTCTCCCGGCTGTTCTCATGAAGTTTGATTTGTCCGTTACCGGATGATCAGAAAAGGCAGAGGTATCAGTGATGGTGGTGATGATGATGGTGATGGTGGTGACCACCTTCCTCGGCTGGGCCGCCGGCCTCTTCCAGCGCCTTGTTGAGCGAGATATTGGCCTCGTTCATACATTTGATGGCGTCAGCAATGTTGTCAGCGATGGAGGACATGCCTTCTTCACCTGCAGTTTTACGCCATTTCTCAAATTCTTCGGCATGGCCTTTGTTATGATCAATCCAGTGTTGCAGGAGTACTCGCAATTTGTCTTTACTTTCCATAAATGTCTCCAGTATTTGGAACGTTAATACCGCATTTTTCCTGTAGTTGGCAAATGTTGGCCTGTAACTGTAGCCTGCAGGTTATCCCATTGTTTTTGTGCACGTTGTTCGTAATGTTGAGGCGCCCGGTCATCCCGGATTTCTCGTTAGCCCGGCCGAATCGTAAGTGAAGATTTGGCTGAAAGCACGCCTGTCAGGTAGGTTTTTGCACGTACACCTTGCCGGCCAGAAAGTCGATGCTGCGAACGGATGCACCGGGAATCTCTTTGGTCCCCTCAAAGAGTGAGGTGATGACCAGTGCGTCTTCGAGAACATCGAGCTTGGTGACATTTTCCATCATCAGCTCCTCTGCACCGTCATGGTCCATTACTACTCGTATTTCACACATATTTGCCTCTTCCTGCGAAAGTGTTTGTTATGAAATAACTGTCATTGTTGAACCTTACATCTATAACGAAGTAATAACGTACTGGCTGGTGCTCCGTCAATGACCATTTCCGTTGAGCGGCTGATTTCGCAAATCAAAATTAAGAGGCAGCGGAGGTGGACTGGATGAACTATATTCTCGGTAGTGGCAATGATTGTCAGTTTAGCTGATATAATGTTTTTTCTTGTTTCAATTTGTGCTTGTTTATCAAATGACTGCATAACAATCAGAAGGATCATGTGTGCGAGTTGTGCGTAGCGTTGTGCGTAAACACGGCGATGGAGTCGAATTGTCGGTCGGAGGGGATGATTGAAATCGATTTAATTTGTGAAATATTAGTTGATTAGGAGTGCATGGCTAACCCCGTGTGTGGAATTGAGTAATGGTGACTCATTTGTGTCAAAACAACTTGCAAGAGAGCAATATTTTAGAGTAGGTTATCGACAATATTGAGGGAATAAATTTTGTAACCGGTATGCAGTTCTAGTATGTAGTCTTAACCGGGGGGCGGTTTCATCCTGATACCGTGTCACCTACCACCTTCACCTGAATCAAAAGGAATCGTTATGACATTAGATCCAACCAAACACCAGGACTGGGAAATCGCCGAAGAGGCGGAAACACGGATGCTGACGATCTATCAGATTGGTGAAAAACTGGGGCTTACCAAAGAAGAGCTGTTGCCTCAGGGTCACTACATCGGCAAAATTGACTTTCAGAGAGTGCTTGCACGTCTGAAAGACAAGCCTAACGGAAAGTACATCGATGTTACCGCTATCACACCCACTCCGCTTGGAGAAGGTAAATCAACCTCTTCCATGGGCCTTGTTCAGGGGCTTGGTAAGAGAGGGAAGAACGTCTGCGCTGCGATTCGTCAGCCTTCCGGCGGCCCAACCATGAATATCAAGGGTTCTGCAGCTGGTGGTGGTCTCGCCCAGTGCATTCCCCTGACCCCGTTCTCGCTGGGATTTACTGGTGACATCAACGCAATCATGAATGCCCATAACCTGGCGATGGTTGCTCTCACCTCCCGTTTGCAGCATGAAAGAAACTACACCGACGAGCAACTCGAGCGTCTCTCCGGCATGAAGCGTCTCGATATCGACCCGACCAAAGTAGAGATGGGTTGGGTAATGGACTATTGCTGCCAGGCACTGAGAAATATCATTATCGGTATCGATGGCGTTAACGGCAAGTCCGACGGCTTCATGATGAAATCCAAGTTCGGTATTGCCGTTTCTTCAGAAGTTATGGCTATTCTTTCAGTATCCAAGGATCTGAAAGACATGCGCGAGCGCATGGGTAAGATCGTTGTTGCCTACACCAAGAAAGGCAAGCCGGTTACCACCGGTGATCTGGAAGTTGCAGGTGCCATGACAGCCTGGATGGTTGATGCTCTCAATCCTTCCCTCATGCAGACCCTGGAAGGTCAACCTGTTATTGTTCACGCCGGTCCTTTTGCCAATATCGCCATCGGCCAGAGTTCCATCATCGCTGACCGTGTTGGTCTGAAGCTTGCTGATTATCATGTAACCGAGTCTGGTTTCGGTGCTGATATCGGTTTTGAAAAATTCTGGAACCTCAAGTGCCGTTTCAGTCAGTTGGTACCTGATTGCGCTGTTGTTGTTGCCACTATCCGTGCTCTGAAGTGTCATGGTGGCGCTCCTGTACCTGTTCCGGGTAAAGCAATGCCGGAAGAGTACCTGACCGAGAACGTTGACTGGGTTGCCAAAGGATGTACCAACCTGATACACCACATTAATACCGTGCGTAAAGCTGGTATCAGCCCGGTTGTCTGTATTAACGCCTTCTATACCGATACCGACGCGGAGATCGCCAAGGTTCGTGAGCTGGCCGAGGCTGCAGGTGCCAAGGTTGCCCTGTCCCGTCATTGGGAGCATGGTGGTGAAGGTGCTCTCGAATTTGCCGATGCGGTTATTGAGGCGTGTGAAGAGCAGACAGAGTTCAAGTTCCTCTATGAGCTTGATGAGCCGATCAAGGATCGTATCGAGAAGGTCGCGAAAGAAGTTTACGGTGCTGACGGTGTTGACTACTCTGCAGCTGCCGATGCAGCTATTGACAGAATCCAGGCAGATCCTGAGCTGGCCAATCTTGGTCTGTGTATGGTTAAGACTCACCTGTCACTCTCTGACAATCCAGCCCTTAAAGGCTGTCCTAAAGGATGGCGTCTCTCCATCCGTGAGGTGCTCACCTATGGTGGTGCCGGATTCATCGTCCCGGTTGCCGGCGCTATCAGCCTGATGCCGGGAACAGGCTCGAACCCGGCATTCAGACGGGTTGACGTAGACGTCGAGACTGGTAAAGTAAAAGGCGTATTCTAAAGGTTACTGACCATGGCCCGTCCTGCTTCCCAGGACGGGCTTTTGTGTTTGCAGAGAGGCACTTGCAGGCACCTAGCCGTAGAGTGTTTCCAGATGCATTCAAAAGGAGATATTTCCATGACAGCAGAAATTATCAGCGGTACCGATATACGTAAGGCAATACTGGCAGAACTTAAGGATGAGGTTGCAGAACTGAAAGAGAAGTATGGCAAAGTTCCAGGGCTGGTTACTATTCTTGTTGGTGAGAATCCGGCTTCTATCAGCTACGTTACCCTGAAAGTACGAACCGCAGAAAGCCTTGGGTTTCATGAAGTACAGGATAATCAGCCCGAGGATATTTCCGAGGCAGACCTGTTAGCTCTGATCGATAAGTATAACAATGATTCCGACATTCACGGCATCCTGGTGCAGTTGCCGCTGCCAAAGCATATTGATGACAAGAAGGTGCTGAATGCCATCAATCCTGACAAGGACGTTGATGGTTTCCATCCAGTAAACGTTGGTCGCCTGATGATTGGTGGCGACGAGGTACTGTTCCCCCCGTGTACCCCGGCCGGTATTCAGGAGATGATTGTACGTTCAGGAACCGAGACTTCCGGCGCTGAGGTTGTCGTCGTGGGTCGTTCCAATATCGTAGGTAAGCCGATTGCCATGATGATGGCGCAGAAAGGTGTGGGTGCAAACTCCACAGTGACCATCGTTCATACCCGCACTCAGGATCTGGCTGCTCATTGTAAGCGTGCTGATATCCTGATCGTTGCAGCCGGAGTTCCGAACCTGGTCAAGCCGGAGTGGATTAAGCCCGGCGCCACCGTCATTGACGTTGGTGTCAACCGTGTCGGTATGAACGAAGAGACCGGAAAAGCTATTCTGCGTGGTGACGTTGATTACGATAAAGCTCGTGAGATCGCCGGAAAGATCACCCCGGTACCTGGTGGAGTAGGGCCGATGACTATCGCTATGCTGATGAAGAACACTGTACGTTCTGCAAAGGCATGGATGTCCAGGTAAGTAACTTGCCCGCCTGATTGTTGCTTGAGCTTCAACTGAGCAGCTTTCGTTTACAGTAAAAGAAAAGGCCATGACCGATTTACGGTCATGGCCTTTTCTTTTTGATGGTGGCCCGCGAAATGAATAGTGCTGCTTCGCGAACAAGGGGAGAGCCGGTCACGTAGCCTGGGGGCTGACCGGCTCTTTTATGATCTAGGAACAGGGGGAAATTAGTTCTCAGTTATCTTGAAAGTGCCATCATCGTTGAATGCAGTGTCAGCTTTCAGGAAGTTGACTTTGTAGCCATTATCCTTCAAGGTCAGGTATGCCATCTCTGCGCGGATACCGGTAGAGCAGTACGTAACGATTTTCTTGCCTTTGGGGATATCAGCAAGATTGTCACTGATCTCATCGGTCGGAATATTAATCGCGCCGGTGATCATACCGCTCTCTGCTTCATCTTCGGTGCGAACGTCGATGATCATGGTGTCAGCAGCATTTTGAGCAAGGAGTTCATTGAATTTTGCTGCACTCATGGCACCAGGAATTGGCTTGGGAACATAAGCAATCTCTGTGGCGGTAGCGCCCTTAGCGATTGCAAGCCCCGCTTTTTCAGCTGCAGCGATGCCACCTTTGAGTACCGAGGTGTTTTTGTAACCCCAGCCACGAATGATATCGAAACTTGCAAGCCCTGCCTGGTAATCCGGTGCTACGATAACGATGGGTGCATCCTTTTTAGCAGGGAAAGCATCTTTCATGGAAGCAAGCTTATCTGCGGTGATTGCGACAGCACCTTCGATATGACCTTTTTCAACAGCACTCTGCTCACGGGTATCAACGACAACCACAGAGTTTTTGAATTTAGCCATTACATCGAGGTATTTGGTGGAAGCAACAAGCGGATTTTTCGCTTTCTTCCATGCAGGCATACCATCGATAAATACTTTTACGTTAGTGTAACCGAGTTTTTCTGCCCGCCGGGCAGAAGAAGGACTGAGGCGTCAGGTGGGCCCTCCACAATAGAATACAAGCAGGTTTTCCTTATTCTTGGGGAGCTTGGCGATATTCTTCTCAAACTGAGCATCGTAGATGGAGAGAGCGCCTGGTATATGACCGGTAACAAAGAGTTTACCAGGGCGGGCATCTACAATAGTGAAATTACCTACTTCCGGTCCTTTGGCAACCAGAGGCGCCAGAGCTTCAAGCCGTATAATGTCTTTCTCAGCGAGCTTGGCAGGCTGCTTAACACTTACGGAAGTAGCGTAGAGAACACCAGCATCTTCTTCGAATTTTACTTTTACCTCTTTGTCTTTGCCGATCTTGTTGATCGCCTCTGCGCCCTTGAGTGCGGTATCTTCATCAAAAGACACCAGCCAGGTAGATTTACCTGTACTTACTTTCAAGGTCTCAGCTTTCATGGAGACACTTCCGAGCTTACCGCGAATGGTATCAGCGCTGTCGCCTTTGTGACATTGCATACACGGTTTGAGAACTTTAGGTTTCGCGTCCTGTGCAAAACCTGCAGTAGGCAGCAGCAGGCAGGTTGCCGCTAGGGAACCTAGAGCTGCCTGAAAAAAACCTCTGTAAACCATCTTTTCCTCCTCATTGGTAATATATCCCTGCAATCCTACCCATTAGACCTGCAGGTAATACAAATGGTTCCGGGGATAAGCCTGAACCCCGGGAGCCATTCCTAGACAAAAGCAAAGAGCATTAAATAGTCATATTCTGCATATGAACGTATGACTCCCGACTATACTACACCTTACTTAGCTTAAGCAATTAAATGTTTAGTTAAATCACAAAACAGTTGAATAAAAGTAAGCAATATAACTACGTTGTGGTATGGGTTGGTTCTTTTGTCGGGATGGGTTTGTCAGGGAAGGTGACAGGTTCAGATTAAGAACTTGATGAAATAACCCAGATAACTGAAATCACTCACCAGATTTGCTTATAGAAGGAGAGAATCACTACCGTTTGTTGGCACGTATTAATGGTGAACGTCGGTTGCTGAGTGAATGACGCCTGCCTTGCAGATGTGAGGGGTTTCGGGGCAAACTTCGTTCCTGCAAGGTTCAACATGTATGGTGATATCAGAATTCTTCAGTTCCTGCTCGATTTCCAGTTCAAGCATTTCAGTGATATTGTGAGATTCTTCAACGCTGAGTTGTCTACAGACCGTGAGATGGAAATCGATCATTTTTTTTGAACCGGATTTTCGTGTTCGCAGGTTATGGCAGTCGTACATGTGGCCACCATGTTCCTCTATAACTTTATAGATTTTATTCCTGGTCTCTTCGGGTAGTTGGGCGTCGAGGACATCATCTAAGGCACGTCGCGCCAACTTGATTGCTTCAAAAAGAATGTAGGCGCCAACAAGTAATGAGAGCAGGGAGTCGAGCCAGTTTATATGGAAAAAGTAGATGAGTACCAGGCCTGCGGTGAGTGCCAGATTGGTATAAACATCCATGGAGAAATGCAGGGAGTCGGCTTTAAGTGCGGCTGAGTCTGTTTCTTCACCGACTTTTACCAGGTATCTGCTGATAAAAAATGACACAATAACGGATATAATCAGCACCACCATGCCGTTACCGACCTTGGATGGCTCTGCTCCGACAATCAGTCGGCGCAAAGATTCAATAATGATCCACACTCCGGACCCGCCGATTATAAGGGACTGGACAAGTGCAGCCATGGTTTCGAACTTACCATGTCCATAGGCGTGGGATGTATCGGCAGGTTGTTCAGCCTGGCGAATAGCCAGAAAATTCACCCCGGACATGAGAATGTCGAGCATGGAGTCGATAGCGGATGAGAGAACCGCCATCGATCCGGTAACCAGACCAACGACAAATTTCATCAGTGCCAGACTGATTGCGGTGGTTATCGAGAGTTTTGCTGCGAAGATTTTTTTTTGTGAGTTGTTTTTCATTATAAAAAGTTAATCCCTGGGACGGTAAGCCCCAGATGATCTTTTGTTCGGGCGGTATCAGGTATATAACTTTTTGCTGCAAGCCAATATTGGGCTATTGGGGAGTCAAAATAGTTGAAAATAGAGTATCACATGGGCTGCGGCCGGGGACATTGGAGGTCTACGCGTATCTCCTTCAATGGCCCCAGGGAGAGCATTGTCTGAAAACCGGGAAATCAATTTTCGTACTCTAATCCGACAACAACCCCTGCGTTATCTGTCTTGTCCCAATGCTCATGAGAAATTCAGATGAGTGACTTCTTTTTTCTGCAGCACGGCGGAATTCACGTCTTGGTATCTTCCAAAATACAAATATGCATTTCTTTTGGACCGTGTGCGCCATAAACCATATGTGCCTCGATATCGGCAGTTTTTGAAGGCCCTGAAATAAAGCACCATGAATTGAGCGCGGAATCACGACGCATCATGGCGTATGCCTCGCTGAGGTTTGCTAGTATACGGCTTCTTCGGACAAAACCGATATGGATGGATGGTACCAGAGATGTAGACTGGGGCATTCCGGGTCTGGTGCATTGCACCAGGGTGGCGCTGTCGGCAATTCCCCAGTCGGCAACGGTAATACCGATAAAGGAGGCTATGGTTTTGTCTCGCAGCTCAGAATCTTCACGGTAGGTGGTATGTACAGTGATAGGGTCTTCAGAGAACCTCTCCCACAACTTGAGGCCACTGATATCCTTATGCGCATGTTGAATAATATGGCGGTTATTACTGAATTCCGGCACACGGTTTCTGGCGATATTAACGATAATGTCAGCAGCTTCATCAAGACTTTTAATGCAATAGACGCTGAGACTCTGAGGGTCTGCGTTATCCATGAAAGCACTGGCAAGGCCCTGTTGGTCGAGATCGGTACGGTTCTCGACTGTGTCCACAAGCTGCCTGTCATCGGTGTAGGCGAATATTTCGGGATAGGCCCGTTTGTCACGGGGCATGTCAGAGTCGGGAGCCACGGCTTGTCTGACGGTTGACAGAAAGCGTAGTTCGTTATCCGATTGACTGTGATAATTGCTCATGTCTGACTCCCGCTTCGTGATTTCTTATGTGTTTTTTTCCAGCGCTCTGAAAATGTCTCTGCTGCAATAGGGGGCAGATCTCTGCCTCTGGTCCACTTGCCGCCAAGAAACGGCATTGAGGAAACCATGCCATTACTGCCTGTCTTCCGCTTGGTGTACCATCTGGCAATTTTCAGTGAGATATTATAAAGCGTTCTGTTTTTTATGGTTGTTTTCCAAAGCCGGAAGCCAATCCTCTCCATGCGGCTTTTCGGGGTTACCTGCCACTTTTCATCTCCGTAGGCTAGTTTGTATCGCAAGGTGCTGAGCATTTTGGGCAGATCATTTTCCACCGGGCAAACGTCTTTGCAGGCCCCACAGAGGGTCTCACCTTTGCAGAGGTCTGCATGCTTGTTTATTCCATGCAAAAGAGGGGTAACCACCGCACCGATCGGTCCACAATAGGCAGAGCTGTAAGCGTGGCCACCTATTTTGCCATACACCGGGCAAATGTTCAGGCAGGCACCACAGCGGATACAGGCAAGCACTTCGCGAAACTCAGGGTCGGCAAGTATCTTTGAGCGGCCATTGTCAATGATTACCAGATGAAAGTGTTCAGGACCGTCCGGATTATCGTCATCTGAAACACCGCCGGTGAAACTGACATAGGTTGAAATTTTCTGAAGCGCCGCCCCTCTGGTAAGAAGCTGCAGGAGATCCTGATGTTCCTGAAGGTTCGCAGCAACCCTCTCCATTCCCATGAAGGCCACATGTACCCGGGGCATGGTGGTGGCCATACGAATATTGCCCTCATTTGATACCAGAGAGACATGGCCTGTTTCAGCACAAGCTATATTGCAGCCGGTAAGGCCCATATCGGCGGTGAGCAACTTTTCCCGCAGGGCGGTGCGCGCTGCCTGGGTAAGCTCCGGTGGATTTTCTGTATAATCAATACCGAGTTTGTCGGTAAACAGTTCTCCTATCTGTTTGCGGTCCATGTGAATACAGGGCGCAATGATGTGAGAAGGGGTATCTTCAGCGAGTTGGACAATGTATTCACCAAGATCAGTTTCGACTACCTCGATACCTGCCTTTTCAAGGGCCGGATCAATGCCCACTTCAACAGTGGTCATGGATTTACCTTTTACGATCCTTTTCACCTTGTTTTCTCTGGCTACTTCCAGAGTGTATCGAACGGCATCTTCTGCCGTGGCGGCGAAGTAAACGTTGCCCCCTCGTTTTCTGATATTTTCGGAGAGTTCGGCAAGGACGATATCAAGGTGTTCCAGGGTCTGCATGCGTCTTGATTTGGCGCGCTTGCGCTGATCTGCATCGACCATGTTGTCCCAGTATTCCATAGCACCTTTACCGAATCTGCCCTGAATCATCTTGAGACCGCTTTGCAGGGTTTCATTGGCAATACCAGCTTCGGCTTTGCGGGAGTATGATTGAGACTTTTTCATTTGTCTTCTCCCAGGTGATGGCCTTGACCCTGTGCTAAAATTTCCGCGATATGCATAACCTTGATGTCTTCTCCACGCCTGCTCAATCTACCTTGAATATTCATCAGGCAACTGATATCGCAGCCTGTAACGATATCGGCACCGCTGGCAAGAATGTTATCGATTTTCTCATCTACAATGGCCGTGGAAATTTCGGGGTAATTGACGGAGAAAGTGCCGCCAAATCCGCAGCAACTATCACTGTCCTTCATTTCGACGAACTCAAGGCCAACGACACTGTTGAGCAATTTTCTGGGTTGCTGGTTTATTTTGAGACCGCGACTCAGGTGGCAGGAGTCGTGGTAGGTAACTTTGTGGGGGAAATAGGCACCAAGGGTGGAAACTGCAAGTTCATCGATGAGGTATTGGCTGAACTCAAATGTCTTAGCACCAACAGCTTTTGCTTTTGCAAGCATTACAGGATTGTCTTTAAACAACTCGGAGTAATGGTGCCTGACCATATGTACACAAGACCCTGAAGGGCAGACAATAACTTCAGCAGATTCGAATAGTTCTATAAAACGCTCTGCCGCTGCGGCCGCTTCTTTGCGATACCCTGCGTTAAAAGCTGGCTGGCCACAGCAAGTCTGCTTTTCAGGGAAATCAACAGGAATCCTGAGTGTGTCAAATATGGAAACCATGGCATCACCAACATCGGGATACATCGAGTCCACAAGGCATTGGACAAATAACGAGACTACGGGCTTATCAGACATTTTAAGGGGTGCGGAAAAGGTGAATCTTAACCGGAGTGCTTTGGGCATTCCGGATCGGATTAGTGTCCCGATTTTCACATGAGATATTCGGGTTGAGACCCTGACGGGTAATTGCATTATTCTTTGGCAGGATCTTTGACTCTATTCCTTACGTTATCAGGGCAGGGTTTAGAATGTATCTCCTTTCAGATTCCATAATAGGAGGAAAACGTCAACACATTCCGTCGATTGGCTCATCTTGAATACGGAAGATGGTTTATGCAGATATACATCATCAGTTTCATATCCTCGGAGAGAATCAACTCAGATTGAGAGAAAAGACCGGAGAAATGTGACCAACAATGGTTTTAATATCATTAAGGTTATCTACTCTGCGGTATGATCCCAGACGGAGCAGTTCTTCACCTGAAAGAAGATCAAGCTGTTCGAGAACGGCAACCGCAATGGGGGGCAACATCGCCATATTGCCGCTCTCAACCTTTATGGCGATACCTAGGTTTTTATCTTTGACACCGACACAGTACACTCCTTCCGCGCCGATTTTCCCGACCAGTTTGCCATTGGTTTTACGGATGAGTTCGGTACAGAAACCGCCTGTTCCTGCGACCATTTCAGGTTGTTCATTCATGGCGCTGAAGATGCTGTCTGCCGCATTTTTGTATGGCAAAGGTAGCGAACTGCTGTTGGCAAGCCGGGCAAACCCGGTTGCCATATTGCTCAGTGGCAGGGCGTGGACCGGAGCACTGCAGCCATCAATACCTATCGCTATATCAGATGGATCTGTGTCGCACATCTCAGCTATGACCTGAAGGATTTCTTTCTGGACGGGATGATCGGCTGAAAGGTAGTTCTCCAGAGGATAATTCTGCAGCACACAGGTGGCGAGCATGCCGGCATGCTTACCTGAACAGTCACTGAATAGCGAGGTGAGTCTGACATTTTCTCTTGCAAGTTGTAACGCATATTGTGGATTGAGGGAGGTGACAACGCCGCCCAGAACATGTTGTTCGGTAAGACCGGCTTTGGCAAGAATTGATGTCACAGCCTTTAGATGGAATGGTTCGGCATAGTGTGAGGAGCAGATTACAGCAACTTCTGCAGGGCTGAGCTTATATTTCTCATGGGCACCCGAGAGAAAAACATTCATGGCCTGCAGAGGTTTGGCGGCTGAACGAAAATAGGTGCTTTTCTGAGGATTACCGACCGAGGCCAGCAGTGTACCGGAACTATCGGTAACCGCTATATCACCACGATGAATACACTCTACGATATCGCCGCGTTGTACTTCAACAAGCTGCTCTGACATTGGTCTCTCCTGAGAAATTAAGGTGGATGATGTTAATGAAGAACCGGAATCTGATTACCATAAAAGCTCAGCTTGAGGGAGTGAGGCGTTGCGAGCAGGGTGATAGTGGTAAACAGTATAAAGCCCCAAAAAACTTCTCTACAAATTGATGCATAATGATTCCAGGGTAAAGTCACGTGCTGATCGGACACACCTCGCGTCTATCTTCTCTTCTTTTCAGATTGAAGATCAGGGAGAGTCAAAAAACGGAATGAGGATGTTCCATCGCTGAGACGGCTGGGAGGATGTTAGCGGAAAGTCTGAACAAGGTAAAGAAGATATGAATACATTTCAGACGGAAAAAAGCCGGAGGCAATAACCCCTCCGGCTTAAATTATATGAACTCACAGATCGAGCAGTTGCTTACCTGTAAAGCTGCTCCCTTCAGTTTTTCTCCCAAACAGTCAGCTGACAAATGGTATGCTGGAATTTTCGTCTCGTTTCTCTGATCACCATCTCCACATCCCGTGCTGAGTCGATCATCTTGAAATGAGGAGCAAGTATATCGCCAAGGGCCTCAACGGTTGAGTATGGCTCTCCGTCCTTGCGATAACCGCCAACCCACTGATCCTTTTTGGTGAACTGTTTAAGCCAGGTGTATGGCGAGGTAATAATAAGCAGTCCCCCTGTTTCGAGTCGTTGATGGATGGTGGTGAGAAAACGTTTCGGGTTTACCATCCGGTCGATGAGGTTGCCGGCAAAGATAAGGTTGTAACCTGTAAATTCCGGCTTGAGATTGGCGGCATCCGCCTGGTGAAACTCGACCTTATGACGTGTTTCGTCCAGATTGAATTCGCTGAGATGGTGCTCGTGAAAAGAGACGATTTCACCTTCTTCGCAGAGTTCGTATCGGGCATATCCTTTCTCCTGCAGTTGAGAGGCAATACGAATAAAGCGGGCAGAAAAGTCGAGGCCATGTACCTCATCAAATGATCTGGCAAGTTCAAAGGTCGCTCTTCCGACGGAGCATCCGAGTTCAAGCGCTTTTTTCATCGAGCGCCCCTGCATATATTCAAGACAGATCCTGGCGCACTGTATCGGAAAAGGTTCTACACCAAAGTAGGAGGAACCGAAATGAAGTTCGCAGTACTGGGATACAGCCTGGTCGCTCTCATACGTTGCCTCTGGTTCAGGCAGGGGCTGATCGGTTTCCACATAACGGAGGCCTGCATGCTGGAAGAAATGACGTCGAAAGGCATATCGGCTGTCGCGGGTGGCTGAATTACCGGTGGAGATCCAGGAACCGCCCTTGATCAGGTTATGCTGGGTATCGAAGGTCGGGGTTGAAAAATCATCGTAATATGGGTGAACTTCGAAACCTTCGAAGCCGGATATCGGTGTTTCAGTCCACTGCCAGACGTTGCCAATAATGTCATAAAAGTCACCAAACCTGAAATGGTCGACCGGGCAAGACGAGGCGAAGTGTTCCAGATTGATGTTGCCGGGGGCCTCTTTCCAGTAAGGTTGATCTGCAATTGCATGAATATCGCGCAGGCGATACCATTCATCCTCTGATGGCAGCCTGATGGTGGTGCCGGTCTGCCTGCTCTTCCAGTTACAGAAGGCTTTGGCCTCCAGGTAATTTACCTCAACCGGCCAGCTCCATGGCATTTCTATGATCTGAGTCATGGTACGAAAAAGAAACTCTTCACCCCGCGGAACCCAGAACAGCGGATGGCTGGCCTGGGAAAAATGCAACCAGCGTCTGCCTTCCTCGGTCCAGTATTCATCTTTGGTGTAGCCTTCCTGATCGACAAAATCCTTGTATTCAAGGTTTGAGACGAGAAAACGCGATGCCATAAAATCACGAACTTCTGCCTCGTGGCGGCCAAACTCGTTGTCCCAGCCATACAAAGGGTGATTCTTGTCTTTTCCAAGGCGCACCTTGCCTCCCGGAACATGAAGCAACCTATTATCCGGAGCAGGACCAGACTGATGACAGATCTCCCAGAGCGGAAGTTGCTGAACCTCCTCAATCGGCATGCGGCGAATGATGACTGATGAGGTCTCAAGGTGAATTCGTTGATGTTCAATTCCCATCATCACAGCCCAGAATGGGGTATCCCAGGTGATCGGCAGGGAAAGCGGCAGTTCCTGAATCAGCAGGTCGACTTCATCTCTCACCTTTTCCCGGTACGCCTTCACTTCATCGACTGTAGGCCAGTCGTAGTGAGAATCGTCCAGGTCATCCCAACTCATTTCATCAACGCCGATAGCGAACATTGACTCAAAGCGAGGGTTGATACGATGGTCTATGAGTTTGGCTATAAGCAGTTTATTGATGTAAAAAACGGCAGTATGTCCAAGGTAAAAGATCAGTGGGTGCCGTAACGGCTCCGCCCTGAGGTAAAATGCTTCGTCTCTGGCAAGACTGTCATAGAGCTTTTCATCGATAGTGTAGGTCGCGTGAAAGTAGTCACGAATCTCCTCTCGTTTGACTTCTGTTGTACCCTCATTAAGTATTGTGGTTCTGGTGTTGCGAATATCCATGACGCCTCCCTGGAGATTAAGATGCTTCGGATAGCGTTGAGATCTCTACAGTGCTTTTGCCCTGTTCTTTCATAATAAATGCGTGTTAGCGTAAAATTATACGATAATCTTACGCCCAATTGTAGAGGGCGGGGCGGGGCAATGTCAAACCAGAGAAGAAAATGAAGAGTAACGAGATAATTATGGGCTATTCCGAAAGATTTTACCACTATCCGTTGAGAAATAGATGAGTCCGGCTGGAGATTCTGCAACGTCACGAATCCTTTCGTGTAGTGATTCAAATAATCGCTCTTCCAAGACTGCCTCGCCTTGCGCATTCATTGTAACCCGATTGAGGTGACGAAGTTTTAAAGCACCAGCAAAGAGATTGCCTCGCTATTTTGGGAAGGCCTTGCCGGAGTAGATAATCAGACTGCCTGGAGCAATGGAGAGGATGTATACCTTGACAGGAGGCTCCATTCCCTGCTTTTCCCTGGCCTCACCTACAGGGATTGGCGCGTAATACTCCTGCCCATGAGAAACTATGGGCCAGCCATAGTTTTTTCCAGCTTCAATCAGGTTGATCTCATCTCCTCCCCTGGGGCCATGTTCGATGAGCCAGAGACGACTGGTTTCAGCATCGAAAGCGATGCCCTGCGGGTTTCGATGACCATAACTGTATATTTCGGGAAGAGCCTCTGGAGTATCAATAAACGGGTTACTGTCCGGTATACTGCCGTCTAATTTAAGGCGGAGTACAGAGCCGGCATGATTAGAGAGATTCTGGGCATTGGGTCTTTCGCCCCGGTCACCCACAGTGAAGAAAAGATGACCGGACTGATCAAAAGCAATTCTGCTGCCGTAGTGGCGACTGGTACTGGTACCTGAATTGGTGACGAGTATGTCCTGCCACAGGATAAGAGAATTGTCTTTAAAACGGGCTTTGGCAAGGACGGTTACCCCGTTACGTTCTACGCGCTTGCTGTACGTAAAAAAAATCTCTTATGTGTCCTGAAAGTCAGGTGAAACTGCTAAATCCAGCAATCCCCCCTGGCCTGATGCAAAAACATCCGGTGCTTGCGAAATTTTTGTAATCTCCCGGGACTGTAAGTCAAGCAGTGAAACCGAGCCTGATTTTTCTGTGAGAATCAACAGATTTTCCGAAATGAAATCAATCCCCCAGATAATATCGAGTCTGTCAGCAACCTGCTCGAGCCGGAACCTTTCTTCAGCAAAACCCGGCTGTGTTGTAAACAGGATCGCGATGATGATAATTGCCGTGGTTCCTGCAAAGGCAATTGCCATTTCACGTAATCGTGATCTGAGATACATCGCCCTGGTTGCAATATATTGTCGTGACAGAAGACAATACGCGTGTTGATGCTGCAGTTCGCTGTCCCGGGGGGTGTGCTTCAACATCACATCACTTGTGGATGAGGTTTTAATGAGGTTTGAAATAGAGTGTATCAAACCGTGAAAGAAGCTCTCTCAGTTCAGTAGTGTACTTAGTATCAGTGGTTTGTTTGCTTTTCATGGCTGCAATCAGCATTTGGTGAAGAATACTTAATTGCTCGGCATAATTTTCTGTGCCGACTTTAAGCCTTTGGGTCATAAAGTACTGAGTTACGATATGTTGAAGCTGATTAGCGTGTTCTTCTTTATTCATCACCCAGCGAACTAGCTGGTTGTGATCCTGTTTCTCCGCCATTTTGATTTCTTCGATTTTGGCCATAGACTTTTCGATGGTGGTTATATGTTCACCTATCAGGGTAATGCGTACTTCATCATCATAGATGCCGCATGGTATTTCACAGTGAGAGAAAGAGGTTGAAGCGGTAGCGAATAGGAAGAGAGAAATGACAGCCAACTGAAGAAATAGTCTTTTCATGACGAACTCCTTTGAAATTGGGTATCTGTGAGATTCTGATGCTTACAAAATATGTCAGGAACCGATCTGGGCAAGAGCAAAAAGGGTGGGCCCGGAAAAATCTTATGGGTGAGCGGGTGGCAGGAGGCGAGCGAGTGAATATCCGAGATAGAAACCACCGCCGAGAATATAGACATCAGCCAGATTGAAAATACCGGTGCTGAACGGACCGAGCGTTATGGCAATGAAGTCAATTACACCACCATTGTTGATCAGGCGGTCGATCAGATTGCTTGTGCCACCCGCGAGTATGAGTGATGCTACGGTGATTTGGGCGATTGAGAGCCTCTGCTGGTAGCGGAGGACAATGACGGTGAAGGCAAGTAGCAGCAGTCCTACACCAACCGTGAGAACAATCCCCCGCAATGGCTCGGGAACCGCCAGAAGAAAACCCAGAAAACCTGCAGAATTCTCTACATATTCAAAACGGATTACTCCACCTGGAGCGGTAAATGGCGGAAGTCCCTGGAGGGTGTTCCGGGCGTATCCTTTACTGACCTGATCTACTACTACTACCGCCAGAACAAAAGGTAAAATTCCGCCACTCAGCAAAACAGCCTTGCGCATTGGTATTTGAGTCACCTCTGGAGGTGGAAGCCTGGATCTTCTGAAAGTGTTTATTTGTCGCTTTTCTCTATTTCCCGGACAGTGACATTGTTGCCGGTGCGGGGAGTAATACAACGACTCCTGTAGAGCGTATCAATTTGCGCGAGCTTAGCATCAAGCTGGTCTAATTCCTCTGCGGATACTTCCAGGTCTTCTTGGGGTTCTGTTGTTTGCTTGGTCATCGTATACCTCAACGTTATTGCATTGCAAAATTGCGTTCAGTTTTTTGTGAACGAACAGGGTACGCAGTTCCGGTAAAGTTAGCAATCAGTTTTTCTGGCGAAGGCACAGAATCCGGAGCGGGGGCCTATCTGGGGGTGGTTTCTGCATGTGTCCGGCCGCTGTTCGTAAATGCTGCAGCGTCGGGTCTTTTTATCGAGGTAGAGGCAATCACCGTTTGCCATTCGACTGAGCGTGTATAACTCCTTTTTGGGATAGAAATGCTCGACGATACCTTGTTTTTTAAGACGCTTGGCTATATTTTTTGGGTTTTCTCCAAGCTCAAATTCGTCCATGACTTCCATGCGAATGAGGTCTTTGGCCTTGACCTCAACGGGCAGCTTGCAACAACTCGCGTTACAGTCATAACAAAGTTTGGGTGTATACTTTATCCAGGTTTTTGGTTCGTCGAGTAATGTGGGCTGTGTTGCCATTCTTTTCCTCCTCTTAAGGCAGATATTGGTCTGGGGAAAAAAGATAGCGAACGTAGCACAGTCTCGATGAAATTGCCAGCTACTGTTGGCGATTATGGAGTTTCATGGGGGCGGCAATACGCCTGTCACCTGATACCTCACTCCTGTCCGTTTTTTTAAGTTTCACGGGAAATCAGAATCATTCATCCTTTTGTGCCGATCAGCTATGTTCAAAATGGATCAGTCTCATTTGTGGGTACGTTCGTTATCGTCAGTCCGGCAGGTCGATTCCGGGTACTGGTTTAGTGTAGAAAAAGATCAGTGTCGGGGAGGGGTGCTGCTGGCTCATGGTCTTAATATGAATCCCAAAAGCTGGCGGGAGATGATCGTTTTTCTCAACAGATTGGGATTAGCAGTTTACCGGCTTGAGCTGAAGGGCCATCGAGGGTTAAACTTTGAGGACATGATGGATGTGAGTGCCCGGGAGTGGCTCGAACAGTTCAATTCTGCAGTTGAATTCATGGCGGAACAAATTCCTGGGCTACCCGCCTATCTGGTTGGCTATTCTCTGGGGGGACTTCTGGGGATGGTGGCGCAACTTCAGAAAAGCGAACCCTGTTTTGAGCGACAGGTGTTGCTGGCTCCGGCATTGGCCTTGAAATTATATACCCGCCTGGCACTTCCAATGACCAGGGTGGTGTCTTTTTTGGCTTCACGTTCTCCGAAGGAATATGTGGCAAATACAAGAGGGACCACCGGTGCTGCATACCAGGCACTTTTTGACTTGGAGAGGGAGTTTCGCTCTGCAGAGGAGAGACAGTTCTCGGTGGTGAATTATCCAACCCTGATTATCATGCGGCCCAATGATGAACTGATCAGCTATCGGTGCACGAAGAAACTGATAGAACGAAGGGAGCTGAATAGGTGGAAATTGGCTGAACTCCCAAAGAAAAAAACGACTCACCGGGATCTTTACTTTCGTCATCTGATAATTGACGAAAAGTCAGTCGGTGAGCGATCATGGCAGAAACTGACCAAGCTGTTGGAGGAGTTTCTGATCAGGGGAGAGTAAAAAGAAGATATTTCTGTTTTAACACCTAGCAGCATCCCCCTCCAAGGGTTTTCCCTGTATATTTTGCAATCCAGCTCTTGATGATAAGGGTTGCGCAGCCGCATTTGTCATCGGGATTGACATGGATGGCATTCACTGGGCAATTCAGGGCACAGGCACCACATTCCATGCAGGCCCCGAAATCAACAATTTCTGCTTTTTTACCTTTCAGGGTAAATATCCGATGGGGACATGTTGTGACACACATGCCGCAACCAATACATGTATCAACATCGAGTGTGAGTTCAGCTACATTTTCGAGGTAACGGAATTCTTTCATGATTGTAAATCCTGTTGTCGAGGTTCAACTAACCCCTGATAAACGGGGAGATCAGCCAGAGAACCAAGGCAATTGTTGCCAAAGCTATCTGCAGCGGTAACCCCCGACGCATTTCAAATTCTACACCGGAAAGAGACGTGTAGGGGGTTGACCCGGTAAAGTTCATGGCGAGAAAAGAGCCAGTGGCAAGCATCCAGGATGCGAGGGCTAAGGTATCATGACTTCCTGCAATTGGAATAGACCACATTGAGAACAGCAATGCAGAAATGAGTGACGTGAAAGCACCTTTTAACCAGAATTGCCTGAAAGGAAGGGCCCTGAGTAAGAGAGGCGTTACGACAGCCCCCGCAAAAATTCCCATAAGAGTAGCCAAAAGAAAAGGAATGATACGACTAATAGCTTGGTTTGTTGAAAAAAATTCCGGGCCAATACCGGATATCGGCAACATCACTAGCAGCAGCAATACCAGAGGTTTAATACTCAGGAAAACTTCAACTGGAACAAGTTCTGCCCGTTCTTTCAGGGTGAAAGTCACAGATCGCATCCTGTCATCTGCCTGCAGTTGATTTGCTATGAACTCTGGAAGATCAGATAAGCGAACAGGACCAAACACGCCGCGAAACCCGCATTCACTTTTCAGTCTCAGGCAGTCTACACCGGTTGCAGAGAGTTGGGGAAGTATGAGAGTGCGATGGTTGACAACTTTGGCAAGGTCGGAATGCTTTACCTGATATGCTATTTCGGCAGTACTGAAGGTACCCTTGCCGGCAGCACACCAGACATTTATGCCCCGTGTATCGATAACCAACAACCAGACGTCGATAACCTTCAGATTTCTGCGGGCAATATCAAAGGTCAGCTTATAGTTGGCGGTAACAACCACCGGTGAATCAGCGGAAGGTGAGCCTACCGCATACAACCCCGGTGTCACCTTGTAATTGTTTCTGAGAATGCCTGTTCGCACTCCTATGGTGCCGAGATGATCCCGGCCCGAGAGTTCACTTTTTAACTGCGGGACACTGCCTCTAGCTGTCTGGATAAACCCATGTACGAAAGGGTCGATGGTATACCCGGCTTTTTCATGTTCCCCTGCCCGGGGATAAGTTTCCGGGCCTCAGCAGGGACCCGAGTCGATTTCGGGAGGTGGCTGGATAGGAATGTCCTGAATGGGGGTTATGAACTGCTGTGGTTCGCTTCGCACTGGTCTATTCTCCGGTTGCGGCTAAAAAAGTGATCTTTGTTATTTCTGAAAATATAGTTCCTGAAAGTAAAAAGCATCAATCTTTCTGTCAAGTTTGTTGAAATCAGGTGCTCCTTATATAATCAAAAGGCAAATTTTATGATAGTGACTGTTGGTCCGTAATTCAGATTGTAGATATTGGGCGCCAACAGATAATCGACAATAATTGCAATTAATTCCATTGCTGGTATAAAGATACTCAACCACTCAAACAGCACCGTGTGTAAGCTGCCTAAGTGAGTAAAGGCGGTGTGTCCTGTATCTAAATTATAAATCCGGCGTAGGAAATGCCATCCGTGTTACGCCTTTTCAATACAACCATATAAAGGAATTGTCGTGAGAGAATTCTACTCTGAAAGTCTGATCGTTCATTTCAGGCGAGTTGAAACGTTGCGTCATGAGGCGCTGAGTTGCACAGCCATAGATCTAAACGGCAGACAGCTTTGTGATCTCGAATTATTACTCAACAGGGGATTTTATCCTCTGACCGGCTATATGGATAAGGACGTATATGAGTCTGTTGTGGATACCATGCGCCTGCCGGATGGGACGGTATGGCCCATGCCTATCTGCCTTGACGTAAATGAGCAGACAGCAGAGAGGTTGACAATCGGAGACAGGGTGGCACTGAATGATCAGGAAGGTTTCCTGCTGGCGATTCTGACTGTTACCGATCTCTGGAAAGCAGATAAGAAGAAAGAAGCAAAGACGGTGTACGGGACCGATAACCCTGCCATTCACCCCGGTGTCATGCAGCTGTACGATAGGGTCGGTGAATATTATGTCGGGGGGGATCTGGAGGGCGTGAGTTTACCGATTCACTATGACTTTCAACAGTTGCGGTTGGCTCCGTCAGAGACTGTGCGTCGCTTTACCATGAATGGCTGGCGCCGGGTGCTTGGCTTTCACGCTGATGAATATCTGCATTGCGCTCACCGGGAAATGGTGATGGAGGCCGCCCGTGAGGCAGGTACTGCTATTTTTCTTCAGCCAGTAGCAGATCTGAGTCATCCCGGTAACCTTGATTATTACACCCAGATCCGTTGTTACGAGGCCTTCACTAAACAGTTCCCGTCTCACATGATCCAGCTCGGCCTGACTCCTTTTGCGACCAGAAAGGCGGGGCCCAGGGAGGCGCTCTGGCAGGCGATCATGAGAAAGAATTTTGGCTGCAGTCACTTCATGGTGGCGGAAGATCATGCAGATCCATTCAAAGGTCTGGGCAGGGGTGAGCGTTTCTACAGTTCTGGTGAGGCCCAGAAACTGGTTGCCGAATTTGCGGCCGAGACCGGAATTGAAATGGTCCCCAAAAGGGAGATGGGCTATCATCAGGAGGAGAAAAAGTATGTTCTCCTCGATGAGGTTGATGAGGAAGAGGTCGCAACTATAACCTCCAGGGAGTTACGACTCCGCCTGGAGCAGGGGGAAAGTATCCCTGAGTGGTTTTCCTATCCGGAGATCGTCGATGAGTTGCGTCGATCTTTTCCACCAAAATCGAAGCAGGGCTTCACCATATTCATGAGTGGATTTTCCGGTTCGGGTAAATCGACCATCGCCAAGGTCTTGCTGGTGAAGTTTATGGAGATGTGTGACCGGCCGGTGACTTTGCTTGATGGCGACATCGTGAGGACAAATCTTTCATCAGAGCTGAATTTTTCCAAGGAACATAGAAACCTCAACATCACCAGAATCGGTTTCGTAGCCAGTGAGATTACCAAGAATGGAGGGGTTGCTCTCTGTGCCCCCATCGCCCCCTATGAGGAGTCACGACAGGCTAACCGCGAGTTGATTTCGCAGTACGGCGGCTACATTGAGGTGTATGTCTCCACTCCGCTCGAGGTTTGTGAGAGCAGGGACCGTAAAGGGCTGTACGCCAAGGCACGTGCAGGCAAGGTCAAGGGCGTGACGGGTATTACCGATCCGTATA
This sequence comes from Desulfosediminicola ganghwensis, assembly GCF_005116675.2. NCBI lineage: Bacteria > Pseudomonadati > Thermodesulfobacteriota > Desulfobulbia > Desulfobulbales > Desulfocapsaceae > Desulfosediminicola > Desulfosediminicola ganghwensis. Next base: position 3,175,875 of record NZ_CP050699.1, read on the forward strand.
TACCGCCTTCAAATCCGGAGTTGACCATCGACACCTCCACTGTCACGCCGATGGAGGCAGTGCAGGAGATATTGCTCTATCTGCAGAAGCAGGGCTATATAGCGTAATAGATCCGTTTTAAAGGCTTTCAGATCTGTTCGATCTGCTTGCGAAACAGCTTCAGCATATCGTTACGTATTGCCTGGTGGTTCAGATAGAATATGTCGTCCGGAAAAAGCAGTTCGGCAACACCAGAGTCGAAAATGCGCCGGACTTCATACTCGTCGTGAGCCACATCCCGCTGATACATGTAGTTCAGCCAGGTACGATTGGTATGGATGATGAATTCCACGCGCATACCACCCAGTTTGGCAAAAAATTTGAGCATCGGGGTTTTGCTTGACGAACCGGTGTTGGTGGCGGCATATTTTTCCGCGCCACTCAAGGTATCTGAAATATCTTCGAGTACCATGAAGGAATCAGCCCGTGAAGCGCTTCGGGTGAGATGGTTTTGAAATATTTTAACATCAGCCATTGAGTTCAGTACGGCCATGAGACCCAACTCATCGTCCACTGCAGCAGCTGGGTTTTTCTCATTTTTCCGTAACAGCTTCAGTACTTTTGCTTCAGGAGGTTTTTTTCGGATTGAGACATAAATGGGGTATTCCCTGCCATCAACTTCAAAGCTTCTTCTCTTCAAGAGTGTCAGTTTCATCCCATCTTCGAATTGTACGTCGGCAGCTTCTTTACGTTCAATGACTTCAACTTCTGTGCAGCGGAAATCTTTCTTATCGTGATGGGAGAGGAGATAAACCGGATCGTGTTCACCGATTTTGAGTTTTGGACTCCAGACGTAATCGTTCAAAAAAGAGAGAAATGAAGAGAATTTATCCTCTATCCCTGTTTCGTTTTCGCGCTGATGAATGGATGCTGCCAGGTTCATCAGTTGCAACTTACGCCGGGCTTCGAATCGCGCTTTTTTGTGATATCGATCATTAAAAATAATTAACAGCAATTCGATTGGGTCATTAATAACCTCTATCTCGTTGGTTGTTTCGATATGGGAGGCGTACGGCTTGAAGACTTTGTTTCTCAGGCTGTTTATCACAGCGTCCGCTGTACGTGAATATTCGTTAACACGGGACTCTATCTCGTTATTGGTTCCCTGCATGCCGAACATATTTCCTAATCGTCCGTATGCCCTTTGACTGAGTTCGGCTCGAAGTTCTTTATTGTTAAATATCCCTTCAATTTCCTTGAAGCTGGAAATTTCGAGAAACTCAAATATCTGACTACGCAAGGCACGGTATTTGGTCACGTTATTACGGTTTGAGGAAAGTTGTTTTACCCAGGCCCGAGTGCGTTTTGAAAATGGTTTCATGAGGTTGACGGTTTCTTCCACTGCAAGTGGGCCGTGCTGGCGCAGGGAAGTGAATACACTGTGTTCGTTGATAACTGACATATGAGCGTTCTGGTGTTATTATAGAAGGAAATTCCTGGTATGTGATGTATTTGTCACACCGGTTGGTAGGTTTTGCTTTTTGGTTAACTGCTCGTCCTACCTGCATTAAGATGAATTCTTTGTTGAATTTTGCCAATATATTTGTTACCTGAGCACTGGTCAGGGTTTCTTCATGACCCGGATAATAGATCAGGCTGCCTGGCAATTATTAGAGATTGCGGGGTGTTTTGGCAATGACTGTCTATAAGAATAGATCGCCTTAAACGAGGCCGGCACAGCTATTGTAGCAGCCTGGTTTTACAATTCATAGATGAAATGGGAAAAAAATGTACAGAAACTTCAGTATAGTACCTAAAATAATGTTTGGTCGAGGATCATTCAACCAGCTTGGTGATGTTCTCAAGGAAAAGCGTGTAAACCCTGATTCCTATGTGGTGTTTGTTATTGACGATGTGTTCAAGGATGCACCTCTTGAAGCTCGCTTGCCCATGGAGGGGAATGACCTGTTGCTGCGAGTGAACGTAGACGACGAACCAAAGACCAGCTACATTGATGCACTTGTTGCAAAAGTCAAAGAGTACAGTGAAGTGAAGCCTGATGGCATAATAGGTATTGGCGGCGGCAGCGCTATGGATATCGCCAAAGCGGTCTCTCTTATGCTCAACAACCCAGGTTCAGCCGCTGACTATCAGGGCTGGGATCTGATTCAGAATCCTGCTGTATATCACGTGGCAATTCCCACCCTAGCAGGAACCGGTGCGGAAATATCCAGAACCACAATTTTGACCGGCCCGGATAAAAAGCTGGGAATCAATTCTGATTACACACTGTTTGACCAGATAATTCTCGATCCCGAATTGCTCGCAGGTGTACCTAAAGATCAGTGGTTCTACACAGGCATGGATTGTTATATCCATGATGTTGAATCCCTGGAGGGAACTTTTTTAAATGAGTTCAGCAAATCATATGGCGAGAAATCAATTGATCTCTGTCGGCAGGTATTTCTGGAAGACCATGCCGATAAAGACGACAAATTGATGATGGCCTCCTACTTCGGGGGAATGAGTATCGCGTACTCCCAGGTAGGTGCCTGTCACGCCTTGTCATATGGTCTTTCTTACGTGCTCGGCATCCATCACGGCATCGGCTGTTGTATCACCTTTGATTACCTGGATGAAATTTATCCAAAGGGGGTAGAGGAGTTCCGCAGGATGATGGCGAAACATTCCATCACTTTGCCAAGAAATCTTACCGCCAACATGGATGATGCATCGCTGGACAAAATGGTAAGAACCGCCCTGGGCCTTGTACCCCTGTGGGAGAATTGTCTCGGGCCAGATTGGCAGAATATCATGACACCTGAGCGAACTCTGGAACTCTATAAAAAGATGTAATCACCTCCCGGCATTGCTGAGGCTGATTCATATCTCAATAAAAAAGCCCTGTGAATTTCTCACAGGGCTTTTTTATTCAAACATTCCATCAGCTTTTTCAAAGAGCGTTGATTGCAGAGAAAAAGCTGATGCGTTTTTGCATTGAAAATTGGTAGCTTAAACTTAGATGTGCTGCTCAATAGCGGTTAGCAGTGATACTTCTTCGTAGGGCTTGAAGACATATTCATCTGCACCTTGTTTCATTCCCCAGAATTTATCACTTGGCTGTGACTTGCTGGTTACCATTATGACTTTGATGTCCTTGGTAGCCTCATTGTTTTTGAGCTGCCTGCAGATTTCAAAACCGTTCTGTTTCGGGAGAATAACGTCCAGAAGGATAAGATCTGGTTTGTTTTCACTCGCGATTTCTATAGCTTTTTCGCCTTCATCGGTGCTGAGAACCTTGTAGCCGTTTGCGGTACAGAGGTTTTCTGCGATATGAAGGTCGGTAGGGCTGTCTTCAACAATCAGGATAACTTTGTCGCTCATTATTCGTGTTCCACTCTAAATCTAGGTGAATGGGAAATATTCCCACATTTCCGGTCTTTTCAAGACACGCTTTATTTACTCTATAACAGAAGCTGTGCTACAATGTGCAAGCTAATTTATGTATATTTATCAAATCTTTCCACTACAATCTACATTCTTTGGCAATCTTCATCATGCTCATTGGTGTATCAGTCCTGACTGACCAGCAGGCGATCATGAATTTTGGCAATATCCGGAATCAGAACCAGTTGGTTATCCGGCAGGGCGAATGCGCCGAGCAGATCCTGGCTGTTTTTGGGTAAGCCGGTGTCTGTTGCTTGTGACGCGTTGAAGTTCAACTTTCGGACTCGCAGTGGATTGGCGGTGCGAAGAATGACTCGCCGAGCTTTTCCATCAATACCTGGTGCTCGCGTCACCACGAATTTATATGGTTGTGATGAAGCTAACATCCCAAGGTGGAAATACTTTTCAAGACTTATAACCAGTAGGGCATCGTCCTGATATTGCGCTCTTTGCAAATGCGGATATTTGTCGTCAGCCGGGAGTAGAGCTATATCGTGGAGTATATATTCGATCTGACCCCGGCTGATTAACCAGTTGATGTCCCAACCTTCGATGGAGGGGACATTTGCCTTAATCAAGCCAATCTCTGGTTCTTTCTGCTGTGCTGTTATCATGGGTGCTCAACTGATTCAATTGTTAAACGTTTTCAGGCCCGGCTTGAGTCCATACTGCTGACGAGCTGGATGAAGTCTTCTTCCTGGAATGGTTTCACCATATAATGGTTTACTCCGAGTTCCTTTGCTTTGTTCTGATGTTTTTCCGAGGCCCTTGAGGTCAACATAACAACAGGGATGGCCTTATATCGCTCATCATTGCGGATAATTGCCATAAACTCAAAGCCATTCATTCGTGGCATTTCAATATCAAGAACGATTACGTCGGGAATAAGATTCTCCAGGGTTTCCAGGGCGTCAATACCGTCAACGGCCTGGAATGAGGACCACGATTGGCCTTTCACAAGGCGGGTAATGGTATAGCGGACACTGATCGAGTCATCGACAACAAGTACCTTGAGCGGTTCTCTGTTATCGATAATATCGTTTTTCTCAGGGCTTGACTGTGGCTGAAAATCCACCTTAACGGCAAGCTCGTGGAGATTAAGGATTGGGATGATAGTACCTTCACCTGTAAGTGTCACGCCATTGATGCCGGGGACATAACGTAAATGGGAACCAAGATCCTTAATGACGATCTCGCGTTGCTCTTCTATAGCCTCGATCTGTACCGCACTGAATTGGTATTGCGACGTTTCAACGATCAAGGTCAGAATATTCTCATTAACAATTTGCGTGGATGGAAGCTGAAGGCTATTGCTGAGATTAATAATAGGAATTACCTGATCGTTCCACTGAACTTTATCGCCTTCGATAATTTCAGCTGCGGCAAATTTTCGTACTTCGACGATATCATGAATAGGAACGGCGAACTTTCGCTGGCTCAGTTCGAATATAATAGCCCTGTTAACAGAAAGGGTTATGGGAATTCTGAGTTCGAAAGTAACTCCTTTACCGGGCGAGTTGTGTATCTGCACTGAACCGCGCAGGTCCTGAAGATTCTTCAGGACGACATCAAGACCAACACCGCGGCCGGAGGTTTCGCTGACATCATCACGGGTGGTGACACTGGGCTTGAACAGGTATGGCAGCAGTTCTGTTTCGCTAAGCCTGTCGTCGGCGCTGATTAACTGTTCTTCAATGAGCTTATCACGAAGACGTCCAGTGTTTATACCCTGGCCGTCATCACTGATTTTAAGTACGACGAAGCGACCACGCTGGCTGGCATGAAAGGTAATCTGACCGGAAGGTGACTTACCCTGTCGTGTCCTGATGTCAGAACTTTCTATGCCGTGGTCAATGCAGTTACGGAGAATATGAGAGAATGGATCGATAGTACGTGACCAGATAAAGCGATCCATGTAGACATCGTCACCGGTGATAGCGAGTCGGACATTTTTGCCAAGTCTGGTAGCAGTTTGCCGGACAGTTCTATGCAGCATTCTGGAAATCGATGACAGGGGAGTCATCCTGATTCGCATCAGTTTTTCCTGCATTACACTCATGGCCAGCTGTTGCTTTGCTACCTGACCCTGCAGGTTGGCGCCAAGCGCAGTCATTTCGGTGTAGATAGCATTAATATCAATGGAAATCTCATTCAAAGAACGGATGATGAGGTTCAGTTGTGAATAACGATCGAGTTCAATAGGATCAAATTCGGAGAGCTCTGTACTGCCTCCGGAAAAGTCTGTTTCCTGCGGGGTGGCGCCGGAACCGAAACCATAAAGGGATTGAGCTTCGAATCCCACTTCAAGTTCCTGGGATTTTCTGCGAAGGGTATCTTTTACTGTGTTAAGTTCGCTGAGCGATTGAGAGTATTTATCCAGAAGTTTCTCAACAGTTCCTCGTGTTACAACCAACTCGCCTTCTACATTGACCAACTCGTCAAGATCGGCAAGCTTAACCCGTATGTTACCACTGTCGCCTGGTATGGCTGTAGTCCCTGTTTGTTCAACGACAGCATCTTGAATGATTGCAGATTGGACGACAGGTTCCGGTTGTACTTCTTCTTTGCTCTCAGCTTCGACCGCAACTTCTGTCATTGATCTTTTGTGGAGGTGGCCGCGTACGCCATTGATCAGTTCATCGATATCTGTGGTGGTAGAGGCTTTTTCAAACAAAGAGATTGACTCTATAACATCAATTGCTTCTGAGACAATGACGAGATCCAGCGGGTCAATATGCGGCGCACTGTCATGGAGCCAGTCGAGAAGGTCCTCAAGACAATGGGAGCATGAAGCGAGTTGGTCGAAACCGGTCATTGCCGCAGCACCTTTCAAGGTGTGAACTGCCCGTCGAACCGAACCTAAAGACTCACGAATGGTAGCTGTAACAGGAGTCGTTTCAATAATCGAAGCAGCGAGCGAGTTCAATGCGGCAGCAATGGTTTGCAGATGTTCGTCGCACTCGCTTTGAAATATTGCCAGTAACTCGGGGTCAAGTTGCTGAGTAAAAGATGATGTGTCATCTGTTTCATTCTTGTTTGCGAAAAACCCGTCCTGGTCTATCGCTGCAGCGGGGGGTTCATCTTCAGCTGATGAGATATCAAGCAGTATGTCACTTTCATTGATCTCCAATAGAAATTCTGCGTCCGCTGGTTGTTCAAGTGTCCAGCTACCCTGTGAAACGACCGGCACATCAGTACGGGCCATAATCGCTTCGATCTTCGCATTTATAGCAGAAAGGTCAGGAATGTTCGTAGTGCCATCTGTTTTGGTCAAAATCGTGATAGCATCAGAGCCTTCAACTATGAGTGTTATATCGGCTGGTGAAATTGTTCCTGAGTCATCACGCAACCACTCAAGATAACATTCGAGGCTGGCAGCACATTTTGAGATGGAGTCAAAACCTGTCATTGCTGCGGCACCCTTCAGGGTATGCGCAGCTCTACTCAACAGGGCGAGTTGTTCGCGTATTGGCTCTGAAACAGGTAGCACATCATCAATGATTGTGTTGAGTTGATTCAGTATCTCCTCAAACACCTGGAGATGCTCATCACATTCAGACTTGAAAATCTCGAGCAGTTCATCCTCGATGGAAGAGGGCGAGGTTGTTTCTTCAGTGATCGTCGATTCAGGTATCTCGTTCGACACCTGCGGGATAGCGCCAGAATTGAAATCTGCAGAGGTAGGGTTCTGGGCTAAAGTATCACCGGGAGCTTCAAGTGGTACAGACCTGTCATGGTTTTCGCCGATAACATCCGTAACATCCTCCGGTAACTGAAAATCCGCAGATGGTTCAGCTGCAACAGAGCGCTGAACAAGCAGATTGCAAAGGGACTCGAGATGTGCCTGAACCTTTCTAGCAGCCTCTTCACCATCTCCCGGGGGCATGGAGAATACGAGATCAAGATATGAAAGGAACTCCTGAAGTAACTCCGGAGTTGAGTTGCTGTTGAGTTCCGGCGATTTTTCAAGCTTTATCAAGATCATCAGGAATTGTGACAACAATGAATGATGACCTTTCAAGCCGGCAGATGCGGTAAGACCTGTGAGGGTTTTTACAGCCCTGATCATTGGTGGAAGGGAAACAGTATGAAATGGTGTGCTTTCAGGTGAATATTCGGCAAGTTCTTTCAGAAGAGGGACAACAGAGCGAAGTGAGAGCAGGCAATCAAGATGACCTTTGGATTCGGTTGTAAGAAAATGAGGGGCACTCATGTCCGGGGCAAATGCTGGTGCCGATGCTGTTCGGGAATCAAGGTCCTGCATCAGATTCAGCATATTGGTTGAAAGGGAAATAGGATTCTCCGGCCCGATTTTGTGCATAAGCGTCTTGAAAAAGGAAAGTGTATTTGAAAAAAGGGATTCCTCGGCCGCTTCGGATTTTTCAGGGAGCTCACAAAATTCACCAATATTCTGGTTTACCAGTGAAAGAAAATCCAACTGGTGGCCGATTGGAGTACGATTGTCGGCGATGAGTTCTCCGAGCAACATCTCACAGATGCCGGCAGAACTGCTCAAACCTTTGTGGGAGACCTGAGATGCAGCCCCTTTAATATTGTGAAAATAACGATAGACTTCACCAAGTGCCATTTTATCATCGGCCGTGAGGCGTAAGGTCGAAATAGCAAGGTCGATCTTGGGTATATAGCCGCCGACTTCCCTAAAGAATATGTTCGCCAGTTTTGGTTGTGATAGGTGTCGCATCTACATCTCCTTAACGACATGAAAATCCGGGAAGCAGGGTATACTCTGCAAACCGCCTGGGTACTGCTGTTGTTGAAATTTCATCATCAGGACAATTGGTAATCGTGCAGATTTTCAAGTGCCAGAAATGAATCCGGGGACAAAATCTGATATGTACTGTTTTCCACCTGGAGTCCCTTGTTGAAAACCTCAGGATAGGTCTGGGTTATTTGTGACTCACTGCTGATTACACAATCTGATTCAGGTCGGGAAATGGTTGCTATGACTTGATCGATACTGATCCCGACTTTATGCTTTTCATTAAAAAGAACACCAAGCTTGGCACCAAGCGGGGCAGGTTCTCTTTCCGGAATGAGCAGCTTATTCAGATCTATTACCGAAACGATTTCACCGCGACGATTGGCGATGCCATAGATCCAGTTTTGAAGGCTCGGGAGCGGTAATACCACGGGCATATGACTTATTTCAGAAAGTCCATCGATGGGGATAGCGAGTTTTTCAATACCGATTTGTACCAGGACGTATCTGCGCATCTTTTCCTGCTCTCCAAACATGAGATTGGAAGCGGGGCTGGCATCAAAATCCTGCACCTGGGCAAGTTGCTCGTCGATTGAACTGATGATTTGATTAAGTGATTTCATATCAGGCTAATAGTATTGGCTCTGGGTAGCTCGGTTCATTTACAGATATCCCCTGATTACAGATAAAAGCTTCTGGGGGTTGAAAGGCTTGGTCAGATATTCGTTGGAGCCTGCGAGCATCCCTTTCATGCGATCAGACGGGGCCGTTTTACCGGTCAACATAACGACTGGCAGGTCCTTGATATGGGGCATTTCTTTAAGTTGCGGTAAAATATTATAGCCAGTCGTATCGGGCAGCATGACATCCAGGAGGATAAGATCCGGTTGAATATTCGGAGCAAGCTCAAGTGCCTCCTGGCCGGTTGTCGCCTCGTGGATGTGGTAACCATTTCTGCCGAGTATCATCGAGATAACCTTACGTGAGGTTTGACTGTCCTCGATAACAAAAATGGATTTCTGGCTATTTTTTACGGATGCCGGCGAAATGACAGGGGTTCCCCTTTTCTGGCTTTCACCCGTTTGCTGTTTTGAAATTCCAGTAGCCGGTGCCGTGGGCTGATCTGCTTTCAAAGTGTTGGTAGTGAGTGAGGGGAGTGGGGCCTTGTTCGGGTCCCTCGTCTTTTTGATATATTGCTGAACAAGCTCCGTAAGCTTTTTGGGGTCAAACGGTTTAGTGACATACTCACTTGCTCCGGATTGAATACCGAGCAGGCGGTCAGTGGAATCCTGCCTGCCCGTGAGCATGATAACCGGAATATTTTTCATGCCTTTGAGTTGTCTGAGCTTTGGTAATAACTCGTGACCGTTGATATCTGGCAGCATGAGGTCCAGAAGTATAAGGTCAATAGAGGCAGACTGTGCCTTAGCCATGGCCTCTGCACCATTTTCGGCCTCAACTATCCTATAGCCAAGACGTTCAAAGAGCATTGATAGAACTTTGCGCGAAGTCTTGCTATCTTCGACCATCATCACTGTGACCTGGCTGCTCTGATGACGGGGCTCCTTCCTGGCTTCGGGTTCGGGGTTTCTGTCGTTGGCTTTAGCCAGAGTCAGGAGGAGAGAAAGGCTCTTACGGTAGAGTGTGGATTGGGGTGAGAGCCTGACTGCGTCCCTCATCAATGGGAGTGCTTTTTCGTACTGCTTGAGGTTGAAAGAGCCAAGTGAGAGCGTATAAGCGATACGCGCATTTTCAGGATCTTTCTCCAGGGCACGGTGGTAATAGACAAGAGACTGCTGTATTTCTTCCTGCTTGATATCGGATGCCAGCGGTTGTCCTGTAACTATAAGAGATGCTTTACAGTGACCACAGGTCGTGCCCTCATCCAGAAGCGACCAGCAGAATACGCAACGTTTAACACTTTCCGGAATATCTTCCAGCTGAGGCCTCATCTTCCGCGATTCCCGCCAGATATCTCTATCGTCGTTCCCCCATCGGTAGGCCTCATCAAGTGCTTTTATGATGTAATCATCCCTGGTGAGAAGGCGTGATTGCCAGAGCCATGCGGGGTAGTAAAACCTATTTTGGCGCAGAATACGTAACAGAAGCTCCGCAGCTTGTTTGTTTTTGAACTGGAAGAAAAGGAGCAGAGCATCTTCGAGGTATTTCTCCTCGTCGACGGGTATCTGCTTTTCCGATTGAGTTTGCAAACTGGACGTGTAATGGAGAATCTGCTCCAGCGAAAGAGAGATGTTCTTTGGTGCTGGTGCTGATTGCTCGTCGATAGCAATAGTGGTGTTTTCGAGACTTACCAGGGTAAGCACAGCACCGTTTCCGTTGAGTTTTCCCGTTGTGGCAGAAAGGAGTTGACCGCTACGTATCTGAACAATTCCCTGCCTGTTCCCGCTTTTGATGTGCAGATCAAGGCTGCTTCCTTTTCTGCGGGCAGACTGGATGTGATCGAGAATAGTATTGTTCAGATCTGTTGAACTGTGAACTATTTTTGACATATGAATCGTAGCACCTTGAATCTAAATTATTTTCATATGCTATTTAACCGTTGCCTGTACAATTGTTCAGTGTTTAACAGGTGAGCGGTAGTCACAAGCTGTCTGTTACTGTTACAGCTGCAAGTTGGATAAACAGGAACCATGGCGCTGCTTCAGCTCAGAATCGTAGCAACGGCAGTTCCGCATACCTGTCTACGGACACACTGAATCATGGGTTGTAAATTTTTCATCTACAATTTTGCCGACAACGATACACTTATCAGGGTTACCGCTGGCGTTGAAACTCATCATGCCGGTGGCCCCTTCAAAGTTGCGGAGCTTGGCCAATTGACGTTGAACCGCAACACGGTCATCAATAAGATTGCCGGTTAAGCCACCGGTATCTTTAATTGCTTTGAATAATGCACGCATGGCATCCCAGGTGAGCGCTGCAGGTTCATCAGGAACCAGGTCATATGCTTTGCTGTATTGCTCAACGAATGTTTTGTTAATTCCTTGAGCATTGCCGGGTAGATAATTGCTGGTAAAGACAACGCCGTTACAGTTTGCCCCGCAACGTTCCAGGAGTTCATCGGTTGCATATCCTTCTGTGCCAAGGATCGGGATATCAAGGCCGAGTTCGATCATCTGTTCAACAACCGTGGGAACTTCATAGTATTGCTGTGGAAGGAACAGTACTTCGGCACCTGAAAGAAGAATGTTTTTGATCTGTGCACGGAAATCAGTGTCTCCATTCCTGAATTGCTCATTTGCCACCACGGCTCCTGGACCATGGTACTCTTCAAAATCTTTTATAAACGCTTTTGCCATGCCGCTGGAGTAGATATTGGTGGCATTAAAAAGCACGGCACCCTTCTTCGCCCCGTATTCCTGATCGGCAAATTTGGTGAGAATAGGTGTCTGGTCAGTGTAGACAAAGCAGCTTCTGAAAGAGAAAGGCATTTTCTCAGTGGTTTTGGGAACAGTGGACCAGGGGCTGATGACGACAGTGGAGAAAGCATTTGCCATTTGCCCTACAGGGACTGCCTGTTTACTGCTTAAAGGCCCGATCATGGCAAGAACGCGGTGCTTTGAGACCTGTTCAATGACGAGATTGGCTGCCTTGGTTGGGTCAGCATCGTTGTTGCCGTAAATATATTCGACATCATAGACTTTATCACCAACCCTAAGCCCACCTGCTGCCTTGATATCTTCCAGAAGAAGTTCAGCTGCATTCTGTCCATGTCTTGCAGCTAATTCAAGTCCACCGGTCAAAGGAAAGTTAAAACCAATACGTATCGTACCGTCAGCGGCTATTGCCTGCGGGCAGAGCATAAGAAACGCAACGCTATAGAAGAGGAGGAAGGTCCTAATTTGGGTCATTGAATACTCCGTTAAGCTATCAACCGAGATACTCGTGGTATCAGGTAGATTATCTTTCAACAAGCTGATTTTCTAAAAATATCCGAACATTAGATATCTGTTTTGAAAATCGACAAGTGCCGAAATCAACTAAGACAACTTAGTGCCTTATGGACATATGCAGGTTTTGCAGATGTCTCAAGTGAACAGCATGCAATGACTTGAGACATCTGTAAAAAAGATTGTGCAATGTGCTATTGGTAAAAAAAACAATATTATAAATTGATTACCCACTAAGTTTGAATTGAGCTATAAAAGCCCCAAGTGTTTTCACACAGTTGAATCGATTGCGGTAAAGCCTGGTTGAATTATGGGCAGACAGAATCGTTGAAAGTGAAAAGACCATCAACGATCTTGACAATAATTGTGCACTTCTTGGGGGTCCCGCTGGCATTGAAGCTCATCATGCCGGAAGCACCGTCAAAGTTTTTTAACTGAGCGAGTGAAGTATTAACAGCCTTGCGGTCTTGGAGCAGGTTGCCGGTTAATTCACCTGTATTCTGAATTGCTTTCAACAGAGCCCTGATTGCGTCCCAGGTAAGGGCTGCCGGCTCATCTGGGTTCTTGCCATACGCTTTTGAATATGATTCCACGAATGTCTTGTTGATGCCGGTTGCTCCGCCAGGTGCATAGTTTCCTGTGAAAATGAGGCCGTCGCATTCACTGCCGCACTCTCCGACAAGATCTCCGCCGGCCCATGAATTACTGCCTACAATGGGGATATCCAGGCCTACTTCCTTGGCTTGACGCACTATGAGTGGGACTTCATTGTAATGCTGCGGAGTGAAAAGAACCTGGGCACCGGACAACCTGATTCGCTCAAGTTGGGGGCGGAAATCTTTGTCCTCAGTCCTGAACTCCTCAAAGGCGACGACTGAGCCTGTTCCGTTCACCTTCTCAAATGCAGCTTTAAAGGATGAAGCCATACCTCTCGGGTAGGCACTGAGTATATCGTATAGAACCGCAGCACGTGTCGCACCATATTCTTTGGCAGTATACTGTGTGAGAACAGGCCCTTGTTCTGTGTAAATGAAGCAGCTTCTAAAAGAGAACGGTTTGTCCTTGGTAGTTACAGGTGAAGTTGACCAGGGGCTGATGACAGTGGTTGAAAACGAATTGGCCATTTCTGCAACGGGGATCGCCTGCCTGGAACTCAAGGGACCGATCATGGCCAGTACGCTGTCTTTAGTGATGTGTTCTACTGTGAGAGCAGATGCTTTTACGGGGTTTGAATTGTTATTGCCGTAGAGAAATTCTACATCGTAAATTTTATCACCTACCCTAAGCCCACCTTGGGCAATGAGATCTTTACGAACGAGTTCGGCTGCATCCTTTGCATGATTGCCAACCATGCTGAACATGCCGATAAGTGGAATATTGAAACCAATGCGAATGGTACCGTCGGCACCATTGACGTTTTGGCATAAAACAACCAGAACGAGTGAGCCGAGCAAGAAAATGCGGAATAATCGAGTCATCTGGAACACCATAGTTTGGTGCCCGGCAACAGAGGTAGCCGGGCATTTATCATTGCAGACAGTCAGGTGGGAACTAGGCAGCCTTTACTGTGTCGGTAACCTTGAACATTTCAACAGAGGCACGCAGATCGTGAGCGGTGCGGCTCAAAATGTCCATTGAGGTTGCAGTTTCCTGGGAAGATCTGGAAGATTCAGTACTTACTTCACCAACCTCCTGCATTGTTACAGTAATTTCCTCAGAAACCTGTACCTGTTTTGTGGCTGCTACGGTAATGGACTCAATCAGATCGGCAAGCTGGTTGGATACCTGCTCAATTTCCTGAAGCTTGGCATGGGCCCCGTCAGCAAGCTGGGAACCCTGAACAACTTTACTGATACTCTCATCCATGCGGGTACTAACGTTTTTAATTTCCGCCTGAATGTTCTTAACAAGTGCCTCGATCTGCTTGGTAGAGTTACCGGAACTTTCTGCAAGTCGCTGGACCTCGTCCGCAACTACGGCAAAGCCGTGACCCGCGTCACCCGCCATTGCAGCCTGGATTGAAGCATTCAGGGCAAGGATGGATGTACGGTCGGCAATGTCGTTGATGATCTGAATAACGTTACCGATTTCCATGGAACTTTCGCCGAGACGTTTAATGGAGCGTGCAGTCTCGTTAATTTCCTCACGAATTTCGTTCATCGCGTCATTGGTTCTCTGTACTGCTTCCGCACCTTCACGGGCGTTGAGTCTTGAAGCCTCTGATACGTTTGCTGACTGCTGTGCGTTTTCAGATACGTCTTTAATGGAGTTTGCCATTTGCTCAATAGCTTCAATCGCTTGATTCACCTTTTGGGTCTGCTCGATATTTCTATTAGCAAGGGTCATGGTCTGCTTGGAAACCTCTTCAGAGGTATCATCTACGGACTCAGTGGCTTCTTTAACCTTTCGAATAATGTCGGAGAGCTGATCGGTCATAGCGTTAAAGGAGTCGGCAATAGCGCCGGTCATATCCTCGGTAACCTCAGCACGTGCGGTAAGGTCACCCTCGGTAAGGGAACTGATCTCCTCAAGCAGCTTCATGATCGAGTTCTGGATTGCATCGCGCTCAGTCTGACTCTGGATAAGAACCGTAACATTATCGAGCATGGCATTCAGCGTTGTGGCCATGGAACCAAGTTCGTCGTTACTTACAACCTCGGTACGTGCATCGTAGTTTCCTTTACCGATCTGCTCGAAGAGGGCAACGATATGGCTGATCTGACTGGTGAGACCACGGGAGAGTCGAATCGCGATAAAAATACCGATCATAATCGCGATTCCACCCACGGCAATTACGAGTTGCTGGGTGAGCTTGGTAGACTCTTCCATCTGCGTACGAGCAGAAGCCTCATTGCGAACTGCGTTCTTGAGAAAGGATGCAATAATCGGTTCAGCATTCTGAGCTGCTTTTTCATAGGTCTCGATCCTGGCAGTAATTACCTCATCGGTATTTGCTACCTCTGTAAACCATTTGGTGAATTCTTCGGTTTTTTGGATGAGGCGACCCTGCTCATGATCAGAAAAAGGCAGGCTTGAAATTGTTTCCAAAAAATTATCGCGCTCGAAAATGACTCCAACTGCGACATCGCGGGTAGGGGTCATCAGGTAATCTTTGAGAGTGTTCTGGAGCTGGAAATAGGCGTTGGAGAGCGCCATTGAGTCGAGAGTTTCAACTGTCGCGTGTAAGGCAGCTGCACTTTCCTCGAGTTTGATAAGCTCACCAAACTCCGGATCCGCACGCAGTTCAAGAATGTTCACTGTACCGATAAAGGCACTGAGATATTCGTTGATCGACTGCATCGCGGTCTGGGCGGTATCGATATCGGCCTGGCTGGTCGCCAGCTGTTGGATCTGATAGATGGTCTGGTAGGACTGACCACCGTGGTCGGTAAATGGGCTGAGGTATGTATCCTTGGCTTCCTGGATACCGATAGATTTGTATTTGATGAGGAAGTCTTTTTCGTAGCTTTGCATCATTCGCAGATGCTTCTCTGTTTCAAGACTCAGTCGCGCGATTGTACCGTGAATATTAACAAGGTCATCAATGGTCTTGTTGGCGATGGTCTGGGAAACCAGGGTAATCGCACTTACTGAAAGAGTAAGTAAAATCATTACGAAAAATGCAAGCATAAGCTTACTGCGAATGCTAAAGCTGCTTGCCAGTCGTGAAAAAAGAGTACTTTTTGCTTCAGCCCCTTTACTTTTGCTTTCCATCACTCCTCCATAAATCCAGATTCAGCCCTTTTCGGACTACCTTTTCAGACAACTTTTTCAGAAAAAACGAACTGGGACATACTTTTTACTACCTGTGTCGTTCGGATAACAGAAGCCTGGAATCTTTAAAGATTTCAATAACCCGTCTCCCCCCCAGCAACACCGTGTAATTTTAACCTCCTTGACCGACCAATTTGCGCAAATTAAAAAATCTCATGTATTGAATATGTTACATGAAATAATGGCTATTAAAGATAGTCAGGAGAGGCCGGCTTTATGCTGTATGTCCCTTGTTTAACAACGTAAAATTGAAAATCATAGTAAATGAATTGATATTGTTTGTCTAGCCTTGTTTATGGCCGTACTCCTTATTTATAAAAGAGATTTTCGACATATGTCGGTGTGGCGATGGATCACTCAGTAGATACTGATCGATTATCTCATATTGAAAATGAAATTTGGCAAATCAGGAAAGATCTGTACCCCTAAGGTGAAAAACAGGGGCGAGCTGAGTCTTTCTTTTTCAATCTGCGGATCAGTCAAGTTCAGCTTCACAAAGTGAAGAGTTGGGGACAGGGGGGCAGGGTAAGAGCGTAACGCCAAAGAGATCTTCTCCAATAAAATAAAATAATTCAGCATATTAGACAAAACAGTTACCAATAAGCCAGGCCTGCACCTCACGTTTTTTTCCTCACATTTTCACGCCAAAAAATTAACGGGGGAATCAGATTTTTTCTTTGAATGTATGAGCTCTGGTCCCTGATAAGGAAACCCCACGCTTCTGTCTTGACGATGGCTGGAAAAGATGGGAAAACATCACATTTTCATGAAGTGATGAAAGAAATACTGGTTATATTTTTACTTTGTAATTAACCGCTCCGGCAAAGCTGGAGACGAAATTTGAATATTCACTGACGGTTGCCGTATATAGAATCTCATGAAACATATTGCTGAAAATCTCCTGGATTGGTTCAAGAACTGCTCCAGACCCCTTCCCTGGAGGAAAAGTTACAATCCGTATCATGTCTGGATTTCAGAGATAATGCTGCAGCAGACCCAAATGGAGCGTGGCGTGGGCTATTTCACCAGATGGATCGCTCGATTTCCCGATGTTGCCGCTGTGGCCAGGGCAGAAGAGCAGGAAATCATGAAACTCTGGGAAGGGCTCGGTTACTATGCCAGAGCCAGAAACCTGCATGCTACGGCAAAGATTGTTCATGCTGAATTTGGTGGGGATATTCCTTGTGACACGGAGACACTCCTCACGCTGCCAGGGATAGGACCATACACCGCAGCTGCAATAAGCAGTATCGCCGGGAACGTAGATATTCCGGTGGTGGATGCTAATGTACTGAGAGTTTTTGCCCGCCTTTTTGATATAGAAGGAAATATTAAAAGTGGAGCAGTAAAAAAGGATATTGAGCAAAAGGCCTGGGAACTTTTACCGAAAGGTAAGGCAAGACTATATAACCAGGCGCTGATGGATTTGGGCGGTTTGATTTGTCTGCCTCGTAACCCTCGATGCAACATCTGCCCGGTAGCTGAGTTGTGTCGTGCAAGGAGGCAGGGTACAGTTGATGAGCGTCCGGTCAAGGTGGCAGCTGAAAAAAAGATTCTCATAGAGATGGCAACAGGTGTTCTGAATAAAGACGGCAGATTATTTATTCAGCAACGTCTGGCTGATGATATTTGGGGAGGGCTCTGGGAGTTTCCCGGAGGCGGTGTAGAGCCTGGTGAGTCTCCGGATGAAGCGGTGGTGCGGGAGTACCGGGAAGAGACAGGCTTTAAGGTTACGGTTTGCTCAAAAATCACCACTTTGACCCACTTTTACACCAAGTACAAGGTTGTGCTGCACTGTTACGGCTGCCGAATGATTTCAGATACCCTGCAACCTTTACAGCTGACCGCAGCGCAACAGTATCGGTGGGTTTTTCCGGAAGAACTCAGTGATTTTGGTTTCCCGGCGGGGCATCGCAAGCTGCTGGAATATCTGAATGGTTCCTGTCCCGAGATTCTTGTTGATCCCTGCTCTGAAATCGTGAAAAACTAGCCTGAAGTTGTGATCTGCATGTGCTGGTTTTACCCTGAGAGAGGGCGTGGTATCCGGTCGGCTAAAAGGGAGTGATTGCCAAATCGCCCTGGTCGGGGTGGCAGATGAATCCGGGCCAGGCTCATTCGGCGATAGAACAGCAATACAACAAGCTAGGATTGTGAGACCAGATGTTACGAAGCCCAGTGAAGGACCACCGGGCAGTGGTCTGAGCCCAAAATCTCCGGCAGTATCTCAGCGTTTTGCACGCGTGTGGCACCAGCTGAATCGACACAGAAGTAGTCGATGCGCCAGCCTATGTTCTTTGCCCTGGCGTTAAAGCGGTAACTCCACCAGGTGTATTGCTCCGGATCCTGATTGAACATCCTGAAGGTGTCCAGGTAACCAGCTTCAATAAAGCTGTCCATCCAATCACGTTCGTCCTGGGTGAAGCCGGCGTTTTGGGTGTTGGAGGCAGGGTTCTTCAGGTCAATGGGCTTGTGTGCCACATTGAAGTCCCCGCAGAGTACGACATGCTTTTGCTTTTTCAGGTTGTCGGTAAAAGCGAGCAGGGCATGGTTAAAGGCTATCTTGAACTCCAGGCGCTTTAATCCTTCTCCAGCATTGGGGAAATAGATATTGGTGAGATAGTAGCTGTCAAACTCAAGGGTAAGAACCCGGCCTTCACGGTCGAACTCTTCAATCCCCAAGCCTTCAATAACCTTGAGAGGCTCTTGTCTGGTGTAGACTGCCACTCCGGAATACCCTTTTTTTTCAGCGCTGTGCCAATAAGAAGTATACCCATCAATATCTTTGAGTTTATCTGAGAGTTGGTCGGGGTGCGCCTTGGTTTCCTGGAGAGCGAGAATATCTGCATCGAGATCTGCCACTATTTCGGCAAAACCCTTCTTTTCCACCGCCCGTATTCCATTAACATTCCAGGAGATCAGTTTAAGCGGCTGGCCATTGTGTTTTTCTGTGCGCTTGGAACTGGCTTTTACTGACCTTGGCGTAACACCATTTTGCGGACAAGCGCCTTGCAGGGGGCATATGTCGCAATGTGGCCGAACCGGCTTACACAGTGACTGCCCGAAGGCAACCAGGATAGAATTTACCGAGATCCAATGTTTTTCCGGCAGCTTTGCCCGTAATGCCATCTCGGTCTTTAATGGTGTGTCGGTATCTACATAACACCAGATATTCATGATTCTGTGAACATGGGTGTCAACGCAGATTGCGGGCTTTGCAAATGCAACACTTCTGACCAGGTTGGCTGTCTTTCTGCCAACCCCCGGCAACTGAATCAGGTCTTCAATGGTATCCGGTACTTTATCGCCAAATTGTTTGAGGCTTTGCGGCAATTGAGCCAGGTATTTGGCTTTGTTTCTGAAAAAGCCCACAGGGCGAATGAGCTTTTCAAGTTCTTCTACAGAAAGTTTTGCGAGTGCTTCGGGCGTTTCGGCTTTTTTGAAGAGACGGCTTGCGGCCTTGGCAGTGGTCTCATCCTTGGTTCGGGCTGAGAGGATCGTCGCCACCAGCACCTTGAATGGATCGCGGGTTTGAACTGCTATCAGATCGACGACGGGGACCTGTTTATCGCGGACATAGTCAGCCACGATGTGAAGAAAAGATGTGATGTCGATTTCTGATTTCATGAATTGCGATCAAGCGCTCTGGTTATACTTTTATAGATTTACCAATACCTGATTCTGCCGGTATCAATATGGACAAAATTTGAATCAGGGTAATAACCGACCCCACCTGCCCGTAGCGAAATAGCCACATCTCTCAAATCTCTGGTTGGAAGATCGGTAAGTCGTAAATCGATTGCCTGACCAACCAGGTGCAAACTTTTTAAGGCAACTCCGTTGCTGTTGGCTCGAAGTTGTTCATTGGTTGCTCCTGAGCGATATCCACCGATTACTTCGTAGGTTCCGTTACTCCCGGTTTTTTCCTGGATATTGGCAAGAACTTTCATGAGTCGGAAATCTATCGGATGCACTTCACCGGTGCGAAAATCACGCAGGAAGCTGTCGAGATCCTGTTTACGATCTTCCTGGGCGTCGAGAAAAGGGTCTGAGAGCTCGAATTTTTCTCTG
Organism: Desulfosediminicola ganghwensis; assembly: GCF_005116675.2. Taxonomy (NCBI): domain Bacteria; kingdom Pseudomonadati; phylum Thermodesulfobacteriota; class Desulfobulbia; order Desulfobulbales; family Desulfocapsaceae; genus Desulfosediminicola; species Desulfosediminicola ganghwensis. The sequence continues at coordinate 3,195,774 of NZ_CP050699.1, forward strand.
GTATGTATATGATAAAATTTAAGTTTATGAGAAGGGACCGGCACTGCATGCAGATTGAGAGGCCTCGCAAGTCCGGCACATAGGGTAAGTTTCGCAGCTGTGGCAATGAACCTGCGCCTGCACAGCTGCGCATCGGGTTGTGGTGGTATCATCTGGTGTTGAATATGGTAAAAAACGTGATAATGTAGAACTAAAACAGCGCTTTAGCGAGTTTTTTGTCGCGAGAATAAACGTCTACATTAAAATGGATTGTCCCATCTTTGTCAACCCAGCTTGTTTGATACGTGATGTGTACGGGGATAGGTCTGGATAGCTGAATAACCTTACGGGAATTGCTGTCATAGGCGGTATCGATTCTCTCGGTATTCCAGTCACCATGTTGATCTTCCAGGAGAAAATAGGCAAGGGCCCGGGGGTCGCTCACGCGGATACAACCATGGCTGAAATCTCTGTTCGTGTAGTTAAACAGTTGCGGAGATGAGGTGTCGTGCAGGTAGACATCATACCGGTTTGGAAAGAGAAACTTGATTCTTCCCAGAGGATTTTTGGGACCGGGGTCCTGGCGTAGCCTGTAACCTGCCATCTGGCCGGGGCTTACCGAATTCCAGTCAATCGAAGTTGAGTCCAGTTCCCTGGCGTTACCATTCCAACTGGAGTAGAGGCGAATATTTCGCTGTTTGAGAGAACCAGGGTCTTTCCTCAGCTTTGGCAGTTCCTCATTCTTGGCAATACTGGTTGGAATGGTCCAGTAGGGGTTAATATCAATCTGTCGGATAATATTACTGAAAACCGGGGTCTGGTGTCGCTCTTTTCCAACGACCACCCGAATATCCAGAGCCTGTTCCTGGCCCATGTCACGATATGCTTTTAAATTATAACCGGCAATATTCACCAATACATATTTTGAGCCGAGATCGTGCGATTGCCAGCGCCAGCGAGCGAGGTTGATTCGTATGGTTTTGATACGTTCATCAACGGTGACATTAAGCGCGCCTCTGGTATTGATGCCGATAACCCCGTCTGGTTTAAGACCGTTCCGGAGTTGAAATTTAATCACAGCGTCTCTCAGCTCCAGATCATAACGGTACGGGTCGGGTGGGTTGGATTCTTGAGAAAGTTCACCTGTCATTTTAAGGCGTTCACGCACAATCGCAACACGTGTGTCTCTATTACCCGGAAAAATTTTTAATCCTTCAGGCAGGTATGGCCACCCACCCTGAAGGGCAATGATACGATACTTCTCAAGGGCGTTCTTCAGGCTGGTGTAATGAACATGCTGCGGAGGAAGTTGTTCGAGATAGTCTTTGATATTATTAGCAAATCGTACCTGTTGAATGGCGAAAACCGGATTGAAATCACGATACCCAGCTTCAGGAAAGAGTTGAGGATTGGTGACACTGGGGCTGAGCTGACCGTAACTTATGTCGTGTATATAATGAACAAGATTGTAGGTGAGGAGAGTGTCGAGCTTTGCCAGGTCAGTGGCATTTTTTGAATTCCATAACTGCCTGATTTCACCTACCTGGTAAATCAGGGGGTTGAGGCCGTGTTTTTCGGAGTCCTGAAGATATTCAAAAATTATCCTGGCTTTGTACGATGGTCCTTTTGAGCTGACCCAAAGGGGGGTGGAGTCATACTTTGTATAAATTATGGCCAGACAAATGTCTTTAGAGGCCAGTAATGGCGTGTTATTTTCGAGCTGTACCAGGTCTATAGGCTGGCATCCGAGATGTTTTTGCAGTTCTAAAGCTATCTGTTGTTCAGACGCAGCGGAGTGGCTGACTGCCGGCGAGACTAGAAGACATAACAGAGAGATACTGAGGAGGGTTTGCGTGAACCAGCAAAGAGTTGTGAATTTGCTTTTGAGTCCTGAAATACTCATAGGATCCTGCTTGCTTTAAATTGCATTTGGTAAGAACTGCTGACTGGAGCAATCCTGACTGGGAAGAAGACTTTTCTCGTACGAATATATTAATTATGCAATTTCACTGTGGGCATTACAAATACAGATTAAACATAAACTCTGCTAAATGTAATAGTTGCAGGTTGAAAAAAAATATCTGATTGTTCTATGGAGATAATTTGTACTACGGATGAGGAGAATTGCGCCCTGATGCGGGGCAGGGCGCTGTAACTATAAGCCGAGTGGCTTATAGGGAAAGGCTGTCGGTGGTGAAGTCGAGGGTCGCAAAGTAGTCTTCAGGCCGTTCTTCGCGACGGATAAGTTCGGCAGTCCCTTTGACTGTCAACATGAGCTCTTTCGGGCGGAGTTTACCATTATAATTGAAGCCCATGGCATGGCCGTGTGCACCAGTGTCGTGGATGATCAGAATATCGCCGTCCTGGATAGCAGGGAGTTTTCTCTGAATTGCGAACTTGTCGTTGTTTTCACATAAGGAGCCGACCACATCCACGGTTTCCATCTCACAACTCTCATCCTTGCCAAGAACATCAATATGGTGATATGCGCCATAGAGTGCAGGTCGCATCAGGGCGCTCATGCAGGTATCAACTCCGATATAGGTGTGATAGATATCTTTGCGGTTGATTGCCCGAACCACCAGTACCCCGTGGGGGCCGGTCATAAAACGACCGCTTTCCATACATAGCGCCGGCATATAGCCATTCTTGTTTTTGAAATCCTGGAATACCGTCGTAATCTCACGACCCATGCCATCCAGATCAAATTTGTCCTGGTCTGGGCGGTAGGGGATTCCCAAGCCACCACCAATATTGATGAACTCAAAAGTGATGCCAAGTTCGGCAGAAATGTCTTCAACCAACTCCAGAAGCATTTCAGCAGTTTGAACCATATAGGAATAGTTCAACTCATTGGAAGCGAGCATGGTGTGAAGACCAAAGCGTGTTGCACCCCGGGCCATGGCCTGCCTGTAGGCATCGATAATCTGGTCGTGGCTGACACCATATTTTGCTTCGGTCGGATTGCCTATTATATCGTTGCCGGTTCTGCGAGTGCCTGGATTATACCTGAAGCAGATCAACTCAGGCATGCTCGGCACCTTATCGACCAGAGAAATATCATCGAGGTTGAGAATACAGCCGCCTTCCTGCTCTGCGAGCAGAAACTCTTCCTGGCTGGTATTATTTGAGGTAAACATGATATCCGCCCCCTTGGCACCAAGTTGACGGCTCAGCATTAATTCAGTGGTTGAGGAACAATCAAAACCAAAGCCCTCATCCTGCATAATTTTGAGAATGGAGGGGTTGGGCAGGGCTTTTACTGCGTAATATTGACGAAACTCATCGATTCCTGCGAAGGCCCGTTTCAGGTCGGCGCAGGTTTCACGAATTCCCTGTTCATCGTAGATATGAAACGGTGTGCCGAAATGGTCGCAGATGTTTTCCAATACCGGAAACAGCCTGCTCTTAAAAGATGTGGATATTGGCATGGTGCAGACTCCTGTTGAATAAACTGTGTATTGCCGAACTATGTTAACATATAGGGATTTTTGAAGTTTCTTTAACCGTGTGCATCACTGTGATTGTCCGTGTCGCTGCAACACCCGAAAGAGTGGTGATCCTGGTGCGGAGCAACTCACCCAATTCACGGCTATCCTTGACCCGTACCTTTACAAAGTAACCATCGTCACCGGTGGTGTAGTGCACTTCCTGAATCTCAGGCAGCTGAGAAAGGTGTTCACCAATCAGGTCAAATTCTTCCCCGCCGCAGTTGGTTTGAATTTGAATGAAGGCGATCTGGCCCTTATCGAACTGTTCAGGATTGAGCCGGACTTCGTAGCCATCAATTATTCCGTTCTTTTCTAATTTGCGTATTCGTTCAAGTACAGCTGATGGCGCCAGACCGACCTGTCGGGATACTTCCACATTCGGAATACGTGCCTTCTCCTGCAGGATTTTCAGAATCTCAAGGCTCTTGTCGTCAATCATATGAATCAACCTCCATTTTGGAGAAAAATATTCTCTAATGGCGTGTCGGTCAAGAATAAAATTCTCTATTGTGGCATGAGGTGAGAATTATTGTGGAGATGGATGGGGGTTAACATGAAAAAGGAGGCATCGAACCTGAATTCGCTGCCTCCTGACGTAGAGTATGGGTGGAGTAAATGCTTGAATGGCTTATTTGTCTTTTTCTATAAAATATGGTGCATAGATTTTTTGCAATTCACCACTCTTGATTTTCCCTTTCAGGGTTTTGGTATCTTCGATCAACCAGGTGTGCATGGGGTCGTTTTCCAGCATGTTTTGGATATAAGCCGTGATCTCAGGGTCATTATAACGGAGTGCCTCTGGTATGAATTTAAAGTAAAAGTTGTGCGCCACGTCATAAATACCATGCCACCAGGCATAGTCGGGACCCATCATTGCTGTACCCATTCGTGCCCGGCGCCCCTCATGATGCCACAGTTCCCAATATTCCCACTCAATATCATTGGCAAATGAGGCAGTTCTTTTCAGGACGTTTTTCTCCTGTATCATTTTCATGATTGCCCCGGCGGGCTTGGCGAATTTTTCGTTGTAGAGCATCACCAGCGCATCGTACTGATAGTAATGGCCGTCAATAAAGGTTTGCTGGTGGCAATTAAGGCAGACGTTTTCCATCGCTGTCCGACGTTCCTGCCAGTTATCGAGTTTTGTAGAGACAGGTGGTCTCAGGGTCCATGAAATTCTGTCGCCGACATCATGGGTTGCAGGTTGGCTGAAGGTTGCAGACATGTGGCAGGTTGAGCAGCTTGGTGCCTGGTAATAATCCTGACCAACAATCCAGGTATCATTATCCAGGTTCATGGTATCTTTGAATGAATAGTAGGCGATACCATGTTTTGATTCTTCAAAAATTTCTTTTTGCGGGTGATCCGGTCCCAGATGGCATTTACCGCAGTTTTCCGGTTGGCGCGCCTGGGCAGCGGAAAAGGAGTGGCGTGAATGACAGGCGTTGCAACTTCCCTTAGAACCGTCAGGGTTGATTCTGCCAATCCCTGAATTGGGCCAGGTTAAAGGGGAGAGTTTATTGGAAAGTGATTCATCTACAATTACCTTGGCGCCATGACATGATTCACAGCCGACAATGGCGATGGGATGACCGCCTGCAACATGCGCCAGATATGCGTCGGAAGACTCCAGTATTTCACCGGCTTTGGCGTGGTGGGATTTGGTTGCCTGCTCCATTTGCTCTTCATGACACCGGCCACAGTCATGGGGAGTGACCATCGTGGCAACAACAGCCCCGTTGTGCTCAAAACCGTCCTGGTCATCCTTTGCAGCACCATGGCAATCAAGACAACCTATGTCATTCTTGCCATGTTTTGAATTGAGCCATTGTTGGTAAAGACCGGGGTTGTCTTTTGCATGGCAGCTTACACAGTCTGTCTCCTCCTGCGCAAAGCCCAGTGAAACAAAACCAAAACACAGTGCAGCGGCTGTAACGAAACAGGTGTTAATCAGCTTTCTCATCTATACCTCCATCAAATTTATGGATTAAAGTAAAATGGAGCGGGCATGGTCGAAAGAGAACCTGGAATGCGTTGCAGGCATTGCTGAAATTTCTGGATAAATTGAGGTATGTATCCTGACTCTATTGACTGCATTGTGTAAATTGTAAATGAATTGATGAGGTGATACCAGCATAAAGCAGTATCGCGAACCACGGCTGTAACATGAGTATGGTGTGGGTTCAGTACAACAGAAGAACCGGGAAAAGGGGGGCAACGACATAATGAAATGTGTATTTTTGGGACTGACTACCCTTGATATAATTCATTACCTGAAAAGATATCCATCCAGTAACGAAAAGGTACGGGCGGATACCCAACTCTTTTTTGCCGGCGGGCCTGCTGCAAACGCAGCGGTGACCTGCTCATCTTTAGGTGCTGAGGCAATACTCGTTACCGGACTGGGACAACAGCCGCTAGCAGGTCTGGCCCGTCAGGACTTAGAGGACCATGGGGTTGAAGTTATCGACCACACCGCGAGGCCGGAAGATTTGCCGATAGTCTCCTCGATTATAGTTGATGAATCGAACGGTGATCGCTGTGTTGTCTATACCCGCCCCGACTCGAGCCGGTTGCTCGCTAACCAGGACTATTCGCAACTGCTGGCGGGTGCGGATCTGTTGATGCTCGACGGGCATTATCATGAAGCTGCTCTGGCCTGTGTTCGACGAGCGAAATCCCTTGGTCTGAAAACGGTCCTGGATGGTGGTAGCTGGAAAGAAGGACTGCGTGATATCCTGCCGTATATCGATTATGCCATCTGCTCGGGTGATTTTTATCCTCCAGGCTGTGGCGACACTGAGTCAGTGGTTGCCTATCTGAAATGTATTGGTATACCCAATATTGCTGTCTCAGGCGGAGATGCTGCCATTAAGGTATGGCAGGAGAAGTATATGGAGATAGCGATTATTGAAACAGAGGTCGTTGATACTCTAGGCGCAGGAGATATACTTCACGGGGCATTTTGCCATTACCTTGGTGATGGTGATTTCTACCAGGCTCTGGCCAGTGCATCCAGGGTAGCGACGCTCTCCTGCAGGTACCGTGGAACACGCCAATGGATTCATGAAAAGGGGAAACTCGATTGATTACCGGTCAAAAAAATTTCTTGAGGGAAAATTGAGTGGCTGTATGATGATAGCGTGTCGTGCTCCACATCGGGCTTTGTCTGCGACCAGACAATGACTGAGAGAGCTGTCAGTAATTACGAATGAACGAGGATGAGAGATGACCTATTCGATAACCCCTCTGTTGACAGGTGTGCGTAATCCTGATCAGGGAATCATGACCTACCAGCAAGGGTATGGAAAGCGTATATGGTTGCCCATATGGGCATTTCTGGTGCAGGGCAATGGACATAATATTCTGGTGGATACAGGTCTGGATGAAAACGAACTCTTCCCTCCGGCAGGTTTTACTGAAGAAACCGGCCTGACACCTGAAACGCTCGCCGACTGTCTTAAAGCCGAGGGATTGTCTGTTGATGATATTGACATAGTCATCAATACTCATCTTCACGATGACCACTGCGGCAATAATGCACTCTTTACCAAAGCGACGTTCTACGCTCATCCGGACGAGGTTGCGTTTTGTAAATCTCCCCATCCACTCGACCATCGTTACGATGAATACTTTATTGAAAATACAGAATTTCAGGATGCGGTGGATGGGCAGGAGATCGTCCCGGGAATTACTGTGATATTCTCACCGGGTCACACTGTCGGCTGTCTTTCAGTCCGCATCTCTACTGCGGTTGGTGATGCTGTGATAACGGGATTTTGCTGTAATAACCAAAACTTTCCTGATAATGGTCCGGCAGTATGCCCTGGTGTACACCTCAATGCGGTGGAAGCCTGGGATTCTATTCAGAGAATTAAGGCGATAGCGGCAACCATTCTACCGATGCATGAGCTAAGCCTGAAAAAGATATCCTGAATATGTAGTAATAGCAAGTTGTTCAACTACCATGTCGGGCATCGTGGCTTTTTGGCGACAACGCCGATGCCTATTTCGGTGCCTGACATTCAATAATTGTTGCCCACTCTCTGAATTTGTTGTCAAACATCCAGATAAGCGTGATAGGATATCAGGTACGGGGGAGGTGTTGGTGAATCTCCCCAATTTCCCTCTGTGCAGATTCGCGATGTTCGCGTTTTTTACTATTGAAAACAGATAGTTCATTTGATGTAATCCAAGTATTTCCATCTTTAAACCGAATACTTTACGTTGGTGCTTCTATGGAAGGTGTTTCCATAATTATCCCGACGCTTAATGAAGCCGAGAATATAGATCCCCTATTGGAGCGGATTCATACCGCACTTGCGCCATATGATTTTGCTTTTGAGATTGTTTTCTCCGATGGGGCCTCTGCAGACATGACCAGAGAGGTCATTGAGCTCTGGCAGAATAAGGCTGAAGTGAGGTTGGTTGAAAATGAGCAGGGGAAAGGATTGGCTGCCGCGGTCATCTCCGGGGCCAGGGCAGCAAAGCATGATTTCCTGGTTGTGATGGATGCAGATTTGAGTCACCCTCCCGAAGTTATACCTGGTCTACTTGAGCCGTTAATGAGTGGCAGGGCGGATATGGTTGTCGGCAGCAGGTATGTGCGGGGCGGGTCAACTCCTGACTGGCCGGTCAAAAGAAAAATTATATCCAGACTTGCGACCTTACCGGCAAGGATGTTTACCCATATTAAAGATCCGCTGTCTGGTTTTATCGCCGTGCGGCGGGAGCGCCTTGCAAAAATTGAGGACGAGGTATGTGGCTTTAAGATTGGTTTGGAGTTACTGGCGACGGCGGAGGATGACGTGAGAGTACATGAAGTTCCCATAGCATTCAGTGACAGGCGTTGGGGACAATCCAAACTGAGCACAGGGGTGGTGACGGACTATATCAAGCAGTTGGCAATGCTGGTCGGCATCAGCCTGTTACCGGGTGGGTTTAAATGGCTTTTTCCTGTATTTCTTACTGTAGTAGTAACCGATAGCGCACTCTTTACGGCTTTTTTGCATTATGGCATAGCGGCGGGGTGGGCCCATTGTCTCAGTTTTCTCCCGGCCGCCGCCCTGGGAGGTGTGCTCGGTGTAAAAACTCTTGCCCGAAATGATATTCGCGAGGTCTCCGGACTGCTTAACTGGTATTTTATCGGCACGGCTTGTGTCTGTTTGCTGACACTCTTTTTGCGGAGCGGGGTTGTTGCGACTTCGTTGAGAATAAATGGAGAACTTACCACCGCATTTGTATTCTATTTTGGCCTGCTGAGTTTCTTGGGTGCTTATTCAGGAATAATTTTCTGGGTACATTCCCTAAACAAGCGAAGAATTAGTGGGAGACAACTCAGGACCTATTACGGACTGGGCGTTGTATTCTACCTTATGCTGTTGCGACTGGCGTATATCGGTGGTATGGAGTTATTACCCGAAGAGCAATACTATTACCAACTGATTACACAGGATCAAGTCGATACACCTGCAGCACTTCTTCCTGCGCCAGCGTTGTTAGGTGCTCTTGGAATGCCGAATTTCCCTGAATTGCTTCTTGGATTTCGGTTGGGCGTTTGGTTGTTGTGGCTCATGACCCTCGGTTTTATCTTCAGTCTGGCCAGGGATATGTATGATCGGCAGGTTGCGTTTGCTCTTGTTTTGCTGTTTTCCATAGTACCGTTCTTTTTTGCAGCCGGTTTCTTTGTAACCAATGAAGCAATTCTAACACTTATCTGGTGTGCGGCTCTCTATCTGATTTATCGGGCGATTGTAACCGGGGCCAGGAGCGCCTGGATTTTGGCGGGCATTATTATTGGCGCGGGATTGCAGCTTGATGTGCGGCTGAGTGTGATGATCGCTGGAGTGTTGGTTTATCTGTGCTACTCAATTACAAGAGGGAAGTTGCTGCTATCCCTAACTGAGCCGTATTTGGGCCTGGCGGCGATGCTGCTGACATTTCTGCCAGCTATTATCATTAAGGGGGGGAGGTTGGCTGTAGATGTTTCGACCAGAGAGGTGTACAGCGGACCCGTGTGGATGGAATCGTTATTGGGGGGCGTGCTCAGCAGTGCGTGGTTGCTGCCGGTCATCTTGCTTACGCCGACAGTACTTGCGGCGGGCGTTGTCTGGGCTTGGTTGTTTTTGAAAGCTGGTATTCGAGAGCAGCGGCTGGAGGGAGAGCGTGCAGACCGTCACAGGTTATTTCTGATAGCATTTTTTGGAGTGCCGTTTTTGTTGTTTCTTGTCCCTGGTCTGTTTGAAAAAAACATTCTCTGTGCCTGGGGTTTAATCTGGGGGGGATTGATGCCGACAATCGCTGCCCTGATGGCCTTCAGGGGGAATTATGGTAATTCGGAACTTTCACAACACCCAGGATCTGTAGGCCTGTCTGGTGGTGACAGCGAGCCGGTGAGTCGTGGTAGAGAGCAGCTTGACTCAACTTCGGTTGAAAAAGAACGCGTAACTGCAATTCTTCGGCGCTGCTGGTGGCCTACAGTCTGCATGATGCTGCTTATTTATGGTGCGGGGTTGCATTTGATGGTGTTGTAGCAGTTTCTATTTTTTTCCTCCGTCCGCCATATTTTCCGGATTCAATAATTCCTGCAGGAGTTCTTCCGGCAGATCAGTATGATCCCTGGCGACTTCCAGTATGGTTCGTCCCTCTTTCACCGCAAGCTTGGCGAGCTCGGCGGCACGAAGATAACCTATCTCCGGGTTGAGCGCTGTGACCAAAATCGGGTTTTTTTCTAAAGCTGCACTGGCTCGCTCTGTATCAATTGTCATGTCTCTGATCGCTTTATCAGCCAGGCAAAGACAGCTTCCCGATATCAGCTCTATCGCACCAAGAAGGTTTGCTCCTATAAGGGGCATCATAGTATTGAGTTGAAAATTACCCGATTGTGAGCAGATAGTTATAGCGGTGTCATAACCAATAACCTGAGCAGCCGCCATGCATACCGCTTCAGGTATGACCGGGTTGACCTTGGCGGGCATGATGGATGAACCTGGTTGCAATGCGGGGAGCTGGATTTCGCCCATTCCGGAGAGAGGTCCGGAATTCATCAATCTTAAATCGTTGGCGATCTTGAACAGACAGGTTGCCGTGGTTTTGCAATGGCCTGAAATTTCAACTGCGCTGTCCATGCTGCTTAATCCCTTGTAGGCTGATGCAGCGGAGCTGAATTCCACTCCGGTCTCCTGGGACAGTTTTGAGATTGCAATTGCCTTGAAATCCGGATGACAGTTTACACCGCTGCCGATGGCTGTGCCGCCAAGCGGGAGTCTGGTAATTCTGGCAAGTCCATCGTTGAAACGCTCACAGCACTCTTCCAGTTGGATGGCCCAGGCCTCGAATTCGGCTTGCAGGCGAATCGGCAGGGCGTCCATCAGGTGGGTTCTGCCGGTTTTCACCACGTCATGGTGTTCTCTGCCACGTACTCTGATGGTTTCGATCAATGTATCCAGTGCGGGTATCAATTGTGAAGTAATACCGACGGCTGTGGAGACATGGATGGCGGTTGGAATGACATCGTTGCTCGATTGCCCGAGGTTGACATGGTCGTTGGCATCTATTTCGGCCCCTTCAAGAGTGGCCAGGCGGGCGATGACTTCATTCACATTCATGTTGGTACTGGTGCCGGACCCGGTCTGATAGATTGGAACGGGAAAGTGATCGCGTAAACCACCTTTGAGGAGCTTGAGACAACTATTGACGATTGCGTGCCCCTGATCCTGATCAAGCAGGCCAAGTTCCATGTTGGTAATGGCTGCGATTTTTTTAACAAGGATTACGGTTGACAGGAACTGCCAGGGCATGACCAGAGAGGAAATTGTGAAATTATTTATGGCCCGCTGGGTCTGGGGCCCGTAGAGAGCATCTTCGGCTATTTCTACAGGACCCATACTGTCACGCTCTGTACGTTTTCCGCTGTCGTTCATATGATGCCCTCCTGTTGTAGCGCATTCACGTGTTGATACGTTGGTGATCTGCGTCGCATATGCATCACCAGAATTTTGTAGCCTGATACATGATATCAAACTATTGAGGAGGAGTAGTAGTGTCAATAGATGGTAGATTTCATTACTATGAAATCACAAAAAAAGGTGGCACGCCGGTGGTTATGGCTTTCGGCATGCCACCTTTAATCGGTGGTGACTGATTGGCCTGTGGGATGGTGGTGACTACGCTTTCCAGAGCCCATGGAGATTGCAGTAGGCGCGTACGGTAACCTCATCTGCCTGAACAGGGAAGAATGCTGCAGGTTTGTCGCCAGGTGAGAGGAATTCCCGGTAAACAGTGCCATTGTCAATCAGTTCAATCCACTCGATGAAATGGGCATCAGTCATTGGATGATCGACAGAACCGACGTTTACTTGCCAGCCATCAGCTTTTTTCTCAAGAGCTGGAACATGCTTCTCAACAGCTGCATCGGTGGTGTTTTCGGTCATCAGGTCCATGTCCTGACCACAACAAACCAGATTGGAACCGCCGCCATTAAGCATTTCCACAATATTTCCACATAAATCACATTTGTACACTTCGAGTCTTTCAGGCATGATATAGTCCTCCAATTAAGAGAGAAATCTTTGATAACTACGCAACACCATAAAGTATACAGAAAGTGGCTGAGGTGTCCAATTGTATTCTTGTCAAATCGGGCGAGCGCTTCAAAAGTCCCTGAATATCAGTGACGTTGAGGTATTATAAAAAACAGGCGCTTGTATCAAATATTCAGTGTAACCTACTCTGAAAGCATACTTTTCGCCTCTGAAGGATTGTGCTATTCTGGCATTAGTCCTGCCTTAAATGATGCTGTATTTCTGGAACTGCATCTCGAATGAAAGAGATAACTGTTGTACGGAGTGCATGATGAATGAAAATGGGAAGCACTTAGTACTTGCAGGGGCGGGCCATGCTCATATGGTTACCCTTAAAAACATTCGGACAATCACTGAACGCGGTCACAGGGTAACCGTAATCGGACCGTCACCAATTCATTATTACTCTGGGATGGGGCCGGGAATGCTGGGTGGTAGCTATCATCCGGAGCAGATTTCCTTCAAGAGTCAGCAGACGGTCGAAGAGCGGGGAGGCCTTTTTCTCTCAGACAGTGTTGTTCGAATTGACCCTGACCACAAAATAGTGCATTTACAATCGGGCCAAACTGTTTCCTATGATGTTTTGTCATGCAACCTTGGCAGCACGGTTATTCGGGAGTTCGAGTCTGAATCAGATAGGATAGAGGGTATATTTAGTTCGAAACCCATCGAGAGTTTGCTGGCAGCACGAGACTATTTCGGCAGAAACGGTAAAGATAAAGCCCTGAAAATAGTCGTGATAGGAGGTGGTCCATCGGCTGCAGAAATTTCCGGAAACCTGATGCAGGCAGCAGAACGATACAGTTTGCAAAAGCCGGAAGTGACTGTCTTTTGTCGTGGCGGGTTTATGACGAAGTTTTCAGACAAGGTTCAGAAAGTTTGTCGTGAGTATCTTCAAAATCAGGGCGTTACAATACGTTTACGTGAGCCTGTGGTACGTATCAAGCCCGGAGCGGTGGTGAGTTGTCTTGGTAACGAATTTGAACAGGATATGGTTCTGTATGCACAGGGAGTGAAACCTTCCGCAGTTTTCGATGAATCTGGCTTGAAAACAGGGCCTGCAGGTGGCCTGTTGGTCAATTCATATCTGCAATCGCCGGAACATCCGGAAATATTTGGTGGTGGCGATTGTATCTATTTTGAACCTTCACCCCTTGATAAGGTTGGAGTTTATGCTGTTCGCCAAAATCCAATATTGTACCATAACCTGCTGGCGAGCCTGGAGGATAAACCATTGAAGGAATTCTCTCCTGGTGGCGATTATATGCTGATCTTCAATCTTGGTAAGGGGTATGGGGTCCTGCAGAAACGGGCACTATTCATAAAAGGCAGCCTGGCATTTCGAATTAAGGACTATATCGATCGTAAGTTTATCCGTCGATTCAGCTGATGAGTATCGGGTTCAGCGCGCGAAGGAGCTGACAATTATGCCGCAGTGTCTTGTGTGCTCTTATTTGTTTTTTGCAGTGTTATATAGGTGATCAGGTATTTCTTTGACCTAAAGCGAATAACTGGTGTTGCCGGAACGTTCAAAAGCTTCGGCTGATCTATTTTTCAGGCAGTACAATTGAGTATGTTCCTTGAAGAGCCCGAGACTGTTGTTTAACCTCATTAATACATTATTATGTTTGACTTTTCTGCCAGTTTGACCGAATGTTAAAGATAAAATAATTAAACATCCCTGATAGTAAAAAAGGAGGAATTTTGATGCGCAATCGCTTATGGAACATCTTAATAGCAGGAATATCTTTCGCTGTCATTTTTGCCTCGCAAGCTGTAGCTGCAGAATACGATCACACTGTTGAGGCAAAAAACATATCCTTTTCATGGAAAATTGATGGTGACAATCTTGCCGGGCAGGTCAGTGCCAAGACTGAAGGCTGGGTCGGGGTAGGGTTCAATCCTTCAGCTAAAATGAAAGATGCCAATTACGTTATTGGTTACGTCAAAGCTGGTAAGGTAAAAATTGTCGATGAGTTCGGAGTTACCGCCACAGGCCACAAGGCAGATGACAAGGTGGGTGGCACCGAAAACGTAACGGTAGTCGGCGGTACTGAGGAAGGAGGCATCACCACCATCGAGTTCGTCATCCCCCTGAACTCAGGTGACGAGAAAGATGGGGTTATAGATCCTAATGCAGATACCGTGCTACTTCTGGCTTACGGCGGAGGACGCGATAGCTTCAGGGCCAAGCATAAGTATCGCGAAGTTATGACCGTTAACCTCGGTAGCGGTGAGATGAAGTAGTCTTTCGATACTTCATGCCATGGTCCGTTCAGGCGTAGTATACCTTGCTGTTATCCTGCAGCTGCTGTCGCTGCCGTTTGTAGCGGGAGCGACAGCAGAGCAGGATGAAGTCGGCGAACTTCCCCGTGACATCAATCGTGAATGGGTTACGGAAAAGCGTGGAGAATACATTCCGCTCGATGCAAGATTTTTAGATGAACACGGCAGGGAAATAACTCTGGGAGAAATTATAGATCGGCCAACACTCATTCTGCCGATTTACTTTTACTGCCCGAGTTCCTGCAGCGTAAACCTAGCCAATATGGCTGTGGCCATGAATCGCCTGAGTTTTGATCCCGGTGATGACTATAAAGCTATAGCACTCAGCTTCAGCCATACTGAAACACCAGAGATAGCGTCGCAGGCGAAGCGGAATTACCTCAAGCTGACTTTTGATGGTTTTCCGGAAAATGAGTGGTTGTTTCTTACCAGCTCAGCAGAAGAGATCAAACGTGTTACAGATTCGCTGGGATTCAGGTTCAAGCGCATAGATGATGAAACCTTTGTGCATCCATCGGCAATGATTGCTGTGGCAGCGGACGGTAAAATTATCCGTTATGTATATGGTTCATTTATTTCGGGCGACATAGATATGGCAATATCAAGTGCCCGGGAGGGTATTCCCATCCTCTCTGTACGTCGGTTTCTGGAATTTTGTTTTAATTATGACACCAGCGGCAAGAGAGCGATTTATCAGAACGTGAAAGTGGCGGTATTGATATTTTTTACGGTAGTTCTCGTAGGCGTTTCCATATATTACCGCAAAAAACGAAGGCGCGGCGGAGGACGGACGAGGTAAACGGTATTCCCTGAACTGCAACCTGGGTGTGTAACCATGACTCAAGCAGCATCATTTTTCGAAACCCCCTCACCATCTCATCTTACCGGCATCAAAGCCTGGCTTCTGACCCACGACCATAAAAGGTTAGGGCTGATGTATATGTGGGCGGTGCTGTTCTGGTTCTCATTGGCCATGATTGTCGGGCTGTTGATACGGACAGAATTGATGTCTCAGGGGAAAACCCTGATGGATGCGGATATGTATAATGCCATGTTTACCCTGCATGGTGTCATTATGATTTTTCTCTTTATCATTCCGGCAATTCCTGCGATCTTTGGTAATTTCTTTCTGCCAATCCAGATCGGAACAGACGATGTGTTTTTTCCCAGGCTCAACCTCTTCTCCTGGTATCTGTATATGTTTGGCGGAGTGCTGGCGGTATTGTCGCTCTTTACCGGGCAGGGGTTTGCCGATACCGGCTGGACCTTCTACGTACCATTCAGCGTATCTACTGAGCGAAACGTCACACTTACGGTGAGCGCTGCCTTTATTCTCGGCATGTCTTCCATGCTCACCGGTCTGAACTTCGTAACAACCGTGCACCGAATGCGGGATAAGGCCATGGGCTGGATGCAGATTCCGCTCTTTACCTGGTCGCTGTATGCCACAGCCTGGGTTCAGATCCTGGCTACGCCGGTGATCTCAATTACCCTGGTGCTGGTAGTAATAGAGCGACTCCTCGGTGTAGGATTATTTGAGCCGGATAAGGGTGGAGACCCTATCCTATATCAGCATCTGTTCTGGATGTATTCCCACCCTGCGGTCTATATCATGATTCTGCCGGGTATGGGAGTGATCTCGGAGATAATCCCGGTTTTTTCACGAAAGGCGATATTTGGTTATAAGGCGATTGCCGGTTCTTCTATGGCGATTGCCATTGCGGGTTCATTGGTTTGGGCCCACCATATGTATACCAGCGGCATGAGTGATGTCTCAGTCTTTGTCTTTTCCCTACTCACGTTCCTGGTGGCAGTTCCCTCGGCGGTTAAAGTGTTTTCCTGGGTATCCACCATGTATAAGGGGGCGATTGAGATGAGTCCGCCGCTGTTGATGTCGCTGATGTTTATTTATCTCTTCAGTGTGGGCGGACTGACCGGGTTGGTGCTTGGTGCCGCCGGCCCGGACATCCATGTCCATGATACCTATTTCGTGGTGGCTCATTTTCATTTTGTGATGTTTGGCGGAACCGGATTCGCCTTTTTTGCAGCACTGCATTACTGGTGGCCAAAGATGTTCGGCATTATGTATGACTTTAGAAAAGCGTATATCGGCATGACCTTTGCTTGTGTAGGTTTCATGTTCCACTATATGCCCATGTTGGTTCTTGGGTTGCAGGGAATGCCGCGCCGCTACTATGACTATCTGCCTCAATATGAGGGTGGAAATTTTGTGGCGGGTATCGGTGGCTATGTGATGGTATTCGGTTTTGCCCTCATGCTCTATAACCTGATAATCAGTTTTAGAAAGCGGGTTCCTGCGCCGGCAGACCCGTGGGGTGGCCCAACCCTCGAATGGTCGGTACCATCACCACCACCATTGTTAAATTTTGTCGATAAACCGAGGGTCAAGTCCTACCCGTACGATTTTAGTGAGATCCTTAAGCGGGAAGAGAACGCACCTGAACCTGAAAGCGCAGCAGATTAAAAAAACAAGGAGAGTTCATGTCAACCAGATACGATACTACTGGAATCAAGGTGGGCATGTGGATCTTTCTCTACTCTGAGATCATCCTTTTCGGTGGTTTGTTTGTGCTCTACGCAGTCTACTTTTACCGTTATCCGGAATTTTTCGTGGAAGGTGGGAAGGAATTGAATCGTTTCTTTGGTTCTGCCAATACTATCGTCCTGCTGATTTCAAGTTTTACGGTGGCGTCATCCATAACCGCTCTGCAGCTTGGTAGAAAAAAACTCACCATTGGCCTGCTTTCCTTTTCTCTTATTTGCGGGTTCATCTTTCTTGTGAACAAGTATTTTGAATGGGGCGCCAAATTCCACCATGGAATTTACCCGAATTCAGAAAAGTTGGTGGAAGGGGAGCCGGGAATAAATATTTTCTTCGGACTCTATTACGTAATAACCGGCCTGCATGGACTGCATGTGATAATCGGTATGGTGCTGCTTGCCATTAGTCTGGTAATGGTTGCAAAAGATATCATTACCCCCCAGCGAATAGCCATGCTCGATAACTCTGGTCTGTACTGGCATCTTGTCGATCTGATCTGGATTTTCGTTTTCCCGCTGTTTTATCTGGTGCTATGACGGGAGGCAACGATATGGAGGAGTGTAATGGGTGAGCATGGAACACACCATATTCTGAGTTATGGCAAGCTGGCCGCTGTTCTAGGTTGCCTGTTGATGCTCACTGTGGTGACCATTGGGGTTTCGTACGTTGATCTCGGTTTTTTTAACGTGCCTGTGGCAATTGGCATTGCCTCCACCAAGGCAACTCTGGTGCTGCTCTTTTTCATGCACCTCAAATATGAAGGGCCGCTCATAGTCTGGTCTTTCATCAGCGCGGTCATTTTTTTAGCCATAATGATAACGTTCACTTTTTGGGATGTGGCGTTCAGATATTAAGTGGAGACCATTATGATTCCGGGAAAAGGTGTTGACCAGGCACTCTGGTACATCCTTGGTATTTCAGCAGTCCTGCTGGTGGGTATAACCGCGACGATGATCTACTTCGTTATCCGTTATCGGCGGAGTAAGCATCCGGTTCCGCATGATATACGAGACAACGTACCTTTGGAAATTGCATGGACTGTGATCCCAACCTTTATTGCCCTCTCAATGTTCTACATAGGCTGGCAATCCTACATTGGGTTGCGCACTGTTCCAGAGAACGCAATAGAAATAGAAGTGCTAGGGCAACAATATTCCTGGATTTTTATATATGATAATGACAAAGAAACGGAAAACACCCTGGTGGTCCCCCTGGGGCAACCCATTAAGTTGAATATAACTTCAATAGATGTTCTCCATAGTTTTTATATCCCGGCATTTCGTGTCAAGGTGGATGCCGTAAAGGGCATGGAGAACTATGTCTGGTTTAATGCGGATGTGCTTGGAGAGTATGATATCCTTTGTACTGAATATTGTGGCACGGAACATTCGGCCATGGTGGCAAAGTTGAGGATAGTTCCCGAAGAAGAGTATCTGGTTTGGCTGGAAAGTGAGGATGAATGAGATCAGAAATGATTCCAACTGCTCTACATTTCACGTAGATCTTCTGCATACAGTTTCTGCAGTCAGGCGACTTGCTAAAGTACCGCTTTGTTTATTGATCGCTTGTTCGACAGCATTTGGTGCCAGCCTGGCACCAGGTTCCAGTCTCTCAAGTGGATGGGCAGTGTCGGTAGGTGTGTTTCTGTTGGCAATGGGGGCTGCGACGCTGAATTCGCTGCAGGAGGTGGCTTCAGACAGTCTGATGCAGCGAACCAGGAACAGGCCACTGGTGCGGGGGGAGTTGTCTGTTAAATTTGCCGCTCTGCAAACAGCACTCCTTATTTGCAGCGGAATGGCAATTCTGCAACTGGCAAGTATCTCCGGAGTATCACCTGGCCTCGGTTTTGTGGCATTATTCCTCTATAACGGCTTTTATACTCCGCTCAAAAAGGTAACCCTTTATGCTCTGGTTCCGGGCGCAATCTGTGGAGCGATACCTCCCCTGATCGGTCTCGCGGCCATGGGGGGAGAGCTGCTGTCACATCAGGCATTATTACTTTTCGCTTTACTCATCTTGTGGCAGATTCCACATTTTTTTCTGGTGCAGCTGCAACACAAGCACGATTATCTGACCTCGGTACAGCCCAGTTTTCTGCAAAAATTTTCAGAGACTGGATTACGAAAACTGGCAGTCGTCTGGATCAGTTCGCTCGGCTTTGTCATGCTGTTATTCACCATTTCTCCAATGGTAGAAAGTTTCAGGCAATGTGGCCTGATTGGCCTAAATGCAGCGATTTTTACTTTCATGATTTCTCGCCAATTACTTTTGCAAAAGAGCAGGAACTATAAAATGCTCTTCATCTCCATGAACACCATGTTGGTTTTTCACATGTTGATTCTTTCGTTTTGACCACTATTCTTTTGTTATTATATCTGGATCTCAGCTGCACGGAGTGAGGTATAACGACCAAGGTTGTAGAGGTAACAGCGTGTGGATTAAAGGCTTTTCTTCACCAGCAGATAAGCATACTGATCCCAGGGTGGGGCACCAGCCAATCAGTTACATCTCACCTCTCTTGTCTATCTCCTCATTTTTCCATGTCGCAGGTTAATGGTGCTCTGATTCCTTTTTATCCCCGGGTTGCTGTTCGATAAGAATATGCAGGCTAAGGACAGAAAAGCTTTGCAATAATGATTACTAATATTATCATGATTGGAAGTCAACAGGGGGGATCAGGCACGGAGTGATAAAATCGCCCCTAACTCAGAATTATAGAAATTTATGGATTGATGCATGCCGAAATCTAAATGCTGCTTGAAATACAGGAAAAAAGGGAAGAAGTGTAAGGGGTGTCCAATAATCGCACTTGAGGATATATTTGGCAAAAAAGGCAAGAAATCCTTGAAAAAGAAGGACAAAAAAAAGAAAGATAATTAGTGATACACCTGACATTACACTTCGTGTGTATCAAATGAACTGAAATATTAAAAAACCCGTAACCCCGAGCAGGAGGATTATTGCATGATTTCCCAGAATATGGCCGACGCCCTGAACGAACAGATTAACGCAGAACTTTTTTCCTCATATCTTTATCTTTCCATGGCCGCATGGTTTGCCAAAACCGGATTACCTGGCTTTGCCAACTGGATGCGGGGCCAGGCAAAGGAGGAAAACTTCCACGCTGAGAAGATGTTTGATTATCTACTGGAGCGGGGAGGTGAGATTGAGTTGAAGGTGATCGATAAGCCACAGACAAATTGGGAGTCTCCCCTCGATGCTTTTCAGGCGGTTGCCGACCATGAGGCCAAAGTCACTGGTCTGATAAACGATCTGATAAATACAGCTCTTGATGAGCGTGATCATGCATCCAATATCTTCCTGCAATGGTTTGTCTCTGAGCAGGTGGAAGAAGAGGCGAGTGTTGGTGAGGTCCTTGATCGTCTGAAACTGGTTGGTACTGATACCGCAGGTATGTTTGCCATGGATATGGAAATGGCTAAGAGAGTTTTTACCGAACCTGCAGGTATCTAGTGTAGATATCCGATTTCAATTAAACTCCTGTACAATCGAGTCGCCTTCTGTTGCCATGAAGTTGTGCCGGCACGAAGGCGGCTCTTTGGATACCCCACAGAACAAGGGCAGAAAATATGAAAATTGATTGGGCATACTTACGAAAAGGCTGAGTATCCTGCAAAAAAGCCGGGACGGTTTTTTCAGAAAGTGGTTTGGAGATTAACGAAGAAGTCAATGCCGCCAAAAGTACCATATCCGGTGACGATGTCTGGGGCCTGGTTGAAGGGGCTGAGAAAGTTGTGGTTACAAGTGGCAAGAAAATTCTGGAATATAACCCGAAAACTGATGACAAGGAGGAGATTGTTGCAAAGATATCAGGTAGAACAGGCAATTTGCGAGCACCTGCACTGAGAATCGGCAACTCTTATTATATCGGTTTCAATGAAGATCTCTATGATCAGATCGGCAAGATGTGACAGTAACGCTCTAAGGACCTTACCTAACATGCCAAAGCCCCTTCAGAATTTTTCCTGAAGGGGCTTTGGTGTTTCATAAAAAATTACGGTGAAAATCCAGTAATTCTATTCATCAGACATTGTCTGAGAGGAATTACAGGCGAAGTGTTGTGGTTACAGGATAAGATGAGGGTGGCCTGATTTGGAGGAGCCTAAAACCGCTGCAAGGAAGTGTAAGGGTGGAGCTACCCTGCAGCGACTGATAATAGTCTCAGGTTAACCGTCGTATTTCCAGAAAGAGTCTTTCTCTGCACCGCAAACCGGGCAGACCCAGTCTTCAGGGAGATCTTCCCATGCGGTATCTGGCTCTACGCCATTTTCGTAATCACCTTCTGCCGGATCGTACACATAACCACAAGGACATTCCCATTTTTGCATTGTGAGCCTCCATAGTATTTAACAATGATAATCGTTATCGTTTGATACTGATTATATCCTATTAATTTTCACTGTCAATAACAATCGACGTACAAAAATACATTTATTTTAAAGCAAATATCAAAAGACATAAGCAGGCTATAAACGACTTTCTTATTTCTTATATTTAAAAGAAATTCATGAGTACAGTGTCCGCAACTGAAAGGCTGTCCTTGAGACTCCGCCGGATGAGAGACGGGATAATGGCTGGAGAATCAGGAGTAGCGTCGAATGATTTCCTTGGAAGGAATAAGGGCAGTTGCGGTCGCGGAAACAATATTGCCGGCAACACCTGGACCATCCCCAGCGACGAACAATCCCTTGATGGAGGTCTCAAGGTTGTTGTCAGACTCTACCTGGGTAGCAAAAAATTTAATCTCCGGGGCATAGAGCAGGGTCTCATCATTGGCAACGCCGGGGATAACGTTGTTGAGTTGCTGCAGGCCATCCATCAGGTTGGTCAGGATTCGCTCGGGAAGAGCCATGGCGATATCGCCACAGGTTACGTTGGTTAAAGTCGGCTCAATATAGCTGTTACGCACTCTGTTCCAGGTTGACCGTCTGCCACGTTTGAGATCTCCATAACGTTGCAGTATTGGTTTGCCACCACCAATGAGAGTAGCCAGTTTACCTATCGATTCACCATAGGCCTGATTGTCCTCAACCGGGTCGGTCAGAACCACTTTCGACAGAAAAGCAAAATTAGCGTTTTCTGATTTCCTGTCCATATAGGCATGGCCGTTGACGCAGACAAAATTCTGATAATTTTCGAGAGCGACGAAACCGCCAAGGTTGGTACAGAAGGTTCGTGTCTGGTCGTCATATTTGTTGGTGCGCACAAAAAAAGTCGGATCATAGATGATGTCGCAAAGATCCTGCATAATCTCGTTATGGACTTCCACACGAACTCCCACCTCTATGCCGCGCTGGGAGACGGAAAGATTATTTTCACGAGCTATTTTACCCATCCACTCAGCACCGACCCTGCCTGGCGCCAATATGACACTGGCCGCTTCATAAGTGCTGCAGTTGGTTCGTACTCCAGCCACATGGTCTCCAGCGACAATTATTGACTCCACCTCTTCAGAATGATGGAACGTCACCCCCTGGGCCTGCACATAATCGGCCATGGCGGCAATATGGCCTGGCAGGTTGTCACTGCCAAGGTGCTTCTGTTTGATTATGAGGAGATCTATCCCCTGTTTTCTAGCATATTTGCGGATGTCCTTCGCGGCTTCCATATCGGTGGGATACACTGCTCCATCCATGTTGAAACGGTTGTATATCCCTTCAGTTTCATCTATAAGCTGCATTGCCTCAGAGGTTGGCATGAATTGGGTCAGGTCGGTTTTGCCAAGCTTATGGATGAAGTTGAGTTTGCCGTCGGAAAAAAGCCCGGCACCGCCAATTCCGCAGAGGATATTGCACGGCTTGCACTTCACACAGCCGTGATCCTTAATGGGACATTGCCGTTTTAAGGGAGCTTTGCCCTTTTCTATGAGAAGTACGCTGAGGCTGGAGTGTTCTGCAAGATAGTAGGCAGCAAAAAGACCGGCGGGACCTCCCCCTACAATAATGACATCGAATCTTTTAGCTGAGCCTGGTACCGGCATAATATGATCCTGTAGAAAAAGAAGTCAGTACATTGAGGTCCGAAGCGCAGAACCACTCCGGACGATGTACGCAGTCAAGTACATTCTACCTGAAATGGCAGGAAATCATTATCAGAATCGGTTGAATTCGGGTAAAAAAAAGCCCCTGTGGGCTGACCACAGGGGCTGATTTGTCGCATGGCGCACAGTTTTAGAAAAGGAGCTGAGTATGATTTACTTTTCTGCGGCTTCAGCAACCTTGGTATCTGCAGTTTCGGGTGGCAGGCTGACTGGCTGCATGCCAAAACCCATTCTCACCTTGTTTTCGATATCAAGGGTCATTTCCGGGTGATCTTTTAAAAACCGCTTGGCATTTTCACGGCCTTGACCAATTCGTTCATCCTGATATGAGTACCAGGCACCGCTCTTATCAACGATGTTGTTCTCAACAGCCAGATCGAGCAGATCACCGGTCTTAGAGATACCTTCGCCATAAATGATATCGAATTCGGCAATTTTGAATGGCGGTGCGACCTTGTTCTTGACAATTTTGGCTTTGGTCCTGTTGCCGATAGCTTCCTGGCCGTCTTTAATCTGACTGATCCTTCGGATATCGATACGCAGGGAAGAGTAAAACTTCAATGCGTTACCACCGGTAGTTGTCTCCGGGTTTCCGAACATAACACCAATCTTCATACGAATCTGGTTGATGAAGATCAGTACAGTATTGCTGCGGTTCAAGACGCCGGTGAATTTACGCATGGCCTGAGACATAAGGCGCGCCTGAAGGCCGACATGGGAGTCACCGACATTACCGTCGATCTCGGCACGTGGTACCAGGGCGGCAACAGAGTCGATGACGATGACATCAACACCGCCGGAGCGAATGAGAATTTCGGCAATCTCAAGAGCCTGTTCACCGAAGTCCGGCTGCGAAACGAGCAGGTCGTCAACATTTACTCCCAATCGTTCTGCGTAGCTGGTATCGAGGGCGTGTTCCGCATCGATGAAGGCTGCGGTGCCGCCGTCTTTCTGGGCTTGTGCGACAACGTGCAGTGCCAGGGTGGTTTTACCGGATGATTCCGGGCCATAGATCTCGGTTACCCTGCCTTTTGGCAGACCACCGACACCCAGCGCCAGGTCAAGACTGAGGGCACCTGTGGGGATCACAGGGATGTTCTCAGACTCCCGGGTACCGAGGCGCATGATAGAGCCTTTACCAAACTGGCGGTGAATTTGGCTGATAGCGTTTTCGACGCTGTTTCCTTTATTTTTATTTGCACCTGCTGCCATATCATTTCTCCTGAATGAGCAAAGGTTAATTCGGTTTGAGTATTCAAACCAGCATATGTACCATAGATATACGACTTTGGATATTGTAGAGATAGGGTATTACCAAAAACCAACAATATCGGAATTATCACCGTTAAAATAAGGAGCTATCCCGAATTTCTCATCAGTTCAGACAGTGCTGGCCTTAGTGACAGTCACTTAGAACCATGCTTTCTGAGAACGTCGGGCTCTTTCTAATCTTCGTCATGAGTATGACATAGGTGGGGTATCATATAGTGACCCACCCGGCAGATTATTTTTCAGTGGCGGAATTTTTTTTATAATTGTGGCTGAATATATCAGGAGTTATGGGTGGAGAAGATATTTTCGGACCAGATCGAGACCTGTCTGGGCGGTAAGCTCGCGAACCTGATGGCGGTTTCCTTCAAAAAGGAACTTGGAAACCCAGTTACTGTTTGGGGTGGCAATGCCAATATAAACTGTGCCTACAGGCTTATCCTCAGTGCCACCGTCTGGCCCGGCGATACCGGTTACAGCTAAACCTATATCAGATTCGCTTCTGGTACGCACTCCAACGGCCATCTGCTCAGCCACCTCACGGCTGACCGCACCACATTTTTCAAGTGAGTCCTGGCGAACACCGAGGTAGATGGATTTCAGGCTATTGGCATACGAGATAACGCCTCCAAGAAAATAGGCAGAGCTCCCGGGTATTGCGGTGAGTTTCTGGGATATCAGGCCGCCGGTACACGATTCGGCAACGGCGAGGGTCAACCCTTTTTCCCGCAACATGTTGCCTACAACCCGCTCCATGCTGTCACGATTGTGTCCATAAATGGCGTCACCAAGCACCGTGTCGATGGCCTGGCAACTGGATTGATATAGTCGTTTGGCATTTTCCGGTTCTTTATCCCGTATGGTGAGGCTGAGGTGAACTTCGGGGAAAACCGGGTAATAACCGATATGGGCTGAGCCATTCAGGTCCAGGGTGTCGATACGACGATTTACTTCAGACTCAGGAAGATTGAATATCCTGAAAATTCGTTGATAGGTCGAGAGGGCGTGTTCTGTGTTCCAGGTTGCCAGGCCCGGCAGTACATGCTCAACCAGCAACTGTTTCATCTGGCTCGGCACACCCGGCAAAAAATAGACCGGAGTGTTGTCCTGAACAAGCATATAGCCGGCCATGCGAGAATCCGGGTTGAGTACCTCGGCACCTTCCGGCAACCATGCGAGTTTCTCCAACTGGCCGACGGGGCCAGTTGTAATAGAATCAAGGTGTTGACGCACATTAGCCAATACGTCAAGATTGGGCAAAGTAGGGCGGTTCAGCGCTTTGGAGACCGCTTCGTTGGTGAGATCGTCATCCGTCATTCCGAGTCCGCCGGTGACCAGTACCGCGTCTACCCGGTCGATGGCACGCTTGAGTGCTTCCCCGATGAGTGCAGGGGTGTCGCCGATGGTGTGCATGGCATATATTTCATAGCCTGCCTCGAAAAGATGTCTGGCTGCAAAGCTGCTGGTTGTGTTGAGTATGCGGCCTGACGTAAGTTCATCACCTATGGCAATTATTTCCACTCTCATGATTTCTGCAAATCTCCCCTTTCACCTGTGCTCCGTCAATCTCAGTGAGTTGTACCTGGACGATGCATTTTTTCAGCGTATCTTCACCTTTAAAGCGGACAGGTACGTAATTATCTGAAAAACCCTTTAAAAAACCGTCACTATCTCGTTTACCTTCTACCAGAACCGGGACGATTCTGCCAACCTGGCGTTTATGGAAGATGTCTTTTTTTTGCGTCCCGAGTTTTCGAAGTTCAGCTACTCGGCGATCTTTTACGCTTTTAGGGACATCATCGTTGTAGGAGGCTGCGACGGTGCCAGGTCTTCTGGAGTAGGGGAATACGTGCAGGTAGGTGCAGCCTATGGATGCCAGGAAGTCACGGGTGTTGGTGAAGTGCTGCTCGGTTTCTCCCGGAAAACCTGCGAGTATATCAATACCGATCGCTGCCTCTGGTAATTTGGCCAGGCATTTCTCCACGACCGCGCGGAATTCCGCTGTTGTGTATTTGCGGTTCATCCTGCTGAGGATCTCATCATCACCGCTTTGCAAAGGGATGTGGAAATGCGGCATGATGTTGTTGCGAGTTTCCATCAGGTCAAGTAGATGATCGGTGATTTCAGTGGGCTCAAGAGAGCTGATACGATAGCGGACATGCGGCGTCTCAAGAGAGAGTCGGTCGATGAGTCTGGTAATGTCCATTCCCTCATCGAGGTCCCGCCCATAATAACCGAGGTGAATGCCGGTAAGTACCAGTTCCTGGTATCCTTCTTCGGCAAAAGTCTTCGCCTGGGATATCACCTCACCGATAGGCAGGCTTCGACTTGGTCCCCTGGTGTACGGCACTATGCAATAGGTGCAAAAACTCTCGCAGCCGTCCTGAATGCGTAGATAGGCTCTGGTGCGGTCTCCAAACTGGCGTACCGGCAACCTGCAGATTTCACTGGCTTCGTTAATTGCACCAAGGAGCATCTGCTGCATCTCTACATCATATTCCACGGCAGTGGGTACCAGGATGTCTTTTTTGCTGTTACCGATAATCGAGAAATCCCTGCCTGCCAACTCTTCAAGTTGAGAGAGTTGTTCCGCGGCAATTTCCGCATAACAGCCGGTGATCATAAGCCGTGCATCAGGATTATTGCGAACGGCCTGGCGAACGGCGTTGCGTGATTGGGCGCCCGCATTGGCAGTTACAGCACAGGTGTTGATCACGACAATATCAGCTTCCTCTCCCTGGCGAACGACCATGTGACCGGCTTCGGTAAAGCTGGTCCGGAAGGCGGCGGATTCATATTGATTGACCTTGCAGCCAAGGGTGGTAAGGAGTACGCGTTTCATGACTTAATTAAATAGAATGAGTATAAAAATGGACTAGGTGTTTAGCAGGCGATAATCCCGGAGCCAAGTACTTCTTCTCCGTCATAGATCACTGCGAACTGGCCGGGGGTGACAGCTCTCTGTTCATCTTCAAACAGGATACGGCCTCTGCTTTCTTCTTGCTGCTCTATTTTTGCCGGAGAGCCTTTATGTGAGTAGCGGATTCGTACATTATAGTGTTTATCCAGATCTGGAACTTTGCCAGTGAGCCAGTGCAAATCGATTAGCTTGATTTCAGTGCTGAAGAGATCTTCGGCCTTGCCGACGATCAAGGTATTATTGGCTGCATCTATGCCGGTAACGTACCAGGGAGTGGCATCGGGGATGCCAAGACCACGACGCTGACCTATTGTATAACGAAAGAGCCCGTCATGCTCACCGACCATCTTGCCCTCGGTGGAGATGATTGGGCCTTTGACGATTTTTTCCGGATAGCGTGATTCCAGGAAGTTGCCAACCGATTCATTGCCGAGAAAGCAGATATCCTGGCTTTCCTGTCCCTCAAAATGGGTGAATCCGTGGCTTTTGACAAACTCGTAGGTTTCGGATTTATGTTTTGCTCCAAGCGGGAACAGAACCTTTGACAGCTGTTGCTGGGTGAGTCTTGAGAGAAAGTATGACTGATTTTTCAGAGGGTCGATACCGTCCAGCAGGTGGTAGCCGTTATCGTCCCGGACGATTCTGGCATAATGGCCAGTGGCCATGGAGTCCATACCTGCAGCGAGGATAGCTTCCTGAAAAAGCCCGAATTTAATCTCCCGGTTACAGACAACGCACGGGTTCGGGGTTATGCCTCCAAAGTAGGCGCCGGAAAAATAATCGAGCACCTGCTTGGAGAATTGCTCACGAAGATCTATTATGTGCAACTTGATTGAGAGACGTTCAGCCAGTTTTTCGACACGTTCTTTTTGAAATTCGAAATTGGGCTGAGCAAGGCGCATGAAAAAGCCTTCTATATTGTGTTGTTCACGAAGGATCAGGGCAGTGGCTGTGGAATCCACACCACCGCTCATTGCGATGCCTATGTTCATTCTATTCACTGATGTCCTTGCAATCCTTGGGATGTTCATCTATTAAGAGTGTGACAAAGGTGCCAACCGGCCGAAAAAAATAACGCTACACACTACTCGACTATGAAAGAAATTAAAAGCGACAATGGGGCTGTCCCAAAGATGCCTGAGTTACTGGCCCCGGCCGGAAATTATGAGAAATTGATGACAGCCGTTCACTATGGTGCAGACGCTGTATACCTCGGTGGTAAACACTATAGTCTTCGTGCTAAAGCTGGCAACTTCAATCCTGAAAAAATGCGTGAGGGTATCAACTATGCCCACCAGCATAATGTGAAGGTGTATGTAACGGTAAACATCCTCGCCCATAACGATGACCTTTCGGGTCTGCCGGATTATCTGCGCGAGTTACACGATATGGGGGCGGATGGCGTTATTATTTCTGATCCCGGGGTGTTGATGACAGCCAGAGAAGCGGTTCCTGATTTGCCCATTCACCTTTCCACCCAGGCCAATGTGACCAATGCTGCTTCGGCAGCGTTCTGGCTGAGCCAGGGGGCCCTCAGGCTCAATCTGGCAAGAGAGTTGTCGATGCAGGAAATAGCTGATATCTCAAAAGGCGTCAGCGGCGAACTTGAGGTGTTTGTGCATGGAGCTCTGTGTATCTCCTATTCGGGTCGCTGTATGCTCTCAAATTATATGACAGGCAGGGATGCCAATCAGGGCAATTGTGCCCACCCGTGCCGCTACAGCTATGCCCTGGTTGAAGAAAAGCGTCCCGGTCAGTATTTCCCTGTGGATGAGGATGAACGCGGTACCTATATTTTTAATTCGAAAGATCTCTGTCTGCTTGAAAGCCTGCCGCAACTGATAGCCGCCGGTGCCGATTCCCTGAAAATCGAAGGTCGCATGAAATCGATCTTTTATGTCGGAGGTGTGGTTCGCGTCTATCGGGCCGCGCTCGATTATCTGGCTGGTCTGCCCAAAGAGGCATGGGAAAAGCCTGAGGAAATCACCTTGCCGCAAGAATTTATGGAAGAGTTGCTCAGAACAGGTACCCGCGGTATCACCGAAAATTTCATAAAAGAGCGGCCGGGTTCCAGTGAGATGAATTACATGACCTCACGGGTTATTCAGACATATGAGCCGATTGCGGTTGTACGTGATCTCGACAATGGCCTGCTGGTGGAAATACGCAACACTCTCTTTCCCGGTACCGAGGTGGAATATATGAAGCAGGGTGTAGGGGCTACTAAAGTTCGAATTACCACTTTTCGCGACGAAGAGGGCAAGACTTTGGAAAAGGCGAATCCGGGTAACAGGGTTTTTCTCACAACCGAGCCTGCGCTTGAGGAGGTTGAGGTATTGGGGATTTTACGCAGAAAAATTGCGGACGATAAGTAATTATTTCAGACTATCCTGAAATCCTATCTCTTTTTTGAATCAAACGAAAAGGCTGGATGCCAATGGCATTCAGCCTTTTTGGGTTGAATCGGCGGTTGCCAAAAAGGTCTGGCCAAAATATCGGCGGCGAGGTAAAACATTGTTCTGGTGAGAATAGTATTAAAATCCAGTCATTGTGTGCAGCTGTATCAGCGAATTATCATGTTGGCACCGGGCTGAATGTTTCGTTAATGCCGGTGAGACAGAGTTGTGATTGCAATTATTGGCATTATGCAGCTCTGATCACAGGGTAAAACAGAACGATATTCTAGAGAACGAGAGAAAGGAGCGCGAGAAATGGCAGAATTCTATTATCAGGACCCGTATCCTCTGGGCAAGGATGAAACACAGTACCGCAAGATTGCAGACTCTGAGAAATATGTAAGCATAGAGACTTTCAACGGTGAAGAGATCGTTTCAGTTGATCCTGAAGCGTTGACAGTGCTCGCCAATGAGGCGATGCGCGATGTTTCTTTCCTGCTTCGCTCAGCTCACAATCAGCAGGTAGCTAAAATTCTGGATGATCCGGAAGCTTCCACCAACGAGAAAGGTGTTGCCCTCGCTTTTCTGCGTAACGCAGAAGTAGCATCCAGATTTGAGCTGCCAATCTGCCAGGATACAGGAACAGCGACCATCGTCGGTAAAAAGGGCCAGAATGTCTGGACAGGAGCAAATGACGCGGAAATGCTCTCGAAAGGGGTCTTTAAGACCTACACTGAAGAGAATCTGCGCTACTCCCAGACGGTCGCCCTGGATATGTATACCGAAAAGAATACAGGCACCAACCTGCCTGCGCAGATTGACCTCTATGCCACCCAGGGACACCAGTATTCGTTCCTCTTTGTCTGCAAAGGTGGTGGTAGTGCCAATAAGACATATCTCTTTCAGGAAACAAAGGCGCTCCTGAACCCGGAAACGTTGAAATCGTTTCTGGTGGAGAAGATGAAAACTCTTGGTACAGCTGCCTGTCCGCCATATCACCTGGCATTCGTTGTTGGCGGTACAAGCGCAGAGACCAACCTGAAGACTGTAAAGCTTGCTTCAACCAAGTATTACGATGCGCTGCCCACCACCGGCAATGAGTATGGCAGGGCATTTAGAGATATTGAGCTTGAAGACCAACTCCAGAAAGCAGCAGAACAACTCGGCATCGGGGCCCAGTTCGGCGGCAAGTATTTCACCCATGATGTACGCGTCGTTCGTCTGCCACGGCATGGCGCCTCCTGCCCTGTGGGAATGGGCGTTTCCTGTTCCGCAGATCGTAATGTCAAAGCCAAGATTACCAGTGAAGGCCTTTTTGTCGAACAGCTCGATAGTAATCCAGGCAGATTGATCCCGGAGAAATACCGCGGTAAGCATGAGCATGGTGTGAAAATTGACCTGAACAGGCCGATGAAGGAGGTCCTTTCTGAGTTGACGCAACACCCTGTCGGTACTTCATTGCTTCTTACCGGCACTATTGTGGTAGGGCGTGATATCGCCCATGCGAAATTCAAAGAGTTGCTCGATGGCGATAAGCCCCTGCCTGAATACCTGCAACAGCACCCCATTTATTATGCAGGGCCGGCCAAGACGCCTCCCGGTAAACCTTCAGGTTCCTTCGGTCCGACCACAGCAGGCAGAATGGACAGCTATGTGGACCTGCTACAGACCAATGACGGTTCCATGATCATGATCGCCAAAGGTAACCGTTCTCAACAGGTTACTGACGCCTGTAAGAAACACGGTGGATTTTATCTTGGCTCGATCGGTGGTCCGGCAGCGATCCTTGCTGAAGAGAATATAAAGAAAGTTGAATGTATCGATTATCCGGAGCTTGGTATGGAGGCGGTCTGGAAAATCGATGTGGTTGACTTCCCGGCATTCATCCTGGTTGATGACAAGGGGAACGACTTTTTCTCTGAGTTGATGTAAATGCCCTGACACTGTTATTGATCATCACGTCACAAAGGCGGCATCGGATTTTCCGGTGCCGCCTTTTTTTATGCAGATTCACCTGTGAGGCCGGCGTGGATTTCTCATCAGCTATGAGAGTGTTGAGTTCTTACGTTTCTGGTTCAGGATTGGTGAAAAACTCAGAACAAGCGAGGTCAATATAGGATAAATTGGAAATAAGTTGTAAATGATGCATTAGATAGATAGGATTATGGTGTCGACTTGCAAATTAATATAAATATTATTGGACTGTTGAGTGAGTCTGCAGGTTGGAGCTCGAGGTGATGCGAGGGTTTTGTCATTTTGCGGAGAATGAGAATCCTCTGGTATATAGACACGCTAAAACATTTGGGGACATAGATTATGCAGAAATGGCTGAGCGAGGGCTTTAGCTGGAAGTTTGCTCTGGTGTTATGTGTTCTTGTTGGTTTAGCGTATCATTTTCTGGTCCTGGAACGGGCAAGGGTCGATCTGAAGATAGTTACCAAGACTGAATGCAATTTCAAAATTTACTGGGCTGAAGCAGGGCAGGACTTCGCGGAGAAAAGAATGGCCAGGATACGTATCAGTCCAGGCCGGGAACAGTACAATTTGTCCATGCGCAGCCTGAAAAATATCGAAAGACTGAGAATTGATACCCATGATTTTACGGGAACAGTGGCACTGAAACATTTAGTAATTACTCAGCCAGGCCACAAACAAATACGGATGGTTTCAGAGAGCGCTTTAAAGCGAATGAAGCCGAAGAATGATGTGAAGAACCTCACCCTGGTGAAAGGCGGGGTGAAAATTGAATCTTCAGGTAATGACCCTACTTTCGAAGTGACCTTGTATCCGGCTGAGGTTCAGGCAACAAGTCGCATTGATGAATTTTACCGGGTGGCGATACTCTGCTGTATAATTCTTGCTATATATGCAACGGTAACGAGTTTTGGTGGCAATTACTCCTATGTGATCCTTTGCCTGGTGGTGGCGCTGGTGCTGGTAACAATTATGGCTATAACCAGCAAAAGTAATGTGCATCCCGATGAATACGTGCACGTTGCTGCGCTGAACTACTATAAGAGCCATTGGCTCCCACCGGAAATACTCGACGAAAAGGTACAAAGTACCTACAGCCCGTACGGGGTGTCGAGATTGAATACCGATGAAATCTATTATTTTGTCGCCGGTAAGTTTGCTTTTGCTTTTGAAAAAATGTTCGAGAACCCATATACCGCAGGCAGGATGGGCAATGTGATGCTGCTGCTGGCGATCATTTTGTATCTGGTCAAGGTTCAGCCAGCGAGGATAATGGCATTACCTCTCCTGATATCACCACAGATCTGGTATTTGTACAGTTACTGCAACTCTGAAGCATTTGCCTTGACGATAATGTTCTTTACCTCATGCCAGGTCGTCCTGCCGGACAGCACACTCCGGAAATATTTTGAGCAGAAAAGTCTGCCGCGTTGGCTGGTACATGGTGTCACCGTCGGATTACTCCTCGGCTGCCTACTGCTGTTAAAGAAAAATTTCTATTTTTATACGATATTTTTCGGGATAGTGGCCCTGGTCTCCTTTTACAATCTCATCAATGAGGCTGAGCCGGAAGAGAGAAAGATCCTCTACAAAAAGCTTGTTATCCTTACCCTCATGAGCGTTTCTCTGTTTGGCAGCAAAAAGCTCGTCGATTATCAGGTCAACGGACTGCACAAGAGCCTGCTGATCAATGAAGCGATTGCAGCGTATGCCAAACCCTTTTTACGGCCGGATGCAGAGGCGGGCGTGCAGATGCAGAATATGATGCTGAAGAGCAAAGGGGTAACATTTACAGAAATAATAAGAGATTACAGGTGGGGGGAGAGGTCATTCAGGTCATCTTTTGGTGTCTATGGATATCTTAATACTCCGGCCTCGGAATTTATATATGGTGTGTTCAGGGTTTCCGCACTCTTGCTTGCTTGTTATTTCTTCATAACAATTTTTGTCAGGGGTTCAACGATAAACAAGCGCTATGCATTAACTGCCCTGGTGATATCTGGCCTGCTGGTTTGTGTCTCGGCCTACCATTCTTGGACTGCGGATTTTCAACCACAGGGAAGGTACCTGTTTCCCATTGCTGGTATGCTGTTCATTCTCTGTGGGCAGAATATGAAAGTATTGAGTGAACGCTGGTTGAGTTTGCTGGTGGTATGGATGTTTTGTTTATCTACCTATTCATTTATAGCCGTGGCATTGCTGAAACTGCCACGTAATTATCTTTTGTAATAGTTTTACTCAGTGATACAAAAGAGTTGGCGGAGGAATAACTTCCCGGTCAACGAGCATTCGGGCTAACCTATCGCCATACGCACAGTGCCTCTCTTTAATAATCTTGCAGTCTTCATTCATTTTAAGGGTTGAGACTATATGATATTCCTTATATCATAGCATTTTCAATGGCTCTAGGTTGTTGAAAAATCACGATTCTTGCAGTGTCTGTTTTTTTATTTCAGGCTCAAAATAATCGTCTTTTTTTTCAGGAAACATCATTTCCCAATGGAAGTGTTTTCTGTTTCCTCAAATTTCGAAATTTTCACTTCTGGGATTGTACACCAGGACGCAAGGTGGTCAGCTCGCCTGTGGAGACGACAAAATCGTTTATTGTCTGCTTTCCTGAAATACGATCACCCAAAAAAAGATAAAAAAAGAGGAGTAAAAGAGATATATGGACCCTCAGTTTTCTGTTCGTTTTGCGGAACGCATGAACCAGCTCCCTCCATACCTTTTTGGTTTGATAAACAAAATGAAGATGGAGAAGCGTTGGAGAGGTGACGACGTTATTGATCTCGGCATGGGCAACCCGCTTGATCCCGCTCCGACGCCGGTTACCGAAAAACTGTGCGAGGTTGCAATCGACCCCAAGAGCCATCGTTATCCGGTGGCAGGCGGAATGAAGAATCTTAAACGGGAGATCGCCCTCTATTATAAGAGAAATTACGACGTTAACTTAAATGGCGAAAACGATGTGATTTGCACCATCGGCTCAAAGGAGGGTATCTCGCATCTCAGTCTGGCGCTGCTTGGCCCGGGAGATACCGTGCTTGTTCCTGCACCTGCATTCCCGATTCACGTCTATGCTGCTGTAATTGCTGGTGCCAACGTGCTGCGTATTCCGCTGAGTTCTGAAGACACCTTTCTTGCCCAGATAGATGAGATGGCAAGATCGCTCTATCCCGGACCCAAGTTGTTAATGCTCAACTTTCCGCATAACCCGACCGGCAAGTTGGTAACTAAGGAGTTTTTCGCAGAGGTAGTCAAACTTGCGAAAAAATATAACTTCATGGTTATTAACGATTTTGCCTATGCCAAGGTAACATATGATGGCTGTGTGGCACCGAGTTTTCTTGAAGTACCCGGCGGGATTGACGTAGGCGTGGAGTTCAGCTCTTTTTCTAAATCGTACAATATGGCCGGCTGGCGTCTTGGCTACTGTGTAGGTAATCAAAATATTATCGAAGGACTGGCCAAGATCAAGGGCTATTACGACTATGGAATTTTTTCAGCGATTCAGGTGGCGGGTATTGTAGCCATGCGCGATTGTGATGATTCCATCACCGAGCAGGTCGAGGTATACCAAAAGCGTCGTGACGTTCTCTGTGACGGTCTTGTGCGTATGGGCTGGGAGGTAGACGTGCCAAAGTCCGGCATGTTTGTCTGGGTGAAGATCCCTGCACCGTATGATCGCATGGGCTCTGTTCGTTTCTCTGTGGAAATAATGGACCGTGCCAATGTTGCGGTATCCCCGGGCGCTGGCTTTGGTGAAGAGGGCGATGGATATATTCGTCTTGCACTGGTGGAGAATGAACATCGCACTACCCAGGCGCTCAAACAGATCCGCAGAGCCTTGAAAGACATCGACCAGGAAGTTGAAGCGGGCACCTTTGATCTTGACCAGAGAGAGGTGTAATTCTCTTTAGGTAAGTGGATATCAATAGTGCAGGCAATTCCAAGGAAGCCGGGTAATAGTTGCTGTTACCCGGCTTCCTGTATTTCATCATAGGTATCGCCCATAAACTTTAGGCGAATCTCCCTGACTTCATCAATATTCTCAATAAATACCCTTACCAGTTCGGGGTCGAAATATTCCCCGCTTTCTTTCTGCAGATATTCGAGCACCCGCTTTTCCGGCCAGGCTTCTTTGTAGCTACGCTTATTCGACAGGGCATCATAGACATCGGCCAGCGTGGTGATACGGGCGAAAATATGAATTTCCTCACCTGATTTACCCTGTGGGTAGCCGGTGCCATTCCATCGTTCGTGGTGCTGATGAGCAATGTAACGTGCAGCTGCCAGTAGCTTTCTATTTGAAAACTGCAATATACTTTTACCGATGCTGGTATGTTGCTTCATCGTTGCAAAATCAGTGTCCGAAAGCTTATCAGGGCTGTTGAGGATGGCGTCCGGAATAGCGATTTTGCCAACGTCATGGAGGGGGGAAGCCATCTCAAGCAGATCAAGATCTTCCTTAGGCAGGCCAATTTTTTCACCAAGCAAGCGTGAGATTTGGGCCACCCGCTTGACGTGATTGCTGGTCTCGTTGGACCGGCTTTCAATGACTTCGCCAAGCGTTGTTACCAACTCGCGTTGGGTGTCGATGATTTCCTCTTTCAGACGTAGGACCTGTTGGCTGGTCTTATTGATTATATGCTCCTTATTAAGCATTTTAGCAATCAGCGCCAGGATTGTGGTCAGGATGAGTATTATAATAGCCCCGGGTAGCAAGACCTCAATATGTTTATCGATAAAGCTCGGAGGCTTGTTAATGAATTTGACGCCTTTGGGGAATGTGGATAATTTGATGCCGTACCTGCCCGCAACCTCGTAATCGATTATGAACTCAGCCACGTTACTTTTTTCGGACAGGTCTGTTAAAGGTTTGCCGTTGATTAAATCAAGCAGGGCTGTCGCTCCAGCTACCCCAAAATTGTAGCCTGAGAGCACAGCGCCTCCCAGTGTGCCTCTATTAAGTTGGAAATTCCAGGAAACGAAGATTGGCGCGGGAGAGACCTGTGCCAGAGAGCGGGCTACTCTCCCTTCAGAAAAGCTGTTACCTGCAGCATCCTTGAAGAATGGGAGGAGGTAATATATATCGTCAGGGCTACCCAGTGCCACCTGGGCAATCAGCTCTTCAAATGAAAGAGTGTTCAGGTAATGAAAGGTGATTTTGGTGGATAGCTGCTGCTCGATTTGTTGAATTTCAGAGATAAAGATGTTACCGGTAGTTGTGGTATCCACGATTATATAGCAATTTTTTGCTTTGCTCTGCAGCCGTATTGCTTCCTGCAGGGTTGCCAGGTGAGATGCATTTTCTTTAATGGCATAGGTTATCCCTTGAGGCCATCTCCTGTCACGATAGCCATTGATGCCAGTAGCCAGTATTGGTATATCACCAAACAAATCATGACCGTATTTCGACAAAAAAAGCATAGCGTCGTTGTCTGTAGCTAATACGCCGTCAAATTGAACTCCGCCGAATTTTTCTTGTAAAATCTTCAAGTAATATTTGTAGTATTTGTCGGTATCCAGACTCTTGCTGTCCATATAGGCGAAGCGGACAGTATTGCTCATATCCAGCTTCTGGAAGACTGACATAGCCCCTTTTTGCTGAGAATTAGTCCAGCTGAAATCAGCCCCATAAGAGTTGAGAATAAGAAAGTTTTTACCCATGATCTGCATGTTGTCCGATCGTGCCCAGAGGGAAAACGGAACCGTCAGCAAAATGAGCAGTAGTATTGTTGTCTTAAAGAAGAATAGAGTTCGAGATCTGTCTGACATCAGCAGTCCCCGTGTCTGATTGTATATCTATTCCGGCAAGGCCAGGTTGAATAAGGTGTGATTGTAACGCTAGTAGTCAAAAATGCTGTAAGGATAACAGTAAGCAGCATAGCATATTTTGGCATCTTGAGAAGTAAAGAGCTATGCCGTCTTATAAAACCGGAAGTGGATTTGTCAGATAGTTGAACAATTAAGTATCGGAAATATCGATTTGACAAATACAATAAACAGATATAAAAAACATGAAAAAGTATTGACTGAGGCCAGCCGGTTTATTCTGTATTGTATAAAAACCTGGGTGTATCGAGGTTTGCACATTCTGGAGAAAAGTGTCTTGATACGATATCTGTTGTGTTCCCGAACATTTGACAAGCAACTGAAGGCGATGCGGCGCTCAGGGCGAAAGGGTGAGTGGGCGGCCATGCAATGCGAAGTGCTGCTCGACAATATACGAGGAAGAGGGATTCTCGCCGACGAGGTGTACTGCAAGAGAACCAAGAACGGCGAATACCGAATCAGTAATTGCGTAAAATATGATCTCGGCAATGGATATCGGCTGGTGACTGTACGCAACGGATCATATCTCTTCATACCCTTCGCAGGTACACACGATGAGACTGATCAGTGGTTGGATCGTCGAAAACATTATGAATTCAGGTCGGGTAATCCCGCATACAGAAAAGAAACTATTTCTGCAAAAGGATACCATGGTAACAGTTGTCGACCGAAAAATGAGGATAAAAATGAAGAACTTGATGATCCATATGAAGAACAGATAATGACGAGGGTCGATGAAGATATGCTCCGTCAGATCTTCATGGGCTTGTACGGCGCTAATAAGCAATAATTGGATATTCCGCAAAGATCGAAAAGGCCCCACTTGCAGCAATGGGAGTGGGGCCTTTTTTGTGTTATGAGCGTATTCCGCCCTGGTGGGACTACTCAGCGAGAATCAGGGTCTCGGTTGAGTGATAATGGAAATCTGCCAGTAGCAGTTTCTTGCGAAGCTGGGAGGGACGTCTGACAGCGAGCCCCACTACTTCAGCGCACTCATAAGCGGCCATGGCAATGGCTGCATACGGCAGGGTGCCGAGAGTGGCCTCACCACCTTTTTTCGGAGCAGTATTGGGGTCACCGTACACTAGTTTCAAGCCGGGGTCTTCCGGGAAGATCACCGTAGCCTGGCCGCTGGCACCACCTATGGCGGCAGAAACCATGGGGATGTGCTTTTTGCGGCAGATGTCTTCAAGCACGAACCTGGCGCTTATAGTGTCGAGACAGTCGACAGCTATTTCACCATCACCGATAATCTCCTCACCGTTTTCTGCGGTGAGAAACTGTGTGATGCATCTGGTTTCAACTGCAGGGTTAATACTTTTGACTCGCTTTTCACCCACCTCGGCTTTCATCTGGCCCAGCACATCCGTACTGCTCAGTAACTGTCGGTTGAGGTTACTGTCTTCAAAATAATCACCATCGACAAGGGTAAGCCTCCCGATACCGATTCGTGCAAGGATTTCAGTGACAGTTCCCCCCAGTCCACCTTGACCGATCACCACAGCATGGGAGTTGAGCAACCGAATCTGGTCATCACAGGAGAGAATTTTTTGATTACGAGCATACCGTTCAGGAACAATTTCCATTGCCAGTGCTGCCAGCTGTATTTCCCTATGAGAATGACCGGTTTGCATGGCCAGATCACGTTCCTGGGCAAACAGAAGCGCCTGGTATGGAGTTTGATCCGGGCGGAGCCGATTTTCCGCGGCAGCTTCAATTTTACAGCGCAGCTCATCTGAAACGATAGTTTTGGTATTCACCTGCATTTCTGAATGTATCCGGTAGTGGAGATTGAATCCCTTGAAATATATCAGTTTCTTCTAGTGTAGAGTTACCTGGAGGCTCTTGAGAACATTTAGCCACGCTCTCAAGAGCCCTGCAGGTAATGCGCATAAAGCGCAGTACCTGCCTAGAGTCTTCTTCGGTCTTTCAGGGATAAAAACTGCCATGATTTATTGTAACAAACTTCGAAGCTGACACTGCCTGAATTGATAATAACGCCTGATTAGATGGCGGAAACCGTTTTGCGAATATCTTCGTCTTTCAGTATCTGTTGGGCTATGTCACTCAACTGGTCATTGAGAATCTTTTCGAGTTGGGCAATTTTGGGTTTAGTGACAGTCTCCTTAGTTTCTTCCCTGTTGTATTTTTTAGTGAGAGTTCTGGTACCGTTCACAACTTTAAGGGTGATCACGCTTTTTGCATGGATGTCATGGAGAATTTGTGGTTGGTCTACCTTTACCAGCAACTCGTTGATTTCCACGGTCATATGTACACGTGCAGCGGGGTTTATGGCTAGCCCCTGGCCTTCGAAGCCTCTCGAGAGGGATTCCTTGAGAATAATTTGCGGAGGTGTAAGAGTCGGTAGCTCTGAGGTTATTTCGTCTTTGACCGTATAACGAATAACTTTTTTGTCGTTTCGTAGATCTGTGCCCTGGATATTTGCTGCAGCATTCTGGTAAAGGGTGGCAGGCTGAGCACCAATTCTCAGGTCGAGGTTGGCTGTTACCGGTTGCTTGGTAGCGCATCCGGCCAAGAGTAGAGCAAGGGCTATTGCTGCAAGTCTTTTCATCTGTCTCTCCATATCTCGATAGTATTGTGCGGTGTTGCATCCATCGTCATTAACCATGGCCTCGAATATACCATAGATCTCTTTGAATTCGAAAAAGAATTGGCAGATTCCGTCCTTGGAACCCGGAACGGTGTATTTGCTGTAGTGGCTATATATACAGATGATTCGGCAACGAAACACCCAGGAGCTGCCACTGTATGTTCATACCATTGTGGGAAACGTGTAGATATCATATAAATAAAGAGAACGTAGCGGAGTGGTTGTAAATCAGGGTCGTCATACATGCCTGAAGGGTAACTGTATGGAATATAAAGATTACTATAAAATTCTTGGTGTATCGAGGGATGCCAGTCAGGATGAAATCAAGCGGGCTTACCGAAAGCTCGCCCGCAAATATCATCCGGACGTGAATAAAAGTGAAGATGCCGAGGTTCGATTTAAGGAAGTGGGGGAAGCCTATGAGGTGTTGAAGGATAAAGAAAAAAGGGCAGCGTATGATCAATTTGGCAGTAAATGGAAAGCTGGTCAGGATTTCAAACCACCTCCAGGGTGGGATTTTCGGGAATTTACCGGCGGTCATCGCTATACCAGTTCTTCAACGAATGGTTTCAGTGATTTCTTCGAGGCGCTTTTCGGAAGGGGCCATAGAACAGGGGAGAGTGACTTTTCATTTTTTCAAACGGGTGGCCTTAACCGGGGACGCGATATTCATGCGAAGCTGGCTATCAGGCTCGAGGAGAGTTTTAGTGGTAGCAGAAAAACAATTTCCCTGAACAGATCGTCACCACATGGATTTGGGTACGGGGGTGAGACTACCTCGCTACAGGTATCCATCCCGAAGGGTATAATTGAAGGGCAGCAAATACGGCTCGAAGGGCAGGGGGAGTTGTTGATGGAGCACGGTCCTCGGGGGGATCTCTTTCTAGAGGTTGTTTTTGAAAAACACCCATTTTTTACGGTGGTAAAACGTGATGTTTCGATGGTGTTACCAGTGACACCCTGGGAGGCCGCTCTTGGTGCGAAGTTGAAGGTCCCCACCCTTGGTGGGCCAGTGGATTTAAATCTGCCGGCTGGTTCACAATCCGGCAGAAAATTACGATTAAAAGGAAAAGGGCTCTGCAGTCGAAGTCAGAGCGGAGACCAATACCTCATTATTGAGATTCATACGCCCAGGGTTGAGAATAATCGGCAAAAAGAATTGTATGAGGAGATGGCACGAATAATGCCCTTTAATCCACGTATTACATTTAAGGTGTGATATGGCTGGCGAAGAAAAATCAGACAGGAAAGTTTTGAAGAACAGGCAGGACGTAGGCAAAAAAGAGCCTACTTTGCTCGATGAAAGCGTAACATATACCTTTACCGAGCTTTGCAATGTCTGCAAAGTAGGCGATGAATTTGTCTTTGAAATGATTAACGAGGGAATTATTGCCCCCATCCGTGCGGCTGGAGCCTCGCCCAGGAGCTGGATGTTTTCGGCAACAAACATCAAAAAAGTGCAGATGACCGTGCGATTGCAGGAAGATCTGCGAGTGAATTTGCCAGGGGCGGCATTGGCCATAGAGTTGCTGGAAGAATTAGAGCAGTTGCGGAACCGGGTTGGGGAAGAATAGCCGTATATTCCGATCTTATTGGTTCGAATGAGCGCAAATTGGAAACATCGTAGGTGGATATGGAGTAAGGGAAAGTGATTTCAACAGCATTGAGCATGGCCTCTGAGGTTGACCATGCTCAATGCGGGTTTGGAAAAGCATCTTAAAAGGAATTACGAGGCCAGAATGAGTGTACCCGTAATAAGAAGATGCCTGAAAATATATATGAATTATCATTATCGGCAACCTAATCTGCGATAATTGCCAAACAATAACAATAAATAACACAGGATGGGTGGATGCGTACTATCTATACTGCCTGACGTGAACCCCGAATTATCCGTTTCTCAGTGATGACAAGATCCAGCAGCTCATCATGATCCTGTAGCGGAGCCCGCTCGATAATCTGTGTTTCAAAAGCCAGTCCGACGCGTAGGGCATTGGGGTTGGCTGAGACGAATCTGTCGTAAAATCCCCCGCCATACCCAAAGCGCCCGCAACGTTCATCAAAAACAGATCCCGGCAGCACGATCATATCGATATCCATGGGGTTAACATAGTTGCTTGTAAGGATTTCTTTTTTGGGCTCAGGTATATCGCAATAGCCTGGAGTCAATTCCTCAGTGGGATTCGTAATTGATATGGCATCGAGCCTGCGTTCCTCTACATATGTTATTGGCACCGAGACTTTTTTTCCCAAACGTATAAGTGCATGCAGGAGTGGTAAGGTTTCTACTTCGCTTCGAAAACTTACGTAAAGAAAGATATTATTCCTTTCAGAAAGCTCCGGGAGTGAGAGGAACGATTGCTCTATGGCAGAACTTTTTGAGACAATCTCAGCCCTGGTGAGTGAGTCACGTTTGCCAAGAATATCTTTTCGCAACTGTTTTGAGTCATTCATGTTATTTCCTGTTTTGAAGTCATTAACCAGTGCAACTGCGTGGGAGTAGAACCTTATAGCCTTTGAATAATGTAAAGATAGGTTGGAACCCGACTGAGTACTTTCAGACGATTGAAACCAAATGTTTTAGATCGTGAAGGTTGACCAAATTTCAGCGGTGACAGGTAGACACACCCCTTCGGTTTAACCCGAGGCAGGGATTCGCGGACCAGTTCGAGAAAGGCAGGGAGATGTGTTTGAGGCAGATCTTCATCGAGAACAAAATTGGCTGTAATCTCAGTTTTGCTGAAATTGTCATTGATATCCTGGATGCGGGCAAAGGCATCTGCTACCTGAGCTGAAGTGATTGGTTTGCCAAGCAGGTCGAGTGTGGCCTGGTCATGGGACTCAAGCCCGATATTGATGTAAACCTGAAAGGGTAATTGCTCAATTTCCCGAAAAAAGTCGTCGGGGGTATTCAGCAACGATGAAACAGAACCAAAGAGATATGCGCTACAGCCATGTAAGAATGAGGCGGAGAGATTCAGTTTCTCTTCAGCGGATTTGAGGGTGTACAATATCAGCTTGGGTCCGGCATTCAAGGCGTCATGCTCGCCCAGGAAAAGGCCGTTGTAATTGATGAGGTCATCCCTGTATATACGCATCAACCCATCTAGTTGATGATCAATTTCTGCTGGAGATTTGGGGGCAAATAGTCGTTTGTTTTTGACTTCACAAAACCTGCACTTGTATAGGCAGCCAGTTGCAACAGTAATAGGGATAACGTTGTAATCAACGTGGCGTGCATCAGGTGGTAATACGGTTGAGCGTCCACCGCAAAGGGTAAACAGGTTATCAGCCGTCTGTTGCAGTCTGTCAGCATTGTTCGCTAACGCTTTTTCAAGAAAGGAAACGATGTCTTCTGGGAGATTGCTTTCTCTGGTCAGGATCTCTTCAAGGCACCTCGGCCATGAATTGATCAGCTCTTGCAGGCAACCGTTCTGGAAAGGAGCGCCTCCAAGCATTCC
This sequence comes from Desulfosediminicola ganghwensis, assembly GCF_005116675.2. Lineage (NCBI taxonomy): Bacteria > Pseudomonadati > Thermodesulfobacteriota > Desulfobulbia > Desulfobulbales > Desulfocapsaceae > Desulfosediminicola > Desulfosediminicola ganghwensis. The sequence continues at coordinate 3,239,202 of NZ_CP050699.1, forward strand.
ATTGGTTTTGTACGGCAGGTTCGGGAGGTAATATTCACCCGTAGCCTCGTAAACACCGGTATAGCCACCAGTGGAGTAATAGATCCAGTCGTTGCCCATGTTGCGTTTAAGCCATTCATGGGGATGGGGCCAGTCTGCCCCTTTACCCCGGGCACGAATTATCTCGTTGTTAAGGTTGAAGTGCAGCACAAGGTCCCGGGTTTCAACTTCAGCATAGATACCGCTGAAAACGGGATAGCTCATTTTGACATACTTTGCAGACCCCATTTTCCGGAGGCTGATCTGTACGGTATCAGAAGTGAATGTTGTTGTTGGCTTCATCTGGAACCTGTGAAAAAAACTATCCGATTTCCTCGGTTTTATTGAACCCTGTAATGTGCTATAACTGGTCTGCAATATAGCAAATTTATCTTTACCATGCAGGAGTATTCTTTATGGATCATTGTAGTACTCACCATGACCGTCCGGCACAATATTATTGTTCGAAACACAAAGTTGGCTTGTGCGAGGAGTGCCTGCATTGTCTCGATCCTGAGATTTATTGCACATTCCGCACATCTTGTCCGATCTGGTTTTTGCACAAGGAGCACAGACGCGAAGCGCGTCGAATTGAAGAACAGCGGAGAGGGGACAAATAAAAGGTAAAAGCTTGAATTTTCAAGGTTCCGCCAGCGTGCCGGACTATTTATAGTGATAGCGTACATATAACTCTGCCAGCTTAGCATACATCATCATGCCGGCAGTACGGCGTATCAACCAGCTGATGCCGTAAATGAGATCATGAATCAGAATTGAATCCTTCAAACTGCTGCCTGCCCAATAGAAGTAACTCTTTTTCCACGCCCTAATTTCCATATAATGAAAAGGTCAATAAGCCTTAGCTACGTATTTTATCATAAAAGCAGCACTTTAATCAGCAGCAGGTTCACAGGTCGGCTGTACAAGTGAAGTGCAAAATTGAATGATTTCGAAGGGCAATAATGAAAAAGAGAATTCAGTATACAATGGCCTCAGTACTGTGTTTGTTGGTTGCGTCATTGGCCTGGGCTGAAATGCCTGAGCCAGGTCTGGATGCGCTGTGGATCTATATCTCCAGGACATCAACTTACAGTTCCTGGGGATTCTGGCCGGATCACCAGGGAATGCGGGAAGGCAGTGCGCCGCATCGTCCGTTACATAAAGTGTATGTCAACGAGGCGGGACTCACCTCTGCGAAGCCTCTGGTGAATGTTGGTACGATTGTGGTAAAGGAAAATCATAATGAGGCCGAAGAACGTCAGGCCCTTACCGTTATGTATAAAATTAAAGGATATAACCCGGAAGCTGGAGACTGGTTTTGGGCAAAATATGATACAAACGGTAAAGCTGATAGGTTCGGAAAGCCCGCAGGTGGTATAAGTTGCCATGGTGGCGCTGCCGCTGGTGATTATATTCTCATCCACAGCTTTGATTAGCATTGAACTGTTTCTTTTCGGCAGCAGCCGATGTATTCAACATTGACTGTTGTCGTTATTATCCAGACATGCCCCTCCCGGAATTGCTCTCTTTTAAGCCAGTATCTCTCATCATCACTGATCGCCCCCTTGAGGGGATTTTTCGTGACAGTGAATTACAATATCACACCAGACTAAAACAGACACTTATAATAAACCAGAAGTGGTTGTTTGTCAGGGTGTGTTGTTCGCAATATAGCGAAAGTACACATTTTTTTGTTTGTGCTTGCACAAGATATTGCTATCGGTTAATTATCTCTATGTTGGTGATACTTAACATAAAAAAGTTGCTGGTATTATGGGGCGTTTGTCCTGCCTGGAGATGTGTACCTGTCGTACCTGCCGACTATAAATTATGTGATAGACAATGTATCCCCCATATTTTTGTGAGAGCTTTTCCATGTAATATTCTTTTATCGGGAAAAAAATGCACAGACGACCTCACATATCCCCTTCATTATCTTCGAAGCTGAACTTTAAAGCTCAGTATGTCGTTTGTCTATATATTCTGTTTTGTCATATTGTTACTATTTTGTCTGATGTATTTTGCTTTCATTCAGATTTTTTTACTTGATGCGGTTACCTGTTGATAGAATGATTTGAGTTCGCAACTTGATACTATATATTTATATTCCATATTAACTGGATTTTAATGTGAGCAATATATATTGATGTTAAATATTAATACGATATACAGAACATCTTTTGGCTGAGGCAGATTAAGCGAGGATATCCAACGTGGTGCGGAAACCCCGCAGGTATAAGAACCAATCAGTAACCAGTGTGAGTTTGTTATGGATAATAGGTTTTCCGATGAAGAAAGGGCATTTTTCAGGAAGTTGAAAGATGAGCGATCCAACGGCTGGATAACTATTCTTCTCCCGCTCCTGATATTTTTTATTATCGTTATAGATATCTATTCCGGTAACAGTACACCAAGCGAGTTGTTATTCTCTCCTTATATCATTATCGGAATAGTCGGTTTTTGTCTGCTGTATCTAGCATCACAGGTTATTTCAGAATTGCGCTTTCGTAAACATTATCTGTCACATAGATCACCAAAATCAATTACCTTTATGTTCTTACGTATCGGGTTTTATCTGGTTGTTGGCATAGGATTTTACTGGGTGATCAGGTATGCACTAATATAAGTAATTCCGATTATGCCCGGATATTCATTCCTGGTAGTATCTCCCATCCTTCTGTCTTCTGACCTACTCCCCGCAACACACACAAAAAAGACTGACCCGCAGTCTCGGTTTTGGGCTTTCCTGCGTCTTTCCCCGGATGTGCGCTAATGTCAGCTGAACTGGCAATACAAATTGTCTCAGCGATAAAAAAGTCTGGCGTACGAGTCGGTCATTTTCTGATTTTGCTTCGAACTGATACAATATTTCATGGAGCATTCTGTGAGTTAGTTCACCAGTCATAGACTGGTCTTCGACCAGCTAAAAGATTGCTGATTCCGAATGGTTTGTTGTAAATATTAAATTATGCCAGAGGTTGTAGTGGCACTATCTGGTATGAAGATAATATGAATAGGGAAAATCTATGCAGCCAAAGAATGCTTTGCCAGAGCAAGTTGGCGTATTAGGGACTTTTGCCGGCGTTTTTACTCCTTCCATCCTTACCATTCTCGGCATAATCCTTTTTCTGCGTCTTGGCTATGTGGTAGGTAGCACAGGCTTGATGTATGGTTTGCTCATCATTGGGTTGGCTAATAGTATATCGGTGCTGACTGCCTTTTCCCTTGCGGCGATTGCCACAAATTTCAAAGTGAAAGGTGGAGGCGATTACTACCTCATCTCACGCACCCTTGGCCTCGAGTTTGGAGGGGCGCTGGGATTCGTGCTCTTTCTTGCCCAGTCGGTCTCAATTGCCTTTTATTGTATTGGGTTTGGTGAAGTTGTCGCTGGCTATTTCCCGGGTGGTCCGTCAAGTCTCCCTCAAATGATCTCCGCGCTTGCAGTGGCTCTTCTGTTCCTTTTAGCCTGGGTTGGTGCCGACCTGGCCACGAAGTTTCAGTATCTGGTTATGGCATTTTTGGTGCTGGCTCTGACTTCATTTTATATCGGGGGAGTAGCGAACTGGGATAGTGGGTTGTTGGCCAAAAACCTCGCACGTCCACAAAATGCCGCACCATTCTGGGTACTATTCGCTATTTTCTTTCCAGCGGTTACCGGTTTTACCCAAGGGGTAAGCATGTCGGGAGATCTGAAATATCCTGAAAAAAGTTTACCGCTTGGAACATTTGTGGCTGTAGGACTGTCCATTGTAGTTTACGTAACCATAGCGATTCTTTTTGCAGCCAGCAGACCGCTTACTATACTGCAGAACGATTATGGTGCGATGGCTGATATTGCGTACATGGGTATCTTTATCGATGCCGGTGTCATTGCAGCCACTCTTTCATCTGCCATGGCCTCATTTTTAGGTGCGCCGCGCATACTGCAATCCCTCGCCAAAGATAAAATATTCCTTTTTCTGAATCCTTTTGCCAAAGGCAGTGCTGAAACGGACAACCCTCAAAGAGGAGTGGCTTTGTCGGCTGCTATTGCTTTTGCAACTATCGCTTTAGGTGAACTCGACCTGATAGCCCGGTTGGTTTCGATGTTTTTTCTGATTTCTTACGGGTTGCTGAATTACGCAACCTATTATGAAGCAGGAGCCTCCAGCCCTTCCTTCAGGCCGCGATTCAAATGGTACCATAAAAACATCAGTCTGGCCGGGGCCGCAGCGTGTCTGGGGGTGATGTTGGCCATAGATTGGGAATATGGTATTGCGGCTATCGCTATTCTTTTTGCCATATATCAATATTTGCGGAGAACCACCCGTCCGGCTCGTTGGGCCGACAGTCAACGTTCCCATAATTTACAAAAAGTACGGTCTCTTCTTCTCGAGGCAGGTTCGGACCCTGATCATCCAAGGGACTGGAGACCATATATTCTGGCCTTCTCTGCCACCAGGGAAAGAAGGGGAAGGTTGCTTGAGTTTGCAAGCTGGCTTGAGGGAAAAAGTGGTTTAACCACTGTGGTGCAATTTATTGAGGGAGAAGGGGCGCAAAGTCGTAAAAGGAGGCTTGAGGCGGCTGCTGAATTGAAAAGGGAAGTGGAAAGTCACCGGCTTGACATCTTCTCACGAGTAATTGCCAGTCCTGATGCTCTACTATCCCTGGACGTGCTTATTCAGTCGTTTGGTTTAGGTCCCATAAAAGCGAACACAATACTCCTCAACTGGCTTGAAGATAAAGATGATACTTCCGTTGCCCGCACAAGGAATTATGTGAAATATCTTAGGAGTGGTTATCGAGCGGGATGCCATCTTGTAATTTTCAAAGGCGATCAGCGTAGCTGGGATGAGGTTGAACTTGTCGAGCCTGAAAAACGGAGAATAGATGTCTGGTGGCGAGGTGATGCAACGAGCCGGCTGATGTTGCTACTGGCATATCTCACTACCAGAGATAAGCGGTGGGATGGTGCTACCATTCGGGTACTGGCTACCAATTATTCTGACCTGTCGGAAAAGAGTCTTGCTGATCTGCAGCAAACCATAGGTGAAACACGCATCAATGCGGAAATGATCCTGGTGGAAAATGCAAATCATCACTCTATCTCAAAATATTCTGCTGATGCTGAACTCACCTTTATGGGGGTTACCATAAGAAGCGAAGGTGTATTTGATATATTTGGCGATAATGTCCAGATTATCGAACACACCAATGGTTTGCTGGCACTGGTGCAGGCCGGACAGGAAGTCGATCTGGGTGCAGAACCGGAAGAAGGGGAGGCGGGTGATCTTGCTGAAGCGCAGGATAATCTCGACCGCCTGAAGCAAAGATTGAAAAAGGCTGAAAAGGCTGCTGCTGATGCGGCAGCTAAAGCCAGGACGGAGATGGATAAGATAGAGCTCGGTGGCTCAACGCTCGACCAGGATCTTGTCGATCAGTTGCGACTCGCCCTGCAGGCACGTGAAAAATCGGAACTTGCTGATAAGAGAATGGCTCGTGAACAGGCTAAAGTCGATCTGGCAATCAAAGAAGCTGAAGGAGGAACTTCAGAGCTTAAAGACGATGAAGCAGAGAATACAGAACACGATAATCCGGAAGATGGGGGCGGAGTAGATCGCCAATGAATTAGGATACCAAGAACCTGCATCCGGTGGTCTTACGCTTTGGTGTTTCCAAGAAGTGTTCAATCAGCTATGATGCCGATTGACGTTGACTCTGAAACCTCTTGTTCGCACCTGAACTGTCCTAGGTCGGCAGACAGGTGCGAACCTTTTTTTATGATCTGATAGTTTTCAGTGAGTGGAATTTTTCATCGGGGTATTGCTACCAGAAAGGCAGCTGGTTATGAGTGGAATAGATATAGACAAACTGACGGAACTACTTTTGCAGCAGCGGAAAGAGTTGATCGGGCAGAAAAAGGCCGGTCAGGCCTCCACCCGCACTGTCGAATTGGATCAATCAACTGTAGGACGCCTCTCAAGGATGGATGCCATGCAATCTCAAGCTATGGCACTTGAAGGCAAGCGACGACGAGAGATACAACTTACCCGCATTGAGGCAGCTCTTGAACGAATTGAAGAGGGGGAGTTTGGCTACTGTGCCATGTACGATGAAGAGATTGCAGGTCGCCGTCTCGAGATTGACCCGGCCAACCCTTTCTGTGTGCACTGTGCTGAAAAAATCTAGAGAAAAAAATCTGGTAATCATTGGTGGCGCCGGCAGAAATGTTGGTAAAACCGAATTCGTCTGCCGCCTGATACAATCGTTTTCAGCTGAATATGACATCTATGCGTTGAAGGTCTCTGCTATTTTCCCGGACGAGCATCTTTATCATGGGGATCACAGCCGTGATTTTCTTGAAGGAAAACTGTTTGAAGAAAATCGCCTTAATGGTCCAAAGGATACCTCCCGTATGCTACGGGCAGGTGCGAAAAAAGTGTTCTATCTTAGAAGTGATGACGCAGGGATAGAGGCAGGGTATCGGGAATTCTCGAAAAGAATTCCCGATAATGCGCTTGTTGTATGTGAATCAAACAGTTTAAGGTCGGTGGTTGATCCTGCTATTCATATTGTTGTGCGTTCTGTATCAGGCGAGATAAAACCGAGGGCGTTGGCGCAGCTTGCCAGGGCGAATCTGGTGGTGGTTTCAGATGGCACTTCCGGTTTTTCTGAACTCAATTCTATAGAAATCGTAGATGGCAATTGCTGGCAACTGATCCCTTGAGGTAATTTCAAATAATAAGGCGGCTTGGTGTCTGGTGGTACGTATCACCCTGGAGCTCTCTTTAGCCTGAAGTGCGCATGAGGGATTCGGGCTAATTAGCTTCTAACTGTTGTTCTCTCTCTGTAGTAATTGCTCGTTTCTGGTCCGAACCATAATCTGCCGACATTGTCAGTAAGGCAAAATAGTATCCGGCGGCTGCAATTATCAGAACCAGTATAGTGATACGCAAAAATTCCCACGGCTTTTGCCAGAGGAATACCAAAAGGACCACTCCTACAATGGCGGCAATGATGGGGTAACTGACGATAAATTGATAAATGGTCGCGTAGATATCAGATAAAATCATAGTGTTTCAAGTAGTATAGTTGATTTTGGGAGTATCTCATAGCTGTCGCAATTCATTGCGTAGCTGATGTGAAGATAATATGTAGTCACAAGTTATGCAAATTCCAGACCGATTTATTGGCTGCAGGTAACTGCTTCAGTCAGTTTACTCTCTGAATACGTTGAGGTATTCAATTTTATGTTGCCGGCTTAATCTGCATGACATACCATTAATCGTACGGTCAATCATTGTAAGTACAAGTTGATACGCGGGAGCTTGGAATAACCAGGCTGAGAGGGGTCTGAAAGGGCCCGACCGCTTAACCTGATCCGGATAATGCCGGCGGAGGGAAAAGTGTGGCTTTCAGCCATCTCCGCTCTGGGGGTGGCTTTTTTTATTGCACACGCTCCTCTGCCCGAAAGTAGTATCTGATTGTAAAAACTGCAGATCAGAACTGCTTCTCCGGGCAAAATTTCACTTTAAAGGAAATAAGTATGAATGGAGCGATTTGCAAGTTGAAGAGAGTATTGTTAATTTTTGCTCTCGTGTTCATTTTGCCTGCCTGGTGCCATGCAGGACAGACGTTAACTTTGATGACCCATGACAGTTTTAATGTCAGTAAAGAAGTTATTGCCGAATTTGAAAGAGAAAATGACGTTGTTGTTCGGTTTTTAAAGTCAGGTGATGCCGGGGCTGCTCTTGTTCAGGCTATCCTTTCTAAGAATAACCCAATGGCGGATCTCTTCTTCGGGGTAGATAACACTTTTCTATCCAGAGCTATCGGTGCAGATATCTTTGAACCGTACCAGTCTCCCATGCTGGAAATGATCCCCGATCGATTAAAGCTGGATAATGAAAACAGGTTGTTGCCTGTGAGTTATGGTGATGTTTGCCTCAACTACGATAAAGCCTGGTTTAAGGAAAAGGGGATAGCCCCACCAACTGACCTGACAGATCTGACCAGGGCGGAGTATAAAGGCCTCATTGCAGTGCAGAATCCGGCTACGTCCTCTCCGGGTATGGCGTTTCTGCTTGCAACCATAGGCAAGTTTGGCGAGGGCGATTATCTTAATTACTGGAAGAAGTTGCGTGAGAATAAGGTGCTGATTGCCCAGGGGTGGTCTGATGCCTACTTCGGACACTTCACAGCTGCTTCAGAGGGGGATCGCCCTATAGTGGTGAGTTATGCTACCAGCCCACCGGCAACTGTATATTATGCTGAGACTGAGCCTGAAGAGGCTCCAACCGTGGCATTAGTGACCGATGACAACGCTTTCAGGCAGATCGAATTTGTGGGAATCCTGAAAGGGAGCAAAAATGTCACGGTTGCCCGAAAATTTGTCGATTTCATGCTCAGCAAAACGTTTCAGGAGGACATTCCCCTGCAAATGTTTGTCTATCCGGCCAACAGCGAAGCTAATCTTCCTGAAATATTTATAAAGTATTCAAAAGTCGCAGAGAAACCGTTAAAGGTCGATCCCGCAGCCATCGAGACCAATAGGGAAAAATGGCTGGAGGATTGGACAAACGTGATGTTGCGATAATTACGGATGTTGGGTCTCGAGTAGTCTTTAAAACAACCAGTCATTAAAGCATAACCCCGATATCTCATCGGCACAGGTATAGGAAAGCGCGGAGTTCGTTGCACCAGATTCAGGCAGCCTGTTTGATTGGAAAATGTGAATAAAATTAGATTAATGAGCAGTGCAAGGGGATTGGCTCCAGGGCATTGGCGACATCTTGACTACGCAGGTTGTATAACCTGCATGTTGGTGAAATTTACATAGTGGTCATGGGGAATGCTGGTTAAAGGTATATTGTTACTGGGGTTGTACTGGTGAATGAACAATCTCGAAATTCGCTGCGGTGGCTGGTTTTTTCCCTGCCTCTGGTTTTCTTGGCACTGTTCTATTTTTATCCGTTAACCAAGATCGTGCTGTTCTCTTTTTTACCGGAGGGCAGCTGGCAACCTGAAAGGCTTGCCAAACTGGTCGCCAGTCCTGTTTATTTCCGTATTCTCTGGTTCACCATCTGGCAGGCGGCACTTTCCACCTTGCTGACTTTGCTGATTGCCCTTCCTGCAGCCTATATCTTTGCCAGATACCAATTTCGCGGCAAGAGTCTTCTGCAGGCAGTCATGACGGTTCCTTTCGTGCTGCCAACCGTTGTTGTTGCCGCAGCCTTTCGGGCACTTTTGGGGCAGAATGGGCTGGCGAATGACTTGCTGATAAATGTGTTTAATTTCAGCGTGCCTCCAATCAGGCTCGACCAGACTGTCTATTTTTTTCTACTCGCTCACGTTTTTTATAATTATTCACTGATTGTCCGCATTGTATCAAGTTACTGGGCCGGTCTCGATCCTAATCTCCGTTTGGCGGCGCGGATGCTTGGGGCATCACCCTGGCAGACTTTTTTACGGGTTACCGTGCCATTGCTCCTGCCCGCTATTGGGTCCGCCGGGCTTTTGGTTTTTATTTTCTGTTTCACCAGCTTTGGGGTGGTTCTCATTCTTGGTGGCCCAGGTTATGCCACTATCGAAGTCGAGATATATCGTCAGGCTGTGCAGATGTTTAACCTGCCTATGGCTGCCGCTTTATCGCTCATCCAGATAACTATCAATTTTATCCTGATGTGGATATACGCCAGGCTTGACACAAAATCGAAGAGTTCTTTCTACTCTGCCTCTGTGGCAGGGGGCGCTGTGCGCCCCGTAACTTCTTTTGCCAGGCTTATGATCATCGGTAATGTCTGCATTATGTTGCTGCTATTGGTAACCCCCCTGATGGCATTGGTGTTGCGCTCGTTTACGGGGCAAGAGGGATTGACCTTGGTCTATTATTCAGCGCTGTTTTCCACCGAGGCCCACTCAGTCTTTTTCGTTGAGCCGATCAAGGCTGTAGCCAACAGTGTTGGGTTTGGTATTGGAGCAATGTTGATTGCAGTTGTGCTTGGGCTCATGGCCTCGGTTTTTCTGGCATCTGATCAAGGTAGAAGAAAAGAGATTGTAACTTCAATCAGGCGTTACAAATCTTCCACAACATTGTGGGACGCTCTGATAATGTTGCCCCTTGCAACTTCTGCCGTAACGCTGGGCTTTGGCTATATCATTACTTTAAATGCGCCACCCCTCAATTTGCGTGATTCGCTGGCGTTGGTGCCAATTGCTCACGCCCTGGTGGCATTTCCCTTTGTGGTTCGCTGCATTTTGCCTCAACTCAGGCAGATACCACAATCGCTTCGGGAAGCAGCAACAATGCTTGGTGCATCACCGGCTCAAGTATTTTTTCAGGTTGATCTGCCGATAATCAGGCGGGCAATTCTGGTTGGGGCTATTTTTGCATTTTCTATCTCGATGGGAGAATTTGGCGCTTCAGCTTTTGTTACCAGACCGCACACTCCGACAATGCCTGTGGCAATTTTCAGATTTCTGGGCCAGCCTGGTGAGATGAATTACGGGCAGGCAATGGCTATGAGCACGATTTTGATGCTGGTGACTTGCTCGGGATTCTGGTTGATTGCAAGACTCGATCGATTGCGGAATGCTTTACGGTGATCCGGTTGCCCGGAGAGGGTTGTAGTGAAAAGTAACAAGGTAAGGACTAGAATGAAAACCTCTAAATTACTTGAAGTGACTAGCTTAAATAGCCGGTATGGCGATGAAAACGTACTCCAAGGTGTAAGTTTTACTTTGGAAAAGGGAGAAGTCCTTTGTCTTCTCGGGCCTTCCGGTTCAGGTAAAACCACTTTGCTCAGGATTCTCGCGGGCCTTGAACGGGAGGAGTCAGGGACCATTCTCTATAATGGAAAAGACCTGCAGCCAATTGCTTCACATAAACGTCAAATTGGCATGATGTTTCAGGAATATGCGCTTTTCCCGCATAAGACAGTTTGGCAGAATATTGCGTTCGGGTTGGAGATGCAAAAACTCGAACACGAAAGGGTGCAAGAAAAAGTAAAAGCTATGCTGGTGCTCGTTGGTTTATCCGGCTTTGAAAATAGACGGATAGATCAACTCTCAGGCGGCGAGCGCCAGAGAGTGGCGTTGGCCCGTTGCCTTGCGCCGGAACCGGAGTTGCTGCTTCTTGATGAACCGCTGGGTTCACTGGACAGGACCTTAAGAGATCGTTTGACGGCAGAGATACGTGCGATCTTGAAATCCATTGGTGTTACAGCTGTTTTCGTCACCCATGATCAGGCAGAAGCATTCAGTGTGGCTGATAAAGTTGCAATATTAAAAGATGGAATCCTGCAACAATATGACAGTCCCGAAAACGTGTATAAAACCCCGGCAAACAAGGTTGTGGCTGAGTTTTTGGGTTTTAAGAACCTTATCAGATTGTCAGGAAGGGATAGAAGTGTACCCGAAGGTCCATTTTGGCAGCTCGTGGATCATAGCATATTCGAACCGGACTCCAGCTATCTTGTTCTTATCCGGCCGGATGGTGCAAAGGTATTAGAGAATCAGGAACAGGTCCCACGTGGCTGGCCGTGTATTTCCGGACTAGTAACTCTTTCTCGTTTTCAGGGAGCAAGTTACCGGCTTGAAGTGAGAATAGGGGAGGAGCTTTTACGATTCGAGCTACCTTTAGATCCTGCACCACCTCCGGAAGGTGCACTTATAAAGCTGGCAATAAATCCTTCAGCCGTCAAGTTGCTGCCATCTGAGTGATACGCAGAAAAAATGGTTCATCAAAATTCAGGAATATCGTCATGCAAGTCGTGATTGTTGCAAATGGTTCGGGAAATTTATCTGAGAAATTCTGTCATATCGCTCAAATGGCAGACACAATTATCGCAGCAGATGGAGGAGCAAACCTTTGTGCTGAGGCCGGTTGTATGCCTCATATTCTCATTGGTGATCTGGATTCAATAGATTCTGATTTGCTTGTGGAGTATCAGCAGCAAGCAATAGAAATTCTCCGCTATCCCACCAGGAAAGATGCAACAGATCTCGAACTTGCCTTGGACCTTGCCATGTCCAGGGGAGCTGTCAAGATAGATCTCTTTGGAGCGATAGGAGGTCGCTTGGATATGAGCTTGAGCAACCTTATGCTGGCCAGTCAGGAAAAATATTCTAATATCAAGGTATCAATTCATGATCACTCGAACAGGATTCAGATACTGCATCCCGGGAATCATGATGTAGATGCGGAATCGGGGGAGAGAGTATCTCTGCTCCCAATTGTTGGCGATGTCCATTCAATAACATTGGAAGGGGTTGAATATCCACTGGCCGATGAACCATTGAATTTTGGTTCAAGTCGAGGGCTGAGTAATGTGGTAATTGGAGAAGGTGCAAAGCTCTTTTTTACCAAAGGGGTTCTTGCAGTAATATGTTCTGATCAAAATGAAATATCAAAAGAACTGTAATCTTACGATTTGGCTAACAATGGAGTTTCATTTTCAGTAAAGCTTTAGACGGTTGTTGCAATACAGGGGTGCAGAAGCCCAAAACTTATTGAATGAATGCTGAGGGGAGGAGGGATGGAGTTTGTTGAGGCGAGCAGTTCCCATACGGATTTTAAGCTTCTCACCATGTTGCTCGATATTGAATTGGTAAAGAGATATGGGCCAGAGCAAAAAACGTATGCAATGCATAACCAGATTGAAATCGATGAACCGGCCATAATTGGTTACCTGGATGGTAGGCCCATGGCCTGTGGCTGTTTCAGAAAGTTTTCTGAAAGCGCGGTGGAAATTAAGCGAATGTTTGTGGCTGAAGAATGCCGGAGGAGAGGCTACTCAACCATCATTCTCGACCAGCTTGAAGCACTTGCCCGAAGATGCGGGTTTAGCTGCACGGTGTTGGAAACAGGCAAAGGTCAACCTGAGGCAATCGGACTTTATCGAAAGGCGGGTTACCAGGTAATCGACAATTATCCACCATATGAAACTATGAATAATTCGGTCTGTATGCAAAAAAAGTTATAAAAACAATCAGCTGTTTATACGATGCTTATCGAAGCAAATAGTATTTTTGTGCTACGCATGGCATTTTTTTTACAAGATCAGGGGCAGGAGAGGGGAGAGGATGCAAACAGATACACCGAATTGTGCTCAATGTCCATTTAAGGCATCTGACAGGCTGTGTCGGATAGAGGAGGGGAGGTTTCCCGAATCATGTCCTACCATGAACATGACTGACCTCATTAAAAAAAGTCTTGAGGAATACAACGATACCAATGGTAATTGCAATTTTGCCAGGCAGGCTGCAATTCAGGAAGCTACAGGGTATCAAGGACGTGACCTCGGGTATGAGCGGGTTCGGGCTGCCAAGACTCGAATTGAGGAGATCATTGAGTTTGCCCGGCGAATGAATTACCAGAAGCTTGGAATGGCTTTTTGTCTGGGATTGAGAAAAGAGGCAAAAGCCGTTGAGCAGATATTTTCGTCACATGGCTTCGAGGTTGTATCCGCTATTTGTAAGATTGGCAGGGTGCCGAAACAAACCATAGGGGTGTCACTTGATGAGCAGATTGATACACGTAGGCCTGAAACCATGTGTAACCCGATTCTACAGGCTATGATCCTGAATCAGGGAGAGGCTGACTTCAACATTCTTCTGGGATTGTGTGTAGGGCATGATTCATTGTTTTTTAAGTATGCTGAAGCACCAACCACAGTTTTGGCTGTAAAAGACAGGTTGTTGGGACATAATCCGCTTGCGGCGATTTATACCCTGGACAGTTACTACCGTACCTTGAAATAGGTTGCTTAAACATAAAGTTATGAGTTGAGAACGCTCGTTAATCAGGGCGGTGTACGAGATGGACCTGAGTTTTCTAACCCAGCATTCCCTATTATTTAATCCGACCAGGCTGATTTCTGTTATTATCTTTCTGGTCGGATTTGTTCTTTCAATATTTATCTGGTTTGCCAGAGATACTGGAAATATGAGTATTCGTTTTTTCCTGGTTTATCTGCATCATAACAGACGTGGATTGTTGCGCAGGCTCTTTGATGAGGGGCCAGGTTTCCTGATATTGCCGTTATGGCTCATTTTAGCGTCGATAGGCGAGAAATACCTTGGGCCTTTGTTTAGCGGCTGGTTGAACTGAAAGCATTTGTTGTATTGTGTGGTACACCCATCCTTGATGCGAACGGTTTATAGTCAAGAGCCGTGTGGCTGGAAATATGAATCAATTGCCGCCATAAGCAGTCAGGCACGATCTCATCTTTTGGAGAGTAAACACGTTACACATATGGTAGTTGACAGCGCATGCGGTAAACAAGTATCAGAAAAGGTATAAGTAGATTATCGCAGTAATGGAGAAAGAAATGGATTGTCATTTAGAAGATAATAAGAGAAATTGTAATTGTACCAATAATTCCTGTCCAAGAAAAGGAGCATGTTGTCAGTGCTTAGCCCACCATTTGGGAAAGAGGGAACTGCCTGCTTGCTGCTTTACGGCTGAAGCTGAGAGAACATATGATCGTTCTTTTAGTCATTTTGCAGATTTGGTTGAGAAAGGAAGAGTATAGAATTATAGCTGCATACATACGGAAATTACTTGTGCGGCAATTGCCGTTCATATAGATTTTCCTTTGCATGCAGGTAACTTACGTGGGTTGATTTATGCTGCTGAAGCTCTGTTGAACCAGCCGGTTCGCGGTTCTGAAATGATGTTTTCGACAATACAAAGGTTGTTTAGTCTCACGCCGAAGGTATTTGAACATCTGATTGAGAGGTGGCATGGCTATCAAATTTTCCAGTCCGGAAGTTACACCGATGCAGGAGATTCCTGTTGATTTTACCTGTGATGGCGCCGAAATTTCCCCACCGCTTATCTGGAGCGAGGTACCAGAAGGGTCAGAGACCCTTGTTGTTATATGCCATGATCCAGATATGGTACATGGTGAGTGGGTGCATTGGATATGTTATGATATCCCGGCAGAATGTGATGGTTTACCTGAAGGAATCCCAAAGACAGATAGTATCCCGCTTGGCGGCAAGCAGGGCCTGAATGATTTTCTTAAAGTCGGTTATGGAGGACCATGCCCACCTTCCGGGAAACATACGTACATCTTCAGGTTGTATGCAATTGATTGCCACCTTGGCCTGGGGCCGGGTAAATCCAGGGAAGAAGTGCAGGGGGCGATGCAGCATCATATCCTGGCATCTGCTGAATTTGCTGCCTGTTATACTCGTCGCTGAAAGTCTGGTGCGTACAGGAGTATGTTTTGGATCGCAGAATGAATGCATTATAAATACGGGTATCGGTTTTCCGGTACCCGTATATTTTTTTACGGAGGTAGAGAATTGAACGAGATAACCAGGGTGATTGCTGCAGATCTTAAGGATGACGAGGCTGACTACCCGTCACCCCGCATGATCAACCCGCAGTTACATACGGGCTCAACAGTACTGTTTGAAAGCTGCCAGGACCTGCTGGCTGCAGGCAGGGGTGGGTATAGCGGTATCACGTACGGGACGGAGCGCCTTCCTGTTCAGCGGAAATTTGAAAATGCACTGGCCGACATGGAAGGTGGGGCGCTGTGTCGAGCCTTTCAATCCGGAATAAGCGCGATTACCAATACTCTGCTGGCTTTTACCAGGAGCGGGGATCATATTCTGGTTTGTGAAAATGTTTATGGGCCAACATCTGCTTTCTGCCGGGAAGTCCTCTCGCGTTACGGAGTTACAACTACATTTGTGCCGGCGGCAGTTGGCCAGGATATTGATCAATGGCTGACAGCTGAAACACGATTGATATTCTTGGAATCACCCGGCTCAAATACTTTTGAAATTCAGGATATTCAGGCTGTTGTGGAAATCGCCCGTGAGAAAGGAATCGTGACCATTATCGATAATACCTGGGCGACGCCGCTTTTTCTCAAACCGCTTGAACTTGGGGTCGATGTGTCAATACACTCGGTGACCAAATATATCTCAGGTCACTCCGACGTCTTATTGGGGGCAGTGACTGTCAATGGGCGCTATGCAGATGTGCTGGATAGGTTTTATAGGGTGATGGAGTTGTTTGCGTCACCGCAGGATTGCTATCTTGCATTACGTGGGTTGAAGACCCTTGGGGTGCGAATGCGGCAGCATCAGGAATCTGGTCTGGCTGTGGGTGTATGGCTTGAACAAAACGACTTGGTCGAAAAAGTTATTCACCCGGCTCTTGAGTCTCATCCGCAGCATAAATTATGGAAAAAGGACTTTACCGGAGCTGCCGGTCTGTTTTCTTTCGTGTTTAAAGAAAACTACAGCGAAGAGCAGGTCTGTGATTTTGTAAATGCACTGAAACTATTTGGCATTGGGTTTAGCTGGGGTGGATATAAGAGTCTCGTGACTGTTGGCAGGTACCGGCGTGAGTCCGGTGAAGCCTGTGAGGGCAAGGTGCTGGTGCGGTTGAATGTCGGTCTTGAAGAGGTTGACGACCTGATAGCGGATCTTCAACAGGCTTTCCTTATGTTGGCGTAAATCAAGAGATTTAAGATAGTGGCAGGCAAAAAAAAAAGCCGCTCAGGAATACCTGAGCGGCTTGAATTGTAGAGTGGTGACCCCAAGGAAACTCCTGATTTACTCAAAATGTTTTATTGTCATTCGTCTAGGTGAGAAGGATTATATTTTTCATGCTGACCAAGAAGAAGGGGAGGGTAAGAAGTAGATCCGCTGCTCTGTTCGAACTGTGGTGAGGAGATGAAGATTATAAGATTCATCTACGATCGGGCAGTGATCAAGAAGATACTCGTGCACCTGAAACTGTACACGAAACCTGCCAAACAGAGGGCGCCTCCGGCGCCGTCCCTAGATTTTCCGAGATCGTGAAGTATTTGTCGTATGATGATGGCTGGCCGGGTTACGCAGTACCTGCGGTTGATATCAAATCACTGTAAAACCGGTTAATGGGGGAGTTTGTACGAAATTTGGGTTTAAATTCGAAACCGCGTGCTTCAGCACGGAGTCTTACAGGTAATCACTCATAATAAATGGAAAAAATTTGTCTTTGTGGCGCTGATCGGCTAGGGTAGGCGTTACCGTGGGGTAATAATGTACGCTTACGCCTATGATCCCTGGAAGATATGAAAGGGCGATGGGGTGAGTCGTAACGTTTGCAATTGGAGCAGTTATCACAAAATAGCTTCTGATTGAATCTGGTTGAGTGAAATACAAAGGCCGCCCCTGAGGACGGCCCGTCTTTATTAACAGTAAATAGTGGTAAACTCTTTACTCGGTGTAACCTAACTCCTTGGCATCTTCTTTATAGCCAAGTTCCCAGAGAGCGGAGCTGTAGATCTTGAGGAACTCCTGACCCTCAGGTGATTTTTCAGCGGCTTCGCGAACAACCTTGTGTCCTACTGCACGAGCTTTAGCCTGATCTTCATCAGACCACTTTACAACAGTAACATTTGGCAGAGATTTCCACTTTTCACGGGCAATAATTTCTTTATTGTAAACCATTGCTGAGAGATAACGCATACGATCTCTTGCTGCCAGTACGATCTCTTTATTCTCTTGAGAGAGCTTTTCCCAGCTGGCAGTATTAACAACGAGTGGGAAGTATTCACAGGTACCGTTCTGAAGTGCTGGATCTAATACGTAGGACGCTACCTCATGAAAGCCCATACGCATGTTCTCATCCCAGAAGGTCCATTCTGCAGCTTCAATACTGCTGGTTTGAAGAGCGGTGTAGATATCAGGTGCTGAAAGGGAAACAGTGGTTGCACCTAATGCTTTATAGTATTGACCACCAATACCAGAGGTACGGATACGTAAGCCTTTTATTTTATCAACAGAATCAATTGGAACTACAGACATGAGCTGCTCGTAGAGCGGGCTTACCATGGCATGGCCAAGATAGGTCATACCGTGCTTTGCATACAGCTTGGTGAACCAAGGATCGAGTTTTTCAACAAGATAGGCGCCTTCTGCATAGGTGCTGAGTGGTGAGCCCGGCTGGGTGGTAAAGCTGAACAGCGGATCCTTCCCTGGCCAGTATGCACTGTATACCATGCCGGCATTAACCATACCGTTGCGAAGGCTGTCAAAGGTTTCAAAAACAGGGAACAGTACGCCTGCAGGGAAAACCTTGATCTTGAAGCTGCCCTGTGAAAGGGTTTCAACTGTTTCCGCAAAATTTTCGGCAATCCTCTGTTGCTCAGTACCAGGCATAGAGTGAGTTACCAGTCTCCAGTTAACCTTTTTTGCAGCGAAAGCTGCCTGTGACCCCATCATTACAAAAAATACTGACAGGATAACTGCAATCGTTCTTTTCATAGTTCTCCCTTGCTCCATGTTTGAGTTTTGAATTTGGCACCTACTCCAGCTCAACAGTGGCACCTGAATTCTGTTGTTAGTTGTACTCTTAATTATGAGTCTTCTCTTTTTTGTATAGTGGTTCTACTCTGATTCTTGGTTTCTAAAGGCTCAGAAGTTTCTGCGGTAGCCAGAGGATTATCTCAGGGAAGATAAAAATCATTATTACACAGACTGCTTGGAGAATGAGAAGCGGAATACTTGACTTATAAATCTCCACCATATCGACGCCTTCAGGTGCACATCCCTTCAGGTAGAACAGGCTGAAACCAAATGGAGGAGATATATAGGCACTTTGCAGTATCACGTTGACCACAAGGCCAACCCAGAGAGGATCAAAGCCCATCTGGGAAAGGATTGGCGCAATAATTGGTACGGCTAAAAAGATGACTGCCCCTGGCTCAAGGAACATGCCGAGAAGGAAAATAAACAGGGCAGCGACAACAAAGACCATTGTTGCTCCACCTGGCATATTCATGGCAAAGTCAGCGACCATGGCATTACCTCCTAGCCCAGAGAAAACAGAGCCGAATGCAGAGGCACCGATCATCATCCAGCCGACCATAGCAGTTACACTCAGGGTCTCATAGCAAGATGAGTATACGATCTCCCAGGTGAGTCGTCTGTTGGCTACACCAATGGCAAGTGCACTTGCTGCACCAAAGGCTGCAGCTTCTGTAGGACTTGCAACACCGAGAAGGATGGAGCCGAGTACAACGATGATAAGTAGTCCGGGAAAAAATACGGTTTTCAGGGCGTATAGTTTTTCCAGCCAGGTGGCACGTTCTTCAACCGGTAGAGCCGGAGCAAATGATGGCTCGATGAGACCACGGATGAATATATAAATGATATAGAGCGAGGCGAGAAAGACACCAGCAGAGATACCTCCAGCGAATAGACCGCCAATGGAAACACCGGTTACAGCACCGTAAAGAATCATGTTGGTGCTAGGCGGAATAAGCTGCCCAAGGGTTCCACCACCGAGTACTGAACCCATGGCAAGTTTTCGGTTATAACCGTGTTTAAACATCTGCGGAAGACCAATAAGTCCCAGACCAATGACACCTGCTGCAACTACACCGGATACCGCACCGAGGATTGCTCCAACAAGGATTGTCGCGATAGCAAGACCACCCTTTAGTGGGCCGGACCATTTATAAAAGGCGTCATAAAGATCCTCGACCACGTTTATTTTTTGCAGGATATACGCCATAAAGATAAACAGGGGGACTGCAATGATGACAAAGTTATTCATGGTTCCCCATGAAGCGGAGACCAGAACATTAAGTGCACCCTCACCCCAGAGGAAATAGGAAAAAACAATGGCCACCGCAGCCAGAGCAAAAGCAATGGGTACTCCAGCTATCAGCAGGGGAAACAGGGCAAAAAACATGAAAAGAGGGGCAAGTTCACCAAACATCTTATATCTCCAGCGTAGTAGCGATTAGTTTTAGGAATTTTTAGACCGGTCAGTTAGCAGTGAGTAAATATTAGCTACCGCCTGCCAGGCAAGGAGGCTACAAGATATTGGAATGACCCACCTGAACCACCAGACATAAGGGTTAAAAGGGGTCTGGAGGATCGAGCGCTCGCCCATCAGAGTTGCTCGGTATGCATTGGGGATACTGACGTAAATTATCACCAGTGCTACAAAGAGAATGACACTCTCAGAGAAGAGACCCTGGATTTTCTTGAACTTTTCGGGGAGGTAATTGTTGATAATATCGACTGCGACATGTCCTTTGAGCATGTGACAGTAAGCGGCGCCAAGCATGAAAAAGGACCCAAAAATGAAAATTGACATTTCAAACGTCCAGCTTGGAGGTGTCTTGAAGAAATATGACTTCAATGCACTGTAGACGATAATTCCAATGAGGGGAAGAAGGAGAAGTGATACAAATCTACCGATTTTATTCATATTATATCCTTTCATGATTGATCTCAGAGGCCTGCACATGGGCCATTGTGAGATCTGCTTTACTGATACGTCTTTTAGCAGTTTTAGGAAGATAGAAGGAAATGTTCTTCTTAATATCGGGATTTAGTAAATTTTGTGTAAATTATATGTAGATAAGTTTCTGTTTGTTGTTGAGAGGAGAGGCAAGTATTGTATTGTCGGTATAGTATGGCTGGGTGGGGTGGTAATGGCTGCTGCCTCTGGAACTATGACTATGTAACTGTTAACTGCCTAATATTAAATGGATAGCACTGTTTTCAGTTAAGCATTGTATGTTGATCATATTTTGATATGTTTGCCTGTAATCTGGTGCAGACAACATGTTTTTGGTAAGGGAGAGGGGGAAATGTATAATTCTTCAGATGAAATAAGTTTACTGTTGATCGATGATGATAAAAAATTTTGTCGCTTACTAAAAGACTATCTAACTCCCCACGGCTATACTCTCACCATCTCACATACTGGTCAGGATGGGCTTGATTTAGCCTTAACCGAGAACTTCCATCTAGTGATTTTAGATGTAATGCTGCCTGGTATCGATGGTTTTGAGGTGTTGAAACGGCTTCGTCATAATCTCACCATCCCTGTTTTAATGTTCACCTCCAGAGGGGATGAAGTTGATCGTATTGTCGGTCTCGAGATGGGGGCTGATGACTATTTACCCAAGACATTTTCCTCTCGCGAGCTACTGGCAAGACTGAGGGCGGTAATTCGACGGGTACATATCACAGAACCCAAGCAGAATGTAGAGAGGGAAGAGGTGCTACAATATGGCCAGCTAACGATCAACACCTTGTCCCAGGTTGTTATGTTAAATAGTGAAGATACCCTTCTTACTCCGGCTGAGTATCGATTATTGAATTATTTAGCACAAAATAGTGGTCGGGTATTATCCAGAGATCAGTTAATGGAATTTCTCGATAATCGCAACCATGAAACCTTTGATCGTATAATTGATAATCATATATCATCGATTAGAAGAAAAATTAAGGATGATCCGAAAAGTCCAAAATATATAAAAACAGTGCGAAGCACAGGCTATATGTTTATTGATTCAAGCCTTCAAAAAGCAGTTTAACAGGCCCATGGGGTATAATTGTTTCTCCCTGTACTTTCCAATACTCAATGCCGCTAAACCTTACCAGAAGCCATGAATGTATTTACCATTAGACTGAGTCTTGTCATTAAATTGTCGCTGTCTTTTGGTGTTTGTATCTTTCTGAGTCTGCTGGTGGCTGGCTATGCGTTCATTAATACTGAAAATAAACTGGTTAATGATCTGATTACCAACTTAAAGATTGAAACTCAGCAATTACAGCAAGTTGAAGAGGATCAACAGGTCATAAAACTGGATGAAAATATTCAGTTCAACGCAGACATGCTGGGGGCCATTTCAGCGGTAAAAATTTATAGTATTGATGATGTCGGCCCAACGATTATCCCCTTTTTTAGGATTCCTGAAATCCAGGCAATTATTGTTTTAGATGACCAAAAAACTATTTACGCCGCCTACTGGAGGCAGAATGAAAGTACCTTTTCCGGTACTAGATTGCCGCCATCCTTTTCACTGGAATCATTTAAAGTTGCACAGGGCATCGCCTCTTATAGGGAGCGGGAGGTTGGTGTGATAAATATCTATTACACCGATAGGCTTTTAAAACAGCATTTCCAGAGATCCAATGTTGAAGCCTTGAAGAACTTTGAAAAGAGTTCATCAAAGATCAAGGAGATAAATCAGAAAAATAAAGTCCATCTCTGGGTGGTGTTGGGGGTAATCATAACGCTCTGCTCGGTTCTTGTCCTCATTACCATGAAGGTTATGATGAGTCCTATTATCACCTATCCGCTTGCTCAGATGACCGAGGCCACAGAGCGGATTGCTCGGGGAGACTTTGATGTTAAGTTAGAAGAAAAGAGGGTGGATGAGGTTGGGCGACTGGGTAAGGCCATTAATCATATGGCGTCACGTTTGTCCAGCTTTGTTACAGGTCAGAAACGATTCCTCGGTGATGTAGCCCATGAACTTGCCTCACCTATTGCCCGTACCCAGCTGGCGTTGAGCATCCTGGAAACTAAAACCCTTGAGCATAATCGCCAGTATGTAGACGATGCCATTGAAGAGATGGATCACATGTCCGATATTGTTAATAGTCTGCTCTCCTTTTCACGGGCTGAAATCGTCCCCGGCAGTATTAATTTTACCAAGATTAATTTACTGTCTCTGGTTAAAAAGGTGGTGGCAAGGGAGAAGGCACATTATGCGGATATTCGGGTTGAGGTACATCCGGACATTACAGCCAATGGTGATGAGGAGCTGCTTTTTAGGGCATTTTCTAATATTTTGCGCAATGCCCTGCGCTATGCCAAGGGGTATGGTGCAATTGCAATTACAGCCAAATCTGTAGAACGGAAGGTATGCATTGAGTTTTCTGACTCCGGTACAGGGGTTCCTGAGGAGATGATAGATCAGCTCTTTGACCCATTTTACCGTGTGGAAAAATCGAGGGAGCGTGATACGGGTGGAGTTGGACTCGGTTTATCAATCGTTAAATCCTGTATAGAGGCCTGCAAAGGAAATGTCGCCGTAAGAAACGTAGAACCAAAGGGTTTCTGTGTTAGTGTAGAATTAGACGGCTTAAAAACACCGGTTATTGCCACCGCTGACTGATTAATTCGAGCAGGCCGTTGTCGGTTATTATCTGTTTGCCTTGCTTGAAGTCAGCCAGTTTTTCTTTGACAGATTCATTACCTTTACACCCTATAGGGTACTCGAGGCTTCCGCCAAAATATGCCAGCTTTTTGTACTTGTTCTTCCATTTAACCTGCTGCAGATTATAGTCGAAGATTTCTTCGTAGCCGGCAAAGGCATCTAAACGCTTTTTGTCCAGCATTTTAAAACCCTGAATGACCCCATCCACATTAAATTTTATAAAGTGGTCAGCGTTATTCCATTTATCCCCATAGGTCCAGCCTTTTTTCACCCCAATTAACAAGCCTTTAAGGGGGGCAAGCCCGTCCCATTGGAGGGGGGAATCGGGTCGTACGTAAATCACATAATTTATCGTGTTAATCGGTTCTGTGGAGTACTGGTATATTTGTTGCCTGGCCGTGTTTTTCCCGGCAGGAAAGAGGATGTCGATTTCACATTTTTCAGTTAATAGCAGAGCTCTTTTCCATGGCATAATCTGCAACTGGATGGTGTATCCCATGGCATGAAAACTCTCACGGACAATGTCCCAGGAGGAGCCAATGAGCCGGTTAGAATTCTGGCCGGGGGGGATAATTTCAGCATCAAAATCATAGCTTTCAATGACAAAGCTAAAAGGAGGAAAGTCTGGCAGAGTTGCAAGTTTTACCACTTTTTCAGTTCCCATGGCAGGTCTGCTGATAAATGCGGTTGTAAAAAGAAACAGGAGTAAGACTGTTGTTTTTATGAAATTGCTGTGAGGCATCATAGGTGCTCGGAGAACTATTAGGAATTCATAACAAGGTTAAAATTGATTTTTTTTTATAAAAACAGATAACTATTTTATCAATAAATAATGGTAGATGCTGTAAGATTATTTCCCTACATGCTCCAGTGGTGGAGGTGGGAGAAATGTTATCTTGCTGTATGTCGATGAAACTTATCAACTTGACTGCTATTGTCCTAACGGGTCAAGATTAAGTCCTCTAGGGTCAATCAGAAGTGGGTGCGATCCTGTCCAACGCACCGGGGCCACTTCTGACTGTGGGTACAGTTATATTGGTGATATTGGTGATAGAGTAACGTGCCGCTGTAATGCTCAAACTAAAGCTGGCAGTGGTTGTATTAACAACGGGATTTCAATCAAAAGGGTTGAAGATGCGATCTTTAGCTACCTGCAGCAGCAGATATTGTCTTCCGACAGTGTGGGGGGGGAATAGATAATGCCTACGCTAGGATGGAAAAGGGCAATCCCGAGATAGAGCAGGGTACCGTTCGGCTTGAGGATATCACTGGTCGTATAGATAAATGGTTAGATTTGTACCAAGTTGGGCTCATTGACAAAGATACATTTTCTGCCTAGGTCGCTCCTTTGAATGAGCACAAAAGACAAGTAGGGGAGACTCTGGAACAATTTACAAGTGCCAAGGATGTGGTAAATGTGTCGGAAAAAATATTCATTACAGCATTACACATTTGGCTGAGGAGATTAATCACGCAGCCCTCTAATTATCAAGTCAGCTGTACATGCAATGATTTATGAGATTGTTAGTGAATCAGAAAAAAGAAGGTGGAGGGAGATTGCTTAGTGCAAAAGGGAGCCTTCTCCCTCTTACACGAGCAAACATGGTGACCCCAAGGGGACTCGAACCCCTGTTCTCGGCGTGAGAGGCCGATGTCCTAGGCCACTAGACGATGGGGCCAGCAATGCGAGTGTATATAACTGACCTGGAAATCCTTGTCAACAATTAGTCGACAGGTTGTTTGATTTTCTTCGATCAAAACATATGCGATGAGCATTTTGAAATCACAGATACAATATGTACTGGCCAGGGTCGCGCAATTGAGTTTTGAGAGCAAAATATTCTCTTTAAACGATGTCCGTGCGTTGCCAGTTGTTTTTTTGCTGAGTGGTCTAACTTGAAAAGAGCAGTTTTTAGCCGCTGCTTTTTGCGTGTGTAGGTCAATATATCAGTGAGATATATGCTGTGCTGCGGTATGGTTACCGGGTTGCCATTACACGGAAAATCTGTAATGTAATGAAATTGCAACCAATGTGGGAGGAGTGAAATGTCACTGCCTGTAATCCCTGTATGGTGGCCTTTTCTTGTCGCAGCTTCACCTGTTATTCTGCCCCTGCTCTATCGTAGAAATCTACAATTTTCTCAGGACCGGGAATCGGCACAGAAATGCAACCGTGCGCGAATAGAGCAGGCAGGGGAACTCAACCTGCCTGAACTCGAGAAACTTTCATTGTCAGCGGTGGTTGAGCAAAAAGCGGCTTCAGGGTTTGTCGGTTCACCTGCTGTCTGTTATTTGCTGGAATCAGATCTTGGAACGCTGCTTTTTGATGTGGGTTACGGGCCGGAAGACGATGCTATGGCAGTAAACAGTAAAAAGATGGGCCTTGCGGATCGAGTTCTGGATGGGGTTGCTATTTCACATTTGCACCCTGATCATATGGGCGGTTTCGCTGCAGCAAAAAAATATGGTCGTTTGTGCTCAATGCAATTAGGGAAATAAATTGTCATTTTTTCTTCCGGTAGAGGCAATCGTAGAAGGGGTTGCGGAATTCGTATCTGAACCTCAACAACTTCCGGCCGGGTTTGGTGCTACAGGACCGCTTGCCAGGAGCCTGTTTCTAATGGGCTGGATTGAGGAGCAGACTCTTATCGCCAGATTAAAAGGTAAAGGCGTCGCAATTATCACCGGTTGCGGGCATCCAACCATAGAGCTAATAGTGAAAATGGTTAAATCGCTCTGTCACGAACCAATATACGCAATAGTGGGCGGGCTGCACTTTCCGGTGACAGGCAGTCCGTTAAAAAAAAGCGGGATTCAAAGCACAGATGATCTGGGGCACGGGGAAGCGGCCCTGGCAGCGGATAACCGATGCGGATTTGACCGTACTGTAAGTTTTTTGCGGAAGGTAGTACCCCAAAAGCTTTTATTATCCGCGCATGATAGCTGCGACCATGCGTTGAGTAGAATTTCTGATGAATTGCAATGTGATACCAGAATATTAAAGGCGGGCGAGACGTATGATCTTCAAGGGGGATAGTATAGCAGTGCGACACCCTTCAGGGTGGTGGGGAAATATTTCGTTACGCTCCTGTCTGTTGGCGGCTGGTATCGTGCTTTCTTTTAGCGTAACCGGCTCCGCATATTCAGCCGCTTCCGGGGGCAGTGACTTTTCTTATGGTGATGTACCGCCGGCAGGCATAATAGATTACTTGAAACGCCAGAGGGTGATGCCATGCCCTACAGTTGCTGTCCCCAATGCTTCTCCCTCATGGCTGCGGGATATGAATATTGCAGAACTCATCCCCTTGCTGGCGTCAGAGGAAGCGTGCGCCAATGTGCACAGTGTTTACTCCTCGTATAGGGATTGCAGGATGTCAACAGTAGGAAGGGAGGCGGCTTTTCTAATCGAAGGTTTCAGGCTGGGAAGATATCCACCGGAGATGAATTCCGGTAATGCCAGGTTGGGCGTACAGGTGATTGAGCAATGGTGGGGGGAATATCAAAAGGAGTTGCTTAATGTTCGTTGAAAATCTGGCTCACCGGTTTTCTGGGGGGAATAAAAAAAGGCAACAGCAGAAAATCTGCCATTGCCTTTATAAACCGTGTGGTCTTGTATGTCAACAAGTGGTAACCACTTGAAATGCGTGGTGACCCCAAGGGGACTCGAACCCCTGTTCTCGGCGTGAGAGGCCGATGTCCTAGGCCACTAGACGATGGGGCCAAACGGTTCGGTGTATATACCTAAGTGCAGTGGCGTTGTCAACAGTAATTGCCAAAAAAAATCATTCCTGATGATCTGATTTTACTTTTTGGCCATCTCAGCCTGAATTTCACTTTTGGGCTTGCTTTCACTATACCTGCCAAAAAGTTTTGTGCGGGCACGGAGGCTTATGCTGAGTTCCTCGCTCAGGTATTCATCAATGCAGCGCCAGCCCCAGTTGCCTTCTGGTACGCCGGGGCTGTTCATTCGGCAATCGTTGCCAAAACCCAGTGCGTCCTGTAGTGGAAATATAGTCAGACAGCCGATTGAAGACAGTGCGAGGTACATCAGGTCATTGTGGATTCCTGAATCGTCGTGCAGGGTTCTGTTTGCCAATTCTTTAATTGTCTTTCGCAGGTCGTCATTGAGCTGGTGGTTCAGAAACCAGCCCACAGTTGTCTCGTTGTCATGTGTGCCAGTATATACTACGCAGTTTGAGGTGTTATAGTTGTAGGGCAGAAAACTGTTGTCCGGGTTGCCGTCAAAGGCGAACTGCAGCACCTTCATGCCTGGGAGTTCCAGTTTGTCTCTCAGGTCGATTACTTCCTGGGTGATGATTCCCAGATCTTCGGCGATAATGTTTAATTCTCCAAGTCGACGCTGGATCTTTTTGAAAAAACCCGCACCAGGACCTTTTACCCAGTCACCATCTACAGCAGTATCATTTTCCGCCGGGATGGCCCAATATGACTCGAAGGCACGGAAATGGTCAATGCGGGCGATATCTACAAATTCAAAGACATTAGAGAATCGGTCAACCCACCAGTCTTCGAGTTGTTTGCGGACTTCAACTGATTCACTGCTCCAGTTGTACAGGGGATTACCCCAGCGCTGACCGGTTTCACTGAAATAATCCGGCGGGACCCCGGACACTTTATTTGGCAGGAAGGTATCCGGGTCGAGGTCGTAAATGTCTTGGTTGGCCCAGACATCCACCGAGTCCAGCCCGACATAAATGGGGATATCTCCAAAAAGTAATATGTCTAAGTCAGTAGCAAGCGATCTCAGTTGTTTCCACTGTTCGGTAAAGATGAATTGCTCGAATTTGTAATAAAGAATTCGTTCTTTGTGTTTAAGGTAGTGCTTTTTGAGTGTGCTTTCGTCTCTTGCGGCAAGCATTCTTGGCCATTGGAACCAACCTCTGTTAGTGTGTTGCTCTTTTAAAACCATGAACAGGGCATAATCTTCAAGCCATCTGTGTCGGTCGCAAAATAGTTGGAATGCCATGTTGCTTTCAACTTCAAAGTTGGTAAATGCCTCTGCCAGTAGATCTTTTTTGAAATTCCATGAAGCAGTATAGTCCGCCTGGAAGGGAGAGAAATCATAATTGTGGTCAAGGCTTTTAGCGCTGACAAGTCCGGATTGCTTAAGGAGATCCGGACTTATCAATAATGGCGACCCAGCGAAGGCGGCAACGCTCATGTATGGTGAGTTGTCGAAGAGTGGATTGGTTGGGTTGAATGGCAAAAACTGCCAGCAACTCTGTCCGCTTTTGGCAAGAAATTCAAGGAATCGATGGCTGGAATGGCCTATATCGCCTATTCCGTAGGGGGAGGGAAGGGAACTGATATGAGCGAGTATTCCGCTACGTCTGCGCTGTGAGAGTAGGTTAGGCATTGTGGGGTCTGAGTATCGTCTGAAGTTGAGTTAAATCCACATCCTGTAGAATAGCTTGCATGCAACTGATTGTATGAGGAAAAATAACCAATGGCCATACCTTGTTTCCCCAGTGATGAATGCTATAGTATGTAACGACATATAGACACCTTTGCGGTGATGGGTTGATTATGCGTTAGGCGGATCAGCTTTTTTTATCGATATTGCAGATAATTGCGTAGACCTGTTGACAGCCCGAATAATAACGATTGCAAAAAAACTAAAAATGATTTATTTTTGCGATCTTGAAGTTTTTTTGTCTGCGAAATTCTTTTCGCTGGTTTTTATACGTAATATCAGGTAGTTCCAGCAATAGGTGCCAAATCATCGTATTGTGATGAAACCTATCCTAACGTACTTAAGTGTACAGGAATCTGTCTTTCAAATTCAAGTTAATGGAGTGGTAGCCCTGTGCTGTCTGAAATCAAAGAAAATTTACTGAAAGCCGGTAAAGATGAAGGTTGTATCAGCTTTAGCGACCTTAATGAGATTCTGCCAGATGAGATCAAGGATCCGAACGCTATAGAGAAGATTTTTAATTTTCTCGGAGCGCACGATATCGAGATCGTAACGGTTGAGAAATCCGGCGAAAAGAGGACTCTCTCAGGAGAAGTTTGGGAGAAAAAGGACGAGTCTGACGCTGATGAGGGGTTTGACGGGTTCGAGTTGAGCTCCGGCTCCGAAACTGAATCCCACGAGGCTGAGGAGACCACGACCACGTATCTCCGAGAGATGGGTCGTTTCGACCTTCTTACCCCGGAAGAAGAAGCAAAGTACAGCAAGACTATTAGGCAGGGCTTCGAGAGCATCATTCAGGCAATCCGGGAAGAACAGTCTGGTGTGAAAGAGATGGCGCTGATGCGTGAGCGAATCGATCTCTGGGAAAAGCGTGATCCGACCCTTAAGCCAAAGAAGCAGCAGCTGAATCTGATGCACTACAGCGTCACCAGTGCTTCCAGAAAATATTCCGATATCCGGGAGCTTTTCGAACTGCAGGCTAAAATCGAGGCGTACAGTCGTTCCATTGAGGTGGCGAAAGACACCATGATCAGGGCCAACCTGAGGTTGGTTGTATCCATCGCCAAGAGGTATATGCATCAGGGGCTAACTCTTGCCGACCTCATTCAGGAAGGTAACCTTGGTTTGATGCGTGCAGTTTTCCGTTTTGATTACACCAAAGGTAACAAATTCTCCACCTATGCGAGTTGGTGGATCAGGCAGGCAATTACCAGAGCTATTCTGGACAAAACCCGAACGATCCGTTTGCCTGTTCATTTCCTTGAACTGAGAAGCCAATTTTTCAAAGCGTTTTATGCCCTTTATAAAGAGCTTGGCCGTGAGCCAACACCGCTTGAAATTTCAAAGGCAACCAGCCTTCCGATGGATAAGATTCTTTCCATCCTCGAAGCATCCCGTGAACCTATCTCCCTGGAAACCCCGGTTGGTGACGATGATTCAACCCTGGGCGATTTTCTGGAGAACCAGGAATCTCAATCTCCTTACGATGCAGTTCAGAACCGCGAGCTTGCGGGCAGGGTGAAGGAAATCCTTTCAACTCTCAGCGAACGTGAAGAGAAGATTATCCGACTGCGTTTCGGAATCGGCGAAAAGGCTGAATATACCCTTGAGGAAATTGGTAAAAGATTTAATGTTTCCCGCGAGCGTATTCGCCAGATTGAGAAAAAGGCGTTGAATCGGTTGCGACACTCCAGCCGTAGGGACAAACTCAAGTTCTTCATCGACTGAGAAATTTCAAAACAATTCCTTTAAGAGCCGGGAAGATAACCCCGGCTTTTTTTATTGCCATGAAAAGTTATATCGAAAAGGCTGGATTAGGGAAAATCCTGGAAAAAGTTGAATCTTCCGAAAGATTGTCAGTTGAGGAAGGGCTTCAGCTTTATAAGAGCAATGATATACTTGCGCTTGGATATCTCGCCAATATTGTACGTAACAGGCTGAACGGAGATAATACGTATTTTATCTACAATCAGCATATAAATTACTCAAATATCTGCACTAATCTTTGTAAATTCTGTGCTTTCGGTAAAGAAAAAGATGCCGATAAAGCATATGAGATGAGTGTTAAAGATGTACAGACCAAGGTTCGTGAACGGCTTGATGAGCCGATCAGCGAAATACATATGGTCGGTGGTATCCACCCGGATCTGCCTTTTGAGTACTACTTAGAAGTTCTCCGCGGCATTAAAGAGGTCCGGCCCGAGGTGCATATTCAGGCGTTTACCTGTGTTGAGATTGCGCATCTTGCGCAGATTTCAGGTAAGTCTGTGGGTGATACCTACGAAGTTCTTAAAGAGGCTGGGCTGGGCTCGATTCCTGGCGGTGGAGCAGAGGTCTTCGCCACTCGAATCCGCGAGTTGACTTGTGCCGACAAACTACCGGGCAAAGATTGGATAGAGATTGCCAAAACAGCGCACAGACACGGTTTGAATACAAATGCAACCATGCTCTACGGGCACATAGAGACTTTGGAAGAGCGGGTCGAGCATCTGGCTGCTTTACGCGAAGCTCAGGACGAGACCAACGGCTTTCTCGCTTTCATTCCACTGGCTTTCCATCCTCAAAATACCGAGATGGCAAACCTGTCACGAACCACAGGCATGGATGACCTTAAAAACATAGCGGTCTCCAGACTCTTTCTCGACAATTTCCCGCATATCAAAGCCTATTGGGTAATGATAGGGCCTAAACTTGCCCAGGTTGCGCTCTCGTTTGGCGCAGACGATATGGATGGCACCGTCAAGGAGGAGCGTATTACTCATATGGCGGGTGCCGATACTGACCAGGCCATTGGCAGCAATACCCTGGTCAAACTGATTAAAGAAGCTGGGCGTATACCTGTGGAGCGTGACACTCTTTATAAGGTGATGCAGGTTCATCAGTAAGGTCCGGGGAATTTAACCTGAATTTTTAAGCTATCGCATAACTGGTGTATTAAAGAAATATGACAGCTGTCAGAGTGCAGGAGACTGCCAAAAAAATTGAAGCTGGGGAACGCATAAGTGACGAAGAGTTTTTACTGCTTGAGCGTGAGGCTGATTTTTACCAATTAGGATTTCTTGCCAATTCGGTACGTCAAAGACTCCATCCGGACAGGACTGTAACATACGTCATAGATCGTAATATCAACTATACGGATATCTGCGTCTCTGCCTGTAAATTTTGTGCGTTTTTTAAGGGGCCCGAAGAGCCGGGTGGCTATTTGCTGACCAAAGAACAGCTTGGTGAGAAAATCAAAGAAACCCAGGAACTCGGCGGTACACAGATTTTACTGCAAGGCGGCCTGCACCCGGATCTTCCTCTGGAATACTACGAGGATATGCTTCGTTTTATGAAGAGTACAGGGATTCATGTTCATGGCTTCTCTCCACCCGAAGTATGCCATTTTGCTGAAATTTCCAAGCTCTCTATCAAGGAAGTGCTCAAAAGGTTGATAGCCGCAGGGTTGGATTCTATTCCGGGTGGCGGAGCGGAAATACTTAATGACCGTGTCCGTCAGGCAACAGCACCGCAGAAGTGTTCAGCAGATGAGTGGATTGCGGTAATGGAGGAAGCTCATAATCTGGGTTTAAGAACCACCGCCACCATGATGTTCGGTCATATCGAAACAGCCGAAGAGCGCCTTGAGCATCTGCGCAGGTTGAGGGAGTTGCAAGATCGCACCGGTGGTTTCACCGCGTTTATCCCCTGGCCGTTTCAGCCGAATAATACAGTGTTGGCAGATGTAGAGAAAGCGACCGCCATGACCTATTTGCGAATGCTTGCTCTGTCACGAATATATCTCGACAATATCAGCAGCGTGCAGGCGTCCTGGGTAACTCAGGGACCAAAGATAGCGCAGCTTTCCTTGTCATTTGGTGCCAATGATTTTGGCAGCACCATGATTGAGGAAAATGTTGTGGCCGCTGCCGGAGTGGCATTCAGGTTGTCTGAGAGAGAGATCTGCAGGTTAGTTGTAGATGCTGGTTATACACCGAAGCAGAGGCGTATGGATTACACCCTGGTAGAGTAACTGGGGAGGGTTGCATACTGCAACAATCTGCAGTTTTTTTGGTCATGATGGTGCGTAAAAGATCTCTTACCGTCACGACTTGTATCAAAGATCAGAGTTTGGATAATTGTGCGTGCTGCAGCAAGGCACGCGGTATTTATGAATAAGCAAGTCACAAGCGATATAGTGCGAATTGGTATGGTCAACTATATCAACGTTGCACCTATATACGAACCATGGAAGCGACGTGAGGCCGAAGTTGGCTGGAATGTCGTTGAGGCTATTCCTTCAAAACTTAACAGGATGCTGGCGGAAGGAGAACTGGATCTCGGTTTCGTCTCCTGCTACGAATATGGAGCACACCCGGAACTGTATCGAATCTTGCCGGATCTCTCAATCAGCGCCAATGGCCCTGTCGGATCAGTGTTTTTATTTTCAAGAGTGCCGGTAAAGAAACTGGACGGTCAGCGGGTATTGTTGACCAGCCAGTCTGAAACCTCAGTATCACTTACCAAAGTGGCGCTTGAAGAGTTTTTCAATGTGCAGCCGGAGTATGTCACCGGTGAAGTGATGTCTGAACTACGAGATGAGTGTGCTGCGGTGCTGGCCATAGGCGATGACGCCTTGAGGTTGACCCAAGAGGGGAATTTCAGCCATCAACTTGACCTGGGCGAGGTCTGGAAAAAAAATACAGGATTACCATTTGTCTTTGCGGTTTGCGCAGTGCGGGAAGAATTTTGTCAGCAAAATCCGCTTCTGCTGTCTATGGTTCATAAGAGACTGCTTGAGTGCCGTAGCGAGGGCAATTCCCGTCTGGATGACATTTGTAAAATAGCCGCCCCGAAAATACCGATGGAGGTAGATCGTTGCAAGGCATACCTGAAAGGTATTCAGTACGATCTCGATGAGAAGAAGCGGGAGGCGTTGGAGCAATTTTTTTCCTACCTGATAAAAAGAGGAGACGCCAGTCCCGGTGCGCTACCACTTAAAGTGCATTCTTTTACATAATGACGTTGCCGGAGTCAGCACCTCTGTAAAAGTGACTACACTGAAAGGCCTGTGATGAGCGATTCGAAGAGAAAAAAAATATTAGTTGGAATTACCGGTGCCACAGGTATGCTCTTCGTGCGATCTTTTCTTGAAGAACTCGAAAAGCTCGACATCATTATTCACGGCATCTGCTCGGCATCCGGCAGACAGGTGCTGCAGATGGAGCAGGACATTACTCCAGATGAGTTGCCTGCTGTAAGTCGTTGGTTTGATGAGAAGGATTTTGCCGCTCCCCCTGCATCCGGTTCCAGCCATTACGACGGTATGGTCGTGTTGCCGTGTACCATGGGGACACTTGGCTCTATTGCAAACGGTCTCTCCATCAATCTCATTCATCGCTCAGCTGACGTTATGCTCAAGGAGCGCAGAACGCTTGTGCTTGCTGTGCGGGAAACACCACTGAACAGAACTCACCTGCAAAACATGTTGCATGTTCATGAGGCTGGTGCCATTATATGCCCTCCCATGCCAGGTTACTATCACCGGCCGAAGAATTTGGAAGAGGCGGCCCAGACATTTTCCTGGCGGCTTGCAGATCAGTTGGGAATTGATATCCCAAAACGAAAACGATGGGGAGAGCCTGAGTAATGTTTACCAAGATTGGAATCCTGTTGGAGATGATCAAGTTCAAGTTGACTGTCTTCGCTTTACCTTTTGCATTTACCGGAGCATTCCTGGCAGCCAGGGGCATACCTGAATGGCGGGTGATCCTCTTGGTTATTCTGGCCATGGTCGGGGCAAGAACCTGTGCCATGGGATTCAACCGCATCGTTGATCGCAAATTTGATGGGGCGAATCCGAGGACCGAGGAAAGAGCCATGCCAGCTGGGGAAGTAAGTATGTCGGAGGCGACAGCCATGGTTGTTATCGCCGGTTTACTTTTCTTTTTTGCCTGTTACAGCCTAAATTCATTGACTCTGGCGCTATCGCCAGTTGCTCTTTTTCTTACCTTATTCTATTCTTATACGAAACGTTTTACCGCCCTTTGCCACATTGTATTAGGTGTGGCCCTGGCATTTTCTCCGCTCGGGGGGTGGGTTGCAGTAAGTGGTTCCCTTGAAGGATTTCCCTGGGTACTGGCCTTAGGGGTACTTTTCTGGGTTGCCGGATTCGATACCATTTATGCATGTCTCGATGCAGAGTTTGATAAAAAGGCAGGGCTTTTCTCCTTACCTTCCAGACTTGGCCAGGTAAAGGCCTTTAGACTTGCCGGTATCTTTCACGTTATTGCATTCTTTTTCTTTGTTATGACGGGTATTCAGGCTAATCTGAATATATTCTATTTTATGGGAGTGCTGCTCACCGCCTGTGCTTTATGGTACCAGCATAAGCTCGTTAAACCGGAGGATTTGTCGCGGATACACGTTTCGTTCTTTTCCATGAACGGTTTTATCAGTGTGGCTTTGTTTTTTGCTACCTGGCTTGCCCTTATGACCAATGGAGGCTGAAATGAAATTGCGTACCGCCGCTATCACCTGTGCGACAACAGTGTCCATCTTTTCCTGGGCACTGCTTGGAAGCGCTGGAGAAACGGCACATACTCCAAAAGAAATCATTCCCTATGGCAAGATAGATCCCTCCCTCCTGCCGATTGCCTATTCAGGTTCTGAAAAATTCCGATATAAAATTGCCTATACAGGTGGTGTCAAGCTCGGTGAACTTGAACTGGAGATTCGCAGAGTGCCGGGGGCGGATGAAGAATTTGAACTTTATGCTCTGGTAACAACCAAAGATAGTGTTTTCAACTCAATTTACCCAGTGCGCGATGTCCATCTTACCAGGGTGAGAGGGGAGGACCGCCTGCCCTATTTTTACGAGGTATGGCAGAAAGAGGGTTACAATTACGAGGCGTACAAGAAGACCGTTTACGATCAACAGGATGGGGTTGTCAGCTATCAGAGGAATGAGGAAGACCCAAGAGAATTCAAGGTGGCGATACCCACCCATAACGAATTCAGCTCGTTTTTCAGCAGCCGGTTGATGTCTTTTGAGGAGGGTGAATCGTTTATTGTACCCACATTTGCTGATAAAAAGCGAATGGAGGTTGAAGTGAAGACCATTTCAAAAGACAGGCTCAGGAATACAGCGCTGGGTGCAGTTGATACCATTCGGGTAACACCGATCCTTAAATTCAGGGGTCTCTATGACAAACGTGGTGATACCGTGATCTGGTATACCGATGATGAGTGTCGTGTACCGGTTAAGATAACATCAAAACTGGCACTCGGTTCCATCACCTCCACCTTGATGTCATACGATAACCCCGCTTGCAGCAGGTATACTCAGATTGCACAGTTGAAAAAGTAGTCGGGTCTACATCATCCCAGGTGTCATGGGAGCGGCTTCCAGATATCAACTCGTTGCCCCATGTCACATGACGCTAATAAATTACTATTATCTTAATACGTTTTAAAGGAGTGAAACGCATGACCGAACCGATTATTCGTACAGATTTTCCAGATCTTAACCTTGTACATCGTGGCAAGGTTCGTGATATGTACTCCATTCCAGGTCACGATGATAAGCTGCTCATGGTCGCATCCGATAGAATTTCAGCATACGATGTTGTGATGGAAGATGCTATTCCTGGTAAGGGGGCGGTGCTGACCGAGCTTTCACTGTTCTGGTTTGATCTTCTTGGCGATATCGTCGAAAACCATTTGATTACTGCTGATGTTGATGAGTATCCGGAGGCGTGCAAACCATATGCAGACCAGCTCCGGGGCCGTTCCATGCTGGTGAAAAAGACTAAGCCATTATCAGTGGAATGTATTGTGCGAGGCTACATCTCCGGTTCTTTCTGGAAAGCATACCAGAAGAGTAATATTGTTTGTGGCTTTGAACTTCCTGAGAACCTTAAAGAGTCTGATAAGCTGCCCGAGCCTATTTTCACTCCCTCCACCAAGGCGGAGTTAGGTGATCATGATGAGAATATCTCTATTGAGCAGATGGAGAAAATTGTCGGCAAAGAACTCGCCGCCCAAATTGCGGAGATAAGCGTAAAGCTTTATCAGCGTGCGGCTGATTATGCCCGCCAGCGTGGGATCATCATTGCTGATACCAAATTTGAACTTGGCATGTATGAGGGGCGTCTGATCCTCATTGATGAGGTGTTAACTCCTGATTCTTCCCGTTTCTGGCCAGAAGACAAGTATGAGCCTGGTAAGAGCCAGCCAAGCTATGACAAGCAGTTCCTGCGCGATTACCTTTCAACCCTCGATTGGGGAAAAGTCGCACCTGCGCCTAAACTGCCAAAAGAGATAACAGAGAAAACCAAAGAACGTTATGAGGAAGCGGTGACTCTCATAACCGGCAAATAACTTCTCTGGAAAATTCTTATGAAAAAGGGGCTGACCAGTTATGGTGCAGCCCCTTTTTTGTGTCTTGCTGAGATGGATGGTCCTTCTCAGCTTTGTTCTCCATGAATACACCAATTCAGAGTTTCCTTGAGGTTGGTGTCCCGATAATTATAGCCTGATGCCATAAGCCTCTCAGGACGCACCCTGGTTGAAGATAGCAGCATTTCGCCAGCCATTTCACCAAAAAGTAGCTTCAACCCGAAAGGCGGCACAGGGAATCTTGCTGGTTTATCCAGGACATCAGCCAGCTGGGTGGTAAAATCCTTATTGGTGACTGCCTTTGGCGTGACAGCGTTGACCGGCCCGCTGAGCGACTCGTTGTTGATGGAGAAATCTATCACCTCGATAAGGTCGCGGATGCTGATCCAACTCATATACTGTTTACCGTTACCAATGGTGCCACCAAATCCGGCTTTGAAGGGGGGCAACATCTTGGCCAGTGCTCCACCATTCGGGCTGAGCACCATGCCGAATCTCAACAGAACCACCCGGGCACCAAAAAATGCAGCTTTTGACGCCTCTGCCTCCCATTCCTTGCAGACAGAGGCTAGAAAACCATCTCCAGCAGGACTTTTTTCGGATACAACCTGGTCTCCTCGATTTCCGTAATAGCCAATGGCAGAGGCGCAAATAAAGGTTTTGGGCTTGTGTGGCAGGCCAGAGAGATAATCGACAAGTTCCTTCGTGCCTTCAACCCGGCTGTTTTTGATTCTTCGCTTTTTTGCTGCTGTCCAGCGACCATCGGCGATGTTCTCCCCGGCGAGATGGATGACGGTATCGAACGGTTCATTGCTGCCGCTGTTACTGTCGAACAGATTTTCCGTCAGCCAGATAGATTCTGCGCCAGGTTTTTTATTTCTCTGCAGACACCGAATTGAATGGCCTTTGGTGTGGAGTGATTCAACCAGGGCGCTGCCAACCATGCCGGTAGCACCTGAAATAAGTGTTCGCATCTTATTGGCCTCCTTTAGAAACGGTGTTCGTCTTTATCTGCTTTTGGGGATGGGTGCGGTTTTTTTTTTCTGGAAGAGCAGGAGTTTTTCTCCATTTCTCCAGGAGGTGTCTCATCGCCATAGCAGGATGCCGGTACACCATTCTCGGGCCGGCATAACGCATGACTTCACGAATTTTTTCCTGCATTTCCTTTTTGTAGCAATGCACTGTACAGTTGCCGCAGACAGGTTTAGCTTCCTGGAAGATGCAGTGTCGCAACCGTTTTCTGGAATACAACAATAAATCGAGACATTGCTGACACAGATCATTGCCTTGGTGATGTGCCCGGCAATAGATGCGGATCATCACTTCAATGGTCTTGGCTTCCTGCTTCAGGCGAGGGGGTGAGAGTATCTCTTTATCAGTATACTTCATTGATTATAATCGCTGCTCGATCAGGTGTAACGCATTACCTGTGCTGAGTTCGGTCTAGGAGTCTGTAGGACTAAGCCCTTTTCAGTCAACTCATCGTTATCGAAGGAAAATAAATGTTGGCAATATCATACATATGGCTCCGCTTAATTTTCCTTCGATGCCTCGATTTGAGTGAAAATCGCAATAGTCCGACAGGCTCCTAGCGGGAAATTTCATTCAAGATCTTTTCGCAAACCTGCTCCTGGGTAAGTTGGGAGCAATCTACCGTAATGTTGGCGTATCTGCTGTAAAGTGCAAAGCGTTCTGCAAAAAGATCATCAAAACTCTGTTCAGGCCTTTTGGCCAGTCCCCTTGTTTCGTAATTAGTGATTCTTGAGCGTAGGCAGGGAAGGTCTGCATTCAGGAAAACAATAATACCATTTTCACTGAGATGGGCCATCGCAGCATCACTGTATGCAGCGCTGCCTCCAGTTGCTATTATGTGATTTTGATGATTGACATTCAAAAGCACTCGCTCTTCAATTTTGCGTAATTGCATGTGGCCTTCGGTATCTACGATCTCCTGAAGTGTTTTGTCTTCTTCAAGTTGGATCAGTACATCGGTATCAACAAAGTCTTTAGCCATCATTTTGGCAAGGATTACGCCAACAGTGCTCTTTCCGGAACCAGGCATACCAATTAAAACAATGTTACTTTTCTGTGCTTTTGGGGACATTATACTCGTGTTTGAATCTATTGGGATTAGAGGTGAAGAGTGCAGTTCAGCATAATTTCAATAATGGTTGAATCAGCTGCATGCTATAAAAATACAACAAAAACATAGGATATGATACAGGTTGCGCAGAGTAATAAAATCAAGGAATCTTTGCTGCATGTTTTTTAAGTTGTCCACTTATGAGCTGCACAAGGAGCAGAGAGACCAGGCTGAAAATTGCGGCCGACAGGAAAACAACTCTATAATCAACAAGCCACAAAAGACCTCCGATCACGGGCAAGATGACGGCAGCGATATGGTTGATTGTAAAGCCGACAGCCATGCTTGGGGCAATATCCTCAGGTTCTGCAATCTTCTGGAAAAATGTCCGGATAGCGATGGAAAAGTTAAAAAAGATATGGTCCGCAATATAGAGAAACGCTGCAATGAGTTTACTTTCTACCATGGCATAACCAATGAAAACCAGAATCAGAGCACCATACTCCAAAGACAGCACGCTGCGTTCACCAAATCGATTGATTCCCTTGCCGATAAGTGGGCTGAGAAAGTAGTTGACGACATTGTTCAGTAAAAATAACAGGGCGATTTCCTGCACATTGTAATCGAATTTTTTAACCATGAGAAACACGGCAAAGGCTACGAAAATCTGGCGCCTGGCACCAGACATGAACGTAAGGCAGTAGTAGAGCCAATACCGTTTTTTTACAACCATGTGTTTATGTTGAGGCACGGTAGCCCTGTCAATAGGGTTTTGTCCCAGAGCCCAGAGAGATACGAGAACTATGATCCCGCCGAACAACATATAGAGCTGGTTGAAATTCAGGAAGTTTGATAGCAGGAATATGAGTACACTGGCTGCGACACAACTCCCGGCAGCGACACTGCGCAAACTGCCAAACACCAATGGCGCATGATGCTTGTCAAAATGTTGAAGAGTCAAGGATTGATTCGTAGTCTCGAAATAATGAAAACCGAAACTCATAATCAAGGTAGTGAAGATAATACCTGTGAAGGATGGGAACAGCCCAGTACAGGAAATTCCTATCCCGCAAATGAGGACTGAAACTGCAGATAATCTATGCTCCTTAATTATAAGGAGCGCGTATACTACCAGCAGGCTGAGAAAACCAGGGATTTCCCGCACGGATTGAATAATTCCGATATGCTGGCCATCAAGGGCAAGAATATGTACTGAAAAATTGTCGAAGAGAGCCCGCCATACATACAACCCTGATGTTGCGCAGATTGTGAGGATCATCAGGTAGAAATACATGGGATTACTTTTGATTGCTTTCATTCTATTTGCTCAGTGCAATTACCTGGAAAAGGTAGGGATGGATAAGGTGAGTGAGTGGAACTCCACAGAACCATGACAATACTTTAAGACACCAAAGCTGACAAGTTACAACCATGAGTATGATAAGATTATGATTTGCGTATATAACTTGAATAATCAGATGATTTCTGAGTTACAGTGAAAATTCGGAAATTTTCGGGTATTCTGTTTTGTTCGAAATTCAGAAAAAATTCTGTAAGTGTTCATAGATTGTCAAAAAAATTAGTGGTATGGTATATATGCAGTACGAGTGAAACATCAGGTTCTGGCCGAACTTTACGCTGAGAACAGCATGATCGGGAAAGCCCTTGCGCGGCGCCTGGAGCCTGGAAAACTAAAGTTAACGTAACGGATAGAGTGTAATCATTACCAATGGCGGACATAATACAAAAAGTTACAGACTGGTTTGATTCAACCAATCTGCACGAGCAGATTGCCGATGTCGATGTTGCAGGGTTATTTAGCAATCCATGGTTTTTAGTGCCATTCATAGCCCTGATTTGCTATCTCCTGTACAAAAAGAATTTTAAAGACATTTTACTTATCGGCATTCTCGTTGGCATGTGGTGGGTTTCAGGCACCGACTATATGGCGACCCTCGTAGTCGATAACGAATTACAGATGAGCAAAATTCTACCTGTAGTATTCGGTGGTGCAGTAACACTGGGACTGGTTATTTATATATTTTTCGGTAGATCTGACTGAGCAGGAAATTTATGCGCTTTCGAAATGGTATTTTCATTGTTACAGAGGAAAATCATTGTCCTCTTTATAATGTGAGCGAAGAATTCAAGATAAGTGAGGGAGTTCTCACTCTGCCGGTTGCAAAACCCACCTGTATGACTCTTACCAACGAACTTGTTCGCATTGCTTCTGAGGATGAGTCATATGAGCGCCTCCAGGGCGGCAGTAGAAAGAAGTCAAAATTCGATTGT
This sequence comes from Desulfosediminicola ganghwensis, assembly GCF_005116675.2. Lineage (NCBI taxonomy): Bacteria > Pseudomonadati > Thermodesulfobacteriota > Desulfobulbia > Desulfobulbales > Desulfocapsaceae > Desulfosediminicola > Desulfosediminicola ganghwensis. Next base: position 3,280,369 of record NZ_CP050699.1, read on the forward strand.
GGTGGCTGCACCGGTTTAATTCGTTTTGAGTTCAAAAAAGAGAAGGGGTACGAGACGCTGCAGATGAAGTTGCTTGCAGCTTCAGAGAGAAAAGAAAAGATAAAGAATGTTGCCCGATTTGCCGGATTGCTGAGAACAATTGATATTTTCGAGCCACTACAGGATGATGATCTGCTCGATCTTGCCACGATGCTCAAACTGCAGGATTATCCATGGGGCTTTCCAATTGTCCAGAAGGGTGATCCCGGTATCAATCTATACATTGTTGCATCCGGCAAGGTTGAGGTTATGGATGAAGAAGGAGTGACCCTCGCTGAACTTACGCGTGGCGAAGTCTTCGGCGAGATGAGTCTGCTTTCCGGTGATCCCGTGACCACAACCATTGTTGCCGCCGAACCAACAAAGTTGGCGGTAATGAATCAGAAAGATTTCCGTCATATCCTTACTCGATTTCCCGCACTCCAGGTATTCTTCTATAAGCTGTTGGTCAACAGGATAACCGCTATCAACATGCAACGCGCCGAAGAACTTGCTTCGGGTATGGTTGGCCAGATTGCGGATATTCCCCTTGTGGAACTCTGCCAGATGATCAACTCCAACCAGAAAACCGGTGTTCTCAAGCTTGACACAGATAAACTGCGAGCGACCTTGAAGTTTAATGAGGGCGAACTGATACATGCCGATTATGCAAATCTGCAGGGGAGTGAGGCATTTTTTAAGATCCTGACTTTCAATGTGGGACGTTTCACATTTTCGCAGGGCCTGACCTTCAAAGAAAAAAAACAGGAGGTAATCGGTGGTTTCATGGGGCTTATCATGGAAGGAATGAAGCAGATCGATGACACCATGGGGTGATGAAATCGGGTTCGAAGCAGTTTGTTTTCAGGTCGTCGATTGGGAGCCTTGAAATATGAGCAGGCGTGATGTCAAAAGGCAGGTTCTAGCTATTCTCGCCCTGGAGAATGTCGAAGAGGTAAAACGAAAAATTTCCGATTTTTCCCCATCAGCGGTTATTAGTCCACTTTTTTCGGGTTTATGTTCTGTATCAGAGACAACCCGGCACAATGCTATCGTTGCCTTCGGGGTGGTTGTACCAACTCTGGCTGATGAGAATATGGAAGCAGCCAGAGTAGTGATGCGTCGTTTTTTGTGGACCCTTAATGATGAATCAGGCGGTATCGGCTGGGGGGCACCAGAGGCGATGGCTGAGATAATGGCATCTGATACAAGAATTGCAAAAGAGTATCTGCATATGCTGCTATCTTATATGCATGGGGATGGTGAAGAGCTTCACCAGGATGGTAACTACCTTGAATTGCCAATGCTGCAGCGCGGTCTTCTGTGGGGAATAGCGAGGCTTTGTGAGGCGCAAAAAGAGCTGATGCTTGCCAACGATGTAGTCAGCGATCTGAAAGGATATCTCACATCAGAAGATGGAGTGGTTCGTGGTCTGGCGCTCTGGTGTTTATGTCTGCTGGGGGATGCGACTCTGCGACGGGAGGTGAGTCACTTGCAGGGAGATACAACGAGATTTACGGTCATGAAAGATGGAGAGGCAACACATCTCAGCACAGGAAAACTCATTGAGCGTTACCTCTCCGGGGCCATCTAGGATATCGGCAAAAAGAGTGTTTCTAAAGAAAAATCATCTTGTGTCCTGAAGCCAGTTTACTGGATCTGAAGCAATTGTTGTGAGAGCCTGGTTTACTGCAGAATGTAATGATATCATCTGAGCCAGAGCGTTCTCGTCGAACTGGTCGAGACATTTTTGTTTCGCATCCTCTTCAATTTTCCGAAACATCAATGAAAGCTCGTGAGCGCCAACCTGTATTGAGGTAGCACGCAAGGTACGGGCGAGCAATTCCACTGAAACATAGTCGGAAGTATAGATCTTCTCCTGCAGTCTCTCAATGGCGGCACACGAAAATTCAAGATATTTGCCGAAGTGGAGCCTGACAATGTTATGATTTCTGTCCTTGGCAAATTCGGTGAAAGCCAGCACTGTACCCGGATCAATAAGCCTGGTCATATTATGACCACCACACCTTTTCTTAAGACTTGATATGTGCGGTTGGGATGAGGCCATATGTTCCATTGAATTCGATCTGTTAAAGGGATCATGTTCTCTACATATCATGTCGGTCAGGTGAGAAGGCTGGCTTGCAAAACAGAACGTCATTTTGCTTTCTCCTGACAAGTGTCTCTGTTTTTAGCTGGTGAGTCAAGCACAATACTGTATTAAATTAAGTCGATATGAGTTAGCTGATAATATTTTGTAACAGCGAAAATATTTTTTTAAAAGGGACTCTTTTAAGCCTCACCTAACTGGGCAGGTATTGCGGTTGGTCCAGGGTGATCCAACTTTGACCATGAGTGCTAAGTTTGATTTTGGTGGAATTGCATTTTTCTAAAAAAAATCAGCCAAGTACTCCGGCAGGCAATGAAGGCACGTGCTCCCCGCCAAGTACGTATCCTCCGTCCATTCGAATAACACTACCTGTTAAATAACTTGCTTCAATAGCAAGGAAATATACCATTTGTGCGACTTCCTGCGGTGTACCGGTACGTTCCAGAAGTGTATGGTTCAACAACAGCCTCTTTTCTGAATCGGTAAGGATCGTCCAGCCCCTGGTGTGATCTCCATGCCGGCCATCGATTAAACCGATCATCAATTCGTTGACCCGAATCCGGGGGGCACATTCTCTTGCCCAGGTCTCAGTAAGGTTACGAATAGCACTATTCGCTGCGCTATAGCCATCATTAAAAAAGCAGGCAGCTGGACCGGAACGACCAACCAGTCCGGCAATTGAGGAAATATTGACGATTGCACAGTGAGGACCGGTCATCAGTGGTTTGGTGCATTGATACAAATTCCATTTGGCTTTTATGGTGGTCTCAACTTCAAGTTGCCACTGGTCCTTATTGTGATCATGGAAATATGAGCCGTGAACGACGGGCATTCCACCTCGTTCGATATTGTTGACCAGGTAATCTATCGTGGAAAATTTATCCCTGGCTCGCTCCAGAAGCTCATTCACCAGGTCAAGATTACGCAGATCGCATTTCATTGATAACGTACTGGTTCCTGACCGGATAAACTCCTCGTCCATTTCCTTTACAGATTCCGGCCAGTCGTACCACGGGAGAACCAGGTTTGCCCCGGCCTGAGCAAAACGCCTGGCAATGGCTCTGCCAATTAATCTTGAAGCACCTGGAATGAGGACAGTTTTTCCTGATAAATTCATAGTTACGTTTGTTTGGTAAGGTTATCGGAGTAATTGCAATTTAAAATAATATTTTTATCTAATTCCCTATAAAGCTCAGCTTCGCGAATCTAGGCGTGAGGCGCAAGCAGTAAATATATGAATTAACAGCATAAAATTAAAAAAAGTGTTCCCCGCGATTCGATAGCATAAATCGATTCCAGGAGAGCCAATCCGCAACGACTCACACCTCTCTCCTCAACTTTTCAGGCTGAAGATGAGGGGTGATCTGCTTCTTCGCTTAACCAAATTCTTTCTCTCAGGGAACGGGAATACTGATTTTGAAGTATAGCAGTAAATAGAAAACTGGCAATCAGGTTGAGGTCGTTTATACGGAACAGGTATCACGCATGGAGCAGAGTTACTGATTATCAGATGCCCTTATCAAGTCTATTTTTCCTGTTATAAGAGTTGGATTACAGAAATGTCACGGAAGGCAAACCTTGTTTTTCCCATGATAGGAACTATGGTTAGCGCTGAATGATTATCTTTTCAAAGTCTATAGGATTCTTAAAAAAAAATACGAGTTTCAGAGAGTTGATCATGAAACATGTTCTATCTATTGGAGTTGCGTTCTTTTTTCTAGTTATAACCAGTTCACTGCATGCAGAGATGACGAATCAGGTGTGTATGGCTACGCCAGGGTGGCCGTCGGATCGCAGTGATCTGGAGGCTGATCCATCTCTTGTCCGCGGTACCCTGAATAATGGCATGCGCTATGTCATCAAGGAGAATTCTGAGCCGAAAAGCAGAGTGGCTATGTATCTGCTCATCAACGCAGGCTCGCTGAATGAGCTTGAATCACAAAGGGGAGTGGCTCATTTTCTTGAACATATGCTGTTTAACGGCAGCACCCACTTTAAACCTGGTGAATTGGTGAAGTTCTTTCAGGATATCGGTATGAATTTTGGCGGCGACACCAATGCATTCACCAGTTTTGATCAGACGGCATACAACATCATTCTGCCTGATGGGACCAGTGAAAATCTCGAAAAGGGATTCCTGGTACTCTCTGATTACGCAAGAAGAGCGCTGCTGCTGGAATCAGAAATAGATAGAGAGCGAGGAGTTATACTTTCAGAAAAGAGATCGAGGGATTCTGTCGGCTACCGGGCACGAGTCAAAGCGAGCGAGTTCAAATATGATGGGACCCTCCTGGCAACACGTCAACCGATAGGGCTCGAATCGGTGATAAAGGATGCAGACAGAGAACTGTTGAAATCATTTTATGACACATGGTATCGAACAGACAACATGGTGGTTGTGGTTGTCGGTGATGTGTCAAGTGAACAGGTGAAGCCCCTTCTTGAAGACGCGTTTTCGCCGCTTGAATCTCCAGAAGATGCCCCTGTGTGCCTTGATTTCGGAGCTGTAATCCATGCTGAAGACAAAGCCTATTATCATTATGATCCAGATCTGGGGAGTACAAATGTCTCTATAGACTCAATCTGGAACCTGACTCGTCGAAATGACAGTAAGGCTATGCAACGAGAAGAGGTGATACGGGTTGCGAACATCATGATGATGCAGAGACGTCTCAATAAACTGCAGGAAAGTGAAGGGGAACTCTTCTCGGGTATTGGTTACTATTCCGGAGATATGGTTCGAAAGCTCGGGTACTCGACCCTGAGTGCGAGTGTTGTTAATGGAAAATGGCAGGAAGGCCTCGAATATTTGGAAAATTATCTGAGGCAGGTGCTGGAATATGGATTTCAGGAGCAGGAATTTGAACTTGTGAAGAAAGAGCTCATTTCGATGTTGGAGCGTGCAGTGTTGACAGCCGACACCAAGCCGTCTCAAAAGATTGCCAGGTCGATAATGCGCGCGTTTGTCAGTGACAGGGTTATCATGTCCCCCCAGCAGGAGCTTGATCTGTATTCAGCCATGCTCGATGATTTAACTATGACAGAGATTAATGCTGGCATCAGAAAAGACTGGTCACAGGGGAACAGATTGGTCTCCGTTGAAGGCAGTACTGAAATCGCAGGTAATAAAGCTGAAGCGAAAATCCTCGACCAGTATCTTTTGGCAAAAACAAAAGCCGTTACACCTTATAAGGAGGATATCGTAGGGGAATTTCCGTATCTTACGATACCGGATGTTGATGACTCGATAGTCAAAGAACAGCATAGGATAGAATCGATAGATGCAGAGCGTATAATCTATGCGAATAATGTTTCGCTCATATTAAAACCCACTGAATTCAACGCAAATACCATCCAGCTGGTTCTTGATTTTGGTAGTGGTAAGCTTAGCGAGCCTAAACCGGGAATGGGGATGTTGGCCAATGATATAGTCAATGATTCCGGAACGGCTAATCTGACCAGTACTGCACTTGACGAATTACTCGCTGGAACCACCGTCCAGTTAAACTTTGAGGTGCGTGAGGACAGTTTCAGACTTTCAGGGAGCAGTCTTACCAAAGATTCTGAGCTCCTGTTCCAATTGCTCTATACCCTGCTCAATGACCCTGGTTTTCGTGAAAGATCCTACACGATTGCACGTAATCAGCTAAAAGAAATGTATGACAGTATTGCAAATGAGGCGGAAGGCGCAAAGGCCTCGGGTGTGGAGCGGTTTTTTGCCGGCGGAGACGAGAGGGTGGGATTGCCGCCCTGGGAGGATGTTGAGGCGATCAGCCTGAAAGAGATAGAGGCGTGGCTCGTTCCTCAATTTGCCGCTGGCGGTGTCGAGGTGGCCGTTGTAGGTGATTTTGATCCTGAAAGAATAAAAGAACTCGCACGGACGTATCTGGGGGGACTTGAAAAGAGAGAACCCATCTCCGGCACCAGCTCAACATTAACTTTTCCGAGAGGGCAGCAGCATGTAGAACTGGTCAACTCTCAGATCGATAAATCAATTGTAGTCGTGGCGTGGCCTACTGATGATTTTTGGGATATTAACAGGACAAGGCGACTCAATGTGCTTGCCGGAATCTTTCGTGAGAGGCTGCGACAGGTTGTTCGGGAGAAGCTCGGCGCAACCTATTCACCAGTGGTGTTCAGCGCTCCAAGCAGAGTGTATACTGATTACGGTCGATTGCAGGCAGAAGTGGTTGTGGCGCCGGGCAAGGAAAATGAGATCATCAAGGAGATAACGACCATTGCCAGGGAGTTGAGCACGAAGCCAGTTCCCAAAGAAGAACTCGATAGAGTTATTGAACCTTACCTTACCTCTCTAAGGGACGCAGTGAACAGCAATCCATATTGGCTCAGGTCTGTCCTGGCAAATTCAACACGGCATCCGGAGCAGCTCGAATGGCCTGCGTCCATTCTTACAGATTTTCAGGGGATCACAACCGGGGATGTTGAATCGCTGGCAAAACAGTATTTGTTACCCGATGCTGCAGCTACTGCCGTGATTAAACAGGCAGAGTCGAAAAATAACGCTCAAGCGGATACCGGAAAACCAGCTGACTAATCCCGCTATTGCCTGCTTGTATAGTAGCAACACTAAAAAACCGTAACTTCCTTTACTATCGGAGTTACGGTTTTTTTTGCTGAATATCTGCCAAGAGGACAATGTCTCAGCCGACAACCCATAGAGCCAGATCTTCCGTCTGCATTATTGTCCGCCTGGCAACACCTCCAAGAAATCCTTTGCTCTCTCTTGCCGGGCGCCTGCCGATAACTATTGTGCCACAGTCATTTTTTCTGGCACTGCTTATAATCGCTGAGCTTTCTTCAAGGGCTTTGGGTTGTGGCAGGGTTATAATGCATTTTGGAGGAATCCCAGCTTCTGTTAACAGGTCAGTGGGGCCTGTGAACATGCAGCCGTTTCCTGACAGGTTGGCATCACACCAGTCTTTACCCCACTTGTCATAGAAATCCTCGGGGCGACATGCTGGCGGTGGAGAGAGGTAACCCCTTGCGTGGAAAAGATAAAAGCAGAGATCATCTCTGCCTGCAAAAATATGGGAGAGATGATCGATGGCCATCAGTGATGATGGTGTGCCGTCTACGGGCACAAGAAATTTCTTTGATTTGATTTCACCATCGATGATCCAGAGCGGAATAGAGTGACAGCTATCGAAGAGTGTGGAGGAGACAGAACCCATCAGCAACTCGCCCACAAACCCGACTCCGCGCCGTGCTATGACGAGGCTGTCTACGAGATTTTGTTCCGCCACCTGTTGGATGGAAGTAGCTATTGTTGCAGCCCTGTGATGAATCCGCGAAATCCGTTCGGCCGGGAGTTTAAGATCAATAAGCTTCTGGTGCGCTTTTTCAAGCAGCCTGCTGCCCTTAAGAGCTTGTTTGCTGAGCGGGCGATCAGGTATGAGTGAATGTTGCGGATTTTCCGGTTCGGCGAAACATCTGGAGCTGCTGTCACAATGGAGAATACATATCTCTATGTCATGCTGATCAGCGAAAAGATGGGCTGTGTAATCAAGTGAAAGAAAGCTGTTTATAGAGTCATCAAGCGCGACCAGTATTTTTTTCTTCATTGCAACCCTCCTCAGCGTAAGCTCCTTTTTATACAGAGTAAGACTGATACCGGGAGTGAGTCAAATGTTTATTCTCAGGGTTGTGGGACAACATAAATGCATCAGGCCCGCCGGGGGGGATGCCGGCGGGCGGGAGTTCAGTCAGGCGGCCGTGGCGATTTGTCGGAGTTGAACTGCTGCCCCTTCGCGCTTGCGCACAATGATAGTAGAGAAATAATGTGGATTTTCAGGTACTTTTGATAAATCTTCTATGATACGCTGATCGGTCATACCTGCTTTCTCTACGTAGACTGCATTGCTGGTGAGTCCGGTCTCCCGCAGCAGTCTGCAGACACGATCCATCACCCTGTGAACTTTCATGAGTACAATGGCGTCATACTCAAGCAGGGCGTTTCTGAGCTTTTCTTCAGAAAAGGTGGCGGGAACAACGGCGAGCAGATCATCACCCAGACATATCGGGGTTGCAGTGGAAGCAGAGCAACTGGACATAGCTGAGATGCCGGAAACAAACTCAACATGTACATCTTCCCTTAAGGAACAGATTGTCTCGTAGAGATAATAGCCGGTTGAGTAGATCGCAGGGTCACCGAGGGTAGGAAAGACCACATTTTTGCCAGCATCAAGCAATGAAAGAATTGTTTCCGCTGCTTTTTGCCAGGCGACCTCAATTTCCGGATGCAGTTTTTCACCCAGGCGAACCTTCTTCATGGGGAAATAGAGTTCAAAAACTTCCTTTTCACTGACATCTACTGCTTGCTGAACAATGGAAAGGGCTGTGGAACTACCGTTTTTGGAGCCCTTGGGAGCAGCCACAGCCGGACAACTCTTGATTGTGTTTACAGCTTTAATCGTTAGTAACTCAGGGTCACCTGGGCCTGTGCCGACGATAAATAGAGTAGATCGCATTTTTTTTACCTTCATTGCCATTTTTGCAATTGGGTCTGAGGAGTGAAAAGAGGTTCATGGCTGGCTACATCAGGCTGTTCCCGTCTCAGTACAGGGTACAGCGCTGATTGGATTTTACTAATGCCTGTGAGTAGCCGCATGGTGGGACGTGAAACAAGTTCTTCATCAACTAAAAAGACAGAATTCGTCTGTAATGCTTTTATGAGCTGAAAGCCGGGTTCGTTGTATATATCTGTAAGACTTACCCTGTTCATCCTGCCTGTCTGACTGAGGTAAATATCTATTTCATTGGCCTTGGCGAGAATACGCTCCTTTCCGTAAGGGGCTATATTGCTGTTGTTTCTGGCAACAGCGTCATTGGCAATATTCAGGCCTCCCCCAGTCTCAAGAGCGAACATCGATATAGCGTCCGGGGCGAAGGTTTTCATTTTGGAGTGAATAGCCTCGAAATAAACGCGTGGTCGCTCTTCCCTTGGAACCGGGATACTATCTTCCAGCTGATCAAGGGCGAGGGTAAACTGCTGTACCATTTTGTCCGCTTCGGTGGTTTTGCCAGTCAGAAGTCCAAGCAGTCGCCAGTAGTCAAACATCTGATCGATATTAGTAGGCTGCAGGGATACAACAGTAATTCCGGCCGAGCGGAGCTTGGAGATAAGCTCTGGCACTGAGCGTGATATCATGGGGCGGATAAGAATCAGGTCCGGCCTGGCGGCAAGAAATTTTTCCGTATTGTCACGATAACTGAAACGATTCTTATCAGAAATTGAGGCTGGGTAGTTATCTGAACGGCCAATACCGATAAACTCCTCGTCACAACCTAAAAAAGCGAGGTTTTCAGTGTGAGCGGGATAAAGGGAAATGATCCTGCTGAATGGCTTGTCAAATCGGATGGTGCTTCCCTCATCGTCCGTAATTTCGGTCATCTGGGCGAAGGCTGACTGGCCATATAGAGCGAAGCTCAATAGACAAATCAACACCCCGAGTTTACTCATCCTCTTAATGTTCATTGTTGTACCTGTACTGTATATGCGGATTTCCCAGGGCCTGATGTACGATATCGGCATGAACCCTGAAAACAGTTTGCAGTAATTCAGAAGTGAGAATGTCTTCAACAGAGCCGGATGCTGCTATTTGCCCATTTTCCATAACAATAAGCTCATCACAGTAGGCAGCAGCGAGATCGAGGTCATGGATAGCTCCAACTACAGTTATCGAGTCATGGTCTACTCTTTCCCGAAGTGCCTGCATAATATCTATGGAATGCCGGACATCGAGGCTTGCTGTGGGTTCATCAAGTACAAGGACTTCGGTGTTCTGGGCAAGCGCCCGTGCCACCAGTACTCTTTGCCTTTCGCCACCTGAAAGCCTGGTTACCATTCGGTTACGGAGTTGGTAAATGTCAAGTGTCTTAATGGCTTCCATAACCAGGTCGATATCTTTTTGCGAAGGTGTGCCGAACCTGTCAATAAACGGGTGTCGGCCCATCATTACCACTTCAAAGACGGAGTATTCGAAATGAAGTGCCACGTTCTGGGGTACAAATGAAAGCACTTTAGCAAGATCAAGTTTTGGCAGGCGGTGGACTACAGTTCCACGCAGCTGCACCTTGCCTCGGGTTGGCTGTCGGCTGCCGTTTAACAGGTTGATGAGTGTAGTTTTTCCGCTGCCGTTGGGGCCGATAAGCCCATACATTTTCCCCTTTTTTAACTGAAAATTAAGCCCTGAAAGGCAGGGGTGATTGCGGTATTGGTAATAGCAATCGGATACCTGGTAGACGATGGAACTGTTTTCAGGCATATCCCCTCCCAAGCTGGCGTTTTCTGAAGATGTAACAGAAGAAGGGGCCACCGATAAGCGCAGTCAATACTCCGATTGGTATTTCGTGGGGAAGAATTGCGCGGGTAACGGTGTCCGCGACCAGCAGCAGGATAGAACCGGCAAGAAATGACGCAGGTAAAAGAATCCTGTTATCAGGCCCTGTTATCATTCGAAGCATATGGGGAACAATGAGGCCGACAAAGCCGATGACACCAGATACAGCGACACAGATCGCTGTAATAAGAGAAGCACTTATCAGGAGTTGCCTGCGGATTTTGGCACTATCCACTCCGAGAGTGTCAGCGGTGGTGGTGCCTAGCGCCATAATATTGAGATCCCTGGCATAGTAGCAACAAAAGAGCAGACATGGAGCTAGAATCAGTAAAAGAAGCCCTGCATCGTGCCACGATTTACCGATAAATGAGCCCATCAACCAGAAAATGATAACACCCACCTCTTCGTCAGCCATGTATTTTATAAAGCCGATTCCCGCTGAGAGTATTGCTGCTACAATAACGCCCGAAAGGATAAGGGTATTTGAGGAAAGTTGCGGATCGTCCGAAGAAAGATAAAACACCGCTCCAAGTGTTGTAACAGCTCCAATAAATGCAAAAAAGGGAACTAAATATGAGACAGGCAGGGATATGCCGATAATCGATAGTATAAAGGCTGTAGAAGCACCAAATGCCGCACCGGATGAAATGCCGAGAGTATACGGGTCGGCCAGAGGGTTAAGCAGTATTGCCTGAAATATACCTCCGGCAAGGGCGAGGCCTCCTCCGACAAGGGCCGCAACGAGTATGCGCGGCAACCGTACATCCATGATGATGACAGAGTTGGTGGTATTTACAGCTGCACTGAGCCCTGGTTGATCGAAAAGCGTCTGCCAGAGTGTTGCGATAACATCGGCTGCAGATATGCTGATATAGCCCATACCGGTTGCAGTGATAATTACAGCAACGAGTACAGTTATCAGTGAGCCAAAAAGTAGTTTTGCCTTGCCGCGCATTACTCTCCTTAAAATAAAAAGCAAAATCCGGACAGCAAACAAAATACCAGGGAACCGGGGCAATGTTCATTTAAGCAATTAACACACCAGCATATACTGAAGAAAGTGCAGGCAGTAGTATTCAGCAAGTGCGAAAAAACAAAAAAAAATCCCGAATCACTCTAACAGTGATCCGGGATAGCCCTGGTTATCCGAAATCGATGTGCTGGAAAAATCTGTCCGCGATTTACTCCAGCATATTTTCAGGCAGGTCTTCTGACTCCCGGATCATCCTCTCCCCAGGCCTTCCCATCCTGTAATGGACAGTGGCATAGTTCCGGGGGTTGTCACCGGTTACAGCGGCGGGCCCGTCTTCGATTTTCACGAAGTTCCCTTTTCAGCTCAAAGGCGTATGCATTTCCTTATTATGAGCACCTGAATGTATAGTTATTCGTTACCCAGATAGAAAGGGGATGTCAAGTGTCAAAAAGGGAGGATTGATTATAAATTCTGAGTATATTGAAGTTTTTCGGCTATACATGATTTTTTGTTTGACGTTTTGTCCGATGATTGAACACCATCAGTGGTGGGGATAATTCGCAATTGTATAGTGCCAGGGAGGTATATCATGGATAAGACCGATCTGTCACACGACGTAGACGGCAAAGCTGGGGTTGGTGGAAGTAACGTCAAAATTTGCAGGCTTGGAAGACACTATGAGAGATAGTCAGTGTCGAACTTCAGCTGGGAGTGGCACGAGATGATACTTCTTGCAGAGTAAGGTCAGGCCCAGTAGTACGCCTAACGTCAATTCAACCTGGTCGGAAGAATTGAAAAAGCCGGGGCAGCGTGTTGAGCTGCCCTGGCTTTTTCTTTTTATAAGGTCAGGTAGTAGTAGATGAGGCCTACCATGATAAGACTGATCACCCGAAAAGACTGGCTGCATACGATAAGTTGTGCGGCTACCCTGGGTTTAAAGATACCGGCATAATACGGGAATTGATGGCGAAATGCCCTCAGGGGTGACGACAGGATATTGCCTACCAGTAAGGCGAGTATGATTTCTCTTTGAGATAATGCTCCTTGCTGCAGCAACGCTCCGGCAGCGGCCAGACCGGCGGTCAGTTCAGCTGCAAGGTGCAGGGTGATGATCCCCATAGCCTGCGGGGAAAGCCACGGAATCCAAGCAAGGTACCCGGCTGCAAGCTCTTCGAGTTCACGAAAATATCCGATGCGATGTACTATAAATATAATGATATAGATCGGTACCGTGAACTTGATGATTTTGCGGATACGTCGCTTAAAGCGTTTCCAGCTTTTTTCCCACGCCCCCTGCCAGTCAATTCCCTTATTCTCAGTTGTTTCGTGTGGAGAGGCCGATATGTCAGGCTTCGGCAGAATGAACCGGCTGATGACCACAATTAAACCTGTGCGAAGTACCGCTGCGCCTAATGTGATGCTTATATAAATGAAAGCGGCACCGTGGATAAGTGGAACGGTGATGAAAAATATGGTCGGCAAATGAACAAAGTAGGTCGGCAGACTGTTGAACAGGTTGGCGAGAATCAGTTCTTTTCTGGAAAGCTGTTTTTTGTCATATGCTTCGGCAAGCAGGGTGTTTGCTGCAACACCTGAAAATATTGCCATTGAAAATGAAGCTCCGGCAGTATTCGACATGTTGCCAAGCTGGACAAGAGGTCTGGCGAGTGAGGCTATCCATCGGGTCCAATTAAGGGCTTCGATCAAATTGGCGACAATGAGACCGATGGAAATGAAAATAAGAAGTCGAATCAGGGGCCAGCAGAGCTGACCCCACAGCATGACAAAGAATTCCGGTGTTATCTCCATATGGATGATCCGTAACTAAAAAAAAAATAAATAGCCGAGTTACCGAAGAACAGTCTGGTTATTCAGTACCTTGACAACACAGTGTGTTCTATTCGGGTAGTTGTAACATTGAGTCGGCATAAATGCCATTGGGATCATTCATGATCAGGAGATCTCTGACCTGATGCTGCATCTTTCGATAGATGTTTACCAGAAAAGACGACGCAAAAAAGTCAGGAAAAACAGAAATAGTCGCATTGGTCAGCTGTTTGATGAGTTTGTCACGAACAGATATCTCTCTTTTAATGTAAACTGTCGAATAATCGTCCAAACCGGCAAGCTCTGCCGCAGCGACGACAGCGTCTGAGAGGCCGCCAAGCTCGTCGACCAGATCGATTTCCTTTGCCTTCATGCCTGAAAAAACACGCCCTTCGGCAATGAGTTCCATTCGATCCTGCTCAATTCCACGGCCATTCTCCACAATAGAGAGAAACCTTTCATAGCCGTTTTCAACAGTAAGCTGGATTGATCGCCTGAGGCTCTCCGGCAGCGGCTGGGTTACGTTCAGACCAGCTGAGAGGCTGGTGGTGCCGACGCCGTCACTGTATACGCCAATTTCGGCAAGAGTATCTTCGAAGGTCGGTATGGCGCCGAAAATACCGATTGAGCCGGTGAGAGTTGTGGGAGAAGCCCAGATCTGATCAGCATCAGCCGAAATCCAGTATGCGCCGGAAGCGGCGAGTGCACCCATAGAGACCACAATCGGTTTACCTGCCTCTTTTAGTTCAAGAACCTCCTGTCGGATGATCTCGGAGGCGAAGGCTGAACCACCACCGGAATTTATTCTCAATACCACCGCTTTTACAGATTGATTTTCCCGGGCATCCCGCAGGAGTTTGCCAAGTGATTCACTGCCGATCACCCCTGCAGGCTGGTTACCTCCGACGATTTTTCCCTCAGCAACAACGATGCCGATTACATCTCCGTTATTATTGTAGGAATTGTAAGACTGATCAACAAAACTGAGATAGTTATTGAGCGTAATCAGATTTTCACTGGCGTTATCTGTGGCTTTTTTGAGGAATCGCTTGAAATCGTTGTGAGTCAGAACTTTGTCCACCAGACCATTATCGAGGGCCAGTTGCGCAGTGTCTCCACCTGCGGCAGCAAGGTTGGTGGCAATATTTTCAATATAATTGGGTATAACTTCAGGCGAAAAACCACGCTGGAGGGCTATGCTGCCTGAAAAGCTCTCCCAAAGATCATTGAGCCATTGGCTATTCTGACTTCTGGCGTACTCGGACATCGAGTTTCGGGTGAAGGGTTCAAGAGCTGATTTATAGTCGCCAACCTTGAATACATGATAATTTACTTTAAGTTTGTCGATGGCCTCTTTGAAATAGAGTGGGTAGGTGCCGAAACCGTGCAGATCAACACCGCCCATGGGGTTGACTATAATGGTATCTGCATAGGAGGCGAGGTAGTACTGTTTCTGGGTATAAAAGTCTTCTGAAGCATAGACCTTTTTCCCTTTTTGGCGAAAAGCGTTCAGCGCTTCACCTATGGTGTTCATCTGGTTGAGGCCTGCAGCACCCAGATTTTTCAAATCGAGAAGAATAGCTGTGATAGCGTTATCGTCTGCAGCGGTCTCGATTGCATCAATTACGTCCTGGAGAAGCACATAGCGTTGTTTCTGCTCAGAGCCTGCCAGGGAGTCCACGGCGCTGGTTAAAGCATCTGTTGTGGGAGGCTCTTCGACTATGTCACCGCTCAGGTTGAGGTGAAGGAGTGAGTTGTCATTGAGTTGTGGTGCATCAGAACTGAAGATCCCGACAACGAGAACAAAAAGGATAAAGAGAAACACCAGGTTGATCAGGGTATTACGTATAACGCTTATGGTCCGGCCGGTATATTTGAAAATATTGGCAATAGCTTTGATGAGGTCTTTCATTCAGTCACTGTATATGGGGAATAATTTTAAGATTTTAAATATATAATTTGATAGAGATTAATCATTTTTGTCAGACTATACAAGCAGTGCATCGTTAGAACTAAGGTAATGTCTGCCGATCTACCTTGTCCGGAAAAGGCAGACGTAATTGGATCGGGCTGGAGTTGAGTTGAAACAGCCCTGACACAGTCACACCGAGAAGTCGTATCTTTTGTCTGCCGGCTTCAGTGTTTTCAAGTAATTTTGGTATGTAAAAACCTATATCCCTGGTGTTGATCAGTGGTGTTCTGGAAGTGATGGAACGGGTGATCGTAGTAAAATCATGGTAGCGGATTTTGATGGAAATCGTATGGGCACCCATGCATTTTTTCTGCATGGTGTCGATCACAGAATGAGCCTGCTCTTTCAGGATATGCTGAATCAGCTCCATGTCAAGAATGTCTTCCGACAGGGTTGTTTCGCTACCTATTGACTTGCGTTCCCTGGAGCTTTTAACAGGGCGGGGATCGAGTCCGCGACAAATACTGTGGAAATATCCACCCTGCTTACCGAAATGAAAAGTAAGTTCTTCGAGGGTAAATCTTCGCAGGTCGCCTCCTGTTTTGACGCCGATTCGTTCCATTTTCTTTTCTGTCGCTGCCCCGACTCCATAAAATTTGCCGATAGGAAGCGTGGCAAGAAAATCGAGAACTTCTGCCGGTGGTATCACTTTGATACCGTTTGGTTTATTTATGTCGGAGGCGACTTTGGCGATAAACTTGTTACAGCTGACTCCTGCGGAAGCGGTTAAACCTGTCTTTTCAAATATATCTTTCCGTATCAATTCAGCCAAAAGAGAGGCTGAAGGTTCATCGAGGTGATTCTCGGTAAGATCAAGAAATGCTTCATCCACCGAAAGCTGTTCTACTAAGTCGGTGTACTTGAAAAAAATCTCCATTATCCAGGCAGAAATCTCCCGGTAGCGATCCATACGTGGTCTGGTAAAGATTGCCTGGGGGCAGAGGCGGACAGCTTTCGCACAGGACATTGCGGAGCGAACACCAAATTTGCGGGCTTCATAGGAGCAGGCGGCAACTACGCCACGACTATGGGGATTGCCACCCACTATGACTGCTTTTCCCATGAGTTCAGGGTTGTCAAGCTGTTCAACGGAGGCGAAAAAAGCGTCCATGTCTATATGAACTATTTTTCTGTTACTGTTCATCTATAAAGCTGGCTGTCTTGATGAAATATTTAATAAACGTGCAGGGGATCAATTGTGGTCAAAATGACTCAAGCGGCTTTATAAAGCTTATGACAAAACAATGAGGTATAAAAATATGTTGATGGCTTGAGCGTACCAGAATACGTTGTCTGGATAAAGCAGGTTGCCACTTATAACGCTCATAGTACTCTGTAGCAACCGTTCGATGGAAGGATTTCTTTGTAGTTAAACAGTAAGCGGATATGGAAGTATGGACAAATTTACAGCCATAGCATCGAGTAAACTTTTTCAGGGATTGCCACGGCAGCAGTTGGAAGAGGTTGAAAAAATTGCTATCGAGAGAACTTTCGGCAGGGGCGAGACGGTTTTCTTCGAAGGCGATGAAGGCAACGGTTTCTATATTGTAAAGAGCGGGAAGATTAAAATATCTAAAGTCTCTCTGCAGGGTAAAGAGCAGATCCTCGGTATTTTCAATGCAGGCGAGCCTTTTGGTGAGGTTCCGGTCTTTCATGGTCAGCCATTTCCTGCCAATGCAGAGAGCCTGGCCAAAACCACGTTGCTCTTTTTTCCGAGAAAAGAGTTTGTGGCAATCCTTAACCGGACGCCTTCAATTGCCCTGAATATGCTGGCGACACTCTCCATGCGGTTAAGGCAGTTTACCAGTCAGATAGAGGCGTTATCTCTCAAGGAAGTTCCTGCCAGGCTTGCTTCATACTTGCTCTATCTTTCAAGTGAACAAGGGGGGAGTGATACTGTTGAACTCCAGATCTCCAAGGGGCAATTGGCGAGTTTGCTTGGCACCATTCCTGAAACGCTATCCAGGATATTTGCCAGGATGAGCGAGGAAGGATTGATCGAAGTACAAGGCAAGACAATTCGTTTGCTCGATAAGGAAGCGCTTGCAGAGCGATGACCGGGACAGGGTGCGTTTCCTTTTCACCACTCTTTTATCTATTTTTTGTTTCTTTTGGTGCCTGTGTGGGTGAAGGCGTTGGCAATCATTCTGTAGTGTGTGTCTTTATCGATACCTATTTCCTTGCCGCAACGGCAGTGAATTTTGTGGCCGATAGTTTCTGTTTCAAACCACTTCTTAATTCGGTCTTTATGACAGCGAACGACATGGCCATGGCCGATTTTGTCATACTTCCAGAGTTTTCTCCTGCAGGCGGCACAATGTATGGTCAGCATCTTTACGGTGGGTTTTAGATTTTTTGACGGATTCGGTTGAGTTCATCGGGTGAGGAAAATTTGAAAAAGCGGACTTTGCGACTTCTGGGGAACTCACGTTTGAGGATTGGCTTGAGAAATTTAGCCAGGTCGGAAATGGTGACACGTGTCTCTTCTTCACGGTAGCCTCGTTCCTTTACAGAGATGGTCTTTTCATCGATTCGTAAAAGTGCAACGGTGCGGTTGCGTTTGTAGGAGAGTATCTCCACTCCTCCGTCAACCGGGCTTTTCTGGATGAAACGAATTGCGTCGTGCAGTGCGGTATCTATATTAACCAGGGCCATGAAATACGTGATGTCAGTTAGAAATCCGGTTCAGTTTTGAGCGGGACGGTTCCGGGATCTCATTGATCCCGCATCCCCTTGTCAGTGCGCACATGGCGAGCTGCGGCTCGTCCATATAAACCCTGTAATCATGCGAGGAGATAATCGATTTGTCAACAGGATTGATCATCCTGGCGGAGAAGGAAGTGGTCCCTTCTCCGGAGGTGATGATTGAGGGAAGGGTGCCGACCAGGATGGCCGAAGTTGTTGTCGAAGAAGAAATCTTTTCGTTATCTCGGGAGAGTATGGTCTCACCGGAACCTTCTGTGATAGGCAGATCACGAAATGCTTCATCAGAGGCGCCGGATTGTTCAGCCTGGCATGGAGTATCTTCATCACCACAGGTTGCCCTTAGGAAGACCGGGTGATCAGATCACGATGGCTGTTCAGGATGAGCACGTTATTGACGCGATCGGCAACATCTTTTGCTCAAATTTGCCAATGATGGACCGCCTGTATCTTCATTTGCTGGCTATACGGGTATGCAGTAGCTTCAGGAATTCTGGCCGTACAGCCGGTGATGAGTTGAATCGCCATGATAACTGTTGTTGCTTTGCTAAAAAATCCTGCCATCTGCTTTGCTCCAGCCCAGTGATTGAGAACGGTGGTTGAATCATTTACTGTTTAAAGTGATCAACGTTCCCAAACGTGATTTCAGAAAGGTTGCATTCTAAACCCGTACATCATGCTATTTTCTCTATCGGATAGAAATTTGAGAAATATAGATAAAGATCAAATTATTGCAAACTTAACTCTGTAGATACGGAAAGTGGGAGAAATTGTGTGCAGGATCTGCATTATCCATTAGATTGTTGTCCTTGACCTACCCAGTGTATAGTTTCGTACTCGATATCAACCTGTTAAGCAGCTTATTGCACTTTTATATATTATGGCCTTGGATTTACACATACATTCCACCTTTTCAGATGGAACAATGACACCAACCCAGCTGGTTGAGTTAGCAAAGAAAAAGGGGCTCAAGGCGATTGCCCTGACCGATCATGACACTGCCGAGGGAGTGGCTGAGGCTGTCGCAGCGGGTGAGCGCCTGGAGGTTGAGGTGGTGAGTGGCATTGAGTTTGGCGTCATTCATAAAGAGACCCATTTCCATATGCTCGGCTATGGTTTCGATTACGATGACAGTCATTTGCTTGGAGTATTGAGCACGATTCAGGCAAACCGTGATGACCGCAATAAGCAGATAATTACCAGGCTTCAAGGGTTTGGAATAGATATCTCTTCTGAAGAGGTAGCGGCAAAATCTCAGTTCGGCCAGACTGGGCGACCCCATATCGCACAGGTGCTTGTGGAGAAAAAGCAGGCTCGTTCGATCGACGATGCCTTCAGCAGATTTCTAAAACGCGGTGCCATTGCCTATGTGCCAAGAAGGGTATTGAGTGCGAAAGAAGCAATCGATACTTTACACGGTGCCGGCGGGGTCGCGGTAATGGCGCATCCGGTAACTATCGATACATCTCTACAGAACATTGTGCCACTTTTGAATATTCTGGTACATAAAGGGCTTGATGGAATTGAAGCCTACTATCCCACCCACAGTACAAAACAGAGAAAACATATTTGCAGCCTGGCAGACAGGTATAGTCTTGTGGTAACCGGCGGGAGCGACTATCATGGTGATATTCGTCCAGGAACAACGCTCGCTGGAGGCAAAAATGTCCATGTGCCGGCGAAGGTGCTGGAGCCTCTCAAAAGACAGATAAGCAAGATACGACAAACGAATAATAACACCGGCGTTTGAAGTCGGAAGAACTACGGAAAAACTTATGTACTCCATTCTTATAGTCGATGACGAACCGAACTACCTCATTGTTCTTTCTGAACTCTTGAAAGATGAAGGCTATGAGGTCTTTACCGCGCCTGGTGGTGCGGAAGGGTTTGAGATGGTCAAACGTCTTGATTTAAACCTCGTCATTACCGATATGCAGATGCCGGAGGTTGATGGACTGCAACTTCTCTCGAAGGTTAAGGAATATAATGCGGATCTTCCGGTCATCATGATCACCGCTTTCGCCGAGGTGGATAAAGCGGTGGCGGCGATGCAATCTGGTGCTTACAGCTATCTGGCAAAACCATTCTCCAATGACGAACTGCTGGTTAACATTCAGAAGGCAATTGAGTTGTACGTGCTTGTTCAGGAGAACACCAGACTGCGGAGCGAGATTAAAGGGAAGAGCAGTTTCTCGGGGATGGTTGGTAAAAACCCGAAGATGAAGCAGGTCTACGAGATGATCGAGAAGGTTGCCCCAACCCCTGCTTCGGTACTTATCTCGGGTGAAAGTGGCACAGGTAAAGAGCTTGTGGCAAAGGCAATCCATATGAATTCTCCCCGTGAGAAAGGGCCGTTTATTACCGTGAATTGTGCGGCCCTTTCTGACAACCTGCTTGAGAGTGAACTTTTCGGGCATGAAAAAGGAGCCTTCACCGGCGCAGTTGCAATGCGCAAAGGGCGGTTTGAACTGGCACACAAGGGCACGATATTTCTGGATGAGATTGGCGAGATTCCTCTGCCGCTGCAATCCAAACTGCTGCGGGTTCTACAGGAGCGCACATTTGAAAGAGTTGGCGGGACCAAAACCTTTGAGGTTGATGTTCGTATTATCAGTGCTTCGAACCGGGAGCTGAAAGAAGAGGTTGCAAAAGGTCGTTTTCGCGAAGATCTTTTTTACCGTTTGAATGTTATTCATGTATCTCTGCCCGCGCTGCGGGAGAGAATGGATGATATGCCTCTTTTGGTGGAATATTTTATTACGAAATTCAAGGACCAGTTGAATAAGCCAGATCTTAGTATTTCGGCTGAAGCTCTGAGGTTGCTGATGAAATTACCGTGGGAGGGCAATATCCGTGAGCTTGAGAATACTGTTGAGCGCGCCGCCATCCTCTGTAATGATAATGTGATTGAAGCGGATGATGTTCAGCCTGATTCTATACGCCCAATGGAACAGAGTAGTTGGAGTCAGAACCTTGACCTGCAGCAACTGCTGCCTGATTCAGTCGGGCTGAATGACGTATTGTATACAGTAGAAGAGAAAATGCTGCACCAGGCCCTAGAGGATACCGGCTATGTACAGGCTCGTGCTGCTGAAAAACTGGGCATCACTAAGAGCCTTCTGCAATATAAGATGAAGAAATACGGAATTAAAAAGAAGAAATAACAGTTATCAATAACAAAAAAAGACATGAAAAATACCCATACCGCTTGAGCAAGCGGTATGGGTGTTTTTGCGTTCAGTCATCGGGGGGAGCGAAGTATTTCAGGATTGCTGATCCTGGCTTCCCCAGCGCAATTTGTTCCTGAGGATAGTGAAGTAGTCTCTTTTGGGGGAGACGATGAGTTGGAGCGGATGTTCCGCTGTGCTTATCTGCAGGCTGTCTCCATCCTGCATTTCCCAGCATGGCTGACCATCAATGATAACCTGAGCGCACTCTGCGTTGCCATTGCTTTCGAATCCTGTAGTAATGGGGGTTGTCGCCGGCAAAATTATAGGTCTGCTGCTTAGCATGAAAGGGCATATCGGGGTTACCAGAATCGTGGCAAGCCCGGGATGAACGAGTGGTCCGCCGGCAGAGAGATTATAGGCCGTGGAGCCGGTAGGAGAGGAAAAGATCAGTCCGTCTGCTTTATATGTTGTGATGTAATCGTCTCCGGCCCTGGTTGCAAGGTGGAGCAGACGGTCCAGGGTGTTCTTATTGATGACGATGTCATTTAAAGCGTAGCGGTACGGCTCAGGCCCCTCCTGTTTGAGTAACCGGGTCTTGAGCATCAGTCTGTTTTCAATCATTACCTTGCCGCTGAGCAGGTGAGACAGTGCGTTTTCAGTCTCTTCTGCGGCAAATTCTGTAAGAAATCCCAGGTTGCCAAGGTTGATTCCTGCTACTGGGATAGAGTGACGTGCCGCATCTTCTGCGATGTGCAGTAATGTTCCATCACCCCCCAGGGCAATAGCCGCGTCAAGATCCTCCGAAATAGTATTCAGCACAACGGAAATGCCTTGGGCCCGGAGTACGGAAGAAATCTTTTCGGCATGCTGCTGGGCGTGTGCGTCGTCCTTTTTGGTTATAAGGCCAACTTTGCGAATTTTAATACTTCGCTCTGCTTTGAACGGTTTGCTGATAGTATTCATTCTAATAACCCGGCATGCGTTTTATGAGGTAGTGGAATTTGAGAGAAGCACTCTGTTTCTTGTATCAAGCCAGCACGTTGTCTGCCAAGTTCTAATCAAGTCGATGATGAATTTCAATTGATAATTCAAGAATACCATGTATCCTTTCCGGCAGAGTGTCCACGGTTCTTGTGGCCCACTCTTGAAGAAGGCAAGGTGTGATTGTACCTGGAAAATTCGAATTTACCGTGATAATACGCCTCTTAGTGGGAGGAGAATATGATTGATAAGGATTTGCTGGCCATACTGGCCTGCCCGAAATGCAAGGGGCACTTGAAATATCTTGAAGCAAAGGAAGGGCTTGCCTGTGAAACATGCCTGCTGCTCTATGAAGTCAGGGAGAATATCCCTGTCATGGTCATAGAGGAAGCAAAGACCTTAAAGGCTGAGGATCTGGAGGGTTGAACGCCTTCAACATAAAACTTTCAGCAACATACCATCGCCGGCAGCAGACTATACAACTCCGGCGATGGTTTCTACAGGTTACCTATTTAATCAGGCCCATCTCTTTTTCTTTTTCGCAAACCAGGAGTTTGGTTTTAACTGCTGTGTCTGGAATAAGGCTCATTGAGTCTATACCGCACTCAACCAGGAACAGGGCAAACTCGGGATAATCCGACGGTGCCTGCCCGCAGATGCCGATCTTTTTGCCCCTGCGCTTGGCGGTTTCAATAACCATCTTCACCATCGTTTTAACTGCTTCGTTACGCTCATCGAAAATGTGAGCAACAAGGTCAGAGTCGCGGTCAAGGCCAAGGGTCAGCTGGGTCAGGTCGTTGGAGCCGATGGAAAAGCCGTCGAAAATATCGGCAAATGCATCTGCTGAGATAACATTTGAAGGAATCTCGCACATCACGTAGATTTCAAGGCCGTTTTCTCCCTGAACGAGACCGAATTTCTTCATGGTCTCTATAACCTTTCTGCCTTCTTCGGGAGTGCGGCAAAAGGGTACCATCAACTTGATGTTGGTGAGTCCCATCTCATTTCTGGCTTTCAGGAGTCCTTCGCATTCCATCTCAAACGCATCTATGTACTTATCGTCGTAATAGCGAGAGGCACCACGCCAGCCTATCATTGGGTTTGATTCGACCGGTTCGTAGAGTTTTCCGCCAATGAGGTTGGCATATTCGTTGGATTTGAAATCGGACAGTCGAACAATAACGTCGCGTGGGTAAAAGCCTGCACCGATCCGTCCTACGCCTTCTGCAATCTTGTCGATGAAGAACTGACGTTTATTGTGAGGGTAGGCAGTGGTTTTCTCCTCAATTTTTTCAACGATTTGCTGAACTTCTTCGTCACCCGCAGCAGCTTTTTCTATGAGGTTGTCGAAATTGTGGAGCGCCATCGGGTGAATACCGATATGGGCGTTGATGATAAATTCCTGTCGTGCCAGACCTACACCGTCGTTTGGTACCTGGCATTCGACGAATGCCTTTTCCGGAATACCAACGTTGAGCATGATTTTGGTGCGGGTGTCAGGGATGGTGTCGAGGTTGGTCGTGTTGATGGAGAAGTCCAGCAGTCCGTCATAGACATTACCGGTCTCACCATCGGCACAGCTGACGGTGATGTCCTGACCGGTGGTGATTTTTTTGGTGCCGTCTTCTGTACCGATAACACAGGGAATACCAAGCTCTCGGGAGATGATGGCTGCATGGCAGGTGCGGCCGCCCCTGTTGGTCACGATACCGCCTGCTTTTTTCATTACCGGTTCCCAGTCGGGATCAGTCATATCAGTGACAAGTACTTCACCCGGTTGGAAATCATGGATGCCGGCAACGGTCTCAATCACCCGGGATTTACCCTGGCCGATTTTGGTACCTACTGCCTGGCCCGAGGTGAGAATGTTGCCATGCTCTTTGAGGATGTATGTCTCAGTGATGTTTTTGGAGTTTTGTGAATGAACGGTCTCCGGCCGAGCCTGGACAACGAACAGTTCACCGGTACCGACGGTTTCGCCGTCACCGTCTTTGGCCCATTCGATATCCATGTTGCTGCCGTAATGATCTTCAATGTGAAGGGCCCATTCTGAGAGCTTAAGGAGGTCATCATCGTTTAAGATATAGCTACCTCGTTCTGCCGGAGTGGTAGCAATGTTGACCACAGTCTCTTCGGCGTCTTCAGCCTCGTTGTAGATCATCTTTATTTCTTTACTGCCGACCTTTCTGGAGACTACAGGGCGTTTTCCTTCCCTGAGAGTCGGCTTGAAGACATAAAATTCGTCAGGAATGACTGCACCTTGAACGACGTTTTCACCGAGTCCCCATGAACCTGTAAGGTAGACGACATTCTCGTACCCGGATTCGGTATCAAGGGTAAACATAACACCGGAACAGGCCGCATCTGAGCGAACCATCTTCTGAACCACGATAGAAAGGTACACATCAAACTGGCTGAACCCTTTGTCGTGTCGGTAGGAGATGGCCCTGTCGGTAAAAAGGCTGGCAAAGCACTGGCTGCAGTAGTCAAGAACCGCATCATCGCCGCGAACGTTCAGGTAGGTGTCCTGTTGGCCGGCAAATGAAGCATCCGGCAGATCTTCGGCGGTGGCGGAAGAGCGAACAGCTACATCAACGTTTTTGCCATATTCTGCTTCCATTTTGTGATACGCTTCAAGAATCGCATCGCGAAGATCGTCTGGAAATTTGATGTTTCGTATGAGTTCACGAACCTTTCGGCCACGCTCCTGGAGATTGCGGAGATCGTGGGTATCGAGATCAGAAAGAATCTCAGATACAGCCTTGTCCATGCCTGTGGATTCGATCAGGTGTCGATAAGCATATGCAGTGATCGCAAAGCCGTGTGGGATATTGACTCCTTTTGAGGTAAGATGTCGGTACATCTCACCGAGTGAGGCGTTCTTGCCACCAACCAGTGGCACGTCATCAATAGAGATATCATCGAACCAGAGAATGAACTCTGTGGCGTGTTGATCACTCATTACGGCATTTCTCCTGAACTGTTTTGGGGTGTGATACACGAAAACGTGCTATTGGATTGAAAAGGGCTATACCCTGTATTGTACCGGGTGACACTCGAAAGTTGTTCCGAGTCTGTGCGCGAGCATATTAGATTATCAGTAATTTTGCACGATAGTACAAGTGTTACTTATGCATGTCAAGAAGGTAGAGCGGGGCAAATAGAAAAAAATCTGTACATGGACAGGCTTGTCGCTTAAGAAAGATGCGGTAGAATTACATATGGATTCAGAATGTTTATCTGTGTCAATGGTTGCCGGGATCGGTTTTTGACAACAAAATACGGGGGCTGCATATGTCACATAGTAAGGATGTGGAGCAATTTAAAGCCAAGTATATAATCGAAGACGATCATGCTGCAAGTGATTATTTCAGCATGATTAAAGAACTTGTAAAAATAAGAAATGAGACCAGTGACTTTTCATGGCAGACAGAGATAGATACAGTCTATGCCATGGTTCGTAAAGAACTGGTTGAAAACCATGGTAAGCCATTGAGCCCATTGAAATTTGGTACTTCAGGCTGGCGTGGAATACTTGGGAAAGATGTTTTTGCCCGATCGATTGGTTGTGTAACAGCTGCCATAGTCGAGATGTACCGGCTGGTGGAATCAGACCCTGTCATGACCAGCAGTCTTGGAGTTCAAGATTTTGATGAAGCGAAAAAGCGTGGTTGTGTGCTTGGCTATGACAACCGCTTCGGCGGGGAGTTGCTTGCCAGGGCGGTGGTAAAAGTGCTGACAGATAATGGTTTTACAGTCTATTACTCAGGTGAATCAACGACCGGTGCGCTGTCTGCTGCGGTACTCGAACTTCATGCGGCATTTTCCATAAACCTGACCCCCTCCCATAATCCTCTCGAGTATGGTGGGTATAAATTCAATGCGGCCGATGCGGGACCGGCAGCAGCAGAAGTCACCGAGACTATAACCCGACTGGCCAGGGAAATTATCGATAGTGATTTTGATATCGAAAGTTCGGCCATTACGGGCCTTGAGATACTTTCCTTGTCTGGAGTAACTGAAATCAGAGCACTGGATTACTGGAAGACTCTGGTGAGGAAAAATGTTGATGTGCATGGGATTGACTACGATCAGATAGTAAAAGATTACGCCGATGCGACAGATTTGATTGTGGCCATAGACTCTGTTCACGGTGCGTCTCGAAATGATATTTGCGAACTTCTTGAGGTAGAAAAAGGAACCGGCTACTTTGGCTTACGGGATACACCGGATGTGACTTTCGGTGGCATAGCCCCGGAACCGTCATCGGCAAATATCAAAGCCATACATGAATTGCTTGCCGGCCGTTCTGAAAAATACCGGGTGGGTGCGATCATTGACCCGGATGGAGATCGAATTCGGTTCACAGACGGCAGGGAAGAGATCAGTATGAACCAGTTTGGTGCTATGGCCTACCATTTCCTTGTTGTTCACAAAAAGAAAAAGGGGATGGTGGCGAAAACTGTTGCCACTTCCAACATGGCGAACCAGCTGGCTGAATCTTTTGGTGAAAAGGTTTTTGAACCGAGGGTCGGTTTTAAGGAATTTAAACCGGTTATGGGGAAGGCCCTGGTCTTTTTCGAAGAATCAGACGGAATATCGATTATTGGACACACTCCGGAAAAAGATGCTTACATTGGACTGCTGCTTGCCCTTGATATGGTACTCACAACCGGCAAAAACCTGAGTGAATACAAAGATGAAATTGAGGCGGAGTTCGGTGCATTTTATGCCGATCGGGACGGAATTGAAGTGAGCTACCGAGGTGAAGAGCTTCTGGAAAGGCTGAAAGAACTTGAAAAGTATGGTAGAGGAAGCTCTCTTATTGTGGGTGGCGAGCCAAAAGAGATTGTTGAGGTCATCACTATTGATGGCCGAAAGATGATTC
Source organism: Desulfosediminicola ganghwensis (assembly GCF_005116675.2). Taxonomy (NCBI): domain Bacteria; kingdom Pseudomonadati; phylum Thermodesulfobacteriota; class Desulfobulbia; order Desulfobulbales; family Desulfocapsaceae; genus Desulfosediminicola; species Desulfosediminicola ganghwensis. The sequence continues at coordinate 3,307,371 of NZ_CP050699.1, forward strand.
TTGACGATGGCTCGTGGCTTATGATACGACCCTCAGGAACTGAACCCAAGGTCCGGTTTTATGTCGAGTCGCGCACTCCGGACGGGACGCAGGATCTGGTCGAAACTGCGCAGAGGTTGCTCAGGGAGATTCAGCTCGTTTAAAGCTGCGGAAAATAGAAGTACCACAGTAAGTCAATGGTATAGAAATTGTTAAAAAAATCGAAGTTGCATTTTAGGCTTTCCGTATTATTGTCAGCATATAACAGATAATCATAGTGAATTGTTATTTTTAGGAGCCATCAATGTGGGAATATACTGATAAGGTTCAGGAGCATTTCCTGAATCCGAGAAACGTTGGAGAAGTAGATGATGCAAATGGTACCGGTGATGTCGGTTCTCTTGCCTGTGGGGATGCCTTGAAGCTGACCATAAAGGTGGATGAGAACGATGTGATTACCGATGCCAAATTCAAGACCTTCGGTTGCGCAAGTGCAATCGCCTCATCTTCTGCTTTGACTGAAATGATCAAGGGTATGCCGGTCTCTGAAGCCGAGAAGATCACTAATGAAGATATTGCTGATTTCCTGGGCGGATTGCCAAAAGAGAAAATGCACTGCTCAGTGATGGGAAGAGAGGCACTTGAAGCTGCCATCGCTGATTTTCGTGGCATGGTGCTGCCGATGGCTGAAGGTGAAATCGTCTGTGAGTGCTTCGGAGTGACTGATATCGAGGTTCGCCGTGCCATTCAGGAGTCAAACCTTCGCTCAGTCGAAGAAATCACCAATTTTACCAAAGCTGGTGGTGGCTGCGGAAAATGTGAAGATAAACTTCGGGCGATTCTGGAAGAAACTGTTGTCGGTGCCAAGCAGGTGAAGCTTGAAGATGCAGCTCCAAAACGCATGACCACCTTGCAGAAAATTAAAAAAATTGAAGAAGTCCTCGAGAGAGAGGTTCGACCCGGCCTGCGTAAAGATGGCGGTGACATCGAATTGATCGACGTAGATGGCGATTTTGTTATAGTTTCGCTGCGTGGGGCGTGCAAGAGTTGTCATAAGTCTCAGACCACGATTAAAGAATATGTTGAGGTGAAACTCCGTGAACTGGTTCTGGATACTCTTATTGTGGAGGAAGCAAACTGATGAGCCAGAAAAACGAAGAAGTAGTCTATCTTGACAACAACGCCACAACGTGTGTTGCCCCTGAGGTTGTCGAGGCAATGATGCCGTACCTCACTCAGTTTTATGGCAATCCATCCAGCATGTACAATTTTGGCGGCCAGGTCGGTGAATCCCTGAAGATAGCCCGTAAGCAGGTGGCTGATCTGATTGGTGCAGATCCGGAGGAGATAACCTTCACCAGTTGTGGTACCGAAAGTGATTCAACAGCGATTCTCTCAGCTTTGCAGTCGTTTCCGGAGAAGCGTCATATTGTCACTACCAGGGTCGAGCATCCTGCAGTTAAGAATCTCTGCGATACAGTCGATACTCTCACCGGGCATAAACACCGTATCACCCGCCTCAAGGTAGATGCCGAAGGTATGCTGGATCTCGATGAGTACAAAGCTGCCTTAGGTGATGACACCGCAATCGTCAGTGTAATGTGGGCCAACAACGAGACCGGTGTTATTTTTCCAATTGAAGAGATGGCCCGTATTGCGAAGGAACGTGGTATTCTCTTTCACACCGATGCTGTTCAGGCGGTAGGCAAGGTGCCGATCAACCTGAAAGAGTTAGAGGTGGATTTTCTCTCCATTTCAGGACATAAGTTGCATGCACCCAAAGGTGTGGGCGTACTGTATGTAAAACGAGGTACACCATATACTCCATTTCTTGCTGGTGGACACCAGGAGCATGGACGACGTGGCGGTACCGAGAACGTGGCTTCCATCGTCGGTCTGGGTAAAGCATGTGAGCTTGCTGCTGCCAAGATGGAAGAAGAAAACACCAGGGTCAAGGCACTGCGTGACAAACTTGAGCAGGGACTTCTCGCATCTATTCCCAACTCAATGCTGAACGGGCATAAAACAGAAAGACTTCCCAATACCGCAAACGTAAGTTTTGAATATGTTGAGGGAGAGGCTATATTGCTGCATATGAACCGGTATAAAATCTGTGCCTCATCCGGGTCTGCATGTACCTCCGGGTCACTGGAACCATCCCATGTCCTCAGGGCGATGGGTGTTCCATTCACGGCGGCACATGGTTCTATCCGGTTTTCACTCAGCGTGTACAATACAGAGGCAGAAGTTGATTTCGTTCTGGAGAAGATGCCGGAGATCATTGAGTCTCTGCGCAAAATGTCCCCATTCTGGAAAGGTGATCAAACATGATAATCGTTGAGCCGTCATTTGAAATTCAATATGATCTGGACAGACAGCCTATCGCTGTACGATTGGAAACATGTGGGCGTATCTGCTACAAGAGTGAAGATAAAATCACCGAAGAGTCAGCTGTACCATTTGTAAAGAAGATCGCAGCGCATGGACATAATTCCGTGCTTGAGATGGCTGTAGCCACTTATAACGTGGTTTGTCATCCAGACCATGTGCTTGAATTTCATGCCTGCCAGCCAAAATTCTTTGTGACTGACAGGACGGATTCCGGATTTATTGTGACCGGATCGATTCGTGCTTTCCGTGAAATGTACGGCAACTATGCTGATAACAGTGTAGTGAGCGAACTGGTACGTGACCTTGCCGGACGCTACCAGTATCTGTTTGAGGGTGTTTATCTGCCGGCGGAGTCGTTGCCCCCACATGAGGAAATCAGCATTACCAAGCTGAGCCTTGATGAGGTGGAGGACCTGCCTGTAAATCTGCTTGCCCGTCATCGCTTTGTGGGGGTCAAAATGATCACTAACAGGGCAGTGACCCACGAACTTGTACGACATAGACCGTGTTCCTACTTGCAGGAGAGCCAGAGATATTGTCGCTATAATCAGGACAAATTCGGTAACCAGGTAACCTTCATTAAGCCTATGTTTTATGAGGATGGTTCCCCCGAATATCAGCTTTGGAAAGAGGCAATGGAGGAGACCGAAAAGCTCTATTTAAAGCTTCTCGAAAATTCGACTCCACAGGCAGCGCGAACTGTGCTCCCTAATTCCTGTAAGACAGAGATTATCACCTACTGTAATCTTGAAGAGTGGAAGCATATATTTTCATTGCGCACTTCTCCTGCGGCAGAGCCTTCAATGAGGGAGATAATGATCCCGCTCGAAGAAGAGATGCGAAAAAGGTTCCCTGTCCTGTAATACAAACGTACCGAACTCAAATAAAAATCCCGAACATTTCATGTTCGGGATTTTTATCTCTTCTCATGATTCCCCCTAAAGCTTTTCTTTACAAGCCGATATGCATAATGGTTCAGGATTGGGTCACTTGCCAATCTGTCGCGCCTCGCACGTCACGTTACTCTCTTAACTCTTTCAAGCTAAAGTAGGGGAGTCCTAATTGATTTTTTCCCTCAGAGACTTCTGAGGCGAGATTTTCACCTTTTTTAAAAAAACTTTATGATGATTCACTGAAAAACTATTATTTCTAGACGAAACTTATATGAAAATAATGTATTATCGGCTGATTATTAATCAAAAAATAGATCAGACCTGAAATATCTGGACTGGTTAAGTGTTAAAAAAAATACTGAAGTTGCCTTTTGGGAGTTATTTTAATCTGGCAAATCCCTGTGTTATGTGTATCTTAGACGTTATGCAACAAGCTATTTAGAGTAATCCTCAATTCTCACAATATGTTGCAGTATATAACATTTATGTGCAGTGGATTTTGTTTTAAGATTCCGAGGGCAGGAGTTTTAGATTTTTGCTTTATTACGTTCAGATCTATATCAAATACTGATACTACATATTACTATTCCGGCAGTAGTGAATTGGGCAGCCATCGGATCATTAGTGGCGGGATAGTGCATTTCCTCATTTAGGTCGTAGGTATATGGCACCCAAATCAAGTTCTTTAAAGCATAGATCTTCAATGCGGAAAACGGTTAAAGATCAGTCTGGTGCAGGAAAAATAAAAATTGGTGAATTGTTGAGTAAGGCTGGCTACATCACGCCGACTCAGCTGGAATTTGCCAAAAAAGAGCTGCAGAAAAGCGGTGGCCGGCTGAGTACCATTCTGCGTCGCCTGGACTATATTGATGAAGATACCGTCTTCAATTTCTTAAGCCGTCAGCATAATTACCCCCCTGTAGTCATCAAGAACGAGCCTCCATCAAAGGATGTGCTCGGCATTATGGAATATGAAAAGGCCAAGGAATATATGGCCTTTCCTCTACGGATGGCTGGAAACACCCTCCAGGTCACGATGGCCGAGCCTTCCGACTCAATGGCGGTTGAGGAGCTTCAGGATTTTCTCGGAAAAGAACTTTCTGTGTGCGTATCAACTGAGTCGGATATTGTTGAGGCATATAAAAAGTACTACAAAATTTCCGATGAAGAGTATAACTCGTTCTTTGACAAGAGCGAGGAATTTGAAGAGGAAATTGAAGTAACTCAGGTTGATGACTTCGGTTCGATCCTGGCTGAAGCCGCTGATGATTTTGAGATAGAGAAGGATGAGGACGATGGTCTTGGCGATCAGTTTGCCGCTTCAGATGCACCAATTATCAAGCTGGTGAACGGAATTCTCATTAAGGCTGTTCAGGAAGGGGTTTCCGATATTCACGTGGAACCTTACGAAAAAACGATGCAGGTTCGATATCGTAAGGACGGCTCACTGTTTAAGTCCATGAACCTGCCGTTAAGTATCAAGAACGCCCTGGTTGCCCGCATGAAAATTCTAGCCGGGCTCGATATCACAGAAAGAAGAGTACCGCAGGACGGTCGAATCAAAATGCGGATGGGGCGAAACAGATCCGTCGATTTCCGTGTATCATCCCTGCCCACCCTGTTCGGTGAGTCTGTAGTTCTTCGTATTCTTGATAAAGGATCGCTGAATGTCGATCTGACCATGCTTGGTTTTGAACAGTCAACGTTTGATATGTTGAGGCGCTGTCTAAGCAGTCCTCAGGGCCTGCTTCTGGTTACCGGGCCAACGGGTTCAGGTAAGACAGTTACCCTCTATTCGGCATTGAATTCACTTAACAGTGAGGATATCAAGATCCTGACCGCAGAAGATCCGGTGGAATTCAACTTTAAGGGAATTAATCAGGTAAACGTCAATACCGAAGTCGGTATGACCTTTGCCGCTGCCTTGAAAGCTTTTCTCCGTCAGGATCCGGATATCATCATGGTTGGTGAGATTCGTGATATGGATACTGCAGAGATCGCCATTAAGGCTGCGATGACGGGCCATCTCGTTTTTTCCACCCTGCATACAAATGATAGTGCCGCGACAATAGGCCGTATGATCGATATCGGGATCCCCCCGTATATGCTGGCGTCATCTGTGACTATGGTGCTCGCTCAGCGATTGGGAAGACGGCTCTGTAATGCCTGCAAAAAAGTCGTAAGTTACGATAGGGACACACTCATTTCAGCAGGATTCAATGAAGATGATTTAGATGACCTTACAATTTATGGCCCCACAGGCTGCAAGGAATGCAGTGGTCGAGGTTATAAAGGTCGAGTTGGTTTCTTTGAGCTGATGGAGGTAACCGATGAGGTGGCCACGGCAATCAGTTCAGAAGTGCCTGAAGATCAGCTCAGAAAAATTGCTGTGCAGGAGGGCATGACACCATTACGGGTAGCTGCCTTGCATAAAGTTCGCGATGGAATTACCAGCCTTGATGAAGCTTTGAAGAGAACAGTAGCGCACAAGGAGAGTCTGCCAGCCTACCTGCTCAACCCGGATGTGGAAGAGTACGAGGATGGTGATGTCATAATCAGAGAGGGCAATACCGATATTGATTTTTTTAAATTAATACGAGGAGCGCTGACCGTAATAAAGGGTGGTAAAAAAATCGCTGAACTAACAGAGCCTGGCGAGTATTTCGGTGAGATGGCTGCAATATCAGGAGAAAAGAGAACTGCCACCATTGTTTCGCAGGGGCGTTCAACTATTAAGCGTTACCCTGGTGATAAATTGGATGAGGTGGTGGATAAATATCCTGAAGTCACAAACCATTTGTTCAAGTCCATGGCTGCTCGTCTGCAGAAATCCAATCAGATTATTGTCAAACTTGCCGGTGGCGGCTCCAGGAGACCACCATCCGCGTCCCCCATGAGAAAATAAGTCACTGAGAAAGTTCGAGAGCAAAAGAGAGATTGGCGATCAGGCGATTGTATGCAGTCTGGTAGCTGAAGTTGCGTTGCGAAGATGCCATAATGAGCAAAGAGAAAAATATGAAAGTCGCATTGTTCCTGGAGGGAAGTCCCGGACATGAGAAACAGAGTCTGGCAATAATCCAAGGGCTTAAGCGATTGGTTAGCGTGGAAGTTACTGAGTTCAGGCTCCCGGAACGTACAAAATGGCAGAGGTTTTTTGATATCGGCAGGCTTTTTCTCGGTAGTAATAGGGGGAAGGTACAAGGTCTCGATGATTTTGATCTGGCAATCGGGACCGGAAGCCGGACCCATGTCCCCCTGATCGCTTGCAAGAATTCCTACGGTATACCAATAGTTACCTGTATGGCTCCTGATAGGCTGTTGCGAGGGAAATTTGATCTATGCTGCGTGCCAAGGCATGATCAACTTGAGGAAAAGGAAAACATCCTGCTCACAGACGGACCTCCTGTTTTGTCGGCGGAAAAGAATATCCGGAGAGAACCCGATAAAGGATTGATCCTGCTGGGTGGGATAGATGAATCGAGTCATTTCTGGCGTGGAGTCGAATTAGCTGAATTTATCCGCAACATAGTTCATGAGGGGAAAGATATCCAATGGTCAATAAGCTCTTCCCCCAGAACTCCCGATGATACGGTTGAAATCCTGAAAGGTTATTCGGAATCACAGCCGAATGCGACCTTTTTTGACTTTAAAGATACCCCAAGGGGATGGGTTGAAGATCAATATGCAAAATCAGGAGTAGCCTGGGTAACAGCAGATTCAGTGTCCATGATCTATGAGGCTCTGACTGCAGGTTGCCGAGTGGGTATTCTGCCTGTTCCTTGGAAAAATGCCAGGAACAAATTCCAGAGGAGTATAGATTTTCTTCTTTTGAAGGGTTTGGTGAAGGTGTATTCACCTGCTGAGTCTACCTCCTTGTTATCTATGGCTGAACAGGATTTTAATGAAGCCGATCGATGTGCAGAAGAGATTTTAAGAAAAATTCAGCCGACAGGCTAGCTTAGGCTATTAAGGCAGTGTTGAAGACTGTCCTGTTTGCCATTCCCTCGTATTCATATAAATGCGAATTTTCTTTCATGGAAATTCGCATTTTTTATTTGTAGCTGATATAGTTTGCAAGGATGTATGTCTCGAAAATGTTTGAAATAGTTCCTATTAGTAAATAAAATCGGGACTCGGGCAGCAATTAATATTTTTTTTGGAAGTCTGGTATGTCCTAGGCTTGGGCTGGCAATAGACGAAACAGTTACGACCGGCAATCCATATGGTCTGTGTTTGGGTAATCCAGGTAGTTGTAGATAGATAAAAGTATTTTGCAGTAGGTTAAGACATAAAGTACCGCCAGTACCGTGAATGAGTTGTTAAAGAGTAGATGGTCAGCCGCTGCGGAAATGTAACACCCTGCACCGGTTATTCTATTTTTTCAGGACAAGGGGGACAGGCGCATTATGCTATATGATAAGCTGACCGTTGTGCAGGTGCTTCCCGAGATGGATGAAGGTGGTGTTGAGATTGAAACTCTTGATCAAGCAGTCTACCTGGCTGAAAAGGGCCATAGATCCATCGTTATTTCAGGAGGAGGGCGGCTCGTAGAGAAATTGGAGAGAGCGGGCTGTCATCACCTGACATGGCCTGGTATCGGCAAGAAAAATTTATCCTGTTTGAAATATATTCGTCAATTCCGTCAATTCCTTCTCAACGAAGACGTCGATATTGTCCATTTACGTTCACGTCTTCCTGCCTGGGTCTGCTATTACGGTTGGAAATCTCTTCCGCCAAGTGAACGCCCTCCATTAATTACCACCTTTCATGGTTTTCATTCGGTAAATCGATATTCAGAGATAATGACCAGGGGAGAGCGGGTAGTTGCTGTCTCCAAAACAATAAAGGACCATATTGTTGATAATTATCAGACAGCCATAGAAAAAATCACCATAATTTACGGTGGCTTTGATAGAGAACAATTCGCACCTGACGCCGTGAGTAGTGAACGTCTAGATAATCTTCGTAAAACATGGGGCTTGCAGGAAAATGACGAACCTGTAATTATACTGCCCGGCAGATTGACCAAGTTGAAAGGTCAAGATGATTTCATAGACAGTCTTGAGCTTATAAAGCACAGGAACTTTAAGGCTTTTTGTATAGGTGAAATCAACGAGACCAAGGCCTTTGTCAAAGAGATACGGGCGAAAATTCATCAATACGGTCTCGACGAACGAGTGAAGCTGGTTGGACATTGTGACGACATGCCCGCTGCAATGTTGCTTGGAGATATTATAGTATCAGCAACTTCCACTCGACCGGAAGCTTTTGGCAAGGTAGCAGTAGAGGCGATGGCGATGGGGCGACCGGTTATTGCTACTGCCCACGGAGGAAGTTTGGAAACCATAGTGGACGGAGAGACTGGCTGGCTGGTTGAGCCGCAGAACCCAAACGCTATGGCCCAGGCAATTGATACAGCATTGCGAGATGGAGCCCGTCGGAACAGGCTTGGCGAAGCCGGTAGGCGCAGAGTGCTGAAGTATTTTACGGCAGAAAGGATGTGTGAGGGAAATCTCACACTGTATAGGCAAATGCTTGCAGAAAGGGATTCACGTTTTAAAGATAAGAAATTGACAGTGCTTCAAATGTTGCCCGAGTTGGAAAGCGGTGGCGTTGAGCGGGGCACTTTGGAAACGGGCAAGCATTTGGTCGCAAATGGCCACCGTTCTCTGGTCGTATCCGGTGGTGGGCGATTGGTTGATCAGCTTGAACAGGAAGGTAGTCAACATTTTCAAATGAGTGTCGGGAAAAAGTCCTTAAGCGGTCTGAAGTATATCCCCGCTCTCAGAAAGTTGATGCGTGAGGAAGGTGTCGATATTCTCCATCTTCGCTCCAGGCTTCCTGCCTGGTTAGGTTATCTGGCCTGGAAGAGTCTGCCTGCAGCCGAGAGACCAGTTCTGGTTACTACCTTTCATGGTTTTTACTCGGTTAACGCCTATAGCGCTATAATGACCAAGGGTGAGATTGTAATAGCTGTCTCAGAGTCTGTGAAAGAACACATACGCGAGTTTTATGGCGATCATATTCACGTAAAACCGATTTTCAGAGGCGTGGCCGAAGAGGTCTTTAACCCTGAAGTGATACCTGCTTCCCGTGTTGAAGCATTGCGCAAAGATTGGGGACTTGATGAGAGCAAACCCGTCGTAATGTTGCCGGGTCGATTTTCCCGCTGGAAGGGGCAGGATGTATTTCTCAGGAGCCTTTCGCGGTTGAGTGCTCTTGATTTTCAGGCAGTCTTAGTGGGAGATCCGAATGAGACACCCAACTATACTGAAGAACTGAACACCATAATTGCCAAGCATAAATTGCATGATCGTGTGAAAATGGTCGGGCATTGCAGCGATATGGCTGCAGCGTATTTGCTTTCAGACATTGTAGTATCTGCGTCCTCAAGCGAGCCGGAAGCATTTGGTCGAGTCTCCATTGAGGCTATGGCCATGGGGAAGCCGGTTATCGCCACAGCCCATGGTGGCAGTCTTGAGACTGTTGTGGATGGTGTGACTGGCTGGCTTATTGAGCCGGCTGATTTTCAGGCTTTGGCAAGAGCCCTGGAAAAAGCACTCACCCTGGAAAAACCGGAATTGGAACAATTCGGTGGTAACGGCAGAAAGCGTGTGTTGCAAAAATTCACGACACGGTCGATGTGTGAACAGACTGTGGATGTTTATTACCGATGCCTGCAAAATAGATTGGAGGCAAAAGGTATTGCAGCAGGGCGCTTGGGACTCTCAAGCTAAGCTGGTGAAGGTAAAATATGTGGTGAAACTGCTTTGACATAGTCAGAATTGCGGTACTGTTTTAAAAAGCCTGTTGTGGTTTATTCCATAACAGGCTTTTTTTATACAGATACTACTGTCTGCCGATCTCTTTGATTTCAGGCTGGATGTTCGAATCAGGAGAACGGTCCTGGGAAAAGAAGCGTTTCAACTTGCCGATGAGCAGACAGATACCTCTCCAGATTTTTGGAAGTAACCATATTCCGGCAAAGATGAATACGACAAACAGTACAAGAAACGTGACCGGATAATGTAAGGCGGCCCAAAGCCCTCCAACTACTGCGACATCCTCTGTAACTGATGCTGTCCAGTTTGAAAATGGTTCTGGAGAAGTGTTTATCAGGACGCGGGACCCAGCTTTCAGCATATGACTGGTGGCAGAAACAGTTCCCCCCAGTATACCCGCTGCGATAGAGAAGGCAGGGCTTACATCTCCCACAGCACCGGCAGCCAGGATGACTCCTGCAGGTATGCGGATAAATGAGTGGATGGTATCCCAGCCGGTATCTATTCCCGGAGTTTTGTCAGCAAAAAACTCTACAGCATACATGGTACAGGCAGCCATTATAACAAGAGGATCCTGTAGTACGACGAGTCCTTCTGGAAGTGCGATATTGCCTGTAGAGCCAAGTATTCCAAGCATGGCAAGGGTAGCATACAGGTTAATTCCACTGGCCCATGCTGTTCCCATGGTCAGTGCGATGGTTGCGATAATAGTCTGGTATTCGTCCATAACTGATTTACCTGCCTAATTTCTCTCTTTATCAGTAGCAATTGTATACTTCTAAATTACCCCGTGCTGTTTAACTGTTTTCAAGTAATTGCCTGCGCAAAAATTCGCATTCTATAGGAGAAAGATCAAATTTCTGGGCGACTTTATTGATGGTCGCGTTTGCAGAAAGCTCAGGAGTTGTTGTGCGTAACTGGCTGTACTCGTCTATTGCTTTTCTGAGTTTATCTCCAGGAAGTTCAGTCGGGCGCTTTGTTGTCATCGTTTACTCCTTCAGCCTGTGCGTTGGCAACAGGCTGTAAAATAATTCCTGCAAGGGGGGGAAGGGTAATAGCAGTTTTAAAAGGTGCTGAGCCGTGGGGGCCAGGTTCAGGCTGAATCTCCATTTCTTTAGTATACGAACCGCTTCCTCCATATGCAGTATCGTCAGAACAAAAAAGGAATCGATATTTCTGTCCGCTTGGCAAGCCCACCTGGTATTCATAATAGGTCTGGGGCGTAAAGTTCAGTATGCAGACGAGGTGATCATTGTTCTCCTTTGCATATCGGGTAAAAGAGATTACCGAGTTGTTACGGTCTTCAAAGTCAATCCATTTGAATCCTTCGTGCTGAAAATCCTGTTGCCAAAGGCTGGGATTGTTCCGATATATGGTATTTAAATCTGAAACAAAATCAAGCATTTTTGCATGACGAACATTTTCTTCAAGCAGGTGCCAATCAAGGCTGGTTTTACAGTACCATTCATTAATTTGCCCGAATTCCCCACCCATGAACAGTAACTTTTTGCCAGGATGAGTCCACATTGAAAAAAGCAGGAGCCGGAGGTTGGCAAATTTTTGCCATTCATCACCCGGCATTTTACTTAACAGAGAGCGCTTACCATGAACAACTTCGTCGTGTGACAAGGGCAAGAGAAAATTTTCGGAAAAGGCATACATTAATGAAAATGTGAGGGTGTTATGGTGAAATTTCCGAAAGAGAGGATCCTTGGCGAAATAGTTGAGCATATCGTTCATCCAGCCCATATTCCATTTAAAACCGAAGCCAAGCCCACCCAAGTTGGTCGGTCTGGAAACACCAAAGAAGCTTGTAGATTCCTCAGCGATCATCAGGGTGTTTGGGTAGAGATCATACACCACAGAATTTACGTGGCGGATGAAATCAATAGCTTCGAGATTTTCCCTGCCTCCATAACAGTTTGGCAACCACTCTCCGTCTTTTCGTGCATAATCAAGGTAGAGCATGGAGGCAACCGCATCGACCCGCAGCCCGTCAATGTGGAACTTATCCAGCCAGAACAGAGCGTTGGAAATGAGGTAATTACTGACCTCTCTTCTGCCATAATTGTAAATATAGGTGCCCCATTCAGGGTGGGCGCCTTTTAAAGGGTCTTCATGCTCATAGAGTGCGGTACCGTCAAAGCGGGCCAGACTGTGCTCGTCACGGGGAAAATGGGCTGGTACCCAATCGAGAATTACACCTACGTTGTGCTGGTGGCACTGGTCGACAAAATACATGAATTCTTCAGGGGTGCCGTAACGGCTGGTAACACTGAAGGGGCCGGTGACCTGATATCCCCAGGATTCATCAAGAGGATGCTCCATGATTGGCATGACTTCAATGTGGGTAAAGCCGAGTTTTTTCACATAAGGGATGAGTTGGGCGGCAAGCTCTTTATACGTGAGGAATCGCCAGTGATCTTCTGGATCACGTTTCCAGGAACCAAGATGTACCTCATAAACAGCCAGTGGCTTGTCGTAGGGCTCTGAATGATGCTGCTGTCGCACCCATTTTTCGTCTTGCCATTGGTGATGGTTCAGATAATTGACAATGGATGCGCTGTTGGGACGGAGTTCACCCTGAAATTGAAATGGATCAGCTTTCTCCAGTAATTTATCTTGTTGGCTGCGAATCAGATATTTGTAAAGAGTTCCCTCCCCGATCCCAGGCAAAAACAGTTCCCAAATGCCGGAAGCGCCGAGCGTTCGCATGGGGTGTACTCTGCCGTCCCAACGATTGAAGTCTCCTATGACGGAAACACTTCTGGCGTTTGGTGCCCAAACTCTGAAAGAGGTTCCGCTGATATTTGAAAGAATCGCCTTATGGCTGCCGAGATGTTCATAAATACGGTAATTGGTACCAAAATTATACAGATACCTGTCTGTTTCTTCGAGCTGGGGGAGAAATCTGTAGGGGTCGTTTATCCTTTTGCTTGAACCATCCGAAAAAAGTAGTTCAAATTGGTAGGTATATGGGTCCAGATGGGGATCTGAAAACCAATCTCGTTTCAGCTGAATTTCGAATAACCCTTCCTTGTGTATTCTGGGCAGCACCTTACGCCTGTTCCCGCTCAAAAGGGCGACGCCATCGGCGTGGGGCTGAAAGGTACGGATTACAACAAGCTCACTATCACTTTTAGAAAAGTGTACCCCGAGATATTTAAAAGGATCGTGGTGACCTGTGTAAAGGATACGTTCGAGATGTTCATTTATCATGGAGTTGCATTACATTATATTTTAAGGATCTGGTAAGTCCTTGCTTTAGGTTACAGAGATTGTAACACATTTAAATGTAAATCAATATATTAGCTAAAAGCTTGAATCAATATCCTCAAAATGCCGACCAGCCAGGATATTCCATGTTAGGTAATCTCAAAAGTTTTGTCATGTCAATGAGGGAGATAATTGGAAAAATAAATCTGACGCCGTGCCCCGGCATTACCGTACTAGCTCGAACTTGACTGGGTCAAGACACCTTTGATAAACTGTAGACAGTACAATTCAAGACCAAAATAAGGCAAGAATTGTAACTGGCCTGATACGCCATTGTTCACGGAGACGGAAAATGAAAGAAGATAAAGCCCCGATAATAAAGGACCTGACAGGTTCGTTTCTGGTGTCTACACCGCAAATGCCGGATCCGCGCTTTGAAGAGCAGGTAATATACATATGCGCACACAGTCAGGAGGGGGCAATGGGGTTAGCCATAAATAAGCCTAACCCTGCATTTTCCATGGCCGAAGTGTTGCAGGGCGCTGATTTGCCCATCCCAGTAAATGAACTCCCGCCGGTATACATCGGTGGTCCGGTCGAACTGGAGTCAGCGTTCATTCTTTATACCTCGACATATAAAACCGAGTATCAGCTGGAAGTGACCTCTACGGTATCACTTTCCAGGGAGACCAAGGTGTTGCAGGATATAGCAGAGGAGTGCGGCCCGGAGAAGTTTCTGTTCCTACTTGGTTATACCGGATGGGGGCCAGGGCAGCTGGAAAGGGAACTCGTTGATGATGGTTGGTTAATGGTGCCCGCTGATGATACGATAATTTTCGATCTCCCCAACGAAATGAAATGGAAAGCGGCTGCACTTCAGTACGGTATTGATATAAGTACATTCTTAGATGTTGTAGGATACGCGTAATAGAATAACGAATTTTACAGTAGTGCATCAGGGCGCTCCCTTTTTTCGGGAGCGCCTCTTTTTTTGAGGCTGGTATCATCTGGAATTGTTATATATGCAACTCTCAGAAATATGATTTTACGGTGTAAAATTTCATTTTCGATCATATTGTGATCATTTATACATTTTATAATTAAGGTGTTGCAGGATTTGGAGTAGATATGTCTGATATCGAACAACTGTTCTCGTGTGCTCGCTGTGGTTATTGCTGTCAGGGAGAGACAACTGTATCCCTTGATGAGGACGATCAGCGGATAATGTGCGAAGCGCTTGGCATGGAAAGAGACGAAGTAGCAGAAAAGTATTGGAGAATTACCGCTAATGTTGTGCAGATGAAAATCGTTGATGGCCACTGTATTTTTTACGATGAGGGATGCTCTGTACATGCAGGGAGGCCCTGGCGGTGTCGGGAGTGGCCTCTGCATCCATCTATTCTTAGCGATGTTAACAATTTCAGCACCATATCAGATTCCTGTCCTGGAATCAGGAAAGACACAAGCTATGAAGAGTTTTGCGGCGCATTGAAAAAGTTGATGGCTACCAGAAAAAAGATAAGCTGTTAACTGGCTTACAAGCCATGAGCTATATACAGGCACACTTTCGCAAGGAAGAATGTGATGAAACATGAAGTAATTTTTCTGGGCAAGACCAAAGACTCTTTTATTTCAGAGGGAATAAAAGAGTATACTTCCCGCCTCAAGCATTACACCCAGTTTGTCACCAGGGTTATTAAAGAAAAAAAAGCAGGCGGCAAGGCGGATATCACCCAGGAGGGAAGGAAACTGCTGGAGGCAATTCCTGCCGGGTGGCTTGTTGTCGCTCTTGACTCACGGGGCAAACAATACACATCAGAGCAGTTTGCGGGAACCATCAGCGGTTGGGAACAACGTGGGGTCAAGGGTGCTTGCTATCTGATCGGCGGGCCTACCGGGATTTCCGGGGAGGTGATCAGCAGGGCTGATCTCTGTCTTTCACTGTCTGAGATGACCTTTACCCACGATATGGTGAGAATGCTGTTGGTTGAGCAGATTTACCGTGCTTACACCATAAAAGCAGGCGAAAAGTATCATAAATAGTGGTTCATGTCCTTTTGAGATGCGCGGTAAGGTAGACATCGAACCTGCTATTCTTCATTTGTATTTCATGACTTGGCTCTAGTGGGTTTTCGCAGGAACCATCAAGGCGGGGGGCGCCTTTAGGACGTTTGACGACAACCCTGTTGCCTGCAACCTCTAAGGCCACTTTGAGTAGTTCAGGGCCGTCTTCGTCATCGCCCACTAGATCACGGATGACCCGCATCTCTTTTTTGTTCAGAGCAGATTTGGCGGAATGCGGGTACATAGGATCAAGGTAGACAGTGTGTATCTGGTTATCCATTTTTTTCAAATTATTAATGGAATTGCCGGAAAGCAGGGTGATTCTCCGGGTAACAATTTCATGAGTTCGTTCATTGTTTGCCGCGCGTTCCAGGCCATCTTCCAGCAGGGCATGCAGAATAGGTGATCGTTCACTCAGTATTACCTTGCAACCCAGCGAAGCAAGCACGAAGCCATCAATGCCCAAGCCTGCTGTGGCATCAAAGACATCTGGTCTGAATCCTGATTTTACCCCGACAGCACGTGCCAGGGGTTGTTTAATCGTAGTGTTTCTCTGGTGTCGGTAGCCTGTGCTGCCTTGGACAAAGTCGACGAATATGGGGGCGAATGTTTCGGATTTTTTGTTAGCCGGATTGGCCCTGAGTTCCAAGCGCTGATCTGTAAATGTCAGGATATATTGAGTTTCACAACGATCGGGCTTAATGTACGGTATGTTGAACTTTTTTGCGGCATCCAGAGCTTTTTGTAGTATTGTCTCAGAAAGTGCGGTAGATGAAATTGAAAGATGTGAAGAGGTTGTCATGCTGTAGCAAAAATGTGGTTGTGGTTCCGGTATGATGTGACGTCGTTCAAAGTCGAAAGAGTCAGTACTACCCGTTTAAAATAATAGCAAACATTACCGAGTTCAAAAATGCAAAAAGAAAAGATAGAAGTTGTTGCGATCATACCTGCCAGGTATGAGTCGAATAGATTTAGAGGCAAGCCGCTGGCAAAGATTGATGGCAAGCCAATGATTCAGCATGTGGTTGAGCGGGCCAAACAGGTTAGCCTGCTGTCGAGAGTCGTTGTGGCAACGGACGATCAGCGTATCGGTGATTGTGTAGAATCTTTTGGTGGCGAATATGTACTCACCAGAAATGATCATGTTTCAGGCTCTGATCGTCTGGCTGAAGCGGCGGAGCTTGTAGGTATCTCGGAGCATGACGTCGTAGTAAATATTCAGGGAGATCAGCCTTTGTTTCCACCAGAAGTCGTGGAACAGGTAGCAATGCCCCTGCTGGAAGACCCGGCACTGCCCATGTCCACCTTGATATACAAGATCATCAGGGAAGAGGAAATTAACGACCCTAACCATGTGAAAACGGTTTTTGATAGAGATAGCTACGCGCTCTACTTTTCACGATCTCCAATCCCGTTTCAGCGTAACCCAGAAGATAACATCTCTCCGACATATTACAAACATTTAGGCTTTTATGCCTACCGTAAAGGTTTCCTGCTCACATTTGTGGCCTTGCCGGAGGGAGAGTGGGAGCGTTTTGAAAAACTGGAGCAGCTTCGGGCTCTTGAATATGGGTACAAGATCAAGGTTGTACTCACCGAACACGACTCAATAGAAGTCGATACCCCGGAAGATCTTATTCGAGTTGAGGAATTTTTGAAACAGCAGCGTTGATTGGCTTTTTCAAAGGGCATACTGACTCAGAGCCGGCAGTAATCGGATGTGTGCTCAAGACCTGATGATGTTGATTGGTGCCTGGTGAATATTTGGAGTGGTTGGGGAATGACAGTGAGAAAAGACGACAAGGTAGCAGATAGCCTGGAAAAAATATTGGCTAAGAAAGTCTCGCCGCTTGATCTACTTTCACACAAGAACCTGCGTGAGAAGTTCATCGATCTGGTCCTGAATGGTGAACCGATACATCAGGATCCTGAAATCACACGACTATACAGCGGTCTTGTCGAGGCATTGAATTCTCATCGAATCGATGGGGCGAAGGTGGTCGTTTTTGGTGGCGGTACCGGTCTTTCAAATATTATTGGGGGTGACAGTCGCCTGGAGGGCTGGGCAAGGTCACCTTTCAACGGTCTGAAAGAGATTTTTCCAAGAACACGTTCTGTGGTGTGTGTAACCGACGATGGTGGTTCCACGGGTGAGATAATGAAGGATCTCCCCCTCATAGCAATCGGCGATATCCGTCATGTATTGCTCTCATCCATTCAGCTTTCCGCTTTGCAACGAACGTATCAGGTCTCAGTGCCAAACGCTTTGCTGATAATTGAAGAGCTTACCAAACTCTTCAATTATCGTTTTTCCACGAAACCGGATAGTGCTGAGCAACTTTTCAGCTGGACGGGTGCTGACCTCGAACGGATGCCAGGAAGATTGTCTGAAGTCTTGCTTGACCTTATAAGTCAGGTATTTACAGACGATCAATTGGAGCCGGTATTAAACCGGCCAAATTGCCTTGGCAACCTGATTGTGGTGTCGGCTATATATCGCCATCTGCCCGATGGTGTCGACAAAGAGCTACTTATTTCAGACCCTGGGTTGTTTCATGAACCGATCTATAAAGGGTTGGAATATCTGGCACTCAGCCTGGGTGTGGGCATAAAAGCTGTTCTTCCCTGTACAACCACCCCATGCCAGCTGCGTCTTGTCTACACCAATGGTGTGCAGACTACAGGTGAGTCCAAGGCGGGAGGTTCGCGCCGGGGAGTTCCTGTAGAATCGGCCCATGTGGATTTCTGTACAGAGCCCAGGGTTTATCAGGAGATAATTGATTATATCGATGATGCAGATATCATTGTCATGGCACCAGGAAGTCTTTACAGTTCCATTATTCCTGTTTTTAAAGTGCCGGGGCTTGCTGATGCCGTTCGTCGGAACGGCAAGGCCTTAAAAATTCTGGTATCAAATCTCTGGGTGCAGGCTGGTGAAACCGATTTGAGTATGAGTGACCCTGAGCGAAAGTTCAGGGTATCCGATATGATCAAGGCCTATGAGCGGAATATCCCCGGCGGAATTCAGGGCTTGTTTCATGAAGTACTTTGTCTTTCCTTGAAAGATGTGCCCGCTTCAGTAATCCAAAGTTATGCGGTGGAAGGTAAGATTCCAATTTACCTTGACCGTGAGGTGGTACGTAACCAGGGGTTCGTACCGGTCGAATGTGGTATATATTCCCGTCAGGCACTTGTTGAAAGAGGAGTGTTGCAACACGACCCTGCGATGCTGGCAACAGCTGTACGGGTGCTTTACGCCGGCAAGGAATGTTTTGCTGAAAGTAAGCATAGTGATTTCAGTGAGAAAGGCAGTGGCGTTGAGAACCCTGTTGGCGATACCTTCTTGCAGGCAGGGCGAGCCGTCGACTACCCGTGTCGAAATTTCCAGATTCCAAGTGTTCGTTATCAGAAGGTGATTGAACGCATACACCAGCTCGAAATAGGGTGTAATGCCGGATGTACATCTGACTGCTGTAGGGGAGTATCGTATATTCGGGATGTTTTTGAAGATTTGATCTGGAGGCACCATGACATACCTCTTGATCATCTTCAATACATCAATGGAGTAGCCTGTATTGGGCTGGAACTCTGGCCAAGAAACCAGCAATGGGATAATATCTTTGCTTTTTATGACCCTGTTGACCGGATGATCAAGATCCGCAAAGACCAGTTGTGCCATAAGGCTAAACTGGAAACAGGTATATTGATCGCCATTGGTGAATCTTTATTAGGAGATTATGCCCTTAAAAAACAGGTTGAGGAGGTTGCCTTAAATGAGCGGATAGTGGGGAAGGTATATAACCTTGAGTTGCGCGACGAGCAAGAGCGAAATTGTTATTTAAATACTCGCGAACTTGATGATTATCTTCATCTGGCCCGGATGTTCAGAGGTGGCTCCTATCTTGAATATACTCGTTTGCTCAATGGCAATGAGGGTTTTACTCCGCCTGGTTTGCTTATGGGGCTTTCATATGTCTGGTATCTGGAAAACCGGCTGTCCCCACAGATTGAGTACAAGATGACGGTCATGAAGATCCCCCAGACCGACTTGATTCCAGAACAAAAGAAAGTTGCCCGGAGGAGGTATAAGCTCATCAAATTCTTCCGTGATGTAGTCTTTAAGCAGGTTGGGGATCTCTAAGCTTCCTCTGCTATCCTTTATTCAATTCCTCCTCCCAAACCCCATACTCCTCACGCCTCGTGTCGTGCAGCTGAGCTTGAGGGGTGATCAGATCTGTCATTTCATTCCGCTAAATTCAATTACCACTGAAAAAAGACATGAAATTTTTATAAGCATTTGTATGGTATAGCGTAAATTCCTCGCAGAATTGCGTGCAGTTCTGCTCCTCTTTCTGACTAATGCTTAAGACGGTTTCAGTATGTCCTTATCCGTATTGGTAGTTGAGAATAACCCTGTTATTCAACGTGCCGTTTCAGCAATTCTGGAGCAGGAAGGTTGTCTGGTTCAGACAGCAGAAAATGGCCTTGATGCCTTGAATAAGCTCAAGGAAGATACTCCCGATCTACTTTTTACTGACCTGGTAATGCCCTATGTGAGTGGGGAACAACTGTGCAGGATTGTCAAAACCAATCCCAGTTAATCAGATATTTACATTGTCATTGTCACCGCTATGGTTGCCGGAGACATGCATACCATACTGGATTTTGATTATTACGATCTGTGCATTGAAAAAGGGCATCTCGGTGAGATTCGAACGCACATTCGCTCGGCTCTTTTGGTGTATAGGAATGATGGTCACGTCAGTCGGAAAGAAAATACATTGATTTCGGGTGTTGGAGATATTGAGGGCCTTACTGCTGAGGTTGCCGGCGAACTGTTTTCGGAGAGGCGACACTTGAACAGTATACTTGAAAACCTCAGTGAAGGTGTCATTGGGATGAACCGGGAAGGTGTGGTCGTCTCCATGAACAATGCTGCCCAGAAGATTCTTGATCATAGTGCTGAGGAGATGATTGGATCACCCCTCGTTGCAACCGGCTGGGGATCCCATCAGGCTGAGGTTGAGTACTGGCTGCAGGAGCGGACCGATAGCGCTGAACAAGAGCAGCTTGATATTTTAGGAGAAGCCCCTCTTTTTTTCAGTGAGAAAATTGTTACTGCCTCTTTTGTTGCAGTCTATGAGCAGGGCGGGAGGTTTAATCTATGTATTTTGCGAGACATTACCCGGCAGTTCAGGGCTGAAGAGGAGAACAGAACCCGCGATACTGCGATAAAGCTCATCACTAAAATGGATGCAATGAGTTGTATGGCAGGCGGTATCGCACATGATTTCAATAACCTGCTGACGGTTATATGCGGCAATCTCGATATGCTCACCCAGGCAGGCAAACGGTCTGACGGGGAGCAGTTAAGCCGGGCGATGCTGGAGCATGCCAGGACAGCAGCATATATGGCGGTTGAACTTACCCGTAAGATTTCCAGCTCTTCTCCATTTGGAATAGTCTCAAGAGATAGCGTCGACCTCGATGATATCGTCTCTAGCGTTTTGGAGGACTTTGCCAAAGAGCATAAAGTACCTTATAAGCGTACGCCTGGCACTGAAACATCGATGGTTCAGATAGATTCGAGCCAGGTCAAAACAGCACTTGCCAATATTCTTCAAAACGCGATGGAGGCAGACCCTGCCGGTGAGATCGAAGTTCACACTAAGTTGGCTGAGTATGAGGAGCCACTTCTAATGGCTGGCCAATATGTTCCTGCCGGGTGCTACTGCTGTGTCACAGTTCAGGATAGAGGGGAAGGGATAGATCAGGACCAGCTGTTGAATATTTTTGATCCATATTATTCGACGAAAGCACGTGGGGCTTCCAGAGGCGTTGGCCTGGGCCTTACTGTGGTATATGCCACATTCCGGAACCATGGAGGCTATGTTGTGGTAGATTCTGAACCTGGCAAGGGAACAGCCGTATCATGCTTTCTGCCGTGTTACCAAACGGGGACGACTGAAAAAAAGAATACAAATGAAAGCGCTGACCAACAGCGTAAAACAGCATCACCCCCAAAAGTTCTGCTCATAGAAAAAGACAATCAGTTGCAGCAGATTGGTAAAGCCATGCTCGATTATCTCAATCATGATGTTGAGATAGTCGATGGTTTGAGTGAAGGCCTTGCCTACCTGAGAGCGGAAAGGGAACAGGGAGGTGAAACTACCCAGTTTGTTATTCTTGACCCAGCCAGTGAACTCCTTGAGCATCAGGAAATATGCTCAGCTTTAAAAGAGCAGAACAGCGAGCTGAAAATCATCGTTACCGGCAGATCTATTTTTGATTCGGTGGTCGAGGATTGCCGTCAATACGGATACTCCAATGCCTTACCCAAACCGTTTACTGTGGACAGTCTCAGACATGTTCTGGTCACGGCAGGGAAGTAAGGCAAATGAGCGAAGAGGAACTGAATAAAGTATCTTGGTTCAATGGCGCCATCTCATACGGGAAAATCCCGGCAGGAAGAGCATTATGCCTATTGCCAGCTGATTCCTGCTTAGCATATCAACTCGACCATACACAGCACAACACCTAAGAGTACTTTTTTTATCTCCCGGATATACGTTCGGTCCAGGTGGCTTTTAAAAAGAGTTTTACGCTATCCAGCCATGGTGCTTTTCTAACATTTCGACAGTACAGCCTGCTGGAGTTGCTTCAGCTTCTTGGCTGATACCGGTGTCCTGCTTTTTATTTCAGGTGAAAACAGAGTTATCCGGTATTCTTCGATCATCTGGCGGTATTGATTGAGGAGTTCTCTTGCCTCTTCGCTGAGTTCTTCTTCTCGTTTGTTCAGTTGTCTGAGGCTTTCCAGATGGGGTTTGAGCTGTTTTTCCTTCTCTGCATCCTTGGTCGGGTTGTTGTAGAATCGTTCCACCCGAATTGCATAACTCTGCAGTTGCCTTTGGGTAAGATCCAGCCCGGCGAGGGAGGATGTGAGGAAGAAATCGCCGGGGACTATATCATTAAGCAAATCTATAAACTTTTGCTGCGCATTCTTGGTAAACAAAAGTTTACGACTATCAAGGCGAACATAGTGGGCGAGTTTTTCGCTTACTTCTCTTCGCAACCTCAACACCGCTACCGCTGATTCGGCAATAGCTTGTCCCTGCCGATACAGACCTAGTTTTTTCTGCTCGGCCACCTGCTGCTCAAAGAGAGCCTTATCTGGAATCGTTCCGTTAATAGCCGGGAAAAGTGCTCTGAAGATAAAGCGTAAGAGTTGGTCAACAGCGGTCTTCTTATCAAGCCCTGTCGCTATCAGAAATTTACCGGTGGGGCCGGAAAGCATGGAATTGCAATATTTTTTAAGAGACTTGAAACCGTCGGAAAACTGAAGCTTGAACAGGAACTCCACACCTTCCAGGTTTTTGCTGTACGCTGTAGCACGGTCTTTCTCAAAAGTGACGCCAACACCGCCTTTATCGATATACGGAACAAGCGCAGGAAAAATAAAGCCGGCAATAACTCCATCCGGTGTTTTGAGAGGAATGGACTCCGGCAGACCGTCAAAGTCCCACTCACGGGTGAGGCGGTCTCGCCAGGTATCCATGAGCTGCTGTTGGGCAGGAACAAGTTTTTCAGATGCACTGGTGGAATTAGAGGTGCTCTCCACCTCTTTGAGCAGTTTCCCGAGATCCCTGCCCGAGCATATATCCCTGCCGTCCAGATCAAAAAGCGTAAACCTGGCACGAAGATGGCCTGGAAGTTCAGTTGGCCAGTCCGATCGTTTTATGGATATGCGGTACATTTTGAAAATAGAGGACTCGAGTGCGTGGTAGAGTGAGCCTTGCGAGCTGTTAATATCGTCAAGGATTCTGTCGACAGCTACGTTTACAGGCACAAGATGTTTGCGTAAGCTTTTGGGAAGACCTTTGAGCAGCAGCTGCACCTTCTCTTTGAGCATCCCGGGCACCAACCATTCAAAAATAGCAGGGGAGACGTTGGCGCCGAGTGAAAGGGGAATGCGGACAGTCATGCCGTCATCGTCCCTGCCGGGAGAAAAATTATATTCTACCTGTAATTCAAGCGAGCCGACATTGATGGCAGTGGGATAATTGGCGAGCTGGTTGTCATCAGGCCTGCTATTGACGATGTCTTCGTCAGACATCTGCAGTAATTTTTGCCCCTTCCTCTTGAGGAATTTGTTCAGCGTCGCCCGGTCACAGACGAAGTCAGGCAGGCGCTCGTCATAAAAAGAGAAAAGAGCGGTGTCGTCAAGCAGGATGGCTGTTGTCCTCAGCCTGTCCTCAGCCTCTTTCCATTTGGTGATGAGTTGCTGGTTATGGTTCAGGAATGGGTAGTTGCCTTTGATCTCTCCTTCTATGAGCGCAGCCTGGATAAATATCTGACGTGCTTCGGGAATGTTCTTAGCGGCTCTTTTAGGGAAATTGACTGTGCGGCCGGCAACTATAATCAGCCCGAAGAGCGACACTCTTTCATCTGCGATTACCTGCCCGCTCTTTTTATTCCACCGTGGTGAAGACCAGGAATATTTGACCAGATGAGAACCAAGAGATTCAAGCCATTCAGGCTCAATAGTAGCAACTGTGAGACCGTAGAGTCTGTTTGTCTCAAGGAAGGAAGCAGCGATAATCCATTGACCGGCAGTGAGGAACTGGTGGGATCCGGGAAAAATCATTAACTCCCTGTTGCCTGCGCCCTGATATATTTTACCCTGTTTTTTCACCGCGATATTTCGTAAAAAACCAGAAGATAAAGCCCGGTGGATCTGCTGGTAACTTGCATCAATGGAATTGTCGCTGAACTCCTTTTGTCGATCAAGAATTCTGCCTAACTGCTCCTGGAGGTCCAGCCATTCACGCATGCGTTGAAATGACAGGTAGTTTGCCTTGCAATATTTTTTGAGTTTCGACCATGAACGTGTGTCTCCCTGATCATCATGGAAGTCGTTCCAGATATTCAAAAGAGTCATGAAATCAGAGTGCTTGTGGGCAAATCGCTGGTGTGCTGCGTCGGCTTCTTTTTCTTTTTCGGCCGGTCGCATTCTCGGGTCCTGAATAGCCAGGGCTGAGGCTATAACTTTTACTTCTGAAAGACAATTTTCACTGTTTGCTTCAAGGAGAATGCGGGAAATACATGGATCTATTGGCAGGTGGGCCATAATCTTGCCGGATTCGGTAAGTGCTCCTGCATTGGAAATTGCTCCAAGTTCCTGCAAAAGCTTATAACCGTCGCGGATGGTGTTGCGATGGGGCGGTTCGATAAAAGGGAAATCTTCAGGTTTTCCCAGTTTCAGCGACACCATCTGCAGGATTACCTCAGCAAGGTTGGCCCGCTTGATCTCTGGCAAAGTGAACTCTTCCCGCCCAAGGTAGTCCTCCTCTGTGTAAAGGCGGATACACAATCCGGGGCCAACCCGGCCGCAACGTCCTTTCCTTTGATCGCAACTGGCTCGGGATATCCTGTGTATAGGCAGGCTGGTGGTTTTTGCCCGGGCATTGTAGTAGGACATCCTGGCAAGACCGGAATCGACAACATATTTGATACCGGGGACGGTAATTGAGGTCTCGGCGACATTGGTTGCGATTACTATCTTGGGCGCTGAATGATGTTGAAATATGCGTCGCTGATCAGAAGACTGCAATCTACCGAACATTGGCAGAATTACTGCGCCAGTGGCTTGTTTCGCAACCAGATTGCAACAGGCCCGGATATCCTTTTCAGTCGGCAGAAATGCCAGGATATCACCAGGAGGTTCATTCTTGTAGAGCTGGATAATGGCTTCAGCGCAATGCTCAACGTAGCTGGCATCAATGTTACCCTCATCCGCTGCCTCGTCGTCGACACTGCCGGCAGGCTGATACCGGACCTCCACCGGGTAGGTGCGTCCGCTGACGTTGACCACCGGGGCATTTCCAAAATGTTTACTGAAGGCCTCAGTGTCTATGGTGGCCGAGGTGATAATCAGCTTGAGGTCAGGCCGCTTAGGCAGAATTCGTTTCAGGTAGCCGAGCAGAAAATCGATATTCAGGCTTCGCTCATGTGCTTCATCAAGAACAATTACCCCGTATTGCTTGAGCAACGGATCATTTCTGGATTCAGCCAGCAACACGCCATCTGTCATGAACTTGATTCTGGTATTTTTGTCGGTGTGATCATGAAAACGGATCTTATAGCCGACAATATTACCAAGTCCGGCCAATTCTTCAGTGACTCTTTCTGAAACCGAAGATGCGGCAATTCTGCGAGGCTGGGTGCAGCCGATGAGCGAATTAGAATCTGGGTAGAGCTCAAGGCAGATTTTTGGAATCTGCGTGGTTTTGCCTGAGCCAGTATCACCTGCGACGATGACGATCTGGTTGTCGGCAATGGCCTGACGTATTTCATTCCTCTTACCTGAAACAGGCAAGTCGTGTGGGTAATTGATGTTCATTAATAGCTGGATGCTGAAAAAGAATTATGGTATTGCTCCCCTTGACCGGGCTCATGATTCATAACATACGTTAGACATTTTCGTTAGCGAAAAAAGCGGGGAATTGTCAGTCTTTTGCCAGGGGAGGAAGAGCCCTTATACAGGTATCCTGTCTACAGTTAATGTCACCACCTGCCTGTCTGCAGGTATCTCGTCTTTACCGTTTATAAAATCACTATGGACCTTCTGGAAATCGCCGTCGCGGCACCGCTTGAAAATACCCTTACATACAGGCTGCCGCCAAACCTGCTGAATACTGAACTCTGCCAGGAACCTCTGGTTGGCAGGAGGGTGTTGGTTCCTCTTGGCAGGCGAAAGGTGACCGGATATGTGCTGGCAACCGGCATGGAAGACTCCAAAGAATTCAAGATCAAGAATATTTCTGAAATTCTTGATACGGCCCCACTTTTTCCGGAAAATCTGATCCCGCTTTTTCGCTGGATATCCGAATATTACCATTATCCGATCGGTGAAGTTATCAAGTCTGCGCTGCCAGGGGGGCTGACACCAAAATCTGCCCGCCAGCTTCAGGCCGGTTCGGCCAGCGGGGAAAAACTACAGGATATTCTGCGTGGTATCGCCCTTGGAACAGGCGAGGGTAAGGATCACAGAGATGTGGAATCCTATCTGTTGAAATTGAGTCAGAACGGCAAACTGACATCAGCAGAGACCAAAGAAATTTTTAAGTCGAAGAAGGTAAAGAAATACATAGACTCACTTGTTGCTGATGGCGTTTTGGAGATGCATGAGTCCGTGAGTGGGGGCACGTCAAAGGAAAAGCACGAGATTTGCTATTCCCTGTCGGCAGAACCAGCCGGCCTGGAAGGCTTGCCTGGTTCCGGAAAAGATGCAATTTCAATTTATCGGGCCAGACTTAACAGGCAAAACAATTTGAGCCTGGGGGTCGCAGAAGCAAAAACAATGTATTACCTGGAACTGTTACGGGGGAATTCTGAAAAGGGAGCGGTGCCAAGAAAAGAATTGCTGGCATCCTACTCCGGTGCAGGTAAGCAGCTTCAATCGTTGATAGCCTCAGGAATGGTGGTCGAGGAGCGGCGCCGTGTTTTCAGAAGTCCGCTGGGGGAGCAGCTCGAATTTTTCCCAGCCCCTGAGGTATTGACAGAGGAACAGCAGGCAGCTCTTGCTGAGATCGTACCCGCAGTTGAAAAGGGTGGTTATTCGCCTTTTCTGCTGCATGGGGTAACCGGTTCCGGCAAGACCGAGGTCTATCTTCAGGCAACTGCCGTAACTCTCAGTCTGGGCAAAAGTGTACTGGTCATTGTTCCGGAGATTGCCCTTGCAACACAGCTTGAGACCCATTTTATCTCACGATTCGGAGAAAACGTCGTTCTGCTTCATTCAGGCCTCACAGCCGGAGAAAAGTTTGACCAATGGAGTCTTGTTGTCTCGGGTGAGGCCAGGATCGTTATCGGCGCAAGATCTGCCATCTTTGCGCCTTTCAAGGATCTCGGTTTGATTGTGGTAGATGAGGAGCATGACGGCGGCCTCAAGCAGGATGATAAGTTACGTTACAATGGCCGTGATCTGGCGGTGGTCCGGGCAAGGCAGCAGCAGTGTACCGTACTGCTTGCCTCCGCCACCCCGTCCGTGGTCAGTTATTATAACGCTCAAATTGGCAAATATAATCTCCTGACCATGAAAAACAGGGTCGGAAACCGCCCCCTTCCCAAAGTGAATATCATTGACTTGAGACAGAAGGCCAGGGGGGGCAAGAAAAGTATTTTCAGGCCGCCTTTGCAGAAAGCCCTGGTCGACAATCTTGAAAGGGGTAAGCAGAGCGTAATTTTTATCAACCGGCGTGGCTTTTCGGTAAATGTTATCTGTCAGGAGTGCGGTACTCCTGTTGAATGCGTTGATTGCCATGTTTCACTGACTCTGCACCGGTCCAAGCAGCAACTCCTCTGTCATTATTGTGGTTACTCAGTGCATGAGCGAACAGTTTGCGGAAATTGTTCCTCAACGTCCATGGTTCCCGTGGGGTTTGGTACAGAACGGGTGGAAGAGGAATTGCGTGCTTTAGTGCCGGAGGCGCGGATAGCACGGTTGGATGCAGATACCGCATTCGACAGAAAAGTTTTTCTGGAGACACTGAAAAAGACCCGTGCCGGGGAGATTGATATCCTGGTTGGTACCCAGATGGTTGCCAAAGGGCACCATTTTCCGGGGGTAACATTAGTTGGCGTGGTCTGGGCCGATGCAGGGTTAAGTATCCCTGACTATCGCGCGGCCGAGAGAACATTTCAACTTGTGACGCAGGTTACAGGGCGAGCGGGTAGGGGAGATGACCCGGGAGAAGTCTATATCCAGACTATGCGACCTGACCACTATGCTTTGCTTTATGCCAGGGGACACAGGTATGAAGAATTGGTTGAACGTGAGTTGGAGCTACGCAGAAACCCCAAATTTCCGCCATATGTCAGAATGGTAGCTATCCACATTCACGGTGAGTCCGAGGACAGGGTGGTGGATAGCGCCATGAAAGTAGCTCAAGTCTGCAAGGCCCTTCTGCAGCAGCCGTTACCCGGATCATCAACTCAGGGGTCCAGAGATGCCAACAACACCCTGGGTTCTGCAGAAGTGTTGGGACCTGCGCCATCGCCGATTGACCGGGTTAAAAAGAAGTATCGCTGGCAGGTAATGATTAAGACAGAGTCGCTGAATATTTTGCATGGTATATGCAATTATATTCATCAGCACCAAAATGAACTGGCGGCCAGAGATTGCCGGTTACTGCTTGACGTTGATCCGGAGAATATGATGTAGCCTGCTAGCCAGGTTCGATTGCTTCCGGATAGTTACAGCGCTCTCCCTGAAAGTTTTCAAAGACCAGCGAGGTTCCGTGCTCAAGTATGTATTGCGGTGTGAGCGGGATCTTACCTTTCCCGTCTGGTGCATCCAAAGCCAGGGTTGGCACCGCCATACCTGAGATATGTCCATAGAGCTGACGCATGAGTTTTATACCGACTGAACTATGTGTGCGAAGGTGGTCAGTACCGCGGGACAGGTCGGCCTGGAAGAGATAATAGGGTTTGATGCGTAGGCGTAAAAGACCTGTAAAGAGTTGTTTTAAGGTATCTGCAGAATCGTTTACTCCGCGTAGCAGTACGGTCTGGTTGCCGAGTGGAATGCCAGCATCGGCAAGCATTGTTGCTGCTTTTTCCGCTTCGGGTGTCAGTTCCCGGGGATGATTGAAATGGGTGTTGATATAGAGTGGGTGATAACGCTTGAGTATATTCACCAGCTCCGGGGTTACCCGCATTGGCAAAGTTGCAGGGACTCTGCTGCCGATGCGAATCACCTCGATTGAGTTAATTGCCCTGAGCTCTGACAAAATATCATCCAGAACTTCATCTGCAAGCAATAAGGGGTCTCCTCCTGATATAAGTACCTCCCGAACTTCAGGATGTTCCCTCAGGTATTGGTATGCGGCTTGTAACGAATCTTCTGAAATCACCATGCGGGAGGTGCCGACTTTCCTCTTACGCGTGCAGAACCTGCAATACATCGCGCACTGGCCGGTAACAAGCAGGAGTGCGCGGTCAGGATATTTGTGGACAAGATTCGGTGTGACACTCAGATTTTCCTCACCCAGTGGGTCTATATGACAAACGTTGTCATAAAATTCAGCTGGATCAGGTACAGCTTGTCGCCAGATTGGGTCACCAGGGGCCTGGATGAGCTTGAGATAGTACGGATTGATTCTGAGTGGATAACGCTCTATGACATCTTGAATTACGGAATTATCGCAACCAAGATGTTTCTTCAAATCGCCATAAGTGGTAATACTGTCTTTGAGTATGTGTTGCCATGTTTTCATGGTCGGCATTATGGAGAAAAGCAGGTTGATTGTCAATGAATCTAATTGATATCGAAGGAGCTTCCGGGGACAATGTCAAAAATTCAGTATAAGTTCAAGTACGATGAGTATGGTAATACGCGCGAAGTTATCGTCTATGGAAGCGGCACCGCTGTCAGTTCTATAAGTTTTGTAAACAAAGGAACAGCATTTAACGAGTCTGAGAGGCAGCAGCTTGGCCTTCAGGCTTCACTGCCTCCAGGTATTCGAGATTTGGAGGAGCAGGTTGAAAATACCAGGCGTATTGTCGAAAACAAGGTCGACGATATTGAGCGTTTTATTTTTATCCGTGCCCTTTTCGATAGAAACGTAACTCTGGCGCATGCGCTAATACGGAGCGATCTGAGAAAATATGTCGGCATTGTCTACACTCCGACGATAGGCCAGGCCGTACAGCGTTTTTCTGCACTGTACCGGCAGGCGAATGGTTTACATTTTTATCCCGGCAACATCGATATGGCGGAAGATATTCTGCGTCGATACCTGCACCGTGATATCAGGATTGCAGTTGTCACTGATAATCAGGGCATTCCCGGAATGGGTGATCAGGGCGCGGGCGGCATTGCAATATGTCTCGGTAAGTTGATGCTCTATACTCAGGGGGGTGGTATTGCTCCCTGGCATTGTCTGCCGATTTCCCTAGATGTGGGCACAGACAATGAGGATCTGCTTAATGACAAGCGGTATCTCGGCTGGCGGAACAAACGACTGAAGGGGGAAGAATACCTTTCTTTCATCGGCAGATTTGTTCGAGCCTTTCGCAATGTCTTTCCAGATGCACTCTGTCAGTGGGAAAATCTCTCCCGTCATAACGCCGTGAGTATTCGCGACGCATTTGCAGATGAGATAATCACCTTTAATGATAATATCCAGGGAACCGGTGCAATTGTGCTCGCTTCAATTTTTTCGGCCATGAAGGTTAAAAAAGAAAAGTTGAGCAAACAAAAATTTCTCGTTCTCGGAACTGATTGCGGTGGAATAGGTGTCTGCGAGCAACTGGAGATAGCCTTGCGTGAGGAAGGGCTCGATGAGCAGCAGGCAAGAGACGCTATTTTTCTGGCTGATTCGAAAGGAATTGTTACCACAGAGACCGCAAATGAATATTATATCAAGCGCTATGCCAAAGATCCCGCGCGGTTCAATTGGCTGGTAGGGTGCGATAATGTCAAGGACGTAGTGTTGGGAAGCGGAGCAACCGTGCTCATCAGTACCCAGACAAGTCAGGCTTGCAATGAAAGCGGTATTGTCAAAGCAATGTTAAAGAATACTGACAGGCCGGTTGTGTTGCCCTTACATATCAGTGCGGGCACATCCAATGAGTGCGTGAGGGAGCTTCTAGAGGTTACTGATGGAAAAGCGCTCATAGCTTCTGACGATCCAACCAATGGAACCGCCTCCAACACTGATGATGACTACCAAAGTAAGGTGAGCCAGAGCAATAATATCCTAGTGTTTCCGGGAGTGGGGCTTGGAGTGCTGGCATCAGGAGCTCGTGAAGTTCTACCGGAATTCTTCATAGCTGCAGCGCAAGCTGTATCACGCTGTGTCCGTCAGGATGAGCTGGACAGTGGCCGATTGCTCCCCTCACTCGCCGATCTTGAACTGGTGAGTAATACGGTGGCTTTGGCAGTGGCAAAGCGAGCTGTTGAACTCGGGGTGAGCAGACCCTGTGTTTTTTCCAGTTTTCGACATGATGGTGAGGAAGCAAGGTTGCGCGAGCTCATCAAAAAGATGCGCTGGGAGCCAAACTATTTGCCACTTATACCGATGTGAGTTTCAGATAACCGGATAGTGCGACAAAATTGCCCTGGCCGCTATGGCTTTCCGAAAAGATGTTGAGCCTAAGGGCATCGAGGCCCGTTCCAGGTTCTAAGAAAAGCAAGATCCACCTAAAAAGCCCTGCTCAATGAGCAGGGCTTCTTAGGTGGGTATCTCAGAAAAAGCTATCAAACTTTTTGAACGTTATCTGCAGCTGGTCCTTTTGGACCGTCAATGATATCGAAGCTTACACGAGAACCTTCTTCGAGGGATTTGAAGCCTTCTGTCTGGATAGCGGAATAATGTACAAATACATCTGGCCCACCGTCCTGCTCGATAAAACCAAAACCCTTAGCATCATTAAACCACTTCACTGTACCTTCTGCCATTGTAACTACTCCTTTTGAACTCAGGCCCCCCAGGGAACCTTATAATAATTTTCCAGCATAGCTTGCAGCTGGTGAACATTTTGCTACGCTGGTCAGCGGCAGCCACCGATTATGCAGTATTGGTTCGTGCGGTAAACCATTGCTAGGGCAGGTTTGCTGGAACTCCTTAAAGCGTAACAATAATAGCCGTTTAGCATATAAAAAATATAAAAGCAACTGATTTATGTTATTTAAATGGGATTTTCTAAAATGTTAGGTCATGAGAGTGTATATTGCATTTGTGGTGGAAATTACATAATGTTTTTCTAAAGTAGTGTGCGGCTGATGGAGTAACGCACTTTTGGTTGAAAGTTTGATGACGATTGCAGAGATACCACCAATTACCTGTTGGGACCCTAGCTGGGAAAAATTACTAATTTGTAAAAAAGTTGACACAAAACACCCCCTCCGTTAACCTTGGGTGCCTAAAAAATATACCAGCAATATGCCCCGGTTTTGTTAACAGGGTCTTGCTGATCCACTATTATTTCACTGAGTGAATTCCTTGTATCCCGAATATAACTTTACTTCACAGTTCGCCAATATTCTTGGCAACACACTCCACTACATAGATGAAGGCCAGGGCCCTGTTATAGTAATGGTCCACGGTAATCCCACCTGGTCCTACTATTACCGAAATCTCATATCACTGCTTTCCCGTAATTACAGGGTGATAGCGGTGGATAATATCGGCTGTGGATTATCTGATAAACCACAGGATTATGATTACAAACTCTCGCATCACATAGACAACTTGCACACTTTGCTCAACGACATTGATGTGTCGAGCTACTCTTTGATTGTTCATGACTGGGGTGGAGCTATTGGAATGGGTCTCGCGACTCGCTATCCGGAACGTTTGGAAAAAATCGTTGTTTTGAATACAGCGGCCTTTTTATCAACGAGGATACCTTTTCGCATCAGCCTGTGTAAACTGCCGGTAATTGGTCCAATCATAGTACGAGGGTTTAACGGGTTCGCCAGGCCTGCAACCTTCATGGCTGTATCAAAGCCTCTGGCTGCTGGTATTGCTGCTGCGTATCTTGCACCATACAATAACTGGAACAACAGGGTCGCAGTTTCTGCTTTTGTCCAGGATATTCCTCTCTCCGATAAGCATCCGAGTTACCTTACCTTGCAGGAGATAGATAATAATCTGTCAACAATAAGAGATGCTGGAATCCCCATGCTCATTCTTTGGGGCGGTAAGGACTTTTGCTTCGATAAAGTGTTTTATGAAGAGTGGCTGAAAAGGTTTCCCAATGCTGAGCGGCATTATTTTGAAGATGGTGGTCATTACATACTCGAGGATAAGCTCGACGAGATTAAGCCGATCCTGTCACGCTTTTTTACAAAACATGAGGAGTAGCTACCCATGGTTGTAAATATTGCTGAGACGCTCAATGAAGTCGCTGAGGAATTTGGGGACCGGACTGGCCTGATCGAGGCAAAATCCGGAAAAACCATGAGCTTTCGTGAGCTCAACAGCAGATCTGACAGTTACGCGACCTACCTGGCTGCAAAAGGTGTTACCTCTGCCGACAGGGTTATGCTCATGGTCACACCTTCGGCCGATTTCATCTGCCTTACTTTTGCGCTGTTTAAAATTGGCGTCACCATAATTCTGATTGATCCCGGCATGGGGTATAAAAACCTTCTTAAATGTATTGAAGGAGTAAAGCCCTCTGTTTTTATAGGTATTCCCAAGGCAAGGCTGTTTGCGGCCTTTTTTCCTGGTCCATTTGAAAGCGTCAAATACAGGTTTTGTTGTGGAAATTCTTTTGGTCTTTTTGGCAAGGATATACGAACTGCTATTCAGGCAGAAGTTGAGCCATATCCTGTTTACCGACCGTCGGCCGATGATCTTGCTGCGATAATTTTTACTACCGGTTCAACAGGTCCGCCCAAGGGCGTTCGTTATGAGCATTCTATTTTTGCAGCCCAGCTTGATAGGATTCGCAATTATTATGGCATTGATGAAAAGCACACAGATCAGCCAGCCTTTCCTCTTTTTGCCCTGTTTTCCACAGCTCTTGGCGCTTGTGCCGTGATCCCTGATATGGATCCTACCAAGCCGGCCCAGGTTGATCCTGAAAAATTCATATCTTCAATAAAAAAATATGGTGTGAGCTATTCATTTGGTTCACCTGCCATCTGGAACGTTGTGAGCCGCTATTGTATCGAAAACGGCATTCGGCTCGATTCCTTAAAGAAGGTGCTGATGGCAGGTGCTCCTGTGCCTGGGGAGTTGCTGGAGCGTGTTACCCGGATCTTGCCTGGTGATGCCAGGATTTTCACCCCTTATGGCGCAACAGAGAGTTTGCCTATCGTTTCCATGGAAGGGCGGGAGATCCTTGAGGAGACCTGGCCCCATAGCAGAGTAGGTAAGGGGACCTGTGTAGGAAGGCCGTTGCCGGGTATTGATATTCGGGTGATTATGATTGATGATTCTCCAATCGAGAACATTGACCGGGCAGAATTTTTGCCCGCCGGTGAAATTGGTGAAATTATCGTCAAGGGCGATGTGGTAACGCGGGCTTATGAGAACAATGAGAAAGAAACACAGCACGCCAAAGTAAAGGACGGGGATTCCTTCTGGCATCGTATGGGCGATACCGGGTACTTTGATGAATTGGGCAGATTATGGTTTTGCGGGCGAAAAGCGCATCGGGTCATCAGCGACGGAGTGACCTTCTTTACTATTCCCTGTGAAGCAATTGTCAATGAGCATAAAGATGTTTTTCGTTCTGCTCTGGTAGGTGCAAAATATTCTGGTGGCGAGAGAGTACAACCCGTACTGATTATTGAACCTCACAAAGATTTTTCCGGTTCAGAGGCTCAGCTACTGGCAGAGGTAAAAGAGTTAGCTGCTGCCAGTCATCTGACCAGCTCGATAACCGAATTTATGGTGCACAGAAAGTTTCCAGTGGATATACGGCACAATGCGAAAATCTTTCGTGAGCAACTTGCCCTTTGGGCTACCGAGAAATTACGGGCTGAAAGATGAAAAAAGTACTTGTGACCGGTGGCGGCGGTTTTGTAGGGAAAAATATAATACGAATGCTACTCGACCGTGGGGTAGAATGCACTGCGGTTGGCAGGAATGTTTATCCCGCAGTTGAAGAGTTGGGCGCGCGCAGTCTCGCTGTTGATATCCGGGACTCTGCAAAAGTAAATGAAGTAGTCCGGGATGTGGATACAGTATTTCATGTCGCCGCACTGGCAGGCATCTGGGGTGATTGGCAAGATTACTATTCCATAAATGTTCAGGGGACTGAGAATATCCTGGCGGCTTGCAGAAAAAACAATATCTCCAGACTGGTGTATACCTCAACCCCTTCCGTGGTATTTGATGCAGATGACATCGAAGGTGGCACAGAGAGTTTGCCCTACCCGGATAAATTTCTCTGTCACTATGCGCGAAGCAAGGTGATGGCAGAAAAACTGGTGCTGGCGGCCAACGATGATACTGCAGGTGGTTCAGGGTTTCGCACTTGTGCGATTCGGCCACATTTAATCTGGGGCCCGGGTGATCCGCATCTCATTCCGCGTTTATTGGAAAAAGGCAGAAGCAGGGAGTTGAAAATTGTCGGCGAAGGTAAAAATCTCGTTGATATCTCCTACGTGGAAAATGTCGCCCATGCCCATGTTCTTGCCGGATTCGATCTGGCGGCTGAGGGTGTTTCCGCCGGCAAACCTTATTTCATCGGTCAGCCGGAACCTGTAAATCTCTGGGATTGGATTAACCAGCTCTTTCTGAAGCTTGGTATAGCACCGGTAACAAAATCTGTACCGTTTCCTGTGGCCTATGGTGCAGGTGCTGTTCTTGAAGGGATGTATGGGGTGCTCGGCAAAAAACAGGAGCCAAGGATGACCAGGTTTCTGGCCTTGCAGCTTGCTAAATCGCATCATTTTTCACATGACGCCATAGAAAATGACCTTGGATACTCATCGGTTGTTTCAACTGAAGAAGGAATGGAAAAACTCATAACCTGGATTCAGCATAATGAGAAAACTCTTTTATAAATATATAGCCGCATTACTCGTTGCGATAATGATACAGGCTGCATGCCTGCAGTCTGCTTTTGCCCTGAGTGTCGGAGAGGAACGAAAGATTGGTGAGCAGTTGCTCTACCAGGTCCGGGCAGCTTTTCCGTTGGTGGATGATCCTGATCTGGTTATTTATCTGCGTTCTTTGGGCAAGGAAGTACTTGAGGTCGCTGGGCTGCAGTACTTTGATTATCACTTCTATATTGTTCAAAGTGGTGATTTCAATGCTTTTGCTGCTCCATCTGGCCTAATATTCTTCTATACCGGGCTGATCGGTGCCATGGAGAGCGAAGATGAACTGGTTTCAGTTCTGGCGCATGAAATTGGCCATGTTGCCAGAAGGCATCTCGCCGGTCGTATGGAAAAAGGGAAACTCGTCAGCGCGGCCTCACTTGCCGTTGCCCTGGCTGCGCTTGCTCTTGGTGGTGGGGCTGCAACCCAGGCTCTGCTGACAGGCTCTCTGGCAGCCGGTCAGAGCGCAACGCTTCATTACAGCCGTAAACATGAGGAAGAAGCGGATCTTATGGCGTATGGCTGGATGAAAGAGATGGGCCGTCATCCTGAGGGACAGGAGAAGATGCTTGAAACCATGAGAAGGGTAAGCCGATACAGAAGCGATAAACTTCCTCAGTATCTCCTGACACACCCGAATCCGGAATTTCGACTGAACTATGTGCAGTCATTAATGGTGGTGGATCAGGAGGATTTAGTTGACTTCGAATCAACCGACGACCTCGAATTTCTGCGTTTCAAATACCGGATAATGTCCAGCAGTGACGGAGCAGAAAGATTACGTGAGTATCTGGTCAGTCAAATGACCGATAGCAGGCTTGATGCTAAAGAGAAGCTGATGGCCAAGTATGGTCTGTCCCAGGTAGAACGGCGCCTGAATAATTATGCGCGGAGTGAGATATTGCTCGACCAGGTTATTGCTGCCATTCCGGATTGGTCTATCCTGAAAACCGATCGGGGAGTTTTGCTCTTTGAGGCTGGCAGAGTTGAAGAAGCCCGCGTTATTCTGGCCAAGGCATTTTCTGAAAATCCGAAAGATATGTATGCCGCTTATAACCTGGCACGTGTGAACATGGCATTGGGAAATCTGAACGAGGCGGAAAATCTTTTTAGGGTAGTGTCTTATGACTTGCCGCAGTATGCGAAGGTCTATTTTGAACTTGGCAAGATTGCCACAGCCAAGAAAGAAGAAGTTCCAGCGGCCATAGCTCTTGGCAAATACAACCTGTATGAAGGGAAATTAAAACTTGCTGAATTCAGCTTGAAGCAGGTTATGCAGCATGGACAGGCAACCGAGCAGGAAAAAAATGAGGCTGGCAGGTTACTTGAAACGATCAAGAATCTGCAGGAAAAATAGCACGCATCTGTGGCCGTAGCATGTAACTGAGAAGGTAGCCGGGGAGAATCCTCAGCTACCTTTTTTTATGAATTTCCGGGAAGGGCGGAAGGTGGTTTTAGTCGTCGTCGCGGCCAGTGAGGTGGATCAGGAATTCGGTGTTTCCTTTGGGGCCATGGATTGGAGAAGTGACAATACCTTCCACCTTGAGATCCAGCTCTTTGGCGAAAGTAACTATTTTATCTATGGCTTCCTGATGGAGTTCGGGTTCACGGACTACTCCACCTTTGCTGATTTTATGTTGTGGCAGTTCAAACTGGGGTTTGATCAGGGCGATTATTTGTGCCCGCTCCCTGAACAGGGGAATGAGCGTAGGGATAATTTTGGTAATTGAGATAAAGGATGCATCCATGACTGCCAGATCAATGGCTTCACCAAGATCAGATGGTTTCAGTTTTCTGGCATTGAATCGTTCGATGACCACCACCCTGTCGTCTGATCTCAGTTTCCAGTCAAGCTGGCCATAAGCAACGTCGACGGCGTAAACTCTGGCGGCACCATTCTGCAGCAGGCAGTCGGTGAATCCACCGGTAGATGCGCCGACATCAAGGCAGCACATTCCTGCGGGATCTATATCAAAGGAATCTATAGCTTGCTCAAGTTTTAAGCCGCCCCTGGATACATAACGACATTTCTGTTTGGTGCGAATGGCTATTCCGGCTGGATATGCTATCCCGGCTTTATCTGCGACCTGATCATTTACCAGCACTTCGCCTGCACCAATCATCGCTCTGGCGGCTGCGATATCATTAGCAAGATGTCTTTCAACCAGTAGTTCGTCTAAACGTAGCTTCAAGGGTAATAGATTCGTTCAAGTGGATAATTTAAGCAACCACAGGTTTATATGGCGTGAATGTACCAGGTGTAGACTTCATTGCGCTGTGCTCCCTGATCTGAATAAAAACTATTTCCATGATCAGGGAAAACACAATGGATAATGGAAGTCAGCCGAGAGTTGGCTTACTTGAGTTTATCTCTGGCGATTTTCGCTTCCGGTGAATTGCTGTAGTGTTTGACAATTTTGGCATAGATAAGTCGTGCCGTTTCATTGTCTGCCAGCAGTTCAAAAGCCATGGCCTGCTTAAGAGTTGCGGATGCAGCTTTCGGATGACTACCGCTCTGGGAAATAATCTTCTGGTACTGCAAAATAGCGCGATCGTATTCTTTCTGGGCAAAAAGACATTCACCCATCATATAGGCTGCAGTAATGCCTTCTTCACTCGCCGGATTGGCTCCGGTTATTCTGTTATAGGCGCTATACGCTTCCTGATATTTCTCCTGGTCAAAAAGTGCCTGTGCAGCACCGAGTGGTGAACTGGTAGTAGCGGCGGTCTGGGTTGCAGGCTGAGTGGCCGGAGTCGAAGGTTTGGCCGTGGGTGTTGCTGGTTTGACACTAGGTTTCGGCGCGGCAGGTCTTTGATCACCAACGACATGCTTGTTCAGTCCTGCAGAAATTTTTTGAATTCCTCTGGAATCAGTTCTACTGGCGGCAGTTGCCCTGGCCTTGGCAGCATCAGCTTTCATTTTTGCTTCCCGGGCACGCCGCTCTGCATCACGGACTCGTGCATCCTGGATAGCTTTGAGGTTTTCCTGCTGAATTTGCAGCTTATCATTGAGCTGGGCAATAAGAGCTTCTTTAGCTTTTTGCTCTTCATTAATGCGCTGTATCATCTGCTCACGATGGAGAGCATCTTCTCTGGCGACATCACTGATATTGCTTTGCAGTTCTTTGTTCTGCTCTTTGAGACTTCGGTTAAGGTGACTTGTTTCCTCAAGTTGGCTCTTTAGGCCAAGGATTTCCATCTCAAGTTGATCGATCTGGTTGGAATACGCTGCCTGACGTTTTTGCATGTCATCGACAGTATTCGTCCTCATGTCTTCAAACTTTTTGTTAACCGTGTGCAGCTGGTATTGAAGTCTTCTAACCTCATCCTGAGAGGCGCACTGTATCAGTAAAGGAGAAAGTGCACTTACAAAGAGTATGTTGCGAATAGTTTTTATCATCTGCATGAATGGTAATTTATTGAAAGTCAAAGTTTTAATATTTCGACCACTGTGGGTAGGTGTGACTCCCTGGAAACGAGAAAAGTCGTCTCTGGAACGAACCGTTTTTCATAATAGCGTATATCTGGTGGTTTTTCCCGTCTCTTTTTGAAAAGATTACCTGATTTCCATCAGGTGACCAGCTAGGTGTCTCATGATGGCTGAGATCGGTGGTCACTGCGGTGGCGGTTGCGGACGGGTCCGGTGCAATTGTGTAGAGTTGATATACACCATCACGCAGACTTGAATAGACAATCAGATCTTCAGTCGGCGACCAGGAAGGTTCAACGTTTTCAGCCCCTTGAAAGGTAATGCGCTGGGTACGACGGGTTCTGAGGTCCATCAGATACAGTTGCGGCCTGCCGCTCCTGTCTGAGACGAAGGCGATGTGTTGGCCGTCAGGTGACCAGGTTGGTGATACGTTTATTCCCGATCGATTGGTGAGTTGCTCAATTATATTCCCTTTATTGTCAAGCAGAAACAGGTCCGGGTTGCCGTTGACGGACAGGGTTAAGATCATTCGTTTGCCGTCTGGCGACCAGGCTGGCGCAAAGTTCATGCCTTTCCTGCGGGAAAGGGCCCTGGTGACCTTGTTCTGGTTTAACTCAGTAAGATAGAGGTTCGGGTTGCCGGAATGATATGAGGTGTAACTGAGAGCTTTGCCGTCGGGTGTGAAACGAGGAGAAACAATAAGGTTTCTATGCCGGGTTACCTGGCGAATGGTTCTTCCGAGAATATCGGTCAGATAGACTTCCTTGGCATTTTGCAACTGGGTCACGAAAGCGATCTGGGTTGTCGCGATACCGGGAGAGCCGGTCAGTTCCTTGATTACATAATCACAGAAGGAAAAGAGCATTTTATCCTGCTGCTGGGTGGTGCCTGAAAATGATTTACCCATGATCACTTCATTGCCGGCAACATCGAGCAATCGCATTTCAAAGGTTACGCCCTTGGCATCATTGACGTATTGGCCGAGTACAACATAATCGACACCGAGTGAACGCCAGTCGGCCTGCTGAGATCCGCTGTACTCCTGGGTCGGCAGAATGGAAATAATACCATGAAACTTGAGTGCCTTGGCCAAGACATCGGCAACGTCACGACCATAATTCTGGGGCTGGGTGGGCCTATCCTTATTGGTGAACCAGGGCACTGCAAACTGAATTTTTCTGGCTTCTGATGCGCTGATATCGAGGTAAACCCTCTCGGCAGATGCTGGAACTGGTGTCAGCAATGCAGCGCAGACAAATAACATCAGAAGGGTGAATAGCCTGTTTATAGATGTTCTTTTTACCATGTGTGGGCCTGTGGTTTTAAATCAAGAATATTAGCGGATGCCAGTCGGGCTGAATCTCAGGCCTATCTCCATGCGTTGCTTATTCAAGGCAGGAGGGATAGGAGGAAGTTTCCCGACGTCCTGAAGTGTCTTGGTTACAAAATTATCAAATATCCGGTCGCCGGATCTGACCTCGAAAAATGAGTGCATTATAGTGCCGTCGCTGTTTACGGTGACGACTACTGTGGCACTGAGCTCTTCAGACATATATTCCGGCACGCTCCAGTATGAGTGAAGCCTGCTGGTTATGGCAACAAAATATTGTTTTTCAAGAGCAGAGAGGTTGCTGGAGTCTCTCATGGCATTGCTGCTTTGAGCGCTCTGCTGCTGTTGGTTGTTCATCCTGGCCCTTTGCGCTTCAGCTTCCTGAAGTCGTCTCTGGGCATCTTCTGCCAGCTTTTTCTCAAGAGCGGCCTCTTCAGCCAGAAGCTGTGCCTGTTCTGCCGCTTCCTGCTCAGCGCGAATCATTTCCGCAAGTCGCTCACGTCTCTTGCGATCGAGCTCTGTTTCCCGGGGTTGAGGTTTGTCCTCGACGATCTTCTTTTTGACCTTTCTTTTTGAAGGCTTGATAGAAATCGCTTTTGGTGGCTCAGGTGGGGCAACAACCGGCTCAACCGGTTTTTCGGCTATGGAGACGGCTTTTTCAGAAACACTTTCATCTGCTTTGGGCTGGGCAGACGGCTCAGGTTCCGGCACACGTTCCCGGGGAGACTGAACGTCAGGGATATCGGCCAGATTGACCAGATTAACGGTGTATATGTCTTCAAAGCGAGGCTTTGAATCAAACATATTGGGGAGGTAGAAAACGGCCACTGCAAGAATCACATGAAATGCGATTGCAAGATTTATAGGCAGTTTCCATTCCTCGGAATAACTGTATGATGTTTTGAATTCCTGCAGCACAAGATCAGTTTGTCGATTCTACTGGTTTTGTGATCATGCCGAGTTTGTCGAAACCGGCAGCCTTGATGTCAGCCATGAGTTTGACAACCACCCCATAGGGTACGGTCTGGTCAGCACTAAGATAGATCGGCTGCTCACGCATTTCTTCAGGCAGTTTCCTGAGTTCCTGAATAAGGAGCGCATGGGGGAAGTTTGTGCCGTTCAGGCTGTACTCGTTATCTTTATTAATACCTATGGTTACAGGGTTTTCTTCCTGTCGAAGCGATTTAGCGGTTGTCTCGGGCAAATCAACGTCGAGTCCTTGTGTCATCATGGGAGCTGTGACCATAAAAATGATCAGCAGAACCAGCATGACATCCACCAGTGGTGTGACGTTGATTTCGGAAACGAGTCGTTTTTTGCCGTTACTGCGTAATGGGCCCATTGTATCTTTGACCTCTATTAGTTTCGTACACGGCTGATCAGATCGCGTTCAACCAAATTGAGAAAGTCAGTGGTGAAGTGCTCTACATCACTGTCTACGCCATCAAGTTTGTTTGAAAAGTGGTTATAGGCGATAACGGCCGGGATCGCGGCTGCGAGACCCGCTGCAGTGGCTACCAGTGCCTCAGAAATACCTGGCGCAACAACTGTAAGAGAAGCGGAACCACGAGCACCAATATCATGAAAAGAGACCATGATACCCCATACGGTGCCGAACAGACCTATAAAGGGAGTGGCACTACCGGTAGTCGCCAGAAATGGCAGAGAAGCCCCCAGGCGGTTGAGGTGCTGGTAGTGTGCTTTTCTCATTGCGCGTTTGAGATTATCCATTGTTGCCAGTTGCATATCCAGCGAATCATTGTTCTCCTGCCCTTCTTTATGGTTGCGAATTTTATTAATCTTTTGCAACTCATTGTATCCGGCGGTGAACACTGCTGCTTCCGGGCTGTATTGGAAGTTCCCTGCTGATTTATGTGCTTCGCTCAGGTTGCTCGATGACCAGAAGGTCTCAAGAAAGTCCTCACTGTCAAATCGTACGCGACGAAACAATTTCAGCTTCATGAAGACTATGGCCCATGAGCCAATGGAAAAGAGCAGGAGAGTCAGCATAACGAGCTGACCAATTGGTCCTGCATGCAAAATCATATCGGTGATAGACAGCTGCACTCTAAGTTACCCTTTGAAAAATATATACGATTTGCGCACATTACCGACAACCGATATTGATGCGTATTCATAAAAAGCATGGTCCAACAGGTTTGACATTGTACCTGTTTTCAGCAAAACTTCAACAGGGCAGTTTTCCTCTGCAGACCTGTTGAAATCAAGAACAAAACGGGTGAGGACCGGCTGTGGAAGGGCTTGTTATGGAAATAATTTGAATTATTAGATTTCCTGGCGAGTGGTAAGAGCGCAGGAAAAATCGACCTGGACAGCAACTTTTCCGTTAACTCTCAAAGATCCTTTCATAAAACTCACAGAGGAGAGGGTCTCCTTGTGTTTGACCGTGATCTCAATTACATCACCGGGACCAACAAGCCGCTTGAATTTCGCTCCTTCAATTCGTGTAAGGACGGGGACATCGCCTTCTGCTTTCAACTCTCCGGATTCAAGCATATAGGTCATAAGCAGGGCTCCGGACTGAAAAATAGCTTCACACAGCAGAACTCCGGGCATAATCGGGTTGCCCGGGTAGTGACCGGTGAATACATCCAGGTTTTCCGGGATTGTGGTACTGGTGACGATGCTGTCCTGGTTACGTTCCACAATGGAGTCGACCCAGAGAAAAGGTGGACGATGGGGTATCCGGTCGAGTATCTCCTGGGATGCGGCCATTAGAGTCCTCCGTTAATTTCGAGGACTGAACCGGTTATGTACGAGGCTTTTTTAGAAGCGAGAAAGAGTACAGCGTCTGCAACTTCTTCTGGAGTTCCAAACCGCTTCATGGGCACCATCTTTTTATATTCCGCGAGCTGTTCGGTGGGGAGGTCATCAATGAAGTCAGTGGCGATGAAGCCCGGAGAAACGCAATTTACGGTGATTTTCTTTTTCGCGGTTTCTTTGGCGAGTGAACGGGTCAGGCCGATCTGGCCTGCTTTTGAAGCTGCATAGTTTGTTTGGCCGGCAAAACCAAGATGCGATACCGGCGAAGTGATATTTATGATTCTGCCGAACTTGTTACGCATCATCAGCAAGACGGCGGGCTTGGACATCAGATAGGTACCGTTCAGGTTGATATCGATAACCTTGCTCCAGTCTTCAGTCTTCATCATTGCCATCACAGCGTCACGGCGGATACCGGCGTTGTTGATCAGCACATCCAGTGAGGAAATACGACTTTCGATCTGGGAGTAGAATCCATCTACCTGCTCCGGGCTGGAGATGTCGCACTGGAAGAGCTCGAGAGTACCTTTCAGCTGTTCGCATTCCCTGGCAAATGCATCTGCAGCCTGGGTGTTACCGCCATAAATACCGAAAACGTTCCCACCTCGCACCAGGAATGCCTCGGTGATAGCTTTGCCGATGCCCCGGGTCGCTCCGGTAACGATGACGTTCTGATCTGAAAAATCCTGCATATTTTATCCTTTTCGTATGAGTATACCGGTTAGAGGCTTCT
This sequence comes from Desulfosediminicola ganghwensis, assembly GCF_005116675.2. NCBI lineage: Bacteria > Pseudomonadati > Thermodesulfobacteriota > Desulfobulbia > Desulfobulbales > Desulfocapsaceae > Desulfosediminicola > Desulfosediminicola ganghwensis. Next base: position 3,351,536 of record NZ_CP050699.1, read on the forward strand.
TACATAGGCATCGACGTCGTTGGAAACGATGACACCGTAGTTGATTGCACCAAGCCATCCAGACATAATGATGCCCACCGAGCCGACATGGAAGAGTCCGGAAACTTCTTTGAATATGGATCGCGAGATATCAAGACCCTCAAATTTAGTTCCGAAGGATGTGCCCTGGGTATGCAAGGTATACTTGTTGAATGTAAGCGGGGTGGCCGCTTCAAGCCAGTCGATTTTGCCGCCGATTCCAGGCAGGTAGCGCTCGAGATCGTCGACCGCCCTGTTGATCATGAGCTCTTTTTCCTGTTCGTATTGCTCATCAGACATATTTTTCCAGTCTTCGTAGCGGCCATTCATGGAGGCGACGATGGTGTAGCGGTCATGGCCAGGTCTGGTCTTTGGGTAATACAGGGAAAATGTTTTTGAGCGGGTATTGACGTCGAGCAGCTCACTTGAGTCAAACTCCGGTGCTGTTGAGGTAAAGAGCAGATCACCGACGTCTTTGATCCTTTCGTCCTCACGTATCCCCATATATACTTGGCAGCTTGAGTTGTTTACTCGAATTGCATCTGCTTTCTGCAGGAATTCATCGGTAAAGCACGAGCGGTCAGTGAGGTTGTGGATGGTATTGGTTATACCGCTGTTGGAGACGACTGCACCTGCGGTGATAGTCCTGCCTTTCGCGGAGATACCCCGAACTTTGCCATTTTCAACTATGATATTGTCGACTTTGGTGTTTGTGCAGATGGTGACACCATTTTTTTCCAGCTCGTCAGACATCATCTGGATGAGTTTGTCTGTCCCGCCTTCAAAAGTGAAAACACCACGGTTCATGAAGTTAGAGAAAACGATACCATAAGTGATTGCAGGATCGTCCAGGGTTGAACCGTTGGCGTAGGTGATCGGCTCCATGAGTAGACGATGAACATCTGTACGACCAGGAAAGAACTGCTCAAAGAGCTCTCTGGTGGTCATGGACTGATCATCATAGAAGTTCATCCCGGCCACGGTTGAAAAGAAGTTGTTCACCGTAGAGAGAGGGATTTTGAAATGGTTATTTAAAAGGGAGGTGAAATCATCCTTGTCGAAAGTTGTGCGAAGGTTGAACTGAGGGTTATCAAAAACGATATTTTTCAGTTGCACAATGGACTTCATTATCTCCTTGTTCCAGTATTTTTTACAGGTCTTAATCATTCCGTAAGGAAAACCGTGGAGGGAGATGTCAAAGATGTGGCCTTTGCGCTTAAACCAGGTGGCCAGACCGCCGAGGCGATGATGATGCTCCAGCAGAAGAACAGAGTGACCGCAATAGGCAAGCCGATTGGCGGTAGTAAGACCGCCAAGGCCGGAGCCAATGACGATGACATCATAATGGTCTTTGGATTCTTTAAACGATACAGGCATAATTCTGATCTATGTATGGTTCCCGAGGTGAATCCGGTCTGTGACCGAGATTAGTATTTGGGGAGTATGTGCTGATTTACGATGGAGACACCGCTGAGCATTGAACCAACAATGCCGAGAAAACCCTGGTCAGTACCTGCCAGAAAAAGGTTCTCAAAACCGATATCTCCATCCTTGATTTTGGTGGGACAGCCGTAAATGGCGCCATGTTTTTTCGAGGTGTAGCGTTCTATGGTGATCGGTGTGAAGGTATCTTCGTAGATAATGTCATCAGCGAAGCTGCCTACATACTGTTCGATTACCGCAAGGGATTGCGCCCGCAGATCGCGTTTCAGCTCCTCATAGCGTTGCATATTCTGCCTTGCCTGTGACCATTTCTGCCATGAAGCGAGGTGGGTTGACCGCACTTCAATATGATTCCCTGTCTCCACATTGTGAAAATTATAGGGCATACAGATAACACCGCTACTAAAATCGACATGGGCTTTCGGTTGTTGGTAGCGAAAGTCCGCTTTGTCGGAAAAGAAAATTACGGTTTTATCCTGGGGCAGGGTCTCAATGGAGGTTGCAGGCATCTGGAAGATCGACTCAACGAAGCCGAGACGACAGGCCTGTTCATCACGGTCGTGTTTACCGAGAATCTCCATTGTTTCAGAGCTACCTATGGTAGACAGGATATGGCTGCACTCAAGGGTTTCTCCTGAAGCAAGTTCGACTCCGGAAACTTTGTTGCCCGAGTGAATTAGTCGCTTTACCCTGGCACCCTTTCTGACAGTACCGCCCAGTGAAGCAAGGTGGTCTGTGAGAATGGAGAGGAAATCTTTAATAGTTCCCCCGGGACGGAAAAAACCTTCCCGGAAAATTGCCTGGAACATAATGGCAAACTGGGAGAGATCCATGTCATTCTCGACACTCGATCCATAATACATCAATGGGCAGAGCAGCATGTCTACCAACAGTGGATCATGGATACGCTCATTGAGAAAGACTTTTGCAGACTGAAATGGAGCAGGCTGAAAAGGATCGAACTCATCTAAAAAAGTGATGAGGGAGGCAAAGCCGTCAATAGATTTCGGAAACGTTGCAGCTATCTCACTTTTCAGTATCTCAAAGTCGTTGGAAAACCGTAATGATGCCTGGTTTTTGAAGACGACTTCACTGCATTTCTGTTGTTGGAAATCGAAGGTGCCCCGACCGAGTTTAAGCTGTCGCAAAAGCCTGTTGAGTGGGGCTCTTTTATCACCTTTTTCTGCATAGTTGGTGATGGCGTGCAAACCAGTCTCAAAGAGGGTTTTGTTGCGATAGTAATAGGAATTCAATCCACCGAGACGGGTATGTTGCTCGAGCAGGAGTACATCGGGGATAAAACGGGCTAAACGAATAGCGGCGGCAAGCCCTGAGAGGCCGCCGCCGATAACAATACAGGAAGCTTTCACCGATTAGGCGTCTTTAAGAAGAGGTTCCAGGTATTTTACACAGCTGTTGAGGGTAGCAAGCTGTGGGTAGTCTTCCTCAGGGATCTGCAGCTGGTGACGCTTTCTGAGTTCCATGACGATGTCGAGGAAATCCATTGAATCGAGATCAAGCTGATCACGAAGCGGCTCGTCAGGGTTCAGACTGTCAAAGTCAGCTTCATCATCAATATCTTCTATGATTTCCAGGATAAGATCTTTAATTTCGTCACTGGTCATTGGTTTCTCCAAATTCTTCGTTATAGCGATATACGTAGTAACACCTTCGCCTGCAGGCTAAGGTTTTTCATTCTCTGGGCCAAAAAGTTTCATTTATACCACAGATGAAGGTTCTTTTTAAGAAAATTTTGGTTTCTTAAGAAATACCAGTGATTTTCTATGATTTTTCGAACTTTTTAACAATAACGGTGGAGTTGATACCTAGCATGCCAAAAGAGTTGTTGAGGATAACCTTAATCGAATCCGCCTTGACAGCTTCGTTTATAACCAGATTGTCAATGGCACACTCAGGGTCGAGTTCCTCAACATTAATGGTCGGATGAATCATGTTATCTTCAAAACTTGGCAGGTTGCCGGCCAACTCGAGAACACCAGCGGCACCCATGGCGTGCCCGATGATCGATTTGGTGTTGTTTACATAGGTTGTGCTGCTGTGCTCAAACACTTCCCGAACTGCTTTGCACTCTTCAATATCACCCTGCTTGGTACCGGTGGCATGGGTGTTGATCAGGTCGATCTCTTCTGGTTTGAGGCCTGCCCGCTCAAGTGCCAGCCGCATACATTCTGCCTGACGTTTACCATAAGGCAGAACAAAATCGCGAGCATCGGAGTTCATTGCGTAACCAACAACCTCTCCATAAATTTTAGCACCACGCTCAATAGCCTTTTCCAGATATTCCAAAACATAAATGCAGCCGCCTTCTGAAATAACAATGCCATTTCTGTTTTTATCAAAAGGTTTAGAGGCGCGTTTAGGGTCTTCATCCGCCCCCAAAGCGTTCTGGGCCGCAAAGCTGGCAAAAATTCCGAAAGAGCCGGTTGACTCGGAGATGCCACCTGCAAGTGCCATGTCAACCTCGCCAAGCCTCATCATCTGTACGGCCTGAATAATAGAAGCGTTTCCGGCAGCGCAGGCTGCACCGATGGAATAGTGAGGTCCGGTGATGCCAAGACTCAAGGTGATTTCACCGGCAGGGTTGTTCAGGACGGTACGTGGATTGTGATGATGAGTCCAGTATGCGGTGTCGTGGCCATACTGGCTGATATTATATACCTCATTTTCAGTTTCCACGGTGCCGTGTTCGGTGAGGCCGATATATACTCCTACCTTTGAAACATCATACTCGTTGATATCAAGGTTAGCGCTGGCGAGTGCTTCATGAGCACAGTAGACTCCAATACAACCTGCACGTGTACCCTTTTTGTTTTCTTTCTTTTTGCGGTATTTGGTTTCAGGGAATGAGCAGATACCAGCGGGCGCCTTACCGAAATATCGAAGATCAATTTCAGAAATTTCGCTCTCGCCTTTCAGTAGTTTTTCTCTGTATTCCTGTAAATTCGAGGCATTCGGTGCGGCAAGGCCTACACCTGTAATGACGATTCGACGGTTGTCTGTGTGCATAGTTATGAAGTTTGTGCGAAATTTGATATATGAAGAATCTATAACAGTATCAAGACCAGCCTGATTCTCAATTGGTTCAAACGTGCCGACTCTAGGATATATTGCTGCAAAGTTCAAGAAGAATAGCGAAATTTCTAATTTTGCAAACCCGCCAAAGCTTAACCTCAACTTCATGCCTTTTTCCTGCAAATGAGAATATAAACAGGAGATCAGCATCAGGCTTGCCGCATCTGCTCCGCAACAAGAAATGTGTATGCTGGCTTCCATACTCGAGGCCCGGCGGTATGGAAGGCCGAACGATACCTCTGATACATTTCAGACCCGCCAATTATGTTGGTCGACGAACCATTATCGATTGCTGTTTACAATTTGCTTAAATAATGATGAAATATAACTTGGACTTAACAAGCTATATAAAATATCTGAAAAGCAGCTGGTAATCAGACAATAGAAAAAACGAAAGTTTGAAGTGAGCACTGAGCTGTTAGAAATTTGTATGTATTATTCCTGGCAATTATCCGGGTGGGTGTCTGTCGTATTAAAGCTATTGCTGCTGAAACAAAGATAGGTCGGGTAATAGAGGCGTATACCGCTATCCAAATGAATACCTCGCATCAAGGTGGTTATGAGTAAAGGTCAACAGTCGGACGTTCAGCAAAAAATCCAGAACCTATTGAACGGTGCTGAAAAAGAACGAGCCCAGAAACGTGTTGCGCACGGGTTAGCTGAGTTGGGACGTGGCAAGATTGAGCATCTTGATAATAGCGAGTTGCTGGTCTTCCTGCCAGGCTACATACAAGGGCTTGGGGAGAGCGGATCTGGTACGGAAATGAATTCACTGCTGAATGTGTTTGAAGCAGCAGTCCTGTCTGGTGATGTGATTCTCCGAGAGCGGAGTATTGCACTCTTATCAATTGCAGCATCCACCATAGTTGAAAGGGGTTCAGTTGAACAGCTTACAAGAATCAGTGAGATATTTACTACCTGGCTGGAGACAGAGACGGAACTTTTGCCCGGAGCAGAGATAGTCGCACTCCAGATGGGGCAACTTCTTAGAAAACTTCTGAACTCAGAGAACTGGATTCAGGCAAAAGCGATGGTCGGGTGTGTAGCAGATATTTCAAGAGGCAAAACTGATAAATCTCACCTTATTGTTCGATTAGCAGCCAGAATACTGGAAAAAATAACCGACCGGGAAATGGTCCAGCGGCTGCTTAAAGTTTTTCTGGACTCTTGTGCCGAAGAGTCACCGGTTGCCGGGGATATGGCAAAGATACTTTTGGGAATGGGAAAGGGTTTGGTTTCTATCTCAATGGATATGTTGCCGGAACTGCAGGAACAGGAAAGAGAGTCGCTTATTGACCTGTTATCTAAGGGGGACGAATCATTTGTTGTGGAGATCGAGCGGCTTAATGAAACTGGACGGATGTCAGTTCAGCAGACATGCGATATGGTCAGAATTCTCAGCAGGATGAACAGGGCATCTGTATATCCGAGATTGGTTGCCTGTCTGGCGCACCCTGCAACAGAGGTACAGCATGAAGTGGTTCGCGGCATAATCAGGAACGGGTTGCACCTGGTGCCACGGTTGTTGGAGGCACTGGATGTTGTGGCAGACGAAATGAAAGTTTTGGTGATAAAAAAATTATCACAGCTAAGTGATAAAGAGATAAATGAACGGTTTTTAAAAATGCTGGCAGACTATACTGACGGCATGCGTATTACCTGTAAACCTGTTGTTCACTCCCTGGTTGTAGCCTTGGGGCAGGAAGTCCGGCTTGAGAATCTTTCAACTTTAAAAGCTCTCCGAAGCGGTTTGCAATTTGATACGGATAGCGTACTCATTGGATTGACGGAAGCATCGATTAGCAGGTTGGAACTTGGCATTCGGAGGGCTGAACATCGGGTTGTAGATGACCAGAACGTTGAGTTCTATGATGATCCGGTTCAACTTCGGCAGGCAAGGGAACTTACAGCAGAGGTTCGGTATGAGGTTGAGGAACTTGCTGCTCAGGGGAAGATTGATGAGGCACTGAATATACTCAAAAAGAAGATTAATGAGTATATACAATCAGGGAAACTGGCTGCTGCGGAGGTTTTGCGTGATCTGATTTTAAAGATAGATCCCGGTGCGATCGACACTTTACTCGAAGTAGAAGAGTTGCTGGTGAAGCAGCAGCAGACAGGCTTGTCTGATAATAACATGCTGCTTTGGAAAGATTTTCGATCTCTGGTTGGACCTCAGGTTTTTGAAAAGATATTTGGCCTGGCTGTTGTCGAGCGTTATGGGGATGGCGAAACCATCATTGCCCAGCGCGAGGAAAACGATAATCTCTACTTTTTGGTTTCTGGCACGGTTTTGCTGCATTGTGGTTCCGGGTCAGAAGAGACTTTCCTGAAAAAAATCAGAGAGGGCACAATATTAGGGGCTGAAACCATTTTTGATGTTTCGTTATCCACCGTCACGTTCAAGGCGCAGGGGAGTGTTCTGGTCTATTCCCTTGCCACGGATTTACTTACGGGTTTAGAAAATGAGTATCCGGGAACCTATCAGATACTTGAGAAATATTGTGATGGCCAGATTGACATTCCGGAATTGCTGAAAATGTCCGGAATTGATCGCCGAAACCAGGCCAGAAGAAAAGTGAACAAGAGCATTGAAACAAAAATATTGGACATGTATGGTGTCGTCGGACAGAGATCACTCAGGGGCTTGATGCATAATATTTCCTATGGCGGTGTCTGTTATGAAATAGGCATCGAAAACACCAAAAGCGTTCGCCGCCTGCTTGGCAGGCAAATGCAGATTATCTTCAAGTTACGGGATAAGCAGCGAGCCGAACTCAACGGAAAATTTGTCGCTTTTGAACGCAATGTGGAAGTCCCCGGCAAATATAGAGTTCATGTACGAATGCTTGAGCCTATTGATCCGAAAATTTATGAATTGATTGTCCAGGACACTGTCTGAACATCCCAGGTTTTTGCATGAACAGAGAAGTACAATCGGCACCATTGAAAATTCGCTCCATAACTGTCAACACACCCGTCGCTCTGGCGCCGATGGTGGGCCTGTCACACTCGGCCATTCGTTCATTACTGGTTGAGCAGGGTGGGGTAGGACTGCTGTTTACAGAAATGATGGCGGCAAAAAGATTGCCCCATGACAGTGTCAACCACTCACCAATGCTGGTTCGTTCAGCGATTGAATCCCCGCTGATTTACCAGATTTTTCTCGCCACTGAGGAGCCGGTGCAACTCGCAGTAGAAAAACTCGAGACAATCGGAGCCGATGGGATTGATGTGAACCTTGGCTGTCCGGCCCCTCAGCTGAGAAGACGGGGCGCAGGTGGATTTCTGGCTGAGGATGGAAAGACCGTCCAGAGAATTTTCGGTGCCTTGAGGAGATCTACAGAATTACCGGTGAGTGCCAAAATCCGTCTGGGAAGAGAGTTGGACAGGAATAAGCTCATCGATTTTTGTAAAATGCTTGAGGGCGAAGGAATAGATTTCATAACAGTGCATGGCAGGCTTCACGGGGAAAAATTCTGCCGTCCACCCCGCTGGGACTGGATTGGCTATGTAAAAAAAGAACTATCGATACCGGTAATTGCAAATGGTGGTATATTTACAGTCAGTGATGCCGGGAGGTGCCTTGAGCAGTCCGGTGCTGATGGACTGATGATAGGCCGGGGCGGTATGGAGCGGCCATGGCTTTTCGCGGATATTGCCCGGGAAATATATGGCAGAACTGATATTTCAGGTTTTGCCACGCGCCAGGAACTTTTCTTCCGTTTTATTGATCTGTTAAATGATCGATTTGCGGTTGAGAGAAGATTGGGGCGGATGAAGCAATTTACCCAGTATTACGCAAGGGCATTTACTTTTGGGCATCATCTGGCGAGTGCGGTACAGAATAGTAACAGTATGGATGAAGCTGTAGAGTCAGCTGAGCAGTTCTTTGCTCGCACTGATCCATCGGAGTTACAGAACTAAGGAGCCATATATGATTGATCTGATTAAAAAAGCAATGTTTACGGGTGTCGGATTTGCAGCTTTGACCAAGGAGAAGGTTGAGGATGTTGCGAAGGTTTTTGTCGAACAGGGAAAATTAAGCCGGCAGGAAGGTGAAAAGCTGGTGGATGAATTGCTGGAACGTTCGAAGGAATCGCAGCAACAACTCACCAAGCAGGTTGGTGAAATGGTTGAAAGTGCCATGGAGGGTATGAATCTGGTCAGCATGAAGGAGATTGAAAACCTTCAGGAAGAGATCGCTGAACTCAAGAAGCGTATCGATGAGCTGGAGTCTGACAAGACCGATAAGGAAGAATCATAACCGATGATTCCCTCCAATATTTAAGCCTTTGACTTTCGTCTGAACTTTTCGATAAATTTGGATACCACATTGGAAAGTTCAGAAAGTTTCATGGCATTGAGCAGTATTCCATAAAGCAACGCTGCTGAAACTATTATGCCGGAAAGGGAAAGCAGCTGCTGAATTGTACTGCCGTGCAGGTATGCCAGGAGCATATCTTTGCCATAGTAGACCACCGCGCACATTGCAACAGTCGAAGCGATAATCTTTAAGCTGCCGGTTACCAGATATTTCAACGGCAGCCCATCCATTTTTAAATAAAGCACCACCATCAGGAAGGTAAAGTTCAGCAGCATTGTCACTGAGGTAGAGAGTGCAATTGCCAGGTGCTGATATTTATCTATGGTCAGGTTGATAAAAATCAGATTCGTACCGATAGCGATAAAACTGGCTATAACCGGAAATTTCGGCTTATCGAGGGCATAAAAGGCCGGAACAAGCACTTTGTTGGAAGAGTAGGCAAAGAGTCCCACCGCATAGAGTGCAAGAGCCTGAGAGGTCGCCAGGGTATCAGCCGTCGAGAATGCGTAGCGTTCAAAGATGAGGCGGACAATTGGTTCTGAGAGTAGAATCAGACCAGCTGTGGCGGGAACGGTCAGGGCCAGTACCATCACCAGAGAAGAGACAAGAGTGGTTCGCATCTCCGGGATGTTCTTTTCAGCAGCATGCCTTGCAAGCACCGGCATCATGGCGATTGAGAAAGTGACGCCAAAAACACCAATGGGAAGTTGCACGAGCCTGAATGCATAACTCAGCCAGGATACCGAGCCTTCAATACAGGAAGAAGCAAACTTGGTGTTGATGAAGATATTTATCTGCACCGCAGAGAGACCTACGGTTGCCGGCACCATCAGTTTAAGAATACGCCTCAGGCCGGGATCGGAGATATTGAGCCGGGGCCTGAAGGAAAACCCAATCTTTTTCAGGGACGGAAGCTGGATGGCAAGTTGCAGGAAGCCGCCAATCAGAGTGCCGACTGCCATGCCGGTGATCGCAGGGTATCCGTATTCAGGCAGAATCAATGCCAGGCCGACACCGCCCACTATGGACCCGAGATTGAAGAAGGTTGATGCCATGGCCGGTATGAAGAAACGGCCCTTGGAATTTAATATTCCCATGGCCACGGCGGCAAGGGAGATAAATATCAGAAATGGCATCATTATCTGGGTAAGACCGGTGGTGAGGGCTATTTTGCCTTCCACGGCGGAATACTCATGTGCCATGAGTAAAACAATCGGTTCTGCCAGCCAGATACCAAGCAGGGAGATAATACTGAGGGCGATGGCAAAAAAAGTGAGTACGTTGGCAGCAAGCTGCCAGGTCTCTTCTTTGCTCCTGTTTGTATTGTAATCGGAAAAGACAGTTACAAACGCCGCAGATAAGGCACCTTCGGCAAAAAGATCTCGCAGGAGGTTAGGAATGCGAAAGGCAACGACGAAGGCATCGTAGGCGGTTCCTGCGCCGAACATGCCTGCAAAGACCTGTTCCCGGACGAGGCCAAGCAGCCTGCTGCACATAACTGCAATACCGATCACGCCTGCGGAGCGGGCTATGGTGCTGCTGTTGGCTGATGATTTTTTCAATGAAGATAACCTTAAGAAAATCGTGACAAAATTTTTCCCGCTAGGAAGATACCTCGTCTTCTGCATTTTTGCTACCTATTAGGTGTCTTGAAGAGATAAACGATTTCTAATGAAACTTAATTTCCTTTCAATCACCAATAGGGAGTCAAACACTCTTGACTTTGCTGGTATTAATTGAATATATGATTTGATGTTTTAGCGCTATCAGTGTCAAAAAAATGCTGCTAGCTTTAGCTATGTTTGTTTACGTGAGAGCATTGAATAACCTTCGATTTTTAAGGAGATAGATATGCAGGACACAAACAAGGTCAGGAATATCGCATTAATTGGTCATGGCAATTGTGGTAAGACTTCTCTTGCAGAAGCAATGTTGTTTACCGCAGGCAAGATCAATCGTTTGGGGAAGGTTGATGAGGGCTCTTCCGCACTTGATTACGAGGATGAGGAAATAAACAGAAATATTTCTATCAACTCAAGTTTTCACAACTATAGCTGGAATAAACACCAGGTCTATTTAACAGACACTCCTGGTGATGATAATTTTATAAACGAGACCCTTTTTGCCGCAAGCGTTTGCGATGGTGTTGTATTTACCATTGGCGCGGTACTAGGCGTTAAAGGGCAGACAATCAAGTTTGCCGATATAGTAAAAGATAAGAAGTTACCTGCAATTATCGCGGTCAACAAAATGGACCGGGAACGAGCAAATTTTACCAAGACCATCGATGAAATTCGCAAGTCCCTGCCGTTTACCCCGGCTGTGCTGCATATGCCGATAGGTGCGGAACAGGATTTTAAAGGTGTGGTTGATGTCATAGCCGGAAAGGCATATCTCTTTAATGGTGACAAAGGCACTATGACAGAGACTGAAGTACCCGCCGACCTTCAGGGGCAGCTTGAAGAGTATCGTGAATCGCTGATGGAGAGTGTGGCTGAGGTAGACGATGATCTACTGGAGAAGTTTCTGGAAGAGGGGGAGCTCACTGAAGAGGATATCTTAAATGGTCTTCGGATTGGTGTTGCCAGTTGTGAGATCGCACCTGTCTGTGTCTGTTCGGCCACGAAAAACTTCGGTACTTCTGCAGTACTTGATTTTGTTAACAATTATCTGCCATCTCCCGTCGATCGTCCTGCACTTGTCGGCGAAGATAAAGATGGTAACCCCATTGAGCGTAAAGCTTCCGTTGACGAACCGTTCTCTGCGCTGGTTTTCAAGACCATGGCGGATCCGTATGCGGGCAGGTTGACAATATTCAGGGTTTTCTCAGGTGTGTTGTCTGGCGATACGTTTTACAATTCCACTAAGGATGTGAGTGAACGCTTTGGCCAGTTGTACGTGCTGGAAGGCAAGGAGCAGAAACCGGTTGAAAGTGCAGAGCCCGGTATGATTATCGCCGTAGCGAAACTCAAGGAGACTGTTACCGGTGACACGCTTTGTGATTCCGCCTCGCCTATAATTCTAGAGGCCCAGGAAGCGCTGAAACCGGTTATCTCGTTTGCAGTCAGTGCCAAGAAAGGGGATGAAGAAAAGCTGTTCAGTTCCATCACCAAGATGCTGGATGAAGACCTCACCCTGCAGATGACCAGGCAGCAGCAGACGAAGCAGACTTTGATCTCGGGTATGGGGCAGACCCATCTTGAGGTGGTAGGTTCCAGGATCAAACGTAAATTTGGCGTGGAGATGGAACTTTCTACACCGACTGTTCCATACATGGAAACCATTCGTGGTTCTGCACGTGTCCAGGGTAAACACAAGAAGCAGTCTGGCGGTCGTGGTCAGTATGGTGACTGTTGGATCGAAATCTCACCAAATCCCGGCAAGCATTACGAATTTGAGGACAAAATTGTCGGTGGTGTAATCCCACAGCAGTATCGTCCTGCAGTTGATAAAGGTATCCAGGAGGCCATGGAGCGTGGTGTTCTTGCCGGCTACCCTGTTATCGACGTAAAAATCGTGCTGGTTGATGGCTCTTTCCATAACGTTGACTCTTCAGAGATGGCGTTTAAAATTGCCGGTTCCCTGGCGTTCAAGAAAGGTGCCCAGGAAGCAGGACTGGTATTGCTTGAGCCATACGTGAATATGGTTATCCGGGTGGGTAAGGATCACGTCGGTGATATCATGGGTGATCTTAACTCGAGACGAGGCAAGGTTATGGGTATGGATTCAGACGGTAAGGCTGAGATAATTAATGCCCAGGTACCACAGTCAGAGGTGTTGGCGTATGCCACTGATCTGGTTTCCATGACGGGTGGCCTTGGCTCGTTTACCATGGAATTTTCCCATTATGAAGAAGTTCCTGCACAGATTGCAGAAAAGATTGTCGCTAAGCGTTCGGTAGACGAATAAGAGGTACAGTACAATGGCAGGTGTTGATAAAGGTGAATTCACTTTCGCAGTGGTCACTATGAGTGATAAAGGTTCAAGGGGAGAACGGGTAGACACGAGCGGAAGCCACATCAAGGAGACTCTCCTGGAAGAGGGCTACACGTTCGAAGACTATGCAATGATCCCTGATTCGATACCTGTCATTGTAGATACCCTGAAGAAGATTGCAGATACGCAGCGTGTGGCTCTGCTGGTTACTACCGGTGGCACCGGGGTTGCGCCGACAGATGTAACCCCCGAAGCAATGTTGCAGGTTATTGAAAAAGAGGTGCCGGGAATAGCGGAATATATGCGGCTTGAGAGCTTGAAGAAAACCCCTCACGCCGCTCTTTCAAGGGGGAAGGTAGGCATAAGAGGCACGACTCTTATCGTCAATCTTCCCGGTAGTTTGAAAGCTGTTCGGGAAAATCTGGAGACTATTCTCCCCATTTTACCCCATGCCCTTGAAAAGATACGAGGTGATGAGGGGGATTGCGGAGTTACGCCGTCATAGCTTATCAGCCAGAATATCTCACGGGTATTTTGCCGAAAAAATGTAAGAGCTGAGGGAAAGAGAGAAAGCAGAAAAAAAGCCCTTTCGATGTAAAAATCGGAAGGGCTTTTTTGTTGGTCGGTGCAGGCAGGATTAAAAGATCAGTTCGACTTCCTGATCACCTTCGGCAAGAGTTGCCACCTCACCGATAATAAACGGTTTTTCACCGAGCGCGGAAAAGTGATGCACAATATCGTTGGCAAGTGAGTCGTCTACTATTGCCATAAGGCCGATACCCATGTTGAAGGTACGGTACATCTCTTCGGCCGGCACATTGCCTTTCTCCGCCAGGAATGGGAAGATAGGAGGCCTCTCCCAGCTGTTGGTGTCAATGATCGCCTTGTAACCCTTGGGCAGTACCCGGGGAATATTATCGATGAAGCCACCACCGGTGTTGTGGATCATGCCGTTGATTTTGTAATTCTTCAGCATGTTGAGGATAGATTGAACGTAAATCCTGGTAGGTCGCAGCAACTCATCTCCCAACTCACAACCGAGTTCATCTATGAACTGATCAACCTTCAATCCCTGTTCTTCAAAGCAGATTTTACGGACCAGCGAGTAACCATTTGAGTGGAGACCGCTGGAGGCAAGACCGATAATCTTGTTGCCAACCCTGATATCGGAACCATCGATTATCGCGTCGCGTTCAACGATACCGGTTACAAATCCAGCGAGATCATAGTCTTTGTTGGTGTAAAGTCCTGGCATTTCTGCAGTCTCACCACCGACCAGAGAACATTTGGCCTGTCGGCAACCTTCGGCAATCCCTTTAACAACTTCGGTTGCAATAGCAAGATCCAATTTGCCCACTGCGAAGTAATCGAGAAAACTGAGTGGGGTCGCCCCGCCGACGATGATGTCGTTGACGCACATAGCCACCAGATCAATGCCAATGGTGTCATGTTTGCCGCACATATGGGCAACAGCCAGTTTGGTGCCTACACCATCGGTGGAGTTGACCAGGACAGGCTTATCATACTTGTTGGTGTCTATGGCGATAAGTGAGGAAAAACCGCCGATGTCATTGAGTACACCTGGGCGATGGGTAGAGGCAACGATATCTTTAATTTCTTTGACAAAGGTATTCCCTTTCTCAATATCTACCCCTGCCTCACTGTATCTGGACGTGTTGGATTCAGTCATAATTGTTATAAGATTGTGAAAATGTGTTGAAATCGAATGGATATATGAATTTGTTTCGCGAGATCGCTAAATTGTATTCATTCGCTCTGGAAAAAGCAATTGAATAACACCCCTTGATGAGAGTATGCTTGTCGAACGAAATCAGATTTCGGCTCACTGTTGAACATTTTGTATTACTCTGATAGGTAGCTGGCTATGAAACTTTTTGTATTACTTATTGGCATGGTGTTGATTCTCGAAGGTTTGCCATATGTTGCGGCCCCTGAGGCGATGCGGGAGTGGCTGGAAAAGCTCAGCACCATAGAACCGTCTCAGTTGAGAATGTTTGGTATCATCGCCATGGGTATTGGCCTGTTGATCTGCTTCGTTGCCCAGAAAACACCAATTTTCAGCTAGCGCTGAGGATTTTGTTTTGAAAATAGAGCTGATAAAGATAACAGAATCATTCGATTACGTTCTTTTTTTTCAGTATCCAGATGTTCCCGTTTATCCATTTGCCTTTATCCATCCTCAGGTGAGTTTCTTTGGTAAGGCACAACTCCCAGCCTTGCCGCCCGCAAATGGTACGAACATATTCGACTGAGTGGGCAAATCTTCCTGTGGGCTGAAGAATAAAATTATCCGTTTGTGTGCTCTCGGTTGAAAAAAGGAAGTAGCAATTTGGGCCGGAACACGTACTGGCCAGTTCAAACAGTTCACTCAAGTCACCTACATAGGCGAAAACATCTGTTGCCAGCAGAAAATCATACTCGGCCGTGGCTGAGCGTAGCGCGTCACAGATGTTATTGGTAAAGAGATCGGAATATATTCCTTTTTGGGAGGCAATGTCTATCATCTTGGGAGAGAGATCGACACCGTCGATGGTCTGCACAAGTTCAGCAAATGGTTCGGCACCAAGGCCTGTTCCACAACCAAGATCAAATCCACGCAAAAACCTCATTGGAGCATCGTCAAGAGCAGAGAGTGCATCACGAAGTTTCTGTGGTACATTATATTTCAGCTCTTTGGTAAGGCTTTCTTCATACCGCTCTGAATAGTTGTCAAAGACGTCCCTCACGTAGCTCTCCGGTGAGTTGTCGGGAGTAGTTCCGGTAACAGCCGCGAGCATATGGCGGGCAGCTTCATGTTCAGGGTCAAGCTCCAGAAGGCGCTTGTAAAACGTAACGGCAGCCTCGATATTGCCGCTGAGTTGGTATACGTAAGCCAGGTTGTTTATGGTTGACTTATGGTTCGGGGTTATCTCAAGCACACGAAGATAGGCCTTTATTGCCAGGTCATACTGCTTCAGTTCCCGATGGGACGATGCCAGGTTGTAATATGCGTCACTATTTTCCGGTTCAAGCGAAACAACCTTATTGTAAATTATTACAGAATCCTCTAATCTGTCGCACTCTTTAAGGCAGAGAGCTAGATTAAACAGGCAATCGGGGTCTTCTGGCATCGCTTCGGCTGCTGTTTCAAAGCATTTCACAGCGATTTCGAAATCCTGCTCTGCGTGATGGACCAGGCCAAGATTGTAATAAAGTAATGGAGCCTGAATGTATTCAAGTAGTTCTGAATAGATGCTTTTGGCCTCATCCAGATCGCCTTGCTGATGGAGTTGGCAAGCTTCGGAGAAGCGAGTATGCAACTCTTCTTGTGAAGGTGTTTGAGTATTATGCATGACCAGAAAATTTGGATAAAACTGGATATGTTATAGAATAATGAAATCGCTAAAATGAATTGACCAAATGTGCAGGTTGGTTATAACATGCAGGGTTGATGAAATATACCTCGTATTCATCGAAAAACAAGGCAGGATTTGATTCCTTCCACTGAATGTCGGTAGCAGATATGGAAGATAAAAGCAGACGAGAACTTATTGGCAATGAGGGACAGGTTATCCTCGATATGGTTCGCAGATTGAGCCGTAGAGGAGCCACTGACAACCTGATGAGGCTCATTGCAAAAACCCATCCCGCAGATATGGCATGGGTTTTTCGCCATTTAAACGACGAGGAGCGAACTAAGGTATTTAACATAGTCGCCCAGACAGAGTCCGTGGGAGAGTTCCTCAGTGAGCTTGATACAGCCCTTGTTGTAGACCTGGTGCAGGAACTCACACCTCAGTTTATGGCTGATATTATTTCCAGTATGCCTTCTGATGACGCGGTGGATCTGCTGGAAATTGTGCCCGACGAAGTCGCGGAAGACATTCGTGAGCACATGGCCAAGAAGGACAGGGAAGAAGTTGAAGAGCTGCTGCAGTATCACCCTGAAACTGCCGGCGGACTCATGTCTACTGACTTCATGTGTCTTGATGAGGAGTTGAGCGCTGGTGAAGCAATTGCCTCGATTCAAAAGCGCAGCGAAGAAAAGGAGATGGTGTTTTACCTCTACATCACCCACGGAGAGGATAAGCTTGCCGGAGTTGTTTCCCTGCGTGAGCTGCTCATGCATCCACCGCACAGGCAGTTGAGAAACATCATGAATCCCAATGTGATATCGGTAACCACAGACACCGATCAGGGAGAGGTTGCCCACGTTGTTTCCCAATATAATATCTTGGCTGTACCGGTAGTTGATTCAAATTACAATCTGGTCGGTATTGTAACCGTAGACGATATCATTGACGTAATCCGCGAGGAAGCCACAGAAGAATTCCTGCAGATGGCCGGTGCCGGTAAGGATCGTGAGATTCTTCTCAAATCGACTAAAGATAACGCCATGCTTCGTGCACCCTGGCTCTTTGCCTCCTGGATCGGCGGGGTAATGGCGATGATCATCATCGGGGCATTCGAAGAAGAGCTGAGTAAAGTGTTGGCATTGGCATCGTTCATTCCCATAGTTATGGGTATGGGTGGAAATATCGCCACTCAATCGTCTACTATCGTAGTAAGAGGTATTGCCACCGGTCGTGTTAACCTGAATGACTTTCTCCACCTGGTGATGAAAGAAATGCGAGTTGGTATGATCCTCGGTGTTATTTATGGTCTTTTTATCGGGGTGGTCGCATTTCTCGGTTTTGCTGACTCACCGATGCTTGGTCTTGTTGTCTGCATTTCCATTTTCTCCTGTATGACCATGGCAGCGACCATAGGCACCTTGATTCCGCTGGTCCTGAAAAGGTTTGAAGTTGACGCAGCCATTGCCACCGGGCCTTTTGTGACAACCTCAATCGATATCGTCGGCGTTTTGATTTACTTCTATGTCGCAAAATTTCTCCTTGGTCTGTAACTCCGGATGGATGGTGCAGCATAGAGCAATCCACACTTGCCTTATTTAGAAAATGCAACCAAAGCCTACTCGTTGGAAAATATCCCCGATCGCGGTGATTTTGCTCATCGCGATCGGCTTGTGGTTGATATTTAATCCCCTTGAACGAAAACTCCGTGATCCTGATGCTATTCCCAGGGCAATAACAGCCCGGGGGGATCTGGCAGCGGATGAACTCAATACCATTGATATCTTTCGAGCAAATTCCGCATCTGTAGTTTATGTGACAAGTATTGCTCTGCGGCAGGGGCTGTTTTCCCTGAACGCGGTCGAGATCCCGAGGGGAACGGGGAGCGGGTTCATCTGGGATAGCCAGGGACGGATTGTTACCAACTATCATGTCATCAGTGATGCCAGCCGTATCCAGGTGACCATGGCTGACCAGTCTACCTGGAAAGCCGTCCTGGTTGGTGCTGCACCAGATAAAGATCTTGCCGTGTTGCAGATCACCGCTCCTGCGGATTCACTGCGACCCATCACTATCGGTACCTCCGACGATCTTCTTGTGGGGCAGAAAGTTTTTGCGATCGGCAACCCATTTGGGCTGGATCAGACAATTACTTCAGGTATCATTTCAGCCCTCGATCGTGAGATAAATGCCATTACCGGCAGAACCATACGGGGCGTGATTCAGACCGATGCTGCAATCAATCCCGGTAACTCCGGTGGTCCTCTATTGGACAGTGCCGGTCGGCTGATTGGAGTAAATACTGCAATCTATAGCCCATCCGGTGCGTATGCAGGAATAGGGTTCGCTGTTCCTGTGGATGAAGTAAACCGGGTCATCCCTGAGATCATTCGCCACGGGAGGCTTATCAAACCAGGATTGGGGGCGAGTCTTGCTGATGAGCGCGTGGCCAGGCGGCTTGGTATAGAAGGTATCCTGATACTCAATGTGGAAGAGGGGGGGGCGGCTCATAAAGCAGGACTCAGGCCAACCACACAGTACCGCGGTGATCTCGTGCTTGGCGATATCATCGTGGCAATAGCCGGTAACAGGGTACGAAGTTATAACGAAATTCGTAATGAGTTGGAGAACTTCAAGGTAGGGGATGAAGTTCTGGTCTCTGTTGTACGGGATGGTCGTACTGTGGACGTGCCGATCAGGCTCGGGGCGATAAATTAATTTTTTATAGCCGTTTATCGGGGGTAAGTATTTGGGGGGATCAGCACCTCTCGCTCTGCTGAAAGGTGCTGATAATCCTTCTACCGCCTTTTGAGCCAGGCCCAAAAGGCGGTGCTTTCTATCAGTTGCCTGCTTCTTTTGAGGCAGGCTATTTTTTTGTCCCGTTATTCATTTGCTTCAGCGAGAGCAGGTTGCGCCTTCTGGCAAGATCCCTCATGTTTTTTGCCTTATCAGACTCATCAATAATCTCTCTGCCCATAATCTCTTCAATTACATCCTCCATGGAGATGATGCCGGTCATTGAACCGTATTCATCAACGACCACAAACAGGTGTTGTTGCCGGTCGAAAAAATCGACCAGAATTTTGTTGAGCGGTGCGGTTTCGGGAACAAAATAGGCTGGTTGCAGAAAATGGGAGATAAGAAGTTCCTCCTTGCCTTCAGCCATGGCCTGCAAGATGTCCTTTCTCATGACAATTCCGGTTACATTATTCATTTCCCCTTCAAAGGCAGGAATGCGACTGTGGCTGCTCAACCGATTCAGCATAGTCATAGCTTCACCTACAGAAATATTCTGATCGAGTGCAAAGGTAACCGTTCGTGGGGTCATTGTGTAACGGACCATCCTGTATTTCAGTTGCAGGATATTGGCGATTACCTTTTCCTCATCCTCTTCGATTTCTCCTGATTCCCGAGACAGGGTCGCTATAGTTCGCAACTCTTCAGCGGAGATATGTTCCTCGCCTGAACGGCCAGGGATGAGCCTGGTGATGGAGCGGCATAGCCAAACAATTGGTTTCAGCACTATCACCATCCAACGGAGAGGATAAGCGATTACAGGAGCAAGTCGGTAGGCAAAGGTGACACCGATGGTCTTAGGTAAAATCTCTGAAAAAATGAGAATAGAAAGGGTGAATACACCGGAAAACCAGATAACATTGTGATCACCGAATAATTTCGCGGCGGCAGCGCCGGCAACTGCAGCGCCTACCGTATTGGCGATAGTGTTCAGGGTGAGTATGGCGGTGATGGGTTCATCAATATCGGCTCGCAGGTTTTGCAGGTGTTTAGCTGAATTGTGCCCTGATTTTTTGAGCATCTCCACTTGGCTGGCAGACAGTGAATAGAGAACTGCTTCGCAAATGGAACAAAGTGCCGAGATTACGATGGCAAGAGATACTGCAGTTATAAGAGTGTTGAGCACTGCTGGGACTCCTTAATGTATCCGTACAGGGAATATAGGAATAATTGTGATGGCAAATAGTTGCATGTGATTAGCTTCGTATTACTTTACAATATACTTTGCACTAAAACGATTCGTTTCACGAATTATCTCGTGAAATACCAGAAAGAAAATCGAAACTCAACTATTCATAACAGGAATTACCATGCATAAGACGAAGGTCGCTGTTTCTGAGAAAAACATTAACCTGATTAAAGGTGGCTTGCTGATATTTTTTGCAATTCAAGGTGAAGATGATGCAGTAGTGTGCTCTGATCTTGTTTTGCCATATCTCGATTCTTTACTTGAGTTGAAGGATTTCAAGGCTGGGGCAAATGAACGTGTCATTCTTTATCCCAGTCAGATCCAGGTGAAAGATAAAAAGAGATCTTTGTTGGCAGACAGGCTGATGGTAGTCGGTCTCGGCAAGTTGAGTGACCAGGAGGAGCATCTCAGAATAGAAGCAGTGCGAAGCGCCGGCGGCACCATCAGTAAAGCCTGTGAGACTCTCAAGGTAAAGGATGTGAAGCTTGTTTGCGATGATATTGTTGGCATGGAGCGGGCGGCAATGGCACATCATTTGGTTGAGGGAGTCGTGCTTGGCGACTATCGTTTCAAAAAATATAAAAAGGAAGACCCGGATACTCCAACCTTTGAGGGTATTTCTGAGATTACAGTATGCGTAGACACCCAGGCAGGCAAGGTTCGTAAAAGTGTGGCCAAGGCAATATCCATTGCGCATGCGGTGCATAGTGCCAGGAATATGGCCAATGAGCCGGGAAATAGCTGGACAGCCACAGATTTCGCTGATTACGCTTTGAAACTCGCGGAAGAAAAAGAACTGACTTGCAGGATTATTGACAAGCCAAAAATGAAAAAGCTCGGTTTGCGCGGAATTCTGGCTGTGAATCAGGGCTCGGCTGAACCGCCGAAGCTTGTCATACTTGAGTATTCCCCGGCAAAAAAGAAAAAGTCAGTGATGTTGGTCGGCAAGGGGCTTACCTTTGATTCAGGTGGCGTGAGTTTAAAACCTGCAGCAGGTATGCAGAACATGAAGATGGATATGTGTGGCGGTGCTGCAGTTCTTGCCACCATGCAGGCCATAGCAGATCTCAAACCGGATGTGCATGTGATAGCGCTTATCCCGGCAACAGACAATATGAGTGGCAGCTCGGCACTCAAGCCGGGTGATGTGATTCGCCATTACAACGATGTAACCGCTGAGATTGTCAACACAGATGCCGAGGGAAGGATAATTCTGGGCGACGCGCTTGCATACGGCATAGAGAAGTATGAGCCCGATTGCGTAATTGATGTGGCCACTCTCACCGGTGCGGTGATTATAGGTCTCGGCCATCATCATAGCGGTGTTCTGGGAAATGATGATCAACTGGTTGATGGGTTGATCGATGCTGGCCAGACCTGTTCCGAGCCACTGTGGCGTCTGCCGCTGACCAAGGAGTATGAAAAGCAGATAGAGTCTGACGTGGCCGATATTAAAAATACCGGAGGGCGTGATGCCGGAACTATTACCGCCGCTGCATATCTGAAAAACTTCGTAGGGGACACTCCCTGGGCTCACCTGGATATAGCCGGAACCGCATGGGACTTTACAGAAAAGAGTTATATTCCCAAAGGGCCATCTGGTATCGCAGTTCGGACTCTGACTGAGTTTATCTGTAAGAAGTAATAGAGGATTACGTGCCCCGCCTGAAAAAGAGTTGGGGCATCTTCTATCTGGTGATACTACGTCTCATTTTGAGAGCTGAGAAGTGTTTTTAACCTCTTACTTCTTACCCTTTTTGAAGTAAGAGGTTCAACTATCTCGATAAAGACGTGTCCATTAAAACCTTCAGATTTTCGAAGCTTGGGCAGTCGTATATTGCTTTTCTCATTTTAGAACTGCCAGGCAGACCTTTAAAATATCTGCCAAGATGGTTTTTAATGCAGCCGATCATTCGTTCAACCGGCAGGAACTGTTCCATAAGCTCCATGTGTCTTTGGGCTCCCTCTAGAATCGCACGTTCGTTGACTGGTCGGCCCTTCTCAGAAAACACCCAGGGGTTGCCGAGTGCTCCCCGACCGACCATAACACCATCGCAGCCGGTCTCGGCCATCATATCAATGCCGTCCTGATACGTTTCGATATCACCGTTACCAATGACCGGGATAGAGACAGCTGCCTTCACCCTGGTGATCATGGTCCTGTCAGCAAGGCCTGTAAAACCCTGGGCCCAGGTTCTGCCATGGATGATCAGTGCAGAAGCTCCGGACCCTTCAGCCATTCTGGCAAATTCGACAGCATTCTGGTTGCTGGCGGTGGGGCCGGATCGAAATTTAACAGTGACTGGCACCTTGCAGTTGGCCCTGACCTTCAGAATAATCTGTTCGGCAGTATCAACCGTGGTCATAAGGGCTGCACCGGCGCCGCGCTTGGTTACCTTCTTGACTGGGCATCCCATATTGATATCTATCATGTCGGGATTATACTCACTCATGATGCCGGCAGCCTCTCCCATAACATCGGGTTCAGCGCCAAAAAGCTGAAAGGCTACAGGCTGTTCGGCTTGAACGGATTGCATCATGGAGATCGTTTTTTCCTGCCTGAAGGCGAGTCCATGGCAACTGATCATTTCAGAAACGCAATAACCTGCGCCAAATTCTTTGCAGAGCAGGCGGAAAGGAAGATCGGTGTATCCGGCTAGTGGGGCCAGCACAAATGGGGTGGAAAAATGCAGATGGTCGATACTGAGCATTGTAAAAGCGGTATAAAATTCAGGTATCCTGCTCAAGGCAGGAAGTGAACTAACATAGAGTTAGTATAAGAAACAAAAAACCTGATGTCGCCATGCTGTTTAAAAAAATGGCTGGCATCAGGCCTCTGTTAAAACAAAAGAAGAGCAATGAACTACTGTTGCTGTGCGATCTCCAGTTTAGGTAATTGCACCAACGCTCTTTGATAAATCTTCTGAGCCAGGTCATCGACGATGATATCCAGAGCTTTCTCTCGGTTGGAACGATTGCTTTCAGCTGAGTCACCAATCAGGTAATCCTGAGTCCAGACCTCTCCGGGCTGCTCAAGGACAATAGTTTCCGAGCCGATATCTTTCATCACATATCTGGTCTTTAAACGAACCTTGACCTCCGTTGCGTCGTTGCCTGAACCGTAGGAAAGGGTGGGCAGATCAATGGAGACGATCTCACCGGCAAGAATGAGGTCTGCACCTTCCTGATTCTTAGAGATTTTTATTGAACCGGATTTTTGAAACCAGCGAACAAGCGCCTGGTAAATATCGTTGTCAAGGCCGAGCTCACTGGTACGATTTTCCCAGGTCTTGAGATAGATTACTTTTTGGGGACCATTGTAAACATATGGGTTACGATAACCGCATGCGACAATAAACAACGCGACAAACGCCAGAAGAGGAACGTATCGGCTCATTGTTTTCAACGAAGTTCTCCCTGTATTGGATTTAAATGTTCGAGTAAAAGAAGGATGATTAATCAGTGGATTGCAGTGCTTATTTTGTACCTGCAATCCACAAAATCTTAGTCTTAAACGACAATATTCACAAGCTTCTTCTTGACCACAATAGTCTTTTTCACCTGCTGACCATCGATGAATCGCTGAACATTGGCATCAGACAGGGCGAGTTCTTTGATTGCCTCATCATCAATATCCGCAGGTACCTGAAGGCGGGATCTCACTTTTCCTTTCACCTGGACGACGATGGTCAGCATATCCTCTTTGGCTGCTTCTGCATCATATGATGGCCAGGGTTGGTCATCAACCAGTGAGGTGTGGCCAATTTCCTGCCACATCTCGGCGCAAAAATGAGGAACCATTGGTGAGAGTAGAATCAACAATGATTCAACTGCCTGAAAAACAGTACCGGCTTCAGCCTGGGCATCTTTTTCGGGATCGGTGACACTCGTCATGGTGTTGAACAATTCCATACCACCACTAATCGCGGTGTTGAAGTGGAAGTTGTTCTCAATATTCTCACTCACCCTTTTAATGGTCTGATGGGTTTTGCGATGCAGGGTACGCCCGGTGTCACTTAACTCCGCGGGAAGTGCAGGCTGTTCCTTGAGTTCAGGGCGGGAAGTGATGAACCTGTAGACCCTGTTCAAAAAACGTGAGCAGCCTTCAACGCCCTGGGAGTTCCATTCCAGATCTTTCTCTGGCGGAGCGGCGAAGAGGCTGAAGAGACGAACTGTGTCGGCACCATACTCCTGAATGAGGTCATGTGGGTCGACCACATTACCTTTTGATTTAGACATTTTGGCGCCGTCTTTAATTACCATGCCCTGGGTAAGCAGGTTGGTAAACGGCTCGTCTACGTTCAGGTAACCGAGGTCTCTAAGCACTTTGGTGAAAAAACGGGAGTAGAGCAGGTGCAGGATGGCGTGTTCAACTCCGCCAATATACTGATCTACCGGCAGCCAGTGTGACGCTTTCTCCTTGTCGAGCGGGGCATCGGTAAAAGCCGGGCAGGTGTAGCGAGCGAAGTACCAGGAAGATTCCACGAAGGTATCCATGGTATCTGTCTCGCGCCGTGCCTTGGCCCCGCAAGTGGGGCAGCTGGTCTCGATGAAGGATGGACGCTGGTGCAGGGGTCTGCAGCTTGCACCGGTTTCATCTTTATCTTCAGGCAGCATTACCGGCAGTTCCTCGTCGGGGACCGGCACGATGCCGCAACTGTCACAGTGGATCATTGGGATCGGAGCACCCCAGTAACGTTGACGGGAGACACCCCAGTCACGCAGACGGTAGGTGATGTGCGGCGAACCGAAACCGTTTTGCACAGCATAATCTATAACTTTTTTCTTGGCCTCTTCAGACTCGACGCCATCGAACTGACCGGAATTCACCAGAGTACCGCCAACGGTGGAAGCGTTCTCCATGGTTGCGGGATCGAGGGTCTCACCTTCAGGAATAACGACCGGTTTGATGGGCAGATCATATTTACGGGCAAACTCAAAGTCACGCTCGTCATGGGCAGGAACAGCCATCACCGCACCCGTGCCGTACTCGATCAGGACGAAGTTGGCTATAAATACAGGGACTTTCTCTCCGTTGTACGGGTTGATGCAGTACTTGCCGGTGAAAATACCTTTTTTGACCTGCTCGTCTTCTGGAGTTTGCTGCTGTTTTTCTTCCAGGATTTCAACGATAAAATCACGGATTTCCTGTTCATTGTCAGCGCCTGAAATAAGTGTATCTACCAGCGGGTGTTCTGCCGCCACCGACATAAAGGTAACGCCGAAGATGGTGTCTGGTCTGGTGGTGAAGATTGATATCTTCTCATCCATACCATCAACCTGGAAGTCGCAGGCGAGACCGGTGGATTTGCCGATCCAGTTTCGTTGCATGGTCAGAACTTTTTCGGGCCAACCGGTCAGTTGGTCAAGGTCAGCCAGGAGTTCTTCTGCGTAGTCAGTGATCTTGAAGAACCAGCCATTCATCTTGCGAGGCTTAATCGCCTGGTCGCAGCGCCAGCAGAGACCGTCAATTACCTGCTCGTTGGCGAGGACGGTCTGGCAGTTGTCACACCAGTTGACGGTGGTGGTCTTCTGGTAGATAATCCCTCTCTTGTACATCTCAATGAAAAGGATCTGCTCCCATTTGTAGTATTTGGCGTTGCAGGTTGCGATTTCGCGACCCCAATCGTACGAGAGGCCGAGCTGCTGCAGCTGATTACGCATGTAATCGATGTTCGAATAGGTCCAGGCGGCAGGATGGCTGTTGTTTTTCTGGGCAGCGTTTTCTGCAGGTAAACCGAAGGCATCCCAACCCATCGGATGGAGCACATTGTAACCTTTCATGCGCTTGTATCTGGCGACAACATCACCTATCGAGTAATTGCGAACATGGCCCATGTGAATTCGGCCGGAAGGGTAGGGGAACATCTCAAGTACGTAATATTTTTCCTTGCTGTCGTCCTCTTCAGCCTTGTACTTCTCTGATTCCGCCCAACTCTGCTGCCATTTCTCCTCAATGGCTTTGAAGTCATATCTATTGCTTTTAGTCTGACTACTGATCATAATTCTTCCTCGATAGGGATATGGAATGTAAGGTGCTACCGTATTGCGTGTCATTATCAGTGACAGCCATCAGATTATATTAGCTCTGATAATCAGATTCCTCGTCATTTATCAAGTTTTCAAATCTGGTAATAGTATTATTGAAATGCAACTTGACTGTTCCTGTCGGACCGTTACGCTGCTTACCGATAATGATCTCGGCAATACCGCGATTTGGGTTGTCTTCCGCCTTGTTATACACTTCATCACGATAAATAAAGGTGATGATATCGGCGTCCTGTTCGATTGCACCGGACTCACGCAGATCACTCATCATCGGCCGTTTATCGGTACGACTCTCAAGAGATCTGTTCAGCTGGGAAAGGGCAATGACAGGAATGTTATGTTCTTTGGCGAGCGCTTTCAAAGATCGAGAAATCTCACTGATT
The DNA here is from genome assembly GCF_005116675.2 of Desulfosediminicola ganghwensis. Lineage (NCBI taxonomy): Bacteria > Pseudomonadati > Thermodesulfobacteriota > Desulfobulbia > Desulfobulbales > Desulfocapsaceae > Desulfosediminicola > Desulfosediminicola ganghwensis. The sequence goes on from NZ_CP050699.1 coordinate 3,378,122, forward strand.
TCCTGGGTTCGGTTTTCTGTGGAATCCCTGCCTCGCATCAGCTGAAGATAATCTACGACTATGAGGCCAATGTCATATTGCGCAGCAAGTCGGCGAACTTTAGCACGCATTTCAAGAACCGAAATAGCTGGTTGATCATCAATATACAGTGGTGCTTCCGAGAGCATACCCACTGCACGTGTGAGCTTTGGCCAATCTTCATCATGAAGTTTACCGGTTCGCATTCTCTGGGAATCAACTCGGCCTACGGAACTCAGCAAACGCATTACCAACTGTTCCTTGGACATCTCGAGACTGAATACAGCAACACCAATTTTTTCTTCAATCGCAGCGCTCTGAGCAATATTCATTGCAAAAGAAGTCTTACCCATAGAAGGGCGGGCCGCCAGGATAATGAGGTCGGAGGGTTGAAGGCCGGCGGTCATTTTGTCGAGCGTGGGGTAGCCAGTTGGAACACCGGTAATAAGCTCCTTGCGCTTGAAAAGTTGTTCGATTGCGGCAAAGGCATCGGGAACAATCTGCTTAACAGGAGTAAATTTCTGGCCGCTCTTGGAACCGGCAATTTCAAAAATCGCCTGCTCCGCCTGGTCAACAAGAAGATCTATCTCTCCCTGCTCCTCATAGCAGCGGGAGGCAATATCGGTGTTGACTTCAATCAAACGCCTGAGGATGGATTTCTGGCGAACGATTTTGGCGTAGGTGGCAATGTTGGCTGTGACGGGAACGATAGAGGTAAGCGTTGCCAGGTAGGCGGCACCTCCAACCTGTTCTAACTGATTGCGGTCATTGAGCAGGTTGCTGATGGTCAACAGATCCTGTGGCTCATTGGCCTCAAAAAGGTCAATCATCGCCTCGTAAATGATCCTGTGTGCTTCCCGATAAAAGTCATCGGATTTGAGAATTTCGAGGACGGTACCAAAGGATTTGTCCTTGAGCAGGATCGATCCAAGAACGGATTGCTCAGCCTCAAGATTCTGAGGCGGCACTCTCTTCGAAATAGAGGATTGTTGCGGTGGAGGCGCGAATTCATTCATAGTCATGTGGCCATTAAAAGATGTTAAATTTTAACAGCTTAAAAGAAAAACACACCATGCAGGCCAAGCCTGTATGGTGTGTTTCGTCATAGCTGTACACAGCCGGACACTCTATTGCATTGCGGCCGGCGGTACACGGTATGTTCTGCTGAAACTGTTCGAGCAGTCACCCGGCGTATCGGCAGGATTATGCTTCGCTGGATGCGCGCACAACCTTAACGGTAACCTCGGTTACCAGCTGAAAGCCAACCTTGACCGTGACAGAGTTTTCGCCAAGAGTTTTGATCGGATCGGGAAGTACGATCTGTTTCTTGTCGATGACAACACCCATTTCTGCAAGTTTAGCGCAGATATCGGCATTGGTTACTGAACCGAAGAGACGCTCGTCTTCACCGGCAAGCTGCTCGATTACGATCTCGCGACCAGCAATCTTCTTGGCGAGAGCCTCTGCTACCTTACGCTCCTCAGCCAGACGTGCTGCTATTTCCGCCTTGTTCTGCTCGAGAACTTCGAGGTTCTCTTTGGTGGCGAGAACCGCTTTGCCCTGGGGCAGGAGGTAGTTGCGGCCGTAACCGGGCTTGACGGTAACGACATCACCCTCTTGACCAATCGAGCTGATGGTTTCCTTTAAGATGAGTTCCATTTTTAACTCCTTGTAGTGTGTATGTAAAATCAGTTCTGATTATGCTGTGAACAGATTTTATTCGTCTTGTGAATCCTCTTTGGACTCTGTATCAGGGACGTTCAGTTTACGGAGATTCAGCCAGGTATCGGCAACGCCAACCATGAGCAGCACTATCGTCCCAAGGGACTGTAATACTATCATCACGTAGATAAATGATCGTAACAGGATCGGTACATTCCACTTGTTCATGTAAAAAACACATACTGCAAAGCCTTGCATGCAGTACAGCACGCTGAGCAATATCAAGATATTGACAGCGACCCCTTTAATGATACCCAGGGGTAAGAACGCCATGAACGCGCTGAGTATACCGAGCCAGATCAATTTATCCGGCAATTGCCAAAATCTATAACGGGGCCAAACCTGCCGACCGGTATATTTATGTACCAGTCTGTTGCCGAGCACCATGGTAAACCAGGTGGAAAACATAGCAAAGCTGAGGAAGATAGCAGGTAAAATGATCGGTATGATCACCTTCATCTGCTCCAATGTCGCCTCAAGCATTATAGCTGTGTCTGCGCCAACTTGCTCGTTTTGGCTATATTCTTTTACAACGCTGTCTATCCCCGAACTCAGGGTAGTCTGAATTGCGATGTAAGGAGAATTGCCCGTTACCGCTCCTACCCCTGCGATTAAAAGTCCCCAGCATGCCCCTAGAGTAGCAGCGCACTTGAGACCTGACATCGCGGGAGAATCTCCTCGTAGCGCAGATTTCGCCAGAACATAGCCGGCAGGAATCAGCGCAAGAGAAAACAGCAGAACGTCAAAGGGTTGCGTAAACAGTCCTACCAGGACTCCAAGTCCCGCTCCTGCCAAGATATATCGACCACCAATGAAGGTGCCGTATTTGATCAGGAAAACGAAAACCAGAATCGGCAGGAAAAGTTGCACCCAACCAAACAGAGACCACTCTAGCCCGGGCAAGATAACAGCAACAAAAATAAGTGCTATGTTGCCGAAAATACGCTTAATATCCGGCTGATGGTTTGTCTGGTCCACCGTACTGAATCCCTTAATCTACTAATTACCCCTGAGAAGAACCAGAGTATGGCAGAAGTGCGATGTGACGTGCCTGCTTAATTGCTTCGCAGAGCTGACGCTGATGGGTCGCACAGGTACCGAGGATACGGCGAGGTATAATTTTACCACGCTCGGTCACAAAGCTCCGCAGAGTTTTAACGTCTTTATAGTTGATTTCCAACTCTTTGTCTGCGCAGAATCTGCAGACTTTTTTACGAGAGAAAAATTTCTTTTGTGGTCGTGCCATCGTAGAATCTCCTGTTTTGTAACGAATTTAGAGCGGCTGCTTATTCTTGGGCAGCTGGTTCTTCAGTCTCGGATGCTTCAGCTGTCTCAGCTTCAGTTCCAGCTTCAGCCTCTGCGGCTTCCTCAGCTTCTTTAGCAGCGGCGGCCTTACGAGCTTCAGTCTCGCCGATGGCGGCCTGGATCTCTTCGTCAGTCATGCTTTCTGCAGTTTTGATAGTAAGGTACTTGAGCACAGCATCGTCAATGCGGTACTTACGTTCGATCTCTGCTACAGCTGCAGGAGTTCCGGCGTACTCACAGAAGACATAATATCCCTGGAGCTCTTTCTTGATTGGATACGCCAGCTTTTTCATTCCCCATTTGTTGAGATCGATAATGGTACCGTTCTCGTCAGAAATGATTTTGGTGGTGTAGTCAATTACGGTTGTGATCTCAGCTTCACCCAGGCTAGGGCGAAGGATAAGGATCAGTTCATACCTTCGCATGTGTTCCTCCTCGTGGACTCATGGATTTGGGCATTATGCCCGGATTGCGGCCCTCGCCTACTGTACTTCAGTGCAGAGAGCGAAGAGGTGTATGGCCCTAAAAATATGTATAAGGTCATACGGTTTTCAGTATACAACAAATAGGCATGTTAAGTACATCTTGCCCGTCTGTCAAAACTGCCTATATTACTTTTATAGGCTAGAAGTGTCAAATTTATTTTTTAGACTTTTCTTCAGCCTTTATCTTGCGCCATTGTTCTTTTAATTCATCTTCATCCGTAATCTCCACCCCTGCAAAAACATGCGGATGACGGCGGACGAGTTTTTCCGTGATGCCATTTATCACTTGGTCGAGAGTGAATTTGCCACTCTCTGAATTGATCTCAGAAATCATGACAAGGATAAAGAGCAGGTCGCCGATTTCCTCGCAAATATTTTCGGTGTCCTTTTTGTCGATTGCCTCGACAAGTTCATCAAACTCACTGTGCAGGTATTTTACCATGGAGGAGGTTGTTTGACGTTTGTCCCATGGGCAGCCGTTTTCAGAGCGAAGTTCCCTTATTGTATCCACCAGTCGTAAAAAATTAGATTGATTGTCTGACATTGTAGTATATTGTTGAAGTTGCAATATTTGTCCGGGTTTGGCGAGAATATATCAAGAAACCCCTAAATAACATTGAAGTTTTATTAATAACACATTGTTAAAAAAAAGTTGACATTAAGTCCCTGACCAACTAAGTAGCTTTCCTTGAAAGGCGTTCGAGTTTACCGCAAGGTTTCAAGGCAGCCAGGTTGCGATCGAGGCAATAGCGTAACCGACACTGGGGTGGACTGTCATTACTTTTGCGGGGAGATCTCTTGAAGGTTTAATGAAGAAGAGGAATTAGATGGAAGAAGACAAAAAACAGAAGTTTCTATTGGAAAAGCATAAGGACATAGCACGCATTGATCAGGAGTCCAAGCGTACCCATGGCTGGTATGTAAGGGTTCGTTTTCTGGGGAAAACACATTCGAAATTCTTTTCTGATAAGAAATGTGGCGGTCGCTATTCAAGTTTGTTGTCTGCAATTTCATGGCGGGACAAAATTGAAAAAAAGTTGGGCAAGATTCGTACCAACAAACATATGGTTACTGTCTCAAATTCCAGTACGGGTGTGGTTGGTGTGCGTCTGAATGAAAAACTGAATAGATATGAGGTGAGCTGGGTTACCCATCAGGGTAAGCAGGGCAAGACTTCGGTTTCTATCAGAAAACATGGCAAGAAGGCCGCCTTTGCAAAGGCTTGTGCCATTCGCCAGGAAAAAGAACGAGCTCGGCTCGAATACACGATGTGACTCAAATCAGTCGTTGCAAACCTCCGGCCAGTTCATTCTCAATGAGGTGGCCGGAGCGACATTTGAAAAAAATGCCTGTCATGCTGTATCATCGTACTTATCATAATTGTGTTCCAGTTAGGCCAATAAAAGATATAATTGAAGTTGATACTATCCGATTTTTGCTCTAGCAGGCAAAAAGAGGTTGACAATTTATTGGAAAAATATTTTTATTTGTCGTTTTCGGATTTATACATTGCAGCGTTTGAGAATAGTGAGTCAACGAAGTTTCCATGTAAAGAGGTTTATATAATGTATGCAATAGTTCGCACCGGCGGTAAACAGTATCAGGTAGCTTGCGGCGATAACATTCGTGTTGAAAAACTCGAAGGCGCAATTGGTGATACCGTAGCCCTTGAAGACGTACTGATGGTTGTTGAAGGCGAGGAAGTCAAAATTGGCAAGCCTCAGCTCGACAACGCTCAGGTAGTTGCCAAGATCGCCGAGCAGGGTAAGGCTAAAAAAGTAATTGTTTTCAAGAAAAAGCGTCGTAAAGGCTATCGCCTCAAGAAAGGACACAGACAGTCCTACACTGCACTGCAGATTGAGGAAATCAAAGCCTGATTGTAATTTTCTAAGAACAGGCTGAACTGAATGAGATGAATATCCGGCGCGGTGAGATCTGAACAGCCGGAGGAAGGAGTAAGACGATGGCACATAAGAAAGCTGGTGGTAGTTCGAGAAACGGACGTGACAGTGCAGGTCAGAGACGTGGAGTAAAAAGATTCGGTGGTGAAGCAGTGAAGGCTGGTAGCATTATTGTTCGTCAGCTTGGCACCAAGATTCACCCGGGAACCAACGTAGGCTGTGGTCGTGACTACACTCTTTTTGCCAAGGTTGACGGTGTTGTAACATTTGAGGAATTCGGTAAAGATAAGAAGCGTGTAAGCGTTTATCCTGCCGTATAACGTCACCTGACAAGACAGTCGCGTAGCTGGCATCTCACTACGAGATGCGAGATACAGATTGAAAGACTCGACCTCCATTGATAGATGAAGGTCGAGTTTTTTTTTGCCTCCTGATGCATCGTTAAGTTGCGTATAGCGAATGCACAGAAAGATTATTCAAGTAAAGGTAGTGAGAACAAAAGATATGGCTTTTGTTGATGAAACGAAATTTTTCGTAAAAGCTGGTGATGGCGGCAATGGCTGTGTCAGCTTCAGGCGTGAGAAGTTTGTCCCCAAGGGGGGGCCTGATGGTGGTGATGGTGGTCGCGGCGGCAGTGTGATTATTCAGGCGACAAACACTCTCACTTCCCTTCTTGACTTTAGGTATAAGTCTCATTTTAAGGCAGAGCGTGGAACGCATGGCATGGGCAAGGACTGCTACGGTGCCAAGGGTAAAGACTGTATCATTAATGTCCCCGTGGGTTCTATTATCAAGGATGCCGAGACAGATGAGGTCATCATTGACCTTGCTGATGACGGAGATACATTTCTTGCAGCCAAGGGAGGCGATGGCGGTATGGGTAACAGCCACTTTGCAAGTGGCGCTAACCGTACTCCGCGTTATGCCACCAAGGGTATTCCCGGTGAAGAACGTTGGCTTAAAATCGAATTGAAACTGATAGCTGATGTTGGTCTTGTTGGATTGCCGAATGCAGGTAAATCCACCTTGCTCTCCAAGATATCCGCTGCTAATCCAAAGATCGCCGATTACCCGTTCACAACCCTGGAGCCGCAGCTCGGTGTTGTGTGTCATAGTTATTATGAGCCCTGTATCGTTGCAGATATTCCAGGTTTAATCGAAGGCGCGCATCAAGGTGTTGGTCTTGGTCATAAATTCCTGCGACACGTTGAGCGCACCAGCATATTACTGCACGTCATTGATTGTTCCGATGATGACTATCGTAAGAATTATCAAGTAATTGATGACGAGCTTCACTCATACAAGGAAGAATTGGCCGGAAGAACCAGATTTGTTGTTCTCAATAAAGTTGACCTTGTTGATGCAGATATGGCTGAAGAGATGCGCCAGGAGTTTCTCGAACTCGGTATGAAGGCCATTGTGATTTCAGCAGAAACTGGTCAGGGGCTGGATGATCTCAAAGAGTTGATTCTGGATACGCTTGAGCAGCAGAAGAGAACGGCGCAGGAGAACTCAGAGGAGTGATCTGATAGATTTTTTCTCAAGAGAGTTTTTTGTGGGCCAATGTTTATGTGTGGAGTGTGGGCAGTAATTACGAGCGACCAGGAGGGCTGCAGGGGTCATGACTATCCAGATGAGCCGCGAAGACGGGTTGTATTATCGTCAGACGCTGTTTGATAAAGCGCGCAGAGTTGTAATCAAGGTTGGAAGTGCCATTCTCACCAATGAGAATGGCATGAATTATGATGTGATAGATAATATAGCCAGGGAGATAGCTTTTCTGCGCAATAGCGGCAGAGAAGTGATCCTTGTTTCTTCTGGTGCTGTTGCAGCCGGAAGAAAAAAAATCTCGTTTGTTCCCGGTGGTGAACTTTCCATTCCCGAGAAGCAGGCTCTGGCCTCAATCGGACAATCTGTGCTGATGCACGTCTATGATGAAGCTTTTGCCAAGCATGGTCAGAAAATAGCTCAGCTCCTCCTCACCCACTCAGATCTTTCCCACAGAAACCGATATCTTAACGTTCGAAACACCCTGAAGACTCTCTTCAAGTTCGGCGTAATACCAATTATCAACGAAAACGATACGGTATCAGTCGAGGAGCTTCGTTTTGGTGATAATGATACCCTGGGCGCGTTGGTCTCGAATCTCATCGAGGCTGATATGTTTATCTGTCTCACCGATGTAGTCGGGCTCTATAATGGTAACCCCCATAATGACCCCAAAGCCAAACCTATCTATACGGTCGCTGAGGTGACCCCTGAAATCGAAGCGATGGCCGGCAACGTGAAGAGTGCTCTCGGAACAGGTGGAATGCAGAGTAAAATCAGGGCTGCAAAGATGGTATCCGCTGCAGGGGGAAGTTCGTTTATCGGCCCCGGCCGGGAACCGGATATACTCAAGCAACTTTTCTCCGGTGAGTTGATAGGCACCTTCTTTTTCCCAAGTGCATCGAAGTTGCCGAGTAGAAAACACTGGATTGCCTATGTTTTGAAACCGAAAGGAAAATTGATTCTCGACCAGGGTGCATGTTATGCATTGAGTAAAAATGGAAAGAGTTTGCTTCCTTCAGGAATAAATCAGGTTATCGGTGATTTCGGCGTTGGAGATTCTGTAGAATGTTGTGATCAAAATGGTGACGTTTTCGCGGTTGGCCTCATTAACTATTCATCTGCAGATATTGCCAAAATACAGGGTGTTCAAAGTCACATGATTGCAGAATTACTCGGCTTCAAAGACAGTGAAGAAGTGATGCATCGCGATAATCTTGTGCTGCTGTAGTGTGTTGGTTCATCAACTGAAAAAATTATCAGGTGGATTTAAAACGGGATGAAAGATATGACTGATACGAAGAGTCTGAATGAGACGATTATTACTATGGCCAAAGCTGCACAGCAGGCGTCCGTTGCTATGATGCCGGTCTCCAGCAAGCAAAAAGATGGCGCACTTCGTCGGGTTGCACAGTTACTTGATCAGAATCGACCGATTATCCAGTCTGAAAATGAAAAAGATCTGCTGGCCGGCAGAGAAAAGGGTCTCTCAAAAGCAATGCTGGATCGTCTCGCTTTGACCGATAAAGTGATTGACTCGATGATTCAGGGGCTGCAGGAGGTAATCGCTCTGCAGGACCCCGTCGGTAGTGTTGATTCTTTAAAGCTCCGGCCAAACGGTCTGCAGGTGGGCAGGATGCGCGTGCCCCTCGGCGTGATTGCGATGATTTACGAGTCGCGTCCAAATGTTACCATCGACGCTGCCGCGCTCTGTCTGAAGACAGGAAACGCTGTACTTCTTCGGGGCGGGTCTGAAGCTATTCACTCAAATTTGGTCCTGGCCGGTATATTGCAGCAGGCATTGCAGGAGACGGGTTTGCCGACGGATGCTGTACAGGTTATTCCTGTAACCGATAGGCAGGCTGTTAACTTTTTGTTGCAGCAGGAAGAAACCATAGATCTGGTTATTCCAAGGGGAGGAGAGGGGCTTATCCGATTTGTGAGTGAAACATCGAGGATTCCGGTGTTGAAACACTACAAAGGAGTCTGCCATATCTTCGTTGATGAGTATGCTGATCTTGATAAGGCCACACCTGTAATTGTTAATGGTAAGACGAGCCGTCCCGGCGTATGCAATGCCCTGGAAGGTGTGCTGATTCATGAGGCTGTAGCAGACAAATATGTACCTGAAATTGTTAAAACACTTACCGATAAGGGTGTTACAGTCAAGGGGTGCCAAAAGACAGTCGAGCTTTGCAACTTGGCCGAGCAGGCCTTAGAGACCGACTGGGGTACGGAATTCCTGGAACTCACCCTGGTTTGCCGCGTTGTCAAAGATATGGAGGAGGCGTGCCGTTATATCCATAAGCACGGTTCTAAACATACAGAGGTGATTCTGACCGAAAATTACAGTAACGCCAATGCCTTTATTTCTCATGTAGATGCTTCTGCAGTCATGGTTAATGCCTCAACCAGGTTCAATGATGGAGGCCAGCTTGGGCTGGGCGCAGAGATCGGTATCAGCACTACCAAGTTACATGCCTACGGGCCAATGGGTCTTGAGGAGCTTACTGCCAGGAAGTTTGTGGTTTATGGCAACGGTCAGGTACGGAACTGATGCAAAATGTCGGTTTGCTGGGTGGGACATTCGATCCCATCCACGATGGACATCTTCAGTTAGCCAATGCGGCGAGAACTGAATTGGGTCTTGATAAGGTATTACTGATACTTGCCGCAGGGCCACCCCACAAATGTCATAACAGTGTCACTGCATTTCACCATCGTAAAAAGATGTTGCTACTTGCTCTGCAAGATCGGGAATTCATTCAGCCCTGCTTTGTGGAGGGTGATCTTCCCGTGCCATCGTACACCATTGACACTGTCAGGTTTTTGAAAAAACGAGACGGCGATACTGTCAATTATTCCTTTATTATCGGAGTGGACGCATTTGCAGATCTTTTGAGCTGGAAAGAGTATAGGCAACTGCTGTCACTCGTTCACCTGATTGTTGCCAAACGCAAGGGGTTCAGTAGGCAGGGGGCACTTGACGCTATTGCGCTTCAACTCGGCTATCGCGTTGAAGCCTCAAACTCTAGATGGGTGGCAGAGGGTGAATTGAAAGACATTTATTTTCTTGATGCCCAGCCTGATGCCATCTCCTCTTCCACAATACGATCAGAATTGAGACGTGGAACAGTGAAGGTGGCAGGGGTACATCCGCAAGTGTTGGATTATATACGAAAAAACGACCTGTACCTTACGTAATCCTACCTCCAGTCATTATTTTCCACTCGGTTACCAGATTCATTGCATGCAGGGTATTCCCTTTATTGTGATGATTTCATTTGATTTTTCAGGAAAATATTTTAGAGTTCATGTCCATGTCAGGAACTCTGAATTGGAATATTATTTCTGCCAGGTAGACTGCTTATGTCTGACTCCAAACTTGGGAATACAGTGGAAACAAAAATTAAAATTCTCATTGTCGACGATTCCATAATTTTCCGGAAATTTCTTCAGGAAACTATGAAGGGGTTGGCTGGCATATCTATTTGCACTGTTGCCAAAAATGGCATAGAGGCACTGGATCTGGTGCTGAAAATTCAACCTGATGTCATTTTGATGGATCTGGAAATGCCGTTGATGGACGGTGTTACAACTCTGCAGCATCTGATGATACACAGACCCACGCCAACTATTATATTTTCAAGTAACGCGGATGAGGGCTCAAAAGAAGAGGTCGAGGTCCTGAAGAATGGTGCGGTAGGTTTTTTCAGCAAAGCAGATTTTTTTGTCAATGGCAGGCAAGATGCGTTTTCGGCCAGAATTCGCCTGGCAATAATAGCAGCGTCGAAAACTCATGTTGAGCATCAGCCATTAAGCAGCCAATCATCTGTGGGCAGCACAGTGAAGAAAGAGACTAGCATGAGGTTGGTTTTCTGTGAAGAGTGCGGTGCCAGAAACAGTGTTGAATTAGAGGCAGATTTAAACAGCGATACCGTCTCGTTATGCAAGGAATGTGGTGATCCGTTAATAATAATTGAAGACATGAAAGCAGGAGCAGCCTGATGGAAGGCTCTTTATATAGAAGTACTGTGTTGGAGGAATAGCTTACAATGTTATGGGAAGAAGAAGTCCCAATGCTTAACCGGGGAGTCCATAAAGAACTTGTTGCCAAAGCGTATGGCCCGGCTTCACTTGGGCAGAGAGTTTACCCACCCAAAGAATGTGTTTTTCAATCGATGCGAGTCACCACTCTCGACTCGGTCAAAGTTGTGGTAATCGGCCAGGATCCATACTTTAACGAGCATAATGGTGTCGGGCCTGAAGCGCATGGCTTATGTTTTTCTGTAAAAGATGGGGTACCAACGCCTCCGTCGCTGAGAAACATATTCCTGGAAATAAACAACACAGTTTATAAGGGAAAGGCGGGCAGGAGCAAAACAGACCTGACAGACTGGGCAGAGCAGGGGGTGTTGTTGCTCAACGCCAGCCTGACAGTAATAGCCAAGCAACCTAATTCACATGCAAAGCTTGGCTGGCATGAACTCACTGACGATATCATTCAGACAATCTCCCGGAAGAAAGAGAATGTAGTTTTTATGTTATGGGGAGCATTTGCTCAGAAAAAAGCAGCACTTATTGACAGCAGCAAACACCATATTCTTAAAACCAGTCATCCTTCACCACTTTCCGCTCATAGGGGATTTATCGGCTCTGGTGTTTTTGTGAATTGTAATAGATATTTGGAAAGCAACGGTATGGCTCCAATTATCTGGTAATAAAAAAATCCGATTAGCGCTCACCTTCAGCTTGAGAAGGTGAGAGGACAGAGGTGATGAGAGAGGTGTAACTGATTAGCAATTGCACAATCGCCTGAATCATTATGCAATCGGCTCGTAGAGAAGAGCTTTTTAGCTCTAAGCTGTTACTCCTATCAACTTTCCCCTCACGCCTTGAAGCCGAGCTTTAGTGGTAATTCAATAAAAAAGCGAGAATCCTACACGATCTTAAGAGATGATGGTTCTTATGATGTCTCTTTTACCGATTATGCCTGTCATTTTTCCGTCTTTGAGTACCGGCAGGGTGTGCAGTTTTTTCTCGGCCATGATGGTGGCAATCTCATCAAGCCCGGTCTCCTCTTCCACCGTGACAGGATCAGGCGTGTAGATTTCTGCAACCGTTGCACCTGCTATTTTCTTCATCTCCTGATCCATTTTGGCTGGTCTTTCCAGAAAGATAAAGGCATCGAGGATAGTGGCGACAGCCGGTATATGCACTTTTTTATTCTGATAGATCAGATCGCTTTGGGTAACAATGCCTATGAGTTGTTCATCCGCATCGACAACGGGTACACCGCTGATGTCTTTACTTGTAAACAAGAGTGCCAACTCTTTTACTGACACGTCTTTAGTGACAGTGATCAATTCTCTGGTCATGATGTCTGCAGCGATTTTCATAGTGATGACCTATTCTGTTTGTAATGCCTTCAAAGTTTCGGGAATCATGTGGGCAACTTCACTGGCGGTATAGCCCGGTCCAAACTCATCGTACAATCTGTCAGCTGCAGCACCGTGCAGGTAAACACCTGCTGCTGCTGCAGTTAGCGGGTCAAGCCCCTGACAGAGCATTGCACCGATTATGCCGCAAAGGACATCCCCCATGCCACCGGTCGCCATTCCAGGATTACCGGAAGTGTTGATGAGCGTGGTACGTCCTGGTGAGGCGATAATAGTACCCGCTCCCTTTAGGATAACTATATTCTGGCTGCTGTCATTATTGAAGGCGGCACACGCCGTGCGGGCGGCTTCGAGTCTGTTTTCCTGTATTTCGCTAATGGTCCAGCCTATCAATCTGCTTAATTCTCCGGGATGTGGAGTGAAAATTCTCAATCCACCAGCCTCACGGATATATTCCTTACTTTCAGCGAGAATGTTTAGAGCATCCGCATCTACAACTGTCGGGGCAGTTACCTGTTGATATAAAGAGAGTATCAGTCGGGCTGTGTTTGTTGAGGTGCCGATACCAGGGCCGATAACCAGTGCATCTTTGCCTTCAAGCTGAGAAAGGATGAGGTCAGTATCGTTGTAGGTTAAGGTATTGGTACCCGAAAGCGGAATGGTCATTGCCTCGAGCAGGTTCGTTTCGATGACCGGATTAAGATCACCGGGTACGGCGAGGCTAACCAGGCCACATCCCCCCCGCAATCCACCAAGTCCGCTTAATATGGCAGCGCCGGTTTTGCCCGCTGAACCGGCGAGTATCAGAAGATGGCCGTAATTGCCCTTGTGCGAAGAACGCTTCCTGGCGAGTTCCGGAGCGATTTTTTTAATGATATTTTCATCTAGCAGTTCGTTGGAAACTGGTACCTTTTCGAGAGCTTCCGGAGGAATGCCAATATCGATTACCTCCAGTTCACCTGTCAGTTCACGGCTGTCGTGAATAAAATGACCTGGCTTTGCAAAACCATAGGTCGCTGTGTAGTCTGCCTTAACACAGGTACCAAGCACTTTGCCGTTATCGGCATTCATGCCGGAGGGACAATCGACAGAGATGATGGGTTTCTGGTGGGCAAATCCATGACTATTGATCAACTCAATGGCGGAGGCATAATGTTCTGCCACATCACGGGTAAGGCCAGTACCGAAGATAGCGTCTATGATAGCGTAGCAGGGCATACCACGTGACTCTATCTGTTTGTAGAGAACTGAAATGGTCTGCACCCTTGATTCTGTATCAATGACATGAAAGGGCAGCCGAAGCTTTTTAATAATGGCAAGGTTGGTCGCGGCGTCGCCTTTGAGTTTGTCCGGGTTTATCAGAAAGAAAAATATAGGTTTGCAACCCAATTGGTGCAAATGGCGACCAATAACGAGACCATCACCGCCATTGTTGCCAGGGCCTATGAAAATAGAGGCAAAGGTATTTTTGCAGTCACCGAGATGTTTCTGCATCATACGCACTGTACCAAGGCCGGCATTTTCCATGAGGACGATTCCTGGAATTCCGAACTCTTCGATGGCGCATTTATCGAGGGCCTGCATTTCCTGGGCGGTGGGCAATTTCATACGGACTCCTTACGAACGGAACAGCTATCCCGGGCTGTGAATTTCTGGTCGTTATTTCTATCTTATACAGTCATTACCTCAGATACTATTGAACGGGCTGAAATATTCAAGTAAAAATATATAGATGTAATCAAAAAAAACTATTTGACACCCTTCGACCCTGAGGGCGGGGCGGCCGGGCTTATGTTCGTTTTGGGTGCACAAAGTTTACATGGCTTGAAACCGGCTTCCTCGGCCCAGGCGGCACTGAGAAATGTGGTTGAGCAACTGTCCTGGTTATACAAACGACATTGAGAGTAGTGGTAGATTTTTGCATGCTCATCCCCACGCAGCACCTTGAGTTCGTCATCGGCAATTTCTTCACCGGGCTTATCGCCGCTCGGGCTTTGCGAAACCTCGGTTCGGGACCCAAACAGCAGGTTGTAGATCTTTTTCCACAGATAAACAAAAGGCTTCAGTGCTATGGCATAGAGATTGTTCAGCATGAACTGCAGCCGTTCAGGTAAAATGGGTTTTTCGTGGGTGACCCTGTTAATCGCGTAAAAAGCTATGAGCAGGAATATAGCATTGGGTAGCCACATAATAAACGCCACAGGTGCCTTGCCATCATCAGCCAGAGTCCTCCCGAGAGTGAAGAGTACGTAATACAGAACGAATACTGCCAAGCCATATGGTATGCCGGTGGCCCGTTTACCGGGGCCTGACTGGAGTCCGAGGGGGAGCCCGAGAATAGTCAGGATAAGGCAACCGAACGGCAGCACAAGGCGTTTATGAAATTCGGTCAGCAGTTCACGCCCATCCTCTGTATTGAGTCCTTTCTCGTGTGCTCTTTCATAGAGTTGCATCATTCCCAGCGATTTTCTTTCGCTGGGTTTGGGCTGAGAACCAGGCTGTAATGGAATGTTGATTATATACCGCTCAAAATTGACGATTTGAGCATCCTTTTCATCCGGGCGATGGAGGCTACCGTTTTCAAGGAGAATAGTAATATTCATTTCGTCGAGATTACTGAACATTCTGCCCTTGGAAGCCATGGTGATGGAAGGGTTCTTTTGTCCGCGCATGTCTGAGACCCAGACGTTTGTCCACTGCCCTGTGTCATTGTCAATTTCGCCGACATGCACCACCAGATCTCCAAGTGCCTCGGTAAACTGATACTCCTTGATTCCCTTATCGATTTTTTCTTTCAACAGCTGATAGGTCAGCTGCTTCATGGAAATTTCACTTGCAGGGATGAGTTTGGTCGAAATGTACGTGGTAGCAAGTGTTATCGACAGGGCGACGATGAAAAGTGGTGGCAGAATTCTGTAGACGCTTATGCCGCTGGCTTTGAGTGCAAGTATTTCCATGTCACTTGAAAGCCTGGAAAATGCAATGATTACTCCCATCATTGCCGCCATGGGAAGGGTGTAGAGCAGCATGTTCGGCATCATATATGAGAACATCCTGACAAAATCGGTGAAGCTGATATCAAGATCCAGGGCAAAATTCAAAAAGGGGATCAGCTTCACAAGAAAAAACACACCGTTCATAATGAGAAAACTGGCAAAAAATGGTGCCAGCATCTCGGTGCTGAGATAGCTATAAAGAAGGAATGGATTCCGGGTAAGTGCTTTCATAACTTTGCAGGGAGCCAGGAGCAGGTAAGCAATCGTGTAAAAGTAATAATTTTAGCCAATTTGCGGAGAGATTACTTAAAAACCGATCTGAGAACAAGCTGAAATACTTGAAGATAGTACTCTCTGCCAGGTTCATCGAATATTCCGGCAGATAGTGAGACTGAATGTTTCACGAAAATTCAGAAAATTTCAGATTGTACAAAAAAATAACAGCTGATTCCGGCAAAAGGTGTCGCTCCTTAACGGGTGACAACCAGAATCACCAAACTGCATGGCTGATTTTCAGTCTCTGGAGTGTATGTATGATCCCATGTTCTTCGTACCAGGTGTTGCCAATAGTTTACTACGCTTTTGTACTTGATGCCTCGATTTCAGAATCGGCAACCCCATGAATGAGTCAGCTGAGTTTCAAAAAAAATCCCCGGTGCAGGTAATGCGCCGGGGATCTGTATTAGAACCTGGATTCAACAATCGGTTCATCGATCGTAATTTTAATCCAGTTTGGATCCCACCATTCAATCGGTGTGACAAAGACACCGTTAATCAGCATCGAAAAATGCAGATGGTCGCCGCCGGCCATTCCGGAGGTGCCACTGTTGCCAATGTTGTCACCTGTGGCGACCATGTCTCCGGCATTGACATTGAGCTGACTCAGATGTGAGTAAAGACTGAATACTCCCTGGCCATGGTCGATCAGCACCATTTTGCCGTAGATCCCCAAATAATCGGAAAAAACAACTTTGCCTGCATTGGCAGCTTTTATAACAACTCTGCGGGTTGAGGCGATGTCCATGCCGAGGTGAACCTGTTTGTCGATTGCTTTATCATTGTAATAATAGGTTCTATGGTCGGCAAAACCAGCACGCCCGGCACCGGCCATGCGGTGAAAACGTCCTTGCCACAAACGATCTTCAACGGGCTCACTGCAGAGTTCGGCAATTTGTTTATTGTTTTCCTGGCGTATATTACGGTTGATGTGCAGGTACTTTTCTACCATATCACCTGGTATGTCAGGGTAATACTGCTCGAACTCCGGAACTTTTGTATTCAGGAAACCGTCGCTGATGTTAATGCGATCATGCTTTTGTCTCGGATCCTTAAAAATAGGTGAAAACGGCAGTGCAGAAGTGTTTCCAGCTATATCTGTGGCTATAACCCGGGCTTCGGAAATCTCGGTGGCATCATATGGCAGGCCGAAATAGGCAATAAACGTATTTTCCCTTCCGTCACCGATTGGATAGCCTTTGTTAAAGGTACTATTAATCATGACACCGTGGTGTTCGGTGTCATCATCCGACATAGTATAAATTGCAATACCTGCACCACCAGGTGCGATATAGCGCTCGCTGTGGAGTATACCCAGGCGGGGCGGTTTGGTATCGAGTGTGAATGTTTTGCTGGCAGTCACGGTGTTGCCGGAAAGAAAGCCACGAAATGAGTAATCACTGGCGGTAACGCTGATAGTTATCTCACCATCCTCGAAACCGAGCTTCTTGGCGTCGAAAGGCAGCTCCTGCGTATCATTCATCGGGCCAATCGGGCCGGTATATCCGCTTCTTGGATAACTGTGAGAGTAAAGTTCCTTCGTTGTATTTTTTTGGCTCGCGGAAATGTTTACCTTGCGTAATCCGCTGCCTACGTCAGAAGTTGTTATATTCAGGGTACTTGCAGCACCCAGGTATTCGGGGATAGAATCAAGGTTAACGGTAGGGGCCTTGCCTTCAAAGAAGAGGAAATAGGAGGCACCACCACCCCCTAATACTACTATTAATAAGAAAATGAAGAAAAAACGGCCTGATTTTCTGGAGTTGGTCGGTTTGTTGAGTCCCATGAGTGCAGCTTGTAAAGGGTTAGGGTATGAATCATCTGATCACCACTATCTTTGCCAGATTATTTCATACTTTTCGATATGTAGATCCTTGGCAGGAGCTACTATTAAACGCTTTCCTGTATCGTGTTCAAGCTGAAGCCTGGTCAGCTCTTCTTCGTGGGAAAGCATGTCAGCGATGCGGGGATGTACCCTCACCGTGACGGTGCTACCACCTGCGAACCTTGCATTCCTGTTGATCTTACGGAATATATCGTAGCAGATGGTACGTCGAGATTTCAACATACCCTCACCGGTACAGTAATGGCAAGGCTCACACATCAATTGATAAAGGCTCTCGCTGTTTCTCTTCCTGGTCATTTGGACCAGGCCAAACTCTGAGAGTTTTAAGATATTAATACGGCTCTTATCTTTTTTGACAGCGTTTTTGAAGGTAGTAAAAAGTTCCTCCCGGTGAGCCTCATCCTCCATGTCGATAAAGTCAATAATTATAATGCCGCCAATATTTCGCAAGCGGAGCTGATAGGCAATCTCAACAGCCGCTTCCATATTGGTTTTGAAAATCGTTTCATTGAGATTGTTTTTGCCAACGAATCTTCCTGTATTTACATCTATTACAGAAAGGGCTTCCGTGCTTTCAATAATGATGTATCCACCTGAGCGAAGCCAGACCTTTTTTTCAATAGCCCTGTTGATCTCCGCCTCTATTCCGTGAGCCTCGAAAAGGGGTGTTTCTCCGGTGTATAGATTGAGCTTTGAATGCAGCTCAGGGGCGAAGGTGTTGACGAATTTTTCAATCTTTTTGAAAGCTTCTTCATCATCAATCGTCAGGCGATCAACGTCTATGGTAAAAAGGTCACGAACAGCCCTGAGTGTTATGTCAAGGTCTTCGTAAACGACAGCAGGTGCATAAGGTGACTTGGTACGATCCTGAATTTCCTCCCAGAGATGCAGAAGAAATTCCATATCCGCTTCAAGTTCCTCAAGCCGTGCGTTTTCCGCTACAGTACGAACTATAAAGCCAGCTCCCTTGGGGCGGATCTGTTCAATCTTTCCCTTAAGGCGGTTTCGTATCTCCTCTTCCTCGATTTTGCGGGAAACCCCGATATGATCGGTAAGAGGGATATACACGAGGTTTCTACAAGGAAGCGTGATATGGCAGGTAAGGCGCGCACCTTTGGTACCAATTGGATCTTTGCTCACTTGCACCAGGATTTGCTGGCCTTCGGTAAGCAGATTTTCAATCTGGTAATTTTCTGGACGCCTGGACATACGTTCATTGAGTTCCTTCTCGGCTTCACACGGGTGCACAGGAGGGGACTCTTCTGAACCGTCTACATCAGGAATTGATTCCTCAACATGGATATCGTCAACATACAGAAAACCTGTTCGTTCAAGACCTATGTCGACAAATGCAGCCTGCATACCAGGTAACACACGAACTACTTTACCCTTGTAAATGTTGCCCATCAGGCCTTTCTCGGTTGGTCTCTGAAGGTGATACTCACTGAGTACACCATCTTCGACCAGCGCAAGACGCACCTCATAGCTTCTGGAGTTGATAAGTATTTCCGTAGTCATGATCGATTTTCTAGCAAAGTATAAGACTTTCCGTGTATGGAAAGGAGATTATTGATGAAACGTGGAGTATACAGTACTTATAGAGCAAAAAGCCACACTTTATAACAATATGATTTAATATGTCCATCAAGTAAATATGCTTTCACATCCGGTTTCCGTAATTATTCCCACATATAATCGTAATGACTTCTTAAGAGAAGCATTAAATTCAGTTTTTCGGCAATCAGCCAGATGTGCTGAAATTATTGTTGTTGACGATGGTTCAACGGATGGAACTGAAGAGTTTATTTCCGGCTTAAAGGCAGAATCACCGACTCCCATTCATTATCTGAAACAAAAAAATAAAGGCCCGGCTGCTGCCAGAAATTTCGGAATTTCCCTTTCCTCTCAAGAGTATATCACCTTTCTCGATTCAGATGACCACTGGAGAAAAAGAAAAATCCAATATCAGCTAGGGGCTATGCAAAAGCAGCCTGATTATTTAATCAGCCATACCAGGGAAAAGTGGTACAGAAAGGGAGAGCATCTTAATCAGAAGAAAAAGCATATACCGCGTCATGGTGATATCTTTTCCCATTGCCTTGAGCTTTGTGCCGTTGGCATGTCTACAGTAATGGTGAGAAGAGACCTGTTTGATGAAATAGGTCTGTTTGATGAATCACTTCCTTGTTGCGAAGATTATGATTTCTGGCTCAGGGCCAGTTGTAGGTATCCCTTTCTCCTTGTTGATGAGCCTCTCACGATAAAAGAGGGAGGGAGAGATGACCAGGTGTCACATCAATATCGCGTAGGCATGGACAAATTGCGTATTGAATCCCTTGAGAAACTCCTGAAGGCAAATGTACTTACACCTGAGCAGGCGACAATGACCAGAAAAGAGCTGGTGAAAAAGGCCACAATATATGGTAACGGCTGCATGCGGCATGACAGAGTGCAGGAAGGCCAAGAGTATCTGGCTCTTGCCCGATCAATGGAACCAAATATCGAACAGCCTGAAACAAGGCCATAAAATGAAAAAACAGTCCTGGTGGGATCCGTCCCGATATATACAACATATCCATGTTGACGAAAGTTGCGTCGATGACCCGTATGCGAGAGAAATTCTGGAAAGGGCTCAGTTGCCGTGGGATGTTATTGCCAAAGGAGACGATCCCGCGTAGTTTGAGCGTGCCTACCCGGATAATATGTCTGAAGGCAAGAAACATCTGTACCTTACCAGGCATAAAGGACAATTTTTCAAACCTTGTCCCGCCACCCGTGAGTATCGCTGCTGTGATTATCATGTGCTCAACACAGGCATGAACTGCCCCATAGACTGTGTGTATTGCATTCTGCAGGCATATCTTAACAATCCGTGGTTGTCGTTCTATGTAAATGTAGACGGCCTTCTGGCAGAGATAGACACGGTACTGCAAGACAATCCTGAAAAGGTGTACCGAATAGGAACAGGCGAATTCACCGACTCTCTGGCCATAGACAGGCTAACGGTTCTCAGCAGGCGACTGGTAACCCATATCGCAACGTATGAAAATGCCATGCTCGAACTCAAGACCAAATCTGCGGTTATTGAGAACCTTAAGGATCTGGATCACCAGGGCAGAACCGTTATTGCCTGGTCACTCAATAGTCGACCGGTCCTGCAGAAAGAGGAAATTCGCGCGGCGACTCTCGAAGAGCGTTTAGAAGCTGCACGGCAATGTGCCGAGTGGGGATATAAGCTCGCGTTCCATTTCGACCCAATCATTGAGCATGAGGGGTGGGAAGAGGGCTACGAAGAGACTATCAGGAAATTGTATGACTCCGTTCCGGCCGACAAAATCGTCTGGATTTCCATGGGAGCCCTGCGATATCTCCCCAAATTAAAGGAGATAGGTGTTGGCAGGTTCCCGGGGCCGCGGATGTAATTCCAGGAATTTGTTGAAGGGCTTGACGGAAAAGTTCGATATTTCAGAGATAACAGAGTCCGTCTTTATAAATCCATTTATGGAATGCTCAAAAAACGTGCAGCAGAGCGTACCTGTATTTACTTTTGCATGGAGAGCGATGAGATCTGGCGGGAGGTAATGGGTTTTGCGCCTGAAGAACAAGGTGGCGTGCCAGCCATGCTCGACCGGGCATTTTTTGATTCGCCACGATAATATTTCTACAGGAAAGCAACCGGCTAGCACGGTGTTTGAGTAGTGCATGTGAATGTTTTCACATTATACTTGGCGTTTTGCATTTCTATCGTATACTTTACGCTTTGCTATTATCACGCGGTTTGATATATTCCAGCGTAATTAAAAGGAGATAAGAATAATGATTAATAAGGCAATACTTGTAGGTAACTTAGGGGCCGATCCTGAGATTAGATATACCCAGAGCGGCACTTCGGTTGCGACGTTCAACGTTGCGACTACCGAGCGCTGGAAAGGACAGGACGGTCAGATGCAGGAGAGTACAGAATGGCATCGCATCGTCGCTTGGGCCCGTTTGGCTGAAATTTGTGGTGAATATCTCCACAAAGGTTCAAGAGTCTATGTCGAAGGTAAGATCCAGACCCGCAAATGGCAGGATCAAAACGGCAACGACAGATACACAACCGAGATCGTGGCCAGAGAGATGAAAATGTTGTCTCCACGTGGCGGTGAAGGTGGCGGGAACATGGGAGGCGGCGGCGGTGGTGGTTTCAGTGAGCCGATGCCAGAGCCACCTAGCTGGGGTTCTGTAGGCGGCACCGGAGAGGATGTGCCGTTTTAGTATCGAGCTTCTGCTTTATAATTACCAAATAAGAAACCCCAAATCCCGCATAAGCAATGCGGGATTTGGGGTTTTTTATTTGGAGCAAACGGGGTCGTCAATCTTTCATCGGAAGTAAAAAATTCTTCAGGGGGCATAGCCCTATTTGAAAAGCTACTGTTGTGAGCATAATCTTAGGAGAGAGTTGAATATATTTAACACTCTAATCAAAAGTAGCCAAATAAGAAGAAAACCGATTGCTCGGCGTTGTGAAATCTTTCAACCAGTCATGTGGTGTATTTCTATCATGTGATACCACTGGTCACGTGGGGTCAGTTCAATATGCTTTTACGCTTCTCATGGTTTTGAGTGCCAAAATTGTAAAACCGCAACACTAGCGTTCAGTTCCACCTCAAATTTCTCTAATACAGCCGATCACCTGCCGAAGTCGTCAGCCTGCCACCAGGTTGACTGAAGGCTGTGCGCCTAAGTCGTAGCTTGGCGGCAGGTTGAATTCTCCTACGCTTTACTGGTTCAAACAACCCGATAGATGGATAAGATGGATTGTTTGAACAACCAAAGTATGCCGTTACCCTACCAATAACTCGAAGAACCGAATGTGATCTATAGGCTGGGCCCAAGGGTTGTTGTGGGCAATAGTCTGGTATTGTTCTGTGGGAAGAATATCAGGTTTGCGTATTATACCCATATGCACTGCTGTCTCACAAATAATAACGTGATTACGGATAAATAAAGGCTCGGAGAGCTTCTTGTGTTATAGTGAATTTGCGAAAAACAATATAATAACAAGGAGATCCGAGCCATGGGTCATTCTAGCACAATCCTAAATCAGATTGCTTCATTTTTCCCAAGACATGATTTTGAGAAACTGGCAAGAAAGCATCATCATGGACAAAAGTTTCGCTCCTTCAACAGATGGAGCCAGTTTCTCGCCATGACTATAGCCCAACTCACTTCCAGAAAGAGCCTTCGTGACTTAGTCAGCAACCTGGCCGTTCAAAAGTCTCGTTTGTATCATTTGGGTATGAGGCCAACTAGTCGGGCCACCTTGGCTCGTGTCAATGAGCAACAGCCTTATGAGACTTTCAAAGCCATGTTCTTTCAGCTTTTGCATAAGTGCCAGGCGAATGCTCCGAAGCATAGGTTCAAGTTCAAGGGTAAAATTTATTTACTCGATGCAACGATGGTCAATCTCTGTCTCTCAGTGTTTCCGTGGGCTAACTACCGCAAAACCAAGGGTGCCATGAAATTGCATTTTGGCCTTGATGCAAGTGGCTATCTTCCAGTCTTCATGGATATGACGGAGGGCAAAAAACATGAAATCGAATGGGCACGATCTCTTAACCTGCCTGCCGGTTCTTGTGTAGTTTTTGACCGAGGGTTCACCGATTACACTTGGTACGAGACCCTCGACAAACGCAAAATAACGTTCGTAACACGGCTTAAAAGTAATGCAAAAGTCTATCGCTACGGCAACCGACGTAAACCCGATTCTCCTGATGTTCTTGAAGACCAAAAGATAAAAATTCCAGGATATCAGTTCACTTTTCGACGGATTATCTATGTTGATCCAGAAACGGGCATTGAGTATCAGTTTGTGACAAATTCGAGGAAACTCAAAGCATCAGAGGTTGCTGCAATTTATAAAGAACGCTGGCAAATCGAACTGTTCTTTAAGTGGATCAAGCAACAACTAAAAGTGAAGACGTTTCTTGGAACATCTGAAAACGCAGTACTTACACAGCTATGGATTGCCCTCTGTGTCTATCTAATGCTGTCGTATTTTAAATTCATGGCCAAATTCAAAGGATCGCTCACGCAACTGCTCAGGCTATTGCAATTGAACATTTTTGAAAGAAGACCGTTGGCTGACTTGTTAAAGCCGCCTGACAAACCAGGAAAAACACAATTTTCGCCACAACTTGCATTGTGGAATTAACTATGAGACAGCAGTGACCCATATGGGTATATCACAGTTATTTGCGTATTTGGGGAGTTATAAGAACTTTCTTTTATATCTCTTGCATCTTGGACCTGTTTTGCCTAGTATTAGAGAAAATATAGCTATTTCAGATATATAAGTGTGTGAGTCATCACGCACCAAGTAGGGACTACCACAACGGGTAGCTACCCGTTGTGGTAGTCGTATTTATCGAAAATGGAGCAGAAATCCCCAAAAAGGGAGTACTCCTATATTACACGTTAACTTTAATTAATAACAAACCCTATAACTAAAATAAATAGAGTGTACTAATTATGGCAATTTTTAGATGCAATAAATGCGGTCATATTCGAGAAGTTGGATCTGATTATGTCGGAAAATCTGTAAAATGCCCAAAGTGTGCCCAGGCATCAACCATTCATGACACTGTTGCTTTTCTTAACGCGTTGATAAAAAAGCATATATCCCAAAATAAAGAATTGAATCTACTGCGTAAAGAATTGACTATTGAAAATTCGCTTCAACCTACCATTGAAAATATTTCTTTGGAAGACATTGATATTCATAATACCAATATCCTCACTCAAAAGCATAATCTTGCCCCTATAGAAGAATGGTTTGTAAAACGAAAGATTGAGGTGTCATTGGATCCAGATGCAGTTGATACTACAGGTTTTTTTGATGAGATAGCACTGCTATTAGGGAAGGAATTTGCCGTATTAAGTTATGTAAGTAACCAAATTAAATATATCCAAAACAAAGGATACACCAATGTTAAGCTTGAACTGTCCAATAAAAATCAAAAAGAAATACAGCAAATCACATCATTTTGCAAAACTCTATATGACTATTCGTTTGTAGCAAAATACCATTACCAGAAAAAAGAAGAAGTTATACGATTAACACTACAGACCGCTCCGAAAATACGTAATTTTTTCAATGGAATTTGGATGGAGTGGTTCGCACTAATGGAAGTATTAGAGTTTTTCAGCAATCAAAATTTAAATTTAGCTTGTTCAAGAAATTTAGATGTTTCATTCCCTGGCAATAGTTCATATGAGCTTGATTTGTTCTTGTTGACAGACAAGGGAACTCCAATCTGTGTCGAGTGTAAAACTGGCGAATTTCGTCATGATATTGACAAATATTTAACTCTAAGAAAGAAAATTAATATTGATAAAAGACTATTTATCATTTGTGTCTTCGGCCTTAGTCAAGAACAAGCACAAGGTATGAGCAGTATGTATGATTTGACATTTGTAAATGAAGATAATTTATTAAATCACATTCAGACTGTTATCTAAACCATGGCTCAAAGAAAATTATTAAAGAATGGTTAATCGGGTAGCCGGGGGTGTTTAGCCCCCAGCCCCCACACCACCTAGCATGCGGGTCCGCACTAGGCGGTTCCCAAAGAACACCGGACCGTAGTCGGATGAAGTATATCCGCAGCTCTTTGACAGCAAGAAGGCGACAACTGCTGATTACACTTGAGAGAGAGATGGTTCTTACATCGCGCCTACCAATGTGCTCACCCGGTCGGGTTCAAAGCATGGTAGAGCATATAAGATCTCTCTATCCTCTATGGGTTTAGCCCTTCAGCGGGGTGAACCATCCCGGCTTTTCTATTTACCGAGCTCGTATCCAGTTACCATTGTCCCTTAGTGGTAACGTCCTTCGCCTACTATGGCCTCTGCTGACTCCTGCCCAATCACCCTGCATGTTGCCATACAGGGCGCTGCCTAAACAGCGACCGCTCGTTGAACAGGCCTCCCCGGATAAGAACGTGATCCTTCCCTACACGACCGCAGCATTTACCGTATCTCCTGAATCCTGGGCTTTGCCATGTGGTGCTGACTTACCCGGAGACTCGGCCTTGTATGCTGTTTCTGTCCGTCGGCCCATAGTTATGCACTCCGGCTTCCTCCAGACCACCCCTCACGAGGTCGCCCTTGCCTTCGGCTAGTATTTATGTTTCTGTAATTAAACGGAAACAGGATTCCCATACAGGGGACTTGCACCCCATAAGATCACGCCCATGCCGGGCGTACACCAAACAATCCACCGGACTCGCTGAAGCTCGCCGGTGAATTTCACGCTAACTAGAATAACAATCAATAAAACAATTTAGTTAAATTAAAGGAGTAATAATGGGTATATTTTCTAGCCTTATAGGAAATGCAGGAGTTGTCGAACCAGATGATCTCACACATGAGTATGAAAAACTACTTGCAGAAGATGAATCAATAGAAGTTGGCTTTAAAGTTATTAGAGATACATTTATTTTTACAAATAGACGTCTAATTATTATAGACGTGCAAGGTATGACTGGAAAAAAGATTGAATACCTTTCTATTCCATACGGAAAAATAACTAAATTCAGTATCGAAACATCTGGACATTTTGACCTTGATGCAGAGCTAAAAATATGGGTAGGAAGTGCGCCTGATCCAATAGAAAAAACATTTAATAAAAAGGTAAATATATACGATCTACAAAAGGTCTTAGCTAAGCACATATCGTAATATAGGCGAAAAACAATATAAGCTAACCAGCTGTTCCACCGGACTCGCTGAATCTCGCCGGTCAAATCAACGTTCGATTCAGATACATGCAAAAAGTTAACTGGAAAGTTAGACTCATATATTTCCTAAGTTGTGTGGGAGTATATTTGGCTCTTACTTACTCTATTGGATTGATAAATGCACTATTGCCTCCAAGGATTTGGACTTACCTTTCCATTCTGCCAGCTATACCTTTTATTTCAGCATTTCACGTGTTTTTTGGTATATTCGCTTACATAGTGTTTGTCTGGATCATGGCCTTTAGTTTATGGATGGTTTTAGGCCGATCTAAGATAGGCGGGTTCATTATCGCAATAGTCGTAGGCATCCTGAATGGATATTTATCAAGTCTTCTATCGTGGCAGTTTGGCCCATGAAGTCACACGTCACCGTTTCGATGGAAAAAATTGGTGAGTGGACATTTCACAAATGTATCGGTCAATGACTCTGGTGTATTGGATCGAACAAGCCGCTGGAGGTGACGCGGCTCATACGTTATGCATGATGTATTGAAGACAATATGAAAAAAATTTTATTGGCAGGATCAACGGGTTACTTGGGAATCTATATTGCAAAGGAACTTCAACAACGATCCTGTTTTTTCAGGGCTATTGCTCGAAGCCCAGAAAAACTTGAGCAAAATGATATTAAAGCCAACGAACTGCTTAAAGCAGAACTGACTGACCCAGAGTCCATCAGAGAGTGCTGTAAAGGTATCGATATCGTTATATCAACTGTTGGTATCACAAAACAAAAAGATGGTCTTACATATATGGATGTAGATTATCAAGCCAATATGAATTTGCTGAAAGAAGCTAAAAAAAATGGAGTTACAAAATTTATTTATGTTTCAGTCCTAAATGGTGAAAAGCTAAGAAACCTAAAAATATGCGACGCAAAAGAGTTGTTTGTTGAGCAGTTGAAACAGTCAGGGATAGATTATTGTATTGTTCGCCCAAATGGATTTTTCTCAGATATGTCAGAATTTTTTAACATGGCAAAAATTGGGAGAATATATCTTTTTGGAAACGGAGAATTGAGAGCGAATCCAATCCATGGTGAAGATTTGGCAGTTGTTTGCGTAGACGCTATCGACAGGCCTGATAAAGAAGTTGAAATTGGAGGCCCCGAAACACTCACCCAAAATGAGATTGCATCGATAGCCTTTGATATTTTGGGTATTAAGCCGAAAATAACACATATCCCAGATTGGGTAAGGATTACAATTCTCAATTTGGTAAAATTACTTACCGGAAGTAAGTTTTATGGACCAGTTGAATTTTTCATGACAGTCATGGCAATTGATATGCTTGCCCCTGAATATGGCAAACGCACGTTAAAAGAATACTTCTTGGAATTGAATAATAAAAAGGTATAACGAATAAGGATAGATTGTGATCGCAAAGCGATCCACAATCTTATCCGTGGTTGAACAAGCCCGGCTTTTCTCCTAAGGAAATATCTTTTGAAAGTAATTACCCTGGAAGGGGGCCTTGAATTCTAGCTGTAATTATAGAGCATAGTTATCCCTTCACCTGACAAGGTGTGAAAGAAACAGATTGTTTTCATAGACTGCATTACCTCCTGCTGAATTTATGTGAGAGCAGCGTCCAGGCTAATCATTATCCTGATCTGCCGTAGTCGAATCGAAAGCGTATCACCAGCATAGCCGCCTTGCATTTTGGGCAGGAATACTTTGGCCTTTGCCGCTGTTTTGGCACTATTGGGGTAAAGACATGCAGTATAAGCTGAATGAGGGTTCTGATTTTTCTGGCATTGGCGTGCAGAAAACCGTAATCCCGCACGCGTCTGAAGCCTCTCGGCAGGACATGCTTGACCAGGATGTTCAGGAAATCCTCTGCTTTTACTGTGGAATATCTTAGCTCATCAGTCCTACTGTCACGGTACTTGAAAGTGACATTTCCGTTGTGACTTGCCACAATATTTTTCTCGCTGATGACGCCTCGATAGAGATATCTGGCCAGATATTTCAGGGCCGGGAAGCCATTGCCCACGCATTCACAATGGGCAACCCACTTTTCAGGCAGATTTTGAGGCAGGGACAGGCCTGTTGATTTCAGCATGTCGAGGAATTTGCCGCGGAAGGTTTTGGCCAGGGCAAATCCATTGAAGAGATAGTCATTTTTCACCTTTCTCCACTTGCCGAATCGTTTATCTATACCGCCGCCAGGGATGAGTACATGAATGTGGGGGTGAAACGAGAGGTCTCGCGCGTGGGTGTGCAGGATCATGGTCATGCCGATCTCCGCTCCAAGATGTTTTGGGTTCGCAGCAAAGGATCTAAGGACTTCAGCGACGCATTTGAACATCAGGGAATAGACAGTTTTCTGGTGCCCGTATGCCAGGTATCGCAGTTCATATGGTAAGGTAAAGGTGGCCAGGAAGTAGGGGACCGGCATGAGCTTCGCCTGCTGTTTATCAAGCCAGGAACTGGTCTGGTGATTGAGGCAGGTTGGGCAGTGGCGGTTGCCGCACGAGAGGGGGCGCCATTCTCCATGCTGGCAATCAGGGCATCGTGCATAGAGTTCGCCAGATTGAGGGGTTCGACACTGCTGTATGTCCCTCAAAGCCCTCAGTTGCTCTGGGATGGCATTGCCGCCATGACGAATCATGTACAGGTCGAAGTATTTGTTGATGAGTGATTTAATGTCCATGTTGCTTCCTCGTTGGGTTCAGCTCCATGGAATTGATCAGCTCGTTTATGGTGGCAATGCTATCCTTTTCCGCGGTGTAGGTGAGCTGGGCGTAACGGGCAGTGGTTGTGGGGCTTGAATGCCCGAGAAGTTCCTGGATGTGGCGAAGGCTTAAACCCGCTTCGAGGAGGTGGGTGGCAAAGCTGTGTCTGAGGGAGTGGATGGAGACTTTTTTTTAATGTTACAGGCTGCAACCACCGCTTTCATGGCCTGCTGGGTGGAACCGATGTTCATGTGAGAGGTTGCCCTGATGATGGTTTCAGCAGAGCCTCTATAGTTTGGGAAAAGCAGCTTGGGATGGCGATGATCCTGCCAGAGAATGCGTAATGCCTTCAGGGTTCGATCAGGCAGTGGAACCAGACGATCTTTATGTCCTTTGCCTCTGCGGATATGTACCCGTCTGCGATTGGCATCGATATCTCCGATCTGTAAAGAAAGTGCTTCCTGTAAACGCAACCCCATGGAGTAAGTAGTAAAGAGAAAGACCCGGTAACGGAGTTTGCGCGTGTTGTGAACAAGTAAGGCAACTTCTTCTCTAGTAAGGATATCCGGGATTGTTTTCACAGTTGGTGGCTTGACGATATTGAGCCATTGCCAGTCCTGCTCCAGGACGTGCTTCCAGAAGAACATCAGGCCGAGCCTGTCGAGCTTTACCGTACTCCAGGAATAGTTTTCTACCAGACGGGTAAAATAATCTTCGAGCTGCTCCACCGACAGTTGATCTGGGCAACAATCAAAATGTTCGGTAAGACGACGAACAGCCCGGGCATAGGCGCTGATAGTTGCCTGACTCTTGCCTTGAAGCGTAAGCTTTTTCAGGTGCCGATCGTAAAGGATTTCAAAACGTTTGGAATCTTTTGCCTTCATGGTATACTCCTTTTTCTGTAAGTGTCCGGAATTGGACTCTTTACTGAAGTATACTCAAGACCTCTGCCGCGTAGCGGCTTCGTTCAACAACAACTTACACACGGATCGCATAAAGCTGCGCTCGTTCCTCGCTCCGCATTTCGCGCCCAGTGAAGCGGGGCGTTATGCCCATCGAGAAGCTTTGATATTAAATGAAATTATTTCAATAAAGTTGCTTTTTCATAGTGTTGTATTTGCTATATTATTAATACGTTACCTACTCTTTGGCTCTTGCGCTTCTATATGGCTTGCAGTTGGATCTTATGATAGAGATGATGCTATTTTCAGTTTGTCTCCAGCTAATATGATTCATCCATTAAGTAGCGGTATAGCTATTAGTGCACTATGCCTAGTCATATTTTTGGTAAACTAATTTGTATGGCCCCGTAAATCCATTAGATTTATTTATGTCTTAGCTTTTAGCTTGGTGACAATTATGTGCATTGGGCAGATTGTCTGGTGGTCAGCAACAGCAAGTGTTTAAAATAGTTATAACAAACGAATTGGGCTGACACGGAAGGGCCCCCGATTTAGTAGATACCAGTAATTAACTCCACTTAACGGTGTCCGATGGCGAAAAACATAAATCCTAAAAAGATCTGGAAGTGCCCTGAGAAGTTCAAACTCAAAGCAGTTAAGTTCAGCCTCCAGAAAGGAACCATGGTCAAGGATGTAGCAGCAAATCTGCGCCGAGTTTGTGGCGTTAACTTCCAAAAAACTACATAACAAAATATGTCGGATATTAAGCCTGGTATTTACAAACATTATAAAAACAAGAAATACAAAGTTATTTGTCAAGCGACACACTCAGAAACAGGAGAAGAGGTTGTTGTGTACCAATGTTTATATGGTGATCACAGCATGTGGGTACGACCAAAACAAATGTTCACTGAGTTGATTGAAGTCGATGGGAGAAAGGTTCCTAGATTTGAATTTATGTCTGAAATTTAACATCGTTCTAATTATAGTAGCATAAGTCAAGGTATGGTTCATGTCGTGTGGATAATTGCCAATAATGATTACAGTGCCGGGGGCAATCTTATCGCCCTTACCTAACATTACACATATAAAATGGAATTAGCGATATTCATAGGACTAATAATTTTAATTCAAAAATGCCTGGAGAAATTCAATATTAAGATCAGGCATAAGAAAATCATCTTAGGCCTTCTTTGTATTCTGATTGTTATTTCTGCAATGTTAGGTCTTGCTTTGTTTTCACTGCGTAGTGGTAAGTACAGCAGTGGACTTAACATGTTCTTTGTCCCAATTGCAATCTCTATGCTATCGGTTATTGGTTTCATTAAAGCCTTGGGATCAAATGTGAAAATTTCAAACGAAAATAAAGCATTCCAAGCATCGAAAAAAAACATCATAGCCATGAGCGTTCCACTTGTCATAATTGTGTTCACTGCTGTCTCATAAATAACATCGCAATCTCAGATAAATAAAGGCTCGGAGAGCTACTTGTGTTAAAGTGAAATCGCCAAAAGTCATTTAAATACAAGGAGATCCGAGCCATGGCGCATTGTAACACAATTATCAATCAGATTGCTTCATTTCTTCCGAGACATGATTTTGAAAAATTGGCCAGAATGTACCATGGTGGCCAAAAGTTTCGCTCCTTCAACCGCTGGACCCAATTTATGTCGATGACTATTGCCCAGATAACCGGAAGGAAAAGCCTTCGTGATTTGATTAGCAATCTTGCCGTAAAGGGTAAACGCATCTATCACCTGGGCATGAGACCAACCAGCCGAGCGACTCTTTCGCGAGTCAACGAGCAGCAGCCTAACGATTTATACAGAGAACTCTTTTTCAAACTGCTCAAGCGGTGCGAGGAAAAGGCTCCACAACACCGCTTTAAATTTAAGGGAAAAATTTACCTCCTTGATGCTACAACCATCAAACTTTGTCTTTCTGTTTTTCCTTGGGCGACCTACCGCAAAACCAAAGGTGCGATCAAACCCCACTTCGGGCTTGATGCCGATGGCTATCTGCCAGTTTTTATGGACATGACAGATGGTAAAACACATGATCTTGAATGGGCAAGACCGCTTGACATCCCGCCAGGTTCGTGTGTCGTATTTGACCGTGGCTACACTGATTACAAATGGTATGGCGAACTCGACAAGCGGAAGATAACGTTCGTTACTCGACTCAAAAGCAACTCGGGAGCCTATCAATTCGGCAATCGACGAAAGCCAGATGCAGAAGATGTTTTGTCGGATTACAAAGTAAAGCTTCCAGGCCATCAATTTACTTTTCGCCTAATCAAGTATCGTGATTCTGAAACCGGAAAAGTGTACCAGTTTCTTACTAACTCTAAGAAGATCAAGGCTTCAGAGGTTGCCGGGATATACAAGGAGCGATGGCAAATTGAACTGTTTTTCAAGTGGATCAAGCAGAACCTGAAGGTCAAAACTTTTTTGGGAACCTCGGAAAATGCTGTACTGACCCAACTCTGGATCGCACTTTGCGTTTACCTCCTGCTCAGCTTTTTCAAGTTCATGGCAAAGTTTCGAGGTTCGATTTCTGAACTCCTAAGGTTATTGCAATTGAATCTTTTTGAAAAACGACCGTTGTCAGACCTACTGAAGCCGCCTGACAGAATTCGTAGGCCCCCTACTTCTCCACAACTTTACTTGTGGAATCAACTATGAGACAGCAGTGAATTGTGTTTGCAGATTATTCCTTCAAGTTACCAATATACAAACCGAATATTTTTAAACTTAGTGAACCTTCACCAGGCATGGCAGTCACTGCCTATGTCATATTTGCAATTATCTTGGCAATTTCAATGTATTAAGTTTTTAGAGTCAACAAAGAGTCTTTGTGTAAAACTATCGCCTTGGCACTAACCGGCTATTTTGTTTTTCAAACAACAATTTATAGCTTGGCTCTTATTTATGGCCTTATAAAAAGATATGAAGTTAGTTATACATGTTGGGGTGGTCTTCTATCACTATCATTTATTCCTGTGATTGGGTTCCTGGTAAGTATTTTACAGGAAAAAGACCATAATATTAAAGTGTAACAAAAACATCAGCATGGCCTCGCTAAAGCTCGATCGGTTGTGTCCACTTTATGCCAGGGAGAATAGAATATCGCTTAAATAGGGAGGTGAACTATCGTGAAAAATATCATTTTATGTCTCCTCAGAAGTATTCCTCTTTCCGCCTTAATTATTGGCTTTGGCTACCTTTACGTTTTTTTAATTATTCAAAATCCAGAAAAACTAGACTTTACTTTATTTGTATTAGGTTCAATCCCCATAGTAATATTTCTGCCAAGTGTTTTTAGCCAATCTAAAAGTGGGTGCTTGCACACACCAAAGGTTATCTTCCGAAAGGTTGATACGCTTGAGAAAAGAGGAGAGGGAAGAACGGAAAGCCTTTTCCCTGCACTAAGTTATGTTCTTGCAGGAATTATAACCTGGTTATTTAGTTCACTAATTTATTAAAAATAAAGCATAGCACAATGTGTAAGGAACGCGGAAGTTCTCCCTCCATCCGATTTAGTAGACACCAAAAATTAACTCGAATTTGATGGTGTTCGATGGCAGGAGACAACAGCCCAGGAATGATCTGGAATTATTGTGAATATTTAAAACTTGCGGCAATGAAATTTAGTCCATAGAGAGGAGTGAAGGTAAGAGAGAAAGTAACCAGAACATCTCCTTTTATTTGCTGTGTTTTTCGCTCATAATACTCCCCGGTAGCGGTATTGAGGTGAGTATCAAAAGGCTTCCATTCTCTTTACTGTATTGTCCCAGTATGCACCATTTTCCTGAACATTTTCTGGAATCATAGGCTTACTTTCCCGCAACATATTCAGTGCTATTCCGTTAGAGCCTGAATTTCCATTGATTTTCTCCAATAGCGTTGACGTCAGCCAATGCCGCCGCCTGGAATTAACCTCCTGATGGAACGGCGAAAATTAAAGATTCTGTTCTTGGTGTGAAGCACCGTGGTTATTTCTCTTTCAGCTCCGAGGTGGTTTGGGTCTAGCCGAACTCCTTCAATGTGCTGGCAACGTACCTGGTTATTCAAGTATAGGCTATTTTCTGGTAACGGCAGGTTGAAGATCTAATCCCCGAAAAGCTATATTGCTACTTTGCTACATCTGGATTCCATCCCCCAGAGAGAGTTGCACTATTACTCCGATTCAACCTGTAGCCATCTTGATCGAGTGAGAAAAAAATTTACAAAGAGAAGCATGTTTGTTAGTGTTTCCAGCTCGTATATACACTGTAAATGGTTCCTGATAACAAACGGTTGGGTTCGCTTTAGCGTTGTTCTTATAACGATAAGCAACACTTAACCATCTGATGATAAACAGCACTTTCACTCAATTATAATTGGGTTGCCTTATGGAATTGAACAGGCAGCCTTTTTTTGTGTCTCAGCCATTTGTTTTGACAAAGAAAAATCACCTTGACTGAGAGATGGGGCATCCATATTGTGATGGTAGTGGAATGAGGCAGGTTTGGAACCGTCAATGAGACGAATTCAAATGGTGTAAAGCATAAATGGGATATTACGAAAAGTTAGGTGTTGCCAAGAGCGCAACTACCAGTGAAATCAAGAAAGCTTACAGAAAACTTGCGCTGAAATATCACCCTGATAAAACCAAGGGCGACAAGGCATCTGAAGAAAAGTTCAAGGAAATCAGTGAAGCATATGCCGTCCTTTCTGATGCTGAGAAAAAAAGGCAGTATGATACGTATGGTTCTGCAGGTTTTCACCAGCGGTATTCACAGGAAGACATCTTCAGAAATTTTGATTTGAACGACATTTTGCGCCAATTTGGTTTTGGCGGTGGAATGGGTGGGCAGCATCAATCCGGTTTTAGCAACGGCATGGGAGGAGGAAACTATAATTTCTTCAACCAGGGCAACATGCACGGAGGAGGCTGTGGTGGCGGTTGTCACCAACCTGAAAAAGGCCAGGATATGACCTATCAGATCACCGTGACACTGGAGGAAATATTGAGTGGCGCGGAACGATCCATCTCCCTCAGAAAGAATGGTCAACCTGAGCAGGTAAGCGTAAAAATCCCTAAGGGTATCGAGGCAGGAAAGCGATTGCGCCTGCGCGGAAAAGGTGGCCCTTCGAGAAATGGTGGTCCATCTGGAGACCTTTACCTCAAAGTTGATGTTGCAGATCATGCAGTCTTCTCCCGTGACGGTGAAGATCTTATCGTAACCCAGCATCTCAATTTCAGTGATATCTGCATGGGAGGAAAGGTTGAAGTTCAAACTCTTGAGGGTAAGAAATTCAATGTGAGTGTGCCTAAGGGAACCATTGATGGTGCCAAGCTGAGAATTCGAGGCTATGGGTTACCGAGTGGGCCTTTGGGTGAACGGGGCAACCTCTACGTGAAGTTGGCAGTCAGGGTGCCTGAAGAGCTGAGCGAAGACCAGCTTAAGATTGTTGAACAGCTCAAGGAAGTAGGGCTTTAGACGTATACCTGCTATTCTGGCAGCTGCCATATAAAAAAAGGGGCTTGTGATTTCGATCACAAGCCCCTTTTTTATTTATAAATCTACAAACTAGAACTTCTGGTCTGCATATGCGAGCCAGCCACCAGCGCTGACAAGATCTTTATCGAACGAATTCATATCGAATGAGCATACCACAGGTTCTCCGCCTTTGGTGGAGGTTGCTGTCATTTCGCATTTGCTCATGTCTACATCAATGGCAACATCACCCTCTATGGCGAAGAGTTTGTTGATATCTTCCTTGGGGAGTTGGATTGCCAGAATGCCGCAGTTGAACATGTTCTGACGGAAAATGCGCGCAAAGCTCTCGGCGATGATAACGTTAATATCGTTGACTTCAAAAGCCCACACTGCATGCTCACGGGAAGAACCACAGCCGAAGTTCTCTCTGGCAACAACGACATTGGCGTTCTGCAGTGCCGGGGCAGTGGGATCGAAAGCCTTGCCGTCAAGAAGAAGATCTTCGAGGAGATGTGGTTTTAGTGCTGTCTTGGTGATCTCGGTCAGATATTTTGCCGGGATGATTTCGTCAGTATTAATGTCGTTTCTGTCAAAAAATATAGCAGGACCGCCAAACTTTTTCATGTGTATGCCTCGTATTAGTTAAGATATTCGCGGGGATCGACAATGGTGCCGGCAACAGCGGCGGCAGCTGCACTGTATGGGCTCATGAGATGAACCATACCGCCTTTACCCATTCGTCCGTTGAAGTTTCTGTTGGTGGTAGAAGCGCACACTTCGCCTTCAGCCAGAACACCGGAACTCATTCCAAGACAGGCGCCGCAGGTCGGGTTCAGAACGCAGAAGCCTGCATCCATGAAGATACGGATGATACCTTCTTCGAGAGCCTGGCTGTAAACAGCCGGGGTTGCAGGGGTAACGATTCCGCGCACGCCATCGGCAAGTTTCTTCCCTTTAAGGACCTGGGCGGCATCACGAAGGTCTTCAATTCTGCCGTTGGTACATGAACCGATATAAATCTGATCGACAGGGGAGCCGGCCAGTTCCTGAATGTCTTTGACCTGATCAGGTTTGAAGCCGTGAGTAACCTGTGGCGAGAGTTCAGTCACATCGATGGTCAACACCTGTTCATAGTCAGCGTCTGGATCTGAGTGCCATTTCTGGTAATCTGCAACGGCGTCATCAATTGTGGTGTACTCATCTTTGATAAACGGCCAGAGGTACTCAGCGGTAACCTTGTCCGGCATGCAGATGCCACAGGTGCCGCCAGCCTCGATTGCCATATTGCAAAGGGTCATACGAGCAGCCATTGACATGTTGTCTACAACCGGTCCGACAAATTCAATAATCCTGTCAGTTGCCCCGTTTACTGTGATTTTCTTAATGATTGCCAGAATGACGTCTTTGGCGGTTACACCGCGGCTCAATTCGCCCTCTAGGACCACTTTCATGGTTTTAGGGGTTCTAAAAGAGCAGACACCCTTGTAAATGCCAACTTCGAGGTCAGTGGTGCCGACACCTGCTGCAAAAGCACCGAAAGCGCCATGGGT
Organism: Desulfosediminicola ganghwensis; assembly: GCF_005116675.2. NCBI lineage: Bacteria > Pseudomonadati > Thermodesulfobacteriota > Desulfobulbia > Desulfobulbales > Desulfocapsaceae > Desulfosediminicola > Desulfosediminicola ganghwensis. The sequence continues at coordinate 3,415,015 of NZ_CP050699.1, forward strand.
GCAGGTATGAGAGTCTCCCATAATAATAGTGTAGCCTGGGCGGACGAAGCCTTTCTCCGGGAAGAGAGCGTGGCATACACCGTTTTGGCCTACGTCAAAAAAGTCCTTGATCTGGTGACGCTTGGCCCAGTCGCGCATGATTTTGCCCTGGGTTGCAGTCTTGGAATCTTTGGCAGGGGTTACATGATCGATAACTGCCTTGATTTTGGTGTTGTCAAAAACCTTGTCCATACCTTTTTCGACCAGATCCATAATGGCGATAGGAGTGGTGATTTCATGGCACATGACGACATCTAGATCGAGAACCATATTTTCCGGGGTCGGTTGGTCTCGCAAGTGAGCTTCAAATATTTTCTCAGCTATGGTTTTTCCCATGAGTAAGCTCCAGAAGTGTTGGGGTGTTGAATGTTGCAGTACTGTAAACATGCAGGATGCACTGTAGCTGCGTAATGACGAAATGCACCTAAGACAGCGCACGAAAGATAAGTAGGTTCGACATAGTACCCCAAAAATGCTATTCTTTCCAGAGTATAATTCTCTTAGTATTTCTGAATCGTTACATTTTTCTTCAAGGTTAAAAAAGCGAATGCGCCATTTTCTTTCTGTAATTCTGTTGTTTATTCTTACTCTCGCAAATGGGAGCACAGGTTATGGTGCTCATGGTATCACCCTGAACGGTGAACTGCGCTATCCCGCTGATTTCGAACAGTTCGAATATACTTCATCCGATGCTGCGGTCAAAGGCGGTGAGCTGGTGCTCCATGGCACAGGAGGGTTCGACAAAATGAATCCTTTTACCCTGAAGGGCACGGCTCCCGACCTTATTGAGATGCTCCTTTTTGATAGCCTTGGAGTCGCAAGCCTTGATGAGACTTCTGCAGAATATGGTCTTATAGCTCAGGATATTGAAGTTGCTGAAGACGGTCTCTCCATGGTGTATACCATTAACCCGAAAGCACGGTTCAGCGATGGAAGCCCGGTAACTGCTGAAGATGTAAAATTTTCCTTCGACACCTTGAAAGGCCCTGAAGTACATCCTTTTTATCCATATTACTATCGTGATATTAAAGAAATACTGGTTTTAGACGAGATGAGGGTACAGTTGTCGTTCAGCCAGCCGAACAGGGAATTGCCAATGATCGCGACCCAGGTCCCGGTAATGTCTCGGGCGGGCTATGAGGATGGCGAGAGTAGGGACGGATTTCCCAAAGCGCCCATTGGCTCCGGACCGTATGTGGTGGGAAAGGTGAAACCGAACAAATCTATTACCTATACACGAAATCCTGATTATTGGGCCAAAGATCATCCGACCCGGAAAGGGATGTTCAATTTCGATAAAATTACCATCGAATATTACAAAGACTCGGTGGTAGCTGTTGAGGCCTTTAAAGCCGGCGAGTTTGATATCCTTTCCGTTTATATTGCCAAACAGTGGGCCAGGGATATGGATGGCCCTGCATTTTCTTCAGGTCGGTTGAAGAAGGACTTGTTCCCGCATGGGAATAACGCCGGTATGCAGGGTTTTTTGATGAATAGCCGCAGGGAGCTTTTCAGTGATCGCAAGGTTCGTCGGGCAATAGGGTTGGCCTTTGATTTTGAATGGACCAACGAAGCACTCTTTTATGGTCAATACACCAGGGCCGATTCTTTTTTCAGCAATTCCTATCTGGCAGCTAGACAACTGCCGGAGGGACTGGAGCTCGAGTACTTAAACGAATATCGGGATACTCTGCCTGCAGAGGTCTTTAGCACTCCGCCGGCGCCACCAGCGGCCAGAGACTGGCGGGAACTGCGGGATAATCTACAGCAAGCCCAGGAGTTGCTCAAGGAAGCGGGATATGTGGTGAAAGACCAGAAACTGGTTGATAGCCAGGGGAAGCAATTTGAGTTTGAAATTCTTCTGGTTCAACCAACCTTTCAGCGGGTGATGGCCCCTTTCGTACGTAATCTTGAGAAGCTTGGCATGAAGGTGCAGTACAGAGCAATTGATATGACTCTTTACAGCTCGAGATTGAAAAAATTTGATTTTGATATGATCGTTATGAGCTATGGTCAATCTATGTCACCGGGCAATGAGCAGAGGAATTTCTGGCACTCGGAGGCAGCTGACAAAGAAGGGTCCAGAAATTATGCGGGAATACGTTCTCCGGCAATTGATGGTCTGGTAGATAAGGTTATTTATGCGCGTAATCAGGAACAATTAACAGCGGCTTGCAAAGCCCTGGATCGGGCACTCTGGTACGGCTATTATCTGGTGCCCAACTGGTATATGAGCGGTTACAGGATTGCCTATCGCGATAAATTTTTTATGCCTGAAGTGTTGCCAAAGTATTATTCTCCCAGCGCTTTATTTATGACCTGGTGGAGCCGTGAAAAGGCTGAATAGTTGAAAAATACAATTGTCTAAGCGTTTGAACACTATCTGGCCTCTGTCTCCCACTTTCGCTAAGCCTTCAAAATAGTGTGCTAAATGTTCGTTGCACCCTTGACTCCCTAACCTATTATTTGATATGAAGGAAAGTGTCCCCTAACGTGTTATGGGGCACGGTAAATCGGGCGCGGCCCGTTCTTTTCCGGCGCGACGGAGGACTTCCGTCGTATTAATAATGGGAGGATTTTCGGATGTCAGATCGTGTGAAAGGCAAGGTCAAATGGTTTAATGCAAGTAAAGGGTACGGTTTTCTGGAAAGGCCAGACGGGCAGGGTGATGTTTTCGTGCACTACAGCGCCATTAAGGGAGACGGTTTTCGCAGTCTCGAAGAAGGGGAACCGGTAGAATTTTCAGTGGCTAAAACTGAAAAAGGTCTACAGGCTGAAGATGTCTCAAAAGTGGATTGAGCGTTTTCAGTACAATGATTGCATGCCCTGACAATCGTAATGCACCATTGTCAGGGCATTTATTTATCTGATTCCCTATGAAGCCTCCAGAAATTGCGCTGGAGTCAGGCGCAAGGCGGCAGGGCATATGGGATACACTTCGAGGTTAAATGTTGAGTAAATTAAATAGAATATCTTACAACCTTGAACAACCGTTTAATAGCGAACCGGTATGATGAAATGTTGCTCCTGAACTCTTTCTCCAAACCCATCACAACTCTTAATTGAGGCCTGGCGCTAAACATACATGTTTTATATGTCATTCAATTTAGGTATGTGTTCCTTTTAAACAGCCTCAGCTTTCTGCTCCTCTGGTGGTTCCCAAGAGATCCCTGATTTGTCCGAAAGAATATTTTCATCGCGATAATGATACATATCTTGTATGTTCACAGGCCGAAATTACGTGCTAAATGGATCGAATTTCCGCATATGTAAATATACCCGCCCATAGAAAAAACTGTTATGCAATCAATACGTTTCTCATTAACTAGCCGTGAGGAGACCGAGAAATTCGGTTTCTCCCTTGGGGCGTCTGCAAAGCCTGGTGATGTCATTTGCCTCGATGGTGATCTCGGTGCAGGTAAGACCACACTTTCCCAGAGTATAGCCAGAGGTGTAGAGGTACCTGGAGACTGTTATGTCACCAGTCCATCATTTACTATCTTTCATGAGTATCCTGGCAGAATTCCGATGTACCACATGGATTTTTATCGCCTGGGAGACGCTGCGGAGGTGGAGGATCTCGGCTTTGATGAGTATTTTTATTTATCGGGTCTCACCGTCATTGAGTGGGCTATTCGGGCTGAAGAAATACTGCCTGAAGAACGCCTGCACATCATGATTGAAGTATCCGGAGACGAGTCGCGCGCAGTACAGTGCCTGTTTGCCGATAAGAGATGGCGTGAGCTTATCGAGAAAGCGTTGGATGATGCAGGTGTTTCGCAATAATCTGCGGGGTTGTTGTACTTTCAATTATATGAATGAAAATGAAAGGCTAGGAGAAAAGATCAATTGCAGGCATGTTTTCCTGGTACTGATAGGCACATTTTTGTACATGAAAATGCATGAAAGAAATGAAAAAAAGACCACACTGTGGTACTTTGTGAGCGTTTGTTTATAGCTGGTTATAATAACAGGAACAATTCAAAACTCGAAAAAGGTTTTAATACATAATGAAAAAGAAGACCCTGCAGTTTAATGACTGTCTCAAAACATTCACCAGGGATCAGGATAAGGCGATCAGCCCGGAAGATACCCTGAAGAGATTTTACCAACAGGTTGAAAAGCTTGACGTTAATATCATGAACGAGATTAACAGGATCGACAACGGAAGGCTCGATATCCCTGTTTACTTCAGTGTTTGTGGTGAAGATGCAAGTAAATTGACTGGTACCAAGAAGCAGATGGGTAAAGGTGCTTCTCCGGTTCAGGCAGAGGCGTCCGCCTGTATGGAGCTTGCCGAGCGCTTTTCCTTCTTTTCATTCAAAAACGATGCAGGCAACTTTATCACCGGTGATTATCCGCAAATGATAAAAGCGGGTTACCCGGTTATGTCCATGGAGTTGCTGCTTGAGTCGGTTCATGATACGACCACACCGGTTGCAACTCTTGAGAAGTTACTTGAAGGCATTCCAATGCAGTGGACCTGGTCCACCAATATCACCACTGGAGAGAATGTCCTGGTGCCTTTCTCCTGGTTTTTTGCAATCAATGAGTTTAACGGCCCATCCTCCGGTAATACCTATGAAGAGGCTGCCTTGCAGGGGCTCTGTGAGATCATTGAGCGTCATGTCTGCTCCCTGATTGATCATCAGGAAATAGAGACACCGCTCATAGACCCCGCTTCCGTAAAAGATCCGGTTGCCAAAGAGTTGCTTGAGAAATTTGAGAAGAACGGCATTGAGATGTATCTCAACGACTTCACACTCGATACCGGCATATGTACCGTAGGTGCCCTGGCTATCGATCGCTCCACTTTTCCTGGGTTGAGTGAGATAGTCTACACTGCCGGAACTTCTACCTGCCCTGAAAAAGCAGTAATCAGGGCAGTGACTGAGGTTGCCCAGCTTGCTGGTGACTTCAACAGTGGTGCAAACTATGTTGCCTCCGGTCTGCGTAAGCCGCTTTCCATGGATGAGGTAAAATATCTTACCGAGTCTTCAAAGTGTACGACCATTTCGAAGATGGCAAATCTCACCGATAACAACATGAGAGTTGAGCTTGAGAAAAGCATCAATGCGCTCAAAGAGCGGGGAATGCAGATTTTCATGATGGATGTAACCCATGAAAAACTGGATATCCCGGCATTGTACACCATTATTCCCGGCGCGCATTTCCGTGAGAGATCAATGGTTCAGGATGTTGGTCTTTTTGCAGCCAAGTTGCTGTTTGACCTGGTAGATGACCCGGAACTGCTTGAGAACAAGATGCAGCAGATGGAAGGCCTCATGCCGGAAGCGTACTTCCTGGAGTTTTATCGTGGTAAGAACTTCGTGACCATGGGCTTCCCTGAATCTGCCATTGCTCATTTCGACAAGGCACTGACCTTGAACCCCGAGCAGGAAGATCTGCCATACATATACTCCTATAAGGGCCACTGCCTGAAAGAGATGGAGAAATACGACGAGGCGATCAAGGTGCTGAAGCAGGGCACTGATGAAGATGATGAGCGTCCTGATCTACACAATATGCTTGGCGTATGCTTTTTTAAGAGAGAAGAGCATGAGACCGCAATCTATCATTTCAAGCGGGCTGTTGAGCTGAACCCGGCTTCTGGTATCGACTACGCAAACCTGGGCGTGAACTACAGCAGATTGGGAAAAAGGGATGAGGCTATCGAATATTTCACCGTCGCCCTGACCATAGACCCGTCGCTTGACTTTGCCAAGCAGGAGCTCTCCGGCCTGATGAAGGCAGAGTAGGGAGAACAGCGTCTCTCACCTTTATGAAACATAAAAAATCCGGGTCGCGACACATCGCAACCCGGATTTTTTTTGGTTCGAAAAAGAAAAAAGCTATTTTGGTATCAGGCTGGAGAGGCCTTCTTCGACCGACTGAAACGTTACAATTCTTCCCAGATCATCTCGAAACCGGGTGCCTGTGCTGGTGTCTGTGATGGGTTCACCAGAAAAATTCGAAGTAATAATCCCATAACGCCTTAAAACATCCTTCACTGTCGGCTGCAAGCCGCATAATGCGAGGACAGAAATCTTCTTATCGACAATCAGCGAGCAGAACAATCCGATAAGTTTAGAACCTATGATATTGAATCCAGAGAGGTCAAGAAAAAGAAATCTATCAATTTCCAGCAGGGGCTGACTCTCGTTGGCCGAGAGGAACTGTAATGCATTTTCCATATCTTCCAGGCCGTCTTTTATCGATTCGAACTCTGAAGCGCGAATAATTGTGACTCGACTGTCACTCATGGTGATATCAGTCATTAAAACCTCTTTGCACGAAACATAAATGTTATGGCGTTCCCTTTATCATTGAAATGTAAAGAGTCTGCGTAGCATTTCATGCCATATAGCCCACGCCCCTGTTTTTGGGATAATGGTGGTGGTTCTTCCGGTATGTCGGGTCTGAATCCTTCCCCCTCATCTGTTACACTGTATGTGTATGTATCTTTATCATGCCAGCACCGGATGGTTATTATCTTATGTTCCTGTTGTTTGTTGCCGTGTTCATAGGCATTTTCTATTGCCTCCATCAGGCAAAATTCTATTCGGTCTTTGATCTTCTGGTCCAGTTTTTGCCATTTGAGGTAACCGATCCGGAACTCATGCAAAAAGGAGGAGATGGCGTGGCGTTCGGTACGGATAGATTTTGTGAATACAATCATTTCTCTATTTTCTCTCAAGTACCAGCAAAGTCAGATCGTCACTGGCGGTGGCCCCGGCCAGGAAACTGTTTAGCTCCTTTGCCAAGTTAGTCAATACCTCCTGACAATCTATGAATCTGTTAGCAGACGTCAAGGACGAGATAAGCCGATCACGACCGAAAATCTCACCATCACTTCGAGATGACTCAACAATACCATCAGTATAAAGAATGAGTCTGTCGCCCTGTTGGAAGGTAAACGAAATCTCCTTGTATGGTGATGAACTCACCATGGCAAGTGGCAGACCGTTGAGTACCAATTCATGTATTCCTGAATTGTTGACCAGGAGCGGGTAGGGTTGTGCCGCATTACTCATGGTGCAGATGTCAGAAGTAAAGGCAAATGCTGAGGCTGCAATGAATTTTTCCGTGGTTAACAGACCGCAAAGGTCAGTATTCATGGTATCAAGGATTGCAGCAGGGGAATTACCATTATTTTTAATCTGATGCAGAAGGCCGATAATTCGCATGGAGATAAGGGCAGCAGATAGACCGTGACCACAGCTGTCGCCCAAAAATAACGAAACGGTACTATCGCTTTTACGAGTCAGAAAAAAATCACCTGATACAGGGCCATGGGCCTTATTGTAGACGCACGCCTCGATACCGATTTCATTGAACAGTGAAATTGTAGAGTGTGCATCCGTCAGGAATCTGGCCTGAATACGTGCCCCATCAGAGATATCTTCCTTAACCCTGCGTTCAAGGTATCTGTTACGAAGCAGGGTCTTAACCCGGGCAACTAGTTCTTCTTCGGCGAAAGGTTTTTGGAGGTAGTCGTTGGCACCTGCATCCAGGGCTTTGACGATGTTTTTAGTTTCAGTCCTGGCGGTCAGCATCAGGACAGGTATGTCCTTCAGGTTGGCATCCGCTTTCAGGCAGGCCAGCATCTCAAATCCATCTATAATCGGCATCATGATGTCGAGCAAAATGATGTCGGGGATGATGTCTTTGGCGATAGTGAGTCCCATCTCGCCATTTTCGGCATTGTAGATAGGGAGATTCAGGTGTTCGAGACTGATGGCACAGATATCACGGTTTATTTCATTGTCATCGACAACGAGAATACCGCCGTTTTGCCTTGAGGGAATGGTTTTGAATACCGCCATATCAATAACAGCCTGTTCCGGTTATTTCTTTTTTTTCTGCAGCCACAGGGCTTTAGTGAGGTTTTCCTCTGAAACCAATCCTTCTTTTAAAAGGATCTGGCCAATTTTTTCAGGTTGTTCAGATGTAGGAAGCGTAAAGTGAAATGAGGTAAGGCCGTTCTCGCTCTCTGCCCAGATGATTCCGTGCATATCGTTGAGAATCCGCCTGCAGATGGAGAGACCGAGGCCTGTTCCACCTGCCCCCGTTCTGGTGATGCTGCTCTGATAAAATTTATCGAAAATCGCTTCCGATTCATTCTTTGGAATGCCTATTCCTGTGTTGATTATAGTCGTGCGCAGGCAGTCTGAGTTGTTTAAAGACTTGTCTTTATGGAAGAATATTTCAACAGTACTGCCAGGTGTACTGAACTTGAGAGCATTGGAGAGAATGTTTCTGATTACCTGACCAAGGCGCTGCCTGTCAAAGCTGGCAACAGGTTTAAAGGGTGGATCATTAAGTTTAAAGTTGATCTTCCTTTCTTCAGCAAGGGGTGTGAATTCTGCCAGCGCCTGAGAAAACTCTTCACGTATATCATCAAAGCAAAAGGTGTACTCCATTTTGCCCGCCTCAAGCTTGGAGAGATCAAGCAGACCGTCTATGAATGGAAACAGTCGATGGGCAGATTTACTTATCTGGTTGAAGTAATGGCCGAGGTCGCTTCTGGGTGAATCCTGGTACTTTTTCTCGCCATATCTTGAGTAGCTCAGTATGGCGTGTAAAGGAGTACGCAATTCATGGGACATGTTGGCGAGGAAATCACTTTTGGCATCGTTGGCTCTTTCCGCTGCCTCTTTGGCCAGTCGAAGGCGTTTTTCATAGATCGCACCTTGGGTGATATCGCGATCTATCCCTCTAAAACCTGCAAACAAGGTCCGGTTTCTCAGGGTCTTGAAGACCGGTTCCCCGCTGGACTGCATGGTGATTTCCTGACCATCTTTGTGTTTGAAAGTGTAATTCCAGTCTTTAAATTTTTTTATCTGTAAATCTCTGGTTTGTATTTCAGAGAAAAATTTATCGGCGGTAGCCGGATTGCGTAATAAAAGGTATTGGTGGCCCAGTAATTCTTCAGGACTGTAACCAAGGATTTCATAGCATTTGGGGCTGGCATAAGTGTACAGTCCATTGGCGTCTATTTCCCAGATAAAATCACTCGTGGTTTCAGTGAGATTGCGAAACCGCAGTTCGCTTTCCTGCAAAGCCTTGAGGGCCGATTGGTGTCTTCGAATTTCTCTTCTCAATCTTTCATTGGTTTCTATCAGATAACTACTGTTTGCTTCAGTGCGACTTGACGAAGTTGAGAGTTGATTTTGGTCAGCAGGAGTGCTGTCTTTTTCTGATCTTTCAACAACTGCTATCGGCTTGGTAATTGTGAAGGTAAATATTCTCTTGGTGACAGTGCTGTCATCCGTAAAAGAAGCGTGAGAAATGATAGTCTTGGGAAAATTCCTTTGAATTTCAAAACTCCAGAGAGGCCAACCAATTTTGAGAGTGGTAAACGAATTTGTATGGGCCAGTATATCTTTGCGGAAGGAGTCATCTTTGAAAACATCAGAGAAATCAGACAGAAGATCGAAAATATTTCTCTCAACAATTTCAATTTGTTCTTTGCCGCAGAGTTTACTGAATAAAGGGGTGCAGTAATGAATAGACAAGGATTGATTTGTTATCACAACTGCTGTCTGCTCGGGTAAATATGCCTCCAATTTTCCAGATAGATTGCTGAATGAGAAGGTTATAGGATGAACACGCAATGTGACCATGGAATACTGTGGAATATGTCTGCTCATGGTACGTATGTGGCCAAAGACTGGTACTATTTTCGTTGCTAAATCAAAGAAAAGTCAAGGAGAAAAACATTTATCAAGATGTGGAGCAAGCAGGGCAAAGTTGATGCCAGATACACAGGCTATATCTGATAGGTAATTGATGAAATAATAATTTTTTCATCAAGAACATGATCAGGCTATTGCAGGCTCATTTCACTTGCACCAGACGGGATGTATGCTATCTATTCATTCATAAAAGCTTAATTGAAAGCACTGAACAGGAGCAGGTGTAACAATCTATGCTCCTTGGGGCAGGCCAAACTATTTGTAAAAAAAATGTCGAAATTATCGAGAGATCAGATTTTGAAAACATGCATTATTTATAAAACCGAAGGCGGCAGGGCAATTGCGGAAAGGATTGCTGCTTCGCTTGAGGGTACCACTATTCTGCCCCTTGAAGAAAAAGTCGCTCTTCAATTATCCCACGCCTGGCATGAATTTGACGGCATTATTTGTGTAATGGCTGCGGGTATCGTTGTTCGTTCAATTGCTCAACTTATAAAAGACAAACTGACCGATCCCTGCCTGATAGTACTCGATCAGGAAGGCAGGCATGTGATCAGTTTACTTTCGGGTCATCTCGGTGGGGGAAATGCACTTGCTTTAAAAGTAGCAGAGATCACAGGAGGGACTGCTGTGATTACTACAGCAAGTGATGTGCTGGGTAAAACCGCGCTGGATCTGTGGGCAAAGAGAAACTCTCTGTCGGTGGACAGCAAGGATAAATTGACCAGGGCATCTGCCAAGATGGTAAATGAAGGCTCCGTAACAATTTTCAGCACCCTGGCACTTGATTTCTTGCCCGCAGATATAGTGAGATACGATGAAAGGGATACGGCTGATATTGTCGTAACCATTAATAAATACATGACATCAAATGCGCTCTGTTGTATACCAAGAATCCTCTACATCGGCGTCGGCTGTAACCGTGGAACCGGGGTAAATGATATTGCAGAGTCGTTTGGCGAATTGTGCGATGCACATGATATCAACCCGAACGCTGTCGCCGGATTGGCAAGTGTCGATGTGAAGCATGATGAGGAAGGAATTTTGGCTTTTGCCGAATCGATAGGTTTGAAGCCGGACTTTTTTTCCCGAGATCAGTTGAATGGTGTTAAAGACGTTTCTTTTTCAGCGGCGGCAATGAAAGCAGTTGGTGTTCAGGGTGTTGCTGAGCCGGCAGCTCTTCTTGCTGCACAGGCTGATGGTTCTGAGGCAGAACTTATTGTACGGAAGATGAAGTGGAAAGACGTAACCCTTGCAGTAGCGGAAAGGAAAAAGAATAGATGGGAATGATACACGTAGTTGGTACGGGTCCCGGGGCAGTAGCAAGCATTACTCCGGAGGCAGTCGGATGCATTCAGGATTCAGATATTGTTATTGGCTATTCCACCTATCTGGATCTCATCGAGCCATATCTTGATGGCAAGAAAGTTATTTCTTCCAAAATGATGCAGGAGGTGCAGCGTTGCAACACAGCATTCGATGAAGCTGAGAAGGGCGCAGTCGTCACCATGATCTCAGGAGGCGATCCGGGCATTTATGCCATGGCGGGACTGATCTACGAGATAGCCGCCGAGCGGGACACCGATGTGTCCATCAACGTGGTTCCAGGGCTTGCGGCGCTTAATAGCTGCGCAGCCCGGCTTGGTGCACCGTTGATGCATGATTTTGTAGCGATAAGCCTCTCTGATCTGCTGACGCCAATGGAGCTTATCGAAAAAAGAATTGAGGCTGCGGCTTCTGCTGACTTTGTGATCGTTCTCTATAACCCGAAGTCAAAGCGCCGTACCGCCCACATTGAAAAAGCTCAGGAAATTATCAGCAAGTATCGTGATTCTGATACTCCTGTAGGTATCGTCACAGCGGCCACCAGGGAACATGAGACTGTTGTGGTAACAACCTTGAAGGATATGCTTGCTGAAGAAATTAACATGCAGTCCTGCGTGCTCATCGGTAATAGCTCCACTTTCACCTGGCGCGACAAAATGGTGACACCCAGAGGGTACAAAGACAAATACTCACTCTGATACGGAGTCGATATGCCGAAGACGCTATACCTGATGCGTCATGGAGATACTGGGGCAGGGGGTAGATTTATAGGCAGTACAGACCTGCCGGTGAGCCAAAGCGGATTTGCCAGGATCGACACCACTGCCGAGATGCTGCGGGAGACCGGCATCTCAAAGGTTCTCTGTAGCCCAATGCTTCGATGTCGCCAGACTTTCGAGAGAATTGGGCTCGCTTGTGCTGTTGATTTTCAGGAAAACCTGCGTGAAGTTCATTTCGGACTCTGGGAAAACAAAACGTTTTCCGAAATAAACAAGGAGTGGCCGTCTGAGGTGGACTCGTGGGCTTCCTGGTCAGAAGAGTTCCGTTTTCCAGGGGGAGAGAAGACAGCCGATTTCCTCAGTCGTATTCAATCCATCAAAAGATATATAGACGACCTTGATCAGGAAAAAGTCCTGATTGTCAGTCATGGTGGTGTTATCAGGCAGTTGATTTGTCTCTATCTCGGTCTTTCTCCGGTCAATTATCTCTTATTCGATATAAAAGCGGGCTGCTATTCAACCCTCACACTTTTTAGTGAGGGCGGGATACTCACTACGCTTAATTCAGGGTATTCAGCATGAGCACATTTACACTGGTTACGGGTGGAGCGCGTTCAGGAAAAAGCTCCTACGCTCTGGAACAATGTGAAGAGCAGGGCGGGAATCGTTGCTTCATTGCCACCTGCCCCGTGATTGATCCGGAAATGGATGATCGCATCAGGGCTCATAAGCTTGAGCGCCAGGGCAGAAACTGGCATTCCATTGAAGAAGAGGTCAATCTGGCCGCAAAACTGGACGAACTTCACCAATCGCAAGTTGTACTTATTGATTGCCTTACGCTATGGGTGAACAACCTGATGTACCGCTCTTCACAAGTTCAAAAGACTTTTGGCGAGCAGGAAATAAAAGCTGAGGCAGAAAAGCTGCTGGAGGCCATAGAAAGATTTCCCGGCCATGTTTGCTGTGTAACCAACGAGGTTGGATTGGGCATAGTGCCTGACAATGCTCTTGCACGTAAATACAGGGATCTGGTCGGCAGTTGCAACCGCTATCTTGCTAAAAATGCAGACGAAGTTATACTTGTTTCCTGCGGGATACCATTGGCTTTGAAATCCCGCAGTAACTGATTTAAACCGAGAATCACCAACAACGGATATTAGGTATGGGTTTACTGGAAACAACCAAACAAGCAATTTTCCCACAAGATTCAGAAGCGCGCGACTTGGCAAAGGCGCGGCTCGATAACCTGGCTCTTCCCCATTGGGCACTTGGAGATATAATGGATCTCGGTCTTGATTTGGCTGGGATTACTAAGACAATCACGCCCGAGATTAAAAAGAAGGCTATTGTCACCATGGCTGGTGATCATGGCGTGGTGGCGGAAGGGGTCAGCAAGTTTCCAAGCGAAGTAACTCCCCAGATGGTTTACAACTTCGTACGTGGCGGTGCCGGTATCAATGCCCTGGCACGACAGGCGGGTGCGGATGTATTCGTGGCCGATATGGGCGTTGCCGCCGATCTCAGTGAGCTTGCCAGGGATGGCAAAATATTCGATAAAAAAGTTGGCTTTGGCACCAATAATATTGCTGCAGGTCCGGCGATGAGTGACGCCATGGCGCGCAAGGCTTTAGAAGCCGGTATCGAGATCGCCAATGAGCTTTCGAAGGAGTACGACATATTCGGGACCGGCGATATGGGGATCGGCAATACCACACCATCAACCGCAATCGCCGCAGTATGTACCGGAAAAGATGTTGCTGAGCTGACTGGCAGAGGTACCGGGCTTGATGACGATCAGCTCCTGCACAAGATCGAGGTGGTGAAAAAGGCCATCGAGATCAATAAGCCGGATCCCAAAAACGGAATTGATATCCTTGCCAAAGTAGGTGGTTTTGAAATTGGCGGAATAGCAGGTCTGATTCTGGGCGCAGCGGCACACAGAAAACCAGTGGTTATCGATGGTTTTATTTCTACCGCAGGTGCTCTTATTGCCTATAAAATTGAACCGTTTGTACGGGACTACCTCATCTTTGCCCATCGTTCTGTGGAGCCGGGGCACAAGCACATGCAGGAAGCGCTGGGCTGCACCAGACCGCTGCTCGATTTGAACTTTCGCCTCGGGGAGGGAACTGGAGCAGCCCTTGCCATGAATGTGGTTGAAGCGGCTGTCGCTGTCATGACAGAGGTGTTGACCTTTGAAGAAGCTGCAGTTGCCGGCGCAGACAAGTAGGCTGCGCTGAACTCATTTCATTTCTAGCAATGTAAAAAATGTTCTTCCCTGTCTGTCCTTATAAAAAGAGGATGTTTCTGGAGGCAGGGAAGCGTTGCTTCATATAACAGCCCCAATGCAGGCTTTAAGGGGCGTAAAAGGAAAGGGCCATTATGATTCCGTTCTTTACTGCCTTACGATTTCTTACAGTGATTCCAATATCGTGGCGTGCTGAGCGTGATGGCGAACTTTTCAAGCAGAGCATTTACTATTTTTCCCTTATTGGTTTATTGATAGGCAGTTGTGGCTGGTTAATGGTATCAGCGCTCGGCTTTATTCTACCCAACTCCTGTGTTGCCTTTTTTGCTTTATTCTATCTATCTGCAATATCCGGTTTTTTGCATCTGGACGGGCTTGCCGACAGCGGTGATGGGCTTCTCAGCTATCGACCAAAAGATGCTTCGCTGAACATTATGAAAGATAGCAGAACCGGTGCCATGGGGGTCGTGGTATTGATGATGGTGCTGCTGGGCAAATACTCTTCACTTTCAAGCCTTCCTGTTTCAACTATTGCTCTAGCCGTATTCTTTATGCCCCTCGCTGGTCGTACTGCAATTCTGGTAACCATGGCGGCGAACAATTATGCCCGACCTGAGGGAGGACTTGGTGGACTGTTCTATTCCTCACGTTCGTTAAAGGCAGCTCTTGCCGGATGTTTGCTGTTATTTGTTGTCGCAACTTTCGTCGCTGGCCTGAAATATGCCGCAGTTGTGGTTTGTTGCATGTTGTTCACCGTGTTGATTTTTTCCCTGTTCTGCAGAAAGCGGATAGGAGGAGTAACGGGTGACACCCTTGGGGCGATGTGTGAGCTGACAGAATTGGCCATTGCTCTTGCAGTAGTTGTGATGTTTACCATCAATGGCTGAAAGAAAATTGCATACGTGGTGGCAGAAGCAGAATTGCTGAGCAAATAGTTAACAGAACTTACTAGGAATTATTTGATGACAGAAATACCTGGCAGGAATCGAACTGGACATGGCGGAAATATTCACGCAGTTCTTCAACAGGCTGGATGTGAATATGGTGAAATTTTAGATTTCAGCGCCAACATAAACCCGCTTGGACCACCTGAGTGGTTGCGCTCCATGGTTTCCCGGGAGTTGGACAAAGTCCTGCACTACCCGGACCCGGATTATAGTGATCTGGTCGAAGAGATTGCCAGGTTCTACAAGGTTGATTCGGATCAGGTTATTCCGGCAAACGGATCGACAGAACTGTTATACATCCTGCCACGGCTGCTTGGCTGTAAACGCGCTGTTATTCCGGTACCTTCATATATCGATTATGTTCGTGCTGTTGAATTGGCCGGGCTTGAAGTATTGCCGTTGGTATTGAAGGAAGATGATGATTTTCAGCTGGATCTAAAAGAGTTGAGCAGGGTCATTGGAGATGATGATCTGGTGATTTTCGCTTCTCCGAACAACCCTACAGGCAGCATGGTGGAGGCTGATGCAGTCCTGGCTCTGGCGACTGATTTTCCCGGGACGAAATTCATTATAGATGAAGCATTCCTCGATTTTGTCGAAGGTGGAGTGAGTGTTGGCGGCAAATTGCCAAACCTCATAACACTGAACTCCATGACCAAATTTTTCGGTGTCCCCGGGTTGCGACTCGGGTTTGGACTGATGCCTGCGGATATTGCCGCCGCAGTAAAGCAGGTTATGCCCCCCTGGACCTTGAACAGCCTTGCCCAGTCCTTTGGTGTCGAGTGCCTGCGCGATGAAGAGTACCATACTGAAAGTAGAAAATATGTGGTGGCCCTCAAAGATACGTTGTCGAACGATCTGGCAGCATTAGAACCGTTGACGGTATATCCGTCCCATGCGAATTATCTGCTGCTCCGTTTAAATAATGGGGTGACTGCCCCCGAGCTTGCACAAAGAGTGCTGAAAAGTGGAATCCTGATTCGGTGCTGCGACAATTACAACGGCCTTGATGAACGGTTTTTCAGGGTTGCGGTACGTACCGAGCAGGAAAATGAACGTCTGGTATCGGCGCTGAAATCCGGGCTTATGATCGAAAGAGAAGCGAAGATCACAAGCAGGAAGCGTACCCCGGCAATCATGTTTCAGGGTACTTCCTCTAATGCCGGTAAATCTGTTTTGACCGCTGCTCTCTGTCGCATTCTGCTGCAGGATGGCGTGCGGGTTGCTCCTTTTAAGGCCCAGAACATGTCCCTTAACTCCTTTGTTACCAGAAATGGTGAAGAGATGGGAAGGGCACAGGTCGTTCAGGCGCAGGCAGCAAAGTTAGATCCCGATGTGCGGATGAACCCCATCCTGCTGAAACCAAACTCCGATACGGGGAGCCAGATCATTGTTTGCGGCAAACCTGTCGGCAACATGTCCGTTCTTGATTATGGCAGGTATAAACCTGAGGCTTGGCAGGCAGTGCGCCAGTGCTACGATAGTCTGGCAGACGAGTATGAAGCGATTGTGCTTGAAGGCGCAGGTTCACCCGGTGAAGTAAACCTGAAGGCCGAAGATATCGTAAACATGCGTATGGCCCGTTACGCTGATTCCCCGGTTCTGCTCGTCGGAGATATCGACAGGGGAGGGGTCTACGCCTCTTTTGTGGGTACCATGGAGGTGCTTGCCCAGTGGGAGCGCGACCTCATAGGCGGTTTTGTGGTTAACCGGTTCAGGGGGGATGCATCACTTCTTACCAGCGCGCATGATTATTTGCTGCAACATACCGGTAAAAGCTCCCTGGGGGTCGTGCCGTACCTGATGGATCTGGGGTTGCCGGAAGAGGATTCAGTTTCCTTTAAAGAAGGAATTTTTCACAGGGAATCCAAGGAGAATGAAGCGGTCGATATTGTATTGATTAACTTCCCGCATATCTCCAATTTTACAGATGTGGAACCCTTTCTCGATGAGCCGGATGTGAGCCTGCGGGTCGTCGACACGGTATCGGAACTTGGCAACCCTGATGCTATTCTTCTGCCTGGCTCAAAAAACGTTATAGGCGACCTGAGCTTCCTCCTTGATCGTGGTTTTGGCGATGTCCTCAGGCAGAAAGCGGAGACAGGTTGCGAGATAGTCGGGATCTGCGGAGGGTATCAGATTCTCGGCAGGGAAATTGATGATCCGATTGGTCTGGAATCAAACCTGAAAAGTCTCGCAGCGCTTGGGCTCATGGATATGACCACCGAACTCAAGCCGGAAAAGCAGCTGACGCGCCAGAAAGGGGTGCATTTACCTTCGGGCCTCGAAATTTTCGGTTATGAGATCCATCATGGTGTTTCAAACTCAGCCTTAAAGCCTGTGGTGGAATTTGATTCAGGTGGCTATTGCGGTTCGTTGTCCACTGCCGCTAATGTCTGGGGATCATATTTGCACGGAATCTTTGACAGTGACAACTTTCGTCGCTGGTTTATTGATAACCTGCGCGAGAGAAAAGGGTATAGGCGACTTGAAGAGGTCCAGGCTCCTTATGATCTCGAGAGTGCTTTTGATCGCCTGGCAGATACGGTTCGTAACAATATCGATATGGATCAGGTGTATAAACTACTCAAAATTTGATTACGGGTTCTTCGGGATCTTCTGGACCGTTTCTATATGCTTTTTTCTTTGCAATTCATGGGCAGTATGCTGCTCGACTTTATTTTTGGTGACCCAAGGTCAATCCCGCACCCGGTACGCGGGATTGGCTGGTTGTGCACCAGTTATGAGACTGTCACCAGGGCGATATTTGGCAATGCCCGTTCTGCGGGAACTGTAGCATTTCTGCTCGTGCTGTTAAGCACCGTAGCGATTGTTACAGCCTTGCTGATGTTTATCCATTCATTCTCCATCTGGGCAGAGGCCGTCGCTTCGGTATTGGTATTGTACAGCAGTGTTGCCTGTCGGGACCTGCAAAGACACAGCATGGAAGTCTATAATGCTCTGACTGGAGGTGCATCAATTGAAATTTCCAGGCAGAAAGTAGCCTGTATAGTCGGCAGGGATACCGCATCACTCGATGAAGCCGGAGTCAGCCGGGCCACAGTCGAGACTGTGGCGGAGAATCTGGTGGATGGCGTGACGGCACCGGTATTTTTCGCAATACTGTTCAGCGCGTTGCCCCTGGACGGGATACTCTCTCCAATCGCACTTGCCGCCATAGGGGCCTATTTTTATAAGGCAATCAATACTATGGACTCCATGTATGGCTATAAAAATGAGCGGTATATCAAGTTTGGCACGGTGGCTGCCAGAGTCGATGATTGCGTAAATTTTATACCAGCCAGAATTACCGGTGTAATTCTGGTCGTTACCGCCTGGTTGCTGAGGCTCGATGCAAAAGCGAGCTGGCGGGTGTTGTTGCGGGACAGACTCCAGCATTCAAGCCCGAATGCCGGCCATCCTGAAGCCGCCGTGGCAGGTGCCCTGGGGATTCAGCTTGGCGGCACCTCCGACTATTTCGGTAAGGCGGTGCACAAGCCGACTATCGGCGATGCAGTACGAGCTGTCTCGCCACGGGATATACAATTGACAAACAGGATTATGTTCGTGTCATCATTTCTGTTTGTCGTACTCTTTTTAGCTCTTCGATATTGGATTGTACAATGGTGAATTCCGGCAGATCCGAATTTCTGATAGGTGCGACCAAAAGTGGATCAGGCAAGACCTTAATAACCCTGGGCATATTGGCAGCACTGGCAAAGCGGGGGATAGATGTACAGCCGTTCAAGTGCGGGCCGGACTTTATCGATCCGACTCTGCATCAACTCGTTGTGCCGAGGCCATCAATCAATCTCGATTTGCAGATGATGGGGGAGGAGGGGTGTCGTAACTCCCACCACTTTTATGCTGCTGATGCCGAGGCCGTGGTTGTTGAAGGGGTAATGGGGTTATTCGATGGGGGACTGGCCAGCTCTGCGGCTTTGGCAAAATCACTGGATATCCAGGTGTTGCTAATCGTCGATGTGCGCTCAGCAGCCGAGAGTGTGGCCGCTGTGGTTAAAGGTTTCGAAACGTATAGTCCTGACACCAGGTTACTCGGGGTGATATGCAACAGGGTTGGGTCGAGCAGGCATCGTCAGTTAATAGAAGACGCGATTTCGGCCTCGTGCCAGACTCCGATTCTTGGTTTTTTCCCAAGAGATGTCGATTTTGAAATGCCATCACGGCATCTTGGTCTGCATATGGGGCATGAAATAGACCAGGATCAGCGACGAATGGAAAAGTTGATCCAGACAGTAGAGGATTCAATTGATTTAGACAAATTACTTGAACTTTCTCTGAAAAAAAATCCTATCACCCCTGATCTTCGCGCGGATGATTCGCAGGTTCAACAAAATACCAAACCTCGCCTCGCTGTAGCCAGGGACGAGGCGTTTTGTTTCTACTACCCTGAGAATATAAGAATATTTGAAGAGTGCGGCTTCGAGATAGTAAATTTCAGTCCGTTACATGATAACGCACTGCCTGATGATATTGCGGGTATCTATCTTGGCGGCGGATATCCCGAGCTGTACGCCCAGCAGTTGTCTGCAAATATTTCTATGAGAAATATTATCAGAAACTGGGCAGATGATGGTAAGTTCATATACGGTGAATGTGGTGGATTTATGTATATGACCGATGATATTGTCGATCACGATGGCCGGTTACATGAAATGGCTGGGATTTTCCCAGTATCAGTCGTGATGAAGAAGCGTCTGTCCAGACTTGGCTATCGTAGCCCGGAGCTGGTAACAGATTGTTTGCTTGGCGATGGTGGCGAGCAATTTTTCGGTCATGAATTTCACTACTCAGACATTGTCGATCGGGCAGATGAACTCGAGTTTTTGTACACATTAGCTGATGGCAGGAAAGAAGGGTGCAAGAGGGCTCAAGCCTATGGCAGTTATATTCACCTCCATTTTGCCCGTAATGTTAAGAGTATAAAAAAACTTCTGGAAGAGCTGGAAGTTAATCGAGCAAAGCGTGGATAACGTATTAAGAGGATATATATGGTACGCCTTCAGAATGTATTGCCGTCAGAGATAGAAGCTGAAAGCTTCAGGATAATCGAATCTGAATTTTTTGAGCAGACAGGAAAAAAAATAACTGATTATTCAGAACCAGAATTCAGGGTGTTACAGAGGGTCATCCATGCAACCGGTGATTTCGCTCTGGTAGATACGATAGTCTTTCAGCATGATCCGATTACTGCCGCGATTTCCGCCATTCGATCTGGTGGTAACGTTCTCACTGATGTAAACATGGTTTCCAGCGGTGTGAGCAAGGTGAACCTGGATAGGTTTGGTGGCAAGGTGTATTGCGGGGTAAGTGACCCTGAGGTCGCTGTATATGCGAAAGATAAAGGGATAACCAGATCGGATGCGGCGATGCAGCTCTATCACGACAGAAACATAGCCGTGTTGGCTATCGGCAATGCCCCGACTGCGCTCGTCTCAGCCCTCAAGCTTATTGATGAAGGACATTTCAAACCTGGCGTTATTGTTGGGGTTCCTGTGGGTTTTGTTAATGCTGCGGAGTCTAAGGAGATGCTGAAAGAGAGAGCAGTTCCTGCTATTACCGTGTCCGGTAGAAGAGGGGGAAGCCCCATAGCTGCGGCTATCACCAACGCTTTATTGAAACTCGCTCTCCTGGATTAAAACGTTGTAGAGCGTAATAAGGCTTGGTAGTTCCGACTGAAATAGGAAGGTTGGCCAGACACTGCACAAATATTAAGAAACTGAATTTCTAATACGAACCATGAAGCTTGACTTTTGTATTGAGTGATGCTAACTCTCTGTATCTCGTTAACATTATTCAAGAGGGATTTTCATGGAACGAACATTTGCAATCATTAAGCCCGATGCATTCAAGGCGGGTAATGCAGGAAAGATTCTGGCCAGAATTTACGCAGAGGATTTCAAAGTTGTTGGACTGAAAAAGTTGTTTTTGAGTAAAAAGGAAGCGGAAGGCTTTTATGATGTTCACCGGGGCAAACCGTTTTTCGATGAGCTTACAGATTTTATGAGCAGTGGACCGTGTGTCGTGATGGTACTGGAAGCTGATGGAGCTATCAAAAAGTGGCGTGATCTGATGGGTGCTACCAACCCGACAGAGGCTGCTGACGGTACACTTCGTAAGGAGTTTGGAACCTTCGTTGGTGAGAACGCCACCCATGGCTCAGACGCTCCCGAGACCGCGGCCTTTGAAATCGGATATTTCTTTTCAGGCCTCGAGCTTCTGTAAAAACGTTTTAGCTGTACGCTCCGCAGCGGCACTCTGTGTTGCTGCGGGCAAGTATTAGAACTTTTAAACTCCCCGCCCAACGCTTTTGACCAGAGAAGTAATTATCCCGCAGACCTTGTCAAAGCTCAACTTTCCGTCTTCGCCAAAACCTCGCAGAGAAGTTCTCCCTCATGGAGCAGTACGTTGACGTTTTCTCCAATGGTTACTTGTTTTGCCGAATTGATGGTGGTTGATTCCCCTGTTCTTTCATCCTTTTTTTGAACGATACTGTATCCTCTGGCCAGGGTAGACAGTGGACTAACGCCTTGCAAAAGGGCAGCGGATTTAGCCAGAGAGTTCCGGTTTTTCTGAAGAATTCTTTGTATGTGCTGGGTGAGATTGTTATGTAAATGCCCGAGTCTCTGCTGTTGCAGAGCAATCTGGTTTAATGGAGCCTGGTGATTCAGCCTTTGGTTGAGATCCTTCAGGTGCCGCTCTCTCTCATTAAAAAATCGATATCCAGCTCTCTGGAATTTCTCTGTCGACAGGTCGACCCTGAGCGAGAGTGTTTCAAGTCTGTTGTGGAAGTTGGCCAATACCCGTGACTGGTGTTGTACCTGTCCGGCAAGTTGTGAAATAGAGTTGCTGATAGTTCTGCGAAGCCTGTTTCGCGCCGCCAGTAATTGAAGGCCTAGTTGTTCACTGTCGGAGATGATCATTTCAGCCGCACCGGTTGGAGTCGCGGCTCGTACATCAGCACAGAGATCAGCTATGGTCGTGTCAATTTCGTGGCCAATCCCGGTGAGCACAGGAAGGCGGGAGGCATAAATTGCCCTGGCGACGATTTCTTCATTAAAGGCCCAGAGGTCCTCCAGAGAGCCGCCCCCCCGGCAGAGCACAATCATGTCGCAAGGGATTTTCCTGTTAATTACAGATAGTGCACGGGCGATCTCCCCGGCAGCCTTATCACCCTGCACAGCTACAGGATACACTTGAATATGTGCGCTGGTTTTGCGTTGTTTGCAGATTTTAAGAAAATCCTGGATGGCGGCACCGGTAGGGGAGGTAACGACAACGATCTTTTGTGGAAAATCGGGAAGAAGCTTTTTGGAACTCACATCAAATAGCCCTTCCTCAGAGAGTTTTTTCTTCAGTGCTGCAAACTGCATCTGCAATACACCAAGACCGTGATGGTCGATGGTGTCGACAATAAGCTGGTACTCTCCCCTTGGCTCGTACACAGAGATTCTACCCCGGCAAATAACCTGCTGGCCATCACGCAATTTTTCGGCAAGGTATCTCTGCTGCCCTTTAAACATAACCGCACGGATCTGTGCATTTTCATCTTTTAAGGTGAAATAATGGTGACCTGAGAAGGGTGTACGTAGGTTGGAGATTTCTCCGCCAACAGCAATAAATCGGTATTGCCCTTCAAGCATCAGCTTGATTTCAGTTGTAATCTGTGTGACGGTGCGTACTGTAGCGTGAGGTTCAATTTGCATAATATAATGGCTAATTGGGTTATAAGTATAAAGGCTGCTATGTTTACGCATAGACAGTGAATGCAGTATATATTATAATCGCCCTGCCGAAACAATCTTATATCCATATTTGTTGTACAATCATTGGAGACGTATAATGTCTGGTCCGAGCGCTTATGAAAAGAAATATGTAGACCCTAAAGATCAAAGTCAGGTTGAGGGACTGCTTGAACATTTCAATCTTCCTCCGAAAGTGATCCGTTTCCTGCGGGAAAACAAACGTCAGATACAGATCGCCCTTGCTGTAACTCTAATCGCAATTGTTACAGTGTCACTTTATGGGTCTTACAAGGAGAAGCGTGTTGAAAAAGCTGCATCTGCTCTTACGCTTGCCGAGAAAGAAACAGGCGATGCTCAAATCGCAGCATTTGAGAAAGTTGCGTCCGAGTTCGATGATACCGCATCCGGTGTATGGGCCAAGGTCGAATTGGCTCATCTTGAGATGAGAGAAAAAAATTATGATTCTGCCGCCCAGAAATATAGTGATGTCAGCAAAGGGTTGAAAGCAGATAGTCCACTGTATCCGCTTACCTTGGTTGGACTTGCTGAAGCTTACGAGGCTCAGCAGAAATATGACGAGTCCTATGCCGCTTTTGAATCACTCAAAACTGTTAACGGCTATGAGCTGACAGCCTATGCGGGAATGGCACGTATACATGAGACTCGAGGAGAGTTCGACCAGGCTATGGGCATCTATGGCCAATATCTTGCCGTGATAGGCGAGGAACCAGGTCTCGATGCTCAAAGAGCGTATGTAGATGAAAAAATTGCAAGAATCAAGGCACAGCAGTGAGAATTGTTCGCACAACCAAAGAGCTTCAGCAGCAGGCAAACCAATGGCGAAGTAATGGTTTAACGATTGGTTTGGTTCCAACCATGGGCTTTTTCCACGAAGGTCATCTGTCGCTCATGCGTGAGGCGCGAAGAAAGTGTGACCGTGTCATTACTACGCTCTTTGTCAACCCCATGCAGTTTGGTCCGAATGAAGATCTTGACTCATATCCTAGAAGCTTTGAGCGGGATCAGCAAATGGCTGAAGGTGAGGGTGTCGATCTGCTCTTTTGCCCTGATCCGAGCGAAATGTATGGTGAGCAATTCCAGACAAAGATCAGCCTGGACAAGGTTTCGCAAGGACTATGCGGCGCAGATCGTCCAGGGCACTTTGATGGTGTCGCAACAGTTGTCACCAAGCTATTTAATTTGGCCAAGCCGCACAAAGCAGTATTTGGACAGAAAGATTTTCAACAACTTGCCTTGATTCGACAACTGGTAGCTGATTTAAATTTTGATATAGAAATCATTGGTCATCCTATCGTTCGTGAAGAGGATGGCCTGGCAATGAGTTCGAGAAACAAGTATCTGGACGCCAATGAGCGCAAGATCGCTGTGTGTCTGTCCCAGGCGATCGGTCAAGCGAAGAAGATGCTTGCCGATGCAGGTGGAAGTCTGCCGGCTCAGGAAATCATCACTATGGCAGAAAGCATGATAGAGCAACATCCGGAGTGTTCTGTCGAGTATGTCAGCATTGTGCATCAGAGCACCCTGCGTCCGATGGAAATCGCCGATGGTGAAAGCGTTCTCGCTATGGCCATGAAGGTCAATAATAAAGTTCGTCTGATCGATAACTCACCTCTTTGTTGAGCTACTTGATTACGACTACAAGCAAAAGATTGCACTAAAGCATTAAGGAGTACATTATGCCAGGTTTTGAAATATTTGGTGAAGAAGAGAAGAAAGAGATCCTTGAAGTTCTCGATACCGGTGTTCTGTTTCGTTATGAGTTCCCGGAACAGCGTAAAGGTATATACAAGGTAAAGCAGTTTGAGGAAAACTTTGCCAGCTACTGCGGCACCAGCCATGCCCAGGCGGTTACATCCGGCTCCACCGCGCTGAAAGTAGCCCTTACCGCTCTTGGCGTCGGGCCTGGAGATGAGGTTATCACCCAGGGTTTTACCTTTGTAGCAACCTGGGAAGCGATTTTTGAAGTAGGTGCTGTACCGGTATTTACTGAGGTTGACGAGACCATGAATATGGATCCGGAAGACCTGAAAAATAAAATTACCGATAAAACCGCATGTATCATTCCAGTCCATATGCTTGGCGCTCAGGCAAATGTGGAGGAAATCGTCAAGATTGCAGCGGAGCATAATATACCTGTACTTGAAGACACTGCTCAAGCCACTGGCGGACATATTGGCGGCAAGTATCTCGGTACTTTCGGCAGCTGCGGTACCTTCTCATTCGACTCTGTTAAGACCATGACCACCGGTGAAGGTGGAATGATCATTACTGGTGATGAAGAACTTTGGCGTACCATGTCTGAGTACCACGATCATGGCCATGACCACATTCCCAACCCTGGTGCACGTGGCGGTGAGGGACGTCGTTTCATTGGTTTCAATTACCGTATGATGGAAATCCAGGGTGCAATCGGCATTGCTCAGTTGGCAAAATTGCCTTACATGATCGAAGCTCAGAAAAAGACCAAGTCCCGGTTGCTTGAAACAATCGCTGAAATTCCAGGGTCAGGCGTTAGAAAGCTCATGGATCCTGAAGGTGATACAGCAACGTTCTGCTGTTTTACTCTGCAGGATCGTGAACAGTGTTCCAGAGTGAATGAGGTTCTCCGTGCTGAAGGCTTTGGTGCAATCAACTTCGCAGAGAATACCTGGCATTTCTACCCGGCATGGGAACACATTCTGGCAGGTTCCACCCCGATAAAGTCTGGTTGGCCTTTTGCTGAGCCAGGCGGTAAGCGCAGGGTTGTCTATGATCCAACAGCATTGCCGAAATCTGCTGAACTCATTGGCAGAACCCTCGTATATCCGGTTCCTGTCAAGATGCCCGAAGACAGACTCGATGCAATGTGTAATGCGCTGAGAAAAGCGAAAAACGCCTGATGTAACATAGTATATTGATGCAACGAAAAAGGCCTGGTACTCGAAATTGAGTATCAGGCCTTTTTTATTGGATGTGGATCCGGGAACTACTTGTAAAACTTATGCGATCCGAACTGGTCAACATAGGTGTATTGTTTTGCCCAGTAGGGGGTGATGGTATCCAGGTGGTAATGTGTGGCACCATTGGTGATGTCGGCCGTTTGCAGGGCAACATATACAGATTGTAAGCACTGCATGAAAGCCTTGGTGTCGTTAGGTACGTAGGATGCCTTCTGGAATGTCCAGCTAAACTGGTATGGCTGAGTTACCACTGCTTTGATCGGCATGTTTTGCTCTTTGGCCCGGTTCAAGGTTACATGAACTATTGCGACCTGCCCAACCTGTGGCTCTGAGCGAGCTTCATGATAGACGTTAAGGGTCAGCCATAGTAGGCCTTCAAGAATAGACACTTTGTTCCTCCAAATAATTGGTATAGATAATCGTTACCAGATAGTGAAGAATACTATTTCCAGTTATCTTTCTATGTGTTGTAACAATTTGTAATGACTTGGTTTGCTGTTGCGTATGTATTTAAACTACTTCACAAAGGAAAAGCTAATGGTGGCAAGTGATAAGTCTAATATACAGGAATACGGGGCAAGGTCAATAAAATAATCATTTTTTGAATAGAATTTCTTTCAAGAATTTCTGAGGATAACAGTGGCTTGAATTGCTTGTTGCGTGTTACGGCGGATGGTAAGGCAAAGTTCAGATTGCAGTTGTAAAATGATACACCAATTTCAGTGTCAATGCATGGTGTTGATAGGCGGACAGTACTGGATCATGGCGAATTGTGCAGCAATTGGCGTGATCCTTTGAGGCCTAACGGACGTCACATTGCTCTTTACCAGAGAGAAAAGCAATATTGAACGGAGGGTTCAGTGAAATCATATTTTAAGGAGTTGACCTTTAACGTGCCATCGAGGAGAGGTCTTATCAATATTACGCCTGAGGTTGAAGCGTGTTTGGCTGAAAGTGGCATTACCGAAGGTCTGCTGCTTTGCAATGCTATGCACATTACAGCGTCAGTCTTCATTAATGATGATGAGAGTGGACTGCATCATGATTATGAGGTCTGGCTTGAGAAACTTGCACCTCATGCACCTGTTGAACAATATCGACATAATGGCTACGAGGATAATGCCGACGCGCATATGAAGAGACAGATAATGGGTCGCGAGGTTGTGGTAGCTGTTACGGGTGGCAAATTACATTTCGGCACTTGGGAGCAGATATTCTACGGGGAATTTGATGGTAGAAGACCAAAGAGGGTGCTGGTAAAAATAATCGGAGAGTAAGTAACGAGTAGTAAAGGTTCTTCACCCGCCTGTGATCAGGCGGGTGAAGTGGCTGGACTGCCAGCGCTTGCACCGGCGAAAATAGGCATAATGATGTCTTGCGCTGCTTTGGTGCTATGGAAAACATCATTGAACACGGACTGAGTGCCATTGTGGCTGAGTTCTACCAGTTCCCAGCATTCGGGGCTGTCGACAATAGCCTGCATGAGACCCAGGTGCTGGGTGTGACCAGCTTTGTATGCTTCAATATGACCGAGCACAGGGCAACCGAGAAGGGCTATATCACCGACCAGATCCAGAACTTTATGCCTGATAAATTCGTTATCGAAGCGAAGTCCATCTTCGTTGAGGATGGATTTGCGATTCCAGTGAATAGCAATAACGTTATCCAGGGTGCCTCCAAGGGCAAGGCCATTGGCCCAAAGCTCTTCGACCTGTTCGACGTAGCCAAAAGTGCGTGCCCTGACGATTTCTTTGTCAAATCTATCCTTCGTCAGATCAATTGAAAATTTCTGGGTCTGGATAAATTCGTCATCAAACTGAATTTCGCCGGTAATCTTCAGGCCGTTAAACGGGCTGATGGTTAATTTTTTGTCGCCATCTGTATAATGAATAGGGCTGGTTATGCGGAGTATTTTACGAAGACTGCCCTGTCGCTGTTTACCACTGTTTTTGATTATGGCAAAAAATGGTTCCGCGCTGCCATCCATGATAGGTACTTCGCCAGCATCAATTTCGATATCAGCATTATCAATACCGTATCCGTGCAGGGCTGCCATCAAGTGCTCTGTGGTAGAGATGGTGTGGTTCTCTTCGCCAATTGTTGTTGCAAGCCGAGTATCGACTATTTTATCCATGTGTGCTCTGATGGGCTTGCCTGGCGCAAGATCGGAGCGGAAAAAGCGAATACCGTTGTCAGCAGGCGCTGGCTTGATGGTGAGGTTGACAGTCCTTCCGGTATGAAGGCCAACACCACAGCAGCTAACGGTTTTTTTGAGTGTATATTGATATGGATCTAGTGACAACGACATAAAAAATTCCTTAACGATAAATATATTTAAAATCCTTTCATGCAATTCCATGCAAATAAGATGCCAGGCGGTTGATTGGACACTTCTTGTGTGGAGGACTTAAATAAACGACAGAATAGTAGGGATATAGCTGCAAGTGTTAAATATTGTTGAAGAGTGTGTTGTTTATGTATTTTGTGGTGTAAAAGACAACACGTGGCGAAAATAACACTCACTGTGTGTTTTAGTTCTCAATTTTTATAGCGATAAATTCGAATGAAGACGTTACAGATGCACGGCAAAATATGAGGTGAACAGAATTGAAAATATGCAGATATCTCGATGCAGGCTGAACCATTTTGTTTCGCCATAACCGCACATGGGTTCATGGCCCGGCAGGAGAGTACACATCTTGTTGACATGGGGTGAGCGGAGGAGGGTCCGTTCGAGTGTCTTTCAACTGATTTTCATCCTTTACTCAAGGGTAATGAGAGCCTGGTAGCTATATAATCATAAAAACCACCTGATGGCTGTGCAGAAATTTTCAGGCAGTAGAGTGGTAGTCCAGGTGCAAGATTTTCCATCTTTACCAGATCCTTGTGCGTCGTGATGATTCCTTGTGCACCACTGGACAGCGCTTTTTGAGAGATCTTTGCAATGAGTTCGCTATTGTACTCTGTGTGGTCTTTCAGGGCAGTGTGACCTGACAGGCAAATGTCGCTGTTAGTAAGGAGTTGAATGAATCTTTCCGGGTTGGCAATTCCGCTCAAGGCGTAGAGAGGGCTGACTGAGGCGTAATCTGATACATTCAAGACGTTGTTATTCTGGTCATATACGCCATCAACGCTGTTTTGTGTAGTGAATACCGGGGTGTTCGGGAATTCGGCTGTGAGCTTGTGCTTGAATGCCAAAGAATTCTCACGGTTTGCATCTGTTACACCTGTGAGCAGGAAGATATCAGCCCGCTGGAGAGCGGATTTTGGTTCCCTGAGATCACCTGCCGGAAAAACCCGGTTATTGCCAGCCAAGGTGGTTGCGTTAAACAGTACGATGTCAAGATCTCGGTGGACTGCCATGTGCTGAAACCCGTCATCTAATATGAGAACATCGCACTTAAGGTGATCCTGAGCGTATTGCGCTGGGATAGAGCGTTTTTTTCCTGTAACAACCCTCAGACCCGGCACCGATTGAGCGAGCATGAATGGCTCGTCACCGGCTTCTTCGGCGGGCAATAAGATATTGGTACCGTCTGATACGACATTGATGTCTTTATTCGCTTTCCCTCCATACCCTCTACTGATAACTCCAACTGTAAAGCCACTTTTCTGCAGAAAGCGCGATAACATTTGAACAGTTGGTGTTTTGCCGCTGCCACCCATTGTGAGGTTGCCCACAGAAATGACCGGGATGGAAAGTCTGGAAGTTTTCAAAACGTTTTTGCTATACAAGAGAGAGCGAATCTTCATTGCCATCCCGTAAAGCGGGCTGAACGGAATACCAAGAAAGTAAAAAAGCTGAAGAGGCTTCATGTTTAATGCGATGGGGATAAAGTGGTTAAAAAAAATAGGCAAAAAGACTTTTTTTGTTTATTTATTTGCAAATGAAGAATAAATAAGTCTCTACATTCATACGCAGTACTCGCTTTATTTGCAAATTTCTTTTGCGATCCGAGTTAATTGCACCAGGTGCAGTATTGTCAATAACTGAACGAGGGAGGAGAAAGGCATGAAAAAGGTATTTGTAGCTGCAACAGCTATTTGTGTAGCATTATCGGCACCGTTAATGGTGTCTGCCAATGACACCATTAAATTCGGTGTTGCAGGTGCACACAGTGGTGATCTGGCATCTTACGGTTTGCCGTCAGTCAATGCGGCGAAACTGGTCATCGACAAGGTTAATGCCAACGGCGGTATTAACGGCAAGCAAATTGAACTGCTGGTCGAAGATGACGTATGTAAGCCAGAGGTAGCGACCAACACAGCAACCAAGCTTGTTTCTGACGGTGTTGATGTTGTTCTTGGTCATATCTGCTCTGGTGCTACCAAGGCAGCTCTGCCGATTTACAAAGATGCAGGCGTTCTCGTTATGTCTCCATCTGCCACCAATCCTGCTCTCACCCAGAGCGGCGACTATCCGAACTTTGCCCGTACCATCGCCCCTGATGATGCTCAGGCCCAGGTTGATGTCGAGTTTGCTCTGAATACTCTTGGTTACACCAAGATTGCAATCGTTCATGATAAAGGCGATTACGGTAAAGGATTTGCTGAATTTGCCAAGAAATTCCTCGAAGAATCAGGAAAAGCAGAAGTTGTGCTTTTTGAAGGCGTTACCCCCGGCGCAGTTGATTATTCTGCCGTTGTTCAGAAGGTCAAGCGCTCCGGTGCAGAGGCTGTAATGTTTGGTGGTTACCATCCGGAAGCTTCCAAGATTATCAGCATGATGCGTAAAAAGCGTCTCAAGGCCGACTTCATCTCTGATGACGGCGTTAAGGACAACACCTTCATTAAGGTAGCTGGTAAGAATTCTGAGGGTGCGTATGCTTCCGGTCCTAAGGACACCACCTCCAACCCACTGTCCATTCAGGCTGTTAAAGAGCACAAAGAAGCCTTCGGTTCAGATCCCGGCGCATTCTTTGAGAATGCATACTCAGCAACTCTGGCTATGCTGAATGCTATCGAAAAGGCTGGTTCCACCGATCTTGATGCTCTCAAGAAAGCACTGCAGACTGAGAAAGTTGATACTCCGGTTGGTAGCATCTATTTCGATGAGAAAGGTGACGCAATTGGTGTCGGCTTCTCCGTTTACCAGGTACAAAATGGCGAATTTGTAGAATTATAATAGCTGTTTTTTCGTACACTTAAATATCACCTGAAACAGGTTGCGCTCAGTGTTGGCGGCCTGCTTCAGGTTCTTTTTTTTGTGGTATCTTATGGATTATTTTATAGAGCTACTTTTTAGCGGTCTTTCCCGGGGGGCAATCTATGCCCTTATCGCACTGGGATATACGATGGTTTACGGTATTATCGGTCTGATCAATTTCGCCCATGGTGAAATTTACATGATTGGAGCTTTTACCTCATTTATCGTTGCAACCGTTCTTTCCATTTACGGCTTTCCTCTTTTGGCCATAGTTGCACTCGCTGGTGTCGCAGCAGCTATCTGGGCGGCATCATATGGGTTAACTATCGAAAAAATTGCCTATAAGCCTCTCCGGCATGCCCCGAGACTTTCTCCGCTTATCAGCGCGATCGGTATGTCGATCTTTCTGCAGAACTACGTTTTGCTCGCACAGACCTCTGACTTTCTGCCGTTTCCGGAATTGATTCCTGAATTCGCCTTTATGGAGCCGGTTGCCCATATTGTTGGCTCATCCGATCTTGTCATCCTTGTTACAACTGCGGTGGCCATGTTGATTCTCACCTACGTCATCAAGTTTACCCGACTTGGCAAGGCAATGAGAGCGACTGCGCAGGACAGGACCATGGCAATGCTGGTTGGAATCAATGTGAACAATATTATTTCCGCCACCTTTATCATCGGTTCAGCTCTTGCTGCCATAGGCGGGTTGTTGATTGCATCCCACATCGGACAGATCAATTTCTATATTGGATTTCTGGCTGGAATCAAGGCCTTTACCGCTGCAGTTCTTGGTGGAATCGGCTCTATTCCTGGAGCAGTGCTTGGAAGTCTCATTCTTGGGCTGACTGAGAGTTTTGCTACCGGTTACGTATCGAGTGATTATGAAGATGTCTTCGCCTTCTCTTTGCTGGTGTTGATTCTTCTTTTCAAACCGTCCGGTCTTCTCGGTAAGGCTGAAACACAGAAAGTGTAACTTGTAAGGTTGCTATGTTTTCTCTAAATGAACTTAAGAAGGGCGCCCTCATTTCACTCTGGTTCGTTTTTCTGACCTTTCCAATCATGGTGATCAAGGTTGATCCAATTGAGAGGATCGTTCAGTGGCGCTGGACGAATGCGCTTATGGTGGGTATCGGCACATTTATCGTGTACTGCATCATACAGTTCGCCAAATATCGAAAATCTTTAAAAAGCACGGAGGAAAGTGAAGAAGACTCAAAAGAGCAGGCATCTTTCATCCACAAAATATTAGCGAACACAAAACAGCGAAATATGCTTTTTATGGTGCTTGCTGCCATTATTTTGATATTCCCTCATCTGTTTTCAACCTATCAGACCAACATCATGACCACTGCGCTTATGTATGTGGTACTTGGTCTTGGTTTGAACATCGTTGTAGGTATGGCTGGCTTGCTCGATCTGGGTTTTGTTGCCTTCTACGCGGTTGGTGCCTACTCCTACGCATTGCTCAACCACCATTTCGGGCTGGGCTTCTGGGAAGTGCTGCCTATTGGTGGCGGACTTGCAGCAATTGCCGGTATTTTGCTCGGTTATCCTGTATTGAGGCTCAGGGGCGATTATCTTGCCATTGTCACTTTGGGTTTTGGTGAGATTATTCGACTGGTACTGGAGAACTGGAATGAATTTTCCAAGGGGCCAAGTGGTATTTCCAACATCTCCCGGCCTGAGTTTTTCGGTATCGAGATGAGCCTGGAAATGTCAATTCTCTATATTTACTACATAATGGTCGGCTTTATGATATTCACCATTTTTGTAGTGAACAGGTTGCAGGATTCTCGATTAGGCCGCGCCTGGATTGCTTTGCGGGAGGATGAAATTGCCTGCCAGGCCATGGGAATAGACAAGCAGAAGACCAAACTTACAGCCTTTTCTCTGGGGGCGTTCTGGGCTGGTATTGTGGGGGTGATTTTCGCCGCGAAGACCACTTTTATCAATCCTGCGAGTTTCACATTTCTCGAATCCGCTATCATTCTCTCCATTGTAGTGCTTGGTGGAATGGGGTCAATTGTCGGTGTTATTATCGGTGCGCTTGTTCTGATACTCATGCCTGAATATCTGCGTGCCCTGTCAGAGTACAGAATGCTGGCTTTTGGTGCCATTCTGGTAATGATGATGGTATTCAGACCCCAGGGTTTGATCGCCAATGTCAGAAGAACGTACAGATTTGAGAAAAATTCATAAGGCACAGCAGAGATATGACTACCCCAATATTGAAAGTTACCGGCCTTACCATGGATTTCGGCGGTATTCGTGCGCTGAATAAACTGGACCTTGATGTACACTCCGGAGAGATTGTCGCTCTTATCGGTCCCAATGGTGCAGGCAAGACCACATTCTTCAACTGTGTTACCGGTATTTATATGCCCACAGCTGGAGATGTGATGTTGACTCCTCCGGGAGCTGGTAAGAGTACCAGCCTCAAAGGGCTGAAGCCAAACTACGTTACGAAGAAAGGTCTGGCCAGAACATTTCAGAACATCCGGCTTTTTCCTAAAATGACGGTGTTGGAAAATGTTATGATCGGCCGGCATTGCCGAACAAAAGCCTTCATTCTCGGTGCAATTTTCCGCGGCCCTGCTACCCGTAGGGAAGAGCAGGAAATAATGGAGATGAGCTACAGTCTTCTGGAGAAAATCGGCCTTGCAGAATTTGCGAATGAACGAGCCGACAATCTCTCGTATGGCGCGCAGAGAAGATTGGAAATAGCCAGAGCTCTCGCCACGGAACCGCTTCTGCTTCTACTCGATGAACCTGCTGCTG
Organism: Desulfosediminicola ganghwensis; assembly: GCF_005116675.2. Taxonomy (NCBI): domain Bacteria; kingdom Pseudomonadati; phylum Thermodesulfobacteriota; class Desulfobulbia; order Desulfobulbales; family Desulfocapsaceae; genus Desulfosediminicola; species Desulfosediminicola ganghwensis. Next base: position 3,448,642 of record NZ_CP050699.1, read on the forward strand.
GAATGAATCCCCAGGAGACTCAGGAACTTATTGATCTGATAAGGGAAATATCCTCTGATGGTCAGGCAATTCTACTCATTGAGCATGATATGAAATTGGTTATGACGCTTTCTGACAGAATCTTCGTTATGGATTATGGTAAGAAGATAGCCGAGGGCAAGCCTGAGGAGATCCGTACCAATCCAGATGTTATCAAGGCATACTTAGGTGAGGACGTAGATGCTTAAACTCGAGAATGTACAGGCAGGTTATGGCAACATCCTTGCCTTGAAAGATGTGAGCCTGGAGATTAATGAGGGTGAGATAATTACCCTCATCGGGGCAAACGGCGCAGGCAAAAGTACTACCTTGATGGCGATTTCCGGAGTTGTAGCTTGCAGATCCGGTAAAATTCTGTTTAATGGTGATGAAATTCAGGGCAGGAACTCTGATGAGATCGTCAAGAAAGGGCTTTGTCAGGTGCCTGAAGGAAGGCATATTTTTCCGCAGCTGACTGTGCGGGAAAATCTTGATATGGGTGCGTTTCTAAGGAATGACAAGGCGGAAATCAAGAAAGATATTGAGTATGTTTTCGATCTTTTTCCCATTTTAGCCGAGAGACGAAACCAGGATGGCGGAACCTTGAGTGGTGGTGAACAGCAGATGCTCGCCATGTCACGTGCGCTTATGGCGCGGCCGCAACTGCTGCTTTTGGATGAACCGTCCATGGGGCTTGCCCCGCTGGTGATCAAACAGATTTTTGAAATAATCAAGCAGATAAATTCAGAAAACAATACAACAATTTTTCTTGTCGAGCAGAACGCCAACCAGGCGCTGCACATTGCGGACAGAGGATATGTACTGGAGAACGGAGCCATTACCCTGAGTGGACCGGCCAGTGATCTTCTGGCGAATCAGGATGTGCAGAAAGCCTATCTGGGAATCTGATCGGCAAATTGATCCGGGGCACAGATGAGGTGCCCTGGAGGTGCAAGGAGCAAGCCCTCTATGGGAAAGACTAAAGTCGGTGTAATTGGTGTCGGGTATCTCGGAAGGTTTCACGCGCAGAAATATGCGGCGCTTGAGAATGCTGAACTGGTTGGTGTAGCAGATGTAAGCCTGGAACAGGCCGAAAAGGTGGCCGAAGAGTGTTCATGCAAAGCGTATGCGGATTATAAAGAACTTATCGCGCTGGTTGATGCAGTTTCAATTGTAGTCCCCACCAGTCTCCATCATAAAGTAGCAAGCGATTGTCTGAACGCCGGAGTTGATGTTCTCCTGGAGAAACCAATAACGGTAACTCTGGAAGAAGCAGATGACCTGATACGCATTGCTGAAGAGAAATCTCTGGTCTTTCAGGTTGGTCATCTGGAGAGATTCAATCCTGCGGTTCAGGCGATGGAGCCATTTCTTACCCAGCCTGTGTTCATCGAGAGTAATCGTATTTCTGTATTCAAAAATCGTGGTGTAGACGTTGATGTCGTCCTTGATCTCATGATTCATGACATCGATATTATACTCAATATCGTCAAATCACCTATCAAGCAGATTCACACTGTCGGGGCACCAGTTGCCACGGCGACCACCGATATTGCCAACGCCAGACTTATTTTCGAAAATGGAGCCACTGCAAACGTAACTGTCAGCAGGATATCCCGCACCAATATCAGAAAAATGCGTATCTTCCAGCCAGGTTCATACATTAATGTGGACTTTGCCAATAAGAAGGTAATGACCATTCACCTGAAAAAGGAACTCATGGATTCCGGCATGCCAAAACAGGATGTTGAGATCAATTCCTTTACAGAAGGTGACGCTCTGAGAAGTGAGATAGAGCACTTTGTTTATCACGTAGAGAATAGAACCAGGCCTGCTGTGTCCGGTCACGAGGGCAGAAGGGCTCTGGCGGTTGCTCTGGAAGTGATGGAGCAGATTAAGCAGCATCAGAATCTTGACGTATTCAAAGACTATCTTAACACTAAGTAAAATACTGTGAAGTCTATCATGATAGTCACCGGGGAAGCCTCCGGTGACTTGCATGGCTCGAATCTTGTGAAGGCCATGCGGCAAAAATGCAGCGATCTCTCCTTCGCAGGGATGGGAGGGGAGGAGCTGGAAGCTGCTGGTGTCGAAATTCTCTTCGATGCCAAAAAAGTCTCCGTTGTCGGTGTTTCCGAAGTTGTTTCCCACCTGGCCGATATCTTTGCCGCCCAAAGAATTCTCCGCCGTTTCCTGGCTGAAAAACGCCCCGATTTACTTATCATAATTGATCTGCCTGATTTCAATCTGATGCTTGCCAAGGCTGCAAAAAAGCTTGGTATTCCTGTTTTCTATTATATTTGCCCCCAGGTATGGGCCTGGCGGTCGGGTAGGGTGAAAACCATCGCCGAACGCACAGACAGGGTTGGTGTCATTCTGCCTTTTGAAGAGAAGTATTTAAAAGACAGGGGTGTTGAGGCTGAATATGTCGGTCACCCGCTGCTGGACAGCGTTCATGCTGATCTTTCAAGAGCTGAGTTTTTGAGAAAACATAGCCTCACTCATAAAGAGGGGGAGGATGACGGCTGCAGGCTGATCGGTTTGTTGCCGGGAAGCAGATCAAAAGAAATTGCATTTTTGCTTCCGACGTTTCTTCAAGCCGCAGAACGTTTACAGAAAAATAGCAAACAGCGCCTTATCTTTTTACTCCCGTTGGCTTCTACAATATCTGAAGAAGAACTGAACGCGCAGGGTCTCAGGGAGTATCAGCAAAAACTCGATTTGCATGTAATTCGAGGGGATCGCTATAATCTGATGGCCGCATGCGATGCGGTAGTTGCCGCATCCGGAACGGTTACTCTTGAGCTGGCTCTTCTCAATACGCCTATGGTTGTGACCTATAGGCTGGCCCCGCTGACGTATTTTCTGGGTACGCTGTTGATTGACATTAAATATTTTTCGTTAGTCAATCTCATTGCAGAACGTGAAGTAGTTCCTGAGTTGCTGCAAAAAGAAGTTTGCCCTGAGAATATTGCAGATCAGTTGCAGGGGTTGCTTGAAGATGAGAGCAAGATGCAGGATATGCTGAACGGATTGGCCGGTGTTCGCAATCTCATGGGTGGTCCCGGTGCTTCAGTTAAAGCAGCGGACCTGGCCCTGAAACTCCTGTAAAAGGTCTGGCGATGGATGAATTCCATGAACACGATGAACAGGTTGAGATGCCCATTGACGGCATTCTTGACCTGCATCCATTTTCCCCCAAAGATCTTAAGTATCTGATCCCTGATTACATAGAAGAGTGCAGGCAGAGAAATATCCTTGAAGTTCGGTTTATTCACGGTAAAGGAATAGGCAATATCCGACGCTCTGTGCATGCGCTGTTGGAAAGAAATGAAGCTGTAGCCAGTTTTCGACTGGCGGGCGAAGGCGCAGGTAGCTGGGGAGCAACTATTGCGGTATTAATCCCTCTGAAGTGATTTCGGGCCCTGGCAGCCCGATCTATTTATTTTAAGGTGGCATGTTTGGGTAACGAATGTTTCAGGCTTACTGCAAAGTGTAACTCTTCGCCTGTCCGGTGAGTGGACAGATGAAACTCAGCCTGCACGCCTTGAGGTGGAGTTTTTCACCCTCTGGTCTTCCATACCTGTGATCACCGATAATGGGGTGACCGATCATGCTGAGATGGCGCCGTATCTGGTGATACCTCCCTGTTAGGATCTGTATCAGTAAGTCGCTCCGGTCTCTTTGCTGGTCAATTGCGATTACTTTGACGATGGTTGTTGATGACTTACCGTCAAGCGGCAGTTCGATTCGAAGTTCTTTGCCGTTTTCGCCGAGCACCTTCTGCACAGTTGCCTGATACCACTTTTCAACTGATTTATCTTTATGATGCCCAAAAATTGTAGAAAAGGCAGCTGCTGCCTGACGGTCATGGGCAATTAAGATTAAGCCGGAAGCTTCGCGATCAAGCCTGTGTACTAGAAAAACATCTCTATTTTCAAAATGTTTTTCAACAAGCCGCAAAAGGGAACAGTGGTCCCCATATTTTGTGCCCTGGCTGAGAAGTCCTGCGGGTTTATTCCAAATACTGTATCTGCCTTCATCTGAAATACAAACCGGTTCCGGCGCAGGCTGTGAGAGTATGGATGTATCGTAATACAGCTTGACCGAATCTTTCTTTTTAAGCTGGTATTTGGCCCTTCGAACTCTGATTTCCTTCCTTTTAGGTCTCCTTAACCAAACAGCACCTTTTTTCAGGCAATCCTTGACAATGCTTTTGGAGAGGCCGGTTTCTTCAGAAAGCAAATCAACCAGGAGAATAGGGACCTTAACTTCGGTGTGGTGAGTAAATTTCAAAACTATACGATACCTAACGTGACAGCTATGGGGAATATTATTATCTGATACCCCTTAATCTTCAGCTTGAAAAGGTAAAGGGAGAGGCGTGAGGAGTGGTAGATCTGCAAGTGATCTGCATATTGATTAACTCAATATATCGAAATTTTAGGGGGTAGCTTTAAACCATTGCCCCTATGCTCTTGCTCTTCACGCCCCACTTCCTGAAGCCCGAGTTGTATTATTCAGAGGATGTTTTTATAGACTGTCATCCACCCAGTCGCGCGGATAGAGAGATTTAACATCGAAAATTATTGAACGCTCTTCTTTTCGAAGAGATTGTAGATTGTCACGGCTCATTTGTGCGAATTGCTTATGGCCGACAGCTAAAATGACAGTGTCATAGCTTTTTGGAACAAGGGTATCTACCAATTCAATGCCATACTCCTTAAGTGCTTGCTCCCGATCAACCCAAGGATCGTGTACGTCAACCCCAATTCCATATTCGCGCAATTCGTCAATGATGTCTGTTACCCGGGTGTTGCGAAGGTCTGGACAATTTTCTTTAAAGGTGAGCCCCATGATCAGCACTCGACAATTTATGGTGTCGATCTTCCTTTGCAGCAGCATTTTCACTATTCGTGCGGCAATATGATGGCCCATGGCGTCATTGGTACGCCTGCCAGCGAGTATCATCCTGGGTCTATAGCCTACTTTTTTAGCTTTGTAGGTGAGGTAATACGGGTCGACCCCTATACAGTGACCGCCAACCAATCCCGGGCGGAATGGTAAAAAATTCCATTTGGTACCTGCCGCCTGAAGAACTTCCATGGTGTTGAGGCCAAGCTTATTAAAAATAAGCGAGAGCTCATTGATAAGACCGATATTTACGTCTCTCTGGGTATTTTCTATGACCTTTGCGGCTTCAGCAACCTTAATTGAACTTGCCTTGAATGTACCTGCATCGATTATAGATGAATATAGTTTATCTATCAGTTCAGCTGCTTCCGGGGTAGAGCCAGAGGTAACTTTAACGATAGTTGGTAATCTGTGCTCATGATCCCCGGGATTTATTCGCTCCGGTGAGTAGCCACAACAGAAATCCCTGTTGTAGGTAAGACCCGATATCTCTTCAAGAAGGGGGACACATTCTTCCTCGGTGGCACCCGGGTAAACAGTAGACTCGTAGATCACAATATCGCCCCGTTTCAGACAGCCTGCCACTGTTTCGGTTGCCTTGAGTAGCGGTTTGAGATCCGGCTGCTTGGCATCATCAATAGGTGTTGGGACCGCCACAATAAAGATATTGCATTTGGTCAGTTTCTCCACCCTGTCTGTGTAGCTCAGAAATTCGGCAGCCATAAGCTGATCTTGAGGGACTTCAAGGGTTAAGTCTTTGCCGGACTGTAACTCCTCTATTCTAGCTCTGTTCAGGTCGAAACCTATTGTCGGGTATTTATACCCAAACTCAACCGCCAGGGGCAGACCTACATATCCTAACCCAACCACACATAGTCTGGCTTCTTTAAGAGTAATCATGGAGAAAACCTTTATTTTAGGCAAAAGATGTTAAGGGGCTGCAGTTAATATAAAAAATGTAAAACAACAAATGGGGCAGAAAGTGGTCAGGCGTTTTTGCAGATTAAAACAAAACCGCCCGACTATAACCTGAGTATACAGGGTAAAAAAAGGAAGCACTACTGGTCTGAATTACCGTAGTAAATCAAGCCTTGGTTATCTGTTTCGGAAACAGAAATGCTGTATAGAGAATATCGTTCATGGTCGAGTTTGTCCACGAGATTGTTGTAAATATATTGAGCAATATTTTCAGATGAAGGATTTAATATCCTAAATGCTTCATGCTCATTGAGATCGCAGTGATCAATGGTATCAATAACTTCTTTTACATGCTTTTTCAGGACGGTAAAATCAATACCCATGCCGAGGTTATCAAGGCCGGTGGCACGAACAGTCACTTTAACCTTCCAGTTGTGACCATGAGGGTGTTCGCAGTCACCGGGGTAATCTCGCAGATGGTGCGCTCCGGCAAAATGGGTTTTTACAAAGATATCGTACATACATGACTCCTGAAATTTGATTTAACAAAGAGCGCTTTCGTATCATCTGAAAACTGAGATTTCAGAGTGATTACGAAAGATCACGGTCACCTCTTTATAATATTCCTTGTCACCATATTCCATAAAAAAAGAGGGGCGGCGTGCAGACAATACAAGGTACAAAGCACATGGTGCAAGAACGTGTTATGGTGAAAGGTGCACTATATCAGTAGTATCAGATGTATCTGATTTGTCAGAAACTCTACCTAAAGTGAGAAGAATTCTTACGAAAATATAGGAAATTCCGAGCAGCACATGCAAGCATGAGTCTATATGCTCAGATTCAGAGAAATTGAAAAATAGAAACACAGAGGATTAGAGGTTATAAATCAAAATGGTAGAAGTACCTGAAAACTCACAACAGATGACTGCAGATACACTCTTTGATGGTGAAGTGTATTGTAGTCAATTCAGGAATGGCTATCGGTTTTCGGTGGATGCAGTCCTGGCAGCACACTTTCATACTCCTGCAAAAGGTGAAAAGGTGTTGGATCTCGGTGCGGGGAGCGGTGTCATTGGTTTGATAATGATGCACCGGTGGAAACAGCGAATCGCCACTTTGCGTTCTCTCGAGTTGCAGCAAGAACTCTGTGATTTAACGAACAGGAATTATGCTGAAAACGAATTTGCCGAAAAATGCTCATGTTATCAGGGAAACGTGAAGGAAATATTGAATATATTTAAACCTGAGTCATTTTCCCTGGTGGTTTGTAATCCGCCATTCTACAGACCGGAAACTGGTCGTCAATGCCTTGATACGCAAGCTAAAATAGCCAGGCATCAGATAACAGCCGATATCTTCGGTTTTGCCAAGGGCGCCGCCGCTGTATTAAAAAATGGTGGCTCCGCTGTGTTTATCTATCCGGCTGAGCAGTTTGTAGAGCTTTCCTCAGCTCTTGCTGCTGTGCGGTTGGAGATTAAGGATCTGCAATTTGTTTACAGCTATCCCAATGAGCAGGTCAACGCCAAATTGGTGATGCTCAGGTGCCTTAAAAACGGCGGCCGAGGTGTCCGGATAAAAGAACCCTTTTACATTTACCGGGAGAAAAACGGGGAGTATAGCGATCAGATGAATCGGCTTTTCGCTCCTTAACAGGCGTGACATCTCGTATCCCGCTCAATTTTCAGATCATCAAACCTTTCAACAGATAGTCAACATCATGCTTGCCAAAATCACTAGCTGTACCTCTTATGGAGTTAGCGGTCTACTCATTGATGTCGAAGTGGATGTTGCCCTTGGTTTACCGACCTTTGCCACTGTAGGTCTTCCTGACAGTGCTGTCAGGGAGAATAAGGACAGGGTTAAAGCCGCGATTAAGAACTGCGGTTATGAATTCCCGAACAAGCGAATCACAGTCAATCTGGCACCAGCAGATGTCCGTAAAGAAGGGGCGGGTTTCGATCTGCCCACTGCCATGGGAATTCTTGCGGCTACGGAACTTATACAGCCGAAGCAGCTTGAAGAAACATGCATAGTCGGTGAGCTTTCTCTGGATGGATCCGTACGTCCGGTAAAAGGTGTTCTGGCAATGCTTTTGGCAGCCAGGGAGGCTGGCATTAAGAGATTTATTGTCCCTAAAGAAAATATGGAGGAGGCAGCAATTGCTGCCTCCTCCATTGATGTTTTCCCTGTTGCCAGCCTGCCGGAAGCGGTTGAGTTTATTCATGGCAGACGAGAGCTCAAAGCTGTCCGTGCAGCCATCTCACCGAAAAAACTCATTGAACAGGATTACAGTGCTGACTTTTCAGAAGTAAAAGGCCAGTTGCATGTAAAAAGAGCTCTAGAAATTGCAGCCTCCGGCGGACATAATCTTCTCATGCAAGGTCCACCAGGTTCCGGTAAGACAATGCTTGCCAGGAGAGTGCCGACTATCCTGCCTGAAATGACCTATGAGGAGATCATAGAGACCACAAAAATATATAGTATCAGTCATCTGGGCGAATCGGGGCCAGCCCTGCGAGTTCATAGACCTTTCCGTGCACCGCACCATACTATTTCAGATGCCGGGCTGATTGGCGGCGGTAATACTCCAAAGCCAGGTGAAGTTTCTCTTGCTCATAATGGTGTTTTATTCCTGGACGAGTTGCCTGAATTCAAAAAGCACGTTCTGGAGGTGTTGCGCCAGCCCCTGGAGGATGGACATGTTACCATTACCCGGGCCAACATGTCGTTGCGCTTTCCTTCAACCTTTGTATTGATTGTCGCCATGAATCCATGCCCTTGCGGTTATCTTGGTGATCGAAGAAATTCATGCACCTGTAGTCCGGTTCAAATCCAGCGATACCAGAGTAAAGTATCTGGTCCTTTACTTGATAGAATCGACCTTCATCTCACCGTATCTGCATTGAAATATGACGAGATGAGTGGAAAGGAGTGCGGTGAGACATCGCAAAAAATCCGGGAACGTGTTAATAGAACAAGGAAAATTCAACAAACCCGTTTTACTGGAATTTCCCATGTAGAGTGTAATGGGCAAATGCAGACCCGTGAAATCGAGGAACATTGTTCATTGGATCAGGCTTCATCTACGCTTTTGAAAAGAGGTATGGAGAAGCTTGGATTGTCCGGAAGAGGCTATCACAGGATACTCAAACTGGCCCGCACAATTGCCGACATGGAGCTTTCTGAAAACATTGCGTCCAAACATATTGCAGAGGCAATACAGTTTCGCAGAAACAGTATCTAAATAGAGAGTAATATGCGTATCGTCTTATCCGTTTTGGTCAGTACCTTAATGGTGCTCGGAATATTTCTTGTAAGTCGTATAGAGATTCACGAGCTGGAAACAACCCAATTCCTCCCTGTGGATACCCTCATCTACGCAGAGCAGGTAGATGGTGTTGAGTCAATGAAGAGATTCTTTAACTCACGATTTGGCAAGGCCCTTGACTCCATAGATTACGAAAAAGTGCTCAGTGAGGGTGGTTTCAATAATCAGTATCAGGCTGAGATACGAAAGGTGCTCGAAGGGGTGGACAGATTACGAACTGATCCGCTTGTACAGCATATTCTCGGTGAAAAATGTTCCGTTGCCTTTGTTCCCCAGCGTAACTGGTCCAATCATGATGATTCGCTTGACTTATTTGTTCGTCATCACACCCTGCTGATCAGTAAACCGGATCTGCCTCAACTTAGCCTGGCAAAGTTACTTACCTTCTATGGAGGCACATTCGATAATACCTCTGTAATGTATGGGAAGCACACTATAAACCGAATGGTTCTTGAAAACTATACACTCTATATTTCGGTTGTAGAGGGATACGTTCTTGCCTCTTTTGAGGAACGGATCATACGGGAGTCGTTGGATATCTTTGACGAGCAATCTGTGAATCTTGGAACTGATCCGGATTTCCTTGCTCATCGTACTAAACTCGGCGAGGCAGAGAGATTCCTTTATATTGCAATAGATGGCCTGCAGGAGTTGGCGCAATACGGTGCCAGTCGATCTGCTGACGAAAGGGCGAAAGCGGTACTTCATGAGATGTCCACCCTCAGAGGTATAACCACACTGTCTTACGGTACCTGGCGTGATAAAGATATTTCCAACGATAAAATTCTGGCCAAAATCAACCAGGAAGCAATGGACATACAGGTCAGGGAAATGATCAGCACCCGGCCGTCTATCAATGATACTCTGTCTCTCGTGGGAGATAATGTACTGCTCTATTACTGGTCCAACACTCTGAATCCAAGACTACTGTGGAATATGTTTGTGGCTGAGGCGGGTGAAACAGACGCAGATATTGAATCCATAAGGTTTGAGATCAAAAATTCAACAGGTTACGAGGTTGAACAGATTATAGATATGGCTGATTCAAGTGTCTCCATTCTGCTCAAACCGAGTTTGCGGGCACAGTTTATCCCGATACCAGACACGGCGCTGATGATAAGGCTCCGTGATGAGGAGTCTGTCAACGCGCTGATTCAGGAAAGTTTAAACCAACTCGACATTCATTTGCAGAGCCGGAAATATAAGGACGTTCAATATTATGTCTGGGGCATCTATGACCGCGAAAGCCTGCAACCGGTCTATACAATTTACCGGGGTTACCTTATTATTGCTAATACCATGGATATGCTGCGGGCAATCCTGGATACTCCGTTGACCGAATCTCAACTTGTTGCGGCAGAATCGTTTGAAAGACTGGATCCGGGCTTTCAAAAGCTGAACAATTCTGTATTCTATGTGGATCAGGCTACCCTGGCCCTGCATCTGGAAAAGATTGTTAGCTGGCTCAGTACTATTATAGCGGTACAGGACCGGCAAGCCGCGATCCATGCCAGAGTGATCACGGACAACCTGATTAGCCCCATACTACATGGGCTTGCCATGTATGAAAAATCCGCCACAAGGACTTCGCTTGATGGCGATACCATTATTATAGAGTCAAAAACCAAGATTAGAGAGTGATACTGATTCATGCAGAAAATAGTTAAAGAATTACAGCAACACGTACCATTCAAGGATACTACTGAAATTGGCGACATCGTTCTGATAGCTGCCAAAGAGCCTCAGATGCTCATGTATGCCAAGGTTACCGATATAGAGCGCGACCCAAGCAGGAAAGATGAATGGTGGCATGTACACTTTTCTGTACTCTCGATACCGTTGCAGAATATGGTCTGGACTTTGCGAACATCGCAGATGACAGGGGAGATTTTCACCATGGGCGGAGAGGAACGATTTGTCCAGGCAATTGATTTCCAGGCCGAGCAGGATGTGGAAACACCTGAACCCGATCAGGAGACCGGAACACCCGAAATGAAGAAACCTGCAGGCAAAATTCACTCTTTGAAACGAGTCAAATAGCCTCCGGATGTGTGTACCTTTCCATGATTGAACGCGATCTTATTAAGCACATTGCTGCCAAAGCACATAGGTCTCATCCCAATCTCCTTAAAGGCATAGGGGACGATTGTGCTGTTTTCAGCCAGGAGGCAGATCGGGAGTGGCATATATCGACAGATATGCTGGTGCAGGGTGTCCATTTCGACACAAGCTGGCACCAGCCATACCTGCTGGGACGTAAATCTCTTGCCGTCAATATAAGTGATATTGCTGCGATGGGAGCGAAACCGCAGTTTGCCCTTCTTTCAGTCGGCCTTCCAGGAGATTTGGACAGCAACTGGATTGAGAGTTATGTGGATGGAGTGTTGGCTATTCTCGATGAATACCAATGCGTGCTCGTCGGCGGCGATACCGTATCGGCAAAACAACTCACTATTTCCGTCACCGTCCTGGGGACAGCCCCCCGCGGATGCTCTATACCCAGAGATGGAGCCGCGTCCGGGGATAGTGTCTATGTGTCTGGAAACCTTGGTTCATCAGCTGCCGGTCTTTATCTTTGTCAAATGCGGAAGGCAAGCGATCCGGGTTTACAGGAATTAGCCTGGCAGCAACTGGTCATGGCCCATCTGGACCCAAAGCCTCGAGTTGCGCTCGCTGAAATACTTTTACAAAGCGGGATGGTCACCTCAATGCAGGATATTTCAGACGGAATTGCTACAGATCTCAGCCATCTCTGCACCGCAAGTAAGGTTTCTGCGATCATTGAGGAGAAGAGCTTACCGGCGCATGCTGAACTTATTGAGATGTGTGGTCAACTCAATGTGTCACAGCAAGACTTTCAGCTGAAAGGCGGAGAGGATTATGAGCTCGTCTTTACAGTCAGGAGTGGGGCAGAAGAGATGTTTGAGAACTACTGCAGGGAACAACGCCGAAAAGCTGCAGAAAAAGGGCAACCGGATATTCCTGTTGTTACCAGGATAGGCGTAATTCAGCCGGGTGATGGTGTATGCATGCGCACTCACTCAGGAGAACTGATCGATATCGCATACCAGGGTTACGAGCACTCCTCGTAACCCTGATTCATATTTCGTTCTATGCAGCTTAATTCGACTCTTCCCCTGGCAGCAGGAACGATAGCCTCACCATATCCAGACCCGTCTTCAGCTGGCGATAGCTGATATTGGGGGATTTGTTCAGCATGACCTTGGATGCCTTTACAGCATCTGTATCTTTATATTTGTCTGAAAGATATATAATTTCGCTGATTCCAGCCTGGATGATGACCTTGGTGCACTCATTGCACGGAAACAGGCCGACATAAAGACGACAGCCTCTAAGGTCGGTGGTAATAGCGTTAAGCACCGCATTGAGTTCGGCATGACAGACGTACGGGTATTTGGTATCGAGAAAGGCTCCTTCACGATTCCAGGGCATCTCGTCATCAGAGCAGCCCCAGGGAAATCCGTTGTATCCGACGCCAACGATCTTGTTTTGATCATTGGCGACACATGCTCCGACCTGGGTACTGGGGTCTTTGCTGCGCTGGGCCGAAAGCAGTGCGACCGCCATGAAGTATTCATCCCAGCTTAAATAGTTGGTTCGTTTCATAATTATCCGAAAATTTACAGTAGGTATTATTGGGAATCAGGTCGGTTGTACTTTCGACGCTTGTAGCTCCACTTGGTGATACCGCACGCCTTATCGACAAAGCTTTTGATTACGTCGAAGTATCTATCGCCACCAACCTCAACGATGTTGTTATGGTCAGCACCCGGAACCATGATGAACTGCTTGGCTCTTGCACCGCTGCAGGCCTGAAGTTTTTCTGCTAGCTGTATCGGGATGATGGTATCCCTTGCACCATGAAGAATAAGTGTTGTCAGCTTGATTTCTGCAATTTTTTCGCTGTTACCGAAGCAGTCTTCTTCAGTTAGTTCAGCTTTCTCAGAATCGATACCGAGGTTTTCAGTCAGAGGCAGGGTGTCTGAGAAGCCGCTCTCGATAATCAGACCCTTCAAAACCTTCTGGTGGCGTTGGACAAGGTCGATTGCCGCAGCAGAACCGAGGGAACGTCCCATTGCGAAGATGGAACCGGTAAAGCCTTTTTCCTCAAGCCAGACCTGAGCCTTCTGCAAAATAATATCCGTATCGGCAAGCATACTGGTAACAGTGGGGCTGCCGGTACTCCAGCCATAACCCCGGTAGGTTGTAACAAGAAAGTTCATACCAAATTGATTGTATTTTGCACCTACCTCATCATAATCTGCAACCGTCTCACCGTTACCGTGGAAAAAGATGATTGTTGGAGCTTCTTTGCCGGCGGCATGAAAGCGGCAACCGAGAACGATATTTTCTTCAACTGTACAGTCAAAGTCGCAAGCGTTCTCAGGAAGAGGCGTACGTTCGAGCTGGAGCGGATAGAAGATATGCGAGAGAATTTCAGGGCGATCAAGTTTACTGTAATTAGACATGTTTATAATAGGATATGTATTAAGGGGAAGTTGCCCTGTTTTATATGCTTATATAGCTCAGAGGCAAAAATATTCAGCGTACTCAATGAGGCTGCAGTCTACAGTAGATGAAGGAAAAATTCCATATCTGAAACCTGGGCTATACAGGCGGCCGGAATTATTCGGAAAGTAAAGAAAAGATTAACCAGTTCAAGGCTAATGCCGCCTTGAGCAGATTGGTGATTTTTTATAACAAGATTGGGTGGTCGATAGTATTCCAACCCACGGAAGCTGTGTGAATAACCTCTTAACCTCCATCTCCTTCCATTTACATTCAATCTGATCCCCTTGCAGTTCAGCAGGAACTGGTCGGATATTAAGCCTAAGGTGACAGGCTCAACTCATTCCCTTTTTTCCCCGAATACCGGCTATAGAACCCATAGATCAGCGCCGGTCTGCTCCGCATGCTACCCTTTATGTCTTCCTTGCATACAAATTGCTGATAGGTAGCCAGAGAATTATAAGATATAACGATTTGTGTTATAGGATATGCTTGTGTATATAATGGTTTGTTTTTACCTGGACTAAATATTAACTACCTGACAATACAACAAGTATATCAATTATTATGGACGCCCTAAGCCTCAGGTTACATCCCGGGCAGGATCTCAAAGCAGAACTTGATCGACTGGTCGAAGAACATGAAATTGAAGCGGCCTGTATCCTTACCTGTGTAGGGAGCCTAACCACCGCAGTGTTGCGATTCGCCAACAGAAATAGTCTGGAAAAACTCGCTGGACATTTCGAGATAGTTTCATTGACAGGGGTCCTGTCCAAGCATGGCTCGCACTATCATATTGCCATTGCTGATGAACGCGGCACAACGTACGGCGCCCATTTGATGGATGGCTGCACAATCTATACTACAGCAGAAATCGTTATTGGCATCATTCCGAATATTTCATTTTTACGGGAATTTGACGTGCATACAGGATACCCGGAACTGGAAATCGTTTCCCTACCACAAGAAAGGAGCAAAGAGCATGAGCCTCAGTAAACAATTCAAAGAAGATTTTACCACCACGACCATAGTACTGATGTCAATTGCAATTGTTATCAATATCGTCGCCGGGCAATTGGTATCGATGCTCAAGCTTCCGATATTTCTTGACTCAATAGGTACAGTTCTGGTCGGTCTGCTCGCCGGTCCCTGGGCAGGCGGCCTTACCGGGCTGCTAACCAACCTGATCTGGGGCATGATCAGTTCTCCTGTCGCCGCAGCTTTTTCACCCGTGGCAATGGTCATTGGTATTGCAGCAGGTCTGTGTGCAAAATACGGGCTGTTCAGGAGCTTGTGGCTGGCTATAATCAGCGGTGTGATCATTACAGTGTGCAACGCTGTTGTTGCCGTGCCAATCAGGCTCTACATGTTTGGTGGTATCACCGGATCCGGTGCCGATTTCATGACTTCCTACATGTTGGCACTCGGTAAGGATCTGTTCGGTTCTGTAGTTGTTACTGTCTTTACTTCAAATCTGCTCGACAAGGTTGCCACTGCAGTACTTGCCTGGGGTATCGTACAGGCCCTGCCGGAAAGAACAATTGGGCGACTGAACAGGGCCAAATGCGTAGTTATAACCGGGTAAGGCGCTCTAGTTTAAAACTGGCTCTGCCGGATAATCCATAATTACCAGTGAGAGGCAGAGCCAGAGAGAAAATGCAGCCAAAGAGCACGACTACGACCCTCTTTATTGATAATAATTCGTGGGTTCAGCGCTTACATCCATTCACGAAGTTGTGTTATGTCCTGTTTGCTGGAGTGGGCGTCTACGCCGGACCTTCCGGGTTTGCGTATGACGCTCTGCTGCTTCTGGTCAATGTGGCTGTT
This sequence comes from Desulfosediminicola ganghwensis, assembly GCF_005116675.2. Classification (NCBI taxonomy): domain Bacteria; kingdom Pseudomonadati; phylum Thermodesulfobacteriota; class Desulfobulbia; order Desulfobulbales; family Desulfocapsaceae; genus Desulfosediminicola; species Desulfosediminicola ganghwensis. The sequence continues at coordinate 3,464,180 of NZ_CP050699.1, forward strand.
GCAGGAAGTGCAGGGGTGCTGAAAGGGGCCTGGCGGACTTTCGTGCGGATTTTCCTGCCCTTGTTGCTGTTCATGATTCCCATCCATAGTGTGCTTTATCCCGGCAATCAGACCATTCTTCTTCATTTTTATGGGTTGAACATCTACCAGGAAGGTTTGATGTATGCCTTCAATACCCTGCTGCAGCTGGCAGCGGTGCTAACTGCATCTCTGCTCTTTGTCTTTACTACCCATCCGGCAGATCTCATTACGGCCATATCCCATTCCGGTAAATCACCAACCCTGGCATACCTGCTGGGCAGCCCCCTGTTGATGATGTCGGCTATGCAGGAGAGGGTGGCAACCATTCAGGCGGCCCAGCGTGCAAGAGGGTTGAACACCGGGGGGAATTTTATCCGGCGTATCTATAGCCTCGCCCCGCTCGTTGTTCCTCTGGTTGTGGGAGCCATCGTCGAAATAGAACAACGTGCTATCGCTCTGGAGGTCCGAGGCTTTAAGGCGACCACGCCCAGAACTTCAATTCGGATCCTGGATGATTCTTCATTTCAACGTATGACCAGATGGCTGATGGTAGCGACTGCCGCAGTTCTTGTTTTTCTCAGATTGTTAAGGTGAAGTATGCCCCAGCTTGAAACAGATAAACTCACGTATCATTATCCCGGATCTTCGCAGCCATCCCTCAAAGCTGTTTCGGTCAAGATCTCCGAGGGAGAATTCGTAGCGGTCATAGGTGCAAACAATAGTGGCAAATCTACCTTATGTTATGCCTTCACCGGTGTGGTTCCCCAGCTTTACCGTGGAAAGATGACGGGCAGGGTCCTCATCAACGGGACAGACAGCAGAGAAAAAACGGTGAGCGAGATTGCCCAGCACGTCGGGCTCGTGTTGCAGGTTCCCTGCAATCAGATGTCCGGGGTACGTTATACCGTTTTCGAAGAGGTCGCTTTCGGCCTTGAGAATCAGGGGATAGCAAGGGGAGAGATGACCAGGCAGGTTGAAAAAGTCCTGGCTATCATGGGCCTGGAGAAGTATTCGGCCTGTTCGCCGTACCATTTGTCCGGTGGGCAACAGCAGCGACTTGCACTGGCGACCGTATTGGCTGTGGATCCTGCCATCCTGGTCCTTGATGAGCCAACCACATTTCTAGACCCCCAGGGCGCAAAACTGACTTTTGACATCCTGCGTCGCTTGCAGCAACAAGGCAAGACCGTAGTGATAGCAGAACAGAAGCTCGACCTTATTGCAGAATATGCTGATCGTGTGCTTGCATTTGATAAGGGACGACTGGTGATGGATGGCCCACCGGGTGATGTACTCACCTCGCCCATGATAAAGAGTATCAGACTTGATTGGAACAGATATACGCAGGTAGCTGATCTGGCACGCCGGCAGGGGTTATGGCCGAAAGGGCTTCCATTGTCCACGTCGCTTTCCGGTACAATTGACGGACTTTTACAGGGCAGGGGTATTCATGGACATTCGCATTGATCACCTGTCATTTGACTATCCAGGTTCCATCCGTGCATTACAGGATGTGTCTCTTGAAATTCAATCTGGAGAACGTGTGGTGCTCATGGGGCACAACGGATCGGGAAAATCGACCCTTGCAAAGCATCTGAACGGTCTGTTCAGGCCCTTGACAGGTACGGTGTGGCTAGGTGGCAAAAATAGCGCAACGGCCGAAGTAGGTCAGTTGGCGGGTCAGGTGGCCCTGCTGTTTCAAAATCCGGACGACCAGATTTGCAAAAGAACTATATGGAATGAAGTCGCCTTTGGGCCGCGAAATCTCGGTTATCCTGCAGAGCGGATAGAAGCTTTGGTAGAGGAGGCTCTGGCCCTATTTGAGCTGACGACTTTCAAGAATAAAAATCCACATGATTTTGGTTATAGCGAACGCAAAAGAATCGCCATGGCGTCCATTGTGGCGATGGACACACCAATACTCGTTTTCGATGAGCCGACAGCAGGATTGGATTATTACGAAATTACCCTTTTCAGCAATGCATTGCTAAAGTTGCAAAATGAAGGAAAAACAGTCATTGTTATCGCCCACGATATGGATTTTGTGGCTGAAAATTGTTCCCGCGCGATATCTCTCACTGATGGCAAGGTGGTATTTGACGGCAACGTCAGGGAATTGTTCAAGCACCTTGAACTCATGACTGACTGTGGTATCCTGCAGCCCCAGGTCGTTCAGCTCAGTAACGCTTGTGGCCTGAGTTTACCTGCATTGTCCCCCCGTGAATTTATTGCGGAACTTGAAAAACAATTGACTTGAGAACATGGAACTCTATTTCACTTGCCCAAATAAACAGACTGTTTTTGGCACATCTGATTATTTTCTTCAGGATGGTTATGAAATAGTGGTGTCCGATTCCGGTGAAAAGAAACTTATCGGGAACGTTTCCTTGAGTTCAGAATGTCCTTTATGCGGTGAATATCACACCTACAGGGCTGAAGAGGTTATTTGTACATATGGCTGATAAGAAAGATGCAATACGACTTACCAAATGTGTGAAAGGCGGCGGTTGAGCTTCCAAACTTGCTCCAGCGGATCTGGAGCGTGCCTTGACCCAGTTACAATTTCCAACAGATGCAAATGTGCTCGTGGGAACAGCGACAGCAGACGATGCCGGAGTGTACAGGGTATCTGAAGAGTTGGCCCTGATACAGACGGTCGATTTCTTCACCCCTGTCGTTGACGATCCATATCAGTTTGGCCGCATTGCTGCAGCAAACAGTCTCTCGGATGTCTATGCCATGGGTGGTATTCCGAAGACGGCGATGAATATTGTCGCCTATCCGATGGACGTGATGGGCCCTGAGCCGTTAAGAGAGATACTTGCTGGTGGAGCTGATACCCTGAAAGAGGCGGAAACGGTTCTGCTGGGTGGCCACAGCGTTGAGGATAGCGAACTCAAATATGGGCTGTCGGTCACCGGCTTTATCCATCCTGATCGTGTTTTGAAAAACCAGGGACTTCGGGAAGGGGATAGTCTGATTCTTACCAAACCGCTCGGAACCGGCATAATCAATACGGCAATGAAGGGTGGGCTCGCATCTGACCAGACCATTGCCGCCGTCACGGAGTTTATGGCCAGTCTTAACAAAACAGCGGCTGAAGTAATGGAGCGCTTTTCAATTTCTGCCTGTACCGATGTTACCGGTTTCGGCCTGCTTGGGCACCTGGCAGAAATGCTAACAGGAACCGGCACCAAGGTCACCATAGATTCAGGTAAAATGCCCATAATGGCTATGGCGTATGAATTTGCGGCAATGGGGTTAGTGCCGGTTGGTGCTCACAGAAACAGGGAACACATACAGGATAGAGTTTCCATGCCGGCTGAATTTGACCCTGTCTTACGAGACATTCTCTTTGATCCACAAACCTCAGGGGGCTTGCTTATCGGTTGTCCTGAAAAAGAGAGTGACAGGCTCGTTCGGCAGCTTGCAGATAATGGTGTCGAAGCTGCCGCTGTTATTGGTGAAGTGGAGAGTGCAGCTGAAAATAGGATAATTCTCAAATAATAAGGATAGAGAGATGGCGAAAGAAATCGATGCGTGTGGATTAACCTGTCCTGCGCCAGTTTTGCTGGTAAAAGATGTCGTGGAAAAAGAAGAACTGAGCGAGTTACGCGTTATTGTAGATAATGCCGCTTCGTCGGAAAATGTAACACGTTTTCTCAATTCCAGAGGATATTCTGTTACTTCTGTTGCTGACAAAGGAAACAGTATACTCACTGCCAGCTTCGATGGTCAGCAGCGGGCAGAAAAAGTGCAACAAGCTGCTACCGATGTGACTCAGGAGACCCGAAAAAATGTGGTTTTAATAATGACGGACCGCATGGGGCAGGGAGATGACGAACTCGGTAAGAAATTGATGATCAATTATATCAAAACGCTGAAAGAGATGGGGCCTGAGTTGTGGCAGATAATTTTTGTGAACAGCGGAGTGAAACTGACCGTTAAATCGTCTCCTGTGGTTGAAGAATTACGAAACTACCAGAGTGAAGGGGTAACTATTCTGGCTTGCGGAACCTGTCTGGAACATTATGACTTACTTGCCCAGAAAGAGGTTGGCGATACAACCAATATGCTGGACATCGTAATGGCCACCCAATTGGCTGACAAGGTAATTACTCTGAGCTAACCCAATCGGCCGATAGGCCGATATGAATCGAAATTTGATCAGTTACTCTTTCCCCTGATTCCTTCTGGTCATTGCGATGAGGACGGTTGAAGTGTTTGCTTAGAGGGGAGTAGATAGGGAGCTGGCAATCTGGTCAGGATGTTTTCTATCAATCTTTGATAACTGATTTTAAAAAATTTCAGAACGTGAGTGTCAGTTCGAATCTCGATTTCTAAAGTTCAGACTAGATAAAAAAAAGGCCCCGGTCATCATTATGATGCCGGGGCCTTTCTTATTTCTGATTCTATACTTCAGGCTGCTCAACAGTTTGAAGTTAAAATAGCCTCATGTATTGAAATTCCATGCAATAGATGGGGTGGGCTATGGGACTCGAACTCACAAAAAATGTTTGCTCCCTGATAGCATGTCCAAAAAATGCTAATGAACAACGCTTGCAGCAAAAAAACGGCCATGAAATGGTGGTGACATGCGGGAGGCGATTAAACGTATAGTATTGAGGATGTTTCCGGAGCTGGCCGGTGGCTATCACCTGGACCGCTTTGCCCGAATAGTGAAAATTTCGGATTCGCCAGCCGGTGGTGAGACAAGCGACAGATTCAAACCGAAATTTGCTGCAGATATTGAAATCCTCACACCGGATGGAAACCCGGCTGAAGGTTTCCCGTTATATGAGGCGGTACCGCTGCAGGTCCCGGCTGCCGGAGAAAATGCCGGGATGTTTCACTGGCCGAGCCCCGGCACAATCGTAACCGTGAGGTGGATAGAGGGCAGGGCGGACCATCCTGTTATCCAGCACATCTATGCCATTGGCAGATCATTGCCAGCGGTACCAGATAAAATGGGCCGGTGGCAGCAGGCCGATGGTGTGTACCAGGTTGTGGACCCTGCAGGCAATTGGGAAAGAAAAACCGGTGGTTCGATTACCGACAGTGCCGCAACCATCACCGAAAACGCAACCGGCAACCGGACCGAAACCGTGGGCGGGAGCTCAACAGAGAATGTTTCAGGATCCAAAACCACCACTGCCGGTGGTGGCTATCATGTTTCAGCACCTAAAATTTCGATCAGCGCACCAGGAGGACCAAGCCTATTGCCAGAACTTACTGGCGCCCTGGATGCTTTGGCAACGCACACCCACCCGGGTGATGGTCAAGTGAGCTCTGTTTCATCCTCTGTTCTCTCAGATTCTACCAGCGCCGGATCCGCTAGCACCAACTTGCAAAAACTCCAGTAGCACTAATATGTTCACAGCACATTAGATGGAAAAGAAATTCTTAAATGTGTCGTGAAATGTACTTTTTGATAAGCAATAATCCTACCTGAAGTTTTTCCCATCTAGCCCAAGGCACTACAATCACTACATTTCACAGCAAGTTCTCTTTCAATGGGCAGATATACGCATTGACAACTTTCATGTTTTTGGGTCATGTTGTTTGACACATATGTATCTGCTATTGCTTGTTTTTTACACATATGAAGTTTGGTGAGTGGCGGTCCAATCATTCTGTATAACACTCATTTTTTGATGTTATACAGATCTGTATAATTACTTGTTATGCAAACGAAAATGAGATGTATATGAAGAAGTACTTAGCAATCTCTATAGTTGTGCTTGTTTTAACAAATGTCTTTTGGTTCTATAAAATTATCGACATTGGAATAACACACACTTATTTTAAAGTAAGTTATGAAGAAAAAGTACGGGGCTTAGAAATACTAACGAATCTAGTATTAAAAGGTGCGCAGAAATATTCTAAAAAAGACTTGCTTGTTACTATTAGAGAACAAAATCCTAATGCATTCATAGTTGAAGATGACGAGCGAATTAGCATAGATGGCGTATCCTTCATATATGAAAATGAGAAAATGATTCAGATAAGATATTAAACTTAAAGCATAACAAGTCATTAGAGAGGGTCGCGTAAAAGGCACGCGCCCCTCAATTCCACGTTACACTTTTTAAACACGAACATATGAATTCTAAAACTACTAAATTTCTTGATGAAATGGCAGGAACCTTCTTAGAACGATTTAAAGATGTAGAAAATTTCGTGCAATATAATGAGAAGGCTTGGCATGAAGCCGAATCCGAGGGGAACTACAAAAAAATTGGGTATCTACATGTAAACAATAAGGCCAAGTGCATAATCCAGCTTTGGTATGATAAAAATAGTACAAAAAAAAGGTGGTGGTTTGGGTTCTGTTTTAGTGATCTAGAAACATTTGAATTATTTGTAAAGATAGCAAATTTAAAAAATATAATAGAATTTAGCGAATCAGGGTTTAATCCAAATTGGGTAGATAACTTAGTTCAAGAAAAGTGGAAGGATGAAACGGAATATTATTTGGGCATATATTCGTCCAAAAACAACGAAGAGAACGCTCAAACCAAAATCGTAAATATTTCAAACAACCTATACAATCGCGCTTGGACAATACAAGAGCTAGAAGCAACTGTTTCTAAATACATAGAGATGCGAGAAAAAGAAGAAAATGGAGAGAAATTTATAAAAAAATCATATTACGAATCTCTCTCAAATGAATTTGGCCGAACTACAAAGTCATTTGAATATCGAATGCAGAACATATCATACGTTTACGCTCTTATGGGACGCAAATGGATAACAGGTTTAAAGCCTGCAAGTCACATAGGTAGTAAAACAGTTGAAGAAATAGAGAATATAATAAATAGAATTGAGGGTCAAATCTCATATCCAGCAGCAAAATTTGCATCAGCAGTTAACGAGCTAAAAAAAAATAAAAATATTCCTCCTCCACGTGGAAGTAAAAGACCTAAAAAAACAACAAGTGAGTCAACACAATACAATAGAGATCCAGCAATCGTTGCCTGGGTACTCAACAACGCTAGAGGGATATGTGAAAGTTGTTCCAAGCCAGCACCATTCACGAAGGAAGATGGCACATTTTTCTTAGAAGTCCATCATATGAAAAATTTAGCTGACAAAGGCTCAGACACCATTACTAATGCTATAGCTCTCTGTCCTAATTGCCACAGAATGTTACATTACGGAGAGGACAAGGCAAGGAAAATTGAGAGCCTCTATTCACAAATGGATAGATTGGTTCGAGAATAGAATTGTATAACGAATAAGGATAGATTGTGATCGCAAAGCGATCCACAATCTTATCCGTGGTTGAACAAGCCCGGCTTTTCTCCTAAGGAAATATCTTTTGAAAGTAATTACCCTGGAAGGGGGCCTTGAATTCTAGCTGTAATTATAGAGCATAGTTATCCCTTCACCTGACAAGGTGTGAAAGAAACAGATTGTTTTCATAGACTGCATTACCTCCTGCTGAATTTATGTGAGAGCAGCGTCCAGGCTAATCATTATCCTGATCTGCCGTAGTCGAATCGAAAGCGTATCACCAGCATAGCCGCCTTGCATTTTGGGCAGGAATACTTTGGCCTTTGCCGCTGTTTTGGCACTATTGGGGTAAAGACATGCAGTATAAGCTGAATGAGGGTTCTGATTTTTCTGGCATTGGCGTGCAGAAAACCGTAATCCCGCACGCGTCTGAAGCCTCTCGGCAGGACATGCTTGACCAGGATGTTCAGGAAATCCTCTGCTTTTACTGTGGAATATCTTAGCTCATCAGTCCTACTGTCACGGTACTTGAAAGTGACATTTCCGTTGTGACTTGCCACAATATTTTTCTCGCTGATGACGCCTCGATAGAGATATCTGGCCAGATATTTCAGGGCCGGGAAGCCATTGCCCACGCATTCACAATGGGCAACCCACTTTTCAGGCAGATTTTGAGGCAGGGACAGGCCTGTTGATTTCAGCATGTCGAGGAATTTGCCGCGGAAGGTTTTGGCCAGGGCAAATCCATTGAAGAGATAGTCATTTTTCACCTTTCTCCACTTGCCGAATCGTTTATCTATACCGCCGCCAGGGATGAGTACATGAATGTGGGGGTGAAACGAGAGGTCTCGCGCGTGGGTGTGCAGGATCATGGTCATGCCGATCTCCGCTCCAAGATGTTTTGGGTTCGCAGCAAAGGATCTAAGGACTTCAGCGACGCATTTGAACATCAGGGAATAGACAGTTTTCTGGTGCCCGTATGCCAGGTATCGCAGTTCATATGGTAAGGTAAAGGTGGCCAGGAAGTAGGGGACCGGCATGAGCTTCGCCTGCTGTTTATCAAGCCAGGAACTGGTCTGGTGATTGAGGCAGGTTGGGCAGTGGCGGTTGCCGCACGAGAGGGGGCGCCATTCTCCATGCTGGCAATCAGGGCATCGTGCATAGAGTTCGCCAGATTGAGGGGTTCGACACTGCTGTATGTCCCTCAAAGCCCTCAGTTGCTCTGGGATGGCATTGCCGCCATGACGAATCATGTACAGGTCGAAGTATTTGTTGATGAGTGATTTAATGTCCATGTTGCTTCCTCGTTGGGTTCAGCTCCATGGAATTGATCAGCTCGTTTATGGTGGCAATGCTATCCTTTTCCGCGGTGTAGGTGAGCTGGGCGTAACGGGCAGTGGTTGTGGGGCTTGAATGCCCGAGAAGTTCCTGGATGTGGCGAAGGCTTAAACCCGCTTCGAGGAGGTGGGTGGCAAAGCTGTGTCTGAGGGAGTGGATGGAGACTTTTTTTTAATGTTACAGGCTGCAACCACCGCTTTCATGGCCTGCTGGGTGGAACCGATGTTCATGTGAGAGGTTGCCCTGATGATGGTTTCAGCAGAGCCTCTATAGTTTGGGAAAAGCAGCTTGGGATGGCGATGATCCTGCCAGAGAATGCGTAATGCCTTCAGGGTTCGATCAGGCAGTGGAACCAGACGATCTTTATGTCCTTTGCCTCTGCGGATATGTACCCGTCTGCGATTGGCATCGATATCTCCGATCTGTAAAGAAAGTGCTTCCTGTAAACGCAACCCCATGGAGTAAGTAGTAAAGAGAAAGACCCGGTAACGGAGTTTGCGCGTGTTGTGAACAAGTAAGGCAACTTCTTCTCTAGTAAGGATATCCGGGATTGTTTTCACAGTTGGTGGCTTGACGATATTGAGCCATTGCCAGTCCTGCTCCAGGACGTGCTTCCAGAAGAACATCAGGCCGAGCCTGTCGAGCTTTACCGTACTCCAGGAATAGTTTTCTACCAGACGGGTAAAATAATCTTCGAGCTGCTCCACCGACAGTTGATCTGGGCAACAATCAAAATGTTCGGTAAGACGACGAACAGCCCGGGCATAGGCGCTGATAGTTGCCTGACTCTTGCCTTGAAGCGTAAGCTTTTTCAGGTGCCGATCGTAAAGGATTTCAAAACGTTTGGAATCTTTTGCCTTCATGGTATACTCCTTTTTCTGTAAGTGTCCGGAATTGGACTCTTTACTGAAGTATACTCAAGACCTCTGCCGCGTAGCGGCTTCGTTCAACAACCCAATAAACACGGGCCCGGAAACAACGCGCAGGCCGGTCATTGCAACGTTGAGCAATCTAACAAAGAACAATTATGTATATTCACAAAATAATAAGTTATAAAAATTCTTGGGAATTAATGACACAAAACCATTCGACTGAGTTGAGTGAAGCGCTCGGAGCTTTAGATGACTTCATTGGTGGTAGAATCGTAGTGGACCCTAATGCAGGGTTTAGATCAGCTCGTGAAGACTGGAATAAGGCTCTTTATGATAAGGGATGGGAGTTAAAAGAAAATACGCTCTACACTCCTGACGGTAGGAGAGTGTTTATGGGTAGAATGGGTGCAATTAAAAATGAAGTCAGTGCATCAATACCCATCGGTAGGATCGAACATATTAGTCGCTGGTTATTTCAACAAAGTGCATTAGCAGTAAAGTTAGGAATTATCAAATTGCCTGTAATGTTTATGCCAATGCGCAGCTATGCGAGCAGCATTGACCAATCTTGGCTATCAAGTAGAACCTTCGAGGCTGATTATTCACAGATTGAACTCTTATCCCCTCTAAGTCACCAATTTCCTTTTCTGATTATTGGATACTCAAATCAAGCACTACTTATAGAACCTGAATTAATCGAAATTGAATCAGATTCTTATGTAGAGCCAAGTAATAGCATCGTAGATCGTTGCATTGAATTTCCTCCAGAATATCATCAGGCCGGATTAGATATACTCAATTATTTTGGGACCTACATTAGAGAGCAATACCCAGAAGAGAACGCATCCGTAAAAATCGAACAGCAAGGGTTGAATGTAAGATTACTTATTGAAACTGAAAGCGGTAAATCTGAAATTGTTGAGAAAGCTCTGCATGAGTACGAACTCATTGTAACCGGAGTTGAACCACCGGAGAAATTCGCTAAAAGTGATAAGCTGGTTTTGGAGTTACGTAACGAACTTAGGATAGCTCAATTCAGGCTCCAATCTCAGCAAGATATGATAGGCCTACAAAACAATCGTATTGATAAGTTGCTAGATTTAGTAGGTGTTGGATTATCCAGTAAAAATAATATTTGTGTCGATATCAGCCCGCAAGTATCAATGACAAACAATCTTCAAGTTAACCACAATGTTATTTCGGCCCTTGGAAGTTTAGGAGAGCTTATTGAATTGGTTCCTCCATCAAGTAATTTTGGGTTAGCTCTTAAAGAGCTTGAAGGATCCCTTGAGTCGATTGAAAAAAATCAGACCCCGATTCAGTAAAAAAATCACCTGCCTTAAGAAAATTTAAAAGAATAATTGATAAAGTCTCTGAGGGTAACAATGAACTAAGTACTGCAATTGAGAAAGTTGAATCAGGAGTAGAAATATTTAAAGAACTTGCCGGAAAATATAACAAAATTGCAGAGTGGTGTGGTTTGCCACAAGTTCCAACGATATTTACAAAACAATAATACAGGAATACAAAAGAATAACTGGCAACCACCGTTTAATAATACTACCATGCCGATCAATCAACTTTAACAGTGGTCTGTCCCGAATGGCGCTAGTTTAAGCGTGTTTTATAGGTGAAAAGCAACTGAATATATTGGCAAAAATTGGTATAATTTGCTATGCGAAACCAACACCAAATCATGCCAATGTTGCCCGGTTTTCACCTTCCCAAACGAGGTAGAAAACCTCATAGCCAACAACAAAAATTTGCTCGAAAAATCACTTCCCTCAGACAGAACTCTTTTAAACAGATAGGAGAGATTTTTGGGCAATTCATTCCCACGAAATTGCTCAAACAGGATCCTTCGGGAAAGATGAGCAGACGACGTTTGTTTACCAAGGAAAACACTTTTTGGTCCTTCTTAGGCCAAGTCCTTGATGCAGACGGTGGATGTAGAGAAGCTGTAAAAAAGTTGCAATCATATGCATCTAACCACGGCCTTCGGCTTCCATCATCATCTACCGCTTCATATTGCTGTGCACGTAAGAAATTAGATGAAAATCTGCTTGTTGAGGTGTTTCAACATACTGCTAAATGGTCCGGAGCACGACGTGCATCTCATTCATTAAATGATCGCCAGGTAATTGTTGTTGATGGGACAGGTGTTACAATGGCGGATACAGCAGAAAATCAAGAGCTTTGGCCACAGTCATCGAACCAGAAACCAGGATGCGGCTTCCCCTCAGCACGAATATGCGCATACTTTTCATTGCAAACCGGAACAATGCTCAGCTATGCCATCGGTAATAAAAAGAGTAACGAACTTCCATTGTTCCGTAAGCAGTGGTCCACCTTTGAGGCTGGTGATATCTTTCTTGGTGATAAAGGTTTTTGTAGTTACTTCGATTTAGCCGAGCTGAAAAAACGCTGTGTTGATAGTGTGATAACACTTGCTCGTAGAAAACCAGTCGGTAGGAAAAACTGCATTAAAGAATTCGCTCCTGATGATCTACTGATTGAATGGAAAAAACCAGTATACAGGGAAATGGTGTCGTATTCGCGGAAAACCTGGGAGGACCTTCCCGACAAACTCGTTATGAGACAAATCAAAGTAAAGGTGACTCAATCAGGGTTTAGAACAAAAGAATTTCATATTGTTACCACGCTAATCGATCAAGATCAGTACCTGAAAGACGAAATTGCAGCGTTATACCTTAAGCGTTGGGATGTCGAACTTTTCTTTCGTGATATCAAGACAACGATGGGATTTGATATCCTCCGGTGCCAATCGCCTGAAATGATAAAGAAAGAAATTTTAATGTACTTCATAGCGTACAACTGCATCCGGCGCATAATGTTACAAGCGACACAGCTGGTAGACATTGATATCCGGTCTATCAGTTTCAAAGGAAGTCTACAGGCTATTAGAAGTTGGGAACCACGGTTGGGGTCCTCTAGGTTGAGCACAAATGAAAGACAAAACATGCTCTCAGATTTATCCTTTGTCGTGGCTCGTTGCAAAGTTTTCGACAGGCCTGGACGAAGCGATCCGCGGTGTCTTAAGCGAAGACCAAAACCTTATCAGTTACTCAACAAACCTAGGAGTGAAATGGTCGAAATACAGCATCGGAGCAGATATGAAAAAAAGGCTTAAACTAGCGCCATTCTGGTCTGTCCCCGATTGTTTGCAAGGGACGTGCAAAAGGCGCGCGGCCCTGAACTCCACGTTAGGGATTTAAAATGAATAAGATAGAGCAATCTGAGAAGCTAATCCAGTGGACAGACGAAAAGATAAATGGATTAGAGTTTAAAGCTGATGGCCGCAAGGAAATTGTTGCTGCAAGTTTAGATGTAGCAATGGAACATCAGAAAGCAATAATAACCCTTATTGCACGTGAATTTTATGGTTCAGCTTTTTCACTTATTCGTGTGCTGTTCGAAACATATATAAGAAGTTTGTGGCTGAACTATTGTGCAAGCGATAAAGAACTAGAAAAGTTTAAGAAAAATAAATTGGACAAACAATTCCAAGAGTTAATAAACGATATCGAGCAAATTAAAGGTTATAGTGGTGGCACTTTATCAAAAGCAAAAAAGGCTGGTTGGAAAGCAATGAATAGCTTTACCCACAGTGGCTTTACGCAAATAGAAAGAAGGTACAGTCAAGATAGTATTTCACCGAATTACGATCAAGTGGAAATAGATGAAGCAATAGACTTCTCAAACGCTACAGGTTTACTGTGTTGTCTGGAAATTTCCTTCTTAACAGACAACGAAAAAATATCACAAGAACTTCTTGAAAAAATAAAAGAAATTTAGCCCTAACCAGGCGCTCAATAAGGACTGCTGTCAGGCGGCTAATCCGTTCTTAAAATCCTTCGTGCTCTATCAAAAGGATCAAAATTCATTGAAACCCCAACGGTGCCAGCGGCCTGTTAGCTCAACGTTATGAAAAGAATATGACCATCAAACCTCCAGAGACTGTTGTCGAAATTGAACACCAGTTATTGCCAAAATATGTTACCGCATCAAATAGATTTTTTGAATTTACAACCGATTATGCATTTGTAACAATATTTTGCATATCTACCCCTCTTATCTTTTACTGTTTTGATAGTGCTAGTGGTAAGAGTTTCTATTTAGAGAAGCTTGGAATAATTTTCCCCATTATTGGGTTGTTAATGACAATTAAACATAGGTTTGTCAAAAATGGCAAAACCTTCAAGGATTATAATAGATCCTATTCAGGAGTAGGGACTTTTGATGAGTACTATCTGAGCAAGTCACAAGCAGAAAAAGTAAAGGGTATCGCTAAAGAAGAAACAACCGGTTTTTGGATTATTATTTTAGGAACAATATTAGGTTTATTCGCTCAATACATTCCTTTAATAACATAAATGTATAACAACTCGTTACAATGGACGCGACGCGATAAAGCCTCGCCCCTGAATTCAACGTTATCTATTAAGGAAATATATGGAAGTCATAAGTATTGCCCTGGACAAATTATCTAACTCAATGCGTTTGTATACAGAAGAATGTTCAAAATTCCATAAACTCAAGCTCATAGATATGGAAGAAGCTATAGATAATTTGGACCGAACATTTGAAGCAAAACTTGAAGCATTCCATAGTCTATACGATGTGTCAAAAGACAATTTCCCTTATTTTGAAAATGCTGACACTGCCTTCTTGATTATGCTTAGGAATGCCATTCACCACAGAGATCACCTCTTATTCAGCAGTTGGAATTCAGAGATGCTATTAAATGACGGTCTGGAAAAGAATTATGGTGCTGCATTTTTAATGGCCAGTCATATTGTAAATGAAGACGATTTCACTTCCCAATATTATTACAAATTAGATGATATCTATGCTCGAATTGACCCTTCTTTAGATTCACCTTATCTAGAAAAGAAAATGAGTAGAAGCAAGAAGCTGAAATTATTGAAACAGTTGAAAGATGAACTCTGTTTTGAATTAGTAACTGAGCAGGCGAAAAAAGAAAGATATCCCAACAAACAGATATACATTAATATTGTTCCGATATTCATCTCAGCTATGGCTAAAATCTTCACTTGCTTTCAGAATGAAGGTTTAGAATTTAAAAGATTCGACACAGACGTTTATGGGAAACACTTCACATCTGGTATCAAAGTTGATTTCACAAAAATTAAATACAAACAAGTTCGTATTCAATAAAAATATCAGTAAGTATTAAGAAAAGATAACAAACCAATAAAAACGGCCCCGCAAACAGCGCGCGTGCCGGTTATCTTAACGTTGTATAAAAAATGTTAACATACGATACTTGTTCTTAAACTATAAATAGCTGAAATGGATAAGCCATCATTATTATATAAATACACATCAGTTCGCAATATTTAACACTTGCTAGATGTGGTAATCGAAAACAAGTTATATTTTTCAAGCCCTTTCGGTTTTAATCAAAACAATAGGGGACAGACCAGAATGGCGCTAGTTTAAGCGTGTTTTATAGGTGAAAAGCAACTGAATATATTGGCAAAAATTGGTATAATTTGCTATGCGAAACCAACACCAAATCATGCCAATGTTGCCCGGTTTTCACCTTCCCAAACGAGGTAGAAAACCTCATAGCCAACAACAAAAATTTGCTCGAAAAATCACTTCCCTCAGACAGAACTCTTTTAAACAGATAGGAGAGATTTTTGGGCAATTCATTCCCACGAAATTGCTCAAACAGGATCCTTCGGGAAAGATGAGCAGACGACGTTTGTTTACCAAGGAAAACACTTTTTGGTCCTTCTTAGGCCAAGTCCTTGATGCAGACGGTGGATGTAGAGAAGCTGTAAAAAAGTTGCAATCATATGCATCTAACCACGGCCTTCGGCTTCCATCATCATCTACCGCTTCATATTGCTGTGCACGTAAGAAATTAGATGAAAATCTGCTTGTTGAGGTGTTTCAACATACTGCTAAATGGTCCGGAGCACGACGTGCATCTCATTCATTAAATGATCGCCAGGTAATTGTTGTTGATGGGACAGGTGTTACAATGGCGGATACAGCAGAAAATCAAGAGCTTTGGCCACAGTCATCGAACCAGAAACCAGGATGCGGCTTCCCCTCAGCACGAATATGCGCATACTTTTCATTGCAAACCGGAACAATGCTCAGCTATGCCATCGGTAATAAAAAGAGTAACGAACTTCCATTGTTCCGTAAGCAGTGGTCCACCTTTGAGGCTGGTGATATCTTTCTTGGTGATAAAGGTTTTTGTAGTTACTTCGATTTAGCCGAGCTGAAAAAACGCTGTGTTGATAGTGTGATAACACTTGCTCGTAGAAAACCAGTCGGTAGGAAAAACTGCATTAAAGAATTCGCTCCTGATGATCTACTGATTGAATGGAAAAAACCAGTATACAGGGAAATGGTGTCGTATTCGCGGAAAACCTGGGAGGACCTTCCCGACAAACTCGTTATGAGACAAATCAAAGTAAAGGTGACTCAATCAGGGTTTAGAACAAAAGAATTTCATATTGTTACCACGCTAATCGATCAAGATCAGTACCTGAAAGACGAAATTGCAGCGTTATACCTTAAGCGTTGGGATGTCGAACTTTTCTTTCGTGATATCAAGACAACGATGGGATTTGATATCCTCCGGTGCCAATCGCCTGAAATGATAAAGAAAGAAATTTTAATGTACTTCATAGCGTACAACTGCATCCGGCGCATAATGTTACAAGCGACACAGCTGGTAGACATTGATATCCGGTCTATCAGTTTCAAAGGAAGTCTACAGGCTATTAGAAGTTGGGAACCACGGTTGGGGTCCTCTAGGTTGAGCACAAATGAAAGACAAAACATGCTCTCAGATTTATCCTTTGTCGTGGCTCGTTGCAAAGTTTTCGACAGGCCTGGACGAAGCGATCCGCGGTGTCTTAAGCGAAGACCAAAACCTTATCAGTTACTCAACAAACCTAGGAGTGAAATGGTCGAAATACAGCATCGGAGCAGATATGAAAAAAAGGCTTAAACTAGCGCCATTCGGGACAGACCAGAATGGCGCTAGTTTAAGCGTGTTTTATAGGTGAAAAGCAACTGAATATATTGGCAAAAATTGGTATAATTTGCTATGCGAAACCAACACCAAATCATGCCAATGTTGCCCGGTTTTCACCTTCCCAAACGAGGTAGAAAACCTCATAGCCAACAACAAAAATTTGCTCGAAAAATCACTTCCCTCAGACAGAACTCTTTTAAACAGATAGGAGAGATTTTTGGGCAATTCATTCCCACGAAATTGCTCAAACAGGATCCTTCGGGAAAGATGAGCAGACGACGTTTGTTTACCAAGGAAAACACTTTTTGGTCCTTCTTAGGCCAAGTCCTTGATGCAGACGGTGGATGTAGAGAAGCTGTAAAAAAGTTGCAATCATATGCATCTAACCACGGCCTTCGGCTTCCATCATCATCTACCGCTTCATATTGCTGTGCACGTAAGAAATTAGATGAAAATCTGCTTGTTGAGGTGTTTCAACATACTGCTAAATGGTCCGGAGCACGACGTGCATCTCATTCATTAAATGATCGCCAGGTAATTGTTGTTGATGGGACAGGTGTTACAATGGCGGATACAGCAGAAAATCAAGAGCTTTGGCCACAGTCATCGAACCAGAAACCAGGATGCGGCTTCCCCTCAGCACGAATATGCGCATACTTTTCATTGCAAACCGGAACAATGCTCAGCTATGCCATCGGTAATAAAAAGAGTAACGAACTTCCATTGTTCCGTAAGCAGTGGTCCACCTTTGAGGCTGGTGATATCTTTCTTGGTGATAAAGGTTTTTGTAGTTACTTCGATTTAGCCGAGCTGAAAAAACGCTGTGTTGATAGTGTGATAACACTTGCTCGTAGAAAACCAGTCGGTAGGAAAAACTGCATTAAAGAATTCGCTCCTGATGATCTACTGATTGAATGGAAAAAACCAGTATACAGGGAAATGGTGTCGTATTCGCGGAAAACCTGGGAGGACCTTCCCGACAAACTCGTTATGAGACAAATCAAAGTAAAGGTGACTCAATCAGGGTTTAGAACAAAAGAATTTCATATTGTTACCACGCTAATCGATCAAGATCAGTACCTGAAAGACGAAATTGCAGCGTTATACCTTAAGCGTTGGGATGTCGAACTTTTCTTTCGTGATATCAAGACAACGATGGGATTTGATATCCTCCGGTGCCAATCGCCTGAAATGATAAAGAAAGAAATTTTAATGTACTTCATAGCGTACAACTGCATCCGGCGCATAATGTTACAAGCGACACAGCTGGTAGACATTGATATCCGGTCTATCAGTTTCAAAGGAAGTCTACAGGCTATTAGAAGTTGGGAACCACGGTTGGGGTCCTCTAGGTTGAGCACAAATGAAAGACAAAACATGCTCTCAGATTTATCCTTTGTCGTGGCTCGTTGCAAAGTTTTCGACAGGCCTGGACGAAGCGATCCGCGGTGTCTTAAGCGAAGACCAAAACCTTATCAGTTACTCAACAAACCTAGAAGTGAAATGGTCGAAATACAGCATCGGAGCAGATATGAAAAAAAGGCTTAAACTAGCGCCATTCGGGACAGACCACGATTTAAGTACTGCAGAAAATGACTGGCGCCTTATATACCATAAAAAGTTCCCTGGATGCTTTGGCAACTCACATCCATCCTGGAAACGGTCAAGTTATGCGATGTTTCATCTTCTTCTCTTTCAGCGCTGGATCTGCAAGCACCAACTTGTTAAAACTCCAATTATTCAGTTCGACTTCTATAACTTTTCCTCTTTGTTTTAGCGGACAGAGGAAAACAACGGTAAATCTGAGATATAACCCAATTGATTCAATTAATTATTTTAGGATAAAATGAAAAATATTGGGCGATACTTGCTGTCGCAGCAGTTTTTGAAAGATGTTATTTTTTGGATGTTCACATTCGACGCTTTGCTTCAAACTAAATTTAAGGTCAGAGACTTAATACCAATATTAACGGGTGTTTTGATGTGGGCTGGGATCTATTATTTGATTTATGAATTTCTAGTTTGCATCCTTCTGGATTAATAGGGTGGAATAATAGGGGGCGGATCACGATTTAAGTATTGCCGCAAATAACTGGCGCCTTGGATACCAACCATAAATAGTTCTCTGGATGCTTTGGCAACACCCACCCTGGAACCAGTCAAGCTAAGCGACGTTTCATCTTCTGTATTTCAGCGCCGGATCCGCAAGCTCCAGCTTGCAAGAACTCCAATAGTTCCATTTGCCTTTCACAACATTTCCTCTTTATTCTAGTTAACTGATAAAAAAAAAGTCCCCAAAGCATTAATTCTTTGTAAATTCAGCGGTATTACACAAAATAGGCGAGGATCCGTTTTTTTACGAAACTCTGCAAACTATTGCTAACCATGCAATGGGCTTTTTCTCAAGCACTCCAGCCAATGGCCAAGGCCCACAGACCGATTGCCAACACCACCTTAATTGCCAATAAACGTATCAAATATCGCTAAGGAGAGGTGTGGAGGAGCGCTTTTTTTTCGGCTTTCCTATTTTTGGCGAGAGCCTAAGAAAAGAATAGACTCACCATGCTCCTGCCAGGGCTTTCAGAGCTTATTGGCGAAATGGAAGGGTAGTTGCATGGATGTTAGGCCGGCTAGCTCGTCAAAGTGCCTTCCCTGTGATTTTTATAAGTCGCTCTTGTATAGTCTGGAGTGTAGCAACCCTATACGAAAGCTCTTTCGCGTCTATCATGCTTCTGGTTCTTTTAAAAGGTACTTTCTGCCGGATCAAAGCGAAAAGACCGCAGCCACCATGCAGGTTGTGGAAATGCAGAAAAAGAGTAGGGGAGTGGTAAAGAAACTAAAGAATCTAGGCTGAAAGGGGAGTTCAGACTGTAAAGACAGAAAAAGCCCTGGTCATCAATGTGATGACCAGGGCTTTTTTTATTTCTGAACGACCAGGCTGAATTCGTACCGAACAACCGAGTTGAACAGTGTAATTTACAAAACTTTAAGCTGAACAACTACTGAACAACATTATTTCAGTCTTAAATCTGCTCAAAAAATTGAAATTACAAGAAATAGATGGGGTGGGCGATGGGACTCGAACCCACGGCCTCTTGGGCCACAACCAAGTGCTCTAACCAACTGAGCTACGCCCACCATCTATCATCTTTTCATGTGCGTCTTAAGCGAGCAACTATATACAAATTAAATGAATCTTTTGCAACCAGTTAACCCGGAAATACGATAAAAAAGTCAAAGAAGCAGAAAACACTATAATCGATATGTCTATTCTAGCATTCATGACCCCATGCTTTCCAGACCGTCGATGAAAAACAGGGCATTTTGTACAATCCCACGCAATGTGGTCGTGCAGGTGGGATCCAATAAAAAAAGGCGGATAGCATGTCGCTATCCGCCTTATACAAATCAGATGGGGTGGGCGATGGGACTCGAACCCACGGCCTCTTGGGCCACAACCAAGTGCTCTAACCAACTGAGCTACGCCCACCATCTGTTATGTGCTGCTCAAGAGACGTCCTTTATACTCGCTCGATTTCCCTTTTGCAACAATATTTTTTACATATCTGCTTTACAGTGCATACACTTAGCAGCCTGTGCCTTAATAATCTCAGAACAATAGGGACATTCTTTTTTGAAATTATTCTGCAGCAGTTGGGATATCACCATGTTGATATCCTGCTCAAAAGAGGTATCGCGAAAGGTGTGGTTGCGAAGCGGGTCTATACAGGCAAGATCATTGAGAGGTAGCAGCAGGCTGATCGCTTTTTTACGCTGCTCTCTGTTTGCCGCCTCATCCAGGATGAGCGTCAGGACCGGTCCAAGGTCCTTTTTGGCCACACAGCTATCAAGTGCCTCGGTTGCTTCTTTTTCCTTATTGTATCTGGTATTTTGCTGCAAGATAGCTTCCGGGTCAATGATACTTCCCTTGAAAGCCATGGCATTACCGACCATCATCACGTTGCCTTCCTTGCTGCCAGGGAGTTCCATATAGCGATAGGAAGATCTGTGACCGTACTGTTCTTCAATTCGTTTCCAGCCGTTTTTAAAGAGAGAGCACTCATCATTAAGGCAGATGAAAAGTACATCAGAACCCCAACCGAGGCCGTCCCCAACGTGGAATTGCGGTGCTTCACAACATTCCAATTTCTGCTTGCAGTGAGGACAGACGTGCTCTTCCTCAAGAAAACTGTAATCTGTGTTAAACATGCGCCAACGCTCCTGTAAAAAATGAAATACATCTGCATGTATTGCAGATGTTTAAGTTTTTAAGAAATTCTACAAATCAAATTTTAAGCCACCATCGCTCAGAACCGAATCCACCGCTTTTGCCTGTTTCATCCTGCTCTGCAGGAACTGCGGGGTCATAAACTTTCTGTTATCTTCCATCATTTCAGAAATTTCATGAATTTTTCCCTGCTCGGCCATTTCGACTATCTGTAGCAGATTTTTGGCAAAACTCTCAACAATCTTTCGCCCGTCACCCTTGGTGGCCATGATTTCGGCATAGGTTCTCGGGTTCTGATTGTGAACCCGTGCCATCGAAAGAATACCGTAGAGAGAGGTGAGGGTGGAATGACTTCCGATATCCTCGCAGGATATTTCATGCTCCGCCAAAGTTCGTGCGAGGGCAACAGAGATCGTGGTCGGCAACTTCTGGCCGACACCCATTAACAGGTCGTGCTGGCGTGCATTGTCATGGAAAATCTCAGCACCATGTTTGTACATGAATGCTTCAAACTCGCTGCAGAAGCTTCCGCTTCTTGGTGTGCGCACGACGATGGCGTTTTTATCCTTCATGCTCACAGCCTGCGGCCCCCAGAGATTATGTACAAACATAATTTCAACAGAGGGGTCGGTGGAGTCCATGGCTGTCTGCAAGGTGTTTTCAGATTCCCCGGCAAGTATGATAAGGGCTTGATCACCTTTAAGCAACGGGCCATATTGCGCGATTGTATCAGCTGTTACTGAGATTGGCACACATACTACAATCACATCCGCCATATTTATCATCTGTTCAGGGCGAAGTTCGGTAGACCTGCCGGTAACATAGGTGGTGTAACCTTCACTCTGCAGACGATCAGCAAACCAGGTAGACATGGCGCCGGAGCCTATAAAACCAAATGACTTGATCTTTTTCACTCGCATATCCACACGAGGAAAGGAACCGAGCAGCTTAAGTGAATCTTCCTCCTGGATGATTACATTCTCAAGACGGTTTACGGCATCCTGCATGTTCTGGTTTTCGACGTGCCCCTCAACCTCAATATAGATTCTGAGCTTCTGTGTCTGGATATCATTTTCTGATTGCAGATCGAGAATGTTGATACCCCGCCTGGTAAACTCACCGAGAATATCTGCCAACATACCGACCCTGTCTCTCAAAGGGCGAGTGATTATGGCGGTTGCATCGTAACCGGTGGTAGGGGCAAGCTCGCGACTTATCACAGCAAAGCGGGTCCGGTTGTGTGAGACAACTTCACGCTCGATGAGCTCAAAGCCGAATTCCTTAACCAGCTCTTCTGATTCAATAATGGCGTAGTTGGTACGTATGTTATCTTCTATATCCTTAAAAGCGGTTTCGATATCCTGAACCGCCATAAGAGTTGCATCAGGGAAGTGTGTATCTATATATTCCTCACACTGTCTGAATACAGAGCTGCGCCCGATCAACACTTTTACAGGGAAGCCAATTTTCTGACTGCCGGGAAGACGTGAAAGACTGAGATGTATAGGTAAAACAACATTATCTACCCAATAGCCATCATCAAGCTGGGAAACAAGGCGGAAATATTCTTTTACCTCGCCTTCCCTGGTGTTATAGACAGGGACTACGACGCTATCAACCTTACCAGCTGAGAAGGACTCGAAAACTTTTGAGATCCTGTTAAAGAGGACTATTTCTGCATCCGGATCGTACTGGAGTACGGCATGGTACCCATCCGAACCTTTCGGACCAAGCGTTGCAATACGTGCCATTGTATCGTAAGTGTATCGTTAGTTATTAGATTGTGTTAAGCCAACTGCAACTTCACTGAAAAAGCAGACAGATGGGGACGTTGCAAGCATTCTGTAATTTAATTTGCAAGGTCTGACAATAGCCCCTCTGCCCTGTTAACGCAAGTGAATATGGTGATTTGGGAGGACAGGGGTTTGCTGCAGGTTTTTTTATGATAGTGAAAATCTGGTTGCATGGGCAGCAATCTTGTATCATTGCCAGGATGTTTGACAGACACCCTGATATTTCACAAATGATACCGTAATTATCCGATCTCCAGCCCCAAAAAAATATATACACATAATCTGTACCCGGTTTTCATAATTTATCCAAAACAGGCGCAGCAGAACAACGGTAAAAAAAATGTCAAAAGTGCAGGAATATATAGCAGCTTTGAAGGCATCCAGAAAATTTGGGCCTCAAGTCGTCTCCCATAAAACCGTTTCGGCAAAAGCGCTCTCGTCCAGACAGTTCCCGACTACGCTTCACCCGAAGCTCTGTGAGTTTTTAAATACGCGTGGGATAACTGAACTTTACAGCCATCAGCAACAGGCTCTTTCTTATGTTTTTGCAGGCGAAGATGTAATTGCAGCTACTCCGACCGCTTCCGGAAAAAGCATGATCTACAATTTACCAGTCATAGACATGCTGCTTCGTAATCAATCCGGTACAGCCCTATATCTTTTTCCGCTCAAGGCGCTGGCTCAGGATCAACTCAGGGTTTTCAGTGAATTTAACGAAGTGTTGCCGGAACAAAAGAAGCGCTATGCAGCGATTTACGATGGTGATACATCGAGCTACCAGCGTCGGAGAATCAGGGAAGAGGGTGTTCCGATTCTTATGACCAACCCTGAAATGCTGCATTTATCACTTCTTGCCTACCATGGCAACTGGGTACATTTCTTTAACAATTTGAAATATATAGTCATTGATGAAGTGCACACGTACCGGGGGGTGCTCGGTGGGCATATGGCATGGATACTCAGGAGACTGCAGAGGATAGCACGTTATTACGGCGCAACCCCTCAATTTATTATGCTTTCAGCAACCATTGGTAACCCTGCCGAACTTGCCGAAAAACTAACGGGCAGACCAAGTGAACTGATCAGCAGCAGTGGTGCTCCAACCGCTGAAAAACATATGGTGCTCTTGAACCCTTGGGACAGTGCAGCATATACCGCAAGTCAGTTGCTTGAGGCTGCGGTAAAACGGGAATTACGAACCATTGTCTATACTCAGTCGCGGAAGATGACTGAACTCATTAATATATGGACTAGCCCGAAACTCGGTAAACTCAGTGATAAACTCAGCTCATACAGAGCGGGATTTCTCCCTGAAGAGCGGCGAGAGATTGAACAGAAATTAGCCAGTGGCGAACTCTATGGGGTTATCTCTACCTCGGCTCTGGAACTTGGGATTGATATTGGTGATCTCGATATCTGTATCCTGGTCGGTTATCCGGGTTCCATTATGGCAACCTGGCAAAGGGGAGGCCGGGTAGGAAGAGCGTTCAGGGACTCAGCTATCGTTCTGGTCGCCCAGGAGGATGCACTTGATCAATACTACATGAGAAACCCTGATGATTTCTTTCGACGTGGTGTTGAATCGGCAGTTTTAAATCCGGACAACAAGGCGATTATGGAGCAGCACCTGCATTGTGCTGCTGCGGAGTTGCCATTGGAAAGGGATGAAAGTCTTCTTACTGCCCAGGAGGTTGCCGATTCCGTTGATTCGCTCGCCAACCAGGCAGTATTGCTTCAGTCTGCCGATGGCAATATCTGGTTCTCTACGCGGAAGTACCCTCAAAGACTTGTAAGTCTTCGTGGTGGCGGCACTCAACTCTCGATTATAAACAGCGAATCCGGAGAGATTATCGGGGAAGTGGATAGCGGCCGGGCAATGAAAGAATGTCACCAGGGTGCTGTCTACATTCACAGGGCGAGAATCTGGGTGGTACAGAGCCTTGATTTTGAAGCGAGAGAGGTTGTGGTAACCGGGATGAAACCGAGCTTTTTTACTCGGCCAATGTCTAACAAAAACACAGAAATTCTCGACACCCGGAAAACCATAATGAGTTTCAGGGGCAGGGTGAGTTTTGGCAAACTCAAGGTAACGGAGCAGGTTACCGGTTACCAGAAAAGAAATAATTCAACCCAGAAGCTGATTGCCACTGTGCCGCTGGAACTACCGGAACAGATTATTGAGACAGAAGGTATCTGGCTTGATATCCCACCCGCTATAAAAGAGACGCTGGAAAAGGAAAAATATCATTTCATGGGAGCAATTCATGCCCTTGAGCATGCGATGATTGCGTTGTTTCCATTGCTGGTGTTGTGTGATCGTAATGATATAGGCGGTATATCATGTCCACTTCACGAACAGACTGAAGAGGCGACGGTTTTCATTTATGACGGTCATTCAGGTGGCGTTGGTCTTGCCGAAGAATCTTTTGATCGTATTGATGAGCTGCTGCAGCAAACACAAAAAATGATTTCTTCATGCAGCTGCGAAAATGGCTGTCCGTCTTGTGTCCATTCCCCTAAATGCGGTTCTGGCAACAGGCCGATCGATAAAGTGGCCTGTCTGAAGCTGATTGATTTGCTCCTTTCGAAAAATTCTTCTGATCAGTCTGAATTCAGCGCAACAGACAATGCACGTGTTCTTCCTGATCCAACCCCTCAAGGTTCTTCATCGTTGCGGGTACAAAAACAGCAGCGGCTTGGATTAGAAGCTTTGCCTGGTCGATATGGTGTGTTTGATCTGGAAACGATACGATCAGCAGAAGAGGTCGGAGGCTGGCATCGGGCTGAAAATATGGGGATTTCTGTCGGCGTAGTCTACGACTCTGAGCTTGATGGTTGTGTCACCTATCTCGAAGACGAAATCGATGAGCTTATTCATCATCTGCAACAACTTGATCTCGTTGTTGGTTTTAATAACAAGCGATTTGATAACAGGGTGCTTTCTGGCTACAGCAGCTATGATTTCCAGCAAATGCCGAACCTTGATCTGCTTGAGGAGATCAGCAATCATCTCGGCTACCGGCTGAGCCTGGACAGGCTGGCGGAACATACTCTTGGTGAAAAAAAGTCAGCAGACGGACTTCAGGCGTTGCAGTGGTATAAGGAGGGAAGAATCGACTTGATTCAAAAGTATTGCAGAAAAGATGTCGAAATTACAAGGGATCTATTTCTTTATGGTCTTGAGAACGGCTTTTTCCTGTTCCAGAATAAAGCAGGTAAAACAGTTCGACTTCCCATGAATCTGGAGCCTTCAATTGAAAAAGCACTTGCCCATGCAAAGTAGATGAATACTTCGTGCGACAAGTGCTTATCAAATCATAAAGGCTGCTGGATAGAGCTGGTTATGCCTTGCTCTATGAGTTGGGCCACAGCAGCGGGGAGTAAATCCAACCCACAGTGCCGGAACTGTGTTTGAGCTTGATCCATTTGCCATCCTGGCCAATTTTGGTCATGATAACCCCACGCTCCACGTCAGCAACAATCGCTGCGTCTGTGGATGGGCCTGAACGCATGTTGACACTTTTTTTGGCATTAATAATGACAGTGTCATTTTTACCAACCAGTGTGTTGTGGATCCAGCCAGAATCTCCCTCATAGTCACGGATCTGACTCCACTCTCCCTGCTTTTTCAACACCTCGAGAGGATATCCCTGGAACAACTCCATATATACAGAGCTTCCGGTGTCCGGCTCTTGGCGTACATTTACCTTGTCCTTGGAAACAGAGACGTATTCTGCAGCGAGAGCGGGAGAAGTCAGAGCAAGGCATGTTGCTCCGGCTACGATAAGAGTACGTGTGTGCGATCGTAAATATTTATAGAATGACATGAATTTTCTTTTGTATGGAAATTTGAAATTATCTTATGGATGCGATGTGCTAAAACCAGACTCTTCTATAGCATTATTGCCCTTTGAAGTCAAATATCATATCTCGTTAATGGAACATGTTTTTAGTAAATCCTGTCACGCAAAACTAAACATACTACTCGAATCTCAATTCACCGCTACCACAATCCATGATCGCAGTCGCTCCCAAGGGAAGGGTGAGATTGTCCGGACAATGCCCTGAAGGAAAATTGGCCCATACAGTGGCCTGGCTGGTACGAGTCAGTTCCTTGATACGAGTCCATATATATTCGAGGTTCCGAATTTTTTCAAGGAAATCGAGGTTTTGGCCAAAGTTGAAGTCACCGAGAATAATGCCCTTTACCTTGTCGAATTTTCCAGCCAGACTGAGTTGAGTCAGCATCCTGTCAAGCCGGTAGAGTGGTTCACTTACGTCTTCGAGGAGAACTATTTTATCCTCCCAGCTGAAATCAAACGGGGTTGCAAGAACTGTCATGAGAGTACTCAGATTGCCACCGACAAGCATTCCTTTTGCTTCACCTTCACCACGTATGATTTCAAGATTTTTAGGAGTAATTCCTTTACCCCAGTTACCGGTTATGCAGTGATAAAATCTTTCCAGGGCCGGTGGAGTACAATCGCAGAGGGAGGTTATAACCGGGCCATGCAGGCAGAGAAGCCCAGCTTGATGAACGACCTGATTCAACAATAATGATATGTCCGAAAAACCCACCATCATTTTTCGCTCTCTCCTGATCAGCTGCATATCGACGTCGCCGGCCAGGCGAAGACAGCCGTAGCCGCCCCGTGCAGCAATGAGCCCTTTAATTTCCTGATCGGCAAAATTCTTATGGAGCTCTGCAAGGCGGTTGGTATCAGAGTCGGCCAGGTAGCCGTAGCCTGGCCACATAGTTCTTGGGAATCTAGGTTCAAACCCCATCTCGGAGAGGATTCTGATACCAGTCTCAAAGCGGCTGATATTCGGTAATTGACCGGCTGGAGCAACGAGCCCGATAGAGTCTTTCCTGGCAAGTGCTGTGGGATGAAGCATTGTTTCAATCATGGTTTATGCGGTTTGTTTTCGGTTATAAATAATACGCAATCCGTCGAGAGTCAGGAGAGGGTCTACATAGTCAATACAATTAGAATAAGGGGAAATGAGCCGTGCCATTCCACCGGTGGCAATAACCTTGAACTCCTGATCGTCTGATTCGGTCATTTCCTTTCTGATACCGGCTATCATTCCGTCGAGCATCGCACCGTAACCATAGAGGATACCACTCTGCATGGCTTCAACGGTATTCGTGCCGATCATTTTACCTGCTGGTTTGGACACATCTACGTGTGGTAATTTAGCAGTCCTGGTCGAGAGAGCCTCAAGGGATATGGCCACCCCGGGGAGGATCGCTCCACCGAGATATTCGTTTTTGTCATTTACACAGTCGAAGGTAATTGCGGTGCCGAAATCAACGACCACCAGGTTGCACCTATGGCGTTCAAATGCTGCAATGGAATTCACCAGCCTGTCTGCGCCAACCTCAGAAGGGTTTGGGAGCTTAATGGAGATCATATCGTTGACATTTGTATCCGAAATAGCCAATATAGGTTCCGCCAAATGACTGAAAAAATGTTTTTTGCAGCAGGATATCCAGGCACTCTCAAGAGCTGGAACCACACTGGCCAGTACAACCCCATTGATTTTTCCGGTGTCTATTCCCTCCATTGCAAAAAGCGAATGGTAGCGAATTGCCAGTTCATCGTCGGTTCTTTTGCGATCAGATTTGAGTCGCCATCTGCCGATCAGTGAATCTCCGTCGTAGAGCCCTGTGACGGTGTGTGAATTACCGACATCAATGACAAAAAGCATAGTATCTCCTTTAAGAGCTTGCTGAGTGAGAATTTTGTATTTGAACAAATCCCTGCTAGAATATTCAATCGAGGCCAAAAAGAAAAGGGAGATGGTGACGGTGAAGATCGGTCACAATCACTGTAAATCAAAAAAATCCTTAAATATAAATAATATATGGCATGAAGATGGCAGAAGCGCTTATAGTTACGACAACTCTTGAAAGACAGGAACATGCCGAAAAGCTTGCACGAGCGTTACTCGACAATCGTCTGGTCGCTTGTGCGCAGATTCACGGACCAGTGAAAAGCCTTTACCATTGGCAGAATGATATCGCTGAGTCTATTGAGTTTGTTCTCTCTGTAAAAACCCTGGAGTCATTGTATCCTGAGGTAGAGGCACTACTTTTAGAACAACACCCATACGATGTGCCCGAAATAGTAGCAGATCAACTTGTAAAAGTGAATGATAAGTATCTTGCTTGGATGTATCAGGAATTGAAGAAATGAGTGAACGTGTTAAAAAGGCCGGGTACCGCCTCAGAAAGCTTGGCGAATATCGGTGTCATTGCTGTAATGAGAAAAAAGAATTTTGCTGGAGTTGCCCATGTGGTTTCCAGATCTGTAAGGAATGTTTTGAGGAAAACAAATGGGGAATTTCCAATGGCCCGACCTGGATCTGTCCTGACTGCGAGCGCATCCGCATGATGTAGTTCGTCACGCACTGAGAGCCTTCGGTCCTCTCGTCCTGCGACCCCTCAACGCATCTATTACTGGATTCTTATTTAACATCAACTTGAAGTTTAGTGGAATGGTGCGACTTGACTGGCCTTATCAGGGAGTTGGGTACGCTTGGTTTCTGGCTGTTGCCAATTACTATAAAATACAATACTATGTCGGCAATTCGATAAAGCTCAACCTCTCGCATTATATAGAATATGAACGCATCCACTCACAATTATGACGAAAGTAAGATAAAGACCCTCAGTTCCCTCGAACATATCCGAAAACGTCCGGGCATGTACATTGGGCGCCTGGGTGATGGTTCGAACCAGGATGATGGTATTTATATTCTGCTTAAAGAGGTGGTGGACAACTCTGTCGACGAGTTCATCATGGGGGCGGGAAAGCGCATTGACATTACCCTGGAAGACGACGGCACAGTGAAGGTCAGGGATTTTGGCCGTGGTATTCCTTTGGGGAAAATTGTCGATTGTGTTTCGGTGATCAATACCGGTGCAAAGTATAATACTGATGTTTTTCAGTTTTCCGTCGGCTTGAATGGTGTAGGCACCAAAGCTGTCAATGCCTTGTCGAGTTTCTTTAAGGTTACCGCCTATCGTGACGGGCAGTTCGCTACAGCCCAATTCAAAAATGGTGAACTTGTCTCGCAGGATGCAGGAGAGACCAAGCAAAAGAATGGTACCAGTATTGAGTTTTTTGCAGACCCGGAAATGTTTCCTGATTTTGCGTATGACCTCAAATTTGTTGAAAAACGAATGTGGCGCTACGCGTATCTCAATGCCGGATTAAAGCTTTACCTGAACAAGGCCCTGTACTACTCGGCTAACGGTCTGCTCGATCTGCTTGATAAAGAGTTGGACGAAAATAATATCTATACACCGATTTATTACAAAGACTCTGTGTGTGAGTTTGCATTCTCCCATGTCGATTCCTACGGTGAGAATTATTTTACCTTTGTAAATGGTACCTATACCAGTGAGGGCGGCACCCATCTTTCTGCATTCCGTGAAGGAATCCTGAAAGGGATTAATGAATTTTCAGGTAAAAAATTCATTAACACCGATGTGCGGGATGGAATAGTCGGTACTCTGGCGATTAAGATTAAGGAGCCTGTTTTCGAGTCGCAGACGAAAAATAAGCTCGGCAATACTGAGGTACGTTCCTGGATAGTCAATAAGGTCCGGGAGGCAGTCTCCTCCACCCTCTATAAAAATACAGAAATGGCCGAATTGCTGCTGGACAAGATCCAGCGCAATGAAAAGGTGCGCAAGGAATTGCAGACCGTGCGCAAGGAGGCCAGGGCAAAAGCCCGGAAGGTCGCCTTTAAAATACCAAATCTGAAAGACTGCAAATATCATCCGGGAAGGGGTAAGCCGTCTAAAGAGGGCAGGGATAACATGATCTTCATAACAGAGGGTCAATCTGCTGCCGGTTCCATTGTTTCTTCCCGCGATCCGCTGGTTCAGGCTGTTTTCTCCTTGAAGGGAAAGCCCATGAACGTGTTAGGGCAAAAACTCAATATTCTCTACAAAAACGAAGAGATGTATTCCCTGATGAGGGCTCTTGATATCGAGGAATCCATCTCCACTCTTCGTTTTGATAAGATCATCCTGGCCACCGATGCCGACGTCGACGGTCTCCATATCAGAAATCTGCTGCTCACTTTTTTCCTGCATTATTTCGAGCCGTTGGTGAAACTTGGGCATATTTACATCCTGGAAACCCCTATTTTCCGGGTGAGGAATAAACAAGAGACAATCTACTGTTATTCCGAAAAGGAAAAGGTTGCCGCCACCAAAAAACTGCAGGGCAGAGGCAAGCGGAAAGTCAATGTGGAAACCACTCGCTTCAAAGGGCTTGGAGAGATTTCGCCGAAGGAGTTCAAACAGTTTATCGGACCTGATATTCGGTTACGCGATGTTACGCTGGACTCTCTGAGCGAAGTACCGAAGGTTCTTGCCTTCTACATGGGGAAGAACACACCCGAGCGTAAGCAATACATCATGGACAACCTCCTCTCGGTTGAAGAGCAGGCATAAGATAGAGTGGTAAAGAGGCGATTAATTAAGACCAGCAATAACAGCAGAGGCAAGATCGAGTAACTGAATGGATTCTTCACCAGGTAAACTGCATAAGCTTTTTGACGAGAATTTTCTTGAGTACACCTCCTATGTTATCAGGGAGCGAGCAATCCCTGCCATTGAAGATGGATTGAAGCCAGTACAGCGACGCATTCTCCAGACCTTGTTCAATATGGAGGATGGCAGGTTTCACAAGGTAGCTAACCTTGTCGGTGAGACCATGAAGCTTCACCCCCACGGTGATGCTTCGATTTTTGCTGCTCTGGTCAATCTGGCCAACAAGGGCTACCTGATCGACAGACAGGGAAATTTCGGTAATATCTTTACAGGTGATCAGGCTTCTGCCGCGCGATATATTGAGTGCCGCCTGTCACCCCTTGCCAAAGAAGTCCTTTTTAATAAGGATCTTACAGAATTTATCGAGTCGTACGATGGCAGGATGATGGAGCCGGTAACTCTACCTGCTAAAATTCCGATGCTGTTGCTACAGGGGGCAGAGGGGATTGCGGTGGGCATGGCCACCAAGATTATGCCTCATAATTTCTGTGAGTTGCTTGAAGCACAAAAGGCAATTTTACAGGGTAAAGAGTTTATTCTATATCCCGATTTTCCTAAAAAAGGTCTGGTAGATGTCTCAGGGTATGATGACGGAAATGGTAAGATCCGTTGTCGGGCACGGATTGAGGAAGAGAACGATAAAACGGTCATTATCAAGGAAATACCTTATTCTACGACCACTACTTCCCTCATAGAGTCGGTAGAAAAAGCTGCCAAGGCCGGCAAAATTAAGATTGTCTCAATCAGTGATTTCACCGCGGAAGATGTCGAAATTGAGATAAAGCTGGCTCGTGGTATTCACGCCGCCGATACGATAAAGGCGTTATATGCCTTTACCGATTGCGAAATTTCAATTTCACCGAATCTGACCCTGATTTGCGGAGATCGGCCTGATACGCTCTCGGTTTCTGAAGTCTTGCGTTCAAACACCGAAAAGCTGGTAACCGATCTGACCAGGGAGTTGGAAATTGATCTTGGCAGATTGAAAGACAAACTTCACGCCAGGATGCTGGAGCAGATCTTTATTGAAGAGCGACTGTACAAAAACATCGAGGAACAGACTACATACAAGAAAGTCGTCGATACGGTTGAAAGCTCTCTCTTGCCTTTTGCTGACGAGTTGATTCGTCCCGTTGTGCTGGAAGATATTGAGCGGTTGCTGGAAATCAGGATCAAGCGTATTTCAAGGTACGATATTCAGAAACAGCAGAAAGAGATTCGTCAGATCAATAAGGAAATTAAGGTAATAGAGAAGTCTCTCAAGGATATGGTCAAGTACACCATATCGTATCTTGATAAAATTCTGGAAAAATATGGCGCAAACTTCCCACGACAAACCGAGATAACAGAATTCAAGGAAGTGAGTGTCAGAAAGGTTGCGCTGTCAAACCTCGTTGTTGGCTATAACCGTGAGACCGGTTTTCTCGGACACCAGATTAAAGCTGAAGATGAGAAAAAAGGGGACTTCTCAATACCGTGTTCGGAATATGACAGAATATTCCTCCTTTTTGAGAGCGGTGTTTATAAGATCATTCCGGTTTCAGAGAAGATATTTATTGGTCATGACC
The DNA here is from genome assembly GCF_005116675.2 of Desulfosediminicola ganghwensis. NCBI lineage: Bacteria > Pseudomonadati > Thermodesulfobacteriota > Desulfobulbia > Desulfobulbales > Desulfocapsaceae > Desulfosediminicola > Desulfosediminicola ganghwensis. The sequence goes on from NZ_CP050699.1 coordinate 3,496,853, forward strand.
TGCTTTGGGTTGGCAAAGTCTCTAAAGACCTCGTCTTTAACATGATATATCGGGATGGTGCGGAGAATCTTGTTTACATCAAGAGATTCAAAATGCCGTCCTTTATCATGGAGAAAGAATATCGGGTCTTTGCCGAAGATAAGCGCTCAAAAATATTGTTGCTCAGTTTTGGCGAAGGTAAACATGCCAGGGCCAATCTTATACCATCACCACGTGCCCGCTCTAACTCGGTAAATATCAGTTTTGATGAATATCTCCTGAAAGGGGCGGCCGCAAAAGGCAAACGACTGTCAAACAGAGTGGTTCGGCGTGTTTATGAAACCACAGAAAAAATAAAAGTGACGGAAGAGGAAAAACAGAATCTAGTCCTGCCGGGTCTGGGGGAATCCCAAATTTCCAAAAAAGAATTACCAAATGGCAAAGAAGGGCAGGAGGCTGACTCCAGCCAGACGCCAGAGGTGAAACCAGCCGGGGAAAGCGAGGAAAGTTAATCTGTGTGACAGGTTGATTAAATCTCTTGCCGCAAAATCAGAAAAGGGCTGACAGTATTTTTACTGTCAGCCCTTTTCCGGTCTTAAATATGTTGCGTTCTGAGTGAAGAAATTCGCTTTACCCTGATATCAGCTGTTGATTTTCCCCTTGAGAGAATGCTGACCGGCATGATAAATCTCTGTCATCAGAAGGTCACCGGGGCGGATATTGTCACCAAGCCCTGAACTATCGACATGGACAATGTGATTGGTAGTGGTGCGGCCCTTGATACTGTCACTATTAATGGATTCCACCATTATCTCTTTGGTCGAGCCAAGGTATTCCCTGTTTCGTTCAAGGCTGATCTCATCCTGACGTGCTTGAAATTCAATGAGCCTTCTGGTCTTCACATCCTCAGGGACTTTATCGTCAAAATCGGCTGAACGCGTACCAGGCCGATCTGAGTATTTAAATGAGAATGAACCGTGATAACGGACTTGCTCAAGCAGATCCATCGTTCCCTGAAAATCTTCTTCGGTTTCCCCTGGAAATCCCACAATGATATCAGTGCTTAACGCGATTTCCGGGCGATACGAGCGAAGTGTATCAACCAGTTCAAGATACTGCTGAACAGAATATTTTCTGTTCATTCTTTTAAGAACGGCATCGGATCCAGCCTGTACGGGCAGGTGAAACTGCGGACAAAGTATGGGTATATCCCTGAAACAGCGCATTAACTGATCGGAAAGATCTTTAGGATTTGAGGTAGTAAACCTCAATCTGGACAAGCCGGGTATTTCCGCAACCAGGTGCAACAGGTCGGCAAAAGAGCAGGGGAGTCCGTTATCTGTTACAATATTGGTTTTACCGTAGGAGTTCACGTTTTGACCAAGCAGGGTTATCTCTCTGATACCACCCTCAATCAAAACCTTAATCTCGTCGATTATGTCACTGACTTTACGTGATACTTCACGCCCGCGTGTGTAGGGGACAACACAGTAGGAACAGTAATTGTTGCAGCCCTGCATGATGGTGACAAATTTCCTGAATTCTGCGGGTTTGTTTGCAGATAAATCACTATCAGGCATGAATCGGGGAATATCGTAATTATCCTGCAGATCGATAGCAATAAAACCGGGATTTTTCCTGGCATACTCAAGACACTCGCCGATCCGGTAAATATTTTGTGTTCCTATGATCAGGTCAACATGGGGCATACGTTCGAGTAATTTTTCCCCTTCCTGCTGAGCAACACAGCCAGCGACACAGATTTGCATCCCTTTATTGCTTGCCTTTGCTTTTCTCAGCATTCCGAGCAAACTCATAACCTTCTGCTCTGCCTTGGCCCGGATGGAGCAGGTGTTCAGGATAACAAGATCAGCCTGTTCCATAACCATGCCTTCGACATAGCCGTGCATGGAAAGGGTTTGGGACATGATCTCGGAATCCCGTTCGTTCATCTGGCATCCAAATGTCTTTACAAAAAATGTTCTTTGATTCATCACTTCTAAACAGAGTAAAATTTACCAGCCCTTATAAAAAAAGGAATTTACACCAACTTCGGGGCAATAGAGCTGAGAAGACCATAAAGCTCTTTTGCTGAGTCAGAAATATAACGAACGCGGACTATACCGTTTTTTCTGTCGTGGCTGGAAAGGATGGCCAGATTATCATATCCCTCCAGGATAAATTTCAATATATGAAATTTATCCGGAGAGATTCGCAAAAATATTTCCTGGGAAAAGCTCATTTGATCAAACGGAGAGTGAGGCGTCATATTCGCCTATAAATTCTTTATTATCCTCTAAAACAGGGGATACTATTTCTTTTAGGAATTCTTCAGTCTGCTCGGCGGCCCGACCGGTAAATTTCTGGTAGTCGCCAATGAGTTCATTGAGTTCAGCTATAGAGAAGGGGACACGATCATCGGCGGCCAGACGGCTGAGCAGATCATTATCTCCTCCTTCCTCTTTCACAACCTTACCCGCAGCAACCGAATGCTCCTTAATTACTTCATGCATTTCCTGTCTGCTTTCGCCACGCTCAACTGCCTCCATGAGTATTACTTCGGTTGACATGAACGGCAATTCTGATTTGAGATGCTTTTCTGTTTGTTTCGGATAAACAACCATATCAGAAGTAATGTTAATGAATAACTTTAAGATCGCATCTGTTAAAAGAAAAGCTTGGGGGATGTCCATTCTGCGAATTGCAGAGTCATCCAGTGTTCTCTCAAACCATTGATTGGCATATGTTCCAGCGAAATTCTGTGGCAATCCCATAAGTTTACGGGCAAGACCAGTCATACGCTCAGAGCGCATTGGGTTGCGCTTATAGGCCATGGCAGAGGAGCCGGTCTGTTGCTTGGCAAAGGGCTCTTCCTGGGTTTTCAGATTGGAAAGCAGACGCAGATCAACCGCAAATTTATGCGCGGTAGCACCAATTCCGGAAAGTGTTTCAGCAAGCTTCATATCAAGCTTTCTGCTGTACGTCTGACCGGTCACAGGAATTGTACCTGCAAATCCAAGCTTTTTAGCGACCAATTCGTCGAGTTCACGAACCTTTTTATGATCTCCCTTGAACAGCTCGAGAAAGGTGGCCTGGGTGCCAACAGTACCTTTGGCTCCGCGCGCCTGAATGCGGCTTAAGAAGAAATCAACATAATCAAGATCAGAGAGCAGATCCTGAAGGTAAAGGGTATTTCGTTTACCTACAGTGGTGGGTTGGGCTGGTTGGTAGTGGGTATAACCGAGAGTTGGCAGGCTTTTGTGCTCATTACAAAACTCACCAAGATTTTTGATAACCTGAAGCAGGGCGCTTCGAATAAGTTCGAAGGCTTTTTTCTGTACAAGGAGGTCGGTATTACATACTACGAACTGAGAAGTGGCGCCGAGGTGGATGATGCCGGCAGCCTTAGGGCATTTGGTGCCGAATTCAAAGACATGTGCCATGACATCATGCCGAATTTCCTTTTCCTTTGCAGCAGCCATGTCGTAATCGATGTTATCGACGTTGGCTTTCATTTCGGCAATCATCTCTGCAGAAACGAGCTCAGTGAGACCAAGCTCATATTGAGCTTCAGCGAGAGCAACCCAGCACTTTCTCCAGGTAGTGAATTTCGTTTGCTCAGAAAAGAGCTGCTGCATCTCTATGCTCGTGTATCTACTGACAAGTGGCTCTTGATATATCTCTCTGTTCATTCTCTTCACCAGTGTAGTTTGTAATGTGGTACCCAGAGTTAACGCAAAATTATATAAACTGTCTGCAGACCCTCAAGCGATACGTCGTGTTGAGAAGCCTTTGGGAATTGTAAAATGCAAAACTACCTACTTTACCACTAAACAGCAAAAAGTGAAACCATCCTGTTATCCACATCGACCAAAACCATCGCAAACTCACAACCATCACAATCGACTTTAAATAAACCATTTAAGCAATGTCGCATAATGTATATTATGTATATATATAAATAATACAATAAGAACAAGCACATACAGTCTTTGTCTCCCCGGGTCGTTCTCACCTTCATTGCTGAATCAGCCGAACATCAAGAACTTAAAGAACTGCATGAACAATACATTTAGGCTGATCGATAACCAGGGTTATGCTTTGTTCCAGAGAAAATCTGATGATGGTTTGGGTGTTCCCATTGAATCATTTGCTTTTGGCAATATGCATTTTATTTCTGTCTCATCCTCCAGTGGAAAAATCTGCAGCATGTGCGCTATGCGATTTGCCCTGCTCTGATAAAAATGGATTTACGCATCCCATTGAGAATTGAGAAAACGTAGATGTTTTTTATTCACCTGAGAATTCCTGCTTTATAGAGCCTTCCTGTTCCTTTGGGCGCGTTGAGAATCACAAAATTCTGATCAATATTTTTCAACTCATAAATATTCGCCCTGGAAACAGCTAACTTGACCTTGTTTTCTTGCCGGATAGGATCTGAATGGCAATTGAAGTCAAATCAAGCAATACGCTTCTCCAGAAAATCGTCTGATTTGGATATGTGGCTGTAAAGCCGCAATTATTTACCTTTTAAAGAGAAAAAACAGGCTATTGGCTGAATTCAGACCCTGATCTGTAATCTGATGCTCAGTAAGACCTCTCCTCAAAGAAAGATAAGACGACTTTTTCCAAAAAAAGAAATTTCCTCCAGGGATGGCTAAAATACAAGCATTAGCAACACATGACAATGCTTTCTCTTCGGAATTATTGCAGGAAAAAATACAGTTGGATTGGATTTTGGCGGTCAGGATGCTATGTGTGCCTCGTATGAAGCGGATAATTCGTTATAAAAATAAAATTTCTTTAAATTCGCACTTCTGAAGGCATAATTCTAAAAAGCACCCGGCAATGTCGCATAATGTTAGCGGTCGGGATGTTAATGATGACGCTTATTGACAAAAAGTCAGTGAAAGTGTGTTCTCAGATCTCTATTATTCGGAGTTGCCACTCCACAGAACCTCGAAATCTATTCATCATTGGTGTAAAAGTGATTGATCTCTCAGGTTGCTTCTTCACTTCTGAGATCCGCTCCCCTAAACCGAAACCAATAGCACGATAATTCGAGTATTTACCACGCACAATAAGCTGTAAATGCTGTCCAAGCCCACCTATTGCCTTGCAGGAAATTACCTGCGCTTTTGGATCGGTGAAAGTCGGTTTTTCGTTTTCCGGGCCAAACGGCTCTAATTTCATCAGGTAATCAATGGCATTCCCGGACATTACCTCGTCCAGATTACATTCTATGTTGAGAGTGTTGCCTTGAGCACCCTGTAAAATATTCATTTTTTCAAGCTCAACATGGCGACTCATCTCTTCTCTGAAAGATTCTATGTTGTTTGCAGCAATTGATAAGCCGGCAGCCATAGCATGCCCGCCGTATTTTCCCAGGAGATGTGAACAATTGTGAAGACAACCCAGCAGGTCTATTCCCTCAACAGAACGCCCAGACCCTTTGTATGAAGTCGATTCATTTTCACCCTCTTCTGCAAATACAACGGTTGGCTTCCGGTACACATCCACTATTTTTGACGCGACAATACCGATAACTCCCGGGTGAAAATCACCAGCAACTACTATAGCGGATTTTTCAGCAAGGTTACCCCGCTGTATCAATGTTAAAGCAGTTTCTAGGTTATCTGAACAAATAGACTTTCTTCTTTCATTGTATGATTCCAGCTTTTTTGCCAGATCGCTTCCTGAGGTATGGTTGTCACAGGTCATCAGCTCGACAGCGACATCAGCCGTACCAAGTCTTCCAGCGGCATTGATGCGTGGCCCAATTGAAAATCCTATGTCTTCAGAGGTTAAAAGTGAGCCGTAGAGTCCGGCACTCTCCAAGAGATATCGCAAGCCTGGAATTGAAGAATTGGGTAATGCCTCCATACCTGCCCGTACCAGGATACGATTGGTTTCTGTTATTTCCACGAGATCCGATACAGTTCCAAGAGCTACAAAGCCAAGATAATCTTTGAGATTTGGCTTCTCGTTCTCCCTGAAGTACCCATGTTTTTCTAATTCTGACCTGACGGCTGCGGCAAGGTAGAAGGCAACACCAACTCCGGCCAGCTTTTCGCTGGCAAAATCACAACCGTCCTGATTAGGGTTGAGGATTACACAACCAGGTAAATCCCCTAAAGGGAGCTGGTGATGATCTGTGACTATAACTTTTCCACCAAGTTCGAGAATTTCTGCAACTTCCTTGCTGTTTGAAATTCCGCAGTCGACAGTAATGAGAAGGAAATTATCAATTGAATGCGTACTCTTGAGTTGTTCAAACACCTCAGTGTTCAGGCCATAACCATCTTTTAACCTGTTCGGGATATGCCAATATGGTTCAATGCCTAATTTTCTGAAGAAATTTACTAAAAGTGAAGTCGCTGTGGTGCCGTCAACGTCATAATCACCCCAAATGACGATATCATCGCCCTCCTCTACCCCTTTGACAATGCATTCAACTGCCTGCTGCATGCCCTTCATATTTAAAGGATGCGGAAGAGTTTCGAGTTTAGGGTGAAGGAAGCGAAAAATATCCTGATCATCTGTGATGTTTTTTTTGGCGAAGATTTTTTTAATAAGTTCTGGAAGTTCGTCTTGCATATTGTCTCTGGCTTTAAGGAATTTAGTATCTATTTATTGCTGTTTTTGCAGCCAGTTAGACATATGATCAATTATGATTTTTTTGTTTTCAACTTCAAACCATTCAAGATCGGTAATTTTGTTGAACCAGGTATACTGGCGCTTAGCGTATCGCCTGGTATCACGGGCAAGATATTCCATCATTTCCTCGTAATTCCACAATCCGCTCAAGAAGTTCAACATATGCCGGTAACCTATAGACTTCATGGAGTTGAGATTTTCATGATAACCCATCTTGAGGAGCCCCATAACCTCCTCTTCCAATCCCTGTTCAAGCATGATCTCAGAACGCATATTGATACGCTCATAAAGTTTCTGCCGATCGCAGGTTAAACCAACCTGCAAGATGTTATTCACTATCCCGTTTTGCTCTGACTGTTTCTGGCGACGCAGATGCTCAGACCAGGGAACCCCGGATGCAAGGTAAATCTCAAGCCCTCTGATTATTCTCAAAGTATCGTTGGGATGGATTCTATCGGCGCTAATACGGTCACATAGGGATAATTCCTCGTGTAGTTTCGAGGTGCCTTCGCTTGCCGCTCTCAGCTTAAGCTGTTCCCTGATTTCACGATCTTCGGGAACACCGGCAAAGAGACCGTCAACAAGTGCCTTGAGGTAGAGTCCAGTGCCTCCGGTAAGTAAAGGTGTTTTACCTTTTGCAATGATTGCAGCAATTGCGGCGGCAGCTTCTTTGACAAAACGTGCCGCATCATATTCCTCATCGGGGTAAGCAACATCAATAAGATGATGAGGGATCCCCGCCATCTCTTCCGGCTTGATTTTCGCGGTACCGATATCCATGAATTTGTAAACCTGCATGGAGTCAACACTAATGATTTCGCAGTTACAAACCCTGGCTATTTCCAGGGAGAGATCTGTTTTGCCTATAGCTGTGGGACCAACAAGAGCAAGTACCGGGGTGTTCGTCAGTTCTTGGTAAATAGTGTCTGTGGATTCGGTCATCATTTAAAAGTGATATGGTTTGCGAGCTGTGCTGATCGCTTTTCGCCTATTCCAGGTATTTTTTCAAGTTGTTTTATCGTTGTTACCGGACCATACTGCCTGCGGTGTTGCACTATCCGTTCTGCCATGGCAGGACCGATCCCGGGCAGTGTCGACAGAAGCGAGTAGTCAGCGCTATTGATAGGTACAGGTTCAAAGAAAAACGGTGTCAGATGAGAAGCTCTATCTCTATCATCATCAACGGATTCATCATGTTGCTCATTTACAAGTGTCAACTCACCATTTACCTGACGAAGCATTACCTTCTCCGTTACGACAGTGCTGCACCCCAGTTCAGAGTAAAATTGACCTAAAGCTTGGGTTATCAGGTATATGGCAGCTAATACGAGCAGAATCAGCTGATTAGCATCTAGATTACGAAATTCTCTCATTAGATCTGACGTTAATCTCACAATTAGAAGATTGAACCGCATGGATATCTAATCTATCGCATCAGAAGTCACCAGGAGTCTGTTGGATTAAACCCTTTTTGACTAACTCATCGTTATCGAATGAAAAATAATGCTCGCAATGTCAAAAATATGGCTCTGCTTATTTTTCCTTCGATGCCTCGATTTGAGTGAAAATCGCAATAGTCCGACAGTCTCCTAGAATGTATCTTGAAAAGGGATTATTGCAATATTCATTTGCCGCTGTCAGAATTCGATTAGCCAAAAGGAACGTTTTTTCCTTGTGTTGCCTGAAATCTGGCTGTATAAACCTTGCTTCCAGTCAAAAAATGTTACCGAACATCCCTTGATGGGTACAAGGTGCTTTCGGTAAATGCTAAAACCCATGTAAATCAAATCGGATAAGTAAAGTGATGGATTCAGCAAACACATTTAACATAGTACTCGTTCAACCTGAAATTCCACCAAATACCGGCTCTATAGCCAGGCTGTGCGGAGCAACAAAAACCATTCTTCACCTTATTCATCCACTGGGTTTCTCCACTGATGATAAACATTTAAAGCGTGCAGGGCTCGATTATTGGCAATATGTAGACATTGTTTACTGGGATAGCCTTGATGACTTTTTAGAACAGCAGGATGAAAAAAGGCTCTACTTTTTCACCACAAAAACTGACAAGCCTTTTACAGACGCACAATACAAACCCGGTGATTTCCTTATTTTTGGCAGAGAAACAAAAGGGTTGCCTGAAGAGATAAGAACATTGTATTCTGACCGTTGCTATACGTTACCCATGCAAAGTCCTGATATCAGGAGTCTGAATCTAGCAATGACCGCGGGTATCGTCCTCTACGAAGCACTACGACAGAACAATTACACGATTTAAGTTAACAGTTTTCAGTAAGGAAATTGTGTTGTTATCCAAGGAGAATCCTAAAATGCCAGAGAGAGTCTTTAATTTCAGTCCAGGGCCCGCCACCCTTCCCTACGAAGTTCTGCAGCAGGCAAGCAAAGATATTGTCAATTTCAAGGATTCAGGTATCGGACTCATCGAAATCAGCCATCGCTCAAAAGAGTTCATGGCAGTTATCGAAGATGCCGAATCGCTTTTGCGCGAGCTTATGGCGATTCCCGATAACTACAAAGTACTCTTTCTTCAGGGCGGAGCTTCAAGCCAATTTTTTATGGTGCCGATGAATCTTATGGTTGGGAAAAAGGCAACTTATCTCAATACCGGCACCTGGTCAAAAAAGGCCATTAAAGAGGCAAAGCTTTTCGGTGATGTCGATGTGGCATTTTCCAGTGAAGAGGATAGTTTCAATCGCGTGCCAAAGCAGCAGGAATACAGTGTCGCAGATGATTCAGAATTTCTCTATTTTGTCTCGAACAACACCATCTACGGCACCCAGTTTCATGAGATGCCGGAAACTGAAAAGATGCTTGTTTGTGATATGTCTTCCGACATTCTTGCCCGAAAGATAGATGTTTCCAAATTCGGTCTTATATTTGCGGGTGCCCAGAAAAATCTTGGGCCGGCTGGTGTTACCTTGGTGATTATCAGGGAAGATCTTCTTGGTAAAGCACCTGAGAGTACGCCTACCATGCTGAACTATAAGACCCATGCGGATAAAGGGTCTATGTTCAATACCCCCCCTACTTTTCCCATTTACATAGTGGCTGAAGTATTGAAATGGCTGAAGGCTAAGGGTGGTGTCACGGAGATGGAGAAAATCAATCGGGAAAAGGCAGCTCTCATCTATACTGCTATTGATGCCACTGACTATTATCGTGGTCATTCAGATGCTGATTCACGATCAATCATGAATATTTCTTTCAACCTTCCCACGGCTGAACTTGAAGCAAAATTTATCGCCGAAGCAGCCGAAATCGGACTTAACGGACTCAAGGGCCACCGCTCCATAGGTGGATGTCGTGCTTCCATATATAATGCATTCCCAAGGGAAGGCGTTGTCAAACTGGTTGAGTTTATGAAAGAGTTTGAGGCAAAAAATCCCGCATAACAGATGTGCTTAACATGGGGTGTTGCTGTAATGTTTTCGGGCTGGGATACAACACGTTATCCCGGCCCTTTTAGGTCTATAGATTTCTAAAGACTACAACTGAATCACACCAAAAGCAGTGATAAATTCGCCGCTGCGCTGAACTAAGCTGGTTGATTTTCATTTCTTCAAATATCTTATTTAAAGAGGACTATGCATTACGTAGGACAAATCATCCGTCCACCGAGCGAAGCTCATTCGATCATCCTTCAGGTGACTGTGGGCTGCTCACATAACAAGTGCACTTTTTGCGGTGCTTACAAAGATAAGCGCTTTGAAATCAAAGAAGATCCGATTGTGCAAAGTGATTTAGATTTTGCGGCGCAATATTGCCGGAATCAGAACAAGGTCTTTCTTGCAGATGGTGACGCACTTGTTATCCCCTTTAAGAGATTAAAAAAAATATTTTCAGATATTCGGATAAAACTCCCATGGGTAAACCGTATATCTCTTTATGCCAGCGCCAGGTCAATACGAAGCAAAAGTGTCGAACAGCTCGTTGAACTGAAAAAGCTAGGACTTGATCGGGTCTATCTTGGTCTGGAGAGCGGTAATGACAAGGTGCTCGCTTTAGTAAAAAAAGGCGAAACGGCTGAGTCCATGATTGCAGCGTCCGAAAAAATCAGAGAGGCCGGGCTGTTTCTTTCCGCAATGGTTATTTTAGGTTTAGCCGGGCGTGAATTGTCCAGCAAGCATGCGATAGAGACTGCAAAAGTCTTGAATAAGATGCAACCCAAAAGAATTGCTGCTCTGACTCTTATGCTGCTCGACAATACAGAGCTTGCCAGACTCTATCGCGATGGCCGGTTTGAGCTACTCGAGCCATTTGAAATGTTAAAAGAATTGAGATTGTTGATAGACAATCTCGATACGGCCAGTCAGTTTTTTGCCAATCATGCCTCCAATTATCTGCCGATCATGGGACGGGTGCCCAGAGACAGGGAGAAAATGTTGGAAATGATTGATGATGGATTACAGGATACACACCAGCTTGTACCTGAAGGTTTTAGAAGGTTATGACAGAAAAAAAGACAGATTTACGTAATTTTGACCAGGAACAGCTGATTCAGTTTGTGGAGAGCCTGGGACAACCGGCATTTCGAGGTAAACAGATCATGGCATGGCTCTATCGGCCAGGGATAAATGATTTTGCCGAAATGACCGATCTTGCCAAATCTTTTCGAAAAGTATTGGCAGAACACGCATACTTATCGAGTTTTACGAATCCGATTATTGAGAAATCATCGGACGGTTGTGTGAAGTTCGGTTTTATTCTCGATGACGGACACATTATAGAATCGGTGCTCATTCCAGAGCCAGATCGAAATACGCTCTGCATTTCGTCCCAGGTTGGTTGTGCTATGCACTGCTCTTTCTGCCTTACCGGAACAATGGGTTTCAAACGTAATCTCACCGCAAGTGAGATCGTAAACCAGGTCTGTGCAGTACGGGATTATCTGTTGGCACAGCCGGAGGAAGATCTCATCGGCCCCGACAGGGTGACAAACCTGGTATATATGGGCATGGGAGAGCCACTCAATAATCTGAAGAATGTTATCACTTCGCTCTCTATTCTTACGGAACCGAAAGGCCTCGACCTGACTGCTCGCAAGATCACAGTTTCCACCTGCGGAATTGTGCCGAAAATGAGAGAGCTTGGCTTAAACTCAAAGGCCAATCTGGCAATTTCCCTCCACGCGGTGGACGATAACACCCGTGATGCACTTATGCCTGTCAACGAACGATATTCACTCGACGAGTTGTTGCAGGCCTGTAGGGATTTCCCCATGCCGAAGCGTAGACGAATCATGTTCGAGTATATTCTGCTTGCAGGTATTAACGATTCTGATAAGGATGCCAGAATACTGGCTAAAAAACTTCGAGGTATCCCCTGCAAAATCAATCTGTTGCCGTACAATGAATGTGCTGAACTTCCCTATAAGAGTCCACCTCGTGACAGGATGCTGGCATTTCAGAAAATCTTGCTGGACGCTCACTATTCAGTCTTTATAAGAAATAGCAGAGGATCAGATATTTCAGCAGCCTGCGGGCAGTTGGCTGGCAAAGATCAAGCAAGCTAAGGAGGGGCCGATATGGCGTCTGGAGATATGGTTTCGATGCAATTTATGCAAAAAAGCAGTATCTCAAGAAACGGATTGAAAGCTGAGAGATCGCCGATGCTCAAAGCCGCCCCACCCTTTAAAACCTATCCCGATGCTCAACGCTTTAATCTGCCGGAAAAAAGCAGCGGCTTCACACCTCAAGAACCCGATCTGAACAAATTGCTTAAAAAGAGGAGATCTGGTCGGGTTTATTCAAAAGCACCAATAGCTTTTGATTCTCTCGCCCACATTGTCTGGGCAGGACAAGGAGTAACAGCTGCAGCCGGAGACAGGCTTTTTCGTACGGCACCATCAGCCGGAGCTCTCTACCCCATCGAAACCTATCTCTCTGTTCAGAATGTCGACACTCTCTCTCCCGGCCTGTATCATCTCGATGTAACCAACTTGGCCCTCGAATACCTTCAGGAGGGGCATCTGGGGAGCCAGATCACCAGGGCGTGCCTCGATCAAACATTTCTCTCCCAGGCTGCTGTTATATTTATCTGGACAGCAGTTTTTATGAGAACTTTACCCAGATATGGCGATCGCGGTCTCCGGTTCATTTTCATGGAATCAGCTCATATCTGTCAGAATATTCTGCTTGCAGCTGAAGCGAATGATGCCTGGGGGTGTCCGGTTGCAGCTTTTTTTGATGCCGAGATGAATGATATTCTAAAAATTGACGGGGTACATGAGGCAACTATCTACGTGGCTGCTATCGGAAAGCGATAACAATTGGATTGGTTGCAAAAAAACTGCCGATAAGCGAAATTGATTATGACGGATACTGTCACCTACAAGAACCTCTGAGCACTGCCGAAAGGACGTATGATATGCCTGATCTAAAACAACGTATATTGGAAATCATTGCTGAGCCGCATCTTGCCAGTTTTGCGACACTGACATTAGAAATGAAACCCTGGGTAAGATATGTAATTGCTGTTGGTGATGATGATTTGACGATTCGTTTTGCCTCGTATGTTGACTCGAGAAAGATTGAACAGATACGGGCAAACCCGGAAGTGCATATGACTTCCGGGGTATCTGGTTTGGCCGATATGAACCCTTACCTGCAGATTCAGGCGACAGCAACTTTTTCAACAGACCATCACGACAGGCACGGATTCTGGAACGAAAAACTTCGCTCTATCTTTGCCGGACCTGATGACCCGTTGTACTGCGTGGTGATCATATCACCTTACAGAATCGAATATTGCCGACAAGGCCCCTATGAGCCTGATGTGTGGATAAAAATATAAACTCTGCCAGAGGGTGTTTTTCGTTTCTGTTGAATGGCCAATTAGAATGAGCCCGAGCATACCAGAAAATAATATCAAGACAGCAGTGTTTCACGTATCTGAGTGACCAACTCTGACACATCCCTTCAGTCTCTGTATAGATTGAAGGGATGTGTCGTTGCTAAAAGAAGTTACTTAAAATAGTTCAGCAAAGCATGCAAAGTTGTCAACGGATGTGGCGGACAACCGGGGATGTAGAGATCGACAGGAACCAGGCTGTTTAAGTCACCGATGACCTCTTCACTGCCGCGAAACGGGCCGCCTGAAATCGAGCAGCAGCCGCTTGCAATAACGACCTTGGGCGACGGCACCGCCTCATAAGTATCTATAAGTGCCTGCCGCATATTGCGCGAAATTGGCCCGGTGACATGAATACCATCTGCGTGTCGCGGAGATGCGACAATATCAATACCAAATCGAGAGAGGTCAAAAAACGGTGTATTAAGTACATTGGTATCAGCTTCGCAGGAATTGCAACCCGCTGCCGAGACCTGGCGAAGCTGAAGAGAACGTCCAAAGAGTTTTTTGAAGTGCTGTTTTGAGTGATCAGCCAAAGCTGGCAGTGCCCCACCGGTAACAAGATCTTCCCGGTTCGCTGCCCCTAGTTCAAAATTTTCGCTGAAGCTGACAAATGCACCCCCTTCCCCTTCCACCGATTCGCATTGACCGCAAAAGGTACAACGCCCCAGATCAATAGTTTTTTCCGTAGCGTCAATTGCTTCCTGCGGGCATATACAAACACACTCAGCTATAACATCTGCACTGCAATCTGTGTTGATTACCGGCATCCCTCGATAGCGATGATACAGAGCAATAGGCTCTTTGGGGTACTTTGAGGTTTTGTTCCCCTGCTCAAGTTTGTTCTTTAGTATTTTCAGCATAGTTCAAACCTTATATATCACTCATTGCGGTTTAACCGTTTTACAGATCAAAGCCGCAGTAAGAAAGATTGTAGCTCTTGTTGCAGAGCGGGAAGTCAGAAATTTCCTGATTGCGAAGAGACATTGCCAGGCCGGTCCAGTTATGAAAAGACGGATCTTTAATCTTATAGCGCTGCACCTTGCTTTTATCATCGGTAAGGATGCAATGTGACACTTCCCCCCTCCATCCCTCGTTTATGGTCACCACGAACGAATTCGGGCTAAGAGCGCACTCCTGCATATGAACAGGCTTTTCGGTTGTATCTATTGAATCCAACAGCATGGTTATGAGTTTCAGTGAATGCATGATCTCTTCACGTCTCACCGTTGCCCTGCTGTTCACATCACCGCTGGTTACCTCATTTGTATTAGCAGGCAACTCTGCATAGCATTCCGTCGGGAACGCTACTCGCGCATCATAAGCTATGCCGCAGGCTCTGCCGGAATAACCCACCAACCCAAGATCCTTGGCCATCTTATGCTCTACCATACCAGTATGTTCAAATCGGGCCTGAACGGTGTGGGCGCTGAATAGCAAATCACAGACATTTTCAATTTCAGGCGTAATTTCAGCAAGCTTATCGCGAATCAACTGTCGTTGTTCCTCGCCCATAACCAGCGCAACACCACCGGGTCGAACCAGCCCTTTTCCAAAACGGTTACCGCTCAAGACCTGTAGCAGATTGAGAAATTCACCCCGGATTCTTCCGAAATATGCTGCCGGCGGGTTAAAAGCCACATCTCCACTCAGCGCTCCCAGGTCACCAATATGGTTGGCTATCCGTTCAAGCTCAAGAGCTATGGTGCGTACGATACTCGCACCTTTATCTACACTCTTACCAGCGAGTCCCTCAAAAGCCTGGCTGAAACAGAGTGTATGGGCAATGGTCGTATCACCTGCGATTGATTCACAGATACCGGGATAACGCTTCTGAGGCAGGGTCGGCAACAGTTTTTCTATGCCGCGATGCTGGTAACCAAGCTGAATCTCAAGGTGCAATACCTCTTCACCGGCACACTGAAAACGAAAATGTCCGGGTTCGATGATGCCGGCATGCACCGGACCTACTGCAACTTCATGTATAGACTCGCCTTCTATGGTGAAGTATGGATAATTACCGGGGATTTCTTCAACGTAATTATTTTCGAAGACATCCTTCTCACCAGTGTAATTTTTGTGATAACGAACCATCTTCAACCATGGATGCCCATCCGGTTTAAGCCCGTACTGCTCGGCAATCTCCCGCTCAAACATATGAAATTTTTCACTGGCTGATCCTGTCAGCGATTGAAAAGTAGTTCCTGTTTCAGAACCAATCACGTACAGCGCGGTGTTTCGAACAACAGCTATAAGTCTATAAACACCACTCTCCTCATAGGCGAAAAACTGGACAATATAGCCGTCATTTTTAACAAAAGCTGAGAGAGTCTTAAAAAACTCGCCGTATGGCACCTGAGGAATGTCAGCCCGTAAGATCGCTTTACCATTTTCTATTTTCAGGAGGTTATCCATGAATTCCACCTCCGACAGTTTCGATTGTGTTGATAATTGCCTGGTAAATTACATCCGGCATCCAGATACAGAGAACCACAGAAGCGACTAATAAGGCATAGGGCGGTAAGAGGCGGAGTTTGAGCTCTCCGTGTTCGACCTTGCCACTTGGCTTGCCGAAAGACATCGACATAAACACCCGTCCGGCACCTGCAAAAACAAGAAGCAGAGCAAAGAGGAATACTGCCACGCTTAGATAACGGCCACTCTGAAAAGCGCCTGTAATAATAATGATTTCACTGATAAAAAGCCCAAAAGGCGGTAATCCGGATATCCCGATAAAACCGGCAAAAAAAGAGACGAATGTTTTAGGCAGATGGTTTATTACCCCGCCGATACGCTGGACCCGCTTGGTGCCGAAGGCAAGCAGAATGTTGCCGGCGGAGAGAAATAACGACGACTTCAGCAAGGAATGATGGATCAAATGCAGAAAAGCGCCATACATCGCAAAACCGCCTATGCCGACGCCAAATGCAATTACGCCCATATTCTTGATACTGGAGTAGGCGAGCATTCTTTTATAATCAGGCTGACCGATAATAAAGACTGCCCCAACCAGCATTGAGACCAGCCCGAAACCGATAAGGACATTACTGGAAAAATCACCAAGACCAGCAACATTCATCAGTACGTGCACTTTAAAAATACCGAGAAAAGCACAATTGAGCAGCGCGCCGGAGAGCATTGCCGAGGCAGGGCTCGGTGCCTGGCTGTGGGCATCCGGCAGCCAGGTATGCATAGGTGCTAACCCCATTTTTGTGCCAAATCCAATGACTACAAAGATAAAACCGACTTTTAACCATACAGGGTCAAGCTTTGTGGCCACTTCGTTTAACGAATTAAACGACAAGGGAGCATCTATGTTGCCAAGATCCATGGCGAGTGTAATAAAGAAACACCCAAGGAGTGCAAGAGCAATACCCACAGAGCATATCAGTATATATTTCCAGGTAGCTTCAAGCGCGTCACGGGAATGGTGGACAAAGATCAGTGGAGCGCTGACAAGTGTCGTCGCCTCTACAGCTATCCACAATACAATTGGATGTTCGGCCAGAGTCACCATCGACATTGTACCCAGAAACAGCAGCATACAACAGTTGAAGACCGGTTTATTCTCTACCTCCGTTTCATTCATATACGAGTATGAATAGATGGATATCCAGATAAAAATAAATGAGGTAACCAGCAGAATAAGCAGCCCCTCAGGTGAGGCGCTGAAAAAATTGGGAAATGTCGGGGTGAGCTTGCCGATCCAGCTCATTATGGTCAGCTGAAAATGAAGCAGTGCCGTTATCATGAGCAGTATCCTGCCCATACTCACAGGTAATGCCAGCGCTGTAAGCCCTGCTACTATCGGGAGTATAAAAACAAATTCTATCATAGTATCAATCCTTTAATCGTCCCAGCAAGGTAGTGTCGACATCCTCGAAGGTACTGTTAATGTTGTGCAGGATGATCCCCATAATCATTACACCTACCAAAAGATCGAGCAACACACCGAATTCCACCACATAAATTGTATGGCGATGGTTTGTCAGGGCTGTACCAATCAGGTAGATACCGTTTTCAAGCATCAGGTAGCCGATAATCTGGGTGATAGCCTTGCTTCTGCCCATCATCAGAAAAAAACCGGACGCCATTGTGGTAATGGCGGTTATCAACACCATACCGTGTCCTTCCGGTAGAGAAAGACGAAGGTTATTCGTGATAAAAACTGAAACGAGGATGATTACCAGACCAGCCAGAATCGACGCGTGATAACCGATAAACGGTTCAATCTCACGTTTAATCGCGACCCGCTTGACTGCCAGATATAAAAGGCCTGGAATGAGCAACCCTTTAATAAGAATCATTACCTGGAAAAATATGATTGCCCCGCTGCTGAGCGATCCATGACTCTTTAAGAAGAGCGGTGTAAGCGATACCATAATTCCCTGCAGTGCCATTACCTTCACCAGCATCATCAATCTGGTTGAGCCTAGAGATAGCAACACGGAAAGGAGGGTAATAACCAATATTATTTCTGTAATATTTATCATTGAAACACCCCCATGGTGAGTATTGCTGCAAAGAAGACCAGGGCAAAGGATGTAAGAACAAACTTGGGAACAAGGTCCATTTTGAATCTTGCCATCATCGACTCAGTTACTCCAACAACAGCATAAACCACGGCCAGAAGGCCATAAAACATAAACCAGTTACCGATACCGTCCGCTGTGGAAAACGGATAAATCAGATGGGTAATAAAGGCAGAATAAAAGAAGAGTTTATAGAATGAGCCGAGCTCTATGAGGGCCAGATCAGGCCCGCTATGATCGAGGATCATAACCTCATGAATCATAGTCAACTCCAGATGCGTTGCCGGATCATCGACCGGAACCCTTGAGTTCTCGGTAAGCAGTACCATAAACATCGCAAAGACCACCAAAAATAACAGTGCTCCGGTATCACTCATAAAGGATATCGGGTTCTCCCCGATAAAATACTCAGCGAAGCTCAGTGATCCATTCATCCTGCAAAACAACAGCAGAACTGTAAATATCGTGATTTCGGCAAGCGTTGAAAAAAAGACTTCCCGCGCTGCTCCCATCCCCTCAAAAGGCGAGGCGGTGTCAAGAGCTGCAATAACGGTGAAGAATCGCCCTAATCCCATAAGGTAGAAAAGGACAATAACATCTCCGTGAAACGAAAAGAGCGGCGTAGCGCCAGCAAACGGAAAGAACAGCAGCACAATAAAGGCTGACGCAAAACCGACTACAGGCCCCAGCGTAAATACAAAACTTGTACTATTGCTGTATACAGATCCTTTTCGAAAAAGTTTGGCCACTGTGTAATATTTGATAAACAGCGGCGGCCCCTGTTTACCTGCAAAAAATGCCTTCACCTTCAAAATGATACCGGGGAAAAGCGGCGCTGCCAGTATCGCTATGGCAAGTGATATAAATGTTTCCATATGTTACCTCGAGTATGAAAATGCAATTCTTTCCGCAGCTAGAAAAACAGCAAAAGCGCAATGATAGTCACGACAATATAGCCAATATACAGCTGGATATATCCATGCTGTATCCAGCGGAATTTGCCTATAAGGTAGAGAAGAGGAGTGACTATCCTGTCGACAAGTGCCACTTCGGCAATATCATCTACCCGTGATTCATACGTTGTTCGACCCGGAAAAATCCGATTAATACCGGAATATCTGGTCCTGATCAGAACAAAGGGACGGAAAAAATCGACAATACTCATTGCATATGATGTACCGGTATACTGCATTCGAACGGTTGGCTGAGTAAAACCACAGCCCCATGTCGGCCCCCTGGAAATCTGTTTGCGAAGATACAGTACCTTGCGCAGCAATACGCAGATGAGAAACAGTGCCAGAAACAACCGCGCTGCCAGAGCAAGATTTGCCGTTACCACCGCAATTTCCTCAGCACCGACAGGAGCAAGAGCTTTGACACTTGCAAGCCCCATAAAGGCCAAATCGACAAAAGGTGCTGGAAACAGGCCGATGAGCAGACATGACGCAGCCAGTAAAATCATCGGTGCAGTCATTGCAATACCTACCTCAGAGCCATTAGCCGCCTTTTCAGTCCGTGGTTCACCAAGAAAAACAACGCCTACGACTTTGGTAAAACATGCAGCGGCTAATCCTCCGATAATCGCTAGTGAGAGAATAGCGAGCATCACAAAAATAAAGGAAGAACCATTCAGGGTGATTCCGTGAAAGGCACCGTAGTAGATAAGAAATTCGCTCACAAAACCGTTGAACGGAGGCAGACCGGAGATAGAAATAGAACCAGTCAGAAACGTCTTACCTGTTGTCGGCATGCGTTTCATCAGACCGCCAAGCTGATCGATATGCCTAATTCCGGTTTTTTGCAGCACCGCTCCGGCGCCGAGAAACAAGAGCGATTTGAAAATTGAGTGGTTGAGCACATGGAGAAGGCTGCCGGCAAAACCGAAGCTAGCCATGACCATATTATTGGATGAAATACCGATCATACCTATACCGGCACCGATCAGGATTATACCGATATTCTCAACGCTGTGATATGCGAGAAGTTTTTTCAAATCATGTTTACCGAGCGCATACACCACACCCAGTATTCCAGAAATGATACCAAGACTCAGAACAACCTCGCCAAAAATCAGTTCAGTGACATCGAGGAGCGCATAAAGACGGATGATGCCGTAAATACCCATCTTGATCATCACCCCCGACATCACCGCCGAGATATTACTTGGTGCTGCAGGGTGGGCATATGGTAGCCATATATGCAGAGGGAAAATACCGGCCTTGGAGCCAAATCCAACCAGAGCAAGAAAGAATATGATGACTTTAAAATTGGCAGGAATCGTAGAAAAAGATGAGAAATCGAATGTGCCGGTATGGCTGTATGCCATCGCCATTGCGGCAAAAATAAACAGTGCTCCTGCCTGGGTAAATATAAAGTAGATATACCCTGCTTTACGTGCAGATATCTTCTGATATTCAAAAAGTACCAGCAAGAATGAGGAGAGGGACATGCACTCCCACACCAGGACAAAGCTGATAATGTTATCCGCTGTTGCCACCAGTGCCATTGAAATAATAAGTAAGGTACAAAAGAAAAAACTCACCCCTACTCTTCCCTGTTGCTCCGGGTGATCCATATAGCTAAAGCTATAGACTACTGCCAGAGGGCAGACAGCGAAAATTGGGATGAGAAAAAAGGCTGAAAGCGGATCAAGTGAAAAAGATAATGTGAAAATGTGCAGCCATGATACGGAAAATGTAACAATTTCTCCCCCTTGCAGGGGTGTTGCGATTGCATATAATCCTATCAGGCAGCCAACTGCAGTGATAGCGATATAACCTGCTTTCATCAGGCTGAACAGTCGGTAGGTCAGTAGTGCAAATAGCCCGCCGGCGAGTAAAACAGTAAGTGAAAGTAGAAAGGTATCCATCGTTCCTCGTGGTAATAAATCTTGAGGATATCTTGAAATAGCGGGTTATTCGATCAGGGTTCAAGGCATAGAAAAACATTGTCAGAGATTGGAATCTCTCACGAAATGCTTTCCATAACGCAGATACCCGAAGGAAAATCTCTATTGAAGATAGCCTTAAATAACCTATGGTGAATGTTGTGTTGCCTGTGCGGCCCATTGTGTCAGCATATTAGTGCCATTTACCCTCCATGTTGTAGTTTCTGAAAATGTCATAGTTTCTGTATATTTAATTTATATTATTATATTTTAGTTCGTTCTCCAGTCCCCCGGTTCCCCCTGAAAGGAATATTGAACATTTGCAGAGGGGCGGGTTATTAGACAGCAGATTGGTGATGATCATCAGTAGATTCGATGCATTCGCAGGTAAACCCATACCAATGCTCTCCGACGTCAGAAGAAGGAGACTGAATATGTTTGTACGCGCCGGAGCGCGACATCATGAAATGCATCCAGTTTGAAGCCTCATCTGAGGACTTGAACGGACCAACTATCGCCGTTGTTCCGACTCCTTTAAATTCTGTGAAAATCTTTTGCTCTGTTTTCTCCGAGGCCTGAGTGATTCCAATAAGAACTGTCATTATGGTTTCCTTTGTGGAAAGCTGTGATTAAACATCTATATGGTTGATTCAGTTTCGAGCAATATTCAGAATAACGTCACTCACTATTCACAATGCACGTGCATCACATCATCAAATATCTGCAACTTCTTCATAGGTAAATCCATACCAGATCGAATCTTTACCCGATTGCAGTTTTGGAATTATTTCCTCAAAATCTCCTATCACACTTTTGAGATAAACCAGCCAGTTAAGCGCGTCCATTTTTGATAGAAACGGACCAACCTCTGTCACTGACCCTGATTTCCCATGGTGCAGAAAAAGAAATTCTTTTAATTTTGCCGGTTCCTGAGTAATGCCGATGATAATTTTCACGTTCAACCTTTCCGGAAAGCAAGTTTTAAATGTTGAGCATCCGAGGAATTGATGCAATATGCGTGCCACTACCAATACGGAAGCAGCTAGCAGATTGTTATTGTGAGGTATTTATACATACCATTACAGGTAGTTGGGGGGGATTTGTCGTGATACTGCAGGATCTAGGAGAGATAACTGATGATACGAGAGAAGAATAACGTACATATGGGGCAGGATGCCCCGATGAAAGAGCGATTGTGAAGCAAGCTATTGCAGGTAATTGAATTTACTGCTGAAATATATACAACTCGGCCCTAATCGCAGGCTGTTCCAAACCGTATAGCTCTATCTCGCTCAGGTATTTTGTTAAATGAGGATCATTGGAATTGCCGGGAAAACACAACGGGGCATTTTACCCCACAGTGGCAAAATGCCCCGGCGTCAGCAATATGGTCCTATTATGTGTTGGGCTGTTTTGGCGATCAGCTCTCAACAATTACTGCTCTTCATATCGCTGTAATTTCCTATACAGTGTTTTTCGGTCAACCTGCAGAATTCTCGCGGTTAATGTTCTATTGCCGCCTGTGGTTTTGAGGACATGCATGATATACCTCCGTTCCATCTCTTCCATAGAAATAAGCTCCATGGGATCCTGATCGCCTACCAGGAAATAATCATTTCTGAACAGCCGTATTTTTTCCGGCAAATCTTCAGGAACAATCTTATCAAAGCGTGTCAGGGCTACAGCATGCTCTATGGCATTTCGGAGTTCACGAACATTACCCGGCCATGAATAATCAAGCAGTTTTTCGGCAGCACCATCTGAAAGACCTGTAACCGCTTTGTTCTGTCTGGCTGAAAAATTTTCCACAAACTTTCTGGCCAATTGGAGAATATCCGCCCCTCTGGAGCGTAGCGGCGGCATCTCGATCTGGATGACATTAAGCCTGTAAAATAGATCTTCTCTAAAAACCCCGTCTTCAACAGCAGATTCCAGATCGCGATTGGTTGCCGCAATTATCCGGACGTTAAAAGGACGTTCCGTCGTTCCGCCAACCGGTCTGACGCAGCGTTCTTCCAGAACTCTTAAGAGTTTCGGTTGCAAATCGAGAGGGATCTCCCCCACCTCATCAAGAAAGAGCGTGCCGCCATCCGCCTCGAGAAATAGGCCCTTATTGTGTGATCTGGCATCGGTAAAGGCTCCTTTTTTATGTCCGAAAAGTTCACTCTCCAATAGCTGTGCCGGCATCGCTGCACAATTTATTGTCACCAGGGGATGATCTTTTCTTCGGCTATGCGTATGCACGGCTCTGGCAGTAAGTTCTTTACCAGAACCACTTTCGCCGGTTATCAGCAGCGATGCTTCCGAGTCTGCAATTCGACTCAATTGCGAGAACAGCTCTTCCATCGCAGGGCTTTCACCAATGAGATTATCAAAGTGCAGCGGTTGTCTAGCAGCATTACTGAGTTTTTTTACAGTTTGCTGCAGGTTGCGATACCGGACAGCCCTCTTAAGTGACAATGCCAGAATATCCAGATCCAATGGTTTGGTGACAAAATCGTAGGCACCGGCCCTGATCGCAGCAATTGCTGTATCCATACTGCCGAAAGCAGTCATCATTATCACCGGGATATCAGGCATATTGCTAACAATTGCATTACAGATATCAAGACCATTAATATCCGGCAGGTTTATGTCGGCAAGCACCACATCTGTTAAATGCAGATCAACAGAAGCAAGCCCTTCTTTACCTGAGACAAACGTTTTGACAGAAAAATCCCGCCGGCTCAGTCCTGCTGTCAACAGATCACACATATCCTGGTCATCCTCAATGACTAGAATGTTCCCGCTCATTATTTATTCTCCTTCATAGGGAGGTACACTGAAAAGCATGCACCGTTTCGGATACTGTTCTCGACGTCTATCCAGCCGCTGTGTTCTTCTACAATGCCGTGGGCAATTGAAAGACCAAGGCCTGTGCCGGTGCCAACGGTTTTAGTTGTGTAAAATGGGGTGAAAATATGTTCAATATCCTCCTGGCAGATTCCTTCACCTTCATCAACAATTCGTACTTTTATATATTTTTGTGGTAGTTGATCCGCTTTAAGGGGAGCCTTCAGCATTTCATTTGTAATATTGACTGAAACGGTTCCGCCATCGGGCATTGCCTGGACACTGTTCATCAGCAGGTTAATCAAAACCTGCTGAATTTGTGAACCATCAACACTCAGTTCAACTTCGGCATCTTCGCTTCTGTTAAAACTGAAGCACACATGCTGTCGACTTGCCATAGGGTGAAGTAACTGAAATATCTGTTTCACAAGAAAAGCAATATTTTCTTTTGAAATTTGCTGTTTAGGACGTCTGGTGAAATCGAGCAATTGCCTGATGATAAGCGTCATTCGCTCGGCCTGGCTTTTAATTATCGCCGCACATTCCTTTATTTCCTCGTCACGCAAATCTTCGTTAATGATCATTTTTGCTCTGCCGTCAACGACATTCAGCGGCGTTCCGATTTCATGGGCTATTCCTGCTGAGATGAGACCAAATGTAGATAACCGCTCAGTATGACGAAGCTGATCCAAAGTTTTGAGACGGGCATCATACTCAAATTTAATTTTCTCTTTGGCAATGATCAGACTTGAGCACATATCGTTCATGGTTCTTGCCAGGTCAGCAAGTTCATCATTACCAGCAATATCGGTCTCTACTCTGAGATCACCCTGTCCTATCCGTTTAGCCTGACTTGTAAGACGATTAAGCGGTACACGTATTTTATTATTGATAAAGAGATACAGAATTACGCCGCATATGACGGCAAGAAAAGCAGTAATGATGATTGCACGGGTCAGCATTCTACCAGAATACAGCTCTAAAGCAGTAAACGACTGGCGTAACTCCAGTGCCCCGATTCGATTCAGCCCTATATCTACAGGAACATATGTATAGAGGAGAATTTCCCCTCTTTTGTCATGAATTTTTAAGGTAGTTGTTTCCTGTAATGTCAATTTTTCCAGCTGCTCTTTATCACTGCCGGCCATCATTGAATTATCAGGAAAGCTATCCGCCCATACCCAGCGGATATCAATTGTTCCGGAACTACTGGCATCACGTATCAATTCAAGCGCTTTTTCTTCACCACTTTCCCTCCATACATGAGCAATCATACCAGAAATGCTGTTGCCGTTTTGCACGGCATTAGTAACCATGTCTGCTTCGAATTGCTTTACTTCTGCATGAAAACTCAAATATTCATCCGTTACAATAAGGATGATCATGCCGAGAAGAAGATAGCCGAAGATGTGATAGAAGAGTTTCATTATTTCTGCAATATTTTGAAGGTCGTTAACTAATAATCTTCTTCCAGCCAGAGCAGACCATTAGCCCACCAAATCAATTATGCTCAGCACATTTTGCCAGCTTAATCGTGGAAGAATGATTCTGTATGTGGGGCAGCCCCGGGCCTGAAGGCGAAAAGGGAAACGGGTGGACATGACAAGATAAAAAGCTACCTTGAAAAAGTACATTCTCAGGCAAGTAATTAACACCGGATGCGACAGATCACAATATCAAGATATTATGATCTGTGCAGAACTGGGATAATCTTCAGGCAGAAAAAACAGATTAAGCCTAAGAATCAACACTTCTAAATTCTGAATACTGAACCACAACTGGCATACTTACAGTAACAAAACCGATCAGAAATGTAACATTTTTGAGTATCCCTGATTTCAGAAATTACGTGAGGTGCAGAAACACCAGATTCAGACAACCTAATATAAAACCAAGCAAGGCACCAAAGAGGTTGATATACTTGAACTGCTCTTCCATAATCGAAAGTAGCAACCGTTCCAGGCGCAATAAATCCAGCGAGTTCAGCTTATCGGCAACAATTTGTCTGATATCAAGTGAGTCGACCAGACCGGGAACCTCTTTCTCAAGCATTGAGGAGGCCATTTTCTGGATTGAGAGGTAAATTTCTTTACGGACATCACCTGGCAGCACATTTGATATTTTGCCGATCTTCTTATGAACTACTGTGTCGACCAGGCTTTCAAGCAGTGCATCAAGCGTTTTTTTGGTATCAGCAGAGCGCAGCAGGCTCACACATTCTTTCTTGGCCCAGTTTTTCGCTGTAACCGAACCTGTTGGGCCGAAGAAATCAAAGAGCAGCGTTCTGATACGGACATTGCCATCATCAAGATGAGTCTCAACATTATTCTTGATCATAGCCGAGAGAGCCACTGATACTTCTTTTTCTCTTAACAGAGCAGAAATCTGCGCAGAGGCAGTAGCGCAGAATGTATCAACCTTATCGGCATCTGCTGTATTTATGAGTTTGACCAGTGGCGTGGTGCAAAAGTGTGCAAATCTCTCTGATAAAATCGCCCCAACCTTCTCCTGGAGCTCTTCTGACCCAAGCCAGTTCTGAATATCCTCTTCTTTCTCATCGAGGTATTCTCTGATCTTGACCTCCACAGTCTCCATACTGATGAAATTCTGCACCATGGCAGACATGGGACCAAGAGAAGTAATGAAACTCTCAACTCCACCACAGGCGCCCTGAACTATATTTGTTCGTACCTGCTCGTCTTTGAGAATTTCGGCGAGCTTTTTCAGGATATTGGGAGTCTGTTGACGTATAGAGGTCTCAATCAGCTCAAGCAGCGTTTCAGGGAGAACTTCCGACAGACATTTCTCCTGCTGCAAAGTTTCATACACCTTCTGGCGTACAAACTCATTAACCCATTCCTCCATAACCGGGCTTGCCAGCATTCTCTGCAAAGATTCCTCAAGAAATCCGTAGACAAAGTCACGCTGACCACTGTTCAGCATGTCACCGACCTGACGGTCCAGAATATGCTCGAACTTATTTTCGATAGCCTGTCCAATCTGCTCTTCAAAGTCGTCTGAGTCTATAAACTCATGAACATTTTCCTTAAGCTGATGTTTTACTGTCCTGAGGCCCAGATCAAAGTAGATCGAGAATTTTTGCGGCACCAGCTCGGCAATGGACCCGAGATCCCGGTGGAGGATGTCCCCTACCCTTTCAGAGATAACATTGAGCAAATGTTGTTGGAATTTATCTTCTTTGAGCGCGTTACCAATCTCTGTGCTGGTGAGCAGATGATCCCCGACAACCTCACCCATGTTATCAGCAAGTTGGGCCCTTTTGGAGGGAATGACACCCGGAGTCATAGGCACGCGCAATCCGAAAACCCGCCACTCTTTGAGTGGCCTGAACAGCATGCGGATGGCGACACGATTGGTTAAATAGCCAATGAACGCACCAACCAGGGGCGGTGCAGCATATTTCAGGTAAGGTGCGAGTTCAACTGGTAGCAAGGACATATTCAACGATCTCCTCAGGGCTTGAAACAATTATATCGGCGTTGTTCTGTTGTAACTCTTTCTTTTCCCGAAAGCCCCAGAGAACACCTATGGTATACATACCAGCTGATTTACCCGTTCGCATATCCACAGAGGTGTCGCCAACGTAAATGCATTGAGCTGGATCAACCTGCATAATATTCGCTATCTCTATGGCCCCGGCCGGGTCAGGCTTTTTCTCAACGCCTTCACGTTGACCAAAGACAACTTCAAAATCGTCTGAGTTGAAAAAACGATCGATATAAATCCTGGTAAACTGATGCGGCTTGTTCGAGAGAACGCTGCACCGGATGCCTTGACTCTTCAATTCATGAAGCATTTTGATAATACCGGGATATGGGCGGCTATTCGCATCCCAGCAGCTATCATAGATTTCATTGAACAAGGAACAGCAGGCTTGAATTTCACTCTCATCAACATCAGCTGGAGTAATTCTTTCCATCAGCACCTTTAAGCCATCGCCAACAAAATGTTTATATGACTCGACAGGGTGTTGGGGAAAACCCCGCTTCATCAATACGCTGTTGCCGGCATATGCCAGATCATGGAGGGTATCGAGCAAGGTACCGTCAAGATCAAAGATTGCAGCTTTACAATTCATAACATCATTCTCAAAAAGGGATTGGTGAATGGCTCGGCAAAGCGTTCGACCTAACCAATTTCATTATTATAATCATCTGAATTACTGATATATTCCGAGTCAGAAAGTACTTTCATTTTTACTTAAACTGTAGAACTATTACCGATGTCAACCATTGTACGCTTCCTTAAACCTTCAGCTTCAAGGGTGTCTTCATGTGGTTCATCAATTTTTTCAAAACGTCCATCGGAAGAAAGTATGTCATGGCAATTACCGGTTTGTTACTGGTGCTGTTTCTCTGCACCCACGTCTTCGGTAATGTCACAATCTACCTGAGTGCGTCGGCATTTCAACACTATGCTGATGCATTGCACAGCCTCCCTGTACTGGTATTTATTTTCTCTACATCGTTGTTTACGGTTCTTGCCGCGCATATCGGCTTCGGCCTCTACCTGTTTTTTCAAAACAGAGAGGTCAACAGCTCACGCTATGCTGTACAGGCTGAAATCGTGACAGAGAAGAAATCAATCGCGGCAAAGACCATGCCCTATTCCGGTCTTCTTTTGTTATTGTTTCTGCTGGTTCATGTCTCAGGTTTCACCCTTTCCGGAGGTGAGATGCCAATTTCAGAATTGGTTAAAGAGCGATTCAGCGGCTTTTTCTACAGCCTCTTCTACCTCATTTCATTTGCAGCGATGGCACTGCACCTGACGCACGGTTTCTGGTCTATGCTTCAGACTCTGGGAGCCAACCACCCTCGCTACAACGACGCAATTGACAAACTTACGTATATCGTTCCAGCGTTTTTCCTCATTATGTTTGGCGGAATACCACTCTATTTCATGACCGGTCTGGGATCGAATTTTTAATCCAGGATCTAAAAAAAACAGTGTGGTCTGATACCTAGACACGCAAACATACTCTAAACCTCTGCCCGAAGATGTTTACATCCGGGTTAAAAACACGTCAAGGTTTTATACTATGGAACTTAATTCTCATATCCCTTCAGGCCCCCTCTCAGAAAAATGGGATAATCATAAATTTGCCAATAAGCTTGTCAACCCTGCAAATCGTAGAAAATTCTCCGTGATTGTGGTGGGAACAGGACTCGCCGGCGCTGCCGCCTCCGCCACTCTCGCAGAACAAGGATATAAAGTAAAAACATTCTGTATTCAGGACAGCCCGCGCCGTGCACACTCCATTGCAGCCCAGGGCGGCATCAACGCTGCAAAAAACTATCAGAACGACGGCGATTCGGTTTACAGACTCTTTTACGACACCATTAAAGGCGGTGACTTTCGGGCCCGTGAAGCTAATGTGTATCGTCTCGCCCAGGTGAGCAACAATATTATCGACCAGTGTGTTGCACAGGGAGTGCCGTTTGCCAGGGAATATGGCGGCACTCTGGCTAACAGGTCTTTTGGTGGCGCCCAGGTAAGTCGTACTTTCTACGCCCGGGGCCAGACAGGTCAGCAGCTGCTGCTTGGAGCATACAGCGCCCTTTCACGCCAGATACATGCCGGTAAAGTAGAGATGTACCCCCGACGGGAGATGATGGATCTGGTCGTAGTAGATGGCAAAGCCCGTGGCATAACGGTTCGCAATCATATTACCGGTGAAATTGAAAGTCACAGTGCAGATGCCGTGCTGCTCTGCACCGGCGGCTATGGTAATGTCTATTTCCTCTCCACCAACGCCATGTCATGTAACGTTACTGCAGCCTGGCGTGCCCACAAGCATGGCGCGGGTTTTGCCAATCCATGCTTTGTACAGATTCATCCGACATGTATTCCGGTTCATGGAGATTATCAGTCAAAACTCACTCTCATGAGTGAAAGTCTGAGAAATGATGGCCGGGTCTGGGTGCCGAAAAAACAAGGTGACACGAGACCACCTGCCCAGATACCTGAGTCGGAGCGTGACTATTACCTCGAAGGTAAATATCCGAGTTTCGGAAACCTGGTACCACGTGATGTTGCCTCCCGTAACGCCAAGGAACAATGCGACCTCAACAAAGGTGTCGGTTCGACCGGCCTTGCTGTCTATCTTGACTTCGCAGATGCAATCAAGCGAGATGGCGAACAGACCATTCTCAAGAAGTATGGCAACCTTTTCCAGATGTACGAAAAAATTGTCGACACCAATCCTGTAAACGAGCCAATGATGATCTACCCAGCTGTGCACTATACAATGGGCGGGCTCTGGGTTGACTATAACCTGATGACCACAATTCCAGGTCTTTTTGCCCTTGGTGAGTGCAACTTCTCAGACCATGGTGCCAACCGATTGGGTGCAAGCGCCTTGATGCAGGGACTGGCGGATGGCTATTTTGTTGTTTCGCCTGCAGTCGCCAATTATTTTGGTTCTACCCCGATTGATAAAGTAACAGCCGACAATTCAGAATTTTTGGCATCCCGTGAACGGGTTAACAACCGGATCAGCAAAATTCTCAAAAACTCAGATAAAGGACCCAAAGGTACCGTCACAGTAGATGAGGTCCATAAAGAGCTCGGCAAACTTATGTGGGATAATTGCGGTATGGCCCGCAACAAGGAGGGGTTGAAAAATGCTCTTGAGGCTCTGCCAGCCATTAAGGATAAATTCTGGGACAAAGTATATGTACCCGGTTCCGGCAAAGACCTGAACCAGTCCCTGGAAAGAGCCGGAAGAGTAGCAGATTTCCTGGAATTTGCCGATGTGATGATTCACGATGCGCTGGAAAGAGAAGAATCATGCGGCTGCCATCTCAGAGAAGAGAGCCAGACTGAAGAAAATGAGGCCAAACGTGACGACAACAACTACTCACACGTTAGTGTCTGGGAACATAAGGGTGAAGATGAAGCTCCGGTAATGCACAAGGAGCAACTCGCGTTTGAAAACGTTACCCCAAGCCAGAGAAGTTACAAATAATGGCGAACCATGGTTCTCAGAAAGTGTCGATACCAACTTTCCTAATCGCATTCGATTTTAAAACAGGTGGCTAATATGAGCAGCATTGACCTCACACTACAGATCTGGCGCCAGAGAAATAATGACGCGCTTGGCAACTTCGAATTTTACAACTTAGACGATATCAGTACCGATATGTCCTTTCTTGAAATGCTTGACGTGCTGAACGAAAAGCTGACCAAGGAGGGAAAAGACCCTGTTGCTTTTGACCATGATTGTCGGGAAGGGATTTGCGGGCAGTGCGGTTCTGTCGTCAACGGTATAGCACATGGCCCTGAAAAGGAAGTTACCCTTTGCCAGCTGCACATGCGCAACTTCAAATCCGGCGATACTATCGTTATCGAACCGTTTCGCTCGCGTGCTTTTCCTGTCCGAAAAGACCTGGTCGTAGATCGTTCCGCTCTGGATCGGATAGTCCAGTCTGGTGGATACGTATCGGTGAATACCGGCGGAGTTCCTGATGGCAACGCCACCCCTATTCCTTCAGAAACAGCAGAGCTTGCAATGGATGCCGCTGCCTGCATTGGCTGTGGCGCATGTGTTGCCAGTTGCCCCAATGGGGCGGCGATGCTTTTTACCAGCGCCAAGATCAGCCAGCTCTGCTTATTGCCGCAAGGCCAGGCCGAGCGGAAACAAAGGGCTCTATCCATGGTGGAAACAATGGATAAAGAAGGGTTTGGCAATTGCTCAAACTACAAGGCATGTGAAATAGTGTGCCCTAAATCCATATCCATCCGAAACATAGCCAGAATGAATCGGGAATTTGTGACCGCTACCCTTACTGAGGGATAGCAAAGAGTTCGCTATTTGAGTATACTTTGCTGCCGTACATCCTTCGCAGGCTTTCGTTTACGGGTGTACGGCACTTTTTTTTTCAACATACTCAACCCCATATATGACATTATGCAGTATTCAGTTGTAATTGCCGGCGGCGGCCCCGCAGGTCTTTCCTGTGCCAAAGTTTTGGCTGAGAATGGTACCGACGTACTGGTGCTTGAGAGAAAATCCAGGTTCGGACCGAAGGTATGTGCTGGAGGTATTACCTGGAGCGGTCTGATAAACACTATCCCAGGCCAGATAGAAGAAAAGAGATTCCCAACCCAACACGTCTTTACCAGACTACAGCACGCTAAAGTCGTCGAAAAGGAACCAATTATTGCAACTGTAAGCCGGGAAAAACTCGGCCAGCATATGGCTCAGCTTGCAACAAAGTCCGGCGCAGTACTCAAAGCCAGTTGCCAGATTATCAAGATCAAAAAACACTCGTTAATTTACCTCGATCGCCTTACCGGTGAAGAGCATAAAGTAGATTTCGGGTTTCTGGTTGGCGCAGACGGCTCAAGCTCTGCAGTTCGTAGATATCTCAAAATTCCGACAGAATCAATGGGAGTGGGAATTAACTACCAGGTACCACGACATGCAAATGAAATGGAATGGCATTTGGATAATCGCTTTTTTGGAAATGGGTATGGATGGATTTTTCCTCATACCGACAGCGTTTCGATCGGTGCCTACGCTGATCGAAAAACCATGCCAGCCCAGAAATTGAAATCCGGTCTTATAGACTGGGCCAGAACCCGGGGCTACAGGCTTGATAGACACTGGGCCAGAGCGGAGTATATTAATTTCGATTATCGTGGTTGGGATTTTGGCAATATGTTTCTGGCTGGAGATGCAGCTGGTTTTGCCTCAGGGCTGACCGGCGAAGGGATTTACCCGGCGATTGTATCAGGAGAATATATCGGCAGACAGCTTGCCTCTATAGAAGGTAATGACAAGAATTTCCATAAACTGGTTCGAGTGCAGAAGATTCATGCCAGAGCATTGAAACTGACAGGTAGAAACAGCCTTTTGACCGGGCTGCTTGCAGAGTCGGTTGCTTTAGCCCTCCGCACTGGGCTGCTTGACTTCAAAAATCTCGAAATGGGAAACAGATAGTCAGCAGGAAAGTATCGAAACGTTACCTTTCACCTTAATCTTAGAACGAAACAACGGGAGCTATGCCAAAGTTTTCAAAAGGAAAAATGATTATTCTCAATATCTGCTTCGTGGTGATCGGTGTTTTTATTGTCACCTTTTTATTGCGTGCTCCCAAAGCAACGACTTCGACTTTGCCGCACGATGAGTTGCATGAGGAGTTTTTTGCTATTGAAAGCAAGAAAGAGGCAGAAAAAAACTGTGTATCCTGTCACGTGGAGGGTGGCTCCTCTCCTCTATCAGAAAACCACCCGCCCAAATACCGGTGTCTTTTCTGTCATAAAAGAGACTAGAACGACTACTTCAACTCCCTGTTTTCAATAATATCCTCACGGGGAGTACCACATTGCCAACAGGCAGTGAACTGCTGCTCCAATTGTTCCCCGCAACTGGAACAAACCCAATACTCCCCTATCGTCCCCTCTTCCTTCATCTTGCTGTCATACTCTGTCACAACATTAATGGCCTGCTGGTGATCACTGTCTTGTAGTATCCAGACAGTGGGAAAGGTGTCACCAACCATGGGTAACTCTCCCCGCACGCTGAACAATGCCTCGCCACGAACTTCTGCGATAATATTGTGGGATTCAAGTATTCCACGAACAATATGCGCTTCAGCCGGGTTCGCTGCCGTATACACTTTTTTCATAGCGTTCTGTTATTGTTGAAACTCTCGCACATCTGTATATGCGCCGCTCTTCACCACATCAGGAAGCCGGTCGATGCAATTTGCTACTATGTGTGCTGCTTCGGCAGGTTGTGGCATATATTTTGTGTTTCTGGCTTCTTGTAGCTTCTTCAATACAGGATAATCATTGCTTGCATCCAACCCACAGAGATGTTCCTGCATTGCGGAATCAATTATTCCAGGTGCCAGGGCGCAAAAGTGTGTTTCTGACCGTTCCGCCGCATAGAGCTTCACCATCATGTTCAGCGCAGCTTTGGATATTCCATACCCGTTCCAGCCTCTTGCCCCGCTTACAGAAGCACCGGAAGAGATTGCCACCACCTGTTGTACCGCCACACCATTTTGGAATAGATAATCGAGAATGACCTTGTTGACCCAGAGGTTCACATCCATCACCTCTTTCATCACCTCAAGCCTGGTTGTGGTCATATCTCCAAAATCACCGAGGATACCAGCGTTCAGGACAACGAGATTTATGTTTTTAGTCTCAATGTGTTTCTTTAGAGATTCTTCGGTTGCCGCAAAATCTCTCAGATCAACAGAGCTGAATAAAAATCTTTCATCTTTCATCAACTCGGCCGGCTCTCTTCTACTGAGACCATATACGGTACAGCCCCGCTCCAGATACAATCCAGCCAGCGCTTTGCCAAGGCCGCCACTCACTCCTGTAATCAGTACTTCAGCTCCCATAATCTCTCCTTTTTATAAAAGTTTCAGCTATTGGCTAAAGGATATTACAGTCATCGAAACAACGTTCTGCTTCTGCACTTATTTAGTGATTTTGATTCATTCAGATGGTGCCTGCAGACACCCGCTCTATTATTTTCAGCATTTTCTCATAATGGGTGCCCTTCCAGTACACTTTACCGCACCCTGTGCATCTGGAGAATTCGTCGTAATATTTCCTGGTGAGCGGTTCCAGCAGCTCAAACACTTCTTCTTTACTGACTCTTTGCAGCGGAGAATTGCATTCAAGACATCGACTGAATAATGCAAGAGAATCTGTTTTGAGACAACCAAAACGTTCCAGAACCTCTCGTAACTGCTTTTCAGGATCTTCAGAACGTAATAACTGTCCATAGGCCAGGGATTTAAGCTTTAACAACTCTTTGTTTCTGGTAAGAATAATGCGTTTTTGCTGCCTGGCACTTTCAGCCACTGCACGAATCCTTGTGGAGTGTGCCTGTGAGGTATCAACCCCGAGCATTCGCAGGATTCTTGCCAGTTTCAAAACGTTTACGTCTGCGAGAAAACGTAAGCTTAAAGGAGTCTTCGGGCGTAAAGGGGAATTGACTGCGATGGTGAGGTCTTTCGAAAATGGCAGTATTTCAATAAATTGTGATGCGTCCGGAATGTGTTCGAATTCCGATTCCACACCATTTACCAATATCGCTCCCACCTCGGTATGGGGAATACCAAGGGCTTCGATGATATCTTTCATTGAAGCCCTTCGCTTAAGAGGATAGCGCACTACTCCATCATCGTTGCATGGATATTGCCTCGGCAGCAATGTCTGGTTGTTGCCGATTATCTTGATGAGAAGTATTGATTCAATCATGTGCTGTTCTGCGTACCGTTTGTGCGACTATTGTCTTCAAATTTAGAGGCTTTTCTTTACTATCTCATAAACATCACGCGAAAGCCCTTCTAAACTCACAATTTTTTCAAGCTGATCTCGCATCATTGCCTGACGTTCACTGTCATATTTTCGCCAGGTAGTGAATGGCGAAACCATCCGCGCTGCGATCTGAGGGTTGATTTCATTGAGCTGAATAATTCTGTCTGCCAGAAATGCATACCCTTCGCCTGAATTATCGTGGAACCGGACGTGGTTCATCGCGCAGAAACTTCCGATCAGCGAACGTACCTTATTCGGGTTCTTGATTGAAAATACCGGATGAGCAAGGAGCTTTTTCACCTCTCCAAGGGTTTCCTTACGCTTTGAAGTCGCCTGAAGTATAAGCCATTTATCAGTTACCAATGGATCCTGACGCCATTTCTCCAGGAAATCTTCCAGCATTTCTTCCCGAACATCAAGTTCGCTATTGGAGATAAAGTTCAAAGCGGTTACCACATCCGTCATGTTACTCCCATTCTCATATTGAGCAAGACAGATATCCACCACCTCCTGCGGTAAAGGATCAAGGCTCATCAGGTAACTGAGAGCGGTATTTTTCAGGCTCCGTTGTCCCATTGCCTCCGGAGTTATCTGATACTCACCAGCAACATTATTTTCCTTATACAACGTGAGAAATACATCAGAGAGGCTGCTTGCCAGTTGTCTGGCAACAGCCTCTTTGGCTTCGTGCAAAGCATCTGGATCGATAACGTCCATCTGGGTGGCCAGATATGTTTCAGGCGGCAATTGCAGTGCCTGGGCCAGCAGCATTTTATCTGTTTCCCTGCCGCTGGCGATGTTGGTTGCTACGGCTTGAACATATGCGTCGTCAAGTGTAAATCCCTCTCCCTTCTGATGTGCGGATATACCGTCAAAAATAACATATTCAGCAAGCTTTGAGGCTGCTTGCCACCGATTGAATAAATTTGAATCATGGGCCATTAAAAACGACAGGTCCTGCCTGGACTGGAAATCTTCAACCTTCACCGGGGCAGAGAAATCACGCAGGAATGACAGAACCGGTTCATTTTCAACTCCGTAGAAACTGAATTGTTCTTTTTCCTCCTTGAGTTCCAGAACTATTGAATCTTCTCCTGTTATTGAAATGTCATTGCCATCCTGGTCGAGTAAGCCGATTTTGATAGGGATATGGAATGGTTTCTTTATTTTTTGGCCCGGGGTCGGCGCGCATTTTTGTTCAATAACAACAACGAATTCCTGATTATCGGCGTTAAATTCCGTTGTTACTGCAAGTTGAGGGGTACCTGCCTGGCGGTACCAGCGTTTGAACTGGCTGAGGTCATAACCGTTTGCATCTTCCATGGCAGAAACAAAATCGTCACAGGTTGCCGCCTGACCGTCATGACGCTCAAAATAAAGATCCATCCCCTTGCGATACGACTCGGCACCAAGCAGGGTATGCATCATACGGATCACCTCAGCTCCCTTGAGATACACGGTAGTTGTGTAGAAATTGTTAATCTCCACATAGGAATCCGGGCGAACCGGATGGGCCATGGGACCACTGTCTTCACGGAATTGGGCGGTGCGCAGCACTCGAACGTCATCAATTCGCTGAACCGGCCTGGAATTCATGTCCGCTGAAAACTCCTGATCACGAAAAACGGTCAACCCCTCTTTCAGGCTCAGCTGGAACCAATCCTTGCAGGTCACCCGGTTTCCGGTCCAGTTATGAAAATATTCGTGGGCGATAACACCTTCGATACCGAGATAGTCATTATCTGTAGCAGTTTCAGGAAGTGCCAGCACATATTTGGAATTAAAGACATTGAGGCCTTTATTCTCCATGGCGCCCATATTGAAATCGTCCACGGCCACTATCATGAACTGATCAAGGTCATACTCAAGCCCATACACTTCCTCGTCCCACTTCATCGACTTTTTCAGGGAGCGCATGGCGTGCTCGCATTTGGCTATGTTCCGTTGCTCCACATAAATCTGCAGCGCTATGTCTCGTCCTGATCTGGTGGTGAAGTTGTCTTCGATATATTTCAGGTCACCAGCCACCAGGGCGAACAGATAGCACGGTTTTGGGAAAGGGTCTTCCCAAACCACATAATGCGTGTCTTCATCGAGGTCGCCCTCCTCTATCTTGTTGCCATTGGAGAGCATCACCGGGCAGGAGGTTTTATCCCCTTCAATCCTGGTGGTGAATTTGGCGAGGACATCAGGTCTGTCCAGATAATAGGTGATCTTTCTGAACCCTTCTGCCTCACATTGTGTGCAGAAATTGCCACTGGAACGATAGAGTCCTTCCAGTGAGGTGTTGGCATCCGGGTTTGTTCTGGTAGTGATTTCAAGAACAAAGGCATCATCACTCACATCAATCGACAGCCCTTTCTCACTCACTTCGTAACACTGGTCGGTTAGCGGCAAATCGTTATAAAAAATAGTCAGCAATTCAAGCTGCTCGCCATCAAGCTTGAGTGTTTTGCCGCTGTCACGGGAGGCCGGGTTTTTTCGTATCTCTGTTCTGGCGGTTACATCAGTATGGTTTGCACCGAGCTTGAAGGTAAGCTGGATGGTATCGACAAGGAAAGGCGACGGTTGATATTCTTTTCTATATATAGTGCGATGTTCCTCTGTTTTCATACAGGGCATCTCCTTGGTTAAATTTTATGGTTACAGCCAGGATTGTAACGTTTGTTTATTGACAGAGTTTGTAAGGCCATTATAATCGTTAGTATTCAATCTACTATGCAAGATTTTCACTGTTTTTACCAACAATGGGAACTGTCTGTTCTGAAGCAGTTACCCCCATCTCTTTCCATCCCGCTGCAGAAATTACGCCAACAGCTATATTTAGGCGACAGCAGCACATATCAAGAGAACAATTTTATCGGGGACAGCAGTGATCAAGATTAACGCAAAGTATCAACCAGAGAACTTCAAACAGAGACCACTACAGGAAGCATTTCAATGATTACAATCAATGAGCATTACTTAAAACTTCAGGCATCCTACCTCTTTTCCGATATTGCCAAGCGCGTCGAAACTTTTCAAGAGAACAATCCGGACAAGGAAGTTATTAAACTTGGCATTGGTGATGTAACCAGGGCTCTCCCCAAGGCGAGTACCGATGCATTTCATGCGGCGGTTGACGAGATGGCGACCGAGAAAGGCTTTCGTGGTTATGGCCCTGAGCAGGGGTATGCATTCCTGCGTGAAGCCATTGCCGAAAATGATTTTGCTTCCCGCGGAGCCGAAGTTTCCCCCGATGAAATTTTTATAAGCGACGGTGCCAAGTGCGATACTGGTAATATTCAGGAGTTATTCTCTCAGGATATCACAATTGCAATTCCCGACCCTGTATATCCGGTTTATCTCGATACCAACGTAATGGCCGGTCGCACTGAAGAGTTCGCCGATGGCCGTTTTAAAGGTATTGTCTACCTCGATTCAACTAAGGAAAATCAATTCGTTCCAGCCTTGCCAAAAGAGCAGGTAGACCTGATCTATCTCTGTTTCCCTAATAATCCAACCGGTTCCACCATCACCAAAGAAGAACTGAAGACCTGGGTAGACTATGCACGTGACAACAAGGCACTGATTCTCTTTGACGCTGCATATGAAGCATTCGTGCAGGATGACGATCTTCCGAAATCAATCTACGAAATAGAAGGCGCCAGAGAGGTCGCGATCGAATTCCGCAGTTTCTCCAAAAGTGCCGGTTTTACCGGCACCCGTTGCGCCTTCACTGTAGTGCCTAAAGAATGTGTTGCCTATGATAAAGCAGGCAACAGCCACTCAGTCCACACACTTTGGAACCGTAGGCACTGTACTAAATTCAACGGGGTGTCCTATCCTGTGCAGAGAGCTGCAGAAGCTGTTTACAGTGAAGCAGGAAAGGCAGAGTGCAAAGAACTCGTCGAGTACTACATGAAGAATGCCGCGTTAATCTGTGAAACCATGGACAGCCTCGGATACAAGTATGACGGCGGAAAAAACTCACCATATATCTGGATTGAAGGCAACATGGACTCCTGGGAGTTCTTCGATATGCTGCTCAATAAAGCCGGTGTGGTGTGTACTCCGGGTGCAGGCTTCGGTAAATGCGGAAACGGCTACATTCGTATCTCCGCCTTCAACAGTTATGAGAATGTCGTGAAGGCCATGGAGAGAATCAAGGAAGCTTTGGCTTAGTAAAGGGGCCAAAATGCACTTTGCCTGAACCGGTCAGTAATTCGGGTTTAGGAACCGATACATCAAAAAGGCGAGTTGAATACTATTCAACCCGCCTTTCTTGTTTATTATCTTCGCTTTCTACCTATTATTCCAACTCGGCTGGTTTGAAATGAATGTTCTCCTGCAGGCCATTCATGGTGGCAATATCCTTTGCGCCATGTTTTTTCAAACAATCCGTTACGCCTTCGACCAGTCTCTCAGGAGCTGAGGCACCGGCTGTAATGCCAACGGTTTTCACCGAGGTAAGCCATGCCGGGTCTATATCTGTCCAGTCATCTATCAGAAATGCATCTGTTCCTGCTTTCAGGGCAACTTCCCGTAACCTGTTCGAATTTGAACTGTTTTTGGAGCCAACTACAAAAATCAAATCCGTTTCCATGGCCAGCTTCTTTACAGCGTTCTGTCGATTTTCAGTGGCAAAGCAGACGTTAGACTTCGGCCCGCGAAGCATGGGAAACCGCTCTCGCAGTATTTTTTGGATACCGGTAATATCATCCTTACTCAAGGTGGTCTGGGTTACAAATGCCACTCTTTTACTGTTTTCGATTTCAAGTTCCCTGGCCTCGTCCTCAGTGGAAATTACATGAACCTTTCCGGTGACTCGACCTGCTGTTCCCTCTACTTCCGGATGTTTATGGTGGCCGATAATTATCACATTATAACCCTCAGTGAAGTACCTTTCGACCATATGGTGGACTGAGCCAACCAGTGGACAGGTTGCATCAATGGTACGCAGCGAGAGCTCTTTTGCCCTTTCTTCGACTGCCACAGCAACACCATGAGCACTGAAGATACAGATTTCACCCGACGGAATTTCATCCAACTCCTCTACAAAAATGGCACCGAGTTTTTCAAGTTCATGAAGCACATGCTTGTTATGGACGATCTCATGTAATACATAAACGGGTTTGCCATGGTCCTTTATAGCCTGTCGTACTGTTTCGATGGCGCGTTCAACTCCGGCGCAAAAGCCCCGTGGAGAAGCGAGAATGATGTTAAAACTGTTCATCAGTTAATCCGAATATAATTATGTAAAGAAAAAGGGGATTCTGGTAGCTCAACTGAGCTGGTTCAAGATTCAAGTTTTCTGTATATGCAGTGAAAATCACTATACTTCAGGTTACTGGTTCGGCACAATAAGAACAGGTACTTTTGCCAGACGGTTTACCCATCTGGTGGTTGAGCCCATGACCAGACTGCCCCGTACCTTATGGGTTGATTTTCCAATTACTATCATATCCACATTGTTTTCTTCAGCAACTCGCAGAATTTCCTCACTGGGCTTGCCTGCGACCACTATTATTTCTTCAATAGGTTCACTCTTCAAGCTTTTACCGCCAACTTCTTCCTGCAAAAAATTATCAATGCGCTTTTTCATGTAGTTGAGCACCTTTTTCATACCATCTTTACGTACCTTTTCAACCTGTTCATGAGACAGGTAGGTTTGAATCACTGCGTTTGCTGTTTCTGTCATCGGCTCAACCACGTGCAGAACAGTTAATGATGCATTGTTATTTTTGGCTTGGCCGAGAGCATGCAGGAACACAGGTCTGGTATGCTTGCCGAGATCTGTGACATAGAGGATTTTACGTATAGCGGGAATGTTCATGACAGCCTCCGGTGATTTGTTGACAGAAGACAATTTTAACAGCCTGTTTAAAGTATAATGATCTTTAAGCCAATGGCCAAAATCAGAACATTCGAGCAAAAACTTTTAATGAATGAGCAACAAAAAAAAAGCCTTCAGTTCCAGGTTGGAACAGAAGGCTTTTTTTATTGGCAAGCTAAGAAATCTAACGAGTCATTCGGCTCAATCAATATCCCTGAATTTTATCCAGCAGCTCAGGCAGGAACAGAGATATCTGGGGAACATAGGTGATAAGAATGAGGAATGTAAGCAACACTAATAGCCAAGGCAGAGC
Source organism: Desulfosediminicola ganghwensis (assembly GCF_005116675.2). NCBI lineage: Bacteria > Pseudomonadati > Thermodesulfobacteriota > Desulfobulbia > Desulfobulbales > Desulfocapsaceae > Desulfosediminicola > Desulfosediminicola ganghwensis. The sequence continues at coordinate 3,538,048 of NZ_CP050699.1, forward strand.
TGATTTTATAGCCCAGCCCATACTATGCCCCGTTATACCTGATATGACGAAGAGATTGAGGCCAACGGGCGGTGTGAGCATTCCGATTTCCATATTTACAACCATGATGATACCGAGATGAATCGGATCGATACCAAGCTGGACTGCTATTGGAAAAAGGATAGGTGCCATGATAAGCAGAATTGCGGAAGGCTCCATGAAATTGCCGGCTATCAGCAGCAGGATATTTACGACAATGAGGAACATCCACCAGGAAAGACCAAGATTGACTATAATCTCAGCAATATGGTGAGGAATTCGTTCAGTGGTGAGTACGTGGGCGAAAAGCATTGCATTGGCAATGATAAAGAGCAACATGATGCTCACCTTGGCAGCATCGAGAACAACCTTGTTCACCTCTTTATCATAAATACATTTCGGGAAAGAAATAATAATGCCGGAAATATTTCTAAACAGCATCGCACCAACTGATTCACCATCTTTACGCCAGGGCTCGCCTTTCATGGGCCCCATATCTCGATAGCCGAAAACTGCAACCAAAAATGCATAAATCGCGGATACTGCAGCAGCCTCGGTGGGACTGGCAATACCACCGTAAATTGAACCAAGCACGATAATGATCAGCATCAGGCCGCCAAGGGCGCTGATACCTGAGCTAAACATCTCTTTAAATCCACCCCATGGCTGACATGGAATATTTTTGTACCTGGCAACGAAATAGATAACAATCATCAACATCAAACCCATCATAATGCCCGGGATGAAGCCCGCCATAAACATTCTGGCTGCGGATTCTTCCGTTGCAGCGGCGTAAACCAGCATTACGATTGAAGGTGGGATGAGAATGCCAAGGGTTCCTGCGTTTGCGATAACACCGGCTGCGATTTTTTCAGGGTAGCCGGCCTTTACCATACCGGCGATGACGATCGAGCCAATTGCGGCAACTGTTGCCGGGGAAGAGCCGGACACGGCGGCGAAAATCATACATGCCAGGACAGATGCCATGGCGATACCGCCACGAATGTGGCCAACCACACTCAATGCAAAGCGAATGATGCGCTTGGCGACACCACCAGTAGACAAGAAAGCCGATGACAAAATGAAGAACGGAATTGCCAGCAAAGTGTAATGTTCGGACAGGGCCTCGAAGAGTTTCAGGGCAATGGAAGCAAGGGAGTCACTGGAGAACATCAGGATAGTTGCAATACTCGAGAGACCGAGAGCCATAGCGATCGGCAAGCCAAGCATCATACAGCCAAAGAGCAGGATAAACAGGCAGGCAGTTGTCATTTGTTCTCCCCCTCTTTCTTCAATTCTTCTGCAATTTCCATACTTTCCTTTGCTTCATCGGCGTGTTTAAAACCGTCAGACTGATCGGTGATAATGGACCAGAGAATCTGCAACAGACGAATAGTGATAAAAGTGAAGCCTACAAGCAACATGCTGTGGGCAATCCAGGTAGGAATCGGTACATCTTCGAGATCGATACCGATCATTTTCATTTTTGCCAGGTATATCCAGCTGCCGTAGAGTATCAGGCCACAGTAAACGATACCGATTATGGCTGCGATGCCACTCAGTATCCTGCGCCCTTTTCTGGGAAACAGCTTGACGAAAGCATCCATTCCTATATGGGAGCCGACCTTGAGCCCATAGGATGTTCCAAAGAGAACGAACCACGCCGACATATGCAGCGTAAGCTCCTGCGACCACATAAAACCAGTGTTAAAACCAAATCGCATGACTACGTCGACAAACACGAGTAGTGTCGTTAGCACCAGCAGTAACGATATCACCGCCTCTTCGGTGCGATTCAGGATGCGCCAAAACATATTTTTCCCCTTCTCAATACGAACAGCCGGGGCAGGTATCCACCTGCCCCGGCAGGAAATACTCCACTTCTCCCAGGTACCTCTACAACTAGCAGTTACTCTTACTGATTAGAAGCGTATGCAGCGTCGATAAGGTCTTTGCCGATCTCATCTTCAAACTGTTTCCACACTGGCTTCATGACCTCTACCCACTGAGCGCGCTCTGCGTCGTTAAGGGTTATGATTTCAGTACGTTTGGAGTCGATAATTTTCTGCTTGTCTTCGTCGTCTTTCTTCGCTGCTACTTCGTTACCGAAAGCAATAGCCTCGTCGAGAGCGGCCTTTACTTCAGCGCGAATATCTTCAGGCAGTCCGTACCAGAATTCCTTGGAGGTCACGACCATGTAGTCAAGCAGACCATGGTTCGATTCGGTGATGTAGGGCTGAACTTCAAAGAATTTTTTGGAATAGATATTAGACCAGGTGTTCTCCTGACCATCGATGGCTCTGGTCTGAAGAAGGGTGAAAACCTCTGAAAAAGGCTTTTTGAGCGGGTTGGCACCTACAGCATGGAACTGCGCTTCCAGTACCTCAGAAGACATGATGCGGAATTTCAGGCCATCGGCGTCGGCTGGAACTTTCAGTATCTTGCTGGCAGAAAGCTGCTTCATGCCATTATGCAGATAACCAAGTCCAACCAGTCCCTTTTTCTCAAGAGATGTGAGAAGCTCCTGGCCTTCCTGAGACTGTTGGAACTTATCTACAGCGGTCATATCTTTGAACAGGAATGGCAGATCGTACAGCTGAAGTTTCTTGGTGTATCGACTGAATTTGGAGAGACTCGGAGCGCCCATCTGGACATCACCAAGCAGCATTGCTTCCAGAACCTTATTATCACCAAAAAGCTGCGAGTTAGGGAAAACCTCTACAACAACTTTGCCCTCAAGGCGTTCAGCAACTAAATCTTTGAACTTATTTGCTGCCTGTCCTTTCGGGGTGTTTTCTGCGACAACATGGGAGAATTTGATGGTGATTGGAGCAGCAAAAGCTGACCCAGCGACGATCATGGCGGATACTGCAGCGGTTGCAACCAGGGTGGTGATTGTGCGAAACATACTTTTCCTCCAGATTGATTTTAAGGACTTCAGCACTGCGCCGGTAATAACGTTTGAGATATCACTACCAGACAGACCAACCAGGCAAACACTTGCCTATGTTAACCTTAACGGTAGCAACATGGAGGCCAACTGAAGGAAAAAAATGAATATTCGGGTTAATGGCCCTACCTAAAGGGCTCCCGAAGAAATGTATCAATAATTGTGATGAAAAACATTTGGAGGATTGGTGGATTCCCGCCATTTTCAGAAGTACACTTTGGGGATTTCCGCCAATTTGAGGAGGGATTGGTCTACAAACGATACCGAAAGGCACATTAGCACGCTACGGCAGGGACTTATAGTCACTCTTGTCCAGTCCGTACTTTCGCATTTTATCCGAAAGAGTTTTTCTGGGTACTGCCAGTGCGTCCATTACATCTTTGATCGAACCATTGGAAACAACCAGCGCCTGCTCGATAAGGCTTCGTTCAAAACAGTCAACATGCTGGGACAACGTACGCTGCTGTTCCTTCTCAGCCCCTGATAATAAGGCATCTATCGACCAACCGGATTGTCCTCCCAGCAATACGTAACGCTCTGCTACATTGCGTAGCTCGCGAACATTACCAGGCCAACCGTATGCCATAAGCGAGTTGAGTTGTGCTGCACTGGGCTGTGGAACCTCCTGCTGGTATCGATGGCAGGCCACCAGCAAAAAGTGATGAAATAACAGTGGTATATCTTCTCTCCTATCCCTGAGAGGTGGGATTTCCAGGGTAACTACATTGAGCCGGTAGTATAGATCTTCCCTGAATTCACCTATTTCGGCATGGTTTTTCAGGTCTACCTTGGTTGCTGCAATCACTCTGAAATCAAGCGGTATCAACTCATTGGAACCAAGACGCTCGAGGCTGCGCTCCTGCAGAACCCGCAGCAGATGAATCTGAACACGCAAAGGCATCGATTCGATCTCATCCAGCAGTAAAGTGCCACCATTTGCATACTCGATTTTGCCAATCCGCTGGGATTTGGCATCAGTGAACGCTCCTGCCTCATGACCGAATAATTCACTTTCAATCATTGTCTCAGGCAAAGCTCCGCAATTTACAGCCACAAAATTTTTTCTACGGCGATTACTATGTTCATGCAGAGATCTTGCGACCAATTCTTTGCCTGTTCCTGTTTCACCAAGAACCAATACGTCAGCACCGGTATCGGCCACCTTGGAAATTGTTGTCCTGAGTTTTTCCATCGCCGGGGTATTGCCAATAATTCTGGGCCCAGGTGTTGAGTGAGCTTCGAGCTCGCGTCTGAGATTTCTGTTTTCCAGAGTCAGACCTCTTTTTTCAAGTGCCCGTTGTACTGTTTTGACTAACCTTTCAGCTGAATATGGCTTCTCAATAAAATCATATGCTCCATCGCGCATAGCCTGCACAGCGGTTGAAACGTCGCCATGACCGGTTATCAGAATAATAGGCAGATCCTTATCGATCTTTTGTGCTTCCAGCAGAAACTGAAGTCCATCCATTTTGGGCAACCGGATATCGCACACGACCACCCCCTGCAACTCACTGCTTATGAGCGGCAAAGCCTCTTCTGCAGACTCCAGGCATATCACCTCTAAATCGGCAAGTTCAAGGGTTTGACGGTTTGCTTGTCTGATATGCTTTTCGTCATCTATAAAGAGTACTTTATTAATTTCCATCACTGCGCCTTCTCAAGCTCTATCTCAAAACAGGCACCAGGTTCTGACATTTTCACATACCGAATAGCGCCATTCATATCACGCAAAATTCTATCGGTTATGGCAAGTCCCAATCCCAGACCCTGTCCTGATTTTTTAGTTGTGAAAAATGGATCGAAAATGAACGGCAGGTTGTCTGCATGAATCCCCGCTCCACTATCTGTTACAGTAATAATTACACGTTCTTCTTTACAATAGGAATCTACCAGTATTTTTCGTTTTTCAAGGCCTTCAACTGCATGTACCGCATTGCCAAGCAGATTCACCAATACCTGCTGCAGCAATAAATTATTTGCCTGTACTTCAAGGTGGTCCGGGATGATTGAAATATCTATTGTGACATCATGCTTACGAATAGAAGGTCGTAATATTTCCAAGGCGCCATCAATTACCCCGTGTAATGGCACCACATACATATTGCCACTGGTCTTTCTTGAGAAGGCTTTAAGCTGAATGCCTATCTGCGCCATCCTTTCAGTCAATTCACCAATCTGTTCCAGATTCCAGAGGGCTTCTTCAAGTCTACCTTTTTCGAGGAACTGCCTGCCATTGTCTGCATAACTTCGTATAGCTGCCAGAGGCTGGTTCAGTTCATGATTGATACCTGCCGACATTTGGCCAAGCACTGCCATTTTTGCTGCATGGATCAATTCATTTCTGGCAGTTCTGAGTTTAGCCTCTGTCTGCTGTCGATCTTTTATTTCCCTGACAAGCAACTTGTTTGTTTTGGTCAGCTCGCGGGTACGCGCATCAACTCGAACTTCAAGTTTTTCATTGGCACGTTGCAGAGCCCTTCTGGTTTTCTCTCGTATTCTGGCAAGCTCTTTCAATCGGTACTGGCGTTGCATTAACAACAGGAACAGCAAATAGGTAAGAAGCAGTATACCACCGGTCATCACGTTGACCCACAGTACACGTTTACGTACCGGGAGTGTATCGGTCATTATGTGCACACTCCAACCGGCTTCAGACATCTGACGTGATAATTGCAGATGGTCACGCTTTTTTTTGATGTTTGAATCATTCACCTGAACCAGCTGCCAGCCTTTATCGCGGTTTTCTCTGACATACGACAACTGGGTGAGTGAGGCATTAGGATATCGTCGACTGGCAATAATGCGCTTTTTTGCAGCTGGTTCCAGTTGCTGAATGGTCTTGAAACGCCAGTCCTGGTTGGTGGTCAGGAAGATGACTCCATCCGGATCTGTTACCAGAAAACTGTCTTCACGATCGCCCCAACTCTGTTCCACGTGGTCTATATTTATTTTGATAACAACTACGCCTAATATTTCGCGGGCTTTACGAACCGGATACGCAAAATAATAGCCCCGCTTCGATGAGGTTGTGCCAAGGGCAAAATATCGCCCCAATTCACCCCTCATTGCTTTTTCGAAATAAGGCCGAAACGAAAAGTTTCTGCCGACAAATGGACGTTCCGCCTGCCAGTTGCTCGCAGCGATAGTCAGGCCTTCACTGTCCATCAGGTAGGTATCAGCGGTATCGCTGATGCTGTTGATTGTTTCCAGATACCTGTTGAGTTTTGCTATCCGGTCTTTTTCATGCGGATTCTGTAAGGTATTCACGAGGTTTTTGTCAACCGCAAGCAGTTCTGGGAGACTTTCATATTTTTCCAGAACACCCTGCAGGTATGTGACAAATAGTTCGAGCTTAATAGTTCCCTTTTCAGAGAGAAGATCAAGTCCACGCTGATAGGTGAACTGGGAGGTGAACCAGAGTACGAATATGCTGAATATCAGAAACAATGTTCCGCTTAACAGGAAAAACTTCTTTCTGGGGTTTCTGGTTTTTCCCTTTAACATTGTTCGATCAGCACCTCGTAATAACTTGCTTTTGCTACGGCTGCCTCTCCGGGAAAGATTTTCTTTTCCCGGAGCATTATATCAATTGCAGCTCATTGACTTGTATTGGCTGCAGAAAACATTTTAACGTGTTTCGATCCCATCAGCTGCAACAACCGACTTTACTTCGGAAATAGGTACCTCACCACGGTGAAATATTCCCGCAGCCAGGGCTGCATCCGCATTTGTTTTCTTAAACACTTCAGCAAAATGTTCAGCTGAGCCCGCTCCGCTGGAAGCAATAACCGGAATAGTAACCGCATCTTTGACCATCTGGATCAACTCGAGATCAAAGCCTGAATTGGTACCATCCTTATCGATACAGTTGAGTAGAATCTCACCCGCTCCAAGCGCTTCACAAACTGTCACCAGTTGTACCGCGTCAATATCTCGCCCTTCCCGGCCACCACTTACAGTGCATTGATACCAGCAATATTTTTCACCATTAGGGCCCGGGGTGGCGCATTCGATGGTGTTGTGGCTTGTCTCATCCGGAGAATTTACATAAACTCTGCGCGGGTCGACAGATATGACCACAGCCTGTGCTCCGTAAACAATCGAAATTTGCTCAATGGCAGTCTTGCCGCTCTTTTTCCCCGTAGCAAGATATTCTTCAACTGCGTACACGGCATCGCTGCCAATAGATATCTTGTCTGCGCCAGAGCGAAAATAACGTGAAGCAACGTCAAGCGCGGAATAGAAGTTTCCCTCGCTATCGGTGAATTCACGAATTCCGCCGCCTATTGTAAGGGGTACAAATACATTTTTTGAGGTCTGCTTCAGCACCTCGAGCATAGGCTGATCCTGAAGCGGGAAATCCCTGAACCCTGTAATATTGAGAAATGTTACTTCGTCAGCTCCTTCCTCGTAGTATCTGCGGGCCAGTTCCACAGGTTTACCGAGATTTCTCACCTCCCCTTCTTCACGCACATCATACTGATCGCCCTTGGTGACAACCAGGTCACCAGTATCATTGCTGCGAACATCAAGGCAGGCAATTATTCGCTTGGCGATTCTGGTCGGCTCGGTACGTAAATTCCCTTCTGTGACAACAGACTCAACAACTTCTCTATTCTCGAGGAATCGCTGCAAAAGTCTGAGACCTGCGTCACCACTTTTCTCCGGGTGAAACTGAGTCGCAATAACCTGTCCTCTGGAGACAGAAGATATGAATTCTTCACCATAATCAGTGGTAGTCAGAATCCAATCTTTGTTTTCTTCACTTGGAGTGGCTTTAAAGGAGTGAACGAAATAAAATTTTTCTCCCCGGTACTGTTCAAATATTGAATTGTTTTTCCGTAACTTAATACCATTCCAACCGATTTGAGGAACCGAAAGGGCGTGGTCGGGAAACCGCTCAATCTGTCCGGGGATAATACCAAGACCAGGAACCCCCGGAGACTCTTCGCTCCCTTCGAAAAATGTCTGTAAGGCAACGCAGATACCGAAAGTTGGTTTGTTCAGACCAATTCTCTCGACCAGTTTTTCTGCATATCCGTCCCGAACCAACCTCTCCATTACCACGCCAAAATTGCCCACCCCAGGAAAAATGAGTTTATCCGCGGTAACAATATCATCTGGAGACTGGACATTCCGTACCTCGAAACCGAGCTTGTGTATTGCGTTTCTCACGCTTCGAACATTACCTGCGCCATAATCAAGAAGAGTAATCATCTCAAATCACCACTATATAGTTCAATTACTGATATTTTTTGTGAAATAGCAATTTCCTGCACAATTTTTGCAGTAGACTTTTCCATTTACTTCAACATCTCTACTGTCTTGCACCCAATCGCCGCATTGCTGACATTGAACTCTCCGCGTTGGTTTGCCGGGTAAGTTCTCCTGGGGAATGTCAACCTGAACATGTTCTACACGAAACAGCTCATGTTCAGGCATTATCTTATACGCCTCCAACTGGCGCTGGTGCTTATCGAGTATATGGTCGCAATATTTCTTCGATAGTTCCCGGGACTCCTCCAAGGCAACAATCCGTACAGCCTTACCCGTACCCAGGTGAACAAATGTTGCAGCCATTATGCCGTTATCCTGCCAGTAGAGTGACCGTTTACCAATGGAGCAACCCGTAACCGACTGGATTGCGTCCGTGGCGCAACGATCGATTTCCACTATTACATAAAGATTTTTCCGGTCAGCACCCTTGGGATCATAAATTCCTATCTCTGTTAAACCAAGCATACTGAGACGGACACCGAGCACCTGGCCCGGACAAATATGGCCGTGGATTCTGGTTGATATTTCAAGTAACTGATCAAAAGATTCCATGCGCTCTCCATAATCGTTTCATCTCTATCCCTGATTTTTCATCAGCTCAGGAATACATTGTCATAAAATAATGATGTTTCAAAATTCGGACAAAATAGAAATGAGAAGTGACGGCTAGAAATCGAAGCCTTTCTGGGCTTTAATTCCGGAAGAATACGGATGACGGGTATTTTCCATCTCTGTCACCAGATCCGCAGCATCGATAAATGAATTCGGGGCGTGACGTCCCGTAACTACAACATGAACATGCTCTGGCCTGGACAAAATAGCATCAAGTATCTCATCTTCAACAACCATTTTGTACTTGACGAGGTAGGTGAGTTCATCAAGTATCACCAGTTGATGTTCACCCGCAGCAATGATTTCAGCTGCTCTCTGCCAGGCTTCCCGGGCCAGGGCGGTATCTTCTTCAATATTATCCGATTTCCAGGTGAAGCCCTTGCCGCACACTTGAAAATCCAGTAACCCGGGTTGACTGTTCGAAAGAACTTCTGCGAATTTCTGTTCTCCTGTTCGCCAGCTGCCCTTGATGAACTGAATGACAGAAACTTTCTGGCCATGTCCCAATGCCCTGAAAACAAGTCCTAACGCAGCGGTGGTCTTTCCTTTACCATTGCCGGTGTGAATTGCGAACAACCCTTCAGTCACACCTTGCCTCTCTGGTACCGTGACTGAACCCGGCATCATAAAGTTTAGAGACTGCACTTAGCTCGTCCTGGCCAAATACTTTGCCAACACAGATCATGGCAGTTTTCACAATATTTTCAGATTTCACCAAGGGGCAGATGGTACTCAGGGTACCGCGCACAATTTTTTCATTTTCCCATGTCGCACGCTCAACTACTGCAATAGGGGTGTCGGAGCTGTACCCACCTGCAATGAGTTCTTCGACAACTTTTTCCAGCATACCGACTGAGAGAAAAATCATCATGGTTGTCTGGTGACTGGCAAGATCCCGAAGCTTTTCGAGTTCCGGTACCGGGGTTCGGCCTTCCTGCCTGGTAATGATGACAGTCTGAGAAATCTCAGGCAAAGTAAGCTCAGCTTTTAAGGAGGCAGCTGCTCCTGCAGCCGAAGTCACACCGGGAACGACCTCATAAGGCACACCGAGCGAATCCAGTTTTTGCATTTGCTCTTTTATAGCACCATAAATTGAGGGGTCGCCGGTATGTAGACGAACGACTTTGCCACCTTTTTGCCAGCTACCATGCATCACTTCAATTATCTGTTCCAGATCCATCCCTTTTGAATCATGGATCTCAGCTTTACACCCGGCTAATAACTGTGGATTTACAAGGCTGCCTGCGTAAACGATACAATCTGCATCATCAAGCAGTTTTCTCCCTTTCAGAGTTATCAGTTCTATATCCCCGGGGCCCGCGCCTACGAAATGGATCGAATTTGCTTGGAGTTCAGTCACGTATTTATTCCTTTCTTGCCTGCTTTCTACCAACTATTATGGTAATCGGGTTGAGTGAATTTTCTACCCTTTCCGGGTAACTGGAACGTGTCACGGAGATGGTGTGCATATCAACTTTCAACCCACATTTATGCATGATCTCCGGGGCCATTTCCCGCGTTTTATCCAGCACTGCTGTAACGACCATCAGGCCTTGCCCGGTTAAGGCTTCGTTGCAAAAAGTTATGATATCAGAAAGGTTACCACCACTGCCACCAATAAAAATGCGATCTGGTTTTGGCAGCCCTTGCAGGCTCACTGGTGCCGACCCTTTGATAAGCTGAAGGTTTGTCAGTCCGAATTTCTCTCTGTTCGTCAGGATATTCTGGTGCTGTTCCTGATTCTTTTCGATGGAATAGACGAGTGTATCCGTATGCATTCTGGCAGCTTCCAAACCGACCGATCCGGAACCGGCACCCACATCCCAAAATATCGAGTTATCTGGGATTTGCAAAAGATGTAAGGCTGCGGCCCTGACCTCATGCTTCGTTATCAATCCCCTGGAGTGTTCAATATCCTGTTCTCTCAGCCCGAATGAATAGGGGCAATTATTCTCAATGGTATGGCTATTTTTGGTATTGCAGTCGTTCTTCACCACAATCACCACGGAGAGACTGCCAAAAGATTCCCTACGTACTTCTTCTGGTGAGCCTGAAAAAATCCTTTCATCCTCAAGACCTATATTTTCAGCTACATGCAATGTGAAACGTGTCTGGTCAGCACCCAAAAAAGAACAGATATTTGAGGCGATGATTTCGGCCCGATGAGATCCATCAGTAAGAATGGCAGATTTGTCTGAGCTGAGAATTTTACCAAGATAATTGATTTCCGTTCTGCCATGAAGACTTATAAATTTTGCATCATCCCATGGAATACCAAAACGAGAGAAAGCAAGCTGGATAGAAGAGACCGCTGGGTAGACTGTTGTGTTCTCGATGCCAACCAACTGAATCAATTTCCTGGCTATACCGTATAAGAGTGGATCTCCTGAGGCCAACACCACCGCATCTTTTCCGTTTTGCTGTTTATCGCAGGCAACCGTGAGGGCATTTTGAAGCGGAGTTATTGCAATACGCTCGCAATTATCAATCAAACTGTTTCCTGAGGGAAGAGCTTTCAGGAAACGATCAGTTCCTATGATGGCAGCACAATTTCCCAACGCGCTCTGCGGTATAACAATTTCCCCTGCAGCGTTCTCAAGATCTATGCCGACAATGTGTATTTTTCCCTGTTGCTTCAACCTGCTACTCCGCAATGGTTATAATCTCACCGGTATGATGAACGAGATAAACAGTTACCGGCAGACCTGAGACATCCTCATGATATTTTCTGGCTAAATGGCAGACCAGATGTACCACCTGCTGATCCCCTTTCTGAATCAATCGCTCATATATTTCTCTGGCTGTATTGGAATTATCGAGATATGAAAAATCACGATCAGGCTGTAGGTGTGCTATACAATCTATAGCATTTTGTATCTCAAGAGCGCCAAAACGGACGTGAGTTTGGGGAATTCGTAGAGCCGCTTTTAAAATCTTTGCCCACATTCCAGCCATGTGCAGTCTTTTAAAAGAGTGTTTTGCAGCCGCGAGCAAGGCATATTCAAGATAATCGCCCATCATGATTAGGGCTTCGGGCGTAAATCGACCTGTTTTTTCCAGTGCTTTTTCAGAGGTTCTACCTGTCGACAGAACAATCTCAACCACCCCGTTTGCTTCAGCTACATCCATTGAAGTGCTTATGGTATCGGTCCAGGCTTTGGCAGAAACAGGTTTTACAATACCGGTTGTGCCAAGTATCGAGAGTCCATCTACAATGCCGAGTCGCTCATTCAGCGTTTTCTTGGCAAGTTCCCTGCCTGCAGGAATAGATATTTCGACAATAAGGCTGAGAGTGTCATCTACCCCACTCTCAGAGATTCCCTCAAGGACAGCCTGGTTTATCATCTGTCGGGGGACGGGGTTTATAGCGGGCAAACCAGGACTGACGGCAAGACCAGGCTTCGTTACTGTTCCAACACCTTCTCCGCCAATTAAGGTGATTTTTTCACTCGTGTCTGGCGAATAGCTTACAGTGGCTGCAATCAGGGCACCGTTGGTAACATCGGGATCATCACCGGCGTCTTTGATAACTGACGCGCGGGCTTTCATGGGCTGGTCATTCCCGCCATCTTCCAGTTCGCACTGCTCGAGTGCAAACCTGAATCTTTCGCCTTCAGGGAAAGGAATATCTACTTCCTGGCAACTAAACCCACTTTTCAATAGGAGAAGTGTAGCACCCTTAGCTGCAGCTGCAGCACATGCACCTGTGGTAAATCCTGAACGCAGTTTTTTTTTCATAAACAAAAAAAAGGTCGCCCCTTTTAACAGGAACGACCTTCCTTGTGTACATATTGAGCACATTCAAAGAATGCAATATGTATCAAATGTCCTTTTATCCAGTCCTGTAGTCTGGCAGGAAATCTGTACAGCGAGTATTTCGCCTGTAATCCCCCGCTAGAACCGATTATATTAATCCAGGTTGCAGCAGTCAGATTAGCAGTAATACGTCCGCAAATCCATGATCAACAACTGATCGGACCAGGTCTTAGTTGATAGCTTCGGACAGCTTGCTGCCAGCTTTGAACTTGGCAACTTTCTTTGCTGGTATTTCGATTGCTTTACCAGTCTGAGGATTTCTTCCCTGACGAGCTTCGCGAGTTGATACAGAGAAAGTACCGAATCCTACCAAGGTGACTTTGTCGCCTTTTCTCAGGCTCTCTGCGATTGCAGCAAGAGTACCGTTAAGGGCCTTCTCTGCAGCTGCTTTGCTGATATCTGCAGCGCCTGCGATGCTCTCAATAAGTTCCTTCTTGTTCATGAATGCCTCCCTGCTAATCTTTCTTTGCTTTTACCAGGACAACACTATTGTTGCCTATCTCCTGAGTATGATGCTGTACTCTGACAGCATCGGGATGTCAAAAGATAAAATGTGTCCCAATCTTTTGACATGGAAACGCTAAGTACGCTACAACCCTTTATAATTAGGCTTTTGCGAGCGCAACGAAATCACAATAATTGAATAGAGACACAGAATCAAGAACTAAATCAACTGATAACCCAAGAAAATGCTATTTTTATTGCCTTCCCCGGCTTTCCGAGACCGAATTCCCCACCATCAGGTGCAGTTTCCCCGGTCCAGATGCTGTTTTTGCACAAATTAACCATGCTCAAACATCAAAAAAGGCCGAAATAACTCGAAGATGCTTTTCCGGCCCTCCACCTGTTGAGTAATGAAATTCATCTACCATCGGGCAAAGTTTCTGCGGGCTTATTGAGCAGGAATTTTCCCTGTTCAATTTGAGATTTAAGAATATTTGCTATCTCTCTTGCCTTGGGGAGACTGGACAATGGTGCGGTGGGGATCTCTTTTCCGTTTACAATGATTGTCCCTGACTTCAATTGCGCATAACTCACTTCACCATAATTCCTTGAAATGCCGTTGGTATAGTCATACCCGTAATCTACTACCTGTGTGTAAATATCCTCATCTGAAACACCGGTAAAGGCTGCCATCTCCGCATCAAGAACAGGAATTGGCACGCCAAGGCCAACAGCAAGTGTGTTTCCATATCCAAGTATTGATACACCGCGTACCCAATCGGCTGACATCTGTTTGAGATCGCCTTGAACCATTAATGTACCAGCAGGTCGCTTCGGTACTCCAGAGGCAGTTCTCAGAGCTGAAGGATTATGCTGGGTACCGTGCCAGGTCACATAACCTGTGCCTCCACCGAGAAATATCCTCGTGCCCATACCGATAGTTCGGTAATACGGGTCATTAAACAGCGGACTCAGCTCACCTGCGCTGCAATAATTCGCATTTCGGCATTTCGGTTTAAGCATTCCCATATATGTATAAACAGCTTTTTCAGACAGATTTACGGCACAATTATAATTTTGATAACCATTTCGGGGATTGCACAGCAAAGCGTAAGGCAGGTCATCAAGAGTAACTTCCTTTTTCATTTTCTTTGCTGCATAGCAGTCTGTTCCGTAGGCTTTGGCCTCAAGCAACAGCTTTTTACCACGGAGCAGTTCTTCTATCACATGCCCTCCGCCATATCTGAACTCACCGGGATAAATTTTGTTGAGCGGATCATCCTCCGCTGGCTCTGTTGCTCCTATGTAACTGTCAACAGCAGCAAGTCCTGCATAGGCAGGTACTTTATTCAGCCAGACTTTAGAAGCTTTGATTGTCGGGGTCATTTGACCAAAGTTGAAGAACATTCCTGAGGAACACATTGGAGCAAAGGTGCCGGTGGTAACCACATCAATATCTCTGGCTGCCTGCTCTGGCCCGCGGTCACGGACAATACCCACCATTTCTTCAGCAGTGACGACAACAGCTTCACCAGCCTGTATTTTGGCGTTTATCTCCTCAAATGTCTTTTTGACTTTCTGAACACTCATCTACTCACTCCTATGCAATTGAACATGATTCCACAAAGAAATTTCGCTTATAACATCCAGCGCTTATCTCTGGTAGCTAAAAACAGCTGTTTTACGTGAAGAAACTTCGGTACCAGAGATGATACAAACTTGTGACCACCTCTTGAAGATTTGAAAATCTGCCTTTGATTTCAAGATAATAACTTTCCAGATTGGCAAAAGCATGGACAATAAGCTTTACCATGAGATGCATGAACTTGAAAAGGGAGAAATTCCGGAGAGTTTTCATTACACCTTGACATACATTAATGTTTTGCCTACTTTTAAGCTCTTCGGACAACCAACTGCATTCTCGAATGTTCGCATTTCCCTTCCGTTTGCATTAGCCACAGGACCTTATGACTACCGATAAAAAAGACGAAATTAATGGTGTGCGCACCCGCATCGATGAAATAGACAGCTCAATCCTCGATCTTCTCAAAGAGCGTTTGGGACTTGCCAAAGATATAGGAAAACTAAAAGATGATGGTAACAGAGCCAAGTGGGATCCTTATCGGGAACGGCAAATCTATGAAAAATTATTAGAGACCAACGCCCGAACCTTTCCCGAAGATGCTCTACGCTCTATTTTTCATGAAATTATAACTACCTGCAGGCTCTCTCAGAAAAAAGCTGTGGTTGCCTATCTTGGACCCGAGGCAACTTTTACCCACCTTGCCGGAGTGAAGTATTTTGGCCATTCGGCCAGTTACAGGGCCATGGAAACCATCGACGAAGTTTTCTCGGAGGTTGAAAAAGGCAGGACAACCTATGGAATAGTACCAGTCGAAAACTCCATAGAGGGTGCCGTTTTCTCAACCCT
This sequence comes from Desulfosediminicola ganghwensis, assembly GCF_005116675.2. NCBI lineage: Bacteria > Pseudomonadati > Thermodesulfobacteriota > Desulfobulbia > Desulfobulbales > Desulfocapsaceae > Desulfosediminicola > Desulfosediminicola ganghwensis. The sequence continues at coordinate 3,553,596 of NZ_CP050699.1, forward strand.
TGACTCTTTCATGAAATACAAGGTTCAGATTTGCGGTGAAATCGAGTTGCCAATCACCCATAATCTGGTTTGCAAGTCAGGAAACATTGAAGATATCCAGACAGTAGCCTCTCACTCCCAGGCACTTGCCCAGTGTCGGGAATGGTTGAGGAAGAATCTGCCCAGCGTCCCTACTCTCGATAGCTTTTCCACGGGTGCAGCGGCGAAGATGGCTTCCAATAATCCTAATATTGGTGCCATAGCCTCCTCGCTGGCAATCAAGACCCATGATCTGCAGGTGGTTGTAAAAGGGATAGAAGATTACGCAGGAAACACCACTCGCTTTCTCATTATTGGAAAAGAGTCACCAAGCCCCAGTGGTGCTGACAGAACTTCCCTTCTCATTGGTACAACCCACAGGCCAGGCGCCCTGAACGAGATTCTCACTATTCTCTCAGATGAGGGCATCAACCTTATGAAACTCGAGTCTCGTCCGGTGAAGGGCAAAAAATGGAAATACCTCTTCTTCCTGGACATGATGGGCCATATGGAAGATGAGCATATTCGTCGAGGCTGTGAAAGCATACGTGACCTCTGCTCATATTACGAATGGCTTGGTTCTTACCCGAGAAGTGAGGCGTAAAACTTCTCCACCCACATTTTGTAGAAAGAAGCAATCAGGCCCTCCCCGTCTTGAAGTAGGCGTTTGGAGGGCCTATTATTTGTTGAATGGTGCACTGTGCAAAGCTGGTGCCGTTTTATGGTAATCTGCAGAGTTGACTTTATCGATGCAGATCTTTATATTGGCGCGTCTTGGCATTTTTTGAAATACTTCATTTATTATCCAGCAGTAGAGACGACGGCAGGTCTGAACCAGCATGCGTATTTTAGGTATAGAAAGCTCTTGCGACGACACAGCAGCCGCAATCCTTGAGGACGACTGTACAGTTTTAAGCAGTGTCATCAGCAGTCAGGATGAGATTCACAGCCGCTTTGGGGGAGTTGTACCAGAACTCGCATCCAGAAAGCATCTTGAAAATATCCACCCTATTGTTTGCGAAGCTCTCGATCGCGCCCAACTTACTCTTGCTGATATTGATCTCATAGCAACTACCCAGGGGCCCGGACTGATTGGTTCTCTTCTGGTCGGTTTTTCATACGCCAAATCCCTTTCGTACCAAACCGGCATTCCCTATATCGGTGTAGACCATATGGCTGGGCACCTGCTGGCTGTTTTCCTTGAGGACGATGTTGAATTTCCATATGTTGCACTTATCGCTTCAGGTGGGACCAGTTCTATATTTCAAGTGCAAAGCCATACCGACTTCACCCACCTGGGAAGAACCCGGGATGATGCCGCTGGTGAAGCTTTCGACAAGGTCGCTAAACTGCTCGGTCTTCCCTATCCTGGCGGACCACATGTATCAAAAATGGCTGACCAGGGAGACTCCGGTGCCATAAAATTTCCCAGGGCCTGGCTTGAAGAGGATTCACTCGATTTTAGCTTCAGCGGCGTTAAAACGGCTGTTTTAAACCACTGCAATCAGCAAAAACAGAAAAACAACTCTCTCAACCTTGAAAATATATGTGCCTCGTTTCAGGAAGCAGTAGTAGAGGTGTTAGTAGAAAAGACGATTCTGGCAGCCAGGAAAGCAGGTGTTACGACAGTTGTTCTCGGTGGTGGAGTTTCTGCTAATCCACGTTTGCGGTCGGCCTTCCAGCATCGTTGCGCTGAAGAGGGTCTTAATTTTCATGTGCCAAAACCCATATTCTGTACAGATAATGGTGCCATGATAGCTTTAGCAGGGTACTATAAATATTTGGAGCAGGGAGCAATGTCAACAGATGAGGATGTGTATTCCAGATCAGCCTTAGGATAGCGCAAGACATGCAAATAGGGCGTTTAGGTAAGTATTATTTCAGAAGATTACAGCGCCTTAAAGGTGATCCGATCGCACTTGCCGGAGGTTTCGCCATAGGTGTCTTTATTGGTTTCACACCGACCATGCCTCTTCACACCGTTGCGATAATTATTGCAACACTGGCTACTAGAACATCAACAATAGCTGGAATTTTGAGCAGTTGGGTAGTCTGCAATCCTCTCACCTATTTTCCTATTTACTACTTTTCGCTGGTTATCGGCAATGCAGTCACGCCATACCATCTGAATTGGGTAAAAATTAAGACAACACTCGATCTGCTTCTTACATCTGAATCCATATCCCAATCCATGAAACTGGTAATGGGACTTGGATGTGAAACAATAGTCGTTATGCTTGTAGGCGGAATAATTTTAGCTCTTCCTTTTACCATTATGAGTTTTTACCTTTCGCTGAAGTTCTTTATTGCAGTAAAGCAGAAAAGAGCTCAAAAGCAGATTCTCAATTAAATACAAACAGATAGTCAATTAAATGACCAGATATGGTGAGACCAGGAAATCCCTGGGCAAACACAATCTCGCGCCGAAAAAGCGGTTTGGGCAGAACTTTCTTGTTCACAAACACACCGCCGAGGCCATAGTCCGTGCAGGCAAAGTTGCTGCCGAAGATGTAATAGTTGAAGTTGGGGTAGGGCTTGGTGCGCTCACTCAGCCTCTGGCTGAAAGAGCCAAACAGGTTATAGGTGTCGAGATTGACAGCGGTCTTATCCGCTTTCATGAAGAGGAAAATGACCTCCCCGAAAATGTCACCTTAATTCATGAAGATGTTCTGAAAGCCGATTTTAAAAAGCTTTCCGACCAATGCGGCGGGCCCATGAAGATCATGGCCAATCTGCCCTATTCGATCTCAAATCCATTCATTTTCAAATTGATTGAGAATAGACAATACGTGATTTCCGCAACCATCATGCTGCAGAAAGAAGTAGCGGACCGGTTAATGGCTGCCCCGGGCAGTAAAGATTATGGAGTGCCTTCGGTTCTCCTGCAAAGTTGCGCGACAATAACCGGCCTGATGACCCTCAAGCCGAGTGAATTCCATCCGCAACCGAAGATCGACTCTACTGTGATTCGAATAGAGTTTGATCACGCTCCTTTCCAGACCAGGCAAGGCACATTGTTTGCCTACCCGGTTTTCCAGCGTATTGTCCGATCAGCGTTTAACCAGCGAAGAAAAACTATTCACAATACGCTGTCAGGTGCCGGATTTTTTATGGAGGATGAAGCAGTTGACAAAGCAGACAACAAAAGAATTACTGAAGAAGTAATAGTTGCTGCCGGGTTATCTCCATCTTTACGCCCTGAGGCACTTTCACTTGACCAGTTTATGGATCTTGCCGTTTCTTTTGAAAAACGCCTTCAAGCTAAGAACACCTGATGCAAAACTTCGTTTACCATAATCCCACCAAGGTTCTTTTCGGTCGAGGGGTGTTGGAGCAGATAGGTTCTGAAACCAGCGTTTATGGCAAGAATGTATTGCTTGTCAGTGGATGTAATCATGCCCGTCAAAGTGGCCTGCTTGAACGCATCGCCAGCATCATGGCAGCGCATGATCTCAATGTCATAAACTTTGATGGTGTTCAGCCCAACCCTTTGCTCAGCCACGTCCAGAAAGGGGTCGCAATTGCAAAAGATAACGAGATAGATGTAATCTGTGCAGTAGGCGGTGGTTCTGTCATTGATTCAGGTAAAGCGATTGCATGCGGCGCCCTGGTTGAACACGATGTCTGGAAGTTTTTTACCGGAAAAAAAGGAATAAAAGAAACACTCCCGGTAATTGCAGTTAGCACACTTGCAGCATCTGGATCTGAGATGAATTCCGGAATGGTACTCACCAGAGAGCGTAGCCAACAAAAATTCGGTTTTGCCCATCGGATGCTTTTTCCTAAAACGTCATTCATGGACCCGGAACTCACCTTCTCTGTCTCGGCAAGACACACTGCGTACGGAGCTGTTGATGCACTTGCCCATTTGGCCGAGTTTTATCTTACATCGTCAGGAGGTACCCCCGTCCAGGACAAATATATGGAAGGACTTGCGGCAACCATTCTTGTGTGCGGTCCTCGGGCAATAGCCAAACCAGATGATTATGAAACCAGAGCTGCCTTGATGTGGGCTGCTGCCTTATCACTCAACGGCCTCTCTGCTGCCGGGCTTGGCAAGGTTGGCTTCCCAATGCACCTGATAGAGCATTCCCTCTCCGCTCTCTATAACGTGCCACATGGCGCGGGATTGAGTGTTGTGATGCCTGGCTGGTTGAAATACAATCAAGGTTCAGGCAATGAGCGAATTTCACGGTTCTTATCTGCATTATTTAACGAGCCTGGCAACCCTGATCTGCTTTTCGAGAAAGCCGGTATCGGAAACCTCATCAATTGGTTAAGGCAAATCAACACCCCGACCACACTTGGTGAGCTGGGTATCTCTGAAAGCGATATTCCAGAAATCGCCGAAAACTGCTTATCACTGGCCAAGGTCTGGCGTATGCGTGAATACGATCAGGTGCGCGTTGAGGAAATACTCCGCCTGTGTGTTTAAACTACTATGGATGCGTCTTTTACAGGGTCAAGCAAAAAAGCCGGTTTACCCTTGAAAAAAAGATAGACCGGCTTTTTTGTATCGTGGACTATCTGTTAGTTAACCGGTTCTCCAAATGGATTGAGTTTGCCGGCTGCTGTCTTGTCAACAGTGATATAAAGAGTTGCAGTGGTGCTACCATACTTGCCGCCGAAACCTTCGGTAATCTCGATCATGCAAGTCTTATTCGGCTTCGTGAAAGCTAATAAGAACCCTTTAGACTGAACTTCCCCCACCAACTTCCACTTGTTGTTATCCATGGAAGAAATTATGAAATTCTTCAACGAATAGAGCTCGACCCTTCCGGAGTAACTCAGAATTCCACCATTAAAGGATTCTGTCTTAATCGCCATACTTTGGTCGCTGTTCCAGGTCATATCGATGGGCAACTCGATATCTTTGAAGTCAGCAACGGTGGCTGAGACAGTACCATAGTCAGCCGGGGCAGCATAATCATCACCTGCGCCGGAAGAGCTTTTTCCCATACAGCCACTGAGAAAAACCATCATCATCAAACCAATCAGGGAAAATAGTGTAGTACGTATTCTGAGTGCTTTTATCATTTCCTGTCCTCCTAAGTTTATAAACTATCGTAAAGGTCTACTTTGAAATCGCACGTATTAACAGACAATTCTGTCAAAGATAGCGTATAGTGCCGAGACTCGCAAGCACACATCTTTCGAGACACTCTTATCAATAACGTTTACCGGTAGAACATTGGAGATAGCACGGATGAACTATATAGATCTCAATTTTTTTCTCCACCCTTTACATCTCTCCTCTAAATAGCAAAAGAGATCATCCCGCCAGTAGCTCCGAGAGTTCATTGCCAGCGTTGCGCTTCAAAACTCTTGTAATTAGTTTATGCTGAACTGATTGTCCAGTATTTAGTATAGAGATTCGAGTGAAGCCATTGAACAGGATGGGAAAATGTGCTTTCTCTATATACAAACTGTTTTATATTATGTGCGAAGTAGCCGATCTGTTCGCGAGTTGGACTTGCACAAAGGTGCTGAATGTGTTTTATGTTCTGCGCTTTCCGATTGTATCTATTATTCATCAATGTCTCGCCAGAATTACTTGCAACCGAACGCAATGAGCGAGAATTAACTTAACACAATATATCTATGTCCAGTCTGCAAAAAATAGTTGTATCAGAACTTCCTATTCGCCTTGGTCAGTTCCTGAAGCTGGCAAATCTTGTTCAGGACGGTTTCGAAGCTAAAATTCGAATTCAGCATGGTGAGGTTTCGGTAAACGGAGTTGTGGAGACTCAAAGGGGAAAACAGCTCAATGAGGGTGACATAATCGCTTATAACGAAAAAGAGTTTGGCATCATCAGGGGATAAATGAAATTCTGAAGACCACTATATTCTTCATCCTTCCCGTTCTCTGATCACGAAATTATTATCAGGTTACCCTTTAAGTTCATGAACAATCGGACGGTAAAAGTGATCCGGGGTGCACGAAATCACATCTTTATTTCATTAGTCAAACTATCCTGCGTAAAATCACTCTCAGCCATTTAAGTCCAGATCAACCATACTGACAAATTTCAGATTTATCTGCCAGCTCTGACGAATCCACCACCGGCATTGACAATATAGCCAACAATTATCAGCCTACTCTTTAGCTGACAACAGTTACTGCAACAGAGCCATAACGGTATTGAAAATATATCACAAAGCGAATAGATTTTAGCAGCCAACCAGCAACTTCCTGTTATATATCAGAGAGTAACCGCGTCATTAACGCTCTCAATAAAATCTACTTCATATTTCATACCTGGCACGAATCATGTTCAGACTACTCACCCTGATTACCCTGTTTTTTCTATCCTCGAATAGTTTCGCTGAAAATAACACCAACGATCTAAACATTTTCTATTCCAATGACCTCCTTGGAGAGCTTGAGCCCTGCGGTTGAAAGTCAAAACAACTGGGCGGTCTGTCCAGAAGAGCTTTATTGATTGAAGAACTTTCAGCCAACGTCGGCGATGTACTTCTCTTGGATGCCGGAAATCTCCTTTTTTCCAGGGATGGAGCAAGGGAATTACTGCAACAGGATGTAGTTACTGCGAGAGGCATTTACGAAATTTATGAAGACCTTGGCTATCACGCGATAGCTGTTGGTCCCTACGATCTCACAGCCGGCCTTAGCACAATTACCGACCTCTCGGGCTCGGTACCCTGGATTTCTTCCAATATTATAACCCAGGGCGGAGAATACATATTTCCTCCCTGGGTTCTTGTTGAATTTGAAAAACAGAAAATCGGGATTGTGGCGCTGACAGCCACTCCACGAATAGTAAACGATAATTACAAGATGCTGGAGTGGAGGGATGCTCTCACTGATGTGTTGACCAGGATCTCTCCTGATTGCGATGCCATCATCCTGCTTTCCTCTTTGGATACAGCAACAAATCAACAGATAGCAGAACAATTTTCTGACATCAGCCTCATCCTGACCGCTAATAAGCGGAATGGAAATCGTCCTCCAAAACAGATAGGTGATGCGATCACCAGTCAGGTGCAAAGCCGTGGCCGATATCTTGGAGTTCTCACCTTCCCCATGGGGCTGAAAAACCTGCTGGCAGACAATAAGAAAACGGAAAACTTCCAATACAGGTCGATAGCTCTTCAGCCCAATCTTGAAAAATCACAAGCTATTGATAACAAGGTTGCTGAAATACAACGTGATATAGCAAAAATTGGCAAGCGTGCGAAATATCAACCCCAGCAAAAAACACAATCAGATACTTCAAACAACCAGTCTGAAATATCTTCTTACAGGACGTGTGTTGATTGCCATAAGGAAACGGTCGCCAGGTGGGAAAAATCCCCTCACGGTCGGGCATATCAGACCCTGGTAGATAATAATCAGCAATACAACCTTCGTTGTTTGCCCTGCCATGTGACTGATTCGGCAAACCAAAAGGCAACAGGGGTTCAATCCATGCAAGCTGATGACCTGAACTATAAACTGCTTCATCTCAGCTCTGAAAAGCAATCCGTCAGCTGTAGTGCCTGTCACCCAGGCTCCGGACTCCATGCCAAAAACAATGGTAATTTAAGGTATCTGCAAAAAGTTTCTCTAGAGCTATGTATCACATGCCACACAAAGGAACTGACTGCGGATTTCAACTTCAATAAAAAGAAAAAAGACGTGCACTGAACACTACTGAACAACAGAGAGACCGTTAGAGATAAATCAGTCCTCAAAAAAGAGCAATCCAGTTATTATTGATCCTCAACTGAAGATTTGCGAAGAGATAGGAGATAGGGGTTGGCGTGGTTCTGCTTCAGATCCGGGTATCAAAAAGAACACTCAGAGTTCATCTCTTTGACGGACAATAAAAAAAAAGGGGGGTTGCACCAGTCGGTGCAACCCCCTTTCTCTTATCACTACAGGTCGAAACTACGGTTTCGACACAATTCAGTATGCTCGAATTAGCAACCGAAAGCGGTCTGCAGGTTAGGAACAGTCTGCTTCTTACGGCTCATCATGCCGTCAACCCACATGGAATTATCTTCCAGTTTGCCACCGAAAGCACCTTCTACAAGTGCGGTATCGTCAGAGAGAACTACCAGATCGGTACCCTCTTTTACAACGTCGGTAAGCATGAGCAGTACAGAATGACGTCCTTCAGCCTTGACCTCTTCCATAGCTTTCAGGAGATCGGCACGGATAGCAGCTACCTGATCAAGAGTAGCAAGCTCGAGCTGGCCTACACCAACTTTGTTGCCATTCATGTCAAAATCTTTGTAGTCACGGAACAGCAGGTCTTTCGCAGGCACACCGTCTACAGAAGACTTCGCCTTGAGCATCCCCATGAAAAGTTCCTCGGTGTCAGCAACACCGGCAACTTCTTTCAGCTCTGCAACTGCAACTTTGTCATCTTCGGTGCAGGTAGGTGACTTGAAGTTTACGGTATCACTGAGAATTGCGGCGAGCATACCACCAGCAATGTCCTTAGGGATAGCAACACCAGCCTCTTTGAACATTTTGTTCAAAACGGTACAGGTACAGCCCACAGGCTCCGCACGGAAGAGAATAGGATTGTTGGTGGTTACATCACCAATTTTGTGATGATCAACAATGGTAACTACGGTAGCTTGATCAAGGTTAGCAGGGCCCTGAGCGATATCGCTGAAGTCAACCAAAGCGATCTCTTTACCGGCAGCGTCAGTAATTTCTTCTGGCGCGGTCAAACCAAAACGCTCGAGAACCATGGTGGATTCCGGGTTCAAATTTCCAGCAGTGGACTGCATAACAGCCTTTGCTTCCTGTCCCTGTGCGTTCAGGAGAGCAGCCAGCGCGATTGCAGAAGTAACTGAATCTGTATCGGGATTTGAATGTCCTACAACTAAAATAGCCATGTTCTTCCTCCGTAAATAAATTAATAATAAAATCAGACTACTATATTAATAACAAACTCGTTTATACTGAGTTTTTTCATTTGAAATTGATGGCTTAACATAGTGTCTTCAACTCATCCAGTCAAGCAGAAAAAAAAGCCTGCAATCCTTGTTGTAAACTCAATTTCTAAGTTGCCAAAATCTATGGCGCAGCCACTTAATATGCTTGCTGTTCTGCTACCGTTTTGTTTGGTGACATTGCTATTCGGTTGTAATATAATGTTTAGTTGTTCACGCCTTCACCTATCCCCTCAACACATCAGATCGCCATGGAAGACCAAATAAAAGAACGAATAGAGGTCCTGAGAAGAAAGCGTCGCAACCGCTCACTTTTTCCAGCTGCTCTAGTATCAGGTATCTTCATCGTTGTTGTTAGTGCATTCTTTTTCTACCAGAACAAAACAGATGTACAATCTCCTGATTCCAGCCAATTAACAGCAACCACACAAGCTGAACCTGCTGTTTCAGTGTCTCCGAAAGTTGTTTCCGAACAGACTTCTGGCGCTCCGAACAAGCTGGATGCTGAAGGGGACCCTATTGGAGATATAATCTCCTCAAGTCAAATTGAAATTCCTGAAATAATACCCCAAGCACAACCTGCTGTAGAACAAACCACGCCAAAGGTTGTCGCTGAACCGGTAATTGAACCGGATGTCTATCAGCAGGCGGCTGATAGAATCAGGCATTTTTACTCAGAGATGGATGAGAAAAGATATATTAAGGGGTATCATCTGAATGAACCAAGTGAGAGCTATTTCTCTTCACTTACCCAGAAGGCTTTGGACAATCCTCCTATCGTCTCCGGCGAAACAGATGACCTTTTCAATGTGCTTAAAAACACCGCACATTTCTTCAGAGTCGTTGGCAAAAAAAACATTATCGTCATCAAATCCATCCTGCATGAAGAAAAGAAGTCATACGAAGATGTGCTAGCAGATTACTATCTTCTCAGCAAGAAACCTGAATACCTAAATAAAGAATTTTCGTTACAGGTTACCGACGATGCCTTATTGGAGTATGCCGGTTTTTTCCTGAACACCATGGGTGGGAGGCTTTACCTCTTCAGACGAGACTCCGTATCCCGTATGCTGGTCAATTATTACGCTATATTAATAGTTGACCAGGCAAACCATGAAGCTCGCAATAGTTACGGTATAGATATCAAGCCTGCCATTACAGCCCTCATTGACGAACTCGAAACGAGCAACGCCCAACTGCAGTCAAAAGAGACATATCTCGATACCCTCTACACCTTAAAGGAAAGGTATTGATCCAGAAATCGGTTAGAGGCGCTTTCAGACCGACACAGGTCTCGTGAATATGCGCGGTGCAGATACAAACTAAAGACGTGATTCTCTGAAACAGGAAGACATCCCATTGGAATTTGAACTTGATGCCGCATTTGAAGCCAGCGCGTAATCTGCCCTTTTCGATATTTACACTAGGCATCAGTGGATAAGGAAGACGTTTCTCACAAAGGAAAATTCCACTGCACAAATTACTGCAGTTGCCTACTCCTGTTTAAACCGTATTTTACAATCACTGGCCAGCAACAGCGTCGAGGGCACCCGGCGCTTAATAATTGTATCTGCTATAATGAACACTGAGCAGCCCTAATCCATTCATAATATTCATAATCATACCATTGCAGCCCCATGACTGAAACTCATCACATGAAAGAACTAACAGAAAGGTATAATTCAGATCTTTTTCAATATCTGGACGCATCTCCCACAGCTTTTCATGCAGTCGAAGAATTAGCAAGTATGTTATCAGCCAGGGGCTTTATAGAGCTTCACGAAACTGAGCCCTGGAAGCTGCTGAAAGGCAAGAGGTATTTCGTAACCCGTGAAAATTGCTCGCTCATCAGCTTTATTTTGGGCAACGAAGATAAACCTTCTGATGGATTCCGCATTATAGGCAGCCACGCTGACAGCCCTGGCCTGCAATTAAAGCCGAAATCCATGGTAATCAATGACCCATACCTTCAACTTGGTGTAGAAATATACGGCGGTCCCCTGCTGAACACCTGGTTCGACAGAGATCTTTCCCTGGCCGGCAGAGTGAGTTGCTCTGACGGCCAGGGAAACCTGGTGGAACACCTGATAAATTTTCAACGTCCTCTGCTTTCAATTCCAAGTCTTGCCATTCACCTGGACAGGGAAGCCAACGAGGGACGCGCCATAGATAAACAGAAAGCTCTTCCTCCTGTATTTGCTCAAACCCTGGATGTCAATATTCCTGAGTTCAACCAGATTATCATGGCCCAGATACAGCAACAAAACCCTGGCTCTGTTGCTGAGAAGGTGCTTGCTTTCGACCTGTTTTGTTACGATCCACAGAAGGCAACCTACCTTGGAATCAATGATGAATTTATTGCCAGTGGCAGATTGGACAATCTCTTGAGCTGTCATGTTGCAGCAACAGCCATGGCGAATTGCAATGGAAAGCACAACAATTTCTTTATCTGCACAAACCATGAAGAAAACGGATCTACCTCTACAACAGGCGCTCAGGGTTCTTTTGCTCAAGATATATTGTCACGAATAATACCTGAGCCCGAAAGTCAGCAAATTTCCATTCGCAATTCGTTTTTTATTTCAATCGATAACGCCCACGCTTCTCATCCGAACTTCAAAGAGACTGCTGAACCTGATCATTGCACAGTGTTAAATGGCGGACCGGCAATAAAGATTAATGCCAACCAGCGTTATGCAACCAATAGCAGGTCTGCTGCCGTTTTTAAGTTATTGGCCCAAAAAGCAGATATTGAGGTGCAGGAGTTTGTAATGCCTACCGGTAAACCGTGCGGGAGTACCATTGGCCCAATGACTGCTGCCAAACTCGGAGTGCAGACTATTGATATTGGTGTCCCCACTTTCGCCATGCACTCCATTCGTGAGATGACAGGTGCCAGCGACCCGTACAAATTACTGCGAGTCATCCAAACCTTTGTTGACTCCCCTCATATGCAAAAGAGCAAATAATCTTGCAACTTCTTGAAAGCCAATTGAATTTTTTTGAAGTTCAAAAAGTGCACCAGTATTCAAACGTAACAGCTATGTGCAAAAATACGCCGGCGTAAACATCACCGAACCTGCGCTGCCGAAACTCAGTCAAGATGATGAGTTGATCGGATACATCACCTCGTTTGATTTTTTTGAAACCGGCCGAAAAGTACACAGTGATTTTTTTTCACGCTCTGATACTTGCCGAGTCCCATGCTGACCCTGATGCAGTTTCAGCCAAAGATGCGATTGGGCTTGGTCAAATTTTTTAGATACCATAAGAGAGGCTGGACACTCAGAATAAAACTTAACTATATCAATATTGACAAACTGCAACACATCGCCAGGAATGATCTCTTTGATCCTGCACTTAATATTCTTCTCACCTGCTATTTGATCAATAAATATAAATATACATTTCGATGGTCTTCTTGATCTTGTCGTTGCTGCCTGGAATGGTGGTGAAAATGTCAGTGCTTTAGTCTTTCGAAAACATCCACCTTACCAGGAAACTGAAAACCTCATAGACAGAGTAAACAGATATTATCTTACACTTTTACAAAATATTTTCGAGCCAGCACCATATCCCCTTACCTCCCCTTCCCCTGCTTCCCATTACGGCAGGCGCGACCCACAGCAATGGATCGCAATTTCTTTGCAACTACAACCACCTCGTAAGCCCAGCAAGCCCAGCCTGCACATTCGACACAGAGCTTTAAAGACACCGATTTTGTTGTCTTTAAAGGAAAATGGCAAAATTTATTGACATGCGGAAGCTAAAGTATTTAAGTATATAGTTATTGACATATGTCGTATACCACTGATTTCCCGTGGATTCGCGTAACTTACGCAAAAAAAAGGATTTTATCAGGTAATGAAATTCCAGACCTAACAAGTCAAATTGCCACAGTGTGGTAATTGACAACGGTGATAGTCACAGGTAGATTTCCACCTCATTTACGAAGGTTATGTTTTATTCACCCTCGTTACAGTACGGTTGATTTGCCGCAAACCAGATGGGCATTATGACAAGCACAACGACTCTACGAATTGCTACACTTTACAGGTTTTGCGCGCAAAGCCTCCAATACCCTGACACAAACTGGCTTAACGCAGATTATTTGCAGGGATTGTATTCACTTCTCGAAAGTCTTGGAGCAGATGATGAACTTGAACAGGTCCAGACAGCTTTTGAGACTGATCCAGACATTCTTGAGACGCTACAAATTGAACACACAAGGTTATTCATAAACGGTGTTCCACACGTTGTAGCCCCACCTTATGGCTCGGTTTACGTGGATAAATCCCTGCAAGGATTACATACAGAAAAAACCCTCAATTTTTATGCAGAGTGCGGATACAGCCTGAAGCACGGGTCAGATCTGCCGGATCACATCATCCACCAACTTGAATTTCTGTCTCTGCTGGCGGAAAACAACGACGCAGAGCACGAATCAGAATTTTTGCAGACCATATTTCTTCCATGGTTCAGCAAGTTTGGCGCGAGAGTAAAGCAGGAGACTCACCACCCGTTTTATTCTGTAATTGTTCAACTCATTGATTATTTAACGAAGGAGGAAGACGAACATGGCATTCAACTTGACGAGGCGTAGATTTTTACAATCTGCCTCTCTGGCAGCTGCTTCCATACCGCTTTCAAAAGTTGTTTCCGCAGAGACCGGGTTTGTTCAATCCCCACTTGAACCGAAAGGCTCCCTCAAGGAAGAAACCGCAACGGGTGGTATCTGTGAAATGTGCTTCTGGAGATGCCAGCTCATAGGTAAAAAACGTGACGGCAGACTTATAAAGCTGGAAGGTAACCCGAAATCAATAGACAACGGCACTTCCATCTGCGCCAGGGGCAACGCTGGCATTAAGCTGCTTTACGATCCTGATAGATTGAAATACCCTCTGAAAAACGTGGGCGAAAGAGGCAAACCCGTCTGGAAACGAATCAGCTGGGAAGAAGCGCTTGCGGAGTGTTCAAGCAAATTGAAGGGTGTTGTCGATAAATACGGCCCCCAGGGGATTGCAGTCTTTCCCCATGGTTCGACCGCCAAATACCCGATGCATTTCTTTGAAAGAACCGTCGGAACGCACAATGTGAGTGAGGCCTCTTTCTTCCAGTGCCGAGGCATTCGTGATACAGCATACTGGGCGACAATCGGCAAAGCTCCAGGCGAAAACGTCGATATGCCGAATTCCAAAGCTATTATGCTGCTCGGCTCGCATATTGGTGAAAATGTTCATGTTTCGCATGTTAAGAGCTTTATTAAAGGTCTGCAAAACGGTTCCAAGCTCATTGTTGTTGATCCACGATATTCTGCAGCTGCGGCGAAATCCGATGTCTGGGTGAAAATCAAGCCTGGCACCGATACCGCTTTTCTGCTGGCGATTATGAACTATCTCGTTAAGACAGAAAAATATAACGTCGACTTCATTGATGAATGGGCAGATGGTTTTGATGAGTTTGCCGAAGGTATCGCTGACTGGACTTTTGAAAGAGCTGCCAAGGAGTGTAATATCCCTGTCGAGCAGATCAAAGAAGTAGCAGACATACTCGCAGAAAACGCTCCCAATGTTTCTATCCATCCTGGTCGCCACGTAAGCTGGTATGGAAACGACTTTCAGCGACAACGCTCACTCGCCTGCCTCACCGCACTTCTTGGCGCTTATTATGTAGAAGGCGGCTGGGTACCAGGTATCAAACCCAAGGTTGGTAAAGTAAGCTGGGCCAAGCATGATCATGGTAACGAGCACAACCTCAATTACAATGAAGACGAGGAACTTCGCCACCCATTTACACCTCCGGGAACACCTACTGAGTTGATTCGAGATGCGGCTCTGACTGGTAAACCGTATCCTATCAAAGGTTGTGTAATCTGGGGCCAGAACCCTATCCAGACCATCCCTGGCCAGGAAAAGATGAAAGATGTGCTCCGCCAGATGGATTTCGTCATGTGTGTTGACGTGATGCCAACAGACGCGACCATGTGGGCTGATATTCTTTTGCCTGAGGCAAGTTATCTCGAACGCTTTGATCTTGTGAAAACCGGTACACAGTGGGATTTCTCCGAAAAGCATCAACAATACATCACTGCCAGGATGCCATTGGTTGAACCAATGTTTGAACGCAAGGACAACGTGTTCATTACCAACGCCATCGCCAAAGGTATGGGTCATGAAGAAGAGATTCCAGTGAAAACCGTTGAAGAAATGGTTGAAAAGAATCTCGCTGTAGCGGGGCTCAGCATAGCACAGCTCAAGAAAGAAGATGGCATTCATCTTCGCGACGGCAAGGACCCATACGGCATCCCTGAAGACTTTGAGGTTCTGCTTTATAACGAAGATATCGAAGATGCAGGATTCCCTGGTGTGCCAACCTATATGCCTGTCGAACCACCACCAGCCGGCTTTGCCCGGCTACTCTATGGCCGTGTGCCTGTCCATACGTTCAACAGGACCCAGAACAACGCCTGGCTCAACTTTGCCATGCCGGAAAACCCTGTCTGGATTAATGATGAGACCGCGAACAAACTGGGCCTGAAAGATGGTGACACTGTCGGTCTGGTTAACAGTGAGGGATTCAAGTCCCACACCACTACTACGGTTAAGGTAACTCCCGGCATCAGAAAAGATTCAGTCTATATGGCCCATGGTTACGGTTCCGCCAATCCACTGCTGAGTGTTGCAGTGAATGCAGGTGTCGATGACACAAGTCTTATGACCAAGATTGCGATAGATCCAGAGACTGGTGCCCATGGTATGCGGAACAACTTTGTCAAGCTGATCAAAGACGGCAAAGTGCTGGACATTCCGGCATAGCTCGCATTAGCGTAAATAATTTCCCTTGAGGAGGAAAATATAAATGCAATACGGAATGATAATAGATCTCGAACGATGCGTTGGCTGTCATGCCTGCACTATTGCCTGCAAGGCAGAGTGGGAAGTTCCTGTCGAATACGGCAGAAACTGGGTACGGCGCCTGGGGCCTTCAATTGTTCAAGGCGAGATGGCGTCCACCTACTATCCCGGGTTGTGCAATCACTGCACTGAGCCACCCTGCGTAGAAGAATGTCCGGCAGATTACGAAGAGCAAACATTTACCAACCCGAAAACAGGTGAAACTATAACTCTTGAGGTTGCAGCCACCTGGAAAGATCCTTTTGACGGTACCGTACAGATAGACAAATCCCGCTGTCTGGGATGCGGAGCCTGTGCAGACGTATGTCCTTACAGCGCACGCTACATCAACCCTGATTTGGTTGACGACATGTCCGAGGACGGCAAGGCTGACAAGTGCACCCTCTGCAAGCCTCGGGTAGATGCCGGCTCACTGCCTGCCTGTGTGCAGACCTGTATTACTAACGCCCGAATTTTTGGCGATCTAGATGATCCCAAGTCAGAAGTTGCCAAGTATATTAAGAAGGGTGCAAAAGGAATCGAACCTGTTGATGGAGAGCTTGGCCCGAATATCAAATATTATGGCTGTAAAAAGGATGTTGACCTGCTCTTCGGCACCTCTACGCCTGAATTGGTAGACGTTGGGCCAATTCGACGCCGGGCAATGCTGGCAGCTCTTGGCAGTGGAGCAAAAAAATCCCTGCGCAATGTCGGACTGCTGGGTATCGCGGGTGCATTTCTTGCGTCGGCAGCCTCAGATGGGGATGCCAGCGACAAATAAGCTTTACGATTCAGAATAGCAGTACATTTTACAGGACCATAATCTCAATTTGATTATGGTCCTTTTTTTATGTATTATCGTGGCACATTTGATATACCCGCTAATTGTGGCAGCCTTTTCATCAAATAATTATATTCATAATGAAAATATGCAGGGTCAACTGATTTTAGTGATTATTACATAGAATACCTGATAGCTTAGTAGAGGCTTTACCGGCTGCTTTTGAGCCAACACCATAATTGTCTCTCTAATAAATTGAAATAATTCCCAAAAGGAAAACCATGAGCACAGACGATAAGAAGATCATTTATTCAATGATCAAAGTATCGAAGTATTACGATAACAAACCAGTCATAAAGGATATATCTCTCTCCTATTTCTATGGCGCCAAAATTGGCGTACTCGGTCTGAACGGCTCCGGTAAAAGTACCCTGCTGAGAATTCTTGCCGGGGTGGACACAGAGTTCAACGGTAAAACAGTTCTTTCTCCCGGGTTGACTGTCGGCTACCTTGAACAGGAGCCTGATCTCGATCCGGAGAGTACTGTTCGCGCAATCGTTGAAGAAGGTGCCCAGGAGACTGTCGATCTGCTCCAGGAATTTAATGAGATCAACGAAAAATTCGCCGAGCCCATGACCGATGACGAAATGCAGAACCTCATCGACCGTCAGGCACAGGTACAGGAAAAACTCGATCACCTCTCAGCCTGGGATCTCGATAGTCGACTTGATATGGCCATGGATGCCCTGCGCTGCCCTCCCCCCGAATCTAAGTGTGGCGTGCTCTCCGGTGGTGAAAAACGTCGTGTTGCTCTCTGCCGTATTCTATTACAAAAGCCAGATATTCTGCTTCTCGATGAGCCCACAAACCATCTCGACGCACAATCAGTAGGTTGGCTTGAACAACATCTTCAGGAATACGAAGGAACAGTTATTGCTGTAACCCATGATCGCTATTTTCTCGACAATGTCGCAGGCTGGATTCTCGAGCTGGATCGAGGGGTAGGAATTCCCTGGAAGGGCAATTACTCCTCTTGGCTGGAGCAGAAAGAGAAACGTCTTGCCATGGAAGAAAAGAAGGAGAGCAACCGCCGCAAAACGCTCCAGCGCGAACTTGAGTGGATCAAGATGTCTCCCAAGGGACGACGTTCGAAATCCAAGGCACGTATCAGCTCTTACGAGAAACTGATGGGCCAGGAGAGTGAAAAGCTCGAAAGAGATCTCGAAATATTTATTCCACCAGGACCACGCCTCGGTAAGGTTGTTATTGATGCTGAAGGCGTGCAGAAAAGATATGGCGACCGAATTCTGGTCGACAATATGACCTTCAATCTTCCTCCCGGTGGAATTGTAGGTGTTATCGGTCCCAACGGTGCTGGTAAAACCACCCTGTTCAGGATGATTACCGAACAGGAAACACCGGATGCCGGTTCTATCAGAAAAGGTGACACCGTTAAGCTCTCATATGTAGATCAGTCCAGGGACTCCCTTGATCCCGAAGCTACTATCTGGGAAACCATCTCTGATGGTCAGGATACCGTCTGGCTTGGCACTCGCGAAGTAAACAGCCGAGCGTACGTCGGAAAATTCAACTTCTCAGGATCTGATCAACAAAAGAAAGTCGGCTTACTGTCAGGTGGTCAGCGTAACCGTGTTCACCTTGCCCGGATGCTTAAAGAAGGCGGCAACGTATTACTGCTTGATGAGCCGACCAACGACCTTGATGTCAACACCTTACGAGCCTTGGAAGAGGCGTTAGAAAATTTCGGCGGCTGCGCGGTTATCATCAGCCATGATCGTTGGTTTCTCGATAGACTTGCAACCCATATTCTCGCATTTGAGGGTAATTCAGAAGTGGTATGGTTTGAAGGAAACTACTCAGACTATGAGAAAGACAGAAAAGCAAGACTTGGGGCAGAAGCTGACCAGCCCCACCGCATAAAATACAGGCAGCTGACAAGATAGCACAGCGGTCGACGTAGGGAGAGCCTCGACAACTTTTGCACTGTCGGGGTTCTTTGGGTTGGTGAACCATGATAATTCTCGTGTTTGCAGAGTGCTCAATTAAGTCTTCAGAGACACCGAGTAGTAATCTGCAGCAAGCGTTTGGCAGTAACGAGTTTGAGGTAAGCGGTCGTGGCGTTGGGTTAAAAAATGATCTGCTCTACCTGGAAAAAGCGGCAAATCCGATGTGCTTTAGCTGATCAGGAGCTTGATATTTTAGGTAAAATTCCACAGGTAACATGACTGCCAATCGTTACAGTTCCTTCAGTTCCTGCTGCATCTGTTGCAGTTTTGGCAGGAGTTCCTTTGCCAGCTCAACCCTGCCGGATCTGGCATCTTGCTCAATTTGCTTAGCGAGCATGGTAACCCCTTCTATCCCCAGAGTTGCTGCGGCCCCTTTGATGGAATGTGCGGCATTTGTTACCTGAAGCGCATTGCCACAGTTGATACCCGCCTCCATCTTAGCAACGTCATTCTCAAAGCTAATTTTAAAAAGATCTAAAAGTTCCTGCAGCAAATCAATATCGCCGGCAGTCTGCTCAAGTGCAAATTCCCTGTTCCAGCCCAGTATATTCATTTATAAATCCCGTTTTGCAGCTCAGACCTTTTTTTTCTGCTGGCAAGCCACCGGCAATACGTTCCATATGTACGTTTTGGCATTTCATCTAAAGGATAACACGGAATACTATCTGGACAAACAGTAACGGCAAAAGGCAATGTGAATTTTTATCGTAATGTGGATCTCAATGGCAGACCCGGCAACCGAATTCGCCCAACTCTCTCAATGCACAAGATACCATCAATCACATTGACTACTGTAGACCCCAGGCCTTCATCAGCCGGCCCCCCGTCTACGACGTACGCAAGCTTGTCACCGAACGCCTCATGAACCTGTTTGGCAGACCGTGCCGGCTCATGCCTTGATGGATTCGCACTGGTAGCAGTGATGGGGTTTTTGAACAGATCTATTATGCGGCAAACTGTTCTATTGGGAGTCAGCCTGATACCGATGGTTCCGGTACCGCCTGTAAGAAGATGAGAGACGCTCGGCCTGGCAGGAAAAACAAGAGTTAGTGGTCCAGGCCAGTAGTGTTCTATCAGACTTTCGTATTGCTTGGGAATAGTCTGAGCATACTTCGCCACCTGTTGAACATTTGAGACAAGCAGCAGGATAGGTTTATTTTTCGGTCTCTGTTTTACCAGGTAGAGACGTTCTATGGCCTGATCGTTATCCGGATTAACGGCAAGTCCATAATAGGTTTCAGTTGGGACGGCTACCACGCCTCCCATCCTTATGGCTTCAACAGCCCGCCGAATGTCATCATTCGACGGGCTGATAACAGACTGTTTATTAGAGTGATTCAAGCTTTTTGGCCTTTTCTTCTACTTCTTTGACCATATTTTCCTTAAATTCAACCAGCTTGGCTGCAATGGCCTCATCACTCAAAGCGAGCATTTTCGCTGCAAAGACAGCACCGTTTTTGGCACCAGCTTTACCGATCCCCATGGTGGCAACCGGGATTCCAGGAGGCATCTGAACTGTTGCCAACAGAGCATCCATACCATTTAAAGGAGAGGCATCCAATGGTATTCCAATTACAGGGAGATCTGTATGAGATGAGATAACACCGGCCAGGTGCGCAGCCATACCGGCACCACAGATGATAACTTTGAGACCACGTTCTTTAGCAGTTTTTGCGTATGTTGCAGCTTTTTCGGGAGTTCTGTGTGCTGATGCCACGGTCATCTCAAAGCCGATACCAAACTGTTTTAATAAATCTCCTGCAGCCTTCATCACAGGATAATCGGAATCACTCCCCATGAGAATTCCAACAACCACTCCTGCATCACCTTCTGTTCTTTTCATTGCTTTTGCTCCAATATCTCTACGAAAATAACTTTCCTGCCAGCTGATACAATCAACTGCTCTGTAACACGAGTCAAGAGCATCTCCCAGCGTGTCACCTATAGCCGTAACACCAAGAACCCTGCCTCCATTTGAAACAACTTTACCGGATGCTTCTGCAGTCCCGGCATGAAAGACAACCACCCCCGGTATTTGACGGGCCTCTTCAAGGCCTGTTATAGGATAACCCTTAGTATAGCTTCCCGGGTATCCACCAGAGGCCAGTACTACACAGACAGTAGGCCTTGGGTCTACTTTCAGATCAATCTCATGTAATGTACCATCTATTGCAGCCTCAAACACATCGACAATGTCAGACTGAATCCTCATGAGCAACGGCTGTGCTTCGGGATCACCAAAACGACAGTTAAATTCGAGTACATCGACCTTGTCGCCATCAATCATGAGGCCTGCATACAGCATTCCCTTATAGGGACGACCTTCCGCAGCGAGACCTTTTACAGTAGGGATCATGACGTTTTCCATTACATAATCACTTATCTCTTGTGTTACCACAGGTGCTGGCGAATAGGCACCCATGCCGCCAGTATTTGGCCCCTTGTCTCCTTCATAGATCGCTTTATGGTCCTGAGAGGTGGGCAACGGTAACACCGTTTTCCCATCAGTGAAGGCAATAAAGGAAGCTTCCTCACCAATCAGACATGCTTCAACCACAACAGTGTTCCCCGCAGATCCAAAAGCTCGATCCTGCATAATAAGGTCGATGGCCTCCTTCGCTTCATCCACTGTGGCAGCGACGATAACACCCTTCCCTGCTGCAAGTCCATCTGCTTTTACAACTATTGGTGCTCCACATTTGTCGATGTAAGCCTTTGCTTCATCACTCTCGGTAAAAACACCAAATGGTGCTGTCGGAATATTGTATTTGGCCAGAAACTCCTTGGTAAAGACTTTACTTCCTTCCAGAATCGAAGCCGCTTTGTTCGGTCCAAAAACCCTCAACCCATTTTCTTCAAAACTATCTACAACTCCCTCGACCAATGCTGCTTCAGGACCAACAACAGTCAAGTCAATTTTCTGGTCCAAGGCGAATTTCAGCAGCTTATCAACCTCAGTAGCACCTATCTCAACACATTCAGCGATTTCGGCAATACCTGCATTACCAGGTGCACAGAAGATCTTTTCAACCTTGCTGCTCTGGTTAATTTTCCAGGCCAGTGCATGCTCTCTTCCACCTGAACCGATGACAAGTACTTTCATGTTAGTGACTCCATGTATAATTGAATGAGAAATTCTATAAACTCTGTAACTCGATGCGAACCCAACATTTTTTTGGCAAAAATATATGTAGTTTGCGCATTGACAAACGGTGTGTCAGCAAATATAAAAAATGAACAGCCATTCATTATAAAATTGCTTCAATTTGCGATTTTTGAAAATCAAAGCTTCCGAAAAGTATGAAAGCAGTCAATAAACATGCAAGGATAATTACAGCGGCAACTAAAGTTTTTGCCAAAAAGGGCTTTTTCAACGCCAGAATATCCGATATTGCCAAAGAAGCCAAGGTTGCTGATGGTACTATATACCTCTACTTCAACAATAAATACGACATTCTTATTTCTGTTTTTGAGGGGGAAATAGGTAAGCTCATTGCCCAGGCTGAAAAAATTCTCGCCAAGGAAAATGATCCCCAAAAAATGTTGGAGCTCTTCGCCACCAATCACCTCAAGGCCATGAAAAAAAATAAAAACCTTGCTGAAGTG
Organism: Desulfosediminicola ganghwensis; assembly: GCF_005116675.2. Taxonomy (NCBI): domain Bacteria; kingdom Pseudomonadati; phylum Thermodesulfobacteriota; class Desulfobulbia; order Desulfobulbales; family Desulfocapsaceae; genus Desulfosediminicola; species Desulfosediminicola ganghwensis. The sequence continues at coordinate 3,575,831 of NZ_CP050699.1, forward strand.
ATACAGGTAGAACTCCGCCAGACAAACAAGACAGTAAAGGACTACCGCAACACAACCTTCACCCAATACACTGATATTATTGGTCACATCATCCGTGAAGGGCAGAAAGCAGGCATCTTCAATGATAAAATACAACCAGATCTTGCCAAAAGAGCATTTTTTGGTGCTCTGGATGAAATTTCAAGGATATGGAATATCTCACTTGAAACCCATTATACGGTAGATGAAACCGCTAGCCAGGTGCTTCACCTCTTTCTAAACGGTCTGTTACAGCCGGTTCGAGCTGAAAATATTTGATGTGAAATAGCCCTGCGTTCATCTGACAGTAAAAAACTCTGTCCTGTTTTTCAGGAAAAATCTGAAGACTGAATATCCATAACCTCAAATTCTCTACTCCCACCAGGGGTGTTCACCAAGACCTCGTCCCCAATCTCTTTACCAAGAATGGAACGGCCAAGTGGTGAGAGTACCGATATAGACCCTTTTTTCACATCTGACTCTTCAGGGCCAAGTAGCTGATAGGTAACTTCCTCGTCAGTATCGAGATCAAGCAGAGACACAACTGTACCGAAAACAGCTCTTGAAGTTGAAACTTTGGAGCAATCGATCACTTCCGCCCGGGAGAGTTTATCCTTGAGTTCCATTATACGGCCTTCGATGTGTCCCTGACGTTCTTTTGCTGCGTGATACTCAGCATTCTCCTTCAGATCTCCATGCTCCCTGGCAACCTCAATAGACTTTACAACCTCAAGTCTATCTACTTTTTCCAGCCTGCTCAGCTCATCTCTCAAACGCTGGTTACCAGCTTTTGACATTGGAATACGTTGTACCATCTTCTTTCTCCATAAAAAAAAATTCCTGCCAGAATCATTTTCTCCACTGGGCAGGAAACATTGATATTTCTTTAGAAATACTTAATTTTACCAGCGATACATCAAAGACATCGCCGCCGTTTTCTCATTGTAGTTGTCACTCCGTGAATAAAGCACCTCTCCTTTTAATAAGAAATGCTCATTCATTTCAAGAAAAATATCAAAGGCACCAGTATATCTCACATTTCCATCTGCTTCATAACCAATTGCAAAATCTAGTAAATAGAAACTTGGGGTGTTCTGAAAGGTATCAAAATCTTTTAACAGATGCCTGAAGGAGAACGACAGCTCATGTTGCCAATAGCTCCCGGGGCTCCAGTATGGTAAATCGTTGAAATTATCGACGTCGGACCCTGTATCAAAACTTCCATCTGCTGTATCGGTATCTGAAACAATAAAATTGGACTCACTACTTTTCAATAAATCGTAACTGTATTTCACACTAAGGGAAGTATAGTCACTGAAGAACGTATATGAAGACCAAAACTGCATTCCGTCCTGATCATTGCCCCCTTTGAACCACTTATGCTGGAACTCACTACCAATGCTTACTCCGGAAGCCCCATCGATTACCAGGCCTCCTATCAGAGAGCTACGGTAAATTCCCTGATTCAGCGCCTCTACAGTGTCATCAACAACATCTTTGCGAAATTGCAGATAACCCTTTAATACCGGGTCAAACTCATGGTCGAATTTGATGGCATAAATACCCATACTGTCTGGGTCAGATTCCAGCAGATGAAAACCACCTTCCAGCCGTAAAGAAGTATTTTTGCTCAATTCAAACCGGGCTTTTCCTCCAAACTCCCTACCATCGATTGAACTTCCACCAGATTCAGGTTGGTATTTCAATTCTCCGTATTCGAATTGAAACTCTTTTCTTAGTCCTGCCAGATATTTAAAATTCGCACCATAGTAATATTTCTCGATATCGACAGCTCCGTCTCTACCACTCCGCTCGCTGTACATTGCCTCACCGGAAAGAGTCGGCGCCCTTGCTAATCTGTTCCGCTCCATCAATTCCTGAAGCTCCGGCAAGGTTTCTCCGCGAGCCTGGAGATACGCATAAACTTCAGCCTCTTCGGTATAATTCCCCAGCCGTTCGTATACTTTGGCCAGATCCTTGAGGCCTTCTACTGATTGCTCTTCTTTCAGCCGGGCCCGGTTCTGCCGTTCAGCAATAACATAGTTTTTATCTTCGACAGCTTCCCTGATCTGATACTCGTTCTTAATTAACTTTTCCCAACGATAGCTATCATACAATTCGGCGACTATCTCTCCCAGGGGGGTCCCGGTAATTGATAAAAAACCATCTTCCGCTCTGAGTTTATTCAATTTATCAAGTTGCCCCGGGCCCTCATGGGTGAATAACGACCAGAACATAGCCTCGCCCCCCTCCTCCCAGTCTAGGTGGAGATCTTTTTCAGCAAGCCTTTGTTTGAACTGGCTACTCACGTTTGGAGTCAGCAGTTCTCTGTACGTAACCAAGGAGCTTTTCAGCTCACCCAGGGCCCAGAGAGTCCGGGCTAAAAGCAATTTTTGCTCTACAGGCAAAGTCTCAAAATCTTTTTCAGCCAATTCCCCCAGAATAGAATCGTAATTCCCCCTGCGAAATTCAAGCAAAAGATACTCAGTCATAAAGACCCCTGAGTCACCGCCCCGCTCGTTGAGGTCACGAAATTCTTCTGCGGCATCATTGAGGCGCCCAATATTTGACAGTGCTCTGGCCAACTGAATCCTGGCTCTTCTAGATTCAGGCTCAATCTGCAATATGAACTCGGTTATTTTCACGGCGGCATGATTTTCACCATTTCCAACAGCCTTCACCGCAGCTGAGAACAGCCCTCGAAGCCCACTATTTGGCTCTTTGAGATCTCCGTTTTCTGTATACAGTTCTTCTGGAACGAAACGCCCTTCTCCCTCAAGATACTGCTGAGACACCCATACATCGGGATCGTGCAATGTGTTTTCAGGGTATTCCCGCAGTATTGACCTGCATTCTGCGTTTTTATCAATTACAAGATAGAGATCGCAGAGTTTCAACTCGCAGTTTCTATAGCTGGATGGTGAATCGCGGTCCTGCGCTTTGGGGGGAAACTCTTCGAGATAATGTGTAAGATCACTAATGGCCAGATTATAACTTCCTTCTCTTTCTAGCAGATAGATGTAGGTCAAAAAAACCTCTACAAGATCTGACTCCGATGGTTCACGCCAGTTTTTTTCATCAATACCTGATACGTAAAACCAGAAAAGTGACCACCCATCGTTTAAGGAATCATTTTCAGCAACACTTTTTATAAGTTGAATTATGGCATCCTGGTTATAAAGGTCTTCAGCGATTATTTCCCTGAGTACTCTCTGTGAATCAAACAATTTCCCCATGTCACGAAATGTTCTTGCCTTACTGAGAGTAATTTTATTCCGAGCATCTGGTTCGTTCCACTGGGCATTGAGTATCTTTGAATACAGACTTTCAGCAACACTGTATTGCCCATTCAGTCTAAGGCCTTTAGCGTAGGCCAGATACACTTCGAGTTCATCGCTGACAATGGGCCTGCTGGTGAGAGCATCACCCAACGCCTTTAGGGTATCAAGCCTGCCAATATCACCTGCAATCTCAATAGTATTTTTGAGAATTGAAAGATTATCTTTATCCCAATCGAGGGCGCAGAGATACGACTCGAGAGCCTCAACATCAAGCCCTATATTTTCTTCGAGTTTTGCTTTTGCCAAACAAAATTCCATGCTGGCCGACAATTGACCGCTAATGGTTGTCAGGTATTCGTAGGCAAGTTGCTCGTCACCTCTTCCAGCATAGAGATTTGAGAGTTTAAATTTAACATCTTCGTTGTGAAGGCTATTTTCATCGATAACCTCCAGAACTTCGATTAACTCTGTAGTTTTCTCTTCTAACTCCAGACGATTGGCCATTATCTTGAATAGAGCCATCCTGTCATCGGTAATCTTGTCCAGATCGTTCCACAATAGACGTGCGCCGTTATTTTCAACTATAGCAAGAAGAGCGTCGGCGATTTTTTCACGTACCTCTTCTAACTCTCGTTTCGCTTGACTGTTTTGGGGAAAAACTTTCAAATATCGTTCAAAATATCGAAGAGATTGATCTACACGATCACCTTCCCGTGCATAGATACGCGCTGTTATCAGTAATAATTCCGGATCGAAGTTTTTATCATTATCAATGAGGGCAAGAAGATGTGGCAGCGCTTCCCTGCCATTTGCACTGCTCAGATAATAGTCTGCCAGTTTTTGATGATAAGCTAAGGCTTCAGGTTTTAACCGGACTATAGATTTCCAGAGCGGATAGGCTCTTTGGTTTTCTCCATACTCGACGAAGATATCCGCAGCCTCGGCCAGAACAGCAACATTGTCTTTTGACTCATCAGCGAGCAGTGAATAATAGTCCAGCGCCTTTTCGCGCTTGGCAAGTGCTTTACTCTTCCGGGCAAGATCGTGCAGTAAAGAAAAATCTTTGTTTTTACGCTGTCGAAGCTGTTCGTAGAGCACAAATGCCTCTTCCAGCTTCCCCCGACCCTCAAGCGCTTCTGCAAAGTCCTGTAGTAACCGGGCCCCTTCTTCTCCTTCAGGAGTGAGGGAATAAGCCTGGCCAAGATATTGTACAGCCTTCTTGTATTCACCAAGTTCCAGGGCAACCTTGCCCGCGAGCTTTATGTATTCAATATTATAAGGATTGTTTTCTATCAATCCTTCAACTAAAGGCGAAATCTTTTCATATTCGTCCAAGCGAAACAGAATTTTACAGTATTCCCACTTCGCCTCTTCAATTTGCGGCTTGAGCAAAACCAGCTCTTTATAATATGCAGCAGAGTCTTGATATTTCCCAAGTCGGGCAAGTTCCCGACCTCTATCCCAATGCTTTTTCCAGGTCGGAACATCAGGCGCATCTATGGGAATAATTTCGCGTTCAGGAGCTATTGCAGAGTGGAGATTGGCGGAAGGAAGTATCAGCAAAAAAGCGAGGATTGGCAAAAATACTATATGAAGCGGGAACGCATCCGGCTTTTTTGATACCATGATGTAGCCCTTTCAGGCGGGGAGGGTTGTAGAATTCATCCCGACAGGCCGTAACGACCTGCCGGGGACAATAGCATTGCTCTATTGATAGTATTTTTTTATGTTTTCTACAACATATGTCTGCATTTCGTCTGTCAGCTCCGGGTAAACCGGCAGGGCAAGGGTCTCTGCTGCAGCCTTTTCAGCTTCGGGCATAGACCAGTTATCAGCATCAGAGCCAAGACATTCCTGCTTGTGCATTGGCACCGGATAATAAATTTCGCAACCAATTTCATTTTTTAATAACCAGTCTCTCAGACCATCCCTGTCAGTGACTCTGATGATATACTGATTATAGATATGGCTTGCGGAATTTTCCTCACCAGCAACCCCCTTATAAACTGCAGCAGGAGGAACCACCTTACCGCTCTCAATCAGGCCGGATTCAGCAAAAAGGCGGTTGTATAACTCTCCATTTGCCTTTCTGCCTTTATGCCAGGAATCCAGATAGCGAAGCTTAACCCTCAGAGCAGCCGCCTGTATGGCATCGAGCCTAAAGTTGCCGCCTACCATGGAATGGTAATATTTAGGATGTGCTCCATGATTTCGAAGTAATTCAATTTTTTTCGCAAGCTCTTCATCCTGACAGGTGACCATGCCACCGTCCCCTATTCCACCAAGATTCTTGCTTGGAAAAAAAGAAAAACACCCAGCTACCCCCATTGATCCTGCCCTTTGCCATTTCACCTCGTTTCCGTCAACAAACGGATATTCAGCGCCAATGGCCTGAGCTGCGTCCTCAATGACCGGCAGCTTGTACTCGGCAGCAATTTTCAGAATTTCGGCCATATCCGCACACTGGCCATACAGATGAACCGGGATGATCGCCTTAATTTTCTTATCTTTATCAGCTTCTAATGCCTGGCGCATTTTCTGCGGGTCTATGTTGTAGCTGACAGGGTCTATATCGGCAAAAACAGGACGGGCACCAAGTCGAAGGATAACTCCCATGGTCGCAAAGAATGAATACGGGGTAGTTAATACCTCGTCACCCTCTTTGATATCAAGTGCCATAAGTGCAACAAGAAGCGCATCGGTTCCACTGGAGACACCGATGCCGTGGTTTGCACCACAATATTCAGCCACCTCTTTTTCCAACCCGACAACCTCAGGGCCATTGATATACCAAGTAGAGCGAAGGACCTGGGTTACCGCACTGGTAAGTTCATCTTCAAGGTCAACAAATTGCGCCTGCAAATCAAGTAAGGGTACTTTCATAGCGTTGTTAGTTATAGAACAGTAATGGTTTTTTAAATGGGCTGTTCGGTAGAAAAACCACGTCAAGCCTTTAATCCCTGGAATTGATGACTATCTTCTCTCCATCAAAGAAATCAACTATATCCGGCATCTCTGCTTCAAGATATTTTTTCATTTTCTTTAACAGATTTACTTCTATTTGTCGCACCCTTTCACGCGATATGGCAAAGCGATCTGCGATATTCTGCAAAGTCATCGGTTCATCGGTAAGCAACCTTTCCTCAAGAATCATTTTCTCTTTGTCGTTCAGCTTATCCTTGAGCACGTCGAGCAGTTCTGTGAGTTTTAGCTTAATTTCCTTGCCGGCAACGGTTGACTCAATATTAGGGCCCTTGCTTGGAATGAAGCTTTTCTGCTCGTCATCAGAGTCAGAACGAAGGGGGCTTTCGAGAGAAACATCCCAGTTATCCATCCGCTGACTCATCTCGATAACTTCACGTTCCTTCACGTTGAGTCGCTCGGCAAGCAGTTTAGGTTCAGCCTGAAAGCCTTGAGATTCCAGCAGCTTTCTCTCTTTATTAAGACTGAAAAACAGTTTTCTCTGGGCCTGGGTAGTGCCAATTTTAACCAGGCGCCAGTTATCCATTATAAACTTCAGGACATAGGCACGAATCCAGTAGGCTGCATAGTAAGAAAACTTTACCCCCCGATATGGATCGAACTTTTTCGTAGCTTGTACCAGACCAACATTTCCTTCCTGGATCAGATCCATGAAATTTTGCATCCAGTATTTCTGAAAATCCATTGCAACTTTGACAACCAGACGCAAATTAGAAGAAACCAGCCGGTATGCTGCCTCTTGATCTCCATGCTCTTTGAATCGGATAGCCAGTTCGTCGGTTTCTTCTCTGCTGAGCAATTCGTACTGACTAATCTCCTGCAGATACCTGTGAAGGGCTGGATTGCTTAAAGCTGGTAAGTTGTCATCATCTGAAATTGAGACGAGTTGATGTGCCTTTTGGTGATCAATAACTGGGATTTCTTCTTCGAACTCAACTTCCAAATCAACGTGATTTTTACTCATATGAATCAGTCTCCAGACTGTTGTTAAGCGATGAATCACAGAAAAAGATTACAATTTTACCTTGCATAGGTGAAAGTGCAATCATTATGTGCAAAACGCTGTGTGAAACGGTTATATATGCTAATATCAATCATGCAAAAGCCGTTCTCTACTTAAAGGAGAATTGTGTTTTATATTTATTGTTTTTGTGCTAAAAACAACCGTCCCGCTGCATTTATCCAACCTACAGTATACTCTTTTGACTGTAATTTTACCAATTACACGCGATGAAAAATATAAGAAACTTTAGTATCATTGCTCACATAGACCATGGCAAATCGACTCTTGCTGACCGCATGATTCAGATGTGCAATCTCATTTCCGACAGAGAGTTCAAAAACCAGCTCCTCGACAACATGGATATTGAGCGTGAACGAGGAATTACCATCAAAAGCCAGACTGTGTGCCTCCCTTATAGAGCCAAAGACGGCCAGGATTATTCCCTCAATCTCGTAGATACCCCAGGCCACGTTGATTTCAGCTATGAGGTATCCCGTGCTCTCACGTCCTGCGAAGGTGCCCTCCTGCTGGTAGATGCTGCACAAGGCGTTGAAGCTCAGACCCTTGCCAATCTCTACCTGGCAATGGAAAACGATCTTGAGATAATTCCTGTCATCAATAAAATCGATCTGCCCTCCGCGGAACCCGAGAAAGTTGCCTTGCAAATTGAAGAAGACCTTGGTCTCGACAGTGATCTTATCCGTTACTGCTCCGCCAAAAATGGTCAGGGTGTGGAAGAAATCCTTGAGACCATCGTTACAAGTCTGCCTGCCCCTGAAGGGGACCCCACCGCTACACTTCAGGCTCTGATATTCGATGCGAACTATGACGCTTTCCGTGGTACTATCATTTCCGTCCGCATTATCAATGGTACCCTTAAAAGCGGGGACACCATCAAGTTCATGTCCACAAACACAGAGTATCGTGTAGAGGAAGTTGGCACATACCAGGTACAGCGCAACAAAGAAAAACAACTCTCTGCTGGTATGGTCGGCTATATTATCGCCGGAATCAAGAGCGTTCAGGATGCCAAACCTGGTGACACCATCACTCTCGCCGACAATCCTGCCAGTAAACCGCTGCCAGGATTCAAGGAAATTCAGCAGGTAGTTTTTTCCTCTATCTATCCTATTTCCACCGATGAGTATGAAGATCTTGCAGCAGCACTTGAAAAGCTGCAGCTCAATGATGCGGCTCTCACCTTTCAAAAGGACTCTTCTGCGGCCCTCGGTTTCGGCTTCAGGTGTGGTTTTCTGGGTCTGCTTCACCTTGAAGTAGTCCAGGAGCGTCTTGAACGCGAATTCGATGTTTCCCTCATCCTCACTGTCCCGTCCGTACGATACAGTTGCTATCTGAAAGATGGCTCCATGGTTGAGGTGGATAACCCCGCCTATTACCCGGACCCGGCCAATATCGACCGTACCGAGGAACCATACATTAAGGCGACTATCCTGATGCCCGAACGCTACATGGGCGCAGTGATGACACTTTGCATGGAGCGTAGAGGTGAAAACACCCAGTACCACTATCCTACACCCGGCAGGATAGAGTTCACCTGTGAGATCCCACTGGCTGAGGTCATCTATGATTTTTACGATCGATTGAAGTCCATTACCCAAGGTTACGGCTCTTTCGATTACGAAATCCTCGACTACCGCGCTTCTGACCTGGTTAAACTTGATATTCTGGTCAACGGGGAACGTGTTGATGCCCTCTCACAGCTGGTGCATCGCGATAACTCCAGAGCTCGCGGACTGCACGCCTGTGAAATGTTGAAAGAGGAGATTCCCCGCCAGATGTTCAAGATCGCTATCCAGGCAGCGATAGGCGGAACAGTTATTGCTAGAACAACCATCGCAGCTTTGAGGAAAGACGTTACCGCTAAATGTTACGGTGGTGATATCTCTCGAAAGAGAAAACTGCTGGAAAAACAGAAGGCGGGTAAAAAGCGAATGAAGACAGTTGGTAATGTCGATATTCCACAAAACGCATTCCTTGCCGTTTTGAAGTCTGACCAAAAATAGTCACCAACCATTCGCTTCACAACCAGTTTAGGCCACGTCCCATTTTTTTGGGGCGTGGCCTTCTTCATTTAAACCCATGTAAATTGCTCGGCTTAGTTTTTCCTGTTTACGACTCTTTTCGACTCAATTTTTTGCCCTGGTTTGAATGATAAGTCCGGCAACAATAAAAAACAATCCGACCAAGGTGGATATCATGATTTTTTCGCCAAGGATAAAGTAGATAAATATCAGAGAGAGAAATGGTGAAACAAAGATGAGATTAGCTATTCTGGCTGTATTTTCAGTTAATTTCATTGCTGTCAACCAGAGTAGAAATGCCACTCCCATCTCAAATACACCTATATAAACCGCCCCTGCCAATCCTCTCATGTCAGGTATGCTCATTCCTTGAGTAACCAATAAATACAACGCTATCATCGGCACTGCGCAAATGAAATTCATAAGCAGCCCAACGACAGGGTCACGTGAATCTCTGGTGTTACCGATCCAATAGAGGGCCCAGAAAATTGTCGAAAGCAACGCCAGGAAGATGCCAAATGGACTTTCCATGGAAAACGAGAACAGATTGCCATTAGTCGAGATTACCAATACCCCAAAATAGCTGATGGTGATTGCCAACAACTGCCCTCTGGAAAGCTTATGCCCCAGAAGCGGCACAGAGAGTATGGAAAGCGTGATAGCCCAGGTATAATTCAAAGGCTGGGCTTGTTGAGCCGGCAGCAGATCATACGCTTTGAATAACACAAGATAGTAAAGTAATGGGTTGAGCATCCCCAGTTTGGCTGACAGAAACCAATCCGACCACTTCATAGTCGCAAGCAAGGGCAACTTTTTCTGTATGATAAGTACCATTAGCAATACCAGGCATGAAACAATAGAACTGAAGAATACCAGCTCTGCCGGCTTGATATAGTTGAGCGATAGTTTACAGGCAGTGGCGATAGTGGACCATAATCCCACTGTTGCCAATGCATAACAATACGCCCTGCCTTGTCTGGTCATATTTTTCTTTCCTGGTTAAAAAACTCAGAGTCATTCTGTTTCCTGATTGTACTCACGCCCATTCCCCTCTGGTATTCCGTAATTCCCCATGAATGTTTGAATTTTTCATGCACCCGTAACTCAATTTTCGTGAGAAATTACTGCCGGAACAACAAACCTGCCACAAGGGGTAAATACGTCGCTCCTTGCGGCAGGTTTTATAGACCAGCTGAACCGATAGTATACTACTGTTTTGAAAACAATAAAGAAAACTCTATGGCCCCCATATTTACATTTCCAGGGACACTTCCTGTATTTTTCGCTTAGGCGAGAAGCCCCGCAGAGCTTTATGAGATTACAATTTTACCAGCCTTGAGTACCTGTCCCGGATCAGCGAGTGTCAACGCATCCCTGCCGTTGTATTTAACCTGCAGAACCATCACTCCAGGCTCATCAGGAATACGTACGCCTGTCTCAGTGGCCATGGCTTATGCCATCTCAACCCAGTGCTGTATACCATACGACAGTGAACCTGACGCGGCGCTTACTCATGCTCACGTAAATTGAAGAAATCGAGCAACTCGCCAACCCTGTTCCAGCAGTCACGCTCATCAAGACGGCAGTGAGGGGTATGACAGATGCCTTGGAACATGCCCTGGTCTTCTTTGAAAATGAAGGCCAACCACTCTATTTTGGCCACACTCATCTCACTGAAAAGAGGAATTGTCAGGGATGCAGGGCTGAGCGGCAAGCACCTCCATTTCCCATTTCCCAGGAGGTGTGCAGATTACACTATAAAAACAAAAGGAATCAGTCCATATAGGGGTACCTGTATTGTACCGGCGGTACAAAGGTCTCTTTTACAGTTCTGGGTGAAACCCATCGAAGAAGGTTGGTCATTGCCCCGGCCTTGTCATTGGTACCTGATGCCCTGCCTCCACCAAATGGCTGCTGACCAACCACAGCGCCTGTGGGCTTGTCGTTGATGTAAAAATTGCCGGCTGCATTCTCAAGTTTCTCAAGAGCAAAACTTGTCGCTAACCTGTCTCTTGAGAAAATTGCCCCGGTTAGGCCGTACATTGTAGAAGAATCGCAAATCTCAAGTGTTTTTTCAAATTCCTCATCCTGGTAGACAAAGACAGTTAAAACCGGGCCAAAGATCTCCTCCACCATTGTCTTGTATTGAGGGTCGCTTGCAATAATCACAGTAGGTTCAATAAAATAACCGACACTGTCGTCACAGCCACCGCCAATAAGAATCTCTCCACCAGTGCTTTCTCTGGCATAAGCAATATAGTCCCTGATGGTTTCAAAAGCATTTCTATCAATTACTGCGCTGAGAAAATTGCTTAAATCTGTAGTCGGTCCCATCTTGATCGATTCGATCTCCGTGAGTAACAGAGGTTTGACTTCACTCCACAAACTTGCAGGAATGTAGGCCCTACTCGCTGCGGAGCACTTTTGGCCCTGATATTCAAACGCACCTCGTACCATAGCGGTAACAAGTTCTGAGGCATCGGCAGAGGAGTGTGCAAAGATGAAATCCTTACCACCAGTCTCACCAACAATGCGAGGGTATGATTTGTAGTTGGCAATATTATTGCCGATGGTTTTCCACATTTTCTGAAATACTGCCGTTGAACCTGTGAAATGAACACCTGCCAGATTCGGGTCGTTGAGACAAATCTCCCCAACAGCTGAACCGCTGCCAGGCACGAAATTTATGACCCCCGGCGGCATTCCAGCCTCTTCCAGAATTTTCATGAACAGATACGGTGTATATACCAGTGAAGAGGCAGGTTTCCAGACAACGGTGTTCCCCATAATCGCTGGCGCTGTCGGCAGATTCGCGGCTATTGCTGTAAAGTTGAATGGGGTTACGGCAAAAACAAATCCTTCAAGAGGTCTGTGCTGGACAAAATTCCAGACACCTGGCGAGGAATCGGGCTGAGTTGCATAGATTTTTTCAGCAAAATAGACGTTGAACCGGAGAAAATCTATGAGCTCGCAGGCTGCATCTATTTCTGCCTGAAAAACTGTTTTTCCTGCGGAAAGCATAGAACCGGCATTTATTTCATACCGATACTTGGAAGCAAGCAGATCTGCCGCTTTGAGGAATATCGCACATCGTTCTTCCCAGCGCAGTCTACGCCAGTCTTTATGTGCCTTTACGGCAGCGTCGATGGCGGCTTGCACCTCATCTGACCCTGCTTTGTGATAGGTAGCCATGACCTTTTTGTGATCATGGGGCATAACCACCTGACCGGTCTGGCCAGTTCTGTATTCCTGTCCGTTAATGATCACAGGAATATCGATTGTCTCCTTGCCCATCCGCTCAAGAGCTTTTTTCAGGAGGGTTCTTTCATTTGTACCTGGAGCGTAATTATAAATTGGTTCGTTTACAGGCGTGGGGGTTCGTATTATGGCGTTATTCAACAGATTCATCATTACACCCCTTTCTTTTCAGTATTTTAGTGCCCTGCTCCACCTCTTTGTCTTTTGAATATAATCATTTGCACGGCCTGACCATGGGCCAGGCCGTGATTTTATCTAATTCCTGCTATTATCCTTTCTTAAACAGCGCCTTGATAATTACGCCGGCCATTGCCGGGTTCTCTTTCAGGCGTCTGGTACAGTATCCAAACCACTGCTTGCCGAACGGTACATAAACTCTCATTTTATGCCCCCCATCGACAATTGACTTACGCAGTGCAGGGGTAACGCCGTAGAGCATTTGGAATTCATACATGTCTTTTGGAACATTGTACTTTTTAATAAGCTCAAGAGAACCTTCAACAAGGGGCTTATCATGGGTTGCAATCGCAGGATACATTTTGTTCTGCATCATGTACTCAACATCCTCAAGGAAGTGCTTGTTGATGTTCTCATACTGCTTATACGCAATTTCTGCAGGCTCGTTATAAATTCCTTTGCAAATTCGGAAATTGAGCGGGATTTCCTCGCTGTTGAGATCCTTAAGGCTCGCGATGTCATCATGGGTCCGCTTAAGATACGACTGAAAAACAAGACCTACATTTTTGGGGAACTCGGCTTTAATCCTGCGAAGCAATGCTATAGACATGTCGGTACAAGGAGAATCTTCCATGTCAATGCGAACGAAGTTGTCATATTCTGCTGCTTTGGCGACAACTTCACGGATATGCTGATATGCAACTTCCTGGTCAATAAGCAGACCAAAGAAAGTAGGTTTAAGTGAGTAGTTGCCGTCAACGCCAGCGGCCTCGGCTTTTTCGATCACTTCAAGATATTCCTGCTTGTTCGCCTCAGCCTCTTCAAGGGTAGTAATAAACTCACCTAGAACGTCTATGGTTGTCAATATCCCCATATCATTGAGTTTCTTGGCATTTACTATCGCCTCTTCAATTGTCTCACCAGCAATGTATTCCTTAGAGAACAACCACACCAACTTTTTGGGCATAAACGGCAAAATTTGAGAAATAAGCTTGTTGATCATAACTTTCTACCAGTTGAATTGAATTGACAGAACGGCAAACAGCCGCGACCTGGGGCAGCCCGGCAACATCTCTGGTTACCGGAACAATGCATACGTGACATTCACCGGATAACTGCCGGTGGGGGACAGAGTTACTTAGCAAAACAGTGTGACAATATTAAACACAGCATCTTTTTTCAATAGCACACTTCATTTGTATACAATCTCTGCGTGCAGAATAAGTACGCTATAGGTTTGTATAATGTCAATATATTTTTCACTATTGCTCAGACATAGTCTTCTTTCTATCACCAAATCTAACAATCACCAGCTTCCCCATAGCCAGAGTCAAGGCATATCCCAAGCATGAGTCCGGGTCGACCGCACTGTATCGAGACCGTATTTTCAGGCAGATAGGGTTTTGATGGAGCAGCACTCACTCTTCATTATAGAGCATCATTTCGCGATACCAAACACCAGCGTAATGCTTCTTCTCTGGCAATTTTGAGCCATGGATACCTTTTGGAGCTTCAAAGTGAGCTAATTCAGCCCATGTGAATTACCTCATTTTCTAATCGTTTATGACTGGTCGATCCACACAGTTTCACGTTATCTGTTCGGAAAACAAGAAAGGGTTACTTCTTAAGAAGCAACCCTTTCATGAACATCAACCGAGCTACCTGAAAACGTATACTACAGGTTCAATTCAAGCCCCTCACCGGTTTCCAGGGCGCTTTTCAAAAGGAGGTCAGCGGCTACCAGATCTTGAACCGCTACCCCTACAGATTTGAAAAATGTTATCTCCTGCTCACTTTGTCGAGCTGGAAGTGTTCCATTTGCGAGTTGACCGAGTTCGGCATGAATGTGGCTCTCAGCGATAAGTCCCGACATAATTGGTTGAACAATGTCGCCAGCCTCGGCAAGACACGCGGCTCTTTGATCCACGACCACCGTTGCCCTGGCAACGGTGGCAGGGGGGATTTCGATCATATCAGTTTTATACGCACCAACTGCATTGATATGGGTTCCAGGCCTGATATGCTTATCATCAAAAAGAGGCGTTGAAGACGGCGTAGCGGTGCAAACAATGTCAGAGGCTTCAAGATATTCCATCGAATCCGCAACCAGCACACTGATGTTAAGCGTTTCTGCCATTTTCCTGGCAAAGTCCTCAGACTTTTTTTGATTCCTGCCAAACACATATGCTTGCTCTATCGACCTAACAGCGCATACAGCCTCAAGCTGAGCTTCTCCCTGGGCCCCGGGGCCGAATATAGAAACCACTTTAGCATCTTTTCGTGCAAGATAACTGGTCGCCAATCCAGAACCGGCACCGGTTCTCAAAGCGGTTAAAGCTTCTCCATCCATAATTGCCAGTGGCTCACCATTGCTTGAATCAAATAGCATCATCATGGCATGAACAATAGGTAAGCCTTTAGTGCTGTTTTCTTTGTGATTCGTGACTGTTTTAAGGCCAACTCTATGCAAACCCGGCATGTAGGATGGCATAAATAGCGCATTGCCGTTATCAGCCTCAAGTTCCAGCCTTGAGCGAACCGGCACAACCGCCTGATCACTGCTGAGTGCACTGAAGGCGATCTTCATTGCCTCAATACACTTTTCCATGCTCAGGATTTGCCTGATATCTTTGCCCGAAAAATAGCGTATGGTATTACCTTGCATGATTAAACCTAGTTAAATTTTTTTAAATTGAAGGGTGACTAAACTACTTTTTCAGAAAATATGCATTCATGGACCACTTCTATATCAATCCAATTCCTTTGTTGCTCCATTGCCGACAGGTAACTGTTAAATCAGAGCTAAACTCTATGGCAGCTTAGAACTTATGCCGGATAAGATAAGGGAAAACTTGTTTTGTACGAAAGCAAATAATCTCCTCCCTGGTTTTAGCAGAGAGAAGATTATTTACAAATGAGGACTGTCTGGTGCGGAAATATTTTGATCAGAGGATCTGATGCAACACCTTAAAACGGGTCAGGCCATCCTCTTTTCTCTGCAGTGCGTGACAAAATTGCAAACAACATAGCAACCAGATACGCCCAGGGTGCTCCGGTGGTTATTGCTGCCAGGAAAAAGGCAAAGCACAGTATTGCAAAGAGATTCCTATAAAAATTCATACGTAATACTACCACGGTACGCCCATGATGAAATGGGGCAGGAACAGAGAGATTTTAGGGAAAAATACCGTTACGAAAAGTACCGGGACCCAACACAATACAATAAACCATAAGCATGGTCTCATCATCTCGTCGATTGGTGCACCACCTAATCGTCCAGAGAGATAAAGAACTGGTGCCGCAGGTGGAGTAATGCAACCGAGACCGGTATTAACACCGACAATCGCAGCATAGTGAATGGGGTTAAAGCCCAACTCAATAATGATTGGCATCAGAATAGGAGTTGTAAGTACAACAACACTGATGTCATCCATCAACATGCCCATGATTACCAGAAAGATATTAATCATGAACATAATCATCAGCGGATCACTTGAAACAGCATAAAACACCCCAAGCAATACACCCGGCAAATCTTCAAGGATATACAACCGGCTCAGCATGGCAACAGAATAGAGCATTACCATAATAACGCCTGTGGTCACTGCGGTTTCTACGATAATCTTATAGGTACCTTTCAGTGTAAGCCCTTTATAGACAAACATGCCGACTGGGATTGCGTAGAGAACTGCCATCGCCGACGCCTCGGTGGTCGTCATAATACCGCCGTAAATACCGCCGAGCACGATAAACGGCAGCATGAGTGCCGGCAATGCCTGCTTTCCTCTGGTTTGGAAAAGTCGAACTTTGTCTGCGGTAGTTCTGTCTGTTTTAGCTGCAGCCAATACTTCAGTATTTTTTCGCAGCAACCAGCGATTCGCTGAACAGATCAGAATGATAGTAATAAATCCAGGAATTACTGTTGCCAGGAAACAGGCCAGAACTGATTGGCCACTGATCCAGGCAAAGATAATAAGGGTAGCGTTCGGCGGTATGAGTAAACCCAGGAGGGAGGCGTTGGCCAACAGAGCGGCAACAAGACCTCTCGGGTATCCTTCTGCCTCAAAACGCGGAATCATGATGGAGCCGACACAGGAAAGGGTCGCACATGCAGCGCCACAGATTGAGCCAACAATTGCACAGGAGATTGTAGCTACTATTCCCAGTCCACCCTTTAGGTGACCTACAAAAACATCGACAAAATCAATAAGTTTCTCACCAATCTTGCCTCGTTCCATAATGCCGCCTGCGGCGATAAAAAGAGCGATAGCAAGGAGTGAAACGGAATTCATCTGAGCATAACCGTAGGGTAGCAGCTGCGAGGCGGCATACCCTTCTCCACCTGGACCGCCGAAGAAAATCAACCAGGCCGCAGAGGCCATAAAGCTTACTGGCACAGGTACACCAATAATCAGACAAAATACGAGGATTATCAGGGCTATAAAAATCATTTATCTTGCCCTCCTGAAAAGTGCACGGGCGCTTTGAATAAGATCTCTCATGAAGTAGTAAGCCATAAAAGCAAGCCCCAGGAAGACGGAAAGATAGCCAACCCAGAAAGGTATCCTCCATACGGTGGTTTTAGGAATAGCAATTCCAGTTCCGAGCGGACCAGCGTAACCAAACATGAAGAATTCCCAGCCGTACCAGACAAAAAGGAGGCAAACGCTGACAGTTATCAAGTTCCTCAGGAATATCAATGAGTTTTTAAGTGTTCCGTATGACAGGTACGCATTTACAAGATCTGCTGAAACGTGAGTGCGATTATAGGCGCCGATGGCTGCACCGAGAAAATAGAGCCAGAAAGCCAGAATTTTAACCCATTCCTCATATCCGTACAGGTCACCTTGCACGACATAGCGGAAAAAGGTCGCGGCACAAATAATCAAGGTCAGAGCTGCAGTGGCCGCGAAGCAAATAGCGGAGAATGAACCAATAGCTATCCGGTCAAAAAGATTTCTTGGGGCATTAAAAAGATTTATGCAATCAGAAGTGTTAGTGCATTGAGTTTCTATTTTGTTATCTGACACAAACTAGCTCCCTCTCAAGCATCATGAGGCCCAGAGAGCGTACTCTGCCTCTGGGCCTCATTTTATTGGTAAAAACAAATGCAGATGAACTATCGGATTACTTAGGAGCGAGCTCGGTTCTGAATTCGTCCATGAGTTCCTTGGTCATGTTTTTCTCAAGCTTTGGCCAAGTCTCAGCAACAGCCTTCATCATTGGAGCGAGCTCTTCCTTGCTGTAAGTAACAACCTCAATGCCTTTCTCTTTCATGAGGTTCATGTAATGCTCATCAACGCTCTTAGCGTTTTCAATACTACTGATGGTAGCACGGGAGAGGATATCCTGAATTACTGCCTGATCTGCAGCACTGATCTTCGCCCAGGTCTGGCCGCTGATCATGAAATTGAGGATCTCCATGGAATAGTTGGTTGCATACCAGTGCTTGATTACATCGCCAAGAGCGGTGTAAGCAGCTGCGGTCGGATAACCATTAACGCCATCAACAACGCCAGTCTGGATCGCCTGGTAAACGTCAGAATACGGCACGGTTACAGTTCTGTAACCCATTGCCTCTGCAGCCAGTTTGTAAACATCCATGTTAGGCACACGAACGAGAACGCCCTGATCAGCAGCAGGATTCAAAGGATCTTTTGCAGGCTTGGTGGTACCGGTACCAATCATACCCTCAACGAAGAAGCCGAGAAGCTTGACGCCAAGTCTCTCGTTGAACTCATTCATTTTACCGAAGAGCCATCCGTCCTGCGCGAGAACGTTCTTCACGTCATCGTAGTCACCAACAAAACCGTTGATGTAAATCAGTTCCATGCGTGGATCGAACTGGCTAGGAACAGAGATACATGACATATCGATGGTGCCACGAATCTGCTCTTCATATACCAGGCTGTAATCACCAAGCTGGTTAGCAGGGTATACTTTTACCTCGATGCGGCCGTCGGTCTTCTCCGCAATCTCTTTCGCAACATCTTCCATCATCTTACTGGCTGGATGATCAGAAGCATTCTGTCCGGCAAACTTGAGTACCATCTCCGGCTTAGCGAAAGCTGAACCACCAAATGCAAGCAGTGTACTTGCCAGGGCGATACAAACAACAGACTTGAATTTAGAACTCATTCACTTCTCTCCTTTGTTTTGCTCTATAAAAACGGATTATGTCTAATACATAACCCACACCTACCCACTATAACATTGATACAGTGCAGAAATCTCAGTTTAAACATCGCACATATTGCCACGAACAAGCAATTGCTTCAATCATCATCTCCCCACCCTAATAAAGGAAACTGGTGTCGGTGCCTGTATTTCCCCGGAGCATTCAGATTCAAACATCTCGATGCGTTGTCAGTGCTCATTACAGCCTCCATCGCAAGACGTATTTCTACACCCGACAATGGAAAAAATCGCCTAAGATTTCAAAAAGTGTACCAATTAATCGATTCCCCCTGACATTCTAACATTTTGAGGTAGTCAGGATACATCATGTCGACACGTGCACTTTAAACTTGCTGAATCGCTACAGTCAAGATTTTTCATTGTTTTATTAAGAAGTTGGGTAGTCGACAATTGTTGTATACCATTTTAACTACTTGATAATTCAGCAATGTTTCACCCAAAAAAAAAATGCAAAAATTCATCATGCTGGGTAACCATTTTCTAAATATTGGTATTTTTATCGACTCACCCCCCTGTAAATTGCTCCTGTTAAATCCGACAACAACCTTCTGTGGATCTGTCGGATCACAGAAGAACAACATCTTACCAGTTCGACTCAAGACTTCTGAACTGAATTCAACTTGAAGTCAGTCACTAATTTTGCCGTAATCACTTGCTATTAGAATCGTCCCCTCAACCCCCAACATTATTGTTGCCAACATCCCTGCCTGTACTCCCCGCCGTTTTGTGTTGACACCGTGTCGACATGCTGTACATTGATCCGCTTTTGCAGCTATAAGTCGTTAAATCAACCTATGAACCAGACAGATTTCAAAACACTTTGTGCGCTTGAGTGAACAGAAAGAACAGAAATGTGATGACAGAATCAGCTCCCCAAAATGGAAATCAGCCAGAAAAACGTGTTCGAGGAGAAAGAGGTCTTCAAATTTATCAGAACCTCAGGAGAGAGATACTCACTCTAGCTCTAAGGCCCGGCAAACCACTGGACGAGACGAAACTTGCATCCAAATACAACACCTCCAGATCACCTGTTCGAGAGGCCTTGATCAGGCTTTCAGGAGAAGGTTTGGTTTTGACCCTCCCAAATCGTTCAACTCTGGTTGCACCATTTGATCTGCTCCTTATCCCCAAATACCTCGATGCCCTGAGTCTGCTTCAACGCACCACGCACTATCTGGCTGCGATTCAGAGAAATACGGGACAACTGGAAGAGATAAAAAAGGCGCAATCGCATTTTCTCGAAACTTTAGGCCAAAACGATACCTCTACCATTGAAGCCAACATGGAGTTTCATCTTTCCATCAGTGTGGCGTCCTGCAATCCATATTTCACCACTGCCTATAAGCGCCTATTAAACGAAGGAATGCGGATGCACCACATGCACTTGGAATATATAGGGTGGGAATTGGAGGAGAAGGAAATTTCTGAACATCAGGAACTTATCGACGCAATTGAAGGCAAAGACGCTCTTCGGGCTGAAAAACTTGCACAAAGCCATGCCGAAAAGTTTGATCACCGTTTTATTCGCTTTCTTTCCCAAAAGCTTTCTGAGCATATTCAGATAAATACCCATTAATCCGCTGTTACATGCTCGTTTAGCGTTGGTTTCTTCAGATAGTAAGATCGCCTTACTGGGGCACTGGTTGTGCTCTTGCCCTTCTTTCCATAAGGATTCAACCCTGTGGAACTTAGCCAACGCGGTGGTTGTTGAATAATATTCTATTACCTGATTACTATAGATAGATTACTGATTAATTTTCCTGATCATCAATTGCAATGAGGAGTATCCAGAGAATGCATATCCCAAGCATACTGAACGATGTCATAGGACCTGTTATGCGTGGCCCTTCGAGTTCACACAGTGCTGCGGCAGTGCGCATTGGCCAAATTGGCAAAGAGCTGATGGGCGGAGAACTCGACAAAGTGACTGTTCGTTTTGACCTGTCCGGCTCTCTACCAACTACTTACATTTCACAAGGTTCTGACATGGGGCTCTGTGGCGGTTTATTAGGTTTTACAGCCGATGATGCTCGCCTTGTCAATTATAAAGAAGAGTTACAAAAATCAGGATTGACCATCACATATATCAACGACAACTTCGGCGATCCGCATCCCAACACTTACAACCTCAGCCTTCGAAATGGGAAGGAACAGCACCACATGGTGGCGATATCTCTAGGTGGAGGGATGATTGAATTAATAGCTATCGACGACGTGCCGATATCCTTTTACGGCGATAGCCACGCTATCGTTATCTGGACCGATTCAGCTGATTCAGAATTGCTGGAATTGTTAAACGACGCCAATATAGAGCACATTACCGGCAATAACAGTGATGAGACTATCTGCTTTGCCCGACAGGAAACACCTTTTGACGGTGTATTCCTCGAAAAACTTTCCAGTTTGAGCAGTGTCTCAAAGGTCAGGCCACTTTCTCCGGTTCTGCCTATTCTCACCTCCACGAAAACGTCTGTACCTTTTGCCAACGCTCTTGAACTTTCAGGTTATGCGGATAAACATGGAATAACCGATCTTGCCGACCTGGCACTTCATTATGAATCGCAACGCGGCAACGTCAGTCAGGAAGACGTTCTTGCCCAAATGACTGATATTGTCGAAATACTCGAAAAATCAATTCAAAGCGGTTTGCAGGGTACCGATTATGAAGACAGAATACTTGGCTACCAATCAGGCATGTATCTCAAATGTGAAGCTGCAGGCACCTTGCTGGATCTCGGAGTGCTCAACCGGGTCATACCGTATGTTACAGCTTTAATGGAAGTTAAAAGTTCACTCGGAGTTATAGTCGCTGCACCCACTGCCGGCTCCTGCGGTGGGCTGCCAGGAACAGTTATAGCTGCTGCAGACTCTATGAATCTGGACAGACATGCAAAAGTCAGGGCACTCCTTGCTGCTGGTGCCATAGGAGTACTTGTTGCAACCAAGAGCACATTCTCTGCCGAAATTTGTGGCTGCCAGGCTGAGTGCGGCGTCTCCTCCGGCATGATCGCTGCAGCAATGGTGTCAATGATGGGGGGGAACTACAACACCTCCCTCGCCGCTGCCTCCATTGCCCTGCAAAACAGTTTTGGCATGGTCTGCGATCCTGTTGCCAACCGTGTGGAAGTTCCATGCCTTGGCAAAAATATACTTGCGGCCAGCAATGGGCTTTCTGCAGCCAACATAGCCCTGGCAGGATTTGACCATGTCGTTGATTTTGATGATGTCGTACAAACAATGGATGCTGTTGGCCGGGCAATCCCTCATGAATTGCGCTGTACAGGATTAGGAGGGCTGTCGCTCACCCCAGTATCCCAAAAACTCGATCAGAGGTTAAACTGATAACATCAGTGAGAAATGTACCTTCCTGCTAATGGATTAGGTCTTTTTCAAAAAAAAAGAGGCCATCCTTTCAAGGATGGCCTCTTTACCCCAGGTGACCGTTAAGTCAAAATGCGCATGCGGAACCTACCGCACCCGCAAATAGAGTTTACCGCTCAAGCGGTTCACTCTTGTACTTCTGCTTTTGCTACATAAATAATCCGTTCCTCCTCATTTTTCTTAACCACACCGGTTAGATTAACCTTTTTTCCTACTATCTCGTCCAGACTGAGACCTCTGATGCGAAATGCACCTTCTGCGGTCTCCAGGAATAGTGAATCACCAATTTTGCCAACCACACCAGTCAAAGTTTTCTGAATTCGCTGAAGACTGGATTCAAAGACCACCACAGAGTTTTCAGTCATACTCCGCACCGACTGAGCATGTAGTGGCGCGGCAGTCAGGATGACTGCAGTGCAGAGAAACAATGCCTTTACTACTGCTTGTATTTGAATATTTTCCACTATCTCCGCTCCGACTTTTTGCTGGCTATTTCACTATAATTCCCGGTTATCTTTATGCCCTTTTGCAAATTACATTCACAGGCTTTGCAATCTCATAACCTTGTAGCAAATTGCATGCCATCATCTCATGTTTAGAAATTTCAATAGTTTGGCCAACGGACACCATTCACTGACTGCAGATAACGTGCAAATCTCACCCCCTGGTGTGCAATTTCAAGTATCTGTGGCAGGACCTTATTCAATGAATTATTCAATTGAAGACTGCATAACTGTAAAACAACTTCAGTGATGTTGTTTTACAGATGCTCTTTGCTCGCTTTCAACTCCCGTACCTGTTAAATTCCTCATCTACTATCGCCAAAACACCTGCATATTGCGTATCAAGATATCAGCACTGTTTTATTTCTGTCATATGAGGTCCACTTGAAAACCGTATTGCCAAGAATCCCTATCACAGCCAGGCTTGCCATTCTATTGCTGATTTTCGTACTGATTTTCTACGGCACCATTGTCCATGTTTTTCTACATATCCGACATATGGCAACCCTCTCGGAGGAAATAGTACGCATCAACAATGTGGTATCCATCCAGTCTAAAATTCTGATTGAGGACTTGCTTGAAATGGATTCCAACGCCAAAAAGTTCAACCTGCTAAGTCGCGAAATGTACAGGGAATACTTTGAATCCGCCCGTACCACATTCGACAGCAGCCTGCTCACCATCAGTCAACTTTCTTCGCTTGGCTACAAAGCCCCAGCTCCTTTTGTCGACTTTCTCGAGGAGTATGCGGAGCACGTCAATGTCATGGGTTTTGCCAGCCTTGAACATCCTGAGACTATCGCCTGGATAGATGAAGACACCCTGAATGGCTGGTTATCACTCTTAGTGCAGCTCCGTGATCTGAATCAGGATCATATTTCAGAGTCAATGACCGTAATTCACGATCGTACTCTCCAGGCCACAAGAAACGGAATGATATGTTTTGGAATAGCTGTTATTACAGCTTTTTTTGCTGTAATATTTCTTTCTAAATCAATTCTTATCCCTCTGGGACAGCTGACTGAAGGATTGAAAACACTTTCAAAGGGAGATTTCTCAAAGCGGCTTAAGGTTACCTCGAAAGATGAATTTCAAGATCTCGCTACTGCCTACAATGAAATGAGTCTCGAACTCCACGAACAGGAAAGTCTTCGCTCCGATTTTATTGCTACACTCAGCCATGAAATTCGCACACCTCTCTCCACTATACAAGAGTCTGTGAGTATGATGCATGATGAGATACTTGGGAAAATCAATGAAAAGCAGAGGAAGTTTCTGGCTATTGCGGAATCTGAACTTATTCGAATTACAGAACTTCTACACCATCTTATGGATGTCTCCAGGCTTGATGCCCTTCATGGCCAAGGCAACAAGGAGGAGATAGACCTCATGCCTCTCGTTGCAAAATGTGCCGCCAGCGTTACCTCTGCCGCCGACAAGAATGGAATCACCATTGATCATGATTTTACCAGCAAGTCAGATATCATTTTGGCAAATCGAAAAGAGCTGCAACAAGTTTTTATTAATATTATTAGCAATGCTGTTAAATTTTCCCCTCAGGGTGGTCATATTCGCATTGCTATTCTCAAAAAGTCAAAATCAGGGTATGTTCACGTGGGCGTATCAGATGAAGGCCCCGGTATCGCAGAAGAAGAAATCCCATTGATATTCAACAGATACTATCGAAGTAAGATTGTTCGCAAGCACATGGACGGTATGGGTCTTGGTCTCTACATATCTAAAAAGATTATCGATGCGCTCGGGGGGACAATTGTCGTAACCAACAATTCCGGCAATGGCTGCACTTTCTCAGTTACCCTGCCAGTGCAATAATTGAACAACTGAGCCTTAATCATACTGTCAGCATGGTATTGTCAGAAATTAGAGCCACATATACAAAACTTATCAATTTTCACGAGCGGACTATGAGATTATATACTTATATTTTTTTCGTCATATTGCTGCCTCTCATCCTCTCAGGTTGCGGCTCCGTGCCCTTAATGCATCACCTGAACCCTGATTCTCATCAGATCAAATTAGGTGAGAAGGCCTTTGCAGCAGGAAAGTACCAGGAAGCGGAAAAAATATTTTCCGAGGTCTATGACGGTAATAGCACCAAAGAGGCAAAGAACACCGCGCTCTACTATCTCGCCAGTACCCGGATCATTACTGCTCAAAACACCAGTCAATTCATGTCGGCGGTAGGGCTTCTCGAAGAATGGAAAACCAGTTATCCCAAACTCATGTACGGTGAAGACCCAGATGTTTTGAAAAAAGCCCTGGAAGTTGGCTCCAAAAATATGGCCGGCCAGCAACAGTCACTGCGGCGGATTGTCGCAAATCAGAAAATGCAGATCGGTGAGTTACAGGAAGACGTTAAAACCCTGCAGCATCAGATTTCACAGCTTGAAGCCATCGACCAGCAAATCCAGGAAAAGAGAAAACCACTATGAGCAGTACCAAATACACCCTGCTACTTGTCGATGACGACACCAATATCCTCGAAGTACTCGATGCACGATTCAGTGCTGCGGGTTTTCGTACCCATAAGGCCACAAATGGCCAGACAGCCCTGGCATTACTGACCAGCGAACAGATCGATCTCGTTATATCCGACGTAAAAATGCCGAGCATGAGCGGTATAGAACTATATGCAGAGATGCAGCAAAAGTCCCCGGGATTACCGGTGATTTTTCTCACTGCCTTCGGAAATATCCCTGAAGCAGTGACCGCTGTTCAATCCGGCGCCCTGGATTATCTTACCAAACCTTTTGACGGCAAAACTCTGGTTCAAAAAGTAAAAGATTTCTTCGCAGCAGGAAAAACTGTCCCATCACAAACCGGTACTAATGATGTGGAGGAAGGCAGTGCTGGCTTTATCTGGGGTTCCAGTAAGCCTATGGTCGCAATCAAAGAAATGGTTTCCCGCGTAGCGTCCAGCGATGTCAATACACTGATATTAGGTGAGAGCGGTGTTGGCAAGGAGTGCATAGCAAAGGCTATTCATGACGCCAGCCCCAGAAGAAACGGCCCACTCATTGTCGTGGACTGTGGCTCAACCCCACCTGGCATTCTTGAAAGTGAACTCTTTGGCCATACCAAAGGTGCCTTCACTAACGCTATACAGGACAAAACCGGCCTCATTGAAGCGGCTGAGGGTGGCACCCTTTTTCTTGATGAGATCGGCAATATCTCTTCTGAAATGCAGCATAGACTACTCAGATTTCTCGAAGACAGGAAAATTCGCAGGGTTGGCGCGATTGACGAAAAGCAGATTGACTGCAGAGTTCTGGCTGCAACAAATGCGGATTTAACTGCTGATATCGAAGAGGGCAAATTCAGGCAGGATCTCTATTACAGATTAAGGGTAGTAACACTCAATCTGCCCCCCCTGCGAGAACGTCGACAGGATATTCCCAGGCTTGCCAAAATGTTCGTTCAACGCCACTGCAACACTTATAACATACCTGTAGTCCATATCCCTGATTCAACCATGGACTGGCTTGAGCAACTCGATTGGCCGGGCAATGTGCGCGAACTGAAAAACGCGCTTGAAGCCGGTGTAGTGCTCTGTCGAAACAATACTCTTCTGCCTGAAGATTTCCAGCTCGAGCAACCGACGTCAAAATCGCGCAAAGAGGATTCGGCACCTGATCAGGGCAGTGAATTCTCACTGGAAAACAGTGAGCGGGAAGCTATAATCAGGGCCCTGCGTCAAACCAACGGGGTACAAAAAAGTGCAGCAGAACTTTTGGATATCAGCAGGAGATCTATCCATTACAAGCTTAAAAAATACGACATCCAGCCCTCAGATTATAAATAGCAGAGGGCTGGGTACGCTGATGCAAAAGGGCTCAACAGGTTATTGTTGATCTTCCTGCTTATTTTCCAGCTGCTTTTTCACCCAGCCAGCCCTTATGTAATATTGCTGTCCCGCTGTTAACCAGCTGGCACAGACATCCTCATGCCCCATGATCGGATAATCAGGCGACAATGTTTTATCAATACGACAAATCCCCTCTACAGTATCTTGGGGACGAAAATGACGACAAGTGAGGCAACGTTTCACCAAATGCTTCATACTCTCTTACTATCCTAATATTGAAAAATTATCGTATCACCCGGCCAGACAGAGTGTCGAAAATGGCAGACAGGCACCTGGTGCCTCATAGTTTTCAACCCCGTACATCTCAATAAGTGGGCAGTTAAAACCATATTTCCGCAAATTACTTGAGATCATGTCCAGGGAATCCTCTGCGATCCGTAAATCTCTGTCATCGTGGCGGTTATAAACCACACCGGACAATGACATGCTCCTGTTATGCAAAGCCTCCAGAGAAGCAAGTGTATGATTGAGAGAGCCAAGCCGTGAACTGCTTACCAGAATCACAGGTACCTTTTCTTCGAAAAAATAATCAATCAAGGTGACCTCTTCTGTCAGCGGAACAAATAAGCCTCCAGCTCCCTCAAGCAAAACAAACTTATAATGCATAGATAGCTCCCTCGCGTCACGAGTTATCTTCTTCGGGTCAATGCTCTTTTTGGCAAGCCGTGCAGCAAGATGCGGTGAACATGGAACAGGAAATAGGTAGGAGCATGTCTTCCCGTCAAGGTCCACTTGCTGCCTGGGAATACCCATTATGTTTCGATGTGCCACGATATCCTCACTCACATCGTCACAGCCTGTTTGTACAGCCTTGTGGGTTATAACTGATCTCCCGGCCTCCAATAAACCTCTGCCAATCAGACCAGTTGCTATTGTCTTGCCTATATCAGTGTCTATACCTGTGATTGCTATAATTTTGCCTGGTTCTTTTGTCATGAAAGCTTTCTCGCGATTACCGTGATGGCTGCGTAATCCACCGGTACTCCATTATCAGCGCCAAAACGGGAACAGTACTCGGTTTCAAATGCCCTGAGTTTAGAAGGAGTCCAGCGAAAACCACAGACTCCTCCAACCCCGGTATTCTTTATATGGCGCAGTACTTCCCGCGGTGAATCCAGATATATACGGTGATGAGACGTGTCAATGAGTTCTATAGTGAACAGTCGACTGACAATAGCATGGATGCTATTCTCATCCGGGTAGTTCAACCCGACCCCGGTGAGTTGCTGTACCTGGCTCATTGTACCGGGACCAAACATGCAGAAGGCAAAAAAACCACCTTCTGCCAACGTCGCTTCAAGCCTGGTAAAACAGGCAGCCAGATCTTTCAACCACTGATATGTTGATGAAGAAATTACCAGGTCAAGAGATTGTGGGAGCGGCACTGACTCGATATCACCGGGCAAGGCTATGGCTTCTTCCACCTGTACGCATATTCTCTCGGCGGTCATAGAGCAACACTCTTCAACCAGGTCATTCACCCAGATTTTTCTGATATCGAAGGAATCGCAAAGCATAGCGGTAGTGGAACCGGTACAACAACCGACTTCCAGAACACGATTCTGTCTGAGATCACTGCAAGAGGTGAGTTGATCAACCAGGTTCTGTCCCACGACCTGCTGAACAGAGGCATTTTTTTCATAGCTTGGAATACTTCGTTTGAAATAGCTGCAGATTCGCTCTGCATTTCCAACCCCAGCTCCTGTTTCTACATCAGCACGCATAGAAATCCATCACGACCTTACCGTTCTCATTTATTTGGTAATTCAAGTAATTCAGACCAGCTTTGTTTCTGGTAAAAGGGAAAATGGCCACCATCGAGCAGCTGCACATCACTTCCCCAGAAATTCAGTTGGTTTTCGGTAATCATTATTTTATCTTTTTTAGACACCCACGCTTCATCAAAAAAACTCTCTTCTGCCAAACTACAGCTGACGCTATCCAGATACCAATCCAACTCCTGTCGTTGATCTTCAACAGAACGCGCAGGCTCATTTGCGGTGAATCGGTCTGTCAGCTGTTTTTCACCACACATGCGGCGGTAAAACTTTTTTCTGGCCGGGTCTGACCAGTTCAAGGCAGTAGCAGAGAATATTTTTCGGGAAATTCCATAACTATCGTGGATTGGGCAGAGCGTGCCATTGACAGCGATTTTTCTCTGAAAAATAGTAGAATAGCCGTTAAACAAAGTATGTGCGGCCCAGACCCCCATAGACCAGGCGAGCAACACACGCTCCCGGTAATGCTCTACCGGGCCCATCTCCAATAAAATGTCCCTTCTGTCCTGGCCGGAAACTTTTGTGAAATCTGAAAGAACGAGTACATCAATACCTTCTGCGAGCAAAGGAGCAAAAGGCCGCTCATCCATACCCCAACCATTCCAGAAGACCAGCAGTCGATCCGCCCCCTGCCTGGCCAGCCAGTTCCATTTCATCTTTCGGCACCAGCCCGGTGCAAGGGGCCAACGGCTTTCGCTATCCTGGCTGCCAATGGGGCAAGATCAGTCCATTGCATATCTGCAGTCAACGAAAGCCTGAAACGCGCCGTTCCTTCGGGAACAGTTGGAGGCCGGACCGGAAATATCAGATAGCCGTCCTCCTGCAAGCTATTCGCTGCGGAAACGGTGGCTTTGTTCTCACCTATTACTACCGGTACGATATTGGTGCTCCCGGCTGTGCGCAGCCCGTACTCCAGCAGGCTTTCCCGGAGTTGGACACTCAACTCAATCAAATGCTTACGCTCATTGCCCATTTGCTGAATCAGTCTGAATACGTAAAGGTTCCAGCTGGCGATAACCGGTGGCAGTGCCGTTGTGAAAATTAACGACCTGCTGGTATTTACAAGATAATCGTGGATTTCAGCATTCGAGAGTACAAAAGCACCCATGGAGGCACAGGCTTTACCAAAAGGCCCGACAAGCAGATCAATTTTATCAAGAACGCCAAATTCCTGAGCTTTCCCCAGCCCTGTCTGCCCCCAGACTCCCACTGCATGAGCCTCATCCAGATAGAGCAGACAATCATACTTTTCCTTAATTCGTACCAGCTCTGAGAGATCTGCAACATCTCCATCCATGCTGAATACGGACTCTGTAATAATGACAACCCGCTGATAGGTGTCACGATGCTGCTGAATCAACTTCTCAAGGTGAGCGTAGTCACAGTGCCTGTATCGCTTGTAAGTGGCCCTGCACAGGCGAATACCATCATGGATGGAGGCATGATTGAGCTTATCGGTGAGGATAAGGTCATGTTTACCCAATAGAGCGGGAAGAATGCCGATATTAGCATGGTAACCGGAGTTGAAGAAGAGCGCTGCCTCGAAACCGTAAGCCTCTGCAAGCTCCTTTTCCAGTAGATGCATTTGCTCACAGTCACCGCTTAAAAGCCTCGATGAGGTAGAACCCAGACGGAAACTTTCAAGGGAATTTTCCCGGTTAAGGCCACTGTAAAAGAATTCGACATGCTCTCTGTTGCCCGCAATTCCCAGATAGTCGTTGGAAGAGAGGTTCAACAAAGCGCGATCAGCTGTTACATTCAACCGGCAACCGTCTCTGCCGGAAAGAGGTTTAAGCTGCCTGAACCTGCCTGACGCTCTCAACCCATCAAGTATGTCTGAATAGCCGAGATCCATCTATTCATTCCCCAGTGCAACAACATCACAAATCGTTTCAGTCAGTTCAGCCAGGTCGGTATCAGAAATTATATATGGCGGCATCACATAGACCAGTTTTCCAAAAGGACGAACCCATACACCTCTGTCGGTAAATTCTACCTGAATTCTGGCCATATCCACCGGCTCTTTCAGTTCAACCACGCCAATTGCACCAAGAACCCTGACATCCTCTACCTGAGAGTAATCCGCACATGGAGCCAATCCACGTGTCAGGCCAGTGGCTATTCGCTCAATATTTTTCCGCCAGTCTGAATTCAGCAGCAGCTGCAGAGAAGTAACTGCAACACTGCAGGCAAGTGGATTGCCCATAAAGGTTGGCCCGTGCATAAAAACACCAGGCGCAGCTTCGGATATGGTCACCCCGATACGTTCCGTGGCCAGTACCGCCGCCAACGTCATATAACCGCCGGTCAATGCTTTGCCAAGACACATGATATCCGGGCTGATTCCTGCATGATCACAACCAAAAAGCTCTCCGGTTCGACCAAACCCCGTGGCGATTTCGTCGGCGATCAGCAGTACATCATACTTGTCGCAAAGGGTACGCACAGCTCGCAGATATTCGGGGTGATAAAAGTACATGCCCCCAGCACCCTGTACGATAGGCTCAAGAATTACCGCACCAAGTTGATCACAGTTATCGGCTATCAGTTCTGCAAAGGGTTGTATATCTTCAGGATGCCAATCCTGCCCGAATCTGCAGGCAGGCCGCTCGGCAAACAAATATTCAGGCAGCACACCTGAATAGATATTATGCATTCCGGTTACCGGGTCACAGACGGACATGGCATGGAAGGTATCACCATGATACCCTCCCCTGATCGTGAGAAATCTGTTTTTATTTTTCCTGCCCCGGGCATACTGATATTGCATGGCCATTTTCATGGCCACCTCAACAGCGACAGAGCCGGAATCGCATAAGAACACCTTCTCAAGCCCAGCCGGAGAATGCTCTACGAGCAATCGGCAGAGATCTACCGCAGGTTTATGGGTAAGCCCACCAAACATCACATGGGAAAACTTTGCAGCCTGCTCCTGAATCGTTCTGGTCAGCTCAGGGTGGGCGTAACCATGAATCACGCACCACCACGAGGCCATGCCGTCAATCAGTTCTCTGCCGTCAGCCAGGTGGAGGCGGACGCCGAACGCCGACTCAACCGCATACACCGGAAGAGGATCTGTTATGGAAGTATAAGGATGCCAGAGATGTTTTCGATCGAACTCAAGGAGTTGCTGCAAATCTTTCACAATCTCCTCTCCTGTTCCCTGTTTTCGGGCAACTCAACGTTAAAGCCAAGCGAGGTGAACATTGCGATATCTTCGGCAAGACTGTTGCCTGCCGTGGTGAGGTAATTGCCTACTATTGCACCATTGGCCCCTGCCAGAAAACTCTCTCTCTGGCTATTCCCCATAAGCACTCTGCCACCGGCAAGCCTGATGACCGCCTTGGGATTTATGAATCGAAACATGGCAAGACAGGTCAATATTTCAGGGATTTCCAGCGGCGCGACATCAGCCAGTGGAGTATTGGGGATCGGGTTCAGAATATTAATTGGTATTGAAAGGATTCCAAGCTCACGCAGCTCAAATGCCAATTCCAATCGCTGCTCAAAAGTCTCACCCATGCCAATGATGCCACCTGAGCAAACTTCCATCCCAGCCTGCTGCGCAATTGTTATGGTCTCAACCTTTTCATCATAGGTGTGGGTGCTACAGACCTCTGGAAAATAGCTGCGGCATGCCTCAAGATTGCAATGATATCTGCTGACCCCAAAAGATATGAGTTTTTCAGCTTTTGCCTGGGTAAGAAAACCCATTGATGCGCAGAGGGAGTGGTTGGTAGCCTCGGCAATTCGACTGAACAAATTACCAAAACCAGCCAATTGCCCGTCAGTCAGGCTCCTGCCTGCAGTTACAAGAGAAAACCGCTTTACACCATATTCCTCGTTCTCTCTCGCCATTGACAGCGCAAGTTCGTCGCTGACAGAATCATAGGATTCAATAGCGACATCATGCCATGAAGACTGTGCACAGAATTTACAGTTTTCACTACACTTACCTGACTTGGCATTGACGATGGAGCAGAGATCGATGTTGTCTTTGTGAAACTCTCTACGTAACCGGTCAGCGGCTTCGAATAAATGCTCAGGCTGTGTATCCCGGGCCAACGCCACCGCCTGCTCGAAATTAATAGAACCTCCACCCCGAACAAGATGCATACACTGCTTTAGCATAAGACGTACCTGACTGACAGCAATTCAAAATCGGATATCTGTAAGGGATTGTGCTATTCAATTGCAAACACAATCCCTTACAGAAACGGTTTTTGGATGAATGTACTAAGGACTTTCAATCATTAAGACAGCTTGGCGAGACAAGCCGAAAGGGACTCTGGAGTATCACACTGAAGCGTGGTCAGCTTGACACCCTTGGGTTTGATCTTCCGCAACATGCCCTTGAGTACGGTCTTTGGTCCGACCTCGATAAAGGTATCGACGCCATCCTCAATCATCTGGGTAATAATCTCGCACCAACGAACCCGCGAGGCAATTTGTCGCCCCATCATCTTTTTGATATTTATCGGGTCTGCGGAAGTTTCGGCAGAGACGTTAAAATATACAGGGGTCTGAGGCTCCTTAAATTCAACTTCAGTAAGAAAATCTTCAAAATCCGGTACCGCATCCGCCACCAGCGGGCTATGATTTGCTACACTGACATTGAGCGGAATTACCTTGGCGCCTTTTTCTTCTGCCATTACACTGATGTCGTCAAGACCTTGCATATCTCCGGAGATAATAACCTGTTCCGGCGTGTTGTGATTTGCTGTCGTTACAACACCCTCACCCTGGTACTTACTGATAAGCTGGTCAACTTCATCTATTGTCAAACCAACCACAGCCCGCATACCACCAGGATTCTGACGGCCTTCACGCTCCATGAGCGAACCACGCTTAGCCACCAGCCGAATAGTATCTTCAACGCTAAGTACCCCGGCCGCACACAGTGCGGAGTATTCGCCAAGGCTGTGACCTGCAAAGTAACTTACCTTTTGCTCACCGAGTTCTTTCTCCATCGCTTTCCAGCAGATGAGATTGGTCGCGGTAATCGCCGGTTGCAGATTGGCGTTCATGGTAAGTTCTTCCATCGGGCCGTTGTTTATGAGTTTTTCCAACGGCAAATCACTAATCTCTTCGGCAAGTTTCAGCAAATTGTTGCTTTCAACACTTTCCTGTACGAAATCGCTGCCCATACCAAGATATTGTGAACCCTGACCTGGAAATATAACTGCTATTTTCATTGAACGTTCCCCTTCTGACCTTTTCTTGATTCCAAGAGAGAGATCAGGATAAATACACCGGCACCAACACATATGGCTGAATCCGCAACATTAAATGCCGGCCAGTGGTAGTTTCCTACATATACGTCTAAAAAATCGACCACTGAACCAAAGCGAACCCTGTCAACAAGGTTACCGGCTGCTCCTCCCGCAATACTGGCAAAAGCAAAGCAATACCACGGGCTCTCTTTTCTCATTACAAAATAGCCGATGGTCAAGCCAACCATGGCGACAAGTCCCACTCCTAAAAAGAAGTAGTGGCGCCATGGAGAATCCACATCAGCTAAAAAACTAAATGCTGCACCCGAATTCGTCACGAAGACGAGATTGAAGAATCCAGGGATAACTTCCCTGGATTCATACAGGTGAAACGAATTAACTATCACATGCTTCGTGTATTGGTCCGCGATAAAGACTATCACGGCAATTATAAAATATGGCACGTCTACTCTTCAGCTGGCAAGTCCATTTCTGCAACAACACCTGCACAGCGCTCGCAGATTAACGGATGATTGCTGTCCATACCTACTGTGGTAGAGCGTGTCCAGCAACGTTCACATTTAGCACCCGGTGCGGGCCGAACCGCAACCTTCACTCCGGGCAACTCCTCACTTGCTATAACGTTCTCTACAACACCGGATGCTGTTTCGAGATCGTTGAGCTCGGAGACGATTGAAATCTCTTTGATGGTCTGCCATTCCTGTTTGACAAACTCAGCGAGTTCTCCTTCAACAGAAAGCAATACCTCTGCTTCCAGTGGATGTCCAATCACTTTCTCCCGCCGTGCGTGCTCAAGAGCACCGGTAATTTCGGAGCGAATTTTAATCAGCCTGGTCCAACGTGCCTCTCGCTCGGCATCAATACCTGTCTCGGCAGGCGCTGGGAAATCCGAGAAGAACACGCTCTCATTCAGAGCTGTCTTCTGGTCATGCCCGTGCAGAGACTCCCAGGCTTCCTGAGCGGTAAAACTCAACACAGGGCTCATCAGTCTGAGCAAACCATCAAGGATATCATAGAGCACAGTCTGCGCTGCCCTGCGTGATTCAGAATCTGTTCCCGCAGTGTAGAGACGATCCTTTATGATATCAAGGTAGAAAGCACTCATGGTTGTACCACAAAAATAGTTCAGACCATGATAGATCGAATGAAATTCATACTTTTCGTATGAAGTGTAAACCCTGGATTTCAATTCTTCAAATTTTGCCAGTGCCCAGCGATCGAGTTCCGGAAGATTCTCAATTGCGACCTGGTGAACTGCGGGATCGTAATCGCTCAGATTACCAAGCATATACCTGATGGTGTTTCTGATCTTTCGATAGGCATCAGAGACCTGGCGCAGGATCTCGTCGGAGACCTTTACGTCGTCCTTGTAATCTTCACTGCTGACCCAGAGACGCAGGATCTCAGCACCGTACTTTTCAATGACCTCGCCCGGAGCTACGACATTGCCAACAGACTTGGACATCTTTTTACCGGCGCCATCAACAACATAACCATGGGTAAGAACGCCATGAAACGGTGCACAACCACGAGTTCCCACAGAGGTCAGTAAAGAACTCTGAAACCAGCCGCGATGCTGATCGCTACCTTCGAGGTACAAATCCGCAGGTGCTCTCAACTCGTCACGGATTTCACACACTGCGGCATGGCTGACTCCTGAATCAAACCATACATCGAGGATATCCTCTTCTTTAGTGAAATCAGTAGATCCACATGAACAGCTATGACCTTCCACAAGGAATTCCCCGACGTCATGTCTAAACCACGCATCGGCACCCTCTTTGAGAAACAGCTCATCGATTTTGTTTACCACTTCTTCGCTGCGCACAATCTCACCACAGGAAGAACAGCTGATTACGGTAATCGGTACACCCCATGATCTCTGGCGCGACAAACACCAGTCAGGACGCCCCTCAACCATAGATTGGATACGCTGCATGCCCCAGGAAGGAGTCCATTCAACCTTTTCGATCTCACTCAGAGCCTTGTTGCGAAGCTCATTTTTCTCCATTGAGATAAACCACTGCGGAGTAGCACGATACATAACCGGCTTTTTGCATCTCCAGCAGTGCGGGTAGCTGTGATGGATCTTGTTCTGGTGAATCAGTACTCCTGCTTCGAGCATATCACTGATAATGCGCTGGTTGACCTCAGGCACTTTTTCGCCGGCGTATGGCCCTGCCTCTTCAGTGTAGGTTCCATCGTTATTCAAAGGAGAGAGAATCTCAAGCCCGTAACGCAGACCTGTCTGGTAATCGTCGGTTCCGTGACCCGGTGCGGTATGAACACAGCCGGTACCGGCATCGGTGGTTACATAATCAGCCAGAACCAGCAGCGAATCCCTGTCGAGGAAAGGGTGACGGCAATTCTTGCGCTCAAGGCCAACCGCTGAAAAAGTTGAAACGATCGAATAATCTTCAATCCCAGCCTCGCTCATGACTGTTTCAACCAGCTCTTTTGCGATTACCCAGGTCTCTTCACCAACCTTGACCGCAGCATATTCAAAATCAGGATGCAGAGCTATCGCCAGGTTCGCAGGCAGGGTCCATGGCGTGGTTGTCCAGATAACTACGAACACCTTTTCTCCTGCAAGTGCTGAATCGACATCAGAAATGTCGTCTTTTACAGGGAATTTCACATATACCGATGGTGAGGTGTGGTCGTGGTACTCCACTTCCGCCTCAGCTAGAGCCGTGGTACAGGTTGAACACCAGTAAACTGGCTTCTTATTACGTATTACAGACTCTGAGAGCAGGAAGCGGTTGAACTCACGGGCAATGGCAGCCTCATACTCATAGGTCATGGTAAGATATGGCGCATCCCAGTCGCCCAGCACACCCAGCCTCTTGAATTCGGCTTTCTGGGTTTTAATCCACTTTTCAGCGTATTTGCGACAGGCACCACGCTTGGAAAGCTTCGGGATTACTTTTTTCTTCTCGCCAAGCTCTTTGTCTACATTATGCTCAATAGGCAGCCCGTGACAGTCCCAGCCCGGAATGTATGGCGCATTGAATCCAGCCATACGGCGTGACTTGAGAATGATATCCTTGAGAATCTTGTTGAAGGCGGTACCAAGGTGAATATGACCGTTCGCATATGGCGGGCCGTCATGCAGTACAAACAGAGGTTTTTCTGCAGAGTGCTCCTGGAGCATTTTATACAGTCCCTCTTTTTCCCAGCGTTTAAGGTATTCCGGCTCTCTTTGTGCAAGATTCGCCTTCATTTTGAACTTGGTCTGGGGCAGATTGAGAGTTGCCCTATAGTCCATGATATTCTCCTTTCATGTAAATCACTTCAACCAGAGACAAAGTCATAGTTGTCAAGTGTTAACGAATGTTTTGTTTGGGTGTTCAAGAGCCGTTGGCTAGTATCACATAAAACGAATAAAAATAACAACTGCGCTTGAACTTGCAAGGTTTAAAAAAAATGCATGGAACCAAGCCGCTTATCTTTGCGATGTGTTCGACAACGTTAATCTGAATAACCCGGTTTGTTTTGGGTAAATACTAATTTCCCAGTCAGTCAGTTACACCTTTGTTTGTGCTTACGGTGAATTCACCACTATCCGGAACGATACCTATTCTGATTTTTCTCATAAAATTGAGATCATTTTGACTACTACCTTCATAATATCAGGTTAAAACGACTATTTTCGTATATGACGTCAGCCCTTAATTGTGGTATAAATTCTGCCGAGGACTATTTACTTTGCAGTTTCCTTAGGTTATACCCTTATTTAAAGTAAAACCCTTAAATTATCAGGCCCTCCAAGCCGCGAAAGTAATATCGATCATTTTCGATCAATAGCATTGATTTTAGATTCCATGACAAACAGCGCCAAAAGTCAAGACATCCCGATGGTAGAACTGATCAAGGTTTTCAAGCGATATCCACCTGATGTCGCTGCTCTGACAAACATTTCCCTATCAATCGGACGCGGCGAAAAGTTTTTTATCATCGGTCGCTCCGGAGCTGGCAAAACAACTCTTTTAAAGCTTGTTTCGAGTATGGAGCCTCCCTCAAACGGGCTTATAGAGGTTTCAGGCAAATCGATTCACAAAATACGAGGAGCAAAACTGGCTCGTCTTCGCCAAAAGATAGGGGTGGCCTACCAGGACTTCAAGTTACTCCTCGATCGAACTGCTGCTGAAAATATCGCAATCTCCATGGAGGTCTCATATAAAAAACCGCAGATCATACGCAATCGTGTTCGATCGCTACTTGAACAGCTAGATCTCTCCGATAAACATAATACCATAACGGCTGAACTCTCACGTGGAGAACAGCAGCGGGTTGCCCTTGCCAGGGCCGTCGCCAATTCTCCAACCATGGTACTGGTGGATGAGCCTACAGGCAATCTCGACGCCGATACCACAGAGCGTGTCGTGAAATTACTTAATAACAGTCATAAATCAGGCGCGACTGTGATTATAGCTACCCATGATGAGTCTATTTATACAGATAGTTCCAGTCGCATTATGGAACTGAGGGGTGGCATGATTCACTCTCTCACAGGAGGTACAGCTGTATGAGTTTCTGGTTTACGGTAATACGACAGGTGGGGCGGAACCTCAGACAGACCTGGATGTCGCAGATCATGACTTTGCTCACGGTCAGTCTTTCGGTGCTTATTTTTACTCTGTTTTATCTCATCTATATGAACATGCTCAATGTCAGTGACCAATTGAGCGACGACCTGCGACTGATCGTATACCTTGAGGAAGAGCCGGTCCCCGAGATGAAGGAACAATTGAGAAACAAAATTCTCGCTTTCGATGATGTAGAGAGTATCAAATTTGTTTCGAGCGAAGATGCTTTTACACAATTTTCCGAGCAACTCGGCAATGACCGCGATGTGTTGGAAGATATGCCCAGGGATTTCCTTCCCGCCTCTATCGAAGTCACCCCACTGAAAACATTGAGGAGCCTCAACCAGATTCAGCTCTTCTCCGGCTATCTGGCTAAATTGCCCGGTACCATGAAGGTACAGTATGGAAAAGACTGGATTGAACGTTTTTTCCATTTCACCAGGTTGCTCTCTATCGTTGTCCTGCTCAGTGGCAGCCTACTGATTTTAACGACTGTTTTCATGGTTGCCTATACCATTCGTCTTACTATTATGGGACGGCAGGATGAACTTGAGTTGTTGAAGCTTGTCGGAGCCACCAATAATTACATACGCACACCATTTCTACTCGAAGGTTTTTTACAGGGAGCACTTGGTTCGACAGTCGGTCTTGCTTCCCTCTACCTCCTCTTTCAATGGATCACCATTCGCTTTACCGGCCAGGGATTTCTCAACCTGATTGATTTTGCCTTCTTCCCGCCTGCCACGGTAATAGCGATCATTGGTATATCGATTCTGCTCTGCGCAGTTGGCAGTCACACTTCAATGCGACGGTACCTGCGTATATGATTGATATTATCATGACATCAACCCGATCGCATGACAGTCAAGGCTACCGGCTACCCGCACGGAGTAAACGCAAATGGTCCAGTGCGCCTCAAAAATCCCGGGCCGGATATAAGAGTGTTGTGTTTTATCTTTTATGCTCGGCTTTTATTTTGAGCCCGCCGATACTCGCAGCATCAACAGATGTCGACGCCTTTACCAGAAAAGAAATTCGCAAAAATATTGAAAGCCACAGGATCAACATCCAAAGACTTCAGCTTGGTATTCATAACCAGCAGGATCTATCTCGCAAATCCGTTCAAAAAGAAAAAAACGTTCTACACGAGCTTGAAGAGATAAACCAGAAGCTTCAGAAACAACTGGTAAAAGTTTCAAAACTCGAACAGCAGACACAACTTCAGCAGGAACTCATAGCTACCAAAGAGCAGGAAATTTCCCAGCTACAGACAGATAAGAAAAGGGTCCTGCACCATTTCACAAAACGTGGCAGCGCCTATTATAAAATGGGTAAAATAGGCTTCCTGAACGTTACCTTCTCTTCCCGGTCACTTCCTGAACTGCTGAGATTTCAGGAAGCGTTCCAGACAATGATAGAATATGATCAGAATGTAATACGCAAATATCGCGCCAAAATCCATGATCTGGAACGTGCAAGGGACGCATACGCCTTGGAGAAAGGGGTTCTGCAGGAGTTTATAGCAAATACCAGGGCCGAAAATGAAGAGACAGCCAAGATCCGGGCCAAGAAGGAACAGCTTCTTACTCACATTCGTACCCAGAAACATTTACATGACCAGGCGGTTCTGGAAATGGAGGCCTCTGCTGCCCAACTCTCCGCAAACATCATTCAGCTCAAAAGCCAGGAAGAAGACCTCAAACATGTCTTCTCTCGCTCAAAGGGCAAATTGCCCGTGCCTCTTTCAGGAGAAGTCATCACCTTTTTCAACCAAGAGAAAACCAATAATCTCGGAGTACTGCGAAAGTCAACAGGTATAGCTATTGACGCACCGGAGGGTTCTCGTGTTCAGGCCATTGCTGACGGAACTATAATATTTTCTGGATATTTGAGAGGATACGGGAATACAATTATCATACACCACGGATACCAGTATTACTCTATTACCTCAAGAATCGACAAGATAGCTGCCCAAAAAGGTGACAATGTCAAATCAGGCAGTTATCTCGGCCTCTTGAGCGAGACTGGCACCCTCCTTGATGAAGGATTGTATTTTGAAATTCGTCATGGAAAAGAATCTCAGGATCCGTTGCAGTGGATTGATACCAGTAAGCTGGATATCCAGGAAGCTGAACTTGAATTCAGCGATCTCAATTCCTCTCTCAAGCAAGGGTGATCCGGAAAGGATCACCTTGGTCGGAGCCCCAACATGAGAAGCATAGCGCTCGTTTGCCGTCTTACCTTTCTTTTTCTGACTTTCCTTCTTGTCTCATCGACACTCTCCCATTCCGAATCG
Organism: Desulfosediminicola ganghwensis; assembly: GCF_005116675.2. Taxonomy (NCBI): domain Bacteria; kingdom Pseudomonadati; phylum Thermodesulfobacteriota; class Desulfobulbia; order Desulfobulbales; family Desulfocapsaceae; genus Desulfosediminicola; species Desulfosediminicola ganghwensis. Next base: position 3,616,457 of record NZ_CP050699.1, read on the forward strand.
GCTGAAAAAGCCAAGCAGAGACAGGAGACCTACCAGCAGCTGGAAGTATTTGCCAACGTGCTGAGTATCTTGCAAGATAACTACGTCGAAGAAATCGATACGCCTGAAACGATTAACGGCGCTATAAGAGGTCTCCTCTACTCGCTCGATCCGCATTCCGCCTATCTGGACTCTGAAGGATTCAGCGAACTTCAGGAAGAGACACAAGGCCAGTTCTCAGGTATCGGCATAGAAGTCACTATCAAGGATGACATTCTGACTGTTATCAGCCCAATAGAGGGCACACCGGCAGACCAAGCCGGGCTTAAAGCAAAAGATGTAATCGTAGAAATTGATGGCGAAAAAACTAAGGAGATGGGTGCAGTTGAAGCTGTTAAAAGATTACGAGGCCCCAAAGGAAGTAGTGTTAAAATAACAGTATTCAGAGAAGGCTGGAGCGAGTTTAAGGAATTCAATCTTACCCGTGACATTATCCCCCTCCAGTCCGTACGATCTTTCATGCTTGCACCTAACATTATCTACTCCCGTATAACAAACTTTCAGAGTCACACCACCGAAGACTTCAAGGAAGCGATAGCCCGGCTTTCTGCAGATACAGAGATCAAAGGCCTTATCCTTGATCTTCGTAACAATCCCGGCGGCCTGTTGAATCAGGCTGTAAGCATTACGGATTTGTTCGTTGACGAGGGTCTCATTGTATACACCAAAGGCAGAACCGAGAACCAGAACATGTCGTTTAAAGCCAAAACTTCGCCTCAGGATTACCAGTTTCAGCTTGTTGTACTGGTCAACGAGGGTTCGGCCAGTGCTTCTGAAATTGTGGCCGGAGCCTTACAGGATCACCAGCGCGCGATAATTGTCGGCACCAGGACTTTCGGCAAAGGTTCCGTCCAGACTATCATACCTCTTCCCGGTGGCGCAGGATTACGTGTTACCACAGCACGTTATTTTACCCCCAACGGAAAATCCATACAGGCCACTGGTATTTTACCTGATGTTGAGGTACCTTTTGTGCCATGTAACGGCCAGGTCGAAGAGAGTGACGAGGATGAAGAGAAATTTCGTGAATCTGATCTGAAAAATCACATCCCCGGCACTGAGAAAGCTAAAGATACCAAAACCGAGTCAGAGCAAAATCAGGCTAAACAGAGGCTGGCTGAAGATAATCAGCTGCGCTCAGCCTTGAATATACTGAAAAGCCTTAATCTCTACTCACGATTTTGTGAAAAGGACAACGAGACCTAATGGATTGCCTCACCTTTATTGCCGAACAAAAGATCGCTCAAGCCATTGAAAATGGCGAATTAAAAACATCTGGCTGGAAAAACAAACCACTCAAGCTCGAAGATGACCATATGGTTCCCGATGACCTGAAAATGGCATATAAACTGCTTAAAAATGCTGGCTACATTCCACCAGAGATTGAGCAGAGAAAAGAGATAACCAGACTCGAAGAACTTATCGCGAAAACGGAAGACGAGCATGAACGTTTGCAGCAGATGCGAAAACTCAGCGTTTTATTAATGAAGGTCGATGCTAACCGTATCACACCAGCCAACATCTCCCACGATGATGAGTATTATCGTAAGCTAGTTGAGAAAACTTCCGTTCATTCCACAAAGAAAGATAAATAACTTCGAAAATCCACCCAGGCACAAAAAAAAAAGCTGAAACCGTTCTGAGTGAACGATTTCAGCTTTTTTAATGTTCTATACAATGAACCTATGACTACATGAAGTTATGCTTCTCCTTCATGTCCTGGTAAACGATCGTCGAGACCTTCCTGATAACGTTGCCCCGGGTGAGCATCCAGTTTCCATAATTTGCGGGCCTGGAACTTCCCTCGATAACCCCGATAATTGCGTATGGATAGCGCTTTCCCTGGCGGGTTTTGGCGACGATAATCCCCATATCCCCACAAAGGTGGGCTGTTGAACCTGTCTTATTATAGACCAGTGTTCCTCGTGGAATCGGAGTTCCATAATAGAGGCGGTCACGTTTGGGCAGGGCCATAATTCTTCGGATTTCTTTACTGTATGGCAATTCCACATTCCATAACGCTCTTAGGAAACGTATGTAATCTGACGGCGGTGCCGAGTTTTTATAGGTTCTGCCACTGGCTGGAATATATTCAGTGATAACAATATTGCGAAATATCGATCCGTAGTGATTTCTCAGCAAACGCTCTGTTGCCGCAGGCCCTCCCACCTGGCGAATTGCCCAGTTTGTAGCAGTGTTACTGCTACGCTGAATCATCGCCTCAAGCATCCGCCTACTCTTTGGTCCATATTGTATTTTGCCGTTCTTTACCTGATGAAAGAAGGCCAGGGCAACAAACGGTTTAATCATACTGGCAGCCTGAAATTGCTGATCGCCATTGATATTGACCAGACTGCGATCATTTTCGAGATCATAAACCATCCAGCCGGTACGCTCGTCACCTCGAATTTGTCCCTTTCTCCGCAACTCCTTGATATATTGATTAATATTCGATTCAACCAGTGTTCCGCTCGAAACTGCGTACACTTTTTTAGTCTTCGTTTGAGTGATGGCTACGATTTTTTCAGGTTTGTTAACCTTTGCAGGAGACTGGGGCTGTACTTCTTTTTCAGGAGATTCCAGAACGATCGTCTCTGACGGTTGGCTCTCCCCGGACTTCTGATCTCGGCTTGCAATAATTTTATTAGAAAGTTCACTGACAATCCGGTTTACGGCTGCCTCGACCTCCTCCGGCTTGATTGGCGATTCAGGTACTTCTTTTTCAGTCGCACCCTCACCTGCGTCCGTTACCTGCGTATCATCTCCTTTCTCGGCCACCTCTTCTGGTGAAGAATTGCTAGTATCATCAAGAAGGCTTGACTCACCATAGACTATCGGATTGTTATTTTCCGGGGTAATTGAGGTCTTTATATGACGACTTTTCAGCATTCTGGCGTGACTCTTCGCCACATTCATGGTGGACCGTCTATCACCCTGCCGTCTGTAAATAAGAATGTAATTGTTTGAATTGGTCTTCTCAATGAAGAGATCTTTACCGACCTGTTCCCCAAGGATCACATACACTCTAGTATAGAGTTTTTTCAGAGAGTCCAGATGCGGACCGAGACCATAACTGACATTGTAAAGCCGGTCATAGCCCTTTTCCTTGATAGCCCAGGCCTCATCCAAACCTGCCTTACGGAGCAACTCACCCTGCCTGGCAATGCTTAAAATGACATTTCTGGGGGAATCGTTGGCATCGTAGATCACCCCATACTCTTTGTCTTTGGTAACAACCTTCAGACCCCGGGAGATGTCTTCATCGAGCAACTCCTGAAGTTGCTCCTTGTAATCGAGAACCCTTTCCAGATCTGAATCCCAGATATACATGATGTCATAGGTATCTTCCTCGGCACGGACACCTTGAGCGGCGAACAGCATGGAAAATACCCACAGCAATATGAGAAAAGAAGATAAGAAGACAGGAGAAATGAATGTATTCTTCAACAAGTGCATTATACCGCTCTATCCTGGATGCAAGAACCTGATATATTTACCGAAATAAATCCGGAGAAATGATTTACGAAACGCAGAAGACAGAGCATCGTAACACGTGCTTTTCGGGCTCTTCAACCCAAATTATCAAGATTTTCCAGAATATTTAAAATCCCAGCTCTTTAAGAAATCTTTCGTCCTCGGACCATTTCTTCTTAATTTTCACCCAAAGCTTGAGCAGAACCTTTTCACCGATTAACTTTTCTATGTCAATTCTTGCAGCGGTGCCTATTGATTTGAGCTTTTTACCACCCTTGCCTATCACAATGCCTTTCTGGGAGTTCCGTTCAAGAACAATGGTAGCATGAATAGTGACCAGTTTCTTCTCCGAATCTTCCTTAAACGACTCAATGGTCACCGCGGTTGAATAAGGGATCTCCTGGCCAGTCTGCAGGAAAACCTTCTCACGAATAATCTCCGCGACCAAAAATCGTTCAGTGGCATTAGTTGGTATATCTTCAGGGAAATAACGCGGCCCCATGGGCAGCAAATCGAGAATCTCATTCAAAAGGATATCTGTACCATCTCCTCGCAGAGCAGAAAGAGGGATAACCGCCTTAAAAGGGAAAAGTGAGGAATAGGTTTCAAGCATAGGCAGCAATCGTTCCTTTTCCAGCAGATCAACTTTGTTCAGCACCATGATAGCCGGGCACTTGACCTGCTTCATAACCTCTGCGAATTCTTTCTCCTTCTCCTTTCTCAGCTTTTCCGGCATTGGCAGGGATATATCAATAAGAAAGAGAACAACATCGACATCGCTCAGGGAATCCATGGCAATCTTCACCATCTCCTGATTAAGCGGCACCCGTGACTTATGCAGGCCTGGAGTATCAAGAAGTACAACCTGATAATCATCCTCGTTGACCACACCAAGAATTCTGTTACGGGTGGTTTGTGGCTTCGGCGTTACAATGGAAATCTTCTGCCCCAGCAGATTGTTCATAAGCGTGGATTTGCCCGCGTTAGGTGGGCCGACGATAGCAACCATTCCGGATTTAACCGGTTTTCCAAACATATCCATAGATAATAAGAGTTAATTGAAGTGTAATAGTGAAAATAGTGTGCTTCAAATCGTGATTCACACTATAGTGAACATTCGTGCCTGAACATTTAAGCATTCATATAAATGATAGAAGATAATACGCATCGAAGTAACATGTGAACACTATTTGCGCTAGTTTTACTTCACCTACAACGCTTCTGCATGTGTCGCGTTTCGCATATAACTGATAGTAAAAAGCTTCTCACCCAATGATCGATTCTGGAAAAATCATAGAGTATCTGGATAATGGACGATTTATCTGTGCCTTGATCACGGAGGCCCAGCCTAAGCGGGTCCGCCTGATCAATCAAAATGGCAGGGAAGTTAACCTGCCGGCTTCGCGCATCGTTCATTGCTCCAAAATGGTCCTATCTCCTGAAACCAGCCGTGACACCCTGGTGAAAACTCTTAAAGAAATTACCGATAAACGGCAGGAGCTTGTCGACCAAATTTCCCTCAAGGATATCTGGGAGCTCACGATAGAAGAGCCCTCTGACACTTTTGATCCGGATTTTCTCGCAGAACTCTCCTTCGGTCAGGAACTTAATGACGACATAACCGCTGCCTTTCTTCGCTGCGTTTTCCTTGATAAATTGTACTTCAAATATAAGGAAGGAAAGCTCCGGGCGCACAGCGAAGACCAGGTCGAGCAGATCCGCCTGCAGCGCGAGCGTGAAGCCCAGAAAGCAGAACTGATTGCCAAGGGTGCATACACTATACGCGAAATGATGCGTCATGGTAAATCGTCCCAGGAAACCACCCGCTGGCAGGAGGAATGCCTGAAACTCCTCAGGGATTACTACCTGTTTGGAAACGACGCCGATAATGCCGACATTGCCAGACAGATCTTAAAAGAAGCAGAACTCACCCGGCCACACGACGCTTACCATATTCTCGTTAAAGCCGGTGTGTGGAACAAAAATGAAAACATACCATTGCTCAGATCAAATTTGTCGGTAAGCTTCAGCCTGCCCGCCCGCCAACAAGCTGAAGGTATACTGCAAAGCCGACTCGAGGATCTTTTCAACGACACGGGACGGGTTGACTATACCCACCTGAAACCAATGACCATCGATGGGGCTACGACTCTCGATTTCGATGATGCCCTCAGTGTTGAAAAGAAAGGTGATGACTACCTGGTTGGAATTCATATATCAGATGTTTCACACTATGTTCGCCCCGGTGACCCTCTTTTTCAGGAAGCGATGAAACGCGGTACCTCCATCTACTTTCCTGAAGGGCAAATCCCAATGTTGCCCCGCCACCTCTCTCAGGGTATATGCAGCCTCATACAGGGAGAGATCAGGGCCACTTTCAGTTTCATGATTCTGATGACCGCTGAGGCAGAAGTCAAAAGAGTTCGCATTCACCCTTCAATCATTAAAGTTGCCAGGCGCCTCACCTACGAAGAAGTTGACAGGATTATACAATCCGATGAAGAGCTTAAAATACTTAATGTTCTCAAACGGAAACTACGTGAAAGAAGACTCTCCCAGGGGGCATTACTACTGCCTTTCCCTGATGTAAACATCTTCATAGACACGGCAAGCAGAGTTCATGTCAGCCTTGGTAGAACCGATACTCCTGCAAGAACACTTGTCTCGGAAATGATGATACTCGCCAATAGCGAGGCGGCGCGTTACATTTCCGATCGTATGGTACCCGGTTTGTTCCGCAGTCAACCACCTTTGAGACAGCGTATTGTACATGGTGAAGACGATGATTTGTTTTTAAATATCCGGCAGCGCAAGCAGCTTCCTCGAGGTGAGCTTTCCACCAACGCCAACCCTCACAGCGGGCTCGGTGTCTCCCATTATACAACGGTGACCTCACCAATACGCCGTCTTCTCGATCTGGTAATGCAACATCAGCTCAATACCATCACCAGAAGGCTCGAACCATGCTTTACCGAGGATATGTGCAGAGACTTCTCCTCAATTATCACCAGGGCCTTGTCAGCAGCCAACAACGTTAAACAGCAGAGACATCGTTATTGGTTGATCAGGTATTTGCAGGAGCGAAAAGGACAACTCGTCAATGCTCTTGTTATCGACTCCGGTCCCAAAAGGGTCACCCTTGTTCTTACAGATATCCTGATGGATGTTGATCTTGCTTCACCTTCTGGTTACAGGCCAACACCTGGAACCACTATTCAGTTGAGAGTGAGTAAGGCTGATCCGATGGATAACACGGTTCGATTTGATTGGCCCTAGGTAATATGTTGTCAATTCTAACAACATATTACCCTTTTCGGTTGCAGCTTACTCCTTATCACGATCTGTCTTAATCTTCACCCTTCCCTTCTCGGGAAAGCCTTGAGAACGCGCACCACAATCCATCACCAGCACTGTGCCTTTTTTTTCAACGACTACGCACTTAGCGGTTGCGCCCACACTGTTCTCTGCACCCAGAACAAAAACTGCCATCAAAGCTGATATCACGGCTGCACCTTTCATCTCCGCCTCCTCTATATAGCGTTCACTTTACTCTTTTGTAGCGTTATTTATACATCCTCTACTGTTTTCGATATGAATGAAGCGTAATCGCCATGACATATTTAGTCAGCCGACATAGGCTGGTTTCTGCAGGCATCAGGCCCGACATGACCCGACATGAAGGTATATCTCCAAGTATATATGCCTAATTTCATGGATATTATATCTATTTGAAAACTCTTGGCTTCCAACCGATAAGTCGAGTTGGTATATTCCTGTAGGAAATACTCAACTCGACTCTAACCCAGAATTAAACTATGACCGAAACACAGCATCAGGGTGTCATGGCGATGGTAAAAATTGATGGCAGCAAAGCGAGACAACTCCGTGAGCAGAAATCTCTCACCCAGTTGTATGTAGCAACCGCCGTGCAAGTCACCACCGATACCATTTCCAGATGGGAAAATAGACGATACCCCACGATAAAGAGAGAGAACGCCCTTAAACTCGCCGAAGCTCTTGAAGTAGCTCTTGAGGAGATACTGGAAACACCGCCCGAACCGGTACCGAATGGCGAGGAAGCGGAATCACAACAACACAGTGTGAATTTCCAGCATGAAAAAGAGCGAAGGACCGAGACAGTCAAACAGGGTGTGTACGTTCGCTGGCCGATACTTCTGCTCTCCTCGACCATTGCTGCGCTTATTTGTCTGGTAGGCTGGGTTTACTTCAACATGGAGGATTCACCCTCAGTTGCTGTAACGGCCAAGAGAAACTTACCCGCTCATTGCACCCCGGGTCAGGTATTCCCTGTCAGCATTGAGGTAAACGTCCAATCAGACGAGCCTCTTGCCTTTATAGTAAAGGAGCAGCTACCCGACGGCTTTGAAGCTATTCAGGCCGCACCGGCACTGTCTAGTTCCGGTAAAAAGGTGAACACTCTCAAGTGGCTCCAGAAAGGTCACGGCAAACACATCTTCACATATACCGCCATAATGAAAGATACAACCATCGAAGCTGATGAGTTTTCAGGAGGCATCGCCATCAACAAACAATCCGGAGCTTCTTATTCCATCCTGGGGAGCGACACGATCATCGTAAGTGATTACCACTGGGCCGACAGCAACCGCGATCGGGTAATAAGCGATTCAGAGATCCTGACCGTATATGACCAGTACGGCGAAGTGGAAGTACACGGTATCGACCTCGATCTTATTGAAGAGATCTGGCTTGGCTCCGGATATACCTGGAACCCAGATACTCAAACCTACCAAATACTCCCGTAGAAGTTCAACAGGCAACCGATAGCAAGCGGAGGCATTCAATAATAAATGTGTACAATTAAAACAAACCATTCCTGTATTTATCGAATAATCATTACATTATTCACCCTGTTGTTGCTTTCTTCTATTGAGGCGATGGCCAAGGAGCCGGTAATCGGAAAATATCTAAGTTCCTCAGGGAATACGATCCGCCTTCAACTCTCAGTCAGTTCCCCGGCCCCCCAAAATCTGATACTGCAACAGCACCTGCCGCCAGGCACACGGGTCCTGTCAACCTCTCCAAAGGCCATAAAGATTTCTCAGAATAATGGTGTTGTCAAATGGCTCTTCAAGGGAGTATCGCCAGGCAAAATAGAAGTCGTGATGAAGATTCAGCCTCCAGCGGCAGGCTCAGTTCGCGGCTCCATTCGCTATAGAATGGCAGACGGCACCATGCACGAAAAGCCTGTCGGAAGATAACGTCAACCATACCCTCACGGCCTGTTACTATCCTGCTGTGAGGGAACGTATCGGCACAAGATGAAATGCTATAGTCCACATGGTAATGCAGATCAAACCATCCAATATTCTCCAGGCTGTTTTTCCATTTAAGATTGGCGAGAGCAAAACACCTCCAAGGCTTAAGGTGTAAAACCAGATAAAGGAGGCCAGGCACGCCCCCGCAGCAAAGACGTACCGCCCCTCAGCACCAAACTGCCCACTTATCCCTCCAAGAAGAACAACTGTATCCAAGTACATATGAGGGTTTAACAAAGTAACTGAAAATGTTGCCAATATCACGGCCCACCTGGAACTGTAGATATCATTTGCCTTCTCAAGTCTGTTGCCTGCAATCGCTGAGCGCAGCGAACAATAACCATAATATACAAGGAATAGTGCTCCACCACATCCTGCAACATTTCGTATAACCGGATTTTGCACTACTAGAGTCCCTACTCCCGCTGCACCTAAAAAGATGAAAAATGCATCGCAAAAGCTGCAAATAGTTGCCACAGCCCAGTTATGCTGCTTACGTACTCCTTGGGTCAACACAAAAGCATTCTGGGCCCCGATGGCGATGATTAGACCTGCACCAGTTGCCATACCCTGTAAAAACACATTCATGACCTACTCCTTTATTTGAAATGATTCACAGAGTACGCTACTAATACAAAGAAGGAAAATTAAATAATTTTATCATCCATTAGCACCCCTAATACTCATGCTCGATTACAAGCTACTAGAAGCATTTGCCATGGTCATTTTGGAAGGCGGGTTTGAAAAAGCTGCTCGAAAGCTTTGTTTAACGCAATCGGCTGTTTCTCAACGGGTTCGACAACTCGAAGACCTTTATGGGACGATACTGCTGAAACGGACAACCCCGCCACAGTCCACCGACTCAGGTCTTCAGCTCTTAATTCACTATAAAAAAGTAAAACAGCTGGAACGTGATCTTGATCAGCAAAATTCCGGTGATGAGAACACATTCCACTCCCTTTCCATAGGGGTGAACGCAGACACCCTGGAAACATGGTTCTTTTCTTCAGTCCAGAGACTGCTTCATCAGTACAATATTGTGCTTGATCTGCAGGTTGACGATCAGGATATGACCCATGAACTTTTAAAAGATGGCAAGGTTTGGGGTTGTATCAGCACCCGCCCGACACCTCAACAAGGTTGCACCGCCGAATTTCTCGGTGCAGTTCGTTATGGGATTTATGCAGCGCCGATTTTTAAAGAGAAATGGTTCTCTTCAGGCATAAACCTTGATGTCTTCCAGAATGCTCCACTGGTACGTTTTAACCGGAAAGATGAATTGAGTAGAAAAATTCTTACTGAAATTTTTGGTGAGTTACCAAAATCAATCGCCGATCATTCAGGACTGACACGACCACCGGTGTTCTTTGTTCCCTCCACTGAGATTTATGCGCTCTTCGTTACAGATGGATTGTGTTGGGGAGTGTTGCCGGAACAGCAAAGCAAGCCCTTGGAATCTTCTGGTAAAATTGTCAATCTCAGCCCCGAAAATTACGTCGATGTAAATCTCTTCTGGCATAGCTGGACTTTGAAATCAGAAACCATGCAGTGCTATTCAAAGCATTTCATCACCCAGGCCAGAGAAGTGTTGCACAATTAACTCTCTGTAATTCCCAATAGCTTTGTCGCATAAGAACCCGTTTTTGCGGTTTTTATGTCACATTTTTCGTCGGCGACGCAATCATTTGCCCTGGCTCTTTCAATGGTGGTGCATTTCAATTCAAAAAGCTGTAATCTTAGGCACATTTACAATGTTGTACGCGCGAAACCAGCCTGGAAGTTCCAGGGATTATCTACATGAAGGTCAGACCTTAATCACTTACATTTTCACTAATATCTCATGAGTAGCCATACCCCGAAGGAAGCTGGTGCAATCTCCGAATTAATTGCTTACGCAGAAAGCATTGGTGTCACCCGTGCCGCACGAATCTCTCCTCAGTCTGTTCTGGTCGAATCTCGATTAGCCGCATACTGCAGAGAACCCAAGTGTCCGTATTTTGGCCAATCCATGAGTTGCCCACCCCATGTCTCCGGGCCCGCAGGTTTCAAGAAACTGCTTGCCCAAAGTCGCCATGCTATAGTTTTGCGTATAGAGCTGGATGGAGACTCACTACACGGAAACGATCGACCGGAATCCATGCGACTCCTGCACTCATTAACTGCTGCAGTGGAACTTGAAGCGAAACGAAAGGGCTTTGACAATGCTCAGGGATTTGCCGGTGGTTCCTGCAAAAGAAGCTTCTGCGATGATTATGACAGTTGTGCGGTACTCTCCGGGGAAGCTACATGCCGTTTCCCCGACCAGGCACGGCCGTCCATGTCCGGGTATGGTGTAAATGTAGGCGAACTTATGAAAGAAGCAGGCTGGTCAAACAACCTTTTCGCTGAAGAACAGCAGGATAAGGAAAAACAGATGGCATGGATTGCCGGCCTGGTGCTCCTATTCTGATCTCAAAGTCCTGTCAGATGTTTCAAAACGTCCTCAAGTTGATTCTGACTGAAGACCTGAACACCGTTTTCCTTCAGTAAGGCTGTCGTTACACCCACTCCAGATATTTTTGCACCACTGAATGTACCATCGTAGATCATGGTAACCCCACATGATGGACTCCTTTCAGTTAAAATAGCCACCTGCACCCCGTTTTCCTCACATACTTGCAGGGCCAGTTCAGCTCCCTTGCTGAACTCCTCAGTAACATCAACATCTTGAGCTGTCTTAACCCGGGCGATTCCTGCAAGTACTGCTTTACCTCCTGTCTCCTCACCGTCCGTTCTGATTTCCGCTGGCGATCTCGGCACGGGCAATCCACCTGCCATTTCAGGACAACAGGGAATCATTACACTTTGATCTGATATTTTTTCCAGTAGAGCCTGATCCACCTCCACATCAGAACCATCATAGCGAACCTTTTCACCGGTCAGACAAGCACTGATCAATATCCTGACCTTTTCTCCAGCAATGGTTTTACCCGACATTCGACCAACTCCTCCAAAGACACAAAGATCAACTTATACTACTGTATTTACGTCACATAACAGCTAGCATCGGACCCGACATGCCCCTGCATGTACCCCTGAACCGAGGTAAAAGTAACCCCGTTTGACCAGATGTCAGCTATCTCTCTGAACAAAATGAAAATATAAATAACCCATACCCAGAAGGGATGCAGCAAGCTTTACAAATTTCATTAAGAATCAAGACACTATCATTAACCTTAATGCAATCAGTTCAATTACAACCAGGAGGCACATCATGAAAAGGACTCGAATAGCAATATTGGCAATCGTAATAAGCGGCCTTGGTCTCAATTCAGCCCAGGCAGGTGAAAAAGCATTAAACGGTATGCTCATCGGCGCTGGCAGTGGTGCAGTACTTGGCCAGGCTATAGGTCGGGATACAGAATCAACTATCGCCGGCACAGTTGTTGGCAGCATAACAGGCCTGGTAATAGGCAGTAGCCTTGATCATGGGAAAACACAATATGCGCACCGTAGGCCTCCTGTAAAACATGTCTATTATCCACCACCGAGATATAAACACAAAGCAAAGCATCATCGTCCCCATTATGCACCTCCGAAATATAAGAATTGCACCAAGGTGGTGAAAGTAAAAAACAAACATGGCCATAAAAAACGAGTGGTAACCACTACATGCTATGACAGACCTCACAAAGCACGATATCACCACCATCCGGTTGTCTATCGCTAAAATATAATCGTTATATTTTCTCTATAGTTTCAGCCGTCTCACCTGCAAACCAGACGCAACCATCTTGTGGTTGCGTCTGGTTTTTTCAACTAAAGTCCATATTTCAAAATGTTATAATATAGACATACCTGATTACACCCAAAGCTCAACCGCACGAATCGAAGCGTGAGGGTGAGCAGTTAGGGAAGAGCACAGCCTGAACCTAAGAATGTTTTCCCAGCAACTTGTTATAATGATTCGATTTCAGGAGGGCTATGAGCTGAATCAACCACCCCTCACCTCTTCAAGCTGAAGCCTGTGGGTAATCATAGTAGATTATGTGACTGATGTTACTACGCTAAAAGATACGTAACGCAAATCGGATTTCATGTTTCATCCCTTCTACCTTTTCACCCTCCCTTCACAAAATTTGGCAAGACAATTGCTGATGATCAGACAATTCTATAATTTTCCCTATCACTTCCTATTTTCATCTGCAATTTCGGTACCGTATGGTAAGATGCTATTAATTCAATAAGCTAAAATAGATTTTTGATAAAATGTCCTGCATTCTCACGTGATTTAATGAAAACAAAGCACCATAGTCAATCATTTATAGGACGCTGCATTTTAGACACCCTGGCTGGCCTGCGAGAGGGGCTTTCCCGCTTTTCCGGAAACAGTCGCAGTGCTGTCATTTTCTGTCTTAATCCTGGGGATCCCCTGCTTATCTGCGATCCACAGAATTTACTTCGAGGGTATGAGCCCAAACTCAAAGATTTATATATAGATAATCAGAGTTGGAGGGACGAAGATTGCCAACGCTACGACCGCAAACTCTACAACCGCATAGCACCAGTTGAAAACCTGCAACTTGACGGCCTTATCAGTTATGGAGGCTGCTCGGGTGCTGTATACTATCAGGTCTGGTTCACCGAACACCATCCAAACATGTGCTCCATCGGCCCGACAGAGCGATGGCTCGAGCACACCGTTCTGCGCTTCTCTCATGATATGGCGAACGAGAGCCGCCTATATACTGGAATTTCAGGCAGTTTTCTCAGAGAATACACCACTCACGCGGTGAGAGATTACATTGTCGATCAGGTAAATCTGAGACTTGGGATAGATACCCACGTGCGGATCTATCAGGCACTAGAATCTGTACTCGGCATCTCAAAAACGCCGGAAGAAGGAGCTGTGCCACATGGAGAACTTATCTTCGTGGAACCACGACTCCTGCACCAGTTGAACATGATTGCCGAATTCAGCTCGGAGCAGCAACCACAATTAAACCATCATAAGCATATTCGCAAATTGCTGCTCTCTGTTGAGCACAGTAACAACAAGTTAGTCTCTAATGGCACCAGAATTCTTGGGGTTTGTGATCAGCATCTACCTGAATTCTGTCTTGTTGCCGATTTTCAGGGAAAACTTGGTTATCTGCGGCTCAATGACGACCTTGTTTGCAGCTTTGAAGATGGCAGCTTCAACTCCACCACTCATCGAGCTAAGCTTTTCGAAGTCGAGGAAATCCTGCTCGACTACGATCTTGACACCAGTGTCAGAAACAGCCTGTTCCAGGTTGTCTCGGCTCTGGTCCACAATGCCGAAACCAACGGTTTTGGCTGTACGCTTGTGGTCGATTTGGAAGATGACTACACAGGAATATCAGGGCAACTTCTCACGCCACCAATTGATCTTCAACAGCCAGAGAGCCTTGCCCTCGCTGCAGGCCTTTCCCGCACTGATGGAGCCCTGCATATACGTGCTGATCAGTATCTCCATGCCTTCGCCTGCCTTCTCGACGGCTTGAGCATCCCTGGAGAGGATAGAGCCCGCGGCGCCCGCTACAACTCTGCGCTCAGGTTTACTGCTATTAGAAATAATAGCATTGTAATAGTCGTCTCCTCAGATCGCCCGGTATCCGTTATATATAGAGGGGTTGAGGCTCGTAAACGCCACCCGTTCACGCCGGCTGACTTCTGCTCACTCTCTACTGAATTACTCAGCACCTGGCTTGGCAGTGACTAGGCCCGGATTACTTGATGCTTTCCGCACAGCAGAATCAGACACACAACAAAAAAGGCCATATGAAATAGTTATTTCATATGGCCTTTAGATAATGTATTCCCTGTAAATCAGTCTTCCAGCACCCAGTCTGGTATATGATTCAGGATATAATTCTGTACAGCTTCTTTCTGCTCCCCTTTGGCTACTTCTCCAACGGCATTTACCGTTTCTTCGAAGTCAAACCAACAGAGTTCTCTATCGTCAGTTGAGTAAACTGTCAGGATACGGCGATTTGTCTGCTCGATATCCTCTTCCTCCTGAATGGCACCTACAATGTTGACTGCCTGTTCATAGCTGAGGAAGGTAATTTTATCTTCACCCATATCATCACCTCAAACGGAAAAAGGCGAGTAGGATAAGCTCCACTCGCCTTAATTATTATGTATGGTTTCGAATCAGGCTGGTTTTACAACAGACCCTGAACGAATACAACGGGTACAAACACGAGCGCGCTTAACACCACCGTTAGCAGTTACCATACGGACCTGCTTAAGATTAGGCAACCAACGCCTTCTGGTCTTGTTATGGGCGTGTGATACATTGTTACCGGTTACTGGTCCTTTTCCACAAACTTCACATACTTTGGCCATTGCAATTCTCCTTATATACCTTTTTTCTCCTCAGTCCCCCAAATACGAAAGGTGGAGAAGAATTAGAAAATGTGTGCGACAAATGAAATCAAGAACGTCCTTTATTACAATCTTTCGTAAGCGATAGCAAGATGTTTTGTTCCAAAACTACGATTTATCATCGTCCCCTGCCTCTGCTACGCTTGCATGAGACGCTCATTTCCTTAGTTATACGTGTCTTTTCTGCTAACAATATATTTTTTCGAATTCAGAATTTGGCTTACGAATTTTTAACAACACCCGATTAACGATTCTTTCCAGCAAATTACTTTCGCTTTATCAAATTTTCGCATGAGCCATAGGGCCTGAGATATTCGGTCACCTTGCATCCAGTTTATGAAATAGTAACATTCAGCTGGCATCTTTGCCAGTGGCGGTCAGATGGTCGGAGCTCCTGACGAGATCTGTCTATAGTATATTGCAGACCCAGAATGTAATCACAATTGGCACTGGCACAACTTCCGCCTTAGTGGCCAAACCGGTCCCTTGCTACCTTTCTTTTACTTACCACATGACCTGACCGATAATAAGCCCATGTTTTTTTGTCAATAATTCAGCATGATGATTTGGCTTGTTTTCATATTCCATGATATACTCGATCTCATATTGTTTAGCAGGGAAACAGTCATTTATCAAACCTAGTCCAAACAATACATTGTCCTACCTTAGGCTCTAGACACATAGACATAGCCTGAACCATGTATGCGTCATTATTGAAATACACGCGACTTTTGGGTACCAACCAAATCATACTGCTTAACATTAGATAATTTACTAATTGTTCGAAATTGTTGTCTATATATCGGCCTATCCTTACCTTGATCATATTGAGGATTTGCGGGTCTATTTCCTTCAGCAGACTAATAATATTCAGGTTATTGACTATCCTGAAGTTACGTCTATAATGCGCCATTTAACCTTACATGACTTTCTCCGACGAACCGATAGCTATGTAAGAGATGTGCCTTGAAATGTATAGATTTTTTCCATTGCATTTCTAAGTTTTGCATGGTAGCTAAAAAAGCATTATTAACAATTATTCTCATTAACGGATAGTGCATGAAAGACAAAAATTCAGTCTGGAGCTTTTTTGCTTCGGTAAAACTCGCCCTTTTCACCCTCAGTGCCATATCTATTACAGCCATCATTGGAACTGTAATACCACAGAACCAGAAATTTGGTTTGTATGCGCAGCAATATGGTGACACTGCCGCCCAGGTCATCAAGGTTCTTGATCTTCATGATATGTATGGTTCATGGTGGTTTCTTGGTCTGCTGGGGTTATTGAGCGCCAATATTATCATCTGTTCTATCGATAGATTCCCTACTGCCTGGAAACAGATGACAACAGATCAGTCTGGCATCGCCATTGCCAAGATTGAAAAAATGGCCTTGAGCCATCGTATCCCCGCAAGAGAAAAGCTTTCACCTGATGAAGTGAAAACTGTCCTGAAAAATGAAGGGTGGAAACTCACCACCAAAACTTCCGATGATGGCACGGTTATAGCCGGACAAAAAGGGAACTGGTCAAGAATGGGTGTTTATCTCGTTCACACTTCAATGCTTGTCATCTTCATCGGCGCTATGATCGGTCACTTCTTCGGCTTTAAAGCCAGCGTATTTCTTCCTGAGACGAGAGTTACAGACAAAGTTTACGCTGCCGGCCACAGATCACCCATTGATCTCGGCTTTGAACTGCGATGCGATTTTTTCACTATCGACTTCTATGACAATGGGATGGCGAAAAAATATGTTTCCGGCCTCACAGTGCTGGAAGACGGCAAAGCCCCTTTTTCCACTGAGATCGCCGTAAATACGCCGCTTAAACATAATGGCATCACCTTCTACCAGGCAAGTTACGAAGGTTATAAGGATTTCGTATTCAAACTCACTGATCCCGCGGACGGGACTGTGCATACCTTCATTGCACCGTTCCAGGAGCAGGTTGAATGGAAAGATAAAGACATAGTATTTGGTGTTGTAAATGCCGAAGCCTTTCGAGACCACGTAACACGCATCAAAATCTGGTTCAAAGAAGGCAACTCCGAACCTGTCGAATTCTGGGTTGATGATAATGGCATTCAGGAAGTCGCTTCAGTATCTGGAGCACCCTATAGCCTCCAGGCAAAGCAGATGTACGCCACCGGGCTTCAAGTCGCCAAAGACCCGGGCGTCTGGCTGGTGTATCTCGGATTTTTCATGATGCTGGCAGGGTTGTACTTTTCATTCTTCACGTCACATAAACGAGTCTGGATTGTTACCGGACAGGGACGCGAAGTATTGGTTGCCGGCTCAGCGAACAAGAACAAAGAAGGTTTTGAAAAAAATTTCACAACGCTCACTGATAAGCTCACAGATAAACTCGCATAATAGCCAGTCACTTAGAGACACTACCAGGCCGAGCCTGAGTTCTGACCTGTTAGCCAGTCATGCACTGGCAAAGGAAAATATACGGAGCCTTACGAATGGACAGTTCACAATTAATTGGTATCACAACCTTCACCTACCTGTTTTCAAGTCTTCTTTACGTCGGTATTCTGGTCTTTAAAGCCGAGCGTCAGGTTGGTAAAGCTGCGACATTTTTCACCCTTGCCGCCCTTATCATCCAAACCATCGGTATAGGCTTGAGGTGGTATGAATCGTACGAATTGGGAATTGGGCGAGCCCCATTGACCAACATGTATGAATCTGTAGTCTTTTTTGCCTGGGCAATCGTCGCCTTCTACCTTTTTCTTGAATGGAAAATTAAAACCAGGGTAATTGGAGCCTTTGCAATACCATTTGCTTTTCTCGCAATGGCGTACGCCTCTTTTTCTTCAGTTAACAAGGCTATCACGCCACTACTCCCGGCTTTGCAGTCAAACTGGCTTATTGCGCATGTTGTTACCTGCTTTATCGGTTATGCCGCTTTTGCCGTTGCCGCAGGGCTAAGCCTGATGTACCTGGTCAAAAGTACAGTCGGCGACAATATTCGTCCCGGATCAGTGCTTGACTCTATTCCGACGCTCAAGGTGATAGACGACATCACCTATAAAAGCATGATATTTGGTTTTATCTGGCTGACTGCAGGGATCATTACCGGTGCAATCTGGGCTAATTCCGCCTGGGGTACCTACTGGAGTTGGGATCCTAAAGAGACCTGGTCATTAATAACCTGGTTTGTTTATGCTGTTACCCTTCACGTCCGCTATACCCGTGGCTGGAGCGGCAAAAGAATTGCCTGGTTATCGCTGCTTGGTTTCATCTCTGTTCTCTTTACCTATTATGGTGTAAACTTCTTATTGTCAGGCTTACATAGTTATGGCTCAAACTAAGACTACTGCACATTGTGGTACTATTCTGACTAATAATTTTAGGTATTTATGCTGTTTGACAAATTTAAGCAATCGCTGTATAAGTAGGAAAAATCAGCTTTGTATTAACCTCAAACCTGCACCATTAACCTGAATAAAGAGGAAAAGACCATGGTTAAAAAGGTACTCGTAGCTATAGCTACTTCGGCACTCATCTTCTGCGGTATTGCCACATTAAATGCTGCTGACATGGGGCCGGCCGAAATTACTATCGAGAACCCTGACGCGAAAAAGCCAAAGCCAGCTTATTTCCCACACAAGGCTCATCAGGATGCTGGCCTTGCCTGTGCTGAATGCCATCACGGAATGGGTGATGATGGTGCGCAGGTTGCCTACGAGGAGGGGCAGGCTATCCAGAAATGTGCTGAATGCCATAATTCTGACGTTCTCGCAGGGAAGACTAAGGGCAAAGATAAACTTGACACTCTCAAAGGCGCTTTCCACGCAAACTGCCTTGCCTGTCACAAGGAAGTTGCCGAAAAAGATGAGGCCAAAAAAGATCTCAAGAAGTGCTCTACCTGCCACAAAAAGTAATAAGATAACCGGCTATATTGCATAAAATCAAAAAAGGCTGGCAATCCGAAATCGGATTGCCAGCCTTTTTGTGTTTCTCAGCAATAATCTCATATGGGCTGCGGCAACATGGCTACAGCCCCACTTCAGATCATCTTATTCCTGGATCTTGGAAATATCTCCAACCTGCAGAATAAGTTCGCCAATAGCGGTAAGCAGGTTAAGCCGATTGGTACGTACCGCTTCATCTTCTGCCATAACCATGACCTCATCGAAAAAGCTGTCAACCGGTTGCTTGAGTTTCAGCATAGCCTGGAGACCTGCAACATAGTCACCTTTCCCAAGCAGATCTGCCATCTCAGCTTTTACTTCCTGGTATGAGGCATAGAGTACCTTTTCTGCGCTCTCGGTAAAAAGAGCCTCATCCAATTCGATGTTCTCATTCTGCTTGATAATATTTCTGATTCGCTTGTACGATGCTGCGAGCACAGTAAATGCTTCTTCATCACGAATAGTTCTAAGAGCCTCGATTCTGGTAAGGGCGTCAGTAACATTGTCAAAGGAAACAGAGGTTACGGCCTCTACCACCCCTGCATCAATCCCCTTGGCTACACAGTCATTGGCGAATCTTCCTCTGATAAAGGAAAGTACTGTTTCAACAGTTACACTGCTGCCATCGACTTTATCGCCATAAAGCGCTAACGCCTTAGTGACAATTTCCTTGATCGATATATCCCATCGGCCATCAATTAAAATTGCGAGCACCGCAAGGGAGAGTCTCCTCAATCCAAATGGGTCCGCGGTACCGGTTACTTTCTGACCGATACCAAAGCATCCAGCCAAAGTATCAAACCTGTCAGCCAGGGCGACGATCGCTCCAACTTCGCTTGCTGGCAATTCAGCACCGGAGCGTTTAGGCATGTAGTGTTCTTTGATAGCTACTGCCACCTCTTCCGCTTCGTTTTCATTCCTGGCGTAAGCATATCCCATCACACCCTGTAAGGAAGGGAACTCGCCAACCATGTCAGAAATGAGATCAGCTTTACACAGATGTGCGGCCCTGCTGGCCAGATCGGCTTTTTCGGGAGAAATTTTTTCTGCAAGAATTCTGGATAGTTTAACCAGTCGCTCACTCTTATCGAGCATTGTGCCCAGCTTTGCCTGGAAAATAATGCCATCCAGACGCTTTCTCTTTTCCTCCATGCTGCCTGCACAGTCACCATTAAAGAAAAAAAGTGCATCTTCAAGCCTTGCCCGTAATACACGCTGATGACCTTTTCTGGTTACATCCTGATCTTTAACTTTTGTGTTATTTACTGCCACGAAACCAGGCAGCAATTTCCCTTCACTGTTAACCACAGGAAAGTACTTCTGGTGCTCACGCATTGAGGTTATCAGGACTTCTTCCGGGAGTTTGAGAAACTTTTCATCAAAATTTCCACAAACGCCAAAAGGCTTCTCGACGAGGTTGTTAACCAGATCAACAAGATCTTCATCTACTGCCACCTTGGCATCCTGCAGAAGACCGGACTCGGCAACAGCCTTATTGATCTCTTCTACAACCATTTCGCGACGCCTGGCAATATCTGCGACAACATGATTGCTGTCGAGAATCTCTTCATACACGCCACTGTTTTGTACAGTGAATTCGCTATTGGCCAGGAAACGGTGTCCACGGGTAACGTTTGAGGTGGTAATCCCTTCATGTTCGAAATCGAGAATATCATCACCTAGAACCGCTATCAGCCACTGGATAGGACGAGCAAAGGCATGCCTGTTTGCTCCCCAACGCATGGATTTGGCGAACGACAGTTCAATCAGGATATCCTTGAGCATTTCAGGTAAAAGCTCTCGAGTCTCCCTGCCTACAATCTCGCGGACCAGCATCAGATAGGGCCCTTTGGCAGTATCCACTTCTTTCAGATCATCAACACTACCACCCCTGGATCGGGCAAATCCTTCGGCAGCCTTAGTGAATTTACCTTCAGAATCCTTACCGGCCTTCACTGATGGTCCCAGCAACTCTTCTCGAATATCTTCCTGCTTGTCCGCTATGCCTTCTACAATCAAAGCAAGGCGTCGTGGCGTACCTTTTACGATGATTGCCCCATGCTGAATTTTCAACTCTTCAGCTTTCTTTTCAAACTTCTCCTGCATCTGTTTTAATGCAGGTTGCACAAAAGATGCGGGCAGTTCCTCTGTTCCAATCTCGTAAAGTAGATCACGCATAGCTTATATATTGTCTGTGTTTAGTAAGAAATGATTGAGCCGTACCTTGCGCCTTGCAAAATGCTATCAGGACTCAAGCATGGCAAAGGTTGAGTAGTCATCAGAAAGGTTTTCTACTCGTACAGCATAACTTTTTATCCCTTTGAGCGTGTTCAGGCAAGTACCAATTCCACGGGTAACCGCTTCTACTGATAAAATATTCTGGCTCGCCTCGGCAACTGCCTCGATTTCTCGAGCTATACAACTCTCAATCTCGTTGATAAGATCCTCGATCCACATAAAAGTATTGAATCGAACGGCAATCTCGGCGTTCCCCCAATTCCCGGTCGACCTTGGCAATGAATTTTGAACGTACTCCTTGCTCATCGGCAAAGCTATGGGGACTGTAATTCGAAATTCAAGTTCCTGCTCCTGATCAAAGGAACCGCACATCATACACTGATACTTCCTGGTATTGAGTGATTCTTTTGATTTACCGTTTGTCAAAAAAAACGGGAACTCAATCTCCATATGTGATGCCTGGGCTTCCAGGCGATGTTTCATCTCTTCCAAAATCTGATGAAAGTTACGAAGATCAATAGCCCCGTGGTATTGATTGAGTATCTCGACAAACCTGCTCATGTGCGTACCTTTGAAACAATGCGGCAGGTTCACGTACATGTTTACTGTCGCTATTGTTTGCTGATGGCTTTTGGCCTTATCGAGAACTGTAACAGGGTAGGAAACTGTCTTAACACCGACCTTTTTTATATTTATCCGTCGATGATCAACCTGGCTTTGAATATCTTTCATGGTATTTCGTTCATGTACTCAGTCAATGCCGGGGTATTACTTTAACAGCAAAACACCGTAAAGAATTTCAACGGCCAGAGTTAAATAGTGCAGATCGGACCGCTCTAATTATCCTATGAATTTTCGTACAGCCTTTTTCAGCTCGTCAAGATCAGCAGATTTAACCACATATTCATCCGATGCCCAACTGCTCAGATCCTGCTTATACTCATGATAGGCTGAACTCAAAATTACAGGAATATCCTCATTTATCATTTTCATCTGCCTAAGCACTTCAATTCCATTCATTCCTGGCATCTGAATATCGAGAATTACCAGATCAGGGGGGTCGTTATTGAATTTTTCCAACGCCTCCTCGCCATTCATTGCTGAAATAACCCGGTAACCTTCTTCTTCGAATTCCTCATGATACAGCAGTTGTATACTTTCTTCATCATCTACTAGCAGTATCTTTTTCACTCAAACCTCCGTTATGATAATTTACTATGCTTGACGTAAATAATCGGCTGCCTCTTCGGGGGACATGGGGTTAATATAAAACCCAGACCCCCATTCAAAACCAGCGATTGAGGTTAGCTTAGGGACTATTTCAAAGTGATAGTGATAATGGTCAAGCCCTTTGGTCTGCAATGGCTCTGAATGAAGTACAAAATTATAGGGTACGTCAGGAATGCATCTATCAAGCCTGAGTAAGGAATCTGAAAAAATCTGCGCAAGCGAGAAGAGTTTGCTTCTTTCTTCAATGCAGAAATCTGAAGTGTGCTCTTTGGGCAGAATCCACATTTCAAATGGAGTTCTCGGCGCGAATGGAGTCAGCGTAATGAAGTGTTCATTCTGGCAAACAATGCGAATATCCTGTTGAATTTCCTGTCTGATGATATCACAGAAAATACAGCGCTCTTTGTATTTGAAATAAGAGAGCGCACCCGATAGTTCAGAAACTATCATGCGTGGAAGAATCGGCAGAGCAACAAGTTGCGAGTGAGAGTGCTCAAGGGAAGCACCAGCTGCCTTGCCATGATTTTTAAATATCATGACATATTTGAACCTTGGGTCCCTCCCGAGATCGTTGATACGCTCCTTGAAAGCCAGTAACACATACAACATACGCTCGGCAGGAAGAGTGGCGAAACAATCGTCGTGGTTAGGGCTCTCTATTACTACTTCATGAGCACCTATGCCGTTCATCCGATCATATAGCCCTTCACCGGCCTTATCCAACCCGCCTTCTATGACAAGCGCCGGATATTTGTTCGGAACAACACGAACCAACCAATCCGGCCCGTTTTTCTGTTGATTCTCGCCGGATCTGTAAGCCAGAACTTCAGACGGAGTGGTGTTTTCATTCCCTGGACATAGCGGACAGAACCCACCGCTTGTCTGAGGTTTTTCAATCAGGAAGTCAGTCGGCCGTTTTCGCCTTTCTTGAGAAATTATAATCCATCGGCCGAGAACAGGATCTTTTCGCAGCTCCGGCATCTCAGGTTATTGCCCTTTAGATTTCTCTCGTGTTTCCTGTAGAGTTTTACAATCAATACAGAGCGTGGTTACAGGTCTGGCTTCAAGCCGCTTCAAACCAATTTCCTCTCCGCAATCTTCACAAATACCAAAGGTGCCTTCTTCAATACGAAGCAACGCTTCATCGATTTTCGAAAGCAACTTGCGTTCGCGATCACGAATACGTAATTCGAAGCTACGACCTGATTCAACCGTGGCGCGATCATTCGGGTCAGGAATATTAGTGGTCTGATCCGTCATCTCGTTCAAGGTCTTGCCAACCTCATCCAGGATCTCTTGCCTCTTATCAGTAAGACTCTGCCTGAACTGCTCGACTAATGCTTTTTCCATCAAGCCTCCTGTAGAACTGAAACAACGTGCAAGTGAAATTTCAGTCTGATATTTCTTCGCGAGTATATGTGCCGCTTTTTCCACCTGTTTTTGTCAACAATCGGATATCACTTATCACCATTGATTTATCAACAGCCTTGCACATATCGTAAATTGTCAGAGCCGCGACTGATACAGCGGTCAACGCCTCCATCTCAACTCCGGTTTTACCAGTTATTCCAACTGTGGCAAAAATTTCTACCAGATTATCTTCGTCTTGAAAAGAAAAGTCAACGTTGACCTTACTAATAAGTAGCGGGTGACATAAAGGAATAAGCGCATCTGTTTTTTTAGCAGCCATTATTCCGGCCACCCTGGCAATGCCCAAAACATCACCCTTAGCCATTTTTCCGCTTTTGACTTTGGTGAATGCCTCTTTGCTCATGGTTATTTTTCCAGCTGCGTGAGCGACGCGGGTAGTTTCATTCTTTTTGCTCACATCAACCATTATAGCATTGCCATCACTGTCGAAGTGCGTAAAATCTTTATTCCCTTCTGCTGCCATTGATACTTATCCCTTGTGATTTTTACCCACTACTTCGTTAAAAAGTCTGGCAAAGAAGCCTTCACGCTCCTCCTCCTGCCCATGTTCCTGGCACAGAGTTTCAAACTCTTTCAACACCTTGATCTGTTCATCGCAGAGATTGGTAGGGGTCATAACCTGCAATTCGATAATCATGTTGCCCTTGCCACTGCCCCGTAGTCTCGGTACACCTTCATTTTTGAGGGTAAATCGCTCTCCGGATTGGCTGCCTGCAGGGATTTCTATTGTCTTTTTACCATGTACAGTAGGCACTTCGACTTTCGCACCGAGTGCGGCATCCACCATGGAAACCGGCATTCTGGCAAAAATAGTGTCACCCTCACGCATAAAGAACTCATGTTCTTCAACATGGACAATCACATAGAGATCACCCGCCGGACCACCTCGGCGCCCACCTTCGCCCTCACCGCGCAAACGCATGCGAGCACCGTTGTCAACACCGGCAGGAATCTTAATTGCGACAAGTTTGCTTTTATGAACAAGGCCGGAACCATCGCAATCGGCACAGGGGTCTGTAATAATCTCCCCCTCACCATGGCACTGCGGGCAGGTAGAACTCACCTGAAAAAATCCCTGAGAGCGGATTACCTGACCACGACCTTCACACATCGGGCATGTTTTCTTGGGATGGCCAGGACGACTACCAGTACCTTCACATGTCCAGCAGGTATCACGACGACTTAGCTCAACCTCTTTTGAAGCTCCGTGAATTGCCTCCATGAAGCTTATATTCACGTCATAACGAAGATCATTACCGGGACTGGGTCCATCCCTGCGAGTGCGCGAACGACTACCACCAAAGCCAAACAGATCACCAAAGATATCCCCAAAGCTCGAGAAAACATCTTCGAAGTTGCCTGGTCCGCTATAGCCACTATTTTTCAGACCATCATGCCCATAAGTGTCATAAATCTGCCGTTTCTTTTCGTCACTGAGAACCTCATAGGCCTCTGTGCACTCCTTGAATTTTGCTTCTGCCTCCTTATCATCCGGATTTCTGTCCGGATGATACTTCATCGCCAGCTTGCGGTACGCTTTCTTAATCTCGGAGCCTGATGCTGAACGGGAAACAGTTAAAATATCGTAATAATCTTCTCTCATTGTTTCTGAATAACCTATTACTTACGCGGCAGTTTTTGCAGATTCGGAAAATTCGGCCGCGTCAACATCATCGGCATCCAGCTGCTCAGGCAGATCGTCAATATTCTCCATAGTTACTTTGCCAGAGGCAATCTCACGCAGAGTCATAACGATCTCCTTGTTTTTGCCATCAACCACAAAAGGTTCCCCCTGCCTGTGTTGCTTTACGCGCTTCACAGCCAGATGGATCAGATTGAACCTGTTGTCATCGCCTACAACATCAAGACAATCTTCAACGGTAATTCTTGCCATATTTATGTTCCTCGTTGTGTACGTGTAATCCTGCGCTTCAGGTCGGACGACCTGCTAACTAAAACAGATTACGTACTTACAGAATTTAGCTTACTTTTTTTTCAAACGGGTTTTCCAGGAGCAGGGTTTCATTCCTGTCCGGGCCAACTGATACGATCTGAGCTTTAACTTCAGTAAAGTCCTCGATACGCTTAATGTAGTCTTTGGCCGCTGTTGGCAGATCATCAAAATTGCGAACTCCTGCAATTTCCTCACTCCAGCCCGGCAAGTCTTCATAGACAGGCTTCACCGCTGCCGCCGCATTAATATTGGAAGGCATTGCATGAACGGTCTTACCGTTGAGTTCATAGGCATTCGCCATCTTGATATTCTTGTGTCCGCTCAGAACATCTAACTTGGTAATTGCAAAGCCGGTAATGCCGTTCAGACGAACTGCATCTTTAGCCACAATCCCGTCAAGCCATCCACATCTTCGGCGGCGACCGGTAGTCGCACCAAACTCATGTCCCTTTTGCTGCAACTGCTCACCTGCATCATCAAAAAGCTCAGTCGGGAATGGGCCGGCTCCGACACGGGTGGTGTAGGCTTTCATGATACCCACAACCGCGTCAATATGTGCTGGGCCAAAACCAGTGCCATTACAAGCATTGCCAGCGATAGTATTGGAGGATGTCACGAAAGGATACGTACCATGATCAATATCGAGCTGGGTGCCCTGAGCGCCTTCAAACAGGATATTTTTCCCAACTTTGCGTGCATCATCAAGCTCTATGGAAACATTGCCTATGAAATCACGCAGCTTTTCAATATGCTGCATGAACTCGCCGTACACCTGATCGAATTCGACTGGGTCAGCGTTATATTTTTTGGTCAGCAGAAAATTTTTCTCATCGAGTGCGGTCTTGAGCTTTTCAGAAAAAAGTTTTTCATCCAGAAGATCTCCCGCCTTGATACCGACCCTGCCAACCTTGTCCATATAACATGGGCCAATTCCACGACCTGTGGTACCGATCTTCTTGCCATCGGAAAGCGCGGCTTCCTTCGCCTGGTCGAGGCGTGAGTGGTACGGCATTATCAGATGCGCATTCTCACTAATCATGAGACGCTTCGGATTAACACCAAGGCCCTGCTCTTTCAACTGATCCATTTCTTTGAGAAGTACACCTGGATCGATGATGACACCATTTCCGATCATGCACATTTTATCTTCATAGAGGATTCCGGATGGAATAATATGAAAGATAAATTGCTTACCGTCTACAACTAGGGTGTGACCGGCATTGTTACCGCCTTGAAAGCGAACGATATAATCAGAATATTGCGTGAGCAAGTCGACGATTTTCCCCTTGCCTTCGTCACCCCATTGTGACCCGACAACTACGACACTGGACATCTATATTCTCCTGGTATTTATACTGCAGCACATGACTGGTTGGCAGAACAGGAAATGCCGGACAGGCAAAAACTCCAGGTCTGCATTAGACAAACCACGAAGTATAGCTAACTCAATCGACAAAGTCAATTACTGAGATTTAATTGCTACATATATCAGATAGCTGCTTTTTACGATGCAACTCCATCATATTGCACAATTAACGGTCAAACAAGAGCTGTGGAATCGTTTTCCCCGAACATTGACACCTGTCTGCAAATGCCGTAAAGTTGGTCCGGTTGTTAATCATAACCGTACAGGAATAAGCATGTTCAGGCAGGTCGTCAAACAGGGCCGGGAAGGTTCCAAAGTTTTCGGACAAATAACAGACTTACTGCTCTAGAATTTCGCAATAATCCGTTTTTCTGCTTCACCGCTGAAAAACCTTAATACAGTGAGGCTTCACCTATGTTTGGTATTGGCTTGCCGGAAATGATTCTCATTCTGGCTATTGCACTTATCGTTGTTGGCCCAGACAAACTCCCCGATTTAGCTCGGTCTGTTGCCAAGGGCATCATGGAGTTGAAAAAAACGGCCGATGGCTTGAAAGAACAACTCAACGAACAGGGCAACCCGCTCGACGACATAAAACCTGATCTGGAGGATGCTGCTAAAGAATTCAAAAGCCATATGCTCGATCATCCGGAAAAAGGTACATCAGATCTCTTTCCCGCCCAGGGGGTCAATCCAGATGTTGACCAAGCCAAACGAGCCTATGAAGAACTCACCAAGGCTGGTTTTGATCCTGCCGATGTCCCTATGGATAATCTCAAAGAGGGTGAAACCGTTGACCTCTCTGCTGATGACATGACAGAAGTGGTACAGCCTGTCGCTGCGCCAGATGATGAAAATAACCAGGATCCTGCCAATAATGCAAAAACCGAAAAGACCCCGCCCAACAACGATAAGGTTGACAAGGGTTAAAACAGGCAGAACAGCGCATCAGATATCAGTTTTCACGATAAATACAACCCATCATAATAGTATACCTCAAAGTTGCATCTAATGAGCGATTATAATCTTCAGAAAACTATTCCTGCACTAGAGCGCAGTCTCGCCTTTTTCAGGCCCCATCATCTTGAGTTGCGGAACCGTCTCGTTAAAGTTATGGCTGCAATTGTCACTTGTTCGGTGGTGGCCTACATTTTTATTGAGCAGATTGCCCAGCTCTTTATCTCTCCGCTCATAGCTGCCAATCCCCTGGTGGGAAAACTTGTTTACACCAATCTGCCTGAAGCATTTGTAACCTATATCAAACTCGCTTTGATCATAGGCCTGTTGGCCAGCTTCCCTGTAATTTTATATCAACTCTGGCTTTTTGTCGCTCCCGGCCTCAGGAAAAACGAGAAACGACTAGCTGTCACTGTGGTTTTCTGGTCTTCAATACTCTTTGCCGGCGGTGCATCCTTTGCCTTTTTAGTAGTGCTGCCTAAAATGCTTATCTACTTCACCAGCTACGCCAATGAAGGGCTTGAGCCACTGCCAAAACTCGGCCTCTATCTTACTTTTGTGGCCCGCATGATCCTTACCTTTGGTATCAGCTTCCAGATTCCTTTTCTCATGGTGATGTCCGGTAAAGCAAACCTTGTAACTGCCAGCTATTTTCGCAGCAAACGCATCTACTTCTACATGGCAATTGTGTTTCTCTCCTTCCTGCTTGCCGCCGGAGACTTCATGGCAACAGCCCTGCTGGCGCTGCCACTATTTGCACTTTATGAGGTTGGAATTTTTCTTTCTTCGCTTTTCAATAGAAAAAAAGAGCAAACATCTGAAGCGTAATCCGGAAATACCTGAAAAGAGCAAAAAAAAGCCCTGGATCTAAGACGATCCAGGGCTTTTTTTCAAAGAACAGGCATCAGCCGATCTCCTGCTTCAGGAGACAGCATGAAATCCTGTGCAGTGGCTTTCCGGTATCGTCATAATCGATAATATCCGGCTGAAGCAACTTATTCATCACACACCCTTCAGCAATATTCAATTGGAAGAATTTATCTTCGGTAAAACCATCATTTTTGATGAGTTTGCCGGATTCAATTCGATAACTGTGTACCGGGTGATCTTCGCAAAGCGGACATTGATATACTCGACCATTAGGGAAAATGAAGTAATTTTCCGCTTCAGTCCCTGCACATTGAAATTCTTCGTCATCTGCCAGAAAAACTTTTGGATATGTGACATGGATGCCGGCTTCGGCGGCCGTTTGTGCCACCGCAGGTACCACTGCAAGCCACTCTTCCCGGCTTAACTGTAAAGAGTCGCTATCAACTTCAGCCGACTTTCCTCTGAGCCCGATTACCTGAATGAAAAACTTCTCGACTCCCAGCTCAAGCAACAACGGCACCATACGGTGCAGGTGGTCAATGTTCTTCTTACTCACCGTATAGATCAGGCTGACCTTGAAGCCCTTCGCCAACGCCTTTCTCAGATTACTGACACACGTATCATAAACGCCTTCACCACGTATCGGATCATTAACTTCAGCGTCCGGCCCGTCTAAACTGAAACTGAGATAGTTGAGTTCGTCAGGGCTGATTTTCTCAAGAAAATCATGAAAAAGATACCCATTTGAATCCACAGTTACGTCGTATCCCAACTCCCGGGCAAAACGTACCGCTTCCGGCAAATCCTTGTGCATCGTCGGCTCACCGCCAAGAAAAATGACATTGCCAACTCCCCGCCCATCACGGGAGGCTGTAGCGAGCTGCGTTTCGTCAGGCTGGAACAACTTCAACCATTGCCTGATGGTGGTAATCGAAAGCGTCTGGCTTCCATGCTGCTCCGGATTGATGTAACAGTGGCTGCACGAAAGATTGCATGCTGTAAGTATATGAAAGAATATATTTTTTTCGCCTGGACGAAAACCAACAGTCCTCAGGGCTTTTTGCGGGGTGGAACTCATGATGCGTCCTCAATACATATTCAAAAGTGAATCAAACAGAGACCAGCGGTTGCTCCAAAGTATACTTTGCAAGCAATGTATCTTTAAGATAGTCATTGTTGTTCGAACCAAAAAACTGCTGAAATAACCTCAGACTTTCAAATCTCATCACTTTGGGAACTATCGATATCTCTAATGATGAATAGAGTGGCGACAAAAGCTTTAACGGCAAATTGGTGCCACCACCCATTACATCTTCATAAGCATACACCACGGAGCGTACACCATTAACAATCATGGTTGAATAGCACATCAGACAAGGCTCCATCGTGGAATATACAGTAACCCCGGACAAATCAAGGCCAGGCTGGGATTGCTGGAGATTTCTTAAAGCGACGATCTCTGCATGATCGAGTTCGTTCATCTCAGCAGCACTGTTTCTCCTGCCCCCCGATGCAATAATTTTGCCCTCGGAAACGATTACACAACCCACCGGAAATTCGTTGTTCAATAGTGCCTGCCGTGCTTCTGCCAAAGCATGACTCATAAATTTTTCATGGCCGTCCATCTCTTTCTCCTTAAACAATTCGGCCATTAGCCAATTTGTTTTCACGATCTTCCCGGTGGTAACCGGGTAAGCGCTGACTCCGTGTACAACTATTGTTTGCATCCAAAACATCGATCCGACAACGTATTAAAGCAACTTCATCCGTTAAGCTGAGAAGCAGGCCAGACTCTATTCAGTTTCTCGCAAAAGGTCAAAAAGAAGATGGAGGGTTGCCAGCTTCACAAACCTCGTCCAAACCTTAACGCTGCCGATGAAATACTGAAACCTGTATTCTCCTCTATCCAATCGTGACAGGATGGCTTGAATGGGATGTACTGGAGACAAATGCCTTTCACTGAAAATTGCAATCCCGGCAACAATTGCATTATTCGCCTTGCATTCACGGCGGAGGCCGCGATTACCGTCTTCAAAGCCTGTATGGCCTCCGAATATGGCAAGGTGGCAGGGTATCTTAGCCCATTCTTTACTTTTAGAGTTGCAGAGCTCTGCGGTAAGGAGTGCTGGAGGAGAGTGACATTCCTGGCGGTATGCAAAAACGCCTCTGGATTCAATTTAAAGGCAGGAATAAGAAAAGCAAGAGCATGTTCCCTGTGACGAGCATTTACCACTACAGGTTGGTTCGTTAACTGTATAAAGTCTGCAAAGCTCGACAGCGAAATTCCCCTGCCCTCGCTCCCCTCTACCTGCAGGTGCCAGAATGGCAGATATTGCATTTCTCTACTGCTGGTTGGCATCACCTGGTGTTTCACTTTGACAAATCGCCCTTTTTCCTCAAGCCATGCCGCATTGCAATTCTCACAATGCAATACCAGGCTGTTCACCTCTCCCTGCAAATCATCGCCACAGCCCGGGCATATTGTCGACAAAAAACGTGGCTCCCAGTTTTTGTCAAAATCAAGCATCCGCTTCGTTTTGGGATTGGGGGAGGCGTTGCCAAGCTGATTGTGAGTGATTCCATCGAACATTCGACCTTTAGACTCATATACCGGCAGATATATCCTGCTGACAGTCTCACCAATGAATGCCCGGTGCTGTACTGTGCTCGTCTTGTCCTTGTCAAAAAGCGTAGTGAGTTTTGCAGCCTCTGTTAAAATCGTTTCTCCCTTGACATCTTGCGGCACGAAACGGCCCTGCAACTGTTCCGTCACCGGAGCGGTAGCCATCGCCTGGGGCCTTAACCCCAGAGAGATAGGCAAGTGTTGAATACTGTGACCTACCCTGGTGGTATCGATGAGCTTATGACGAACCCGGTCCCCCTGGCAAAAATAGATACTCCCCTTAAATCGCAAATACGGCATATAGAGCAGCTGCGCATAATCTATATGGGGTGGGAGTTTTGCCGGAAGTACGTAACGTGGCAATCGCTGGTGAATTCTGTAATTTTTGACCTCACAGAATTCACAACGAATCAAGCGACTATTCTCATTAATCCGTATTTCAGCTCCACAGGAAGGACACGGCTGGGTAATTGTGAGTTCCATAAATCAGCCGAGCCGTTCACCGCAATTGTTGCAGAACATAGAACCTGGCATATTTTCGGTACCGCAGCCGGAACAAAATTTTGATTTTACCCCTTCACCGGCTTTTTCACCGCATCTGGAGCAAAACTTTGCCTGTGGTGGAAGGTTTTTGCCACAATTCGAGCACTGGCTCAACACAACCTGCTGATGGCCACACATAGGACAAAACCTTGCGCTTTGCGGAATTGAACTTGAACAGTCCGGGCATTGAGAATGGACCTGATTCTGTTGACTCTGACTGTTTTGTTGAAGAGTTGAAGCAAATATCCCTGGCAACATAAGCCCCATCCCCATCCCCAAACCTGCTCCGGCACCAGAGCCTGCCTCCCCCTGCCCTTCTGCTGCTTTTTCCATAGCCATGGCAGCTTTAAGCTTTACGAACTTGTCCATATCCTGGATTGCGTTCATTCGACTCTTGTCATCTATAGCTTTTTGCACTTCATCCGGGGGAGTTATCGAAGTAATGTAGAGATGACTGAGATTCAGGCCAAAATGGGCAAAATCCTTGACCAGCCTTGCCTGAAGCTCGGCAGACAACTCATCAAATTTCCCTGGAAGATTGAGTATTGTATCGAGTATTTCACCCAGGTAATCGTTAAACCTGGAAACTATCACCCGTTTGAGATAGCTCTCCACCTCTTCGGTGGTGATTTTTCCCATTGTGCCCACAAGAGAGTTTATAAACAATACCGGCTGGACAACATTGATATTAAATACCCCGTGAGCCCGCAGGCGGATCAAGCCAAATTCTGAATCACGGAAAGCAACCGGGTTTCTCGTACCCCACTTGAGGTTGGTGAAATATTTCAAGTTCACCATATACACCTCAGCTCGTAATGGGCTGTTACCCCGCCATGGAATTGACAATATTTTTGTCAGGATTGGCAGGTTCAGAGTTTTAAGGGTATGCCTGCCTGGACCAAATGCATCACATGCTTTTCCCTGATAAAAAAGTACAGCCGCCTGGCTTTCTCTGACGGTCAGTTGGGCACCGAGCTTTATCTCTCCTGAACCGCTTTCCGGGAGACGATGAACCAACTCCAGCCCGCTCTCATCAAACCACTCGATATTCTCAAGGAAAACTGCACTGTCAAACCTGTTCATGAACTATCTCCAAGATCAATTAACCAGCAATTTATGCGAATACTGTACATTACAAAACAGAGTGCTTCCAGCTTTGCAAGACCGTTAAAACACATTATATTAAAATTTGTAAGCAACATATGGAAAACATGAGAGAGGATAACATGAGCTTTAAGGACGAATGGGATTTAGCAAGCGCACTCAAGGTGTTACAGCACCCCACTGTAGATGGAAAACTCTGGGCTGAAGCTGTCGAGTGGTTGCTAAAATACGGTCCGCCATCCATTAAAAAAATTCTTCTGGAAGCTTCTCAGACCGCTACAGAAATGCAGTTCCCAGAACTGGAACCATCTCACCACACTGCAGACGGAGAGCCGGTTTATGATGTGGCTCAGCTGGCAATTACGCTTGGTATATCAGAGGAAGAAGTTCTGGAAATTATAGCAAAAAAAGGTGTTGAAAAAGAGCCTCTTGAGCTGTTCGACAGTGAGAATGTATCTAAAACCATTCACTGATAGCCGTTGCATGAGCATGCCGGAGGCGGGAATGGAATTCTTTATTATTTCCATTCCGGCCTGATCAGTTTTCTACCCGTTGCAGGGGATACAATGTTTCGTCCTTAATAGGGGGAGCGCCAGCTGAACGAACCTTCTTTTGCAGTGAATCAAGGTTGAAATCGTCATCCCCCAGCACATCACCCATCTCCTGCTCTATCTGGTCGGGATCTTCACCAGCCTCCATCCTGCTGATTGCCTCTTCCATTGCATCTCCCAGATTCAAACCGGTTTGCCTGGTGAAATTACGCATCAGAGAGGCCATCTGGCGAGGATCGTCATCATTAATTCCTTCAGCCTCTCGCATTATCGACTCAAAGGCTTGCTCCATCTTTGTCTCATCCAGGCCTGCCAGAGCATCTGTTTCTTCGGAGCCTTGGGACCGGATAGTTGCGAACTTTGACACCTGTCTGGCCAAATCTTTTTTGCCGCACCTGGGACAATCCGGGCGGGTAGTGGTGTCTATTCTCGAAGAGAAAAAGTTAAAGATAACATTGCATGAATCGCAATAAAATTCATAAATCGGCATGTTCAGTTCACTCGTTCTTCAATGATAAGGTTTCTCAAGTCGCAAAAAACATTCGGGGTGAATCAATTAAGCACCTGGTCGATCAAATCCACACTCACGTCATCGGTTATATAGGTGGAACCGATTTTATCAGGCAGTACAAATTGCACTTTGCCAGAAACAGCCTTCTTGTCGGTTTTGAGATATCGTTTTATTTCGGCTCGGTCAAGATCTCCTGGAATCTCAGTCGGCATACCATAAGAGATCAGGATACTGGTTATACGATCCAGAACATCCTGGGCTAAAGTCCCCTTCAATATACTCAATCGAGCAGCGGCCACCATGCCTATAGAGACAGCAAGTCCGTGGATAAGCTGAAAGCTGGAAGCTCCTTCAACTGCGTGACCTATGGTGTGACCGTAGTTCAAGATTTTTCTCAAACCACCTTCCCGCTCATCTTCAGCAACTACCTCTGCCTTTATTGCGCAACACCTGGTAATCATATCAACAATCACCTCAGGGGCCAGGGAAAAAATCCTTTCACGTTCTTTTTCCAGAAACATAAAAAAACCTTCATCCCAAATTACGCCATATTTAATGACTTCGGCAAGTCCACCGAGCAATTCCTGGTCATCAAGTGTCTGCAACACCTCAGTGTCTATATACACTGCTCTTGGCTGATAGAAAGCACCTACGAGATTTTTCCCCTCCGGTAGATCTACACCAGTCTTGCCGCCAACAGAGCTATCCACCTGGGAAAGCAGGGTTGTAGGAATCTGGATAAAAGGAATCCCTCGCATGTAGGCCGAGGCGAGAAATCCTGCGATATCACCGGTCACGCCACCGCCCAACGCGATAATCGCATCATGCCGATCATACCCTGCCCGGGCAAGCTGACTGGCAAGATCAGTCACGGTAGCCATGGTCTTGTTCTCCTCTCCAGCAACAAAGGTGAACATCCTGGCGCTGATACCGGCGCTATCGAGAATATTCAGCAAGCGCTCGCCATAGAGCTTTGCTACATTGCTGTCACTGACCACTGCATACCTGTTGCCGATTCTACTTTTTGACAGTTCAGCACCAACTCTATCGAGACATCCCGGTTCTATATGGATGGGGTAACTCCGATCTCCGAGCCCCACACGCAACTCAGCCATACAATTTTCCTCATATTCCCTGGCACCCAACTACCACGGTAACCAGATATAAAAACAGACGACGGATGGACTAAAAAAAAAGAGATTCAGTCTACACCCATGAATAATGGTAGCCATTAGTTATTACATCAATCTTCTTTTACCAATACAACAACAAGAGCCTGAGGTTAAAGATGATCAGCGACAAAACCTTACCCTTTTTGACAGCAAAAAAAAAGGAGATACCACCCGGCTGGGCAGCATCTCCTTTATACTACAAGATGAAGTACTAATTACATAGCGTCGCCAGAGGCTGCACCCTGCATCTTAACTTCAACTTTCTCGGTCAGACCCTCGTAGTAAGCGCGGAGGTGTACGAGAACTTCGTCACGACCAAAGTGGTCAACGATCTCAGCACCATCAGAAAGAGCTTTACGGAGTTTGGTACCAGAAAGAATAACGCGGGACTCTTTGTCATGGTTACAGGTACGGAGAGAAGCCATACCATCACACTTGTGACAGTAGAAGGTCCAGTCGATCTTCATTGGCTTACACAGCAGATCTTTGGCAGCATCACCGGTGGTCGGGATGCGATCAAATATTTCCTGAGCCTCGAACAGACCGTAGAAGTCACCAACACCAGCGTGGTCACGACCGATCAGCATGTTGTTAACACCGTAGTTCTGACGGAAGGTAGCATGGAGCAGACCTTCGCGAGGACCGGCGTAACGCATATCCAGTGGGTAACCAGCAGAGATTACGTTCTCTTTAACAAAGTAGTTCTCGATCAGGATGTCGATAGCCTTAACACGAACAGGTGCAGGGATATCGCCTGGCTTGAGGTTACCGATCAGGGAGTGAATCAGAACACCGTCACATACCTCAACAGCGATCTTGCAGAGGTACTCATGGGAACGATGCATTGGGTTACGGAGCTGCAGAGAAGCAACGTTAGCCCAGCCACGCTCTTCGAACATTGCACGGGTCTCAGCTGGGGTCAGGTATACGCCTGGGTACTCTGCAGGATACTCGCCCTGGGAGAGAACTTTAACAGGACCAGCAAGGTTGAATTCTTTCTGAGCCATTACCATGATAACGCCAGGATGATCTTCAGGTGCGATCTCCCAGAACTTACCATCTACAGACTCTTCGCCTTCACCCATGAATACTTTCTCACATTCCCACTTCTTGTCAGCTTCTGTCATCTCGAACTTCTCGTTGACAGTCATGGTAGCGAAAACTTCACCATCTTTAACGAGTGCGATCTCAGAACCTTCAGCGATGTCGGCAGCATCAGCAGCGCTTACATCAAGAGTAATCGGTACAGGCCAGAAGGTGCCATCAGCCATCTGAAAGCTCTCACATACGCCCTTCCAATCAGCTTTAGTCATGAAACCATCCAGAGGGGAAAAACCACCAATACCCATCATGATCAGGTCGCCTTTGGCACGATCAGAAATCTCTACCTGCTTCAGGCCAGCAGCTTTTGCTTTCTCTGCTTCGAGTTCTGCGCCTTCGAGGAGGCAGCATACAAGACCTTTTCCGCCGTGTGGTGCAACTAATTTAGACATAGAGTTCCTCTTTTATAAAGTTTTTAGATATATAAAAAACTATTGTGCCCCAACCTTTGAGACACAATGAACTGAACTACTATTCTTCGTATAACCTCAATGAACTGAACTGCTATTCATTTATAAGGGATTATTTATAATTTGGTCAGCGTAAAAGTCAAGCGAAAAGCGAGTGTTGGATCTTCAAGCTACTCGACAGGCACAACCAGTTGACTCGACGTTACAAATTTTGCTCGGCGATCAGCGGCTTCAGAGCAGTTCCATACTCATCAAACCACTACGGGGGAAAACATAAACCATGTTTTTTAACATGAAGACGGATAAATAGAAGTCGCAAAGAGGGCTCCCCCGACATTTTACACTTCAACCATGGTAATTATTCTATTTCAAAAAAAGAAATTTCAATTTCTAACAATTATCAAAATCTGTTTGCAAGGCAGGAAAGTAATGGTAAGCATCTCAGGTTGCCCTGAACATTCTCAGCCTGAGCGCGTTGGTTACCACAGAAACAGAACTCATAGCCATGGCAGCCCCTGCAATCATAGGGTTGAGAGCCGGTCCCCCAAATATATAGAGTAATCCTGCAGCAATCGGAATCCCTGTGACATTGAAGGCAAATGCCCAAAACAGGTTCTGCCTGATGTTGTTCATCACAGCCCTGGAAAGTAATAGGGCTGTTCTCACTCCCTGCAAATCTCCCTTCATCAGCACGATATCACCTGATTCAATGGCGATATCTATGCCTGTTCCCATGGCTATCCCGACATCGGCCTGGGCCAGTGCAGGCGCATCATTGATGCCATCGCCTACCATGGCGACTTTCATGCCCCGCTTTTGCAGATCCTGTACAGCTATAGATTTCTGGTCCGGTAATACTCCTGCTATAACTTCATCAATGCCGACTTTACCGGCAATATTCTTTGCGGTTTTCAACTGATCACCAGTTAGCATGACGACACGTTTATTCAACGCCCGTAGCGCTTCGACAGTTTTTGCACTTTCAGTTTTCAACTGATCTGCGACTGCCACAACTCCGGCGAATTTTTCATTTATACTAATATATAGTACTGTTGCACCAGATTCCTCCAGCGAATGAATTTCCGTATCAAAACTCTCTACACGGGTAAGCCGCTCCCTTAAGAATTCCTTATTACCAATCAGGACCTTGTGTGATTCCTCATCAATTACAACTTCAGCACTAATCCCTCGACCCTGGAATGGAGTAAAGGAGGCTGGTTGAACCAAATCAATACCGGTATCTACTGCTTTTCTTACGATAGCAGCAGCTAAGGGGTGCTCTGACATCTGCTCGGCTGAAGCTACAAGGCGAATAAGTGTGCCCGCCGGCATTCCTGACACAGGTAATATCTCTGATACTTCAGGTTTTCCTTCTGTTAAAGTGCCTGTCTTATCAAAAACAACAGTATCAATTTTTTCTGCTCTCTCCAGGGCAGCGCCGCTTTTTACCAGTACCCCAAGTTGAGCCCCCCTGCCCATTCCGACCATGAGTGAGGTCGGAGTCGCAAGCCCCATGGCACATGGGCAGGCAATTACCAGTACGGCAATAAAAAAACGTAACGCTTGAGAGAAGTCGACACCGCCTATGAAATACCAGCTAAGCCCGGTTATAAGAGCAAATATCATAACCACTGGCACGAAATAGAGGCTTATTCTATCCGCCATGCTGGCGATGGGGGCTTTCGTCCCCTGGGCATCCCGTACCAGACGAACGATTCTGGCAAGCATAGTGCCCTCTCCGGTTTCTTCACATCGCAACTGCAAGACACCTGTGGTATTTAACGTACCTCCGAAAACCTTGCTATCGAGGGCTTTAGATACTGGCATGGGCTCACCTGTGAGCATCGATTCATCGACCTTGCTCTTACCAACCACTACAGTGCCATCAACCGGAATTCTCTCACCAGGTTTAACGAGGAGTACATCCCCGGGCTCGATCTCTTCAGCGGCGATTGTCCTGTATTTGCCATCAACAATCAGGGTGGCATTTTCTGGAGTCAGCTCAAGGAGTTGACGAATCGCATCGGAAGTGTGCGACTTGGATCTGTTTTCAAGATATTTACCTAAAGATACCAGAGTCAGTAAAATACCAGCTGATTCAAAATAGAGATCCATCGCCCGGGCCACGGCATCTATGCCCAGGCAAATCTCTATAAAATTCCAGATTGAATATATTAGAGCTGCACCGGTGCCAACTGCGATAAGCGAATCCATATTCGGCACTTTACGTAAAAGAGCGGGAATACCTGTGAAATAGAAATTCCTGCCCAGCCAAACGATTGGCATAACCAGCAGCAGCTGAATAAGTGCGAAATTTACAGGTGATACCTGGGGAGCAATGATGGACGGCAGCCGCAACCCGACCATTTCTCCCATGGAGATACAGAGTAAAGGAATTGCAAAAGCGAACATCATAATCAGCCGTCTTTTCATTTGGCTGAGTTGAGTTATCATCTCTTTGCGCTTTGTCTCATCAGACAATGAACCTGAGCTAACGATTTCAGCAGAAAAGCCTAATTTCTCAATAGTTTCCCGGATTGAGCGCACCTTAACCTTATTGCGATCCAATTCAAGCTTTGCCGTTTCTGTTGCGAGATTTACGGCAATTGACGTTACACCTGGGATTTGGCCCACAACTTTTTCAATTCTGCTTGAGCAAGCTGCGCAGTGCATGCCACCAATCTGCAGCAGGAGATCATCAGCTTTTTCCGAAGAAGGATCAGCCAATTCAAACCCAAGGGAAGCCACCCGCTCCTTCACATCATCGAACGCAAGTTCACTTTCATTCCAGCGCAGATCCAGTGTCTCTTCTGCGAGGTTTACTACAGCGCTATCAACTCCAGGCAAGCCACCGACTACACGCTCTATTCGACTTGAGCATGCCGCACAATGCATTCCCTGCACCGGCACCTTGATATGTCTCAACTGCATGCCTGAACTCATCTCACTCATAAACCCACCTGAATAACTATTCTCTTGATTTCTAAATTTCCAATCATTATGCTTCCCTTACCATCCTACATTGTAGGAATTAAAACATAATTCAATTTATCGAGGTGAACAATGTCTACCGTTAAAATTAAGGGAATGAGTTGTAACCACTGCGTCAACTCTGTTCGTGAAGCTCTGGCTAAAATTCCTGATATCAAGGATATAACCATTGACCTTGAAGCAGGCGAAGCACAATATGCAGGAGAAGTCGATCCAGAGAGCGTAAAGCAAGCTATTGCCGCTATTGGCTTTGAGGTTGTTGAGTAACAGCTCTATCGTGGCCAGGACTCTCTGAAGCCGGCAAAGTAGATCCCGGCTTCAGAAGCCACTCTGTTTTTTGAACTTGAGCAACAACCTTTCAACGGAATACATGCTCCAGTAATCCAATATTGCTATTAATTTTTTTTACATCCCCACCCCGCCACTGACATATATCGTCACCAGACCTCTTACATTTTTTATCTTCTCCGCATCGTACAAGAACACCGTTTTCTTTTTAACTCCGGTGTTTTGTCCATAATCCTGCGGGATTCACTGATATTCTATCCAGGTATGGAATTTGCTCATTAAGAATAAATTCCATTTCAACCCTAACAGTGATGCCATGAAGACATTAGATTTTTTCATTGTCCCAAATCAGAAGTCTCAACATGAAGCTGGATACACACTCATTGAAGTGCTCATGACCATTGCCATCTTCACTGTCCTTGTATCAATTGCCGTCCCAAGCTTTCTCCATTGGATGCCAGGCATCCGGTTGAAAGATGCATCCACCGCATTGCTCTCAGACATGTATCGTGCCAAGGCTGAGGCCATAAAAAGAAACCAGAACGTAGTCGTTCAGTTCTCAACCGTTAATTGCTCCCCTTCAGTTCCAGGCGGCCAGGGAAACTATCTGATATTTATTGATGAAAATGACAACAGCACCCTTGACGCTTCCGAAACCACCCTGCTCCAGAGATTCATGCCTGACGAGGTAGCGCTTTGTTCTGAAGATGAGACTTTTGGCGGTAACACCGGTTTTACCTCCCGAGGCTTTCCAATTGCTCTGAACACGGGTGATATTGTCCTGAAAAACACAGATGATCGGTCACATAAGGTCTCCCTTAATGCTGCCGGTAATATTTCACTTAATTAATCAGCCGGTAAAATGAGTACTCTAAAATCAATCAATAGATATCAGTCAACTGCACAGGATGGTTTCACTCTGGTCGAGCTGTTGATAGCTATGGTCGTATCTTCATTTGTGATCGCTGCAATCTATTCAGCCTACC
Source organism: Desulfosediminicola ganghwensis (assembly GCF_005116675.2). NCBI lineage: Bacteria > Pseudomonadati > Thermodesulfobacteriota > Desulfobulbia > Desulfobulbales > Desulfocapsaceae > Desulfosediminicola > Desulfosediminicola ganghwensis. The sequence goes on from NZ_CP050699.1 coordinate 3,657,900, forward strand.
AGGTTCAACAGCGCCAATATACCAATCAGACTCAGGTTGTTGAGATGCAGCAAAATCTCCGCGCCGCCATGCTCTTCATGGCTTCCGAAATCCGAATGGCAGGTTACGACCCACAGGGAACTGCCGGCGCAGGTTTTATCGAAGCAAGAACCAACAGAGTTCAGTTCACCAAAGACACAGTGAACAATTCCGGCACAACTATGAGAGGCGATGGTGCACTCACTGGAACAATGGAAAACGTCTATTTCGGCTTCATACCTGCAGATGATACAGATAGTAACGGTATCATAGCGGATGGTGGTGCAGCGAAACTGGTTCTGAGTCAGGATAACGGTACCAACTATGAGGCAATTGCCGATAACATCTCAGCTATCGAGTTCAGCTATACCATGGTCGATGGTACGATCTCCACGACCCCAACAGATTTGTCAAAAATTGCCTCAGTTACTGTTTCTATTCTCGCCCGCGCCAAAAATCCCGATCTTAAGTTCACTAACAACATCAGCTACACCACGGGCAGCGGAAATTCATGGGGCCCGTACAATGATAACTTTCGCCGCCGTCTCTTAATTTCCAATATCACATGTAGAAATATGGGATTGTAACAATGCTTTTTTTTCTCTCTGACACCAAGTCAACAATGGATCAGGAGGGTTTTACACTCATCGAAACCCTGGTTGCAATGGCTGTGCTGGTCGTTGGCATATTTTCGCTCTATTCACTGCAAACAACCTCCGTGATTTACAATGCCAAAGCCAGCGGCATAACCACCTCATCCAACTGGGCTTCGGACCGCATTGAGCAACTCATAGCTCTGGATTATGAGCATAACGATCTGCTTGACGGCAACAACAACGGAGTGGGCGGTTTGAATGACCGGGGGACCGCAGCAGATGGGACTGCAGCTTCACCAGATGGTTATTACACCATCTCCTGGAACGTTGCCGATTATCTCACCCCAAACCCAAATGATTCTTCAGCTTCAACTCTCAAAACTATTAGGGTCATTGTCGAGCGAAACGAGTTTGGCAATAACCAGTCTGTTGTTTTCAACTACTACAAGCAGAAGATCTTCTGATTCCATGAAAATTTCTATCTATTCCAAACAACTTCTCAATCGTTCATCAGACGGCTACATCCTCATTGCAGCGCTCATGATCTTACTGGTGCTGACTCTCATCGGCATTGCCGGCAACCGCAATACCACCACGGAATTGCAGGTAGCTGCCAATGATAAGGTCCATAGACAGACCTTTTATACCGCTGATGGCGGCACAGAATACGCCTCTGAACTTCTGGAACAAAATATCGGTTGTATCGGTTTTACCAGCAATGGCACTTCAACCAATTGGCTCGATGATTCCAGTGGGCCTCTCGTCGTTGATAACTATATAGCTGTTGAAAACAGTTCGTTAAACTTCTGGCAAAACTCTATCGGCACCTGGTCTGACACGGGCTCTGATTACCCGAGTGATGACGACAGGGACCTCTTCTTCCCGCCTGACTACTCCGAAGGAGAGCCACACACAAATATCACCATAGAGGGTCGTTCTGATCTCACCGCCGGCAGCTCCATTATTATGGCGGCCGGCTATCTCGGTCTGGGCCGCAGCATGAGCTCAGGCGGGGTCACCCTCGAGTACGAAATCTACGCAAAACATATAGGCCAAAACAACAGTGAGAGCCTTATCCGGGTCGAGTGGCGGCATGTTGTTGGCCGTGAAGATCCATTCTGCACATATGATTGATATTATTGCAAATTATTATATATAACGTTTTTATCTCGGAGGATTCAGTATGAATCACTTATTCAGGAGAAAAGCAGCAGCATGTCATCTTCTATTGCTTGCTTCTATCACCTTTACGCCTCTATCTCTGAACGCTTCGGTCTGTGGTGATGGTCTTGGAATGCCACCTTTTCTTTCTTCAGGAGCGAAGCCAAACCTGATGCTTGCCATTGACAACTCGGGAAGCATGCTGGATCTGGCCTATGTCAATAACGTTGGTGAATGCTATGACAATGGTTTCGATGCAACACAGACCTACACCGGCCTTTATGAACCGAACACATGGTATGAATATGTACCAGGCCAGCCTCATTGGGTAAGTGGTACTTCATACACGGAAAACGACATTGTTTATTCTGACGGCGCGTTTTTTATTGCTAATTTAGTACATAAAGACCCAGATACCGGCCTACCACTTCCCTCAACAGGCATTTCTATCAGTGAAGACGGTTCAGTGTACTGGCTGCCATTGCACTCAATAGCAGATTGGGAAAATGGCACATCATATGACAATGGCAGCTTCGTTCGCTACGAGGATCAACTCTATTACACCACCAATGGTGGCACAGCCAACGGCACAACGATTGCTGACGATACTGGCGTAACCTGGGAACCCAGAGATCACACCTGGTTGCCACAGACACCTTACCTGGCGAATGATATCGTTTCCTATAATGGCAAACTTTATCGCGCCACCAGTGGAGGAACTTCATCTGCTACTTCTCTCCATGACGACAGTGGCCTTACTTGGGACAGACTGAGCGAAGGACATTTTGAAGAGACAAATTTTGCCAGCATAAATGAGGCAACCACACATTTCAGTACATCTGCCGGGAATGCCTACAGCAATGCCCATCTACTTGTTCATATTACTGAAGTGGAGGATACCGAAACATCCACATTACATCAATCAGGGGTCACCGCTTTTACTGCCACCGGTAATTTTCTCAATTGGGCATCTTCCTCTAAATTTGATATCCAGAAAAAAATTCTTACTGGCGGCAAGTTCGATCAAGATGAAGAGTTTCTTGTTAGTGAAGGCCGGGGCTGCTCCTCAAGAGGTTTTCTGAAAGAAATACCAGTGACCGGCCCGGCAGGTACCAACTCTGTCATTACTTTTTCAATCTCTGGATTTAACGACGACAGCTGGATCGATACCACAGACGACACGACCAGAATTGCAATTCTGGGAATATCTGCAAAGGGGTTTATAGGTTCTGAACGGCAGCAGGCATGTAAGAACGCCGTGGATGAAATCAGTAAGGGAGCAGATGCCTCACAGGGCCAAACAAGTCAATATATTGACACATGTCTGGCTTATGATTCCCAAAACGGCATACTTGCTGCCTCAAATGCAGCATACAACCACTCGATCCACGCTTGCTGGTCCGCCGTAAAAAAAGGTTACACAGCTCCAAGTGACTTTGGCAACCTCAGCGAAATTTATAATGCCTGTGACGGCATTTATGCAAATGGTGTAACTCCACCAACAATCAGCCATTCAGACAGCGGCTATATGTGCTACGGCGTTTATAACGAATCGACAATTGATACCGCACGCAAAGGGTACGTCGGCCGCTGCTATGAACCGGAAATTGGTGAGGGTTGTTCAAAAAAAGCATGCACCTCAAGCGATGACAACGTTGATGGCAATCCTGCTATAAAATGCTTTGAAAACGTACTCTATGAATGTACAGGCAACTACCAGGCGAATAAAGACGCCTGCAACAAAGAATGGGCCGTCATCTGGGTCGACGATTCCGGGAATTCCTGTACACCAACCTCATCACAACCTGCTCAATGGACTGACGACTTTAACCCTAACTCTGCCGATGAGTGCGTTCAGGAAGCAATGTGGGATTACTGTCAATCCATTACTTTACCAGAGGTTATCGACCCGTCTGATGAAATATTCAACAGCGGAGAAACATGGGGATTACCTGGTTCACTGGTTGACTCTGGCGTTATAGCTATGTTCGGAACTGATAGCCCGCTCATCGTTATGAAGGGTTATCTCAAGACGACAGAAAAGCCAGAAGGGCTTTTGCATGAGGTCGCTGGAGATCTGCGTCTTGGCGCTATGGCCTTTGCTGATAATGGTGCCTTAACTGAATGTGAAATTGCCAATAATGCAATCTCCACAGACCCGAATAAACTCACCGACCCGATTATCAAATATTGTCCAGCGGAAAACAGAGACGGTGCAGAAATAATTGCCCGGATAAGCGACGGGGACACCATATCCATCTCGACAGGCAACAAACACGTTGAGGATCTATCCACTGCCATTAACAATATCAAAGCTACTGCCTGGACGCCATTGGCTGAAGGCATTTACAATGCTTTGGGATATTACGGTCAGAACGATTCCTTTCGCCTGGATGCCAGAGATTTTCTTCTTGAGACTGAAGATTCAGCCTGGGAAGATCCTGTGCAGTATTGGTGTCAGGAAAACTATGTCCTGTTTATAACCGAGGGCGCTTCAACAGCTGATATCCATAACGATGTTGCTGGCCTTGTAAATACAATGCCAGCAACCTTTGCCAATGCAGGTTACTCTGTAGCAAACGATGGCGAGTGCACAAGTGGGCAGCTCTATGGTTCGACCTATCTTGACGATGTCGTTTATTACGGCAAGAATGCGCCGGTCACCTCTCTCTACACCACCCCGGCCGAGAGCCCGGGGCAATTAGCCAGCGACGACGGCATACTGTATGACAAGCGTAATGTTACCTCATACTTCGTTGTGGCCGGTGTACCTCGTGATGATGATTCGAAAAATGATTGTAATCCTGCAGTGCTTATGCAGAAAGCTGCCGATAATGCAGGTACGACCCTGTACACCGGGGAAGACCCTGGAATGCTTGAGTCGAACTTAAGGACAGCGCTATCAGACATTCTCTTCCGCGCCTCGGCAGGTTCTGCCGCATCGGTTATCTCCAGTTCCCGAAGTGGTGAAGGTGGCGTTTACCAGGCTATCTTCTGGCCGAAAATTGATCGTGGCATCGGTAAAGAACCTCTTGTCTGGGTTGGCGATGTGCACGCATTCTTTATCGATTCCAAAGGTAATCTCTGGGACGACTACAGTGGCAACTCCACGACACAGGGAGAGTTGTGGACTGAGGATACCAATGGTAACGGAAAAATCGACACCGGTGAGGACAGCAACAACAATGGTGTCCTCGATGGTGACAGAAGGGTTGTGACATATTTTGATGAGACATCACACTCGACTAAAATATGTTTTAACCGGGATGTTATAGACACAGGTGTCTGCAGTCAATCCGACTATTTTCAGACCAATGACACTTCCATCGACCTCCGCGACTTTAAACATTATCTCTGGTCCGCCAAAGACCGCCTTGCCGCTATTCCAGACAGCAACATCCTCGAAAATCGTGAATTTCTGCCGGATGGCACCTGGGACTTCACCGGTGGATACCCATACCGTTATGTCTTCACCTGGAACGATATCAACAATGATGGCATCGTCGACAATTATGAAGTCCTATCGTTTGACAGAGATACCATCAAAAGAGCAGAATCAGATTGGCTTGAATGGTATACAACACATAAAGGTCGCGGATCACTGCAAAGCGACTTCGGTGTAACTTCTGTTGAAGAATTGCAGGATGTTGTCGCCTGGGTTCGTGGCTATGACGAGTATGTCGAACTTGCCGATGGTACCTACGAGACAAAATATCGCTGCCGCCAATATCCGGACTGTGATTACACCACGCTCAATCGCGAAACATGGCGTCTTGGTGATGTCATTCATTCAACCCCTACTCTGGTTGGAAGACCGTCGGAGGGATACCACTACATCTACAATGATCCGGATTATGCCGACTTTTATAAGAAGTACAATAATCGTCGCCATATGATCTATTTCGGCGCCAATGATGGTATGCTCCACGCGGTTAACGGCGGGTTCTACGATTCAGGTTTAAACAGGTTCCTGCCCTGTCGACCCGATAGCGATCAGCGAAATTCATCCGGAGAATGTATCGCCACAACAGCATACGGCTCCAACTCTACCACTGCGTACCCTGAATTAGGCGATGAGATGTGGGCCTATGTGCCGTACAACCTGCAACCTCACCTGCAATGCCTGACTTCTCCGGAATATGAACATAAGTATTACGTGGATGCGCCTCCAAGAATTTTCGATGTTCGCATATTCCCTGATGATGACATACATCCTAATGGCTGGGGTACCATTCTCGTTGGCCATATGCGTTTCGGGGGTGCACCTCAGATAGCTGATAACTCTACTGTCATCGATGAGAACCGTGAGTTCGTTTCTGCCTATTTTGTCCTGGATATCACAGACCCTGAACGTCAACCGACTCTTCTCGGTGAGATGACCATGACCACTGAAAAATTAGCAGATAGCACTGACAAATACGCGCAGTTAGGTTTTACAACCGCAATGCCCTCTATCGTGGTAATGCGTGACGACAGCGGCAATTCAGAGTGGTTCCTTGTTCTGGGTAATGGCCCGACAACAATCAAAGGGCAGAATGATCAGCAGGGTAAAATTGCCATCTATCCGCTCAACGCGCTCACAGGCGTTAACTGGAAGACAGGCAACGGCACTGTAGTCCCATCCAGCATAAAGCCTTTCAGGATTCCAAACGCTCTGCCCTCTTCTTCAGCCACTATTCCTTATGCCGGAAGATTTTTGATTGATGCAGACAGTAGCGGGGGGATCGAAAGTTTTGTAGGAGATATTGTCACAGTCGACTACGACCTGAGTTCGAACGGTTCTACCGGCAAAGGTATAGCCTACAAATCTGATGCGGCCTACTTCGGCACCACCGACGGATCTGACTTCACCGGTACCAAACCGACATGGAACGGCGGAGGCAGGCTCTTCAGGCTTGTTACCAAAAGCTTTGATACTGTAACTGGCAAACAGGCATACACCTACCCGGATCAGTGGGAAATTAAAAAACTTATAGATACTGAGGCTCCTATAACCGCTGCCCCAAATATCGGTTTTGACCCTGAAAACTTCTGGATCTACTTTGGTACCGGTCGGTTCTATTCCCCTGAAGACAAATCTGATGCGACGACCCAACGTTTTTTTGGCATACGGGAGCCAAGGGATCAAAACTGCGATATGACCTGGGGAGAGGTCAACTGGTTAAATAATGGCTCTGCGATTGCCCCTAATCCCGCCGCCATCCAGGGAGACCAGGGGCTTTACCGCTCTGACCTCATGAAAGTTCTCCTGAGTGGGACCGGAGGTTTTTATGGTAAGAGCAGCTTGATCTACTGTGAAAATGAAGACGGCACAACATGCATTCCGCCAGGGCTCAGCAAGACATACAGCCTTAACGGCAGTTCTAAAACATACTATTCCTATGGAGAAATGGAGCAATACATCAGAGGCGAGAGGTGTGGGGGCACTAATAACGATTCGATCGGTATCGACGGTTGGTATCGCGAGTTGACAGAGCCACGCGAGCGTTCACTGGGTATGCCTACCCTTCTCGGTGGTCTTACTACTTTTACAACCTATCAGCCCTTTGCAGATATTTGCCAGGCTGAAGGTGTAAGTTCCCTGTATGGTGTCTATTATCTCACCGGTACAGCATGGTATGAAAATGTCTTTGGTACCGATAGCGATCAAGAGAGCAACGATGTCGTTCGCGATAAACTCGACCTCGGTCGTGGTCAGGCCATGACCCCCAGTTTGCATGTCGGCTCAGGTGGTGATGACGCCAACGCCTATATTCAGACCAGTACAGGTGAAATTATTCAGGTCGGACAACAGAACCTGCCATTGAATAATTTCAAGAGTGGCCGATCAACATGGACTGACCAGTAAAAGAGCAATCTCATACATCTCCAAACCCCAATGTGCTTGGTGCACATTGGGGTTTTTTTCTTTTTTCAAAAAAAACCTTTCACCATCTTACAACGCTCAGCCTGGTTATTAAGCTATTTAACAGCCCGGGCCTGCAATTGACAATTTCCGTCATCTTATTCATGCTGAATTTCTGCCCAGCCCTCTATTCACTCATACACTCACAATACCTAATCCATTACAATCACCAACTCAAATAACCCTTTTACAGGTCAGGCACATTCATTGCTGGCTCAATATATCAGCTTTCCAACTTCTGCTTGAGGGAGCTTACCATGATCCGGCAACTCACTTATCACACATTCCCAGTACGACCAGATCCCTCAAACTGATGTCGTGAAATAAAATCGGACACATTTCTTAAGCTGTTTTCTTTAACTCCAGCTCTTTCTCGAAATCATTTGGCCTAAGATAGGCCCAAATAAAAGTGGCATCTTTTGCTGTTATAAAACATCTCGATATAATCAATCACGTCCTGCTTGACCTCCTCTCTGAACTTATAGGACGATCCAATACTCGCTCAGTTATCAGACTCGCAAAGAAACTCTCTGCAACTGAATTATCCCAACAAAAATCAATAACAACAGCAAGACACTTCATTTGGATCCGACTCGAATGATCAAGACGAACAAGGGGGCAGGGATAAGCTTGATCTGGATAAAATACAGGTGCAATTATCAAGGTGGGACAGGATGAACCTGCCCCTAAAGAACTTCAAGAGGGGCAGGACAAACTGGAAAATGCATTAAATCATTCTTAAACTTTCAGCAACCCGTCACTATTCATTATCAGCGCGGGTTGCTGAACTGAATTTTCCGCATACTCTGTTGAACCTGGTGACCCCCTGCTTTTCTACGTTCGTATTTAGTTATTGTAACGAGTTTTGCTCTTTAAATTTTGCCTCTTGATAATCGTGAAAGATTCGGGCTAAAATCCATACTCCTTGATCTTACTTAACAAAGAGGGGTAACTCATTTCCAGCAACTCTGCGGCCTTTCGCTTATTTCCTCCTGTTTTTTCGAGTACCCTTCGAATATAAATCATTTCAACTTCCTTTTTGGCACTCTTTAGAGAAAAGCTCTCACCATGAGCTGTTGGCACTGGTACCTCCTGGTTTCCCGGCCGTAAAGCATCTGGCAATTCCGCTTCAGTAATTGAATTCGTTTCTGCAAGTATTACGGCTCGCTCTATCACATTTTCCAGCTCCCTGACGTTGCCAGGCCAATCATGATGTAAGAGTAATGAGCCTGCTCCGGCAGACACTCCCTCTATTTCGCGACCGATATAATTACTCTTCTTGCGGATAAGATGGTCGCAGAGCTTATGAATATCGCCCTTCCTCTCCCGTAGTGGAGGAAGCTCCAGTCGTATAACATTCAGCCTATAGTAGAGATCTTCTCTAAACCTGTTATCAGCAATCTCCTTTTCAAGATTTCTGGAAGTTGCGGCGATGATTCGGACATCTACAGACAAGGGATGATTTGCCCCGATCGGTCTGATTTCACCTTCTTGCAAAACACGCAAAAGTTTCACCTGCATTGCGTATGGGAGTTCTGCAATTTCATCAAGAAATAAAGAACTGCCGTCAGCTTCAAGAATGAGACCGTTCTTCTTGCTCTCTGCACCGGTAAAGGCACCTTTTTCATAACCGAACAACTCTGCCTCAAGAAGATTCTCAGGAATGCTTCCGCAGTTAATGGCAAAAAATTCATTACGGCTGCGATTTGAATACTTATGAATCCCCCTGGCGAGCAATTCCTTACCTGTGCCTGATTCTCCCGTAATAAGAACGGTAGCATCATGCCCAGCAACTTTCTTTGCCAGATTGAATAGCTCTCGCATAACCTCTGAATCCCCAACCATACCGAAAAACCCATCCTCAGCCCTTATCGATGTCAACTCCTCCCGCAGTTGCAGATTTTCCCTTTTAAGCTGCTCCCGCTCTTCCGCTTTTTTGAGCGTTAGCAAAACTTCATCAACCTTGAAAGGCTTGGAGATGTAATCGTAGGCACCCTTTTTCATAGCTTCAAGAGCGAGTTCTACCGTACCGTAGGCCGACATCATGATCACGGTTGTGTCTTTCAGGAATTTGCGACCTTGCTGTAAAAATTCCATACCCGACAGCACCGGCATACGAATATCACAAAGGGCAAAGTCAAAATGCTCCTGCTGAACTTTTTCCAGTGCTTCTCGTCCATCCTGAGCCTGAAAGATCTGGTAGCCACTTCTCGAGAGCAGGGACTGCAGCATATGCCGCATGTTCTCTTCATCATCAATTATCAAAAGTTTATATCCCATGCCGCTCCCGTTCGTATTAGACATCCCGTGTTACCATTGTAATATCATCTTCAGGAACATATGCCGGCTCATATGCAGGAAAGGTTATCACAAATTCTGCACCAGCTCCTTTTTGACTGGCAACCCTTATAGTTCCGCCAAATGAACGGATTATTCTGTTTGCAACCGCCATCCCCAGTCCGGTTCCCTGGCCAGGCTCTTTCGTGGTAAAGAACGGTTCGAATATTAGTTCAAGGTTTTCTTCATCGATACCGATGCCACTATCCCTGATGGTAAGAAGTATATCTTTCCGGGTATCTTTCTCCCTAAAAACCGGGTGAATTGTCACTTCAATTATTCTATGCTCTTCATTTTTCTCCGCAATCGCATCAATACTGTTGAGGAGAAAGTTCAACAACAGCTGCTGGATTTTATCCCTGTCTGCCCATATGGTGCATTTTTCTCCTGGAAATTCTGTTTTTACTGAAATGCAGTTCCTGGTGATAGGAAGTTGGAGCAGATCTAGAGATTTCTTTATGGACTCAGCTAAATCGACAGGCTCCTGATTACTGGCACTACTACGTGCCATCTCCAGTAACTGCTTTAAAAGAGTATCAATGCGGAGCAGCTCATCAAGCCCTCTCTTTATGAATTGCCTTCTTTCACCATCGCTCACATCATCTCTTTCAATCAGTTCAAGATACCCCTGAACAATTGCCACGGGGTTGCCAATCTCGTGGGCGAGACCGGCAGACAGTCGCCCCAGTGAAGCAAGTTTTTCAGCATGAACAATTTCGTCCCGGGCGTCCCTGAGCCTGGCATTTGCTTCTTTGAGAGACCCAACTGACTCACGCAACTGATCACGGTCTTTTTCGATTTTCCTCACCATATTCTGCATTGCTCTGGACAACTGACCAAACTCATTCGGAGAGTACTCCGAAAATAAACCAATCCCCTCCGACAGGTGATAGTTGTCTGCCTGCAGCATGAGCTTATCCACGGGGTCGAGAAGTACCTTTCTCATGCGGAAAAACACCAAAGTCGCTAGAATTATCGCATTGAGCAATATGTAGACACAGATCATCGCCTGCTTTGATATCATGGCGTCTACTATCGACCTAGTACTGAGTAATATGCCGATACCCCCTTGTACTCTATCCTGGCTCTGAAATGGCACCGCTACAGCGATAAACATCGGCTGAATCACAAATACCGAACTCGTTTTCTCAATTCTTTCTACTACTGTTTTTTCATTCTTCACAGCCAACTGAACTGCTGACTGCAACGACTCATCGTACATAGTAGACTGTAAATTGCCCGTTTGTGACATTTCCTCCCTAAGCACCTCAACGACAATCTGCTTTACCGATACATCCAAAAAATTCCTAACTACTCTACTCAGCTTAATATCGTAATCGTTCGGCAGAACATTCCCGGCATGTACTTCGAGCCTAGATGCCTGTTCTAGAATTTTGACGGTTGTCTCTATTTTCTGCTGAACCTGACTTTTATACCACAATGCTGAGACAACGATATTTGTCAGGAGCATGGCAATCAGAAGCGCAGTGAAGACTGATACCGCAATATGGCTTTTAAGATTTCTGGGATACATGGTTGTATTTTACACTTTTAAAGGCTTATGAAGTCTTGTCCTGCAAATTCGAAAAGAATCACTTTTTTATTATTCATTTCGGCCTACCATACCCTGACCGTACCATAAAGCAACATACAGGCCGATAACCTCACCAAAGTTTTACCTGAGCTCTCTAAAATTTTCTCTCTCAACAGCCCTCAATATGAAGCTGGACAGAGTAGTGCCTGTAATATGTGGGAGCCGGATCATTTTGGCAATATACACCACGCCCCCCTTGATCACCTTCATCATTCTCCCGTTATTCCCCCCGCCATTTTTAGACATTAAATTTCTTATTCCCCCTAATCTCCGGCTTGAAAAGGTGAGGCGACAGGCGTGAAGTGTTAGACGTGAACGATTGACACGTGACCAATCCCCGCATTAATTCCGCGATCAGCTTTTAGAGAAGTGCTTTTTTAGCTTTGAGTTCTTACCCCTTATCACCTTTCTCCTTACGCCTCTCTCCTTGAAGCTGAGCTTTAGTGATAGCCAGTCTAAATAAAAAATGTCATTACCATGCACGGCCCTCTTCCTCCTTAAATAATAGCCCAGAGGCTATTTAAGAATAAACAGTACACCAGGACATACCCTATCATTTCAGCACCCTCACGCCAGCACTGCTGACAACGTCACAGCCCATTGATATTATGTTGTTTTTTCTTTACCATCACACACAATTGGAGTACATTCCTTGTGTATTCAACATGTTCTGTAATATTGTAAGATTATCATATTATATTTTCAGACATGTAGAATCACGCGAGGCAGCAGTTATATTATTAACGAAGACCAAAGTGCGATATGATCACTATTATCTCTACCCTGACAATCACCAAAAAACTGCATAAATTCGTCCTGCTAACCCTGCTTCTCCCTGTCAATGTTTACGCTGCCCAATGCAGTGATTACTTCGCAATTCCTCCTTTTCTTATCTCTTCAGTCAAGCCCAATGTCGTATTCATGTTGGATAGTTCTGGCAGCATGAAAGAACCCCAATATCCTGGTGGCTATAGCAAAGACTGCACAGGCAATTGCATTGGCGACGACTTTGACCCTGCTAAAGAATACTTCGGCCTTTTCAGAAATGACCAAACTTACAGCTACGATTCAACAATACCCGTAGACACGACTGAACTTACCGGGGCTACAGCCAACTACGATGTCATTGTCGATACCTCGAGCACAGGTGCCTTTTATCAAGAAAACTGCGCCATCACACAGGGTGTTGAATGCTGGTCCGGCAACTTCCTAAACTGGTTGACCACAAGAAAAATTGACGTCGCACGTAAAGTCCTGACTGGTGGCAAAGTTGAAAACAGGGCAGGTTTTGATTATATGGGAACCATTCCCTCCTCGTTCGACAGTACCACCTTCAAAATCGTCGGACACAATGAACCGTCCGACCATAGTATTTTCAAATATTCAGCCAGCTCTGAGAATTACTCCCCTTACCCGAACTCCACCATTTTTCAAACCATGAGTCCGGCACATGCCGGTGAGCTGAAAGCAAGCTACGACCCCTATGCCAAACTCGTTGCTGGCAGCAGGCTGATCCTCAACTCCGCCGGGGAGGTAATCGGTGAATATGGGCTCATCGAGGATCTCCATGACGTGCCTGTCACCGTCAATTTCCAGACCAATTACCCAAGCCCGCCAGTCATTATAGCCAAAACCCCAAGCGACAACGGCAGCGATCCATCAATCGTGCAAGTTATCCTTAACAATCCCGCCCAGCCTGATTCCAGCGAGAACACCTCATCCTTTAAGATACGTATCCAGGAATGGGGGCAAGGGCAACATATCATCGGGGAGAAAGTAGCCTACCTTGCAATACGTAAGGGAACACATCTTCTGTTAGGAGACAATGGCCCCCTCCGACTCGTAGCCGGTTCTCAACAGATCAACCACATTGACAGCTGGCAGAAGATCGAGACAAGCGGCTTCACCAACCAACCTGTTGTGTTCACCTCCATAGTCACGGCAGAAACAAGCAATCCTGTTACCACACGGGTACAGAACGTTTTGCCCGAAGGATTCGAAACGCTCCTTCAAACCAATGCACTCAACCAGAAGCACAACCAGGCTGAGATTGTTCATTTTCTTGCTATTGAGGATGGCACCTTCCACGCAGGTGATTCCACATTCATGATCAGCTCTATTGGCAATATAAGTGGAACAAATCAAAATCTCTGGCTCGGCAGCCAGAGCCCGGAGCTGTTTATCGCGGATATGCAGACGTCCAACGACAACACCACCGCAAGCCTGCGCTATCAGCTAAATCCTGACGATTCAATCGATCTACACGTCGAGAATGCAGACGGCTCAATCACTCATAGTTCTGAAACTTCAGGATTTATCGCAATCGATCAAGCACATCAGGAGTATAATATTGCAGTCATCGTTGACGAAGAGCCTCAGGGGGTAATCCAGAAACTCGCCGACAACAGTAGTGATGAAGCTAAAATCAGGGCAGGATTGAGCTTCTTTCGCTACCACAAAGACGAAAACATTTATGAAGGGGAATGGGCACACGGCGGCACACTGAATCTGGCAATCCCTAAAAATCCTTTTGTTAAACACACCAATGACACGGGCGGTTTCAGATACATCAACACCCCTGTAACTGCACCGGCTGAGGATCTTGTCGATGCCATCGAGCATTATCCGCTGGTATGGGGCACAACTCCTCTTGCAGAAAACCTCTTTTCCTTGGGGCAGTACTTTGCGCAAGAGCAGAGTCCCTACTACATTGATAAACCCGCCATTGCCAATGACATCATCTACGAGGCAATTGATAGTTGGGACCCATACGCCTATGAACAGGGTGACGGTAGCTACAATATAGTCCGATGCGCAAAATCCTACGTAATAATACTCACCGACGGCCATCCCTCAAAAGATGACTATATCCCACCAATGTTCCTAGACTCTTTCGGCAATACTCAGCCCATAATAGACAGCGACGGGGACAATAACATTGGAGACGGCAGCGATGCAGCTGATGAATCCAACATTTACCAGGATAACCTTGACGATATCGCCTATTTTCTGCGCTGGGACGATTCCTCAGGCCAGAAGGAAAACCGCGACCTACGGTTTGATGCCGACCTTGATGGAGATCAGTATATCACCACGTATTCTGTAACTTTCGGCAGCAACACGCCTCCCCAGATTCTGCAGGACGCTGCCGCTAACGGCGGCGGCCAGTCATACTCCGCAAGTAGCGGCGATGAGCTCGCCAATGTTCTGACCAAAGCCGTCAGCGATATCCTGGCACGCACTTCAGCCGGTACCGCAGTCTCGGTGCTGAGCGAGCGTGCCGCATCCGGGGCTTTGATATCACAGGCGCTATTCTTTCCGGAAAAACAGTTTGCAGACAACTCCAGTCTGCACAATGTCCAATGGCTCAGTAATCTTAGCGGCTACTGGCATTACCGTTCTGATAGTGTTTCCAGCATACGTGAAAATACAACTGATACTATTCATCTCGACCCCATAACCAATGACACGTATTTCGCGCTGGATATCATCGATGACATGGCAATCGAGTTCGTTCTTTCTAATGACGGAACACTTGTAATAGAGCGTTACAACCCAATTTCCACCATGGGCAACGACTATGGAGACAAAGACCCGAACTCAGCTCCCGGCAACACCCCGGGTCCATACGATGTGCTTACTGCGGTAGATCAGGTTCAACGCATTTTCGACACCGGTGAAATCCTCAGCCTTGAAACCATCGAACCTGACTTGAGCGATATTCTGGGTGGAGGACGACTGATATTCGGTGTTGACCGAAATGGTACACAGACCGAATTTCTTCAGAGCAACAGAGCTGACTTTGCGGAAATGTTCAAACTCGGTACTGAAAGCACCCCGTCATGCCTTGGCGATCCGTTAGCACCTGAGACAGTTGACAACCTTATATCATACATACGAGGTGCCAGTGACAATTTCACCGTAAATGGTGCTGCCACGCAATGCCGTTCCAGACGTTTTCGAGGTGACTCATCACTTACGGCAACCAGTGACGAAATATGGAAGCTCGGGGACATCATTAATTCCACTCCGAGAATCGTCGATTACCCGGATTACTCGGTGCTCTACACAGGTGCCAATGATGGCATGCTCCATGCCTTTAAAATTGGAAAACTGCGTAAAGATATGGTCCAGGCTAATCAGGCCATTGCCCTCTGTAATAACAACGATGATGGCTTCGGATGTCTGAATGACGAAATTGGTGAAGAATTATGGAGCTTCATTCCCCAGAATGTCATGCCCTATCTTCAGTTTCTTGCAGATCCTGATTACGAACATATTTATACCGTTGATCAATCTCCATATGTGATCACCACTGCCGATAAGAAAATACTCATCGGCGGGATGCGATTCGGCGGTGCTGTCGGCTGCACTGATGGCACAGGCTGGTGCGGAGACACCACCGGTACCATAGGTAACGACAACGATAGTAATCCGTATCAGGCTATTCCGCCCGAAGCTACCATAATTGAAATGCAGGATCCTAATGGTCAGTTCATCACAGTTCCAGCTGGCGGGACAAATATCTATTCTCCTGCTTTACCTGGCAATCTTGGCCTTTCTTCATATTTCGCCATCGATATCACGGATGCCAATGATCCGAAGTTCCTCTGGGAGTTCACAGACCCGAAACTTGGATACAGCTACTCAGGCCCAGCGTATATAAAAAGAGGTTCCAAACACTACGTACTTTTTCTCTCCGGTCCCCTCAATTCCAATGGCCGCGCCACTGACGGTCAGGAACTTTCTGTTTTTATTCTTCAATTAAAAGATGACTTCAGCTTTGATCAACTCCATACCATAACCGCTACGGATAACCCAAACTTTCAACACCTGAACAAAGCTTTCGGCGGACGCCTGTTCACTAACGGAGTGGATTATAACGGTGACGACAATACCGACGCGGTCTTTTTCGGTGTAAACTGGATCACGTCCGGAGATTGGAAAGGAAACGTCTTCCTGGTCGCACCTGATGATGGCGACCCCTCCCAGTGGGATATCCAGCAGGTACTCAACCAGGCAATCGCCCCCATTACCGCCGCCATCGGCTACGGCTACTGTAACAAGAAAAACTATATATACTTCGGAACCGGCCGCTGGTTCTACAGGGACGACATGGCTGGTGGTCAAAACGATACCAACAGCCTTCTGGGTGTACAGATCGACAACTGCCTGCAGGATTATATAGACGGTGTCAATAATCCCAACTGCTCATTCAACAATTCACATAGCACCCAAAGCGGCTCAGATGTCTGCGGTGATAGACTCTCCGGTGCGCTGACCTGGAATTACAATGAACTTGATACTGCAGATGGCATCTACAACAGGGAGCGTACCATTACCGACCCTACTATTATTGATGATTTCGTCATATTCACCACAATGAAACCCTACGCCAACTCCTGCTATTTCGGCGGTGTCACACGCCTTTATGGCTTCAACTGTGAAACGGGGCACGACATGTGGCACGATTGCACCTCCACACCAGTGAGCCCGCCAGCTGCATCAGCCCTGCTGCAGCCAAGTGGCGGCAACATTATAAATATTGAACTCACTGAAGAAAATTTCATCGATGGTGACGATGACCCGGATACCCTCAAGGTTAGAACAGACACCCACGAAGGAACACCTCCGGAAGATGCTACCGAAACAAACAAGGATTCCGGGTATAAAGGAGAACTATTGCTATGGATAGAACGTTAAAAAAAAAGGTAGCGATACGTGGCAATAAGGGTTTCACCCTGATCGAATTACTGACCGTCATTGCTATGATCGGCATAATTGCCGCCATCGCCATACACAAGTTCAACCGTATATCCGAAGCCGCCTCAATCTCTGAGGATATGCATAAAATCTCAGTCTATTTCAAGGAAAAACGGTTAAAAGCTTTTACCGAAAAGACTGAACTACAGATCAGTATCAACAGCGCCGGTGATGAACTGAAATCAGAGCTCATTGACTCAGCCGGAAATGTCACAGCCCTGGATGGAAAACTATTCCTCGGCAACCCGATCCGACCAGCCAACGAAGTGTACAAAATAAATACCAGAGGGCTGGTTTACGATGCCGAAAATATTTATCTCGCCACCAGCACCACAATCACTCTTGAAACATGTCTGGCCATAAACGATACCCGCATAGTTATCGGCAAGGCCGGAAAAGATGGAGGTGGAAATGATATCTGCAACCCGCTCTGAAAACGGCTTCACCTTACTTGAATCCGTAATAGCCTTATTTTTACTTACCATAATGATGCTCTGGACCATGCAATGCATGATCACCGCATATTCCGTTTCGAGCAGAAACCAACTGCGGGACGAAGCGGTTCGGATCGTCAACGAGCGATTGGCCGATGCCCGTAACATCCCATTCAGCAATACTGCGCTGCAGGAAACAGAAGTAACCGTCAACAGGCAAATACGTAACTACAGCCACGCCTACGCTGTGAAGGAAGTATACCAGACCATTGTCAATGGTACCGCAAGCTCCTTGACAGTAAAAGCCACCTGGACCCATAAAGGCACACAGTACAGTCATAGCGCAACTACCATTATAGGCGATATATGAAAATCAACCACAGGGCTTTCACCATTGTCGAGCTGCTCATTTCCATGCTGGTTATGAGCTTAGTGATGGCAATCACCTATCCACCCTTTATCAAACTGCTTACGTCAACGAAAGTCGAAGCTTCCACGGCCGAAAGCCATATGGACAAAATTACCTCGCTGGAGTTGATGCGACTCGACCTTGAACACGCCTTTTTCGGGATAGGCACAAATGAAACCAATACTCCCCTTATCTGGGACAATACCAATAAAGTACTCACCATTCATTCAACCCTGAACAATTCAAACTCCGAGACTCTAGGCTGGCTTATTTTCGATTGCGATGCAAACACGACTCAACTGAGCAGTGTGGTTGTCGAAGATCAGCGCTCAAGTTCCAACACCTGCATGATGATTCTTGACGATGAGAGAAAATATGAAAAACTGACCCGGCTGTCAGCATCCTGTTCCGGAGCAGGTGATCCCGGATGTTGCCCGGGGAAGGGGATATACATGGGAATGCAGGTCAAAAACAGTACCGATTTAACATGCAGTTCTCTCAGGTCTACTGCTATCAGTTATAAAATGAGTACTTCTTCAACACCAGACTATTGCGCAAATCACACCAGCAGCATGCTTCGTGCAGTCAACAGCGGCAGCGGCGACCCGCTCTTAAACTGTGTGGCCGATTTCACTGTACGATTCGATCTGGATACTAACGGTAATGGCCAGATTGATCAGGCTTTCACGGATACTGCTCCGACCAGCACATCGGATATTCTCGATCGTGTGAAAAATATCCATGTATACATGCTGGCCCAGATCGGTAAAAAAGATAAAAACCTCCATTCCCAAAATGATTATTCCGACGGGCTGGTAACCCTTTCGGCCGGAAGCATTACAGATTACGAGCAGTATAGATGGAAGCTTATCCGTATCAGCGGCAAACCAATGAACTGGTAGGAGACACTATGCATTGTATAAAAGATGATCGCGGATTTGCGCTGATCTCAATATTACTGATCGGATTTATCTCCATGGTGCTTATTTCAACACTGTTCTACACTTTAGTTGGTCATACTAAAATGTCCGGCAAAGACAAACGTTACCTGGCAGAGCTGGAGGTCGCAAAAGGCGCCAGTCATTATATCATGGCCGAAATGAGAAACGATAACCTCACCTGCAACAACTCCGATTGCAGCTCTGGTAATAATCAAATCGATATCGATAATAACGTCTGTACTGCCTTGGCAAAGCAAAATTGTGACGGCATAACCGCTACCCTTCTCTCCCGCACTGAGTTCCGTGAAGACCCAAACGCGGATCTGGAATTTGTATATTCTGCAAGGGTTACCTCGACCTCAGCCCCCAACCCGGAAAAGGCGGAAGTGGAATTTATCTATCGTGTCTGGTAGGCGGTTTGGATTACCAATCGTAGCGCGCTTTCGTCCCACCCAAGCCATTCCACTGTTCTTCTCTAGTTAACGAACGTATTAGATCGTAAATGACCTCGTCTATGATATATTTTGTCACAGCACTTTTTATACCCACCAGCTCAATCCCAAGACATCTGCCCTTACACTTCTACGCATCCTTTCGAAACCTTTAAGCTTATAGCATATATCTCTTTTCCGACATGGCAAATGCTGTAACAGCTGTAACCGGGAATTCTCATCAACACAGACTACGCCTTCCCTACAACGATTCTATGGTTACAAATGACGCAACCCGTGAGAAGAAAAAGTTCCCCTCTCTCCTAATCCGAAACATATGGGGAGTACTATTGTGCTGAGAATATTAAACGCTGGTATTGGATTCATTGCATTTATAATGACCAGACCACAGTTTTTATACCAGCTTGAAAGTTAGTGAATTGCTCAATTCTATGCGGCCATTCTCTCTTTTTCTCTGCATTGCTCTATATGTAAGCGGTAATTAAACCCCACTCACATTTCCAGCTATTCATAGATCGTCAGCTTTTAAATTCATCGGCAAAAGTTTCAACAGCTCTGAACGAGATTCTGCAAACGGTAATTTTTCAAATAGATATCGAAGGTAGTTATACGGTTCCAAATTATTGGCCTTGGCTGTTTCAACCAGGCTATAGATCACGGCGCTCGCCTTAGCACCTTCCTGTGTTCCTGCAAACAGCCAGTTTTTTCTGCCAACGACAAATGGGCGTATTGCGTTCTCAGCGGCATTATTGTCCGGCGTCATTTCAGGAATATCGAGGTAGACCAATAAGCGTTTCCACTGGTTGAGGGTATAATTCACCGCAGATCCAAGCAAACTCTTCGGTGTCACTTGGCTAGACTTTTTGCTCAGCCAAAGGAAGAAATCTTCCAGAATCGGCCGAGCCTTTTTTCGACGCAAGGCAAGCAGGTCTTCATCTGCAAGACCTTGTTTAGCTGCCTCTTTTTCAATTGCATAAATTTGTCGAATATAGTTCAGCGCTACATCGGTGCTGCCCGCCTTTTTGGTTTTGCCACGACCTTTTTGTGCATCAACAAATTTACGGCGAACATGAGCCCAACAGCCAGCGTGGGCAATATTCGGTTGCGTATCAAGAAAGTCGTACCCAGCGTAACCATCTGATTGCACGGCTCCACGATATCCCGCAAGCAGCTCCCTTGCAATTTTGGCTGAACGACTTGGAGCATAATGATAGATCAGGCCGGGATGATGTGGATCACCACCGCGACATATCCACATATACGATTTAGTTGTTGGTGACCGCCCCGGTTCAGCCAGAACCTGAACCGAGGTTTCATCGATATTGATTAACGGACCGGAATGAATCTCTCGCCACAGCAGTTCAAGAAGTGGTGTGCAGGCACCGGCAGCTTTCATTGCCCAATTAGCCATGGTTGCCCTGGGTATTTCAGCTCCCAGCCGGGAAAATTGTCTTTCCTGCCGGTAAAATGGCAGTGCATCACAGAATTTTGCAGTAAGTATATGGGCGAGTAAGCCCGCGGTAGCAATTCCCTTGCTGATAATCTGCTTTGGCGGTGGTGCAATTTTCACCACTGGCCCTTCAGACTCCAATCCTTCACAGGCTTTACAAGCATATTTAGGGCGAATATGACGCACAACCCGTATAATAGCTGGGACGATATCCAACTTTTCGGAAATATCCTCACCTATACGATCCAGCTCCGCCCCACAATTGCAGACTTTATCATCTTCGGGAATGTCATGTACGATTTCGACCCTGGGCAGGTTAGCCGGTAACGGCTTGCGGCCTCGTTTCGCTCGAGTATGTTCAGGGACTTCAACAACCTCGGCAACTGGCTCAACCTCAGGTTCAGGCATGTCAAAGAGAGGCAGTTGCATCACGCCTGCTTCGGCTCCTCCTTTTTCACTTTTTTTGCCAAACAGTTTGGCATAGAGTAGACGAACCTGCTCTCGTAAAAGCTCGGTTTCCCGCTCGTAACGACGTTGGGTTTCAACGAGAAGTCGTTTGAGTTCTGCCGGGTCATCAGGAAGGTTTGCTGTATCGAAATTCATGTGTGCAATATACCACATAAACATTGCCATAACAGCTAGTTCAAGCAATATTTCCATAAATATTATGATACTGAATTGTAGCTAAGTTGCATGTGAGCCTGTTGCACATCAAGCCCATGTAAAAGCCACTGCAAAGCAGTTTCATGGACTTCAATTACCTCTTCTTCTGATTCCGGCCAACGAAAGACATCTGCCTCAAGTCGTTTTTGCCAGATGCAAAAACCATTTTGATACCAGTAAAGGATCTTGACCATATCCCTTTTCCTATTACAGAAAGCGAACAGACTGCCCGAGAAAAGATCGAGGTCAAACTGATCTTCAACAAGAAGAGACAAACCGTTTATTGACTTGCGCATATCGGTAACCCCGAGAGCAATGTAGACTCGGACATTTGCTGGAGTGGGAATCATGTTAGCTGCTCCAGGGTCTTCACAGCTTTTTTCAATTGTTCGGCGCAGAAGTCACTCTGAATTTCGAGCTTAAATCGATTGACATGTACTGCGATGCTAGCAGGAGAAGCCGTAACAGGATTATCTGGAAGTGTTGCTGGTACAGTAAGTGGGTAAAACGCAACCTGCCTATCATTCAGGTTTTTTAGTTTGCGCTTCCAGTAGCCAAATGTCGCCAGAGCAATGCCGTGCGATTGACAATAGGTTTTCTGACTCAGATTACTTGATTGCCAAGCAGTGATATGTTTTTGCCAGTATTCCTGCTTCTGCTGTAGTTTCGAGATTGTGCCGTTCACGATGTATACCTCCTTGGTTATGGTGAGGCATACTGGAACATGAATTTATAGGACTGAAAAGATGGGGTTTATTGGTCGCTTACCTCTATATATCTCGCTGGTGGCACACCAGCGAGGGCCCCATGGGGCCGTTCTGTATTGTACTCGTTAAACCAGGCTTTAATAACGCGTGTAGCCTCCTGCACTGAATAAAAATACCATCTGTCCAGACAACCATCTCGAAAGACACCATTAAAGCTTTCATTGTGTCTATTTTGCCAAGGACATCCTGGGTCGATGTACTTAGTCCTGACTCCTGTCTCTTTCAGCCATTGCTGGATTTCTTTAGCGATGAATTCTGGACCATTGTCGCTTTTCACACAGGTCGGGATACCCCACTGCGCAAAGAGCGCTTGCAACACCCTTTTCACTTGCCTGGATGTGATTGATCGGCCTACATGAAATGCCAGGCCATACCTTGTGTATTCATCTATTACAGTGAGGCATTTGAAATGCCTTCCACAGGCCGTCTGATCAGACACCAGGTCATAACTCCAAACATGATTTGGATATTCTGCCTTGCTCAGCTGAGTCGTGCTTTTACCAAGTAAACGCTTTTTCTTCTTCTTTATGATTACCTGTAGGCCTTCCTGTTTGCGAATCAAACGAACTTTCTCTCGGCCCACCTGCCAGCCGTTGTCCTTGAGAATGTCGTATATTTTGCGATAACCGAAACGAGGGTATTTAGTGGAGAGCTTGTGGATCTCTGCTCTCAGGTCCCGCTCACGATTCTTATTTGGCGTAAATCTTTTGCTGCTTCTATTCAAGCCAAGAACTCGGCATGCCCTTCTTTCGCTGATTCTATGTGTTTCTTGAAGGTAATCTGATACATTCCGTTTACTGGCAAGGCTTACCACTTTTTTGATACGACATCCTTCAGCATTCGATTGTCGAGCGTTAGTTCAGCCACCAGCTTTTTAGCTCTGAGTTCTCTTTTTCAAGGCCTTTGAGTCTTTTGGCATCGGACACCTCCATTCCGCCAAATTTCTTGCGCGAGCGGTAATATGTCTGCTCGGTGATATTGTGCAGTCTGCATACCTCCCGAATATTTCCAACTGCGTCTCCCTCTTTGAGTATCCGAATAATCTGTTCTTCGGAAAATCTTTTTCTCTTCATCTGCTTCCTCCAGTTGATTTGATCGAAAGTCTAACATATCAACTGGTACAAAAGCTAAGGGGCTGGCCAATAACAATACCGCACCAACAGCATACACCTTCTTTGCGTCAGGCGCCAGCATGACTCTCTTAATGGAACTTTCATAAAATGCACCTTCAATGCAAGTTTTATTGATGTTCAGCAAACTGAATATTTTAATAGCCTCCCGTCTATTTATAATAAATGCTAAGCTAAATTACTTATAACTTCTGCATAGGAAGGCAGTCTAAAATAAGCGATTTTTTCACTACGTATACTAACAAATAAACCTAACACACTAACAACCCCCTCCTTGACAATTTAAGGTATTTGGGCAAAATTTATGACATTTTTTGTCACTCCAATCCATTATTCTCACTTGAAATGCTTTTATTTATGAGGTAGATACACGATAAACAGGGTATTTATAGACATATTAAATATTTCTTACTTCACAGGCATACAACCTGCATTCATGTGAGAGTTAATTGAAGCGCGTTATATACGCAAACCCCAATCACATAACAACCCCAAAACAAGGAGAGAGGTAAACGTTATGATGAGACTTATCGGAAAACAGCTCAAGAGAGCAAAAGGCGAGAAAGGTTTTACCCTTATCGAGCTCATGATCGTTGTTGCTATTATTGGTATCCTTGCAGCAATTGCTATTCCTCAGTTCACCAAATATCGCGTTAGAGCAATGAATAAAGCCGCACTCGCTGATACTCGTAACCTCGCTACCGAGTTACATGCTTATGCAGCCGATACTCAGCAATTTCCAAACTAATTAATTTTCTACCAACTTTTAAACATTATTTAGGACTATATCATGAAAAGACAATTAGTAGCTTTAGCTGGTGCAATATTACTGGTTTCGGTTCCTGTTCTCGCTTCCGCCGGTGTATATGATAATGGTACAGCAGGTACAGCTATTTCTTTTACACCTACAACACTCACCACTAATCCTTTTACTTTCCAGCCATCACCTAACGTCCTTACTTTAGGAGATTCTGATGCAGCAAACTTTGTTATCGCCGCTTACAATGCCAGTACACTCAAGGCTGATGGTGGTGAAGCATACGGGATGGCTTCTGACGTGTCTGGGACTTATACCCAGGACATCTCCGCTTCTACCGCAACTGCGCCAAGCTTAGGTACTGGAACAGATTCCGCAGCTTTTGGAACAGGTTGGGTTACACCTACCGGCAGCGATGTAGCGGGTGATACTTCCACCCCCAGTGCCACAAACTGATCATTAAGCCACATCACGCCAATTGCATTTAAGCAGTTTTTCCATTTGACGTTATCAAAACCCCTCTATATTTTCTGGAGGGGTTTTGAATATTTATTTATATGAAAATACTTACCTGCTCATCGCTATACAAAACGTATCGGAAAAAACTGTTTTCTAAAGCATCTCCTCCAGCTCTTCATGGGCTTGACCTTTCTATAGATTCTGGCGAGACAGTCGGTATCATAGGTCCTAATGGTGCTGGAAAATCGACACTCATTAAATCGATAATGGGTTTTGTCTCTGTTGATTCAGGTAGCATCAAAATCAATGATCGTACCCCGGCAGACCCGTCCAGTAGAATTAATATTGGTTATCTTCCGGAGATTTGCTGCTTGTATGAAAATTTATCAATCACGGAACATTTCAAATTTGCATCCCAGGTTTCCGGCATACCAACTACGACAACCCATTTGAAAACCCAAGAGGTTCTCCATCTCGTCAAACTCGAGCACGTAGCCAGCCAGCCGATTAGAAAATTCTCTAAAGGGATGAAGCAACGAGCTGCTTTAGCGCTCGCACTCCTTACAGATCCCAAAATCCTCATACTCGATGAACCAATGTCTGGCCTTGACCCTCTAGGAAGACAAATTGTCATAGACATCGTCCGAAAATTTAAAGACATGGGAACTACCATCCTCTTTTGTTCACATGTTCTCAATGACGTGGAACGAATTTGTGACCGGATAGGCATTATGGACCAAGGACGGATTGTTCACCAAACTTCACCAATAGAACTTGAGACTCAACATTGCGACAGGCCTCCTCATTTAACGCCACTAGAGGCGTGCTTCCTGACTGCTGTAAGCCCCAATTAACCGGATATTCGAGGATATATGCCAAGAGCGATTGACCCATACATAAAAAAATTTAATTGCTGAACATTTTATTCAATGACACACAACATTTTTCCCATTGCTGTCCTTACCTTTAAAGAGGGCATTCGCCAGCGCATACTCTACGGAATATTTCTTTTCTCGCTCGTGTCTATGATTTTCACACTTCTTGTCAGTGGATTTTTCATGCGAGACATCCAAAAAATACTGCTAGATCTGAGTCTTTCGACTATTTCCCTCACAGCACTGGTAGTTCCTTTTTTTATTACAATTACTATTTTTTCCAAAGATATTGAGAACAAAACCATATCAATTTTTCTGTCACGCTCAATATCTCGTTCGCAATATATCATAGGGAAATTCAGTGGCATCTTAATGATAACAGCCTGTATTTACTTAATATTAACGATATTTTCTTTCACCACAATTGGGATTGCCCAACTCATTTATCCTCTATCATTCTTTGAAAATCTGAATATACCTTCCATAGCAGTTGCATGCGGTCTATCATTTCTTTCCACTATGACTTTAATAAGCTGTACAATTCTCTGGTGTTGCCTAACGACAAGTTCTTTTCTTGCGACACTTCTATCAATTGCTACATATATTATCGGTCAATCAACCGAAGATCTCGTACGTTTCATCTCACTTGAACTTGCAGATGGAGTTATCTCCCCAGCCACCGAAGTCACAGTAAAAGCCGCCCTGTATCTTTTCCCTAACCTTTCATCCCTTGACTATAAATATTACGCAGCATACGGAATGAGCATCCCTCCCACCCAGGCAACCTTTTCAATTATGTACGCAGTCTCCTATACCTTTGTGATACTGCTTTTCTCCGTTGCAATTTTCTCAAAAAAGGAACTTGCATGAAAGGCCCATTATTCATACTCGTTCTGTTTATTTCATGCTTCATCAGCTTCTTTTCCACTAGTAAGCTATACACATTACGACAAACAGGGTCGACTCAGATCATCAGCCCCCTTATTTTTCTCCCTGAAGCATTTATAAAAACTTCTGTGCTGGAATTCTCAGGTATTGTCGCTGACTACCTTATGCTCAAAACAATGGTATTTCATGGCGAGCGACTGTCTAAAAAGCAAGCTTTATCCCCAGATGAATGGCAAACCACCTACATTGCCATCAATCAAGTTACCAACCTTGATCCAAAGTTTTTAGATCCATATGTATTCGCTGCCACATCGTTCCCGTGGGATGCCGGAATGATATCCGAAACCAATGAGTTACTGCTAAAGGCAGCACAACACAGGCAAGAAGACTACAGGCCTTATTTTTTCGTATGGTTCAACTATTTTTATTTTTTAAATGATATCGGTAATGCGGCAAAATATCTTGAGATGGCGTCCTTGAAACCCAATGCGCCCCCCTACCTCACTACCCTTGCTGCCCGTAACAATATGGAAGCGGGTAAGATTGAACAGGGAATTCTATTTTTATCACAAGTCCTCAAAGAAACATCAGATCCAGCACGCCAATACTCGATCAAAACCCGACTTAAGGCTCTGATGACTATCCAATTTTTAGAAAAAACACTTCACGAATATGTTTCTACCTACGGTCAATCGCCTAATCACTTAAATGATTTGATCTCACAGGGATTTCTTAAATCCATTCCGCCCGACCCTTACGGTGGTGTTTTTTACATAACTCCGCAGGGGACTATTTATACAACTTCCAAGCTGGTGCCTATCGCCTCTAACAACAATTAGCTTCTCCCTTTCTTTTATCTGTAATTTTTTTCTTGTTACGCTGAAGGACGAACATTCACTCAACAAACTGCTAACACAGGGTAAAATTGACGTTTTACTTACGCCCATACAAGATAAATTGGCACAAGCCGAAAAGACACCTTAACAAATTGTTTTCATTATGTTTTCATATGTTTTTTGAATATACCTTGGCGTGTATACAACGCTGACTGACAACATGGATCCAACTTTTTTATTGCTACAAGCCATATAAATTCACGGTTACTCGGGAGTAATATTGCAAATGTATTGGTCGCTGGACTTCAAAATTCGTGCCTTACTCATCGCCACTGTTACAATTACTCCTTTGCTAATTTGGCCAAATGCAATCGGTAGAGTTTACACGAGCCTGCCAAAAGTTTACGCAATGGTAGTTTTCGTTATATGCTTTTTACTCATCATTCTAGCTCATCGTAAAGAAGTAACCAGCATTCTGGCAACCGATCGCGTTAACTTCCTGTTACTTTTCTATTTCATCCTACTACTAATATCAGTCCAATTTGCAGGCCATATTGGGCATGCCATGTACGGCCGGCCAGGAAGGGAGGAAGGATTAACAACCATAATGCTCTATATGCTGCTTTTTCTTGCTGGTCGATCATGTACGATCAAAGCTGATGTCATTTTTCGACTTATGCTTATCAGTGCGCTTATAATTTCTATACATGCCATTTTACAATTTTTCGGACTAGACCAGTGTCTCTACTTTCTTAATAGCAGGAATTGGCAGAAAGCTTATTCGACTATGGGGAATCCTAATTTCCTTAGCAGTTACCTGGTCTTACTGCTGCCGTTGTGTATTCACCTTTTTGTCACTGAAAAGAGAGGGCTTACAAAACACTTTTTCCCTGCTATCTGCTATTCCATTCTTTTCTACTGTCTGTTGTGCACAAGAACCAGAGGTGCATGGCTAGGGGCTATTGCCGCCATCATTTCATACCCTTTCCTTTTACATAAATACCTTGAATATAGTTCTAAGCATAGAAACAGAGGAATCTTTCTTGCTGTGCTTACTTTTCTCTTAGCTACCAGCTTCAATATTCAAACTGATGGTCTACTAACAAAAGAGTTTTTATCTTTATTCACTGATGCCGTGGCAACAGCCGCTCACGGATTTGATGCGGAAAGCGCAGGATCATCTCGAATTTTTATATGGAAACGTGTTATCGCTCTCATCTCCATGAAACCTTGGTTTGGACATGGTATTGAAAACCTACATCTAATCTTTGCCCACCATTATGATCAAGATATAATAGCTAAATTTGGCAGAAAAATTTGGTTTGACAAAGCCCACAACGAATATCTGCATATTGCTGTTTGCTCTGGTATTCCTTCTTTGATTGTATATATTTTGTTTATTTATAGTGTAATACGCACAGGGTTCAAACGCCTCAACACCGGGCCCAATAAAGTTATTCTGGTGCCGATAATGGCCTCCATCATAGGATATCTCATCCAGGCTTTCTTCAATATCAGTGTTGTTATGGTTGCCTACATTTTCTGGATTTTTCTTGGTATACTCGCTGGAACTAAAAATGAATCTTTACTTTTGAAATAAAAGATAAACAGTTGATAGTAGTATATTGCTTCTCTTTGAATTGGAGAAATCCGTCAGCTGAGTAAGTGGATCGAGTTTCTCCTTTCAACGATCTTTAACTACCCTTTATCGTTAACGTCAGCCCCGTCAATGCCCGATTCTTACAAAGGGCCCCAACTGAATGCCCGGCGGAGGAAATTGGGCTTGGACGGCGACTATATCATTGTCGAGCATAATGAAGGTAAGTCGTCGAGCACCTTCATTGGGGTACTGGTGATGATAATTTATGATTGCCTGCTTTTCCCAAGATTCAAGCCAGAAATCACGTGGGACAAGACCGTTGTGTTCATTGGCTTTACCGTAACGTTTCTTCCAGTTGTAATACTTGCTCGATTGGATGTGCAACCAACCGATTATTTTTTCGGCGGGGAGATTTGCGGTATCAGACCAATAACTCACGAAATCCACTATTTTGTCCCGAGTATCGTGTGGAACCCAAACTCCAGTCAAATCTCCCCAAGATCTTTTTTTGTAAGCGGTAATTAAACCCTACTCATAGTATCGTCTATTCTCAGATCATCAGCCGCAGGTTCATCGGCAACAGCTTCAATAGCTCTGAACGAGATTCTGCAAACGGCAATTTCTCAAACAGGTATCTCAGATAATTATACGGTTCCAGATTATTGGCTTTTGCAGTTTCAACCAGGCTATAGAGTGCGGCACTGGCTTTCGCACCTTCCTGTGTGCCGGCAAACAGCCAGTTTTTTCTGCCGACAACAAATGGACGTATTGCGTTTTCAGCCGCGTTATTGTCTAGCGTCATATCTGGAAAATAGAGATAGACCAGTAGATGCGCCCATTGATTAAGGGTGTAATTTATCGCAGTTCCAAGCAGACTTTTGGGTGTCACCTGGCCCGTTTTTTTGTTTAGCCAAAGAAAGAAATCGTCCAGAACAACTTTGGCCTTTTTCCGACGAAAGGCCAACAACTCTTCACCAGCTAGCTTATTCCTTGCCCCTTCTTTTTCCACGGCATAAAGCTTACGAATATAGTTCAACGCCACATCCGTGTTGCCGGTCTTTTTAGTTTTGCCACGACCTTTTTGCGCATCGACAAATTTGCGGCGAACATGTGCCCAGCAACCGGCATGGGCAATGCCAGGCTGTGCATTGAGAAAATCATATGCAGCGTAACCATCTGATTGCACAGCTCCCTGATAGCCGTCCAGCAACTCTTTAGCGGTCCTGGCCGAGCGACTTGGGGCATAATGATAGAACAATCCGGGATGGTGTGGATCACCACCGCGACATATCCACATATATGACTTACTTGTTGGCGACCGCCCAGGTTCAGCCAGAACCTGGACCGAAGTTTCGTCGATATTGATCAACGAACCCGAATGAATCTTCTGTCACAGCAGTTCAAGAAGCGGTATGCAGGCATTTGCTGCTTTCATAGCCCAGTTGGCCATGGTAGCCCTGGGTAGTTCTGCCCCTAATCGGGCAAATTGTCGCTCCTGCCGGTAGAAAGGCAGCGCATCGCAGAATTTCGCAGTAACTATATGGGCGAGTAAGCCTGCAGTGGCGATTCCCTTGTTGATAATCCGCTTTGGTGGTGAGGCGATTTTCACTACCGCCCCTTCAGTCTCCAGCCCTTCACAGGATTTGCAGGCATATTTGGGACGAATGTGACGTACAACCTGGATAACTGCCGGAATAATATCTAGCTTTTCTGAAACCTCTTCTCCAATGCGATCCAGTTCCACTCCGCAGCCACAGACTTTTTCATTTTCGGGAATATCATGTACGATTTCGACTCGTGGCAGGTAGGCAGATAATGGCTTGCGACCGCGTTTTGATCGAGTATGCTCAGGAACTGCTACAACCTCTTCGACAGACTCTACCTCAAGTTCGGGCATGTCGAACAGTGGCAATTGCATTACGCCTGATTCGGCCGCACCTTTTTCACTTTTTATGCCAAACAGTTTGGCATAAAGTAGGCGAACCTGTTCTCGTAACAGCGCAGTTTCCCGCTCATAACGACGTTGGGTTGCTACGAGCAATCGTTTAAGTTTTACAGGATCATTCGGAAGGCTTGCGGTTTCGAATTTCATGCTCGCAACATACCATAGAACCGTTGCTATAACAGCTACTTCAATCAAATACTCATAAAATCATGATACTGAATTATAGCTAAGTTGCCTGTGTGCCTGTTGCAGATCAAGCCCATGTAAAAGCCACTGCAAGGCTGTCTCATGAACCTCGATCACCTCTTCTTCAGATTCAGGCCAGCGAAAGGTCTCTGCCTCCAACCTTTTCTGCCAGATGCAAAAACCGCTTTGATACCAGTACAGAATCTTGACCATATCCCGTTTCCTATTACAGAAAGCGAAAAATCTCCCTGAAAAAAGTCCAGGTCGAACTGATCTTCCACCAGAAGAGACAGACCGGAATGGCGCTAGTTTAAGCGTGTTTTATAGGTGAAAAGCAACTGAATATATTGGCAAAAATTGGTATAATTTGCTATGCGAAACCAACACCAAATCATGCCAATGTTGCCCGGTTTTCACCTTCCCAAACGAGGTAGAAAACCTCATAGCCAACAACAAAAATTTGCTCGAAAAATCACTTCCCTCAGACAGAACTCTTTTAAACAGATAGGAGCGATTTTTGGGCAATTCATTCCCACGAAATTGCTCAAACAGGATCCTTCGGGAAAGATGAGCAGACGACGTTTGTTTACCAAGGAAAACACTTTTTGGTCCTTCTTAGGCCAAGTCCTTGATGCAGACGGTGGATGTAGAGAAGCTGTAAAAAAGTTGCAATCATATGCATCTAACCACGGCCTTCGGCTTCCATCATCATCTACCGCTTCATATTGCTGTGCACGTAAGAAATTAGATGAAAATCTGCTTGTTGAGGTGTTTCAACATACTGCTAAATGGTCCGGAGCACGACGTGCATCTCATTCATTAAATGATCGCCAGGTAATTGTTGTTGATGGGACAGGTGTTACAATGGCGGATACAGCAGAAAATCAAGAGCTTTGGCCACAGTCATCGAACCAGAAACCAGGATGCGGCTTCCCCTCAGCACGAATATGCGCATACTTTTCATTGCAAACCGGAACAATGCTCAGCTATGCCATCGGTAATAAAAAGAGTAACGAACTTCCATTGTTCCGTAAGCAGTGGTCCACCTTTGAGGCTGGTGATATCTTTCTTGGTGATAAAGGTTTTTGTAGTTACTTCGATTTAGCCGAGCTGAAAAAACGCTGTGTTGATAGTGTGATAACACTTGCTCGTAGAAAACCAGTCGGTAGGAAAAACTGCATTAAAGAATTCGCTCCTGATGATCTACTGATTGAATGGAAAAAACCAGTATACAGGGAAATGGTGTCGTATTCGCGGAAAACCTGGGAGGACCTTCCCGACAAACTCGTTATGAGACAAATCAAAGTAAAGGTGACTCAATCAGGGTTTAGAACAAAAGAATTTCATATTGTTACCACGCTAATCGATCAAGATCAGTACCTGAAAGACGAAATTGCAGCGTTATACCTTAAGCGTTGGGATGTCGAACTTTTCTTTCGTGATATCAAGACAACGATGGGATTTGATATCCTCCGGTGCCAATCGCCTGAAATGATAAAGAAAGAAATTTTAATGTACTTCATAGCGTACAACTGCATCCGGCGCATAATGTTACAAGCGACACAGCTGGTAGACATTGATATCCGGTCTATCAGTTTCAAAGGAAGTCTACAGGCTATTAGAAGTTGGGAACCACGGTTGGGGTCCTCTAGGTTGAGCACAAATGAAAGACAAAACATGCTCTCAGATTTATCCTTTGTCGTGGCTCGTTGCAAAGTTTTCGACAGGCCTGGACGAAGCGATCCGCGGTGTCTTAAGCGAAGACCAAAACCTTATCAGTTACTCAACAAACCTAGGAGTGAAATGGTCGAAATACAGCATCGGAGCAGATATGAAAAAAAGGCTTAAACTAGCGCCATTCGAGACAGACCGTTAATCGACTTTCGCATATCTGTGGCGCCAAGAGCGATGTATACTCGGACTTTTTCCGGAGTGGGAATCATGTAAGTTGCTCCAGAGTTGTCACAACTTTTTTAAACTGCTCAGAACAAAAGTCGCCCTGGATCTCAAGATTGAAGCGATCAATATGCACAGCCAGGGAAGCTTTAACATTTGTATCAGGGATTGATGCTGGGACTGCAAGAGGATAAAACGCTGCCTCGTTCTCGTTCCTTCTATTCAGTTTACGTTTCCAGTAGCCGAAAGTTGCCAGAGCAATTCCGTTCGACTGATAATAGGCTTTCTGGCTTTGGCTACCTGCTTCCCAGGCACCGATATGTTTTTGCCAGTAGTCTTGCTTCTGTTGAAGTTTCGAGATGTTTCTGCCCACGATGCATACCTCCTTGGTTATGGTGAGGCATACTGGAACATGAATTTCTTGGCTTGAAAAGATGGGTTTAATTAGGCGCTTACCTAAAAACAAGCCCAGGAAGGAATAGTCGACTCATTCTCACGTAAGAGAAAGGAGAAGCAGTTTGACCATGATTCAGAAATAAGAGATCTTCATGCCAAGATCGGCCAACTCGCGGTTGAAAATGTTTTTTTACAACGAGCCTTCGCTCGTCGCTGCGACGCAAGGTGAAGCGGCCTATGCGCCAAAAATTGGCTTTGTTACTCTATGTCAAAAACCACGAACCAGCGCGGCTCACCCAGCTCACAAGAAATATCCATACCTGCTGCGAGGTATGGATATTGATAGTCCGAACCAAGAGTGATGTGCTTACATTACGTATATTCCAGTGGCCCTAGGTCATCTGTATCTTGTGGCTATTATGGATTGGCATAGTCGGGCCGTCCTAGCCTAGCGGCTTTCAAACACCATGGATTGTGACTTTTGAGTTCCTGCCCTTGAGGATGCCATCAACCTTTATGGAGTGCCCGAAATCTTCAACACTGACTAGGGCATTCAATTTACCTGTTTTGATTTTACCAATGCTCTCAAAACAGGTGGCATCAGAAGCCTATGGACCAAAGGGCGTTGGAGGGATAACGTTTGCATAGAACGACTCTGGCGCTCTATGAAGTGGGAGTTCGTGTATTTGCAAGGATTTGAAACTGGATCAGAATTGACAAAGGGGCTAAAAGATTATTTTCGCTTCTATAACTACTAGAGACCACATTCGCTTTTTGATAGGAAACGTCTAATGGAAGTGTATTATGATGGTTGCAGTATAACAACTCATCTACCAATGGCAGCATGACCTACAACAGGGGTTCCAGGTTAATCATGTCCCGATCCTGTCCAACGAACCGGGACCACTTCTTAACCCCGATCAGCCCGACGAATCACCTCACAGAGTTCATCTGCAATGGTGTCGATCTCAGTTTCATCCTGGCCTTCAACCATGACCCGGATAAGCGGTTCTGTCCCTGAGGGACGAACCAGAATGCGACCGCTTTTTCCCAGTTTTTGCTCAAGCTTTTTCAAAGTTTGGGGGAAATCCGGAATGGTATCAACCGGAATCTTTGAAGACATCCGGACATTTTTCAGGGTTTGCGGAAAGCACTCCATGACGTTGGCCAGCTCAGAGAGCGTCTTTTTGCGCTTTTTCATGATGGCCAGCAGCTGCAGACCAGCCAGGATGCCATCACCAGTGGTGATATGGTCGAGGAACACCAGATGGCCAGATTGCTCACCACCGAAAGAGTATCCCTTCTTCCTCATACACTCGACCACATATCTGTCACCCACGTCTGTACGCACCAGATTGCCGCCCATACGCTCCATGGCGACTTCAAGGCCCATATTCGACATGCTGGTAGCAACCAGGGTCTTCTTCTTCAGCTTACGCTGCTTCATCAGCTCCTGGGCGCATATAGCCATGATGTGATCGCCGTCCACGATTTCGCCATGCTCGTCGCAGACTATCAACCTGTCACCGTCGCCGTCAAAGGCCAGGCCGATATCGGCACCGAGATCCTTCACCTTCCTGGCCATCAACTGCGGATGAAGCGCACCACAGTCCTTGTTGATGTTGGTGCCGTCCGGGTCTACACCCAGCTTGGTCACCTTGGCCCCGAGTTCACTGAAGACGTACGGCGCCACACCATAGGTCGCCCCGTTGGCGCAATCGATAACTATATGAAAACCATCAAGAGTATATTTTTTAGGAAAGGCGTTCTTTAAAAAGACAATATATCTGCCCTTGGCATCATCGATCCGGCTGGCCTTGCCAACCTCGTCTGCCACCGGCCGCAGCGCTGCCATTTTCTGTGAGAAGATCAAATCCTCGATATCGAGCTCAACCTCATCGGGCAGTTTGAAACCGTCACTGGAGAAGATCTTGATGCCGTTATCCTGAAACGGGTTGTGGGATGCGGAAATGACCACACCTGCATTGGCACGCATGGAGGTGGTGATAAACGAGATACCCGGGGTTGGCAGTGGGCCCACCAATAAGGCATCCACTCCCATGGAGCAAATACCTGCAGTAAGGGCATTCTCCAGCATATAACAGGAGAGTCTGGTGTCTTTACCAATGATAATCCGGTTACCTTTGGCTTTATCTTTTACTATGAACGCAATCGCCCGTCCAACCTGCATGGCGATTTCAATGGTCATAGGATAAATATTGGCAACTCCGCGTATACCGTCAGTTCCGAATAGTTTTCTCATTACTCTTTTACCAGGATTTTCTTTCTATCTGCGGTAATATGTAAAACGCCATCTATTTTTTTATAATAGCTACCGCTTTCTTCACCCTCAATAATCTCTTCTTCAAGCATTTCCGCGGCGTCACTGTCATCTGAGGCACTACCTTTTTCTGCTTCTATTACCTCTTCAGCCTCTTCTTCGCCTTCTATAGAACCCTCAGGGTCTGTAATCTCTTCTTCCTTTTTAATCAAAGTAACTGATTCGGGCCTAACTGAAAGGACCTGAATTGGCAGTTGAACATCCTGTCTTGGCACAGCTATCACAGGTAACTCACCGTCATCAGCAGAATCCCCTACAGCCGTTACCGAAAAGAGCTGTTGCAAATCGGCATTTTTCCTCATCAACAATACCGGAACATTAGCCAGTATTTCCACCTGCTTTGGTTCAACTTCCCGTAGTTCCCCCCCAACATAGCCTATTACAGCAACTTTGCTGATTCGTTTCTGGACCATTCGGGGTTTAATAGTGATATCAGCCGTGACCGACGTCTCACCAATAAGATCAACTATCGCAGGATCGAGATCGAGAGGGACCTGCACTTGCCTTGATGCAGACATACCACTTACATCAATTATATCTGTGAGCAAGGCATCTGCATGGGAAAGAACAGTTTCAGGCCCGGTAATGGTAATATTATCGGGATTCATCTGCATTTGTACCAGGTCATAGCCTGCCGCCACATCCCCGGTGGTTACCGGCATGATCTTAAAGGACTTCTGAATAAGTTTATCGAGTGAGAGAATAACAGTAGAAGGCTGAATCCTTAAAACCGTCACCCCCCTGGGAACCCGGATGGCTTTATTATCATTTTCGATGACATTGGTTCCGGGAGTCGCATTAGAGAGGTTTATCTGCCTGGTAACAGACTGATTTTCCATATCTTTCAAAACAGATCTCGGGCCACTTACGGTTACTTCTATCTCCTTTTTAAACTGATTGGAGATAACCAGGTCCCGTGGCATATTGATTATTTCAATGGGAACCTGGATATTTTTATCTACGATATCCTCTCCCCCGACGAAATACCACAACACAGTCGCCAGCATCAATGACGCGAACTTCAGCACCCAGTCCCTGGTACCGATCCGCTGCAGGCGTCGCAGTGAAAAAAGATCTCTTATGAATTGGATAAAACTTTTCAAAACCACGTTTTCCATGAATTAATATTCCCTTCCTTGGGAATAAAGATCGCTCTCAAGCTATTGCTCAGACTGATTTCATCGCTAACCGTCGTCAATGCTCCGTGACGGACCACTGAGATTTCCTGAGTCTCCTCGGAAACAACCAGCACCACAGCATCAGTCTCCTCCGATATGCCTATGGCAGCCCTGTGCCGTGTACCATATTTCTTATTGATGTAAGGATTTTGGGTAAGTGGCAGGATGCAGCCCGCTGATTGCACTTTACCTTTATGAATAATCACGCCACCATCATGCAAAGGTGAGACAGGCATAAAAATCGATATCAGCAACTCCTTGCTCAGCTTTGCATTCAGATCAAAGCCTGATTCGACATAATCCTGAAGCCCTGTCTCTCTTTCAATGACGATCAGTGCACCTATCCGTCGTTTTGAAAGGTAAAATACAGAGCGGATAATTTCATCCAGATCCTTATCGGCCACATCCATTGTCTTTTGAAACGGGGACTTGCCCACCTGGGTGAGAGCTCGACGGATATCTTGTTGAAACACGATGATAACGATTAACAGGATGGAACTGAGAAAGGTCTGCATCAGCCACATCAACGCGGAAAGATCGAAGATCTTTGCCAGAAAATAGACGATGGTGAGAATGCCAAGCCCGAGCACCATCTGCACCGAACGGGTGCCGCGTATGATTGAAATGAGCTGGTGAATAATAAAGGCAACGACTAGAATATCGAGAAGATCTTGCCAGCGGAAATAACTAGGAACTTCAATCATTGAACGTTAGTCTTCGTATTATCGTGAAATTATCGGTTTGAGAGTGCCCAACATCAGTGATGCAATGGAAATCACACACTAAAGATTTACTTATACCATATTGTTAATCTACAGGGTAACAACTTATTTTGCCAAACATATTGCAGCCGTCTCGAAACTTTTCGACAATTCTTCTCACAATTCTCAATTATACAAATCCAAGCACTCTCCACTGCATCTTTTATACAGGATTGCCTGTCAGATTAAATACATTATTTCTCCTGCCTTCCCCTCCTGTGTCTGGCAACAAATTATTTACAATTATTTTGATTTTGATGTATTTTCATACTTGAAAAATGCCTAAACTCCAGGCATATCTTGTCACCTGCAACGAATGGTGATACTCTCTTCTGACCTTGCAGCAACTTCGGTTATCTTGAGCAGGTCGGAAAGGTAACCTCACAGTATTATTAATTTAAAACAACGCAAACATCATCTATGTCTGATCGTTTTGGCAGTATTCCTATAGAACCGGCACCAACTGGGCTCACTCCCTCGTCACGAGCGTCGAAAAAGCCGCGTCAGCGAAAAAAACTTTCGGCCCCGGCTGAAAAACTCAAAAAGCCAGGTGCGCAAAAAGAGGAGCCCAAACGTAAGCTGCCAAAATTGTTGGTAACCACTATCGTGGCTATCTGCATTTTCTGCAGCTACCTTGCTGCTGGCTTCTGGGGTGTTCCTAAATATATTCGCGGCTCTGCAGCAGTTAAATTCCACCAAAAAACCGGAATGCTCATAGACTTTGAGCAGGTTGCATTCAATCCACTTTCATTTGTCCTCGACCTTTCAGGAATAGATGTGATTGATGGGGGTATACACACTGCAGGCGATGACAACAACCCTCTCTTGACCGTATCTTCCTTTTCTGCAACTCTTGTCCCTCTGCAATTACTTCGAGGAGAACTTGTTACTACCAGTCTTGCCATAGATAATCTGGATTTACATCTTGTTCGCCACGACGATGGAAATTATAATATTTCTCCACCGAAAGCCAATGATGAATTAGAAACTACTGAGGAAATTTTAGATTTCTCTGATCTGCCTTTTCGCTTTTCTCTAAATAATATATCCGTACAACATTCTCGTATTTTATTTGAAGATAAGCCGAAAAAAGGTTCCCATGTAATTGAAAATATCGACCTCACTCTTCCGAATCTTTCTAATTTTTCTTTTGCTGCCAAAGAATATATCCGGCCGAGTTTTCACGCAGTTGTTAACGGTAGCCCGATAGAGATGACCGGACAGGCAATTATCAGTGGTGATGACACCTCTGAAATGCATACCAATCTCGAATGTAATTTCGCAGATATCGACTTGCCGCTTTATCTCGGCTATTTACCGATAGAGCTACCTTTCGACATCGCCCAAGGCAGAGCCGACGCATCACTCAACCTCACATTTTCCCCAACAGCAAAAGATAACAAGTTGCTGGTCAACTTCTCAATTCAGGCAGAAGACACCTCTATAATCAGCAAAGATCAGAGCTATAGCCTTGTCATTCCATCCAGTAAGCTTGAAGGTGGTATTCAACCAATTACAGGGGACACCCACCTGAAAAACGTTGTTTTGCGCCAACCTGAGCTTCGTTTGAAGAGTTCTGTTACCATTGAGGACGCGGTTGCAGCTATCAGCGCAGTAAGTAATGTGAAACAAGACGACCCTGCCAGCTACCCCGCTACACAAAGCAAACTCGATATAGACCTGTTGCTCGCCGACAGTGGCAGCCTGTTATTTTTAGATAATAACAATGAGCCGCTGGCAAAATCCTGGACGGGCGTTCAAGTCAGCCTGAAAGATTATTCCAACACCGCCCCAATCACAGAAACAAATACAGCTTCTTCTTTTCGTTTAATGGCCGAAGGAAGTGATAAGAAAAGCTCTTTCAAATGGCAGGGCAAACTTAATCATGCCAATTTCCCTGATGGTCAGCTCCACCTCACCGGTGTTCATGCTCCCTGGATCTTGAATATGCTCGGCCTGAACACAATTGGCGCACATAAAGGCACCGCTGACACCCAGGCTCATATCAGTTTTAGCAAGGGACTGGAAGAAAAGGACAAACCTCGCCTGCAAATAGCGGACGCCTCTCTTACCCTGCGCGATTTTAGCGCAAAACAAGGTAAGACTGTCTGGTACTCAAGCCCTGACACCCAAATTACCGGCTTTAGTAAAGAGGGTAACCGTATTTCCCTTGGCTCCATAGTCACTCAAGACGGCTCCGTGCATATCAATACCAGGAAGCTGCCGGCTATTATTTCATCTCTCGACAAGAAAGAAACTGCAACATCGCTGGATGCGCTTGACTTCACCGGCTCCATAGTTGTCGAAAACGGCAGCTCCAGCCAACCACAGCTCCAATTCAGCGACGCCAAGCTGCAGACCATACGACTCTCTCAAGACGCTGGTGGCGAAACCCGGGATAACAGCAATTTTACCGCCAAACTGAAAGGCGGCGGTCATATCCAGGCTAAAGGTCACGTTCAACTACAACCATTTTCAGCCAGGTACACTACTCAATTCGGCGATCTGCCCAGCACCAATATTCTACCCTGGTTTGGCAATGGCAGCTTTGTAAACAATATTAATGCGATGGTGAGTGGCGCAGGCGAATTGCAGTTGCCCAAAACTCATTTCAATGGCCAGCTCAGCCTTGACCGGGGTTCACTCGGAACCAAAGACTCCAGGAAATTCAGCTGGGATAAAGCGCAATTTGAAAAGTTCCAATACCATGGTTCACCTCTTAGGATCTCTGCGGCAGAGCTTTTTGTCGACGGTCCCGAATTTTCTCTTACCCAGAGTTATGGTGATAAGCAATCTCTGGCACGACTTCATTCCTATATACAGTCAGATATAGCCAAACCACTCTACAAAGCTGCCGGCAAACAAAAGGACGCTCTCCAGATAGGAAAAATCAGGGTGGCAGATGCCAAAGTCAGCTACGCCGACACCAGACTCTCTCCAGTCTGGAAGGGCGAGTTTTCTGCCGTCAACGGTACAATTCAGGCCATCAACAGTGGTCGCAATGGCAAACCTTCCCTTTTCAGCTTTTCTGGCAAGCTCGATTCTGTCCCATTTAAGCATGAAGGGGCACTTGCACTCTTCGCTTCTGCTATGAACGGTGACAGCACCTTCTCTATCGCTGATTTACCACTTCCATCGTTTCATGAGCAAATTTCCAACCAGATCGACATTGATACCAGCAGCGGCCTGGTCAATGTAACTGAGACAACAACATGGAAAAACGGTACCATGGAGCAGAAAAGCGAGATGATCTTCCGTGATGTTGAACCTCTTTCGGAGATTGCCGATTCCGCCCTTACCCTGGCTTTGATTTCCAACGATGAAAACCAGTTCACCCTTACTGCGGAAAACTCACAGCCAGACAGCTCCAAACCACTCAACCTGTATTCAGATGCTGTATTCTCGTTAAAGAGGATGATGGTGAAGGCGTCTGTCTCGCCTCTGCTTCTTGCTTCAGGTAACTTCTCGGACCTTGTCGGCAACGAACATGCCGATTTTCTACCAGGGGAAATTATTCTCTCCGGGCAGGGGCGCGAATCCCTTACACGCTTCAGTAACCTTCTTGCCTCTCACCCCTACATTGGTATCACTGTGACCGGAGTTGCAGACCCGAATGTTGACGGCAAAGAACTCAAAGAAGCCCTGGAAAAATTAGAAAGTCAGAGGGTAGCCGAAGAAAATCGCAAACGCAGTGAACAGCTCGACAGGGAAACGGAAGAATACCTGAGAAAAGCAGCCGAAGCCCGAATTGCTGCAGGGAACACTGGTCAGGTGATTGAAGAGGACCTGCCTGTGCATCTGTTTTCCAAATACGCGCCTATTGAGCCTGAGCCAATAGTCATTGACGAGTCAATGTTGAGACAACTCGCAGACCAGAGAGCCAAGGTCATAGCAACCTTTTTCGTGGAAAACCTTGCCCTTGATGAAAGCAGAATAAAGATAAACAATCAGTCTCAGATATCGCAGAACGAGATTTTACCTGGTAATAGAGTACAATTCTCCATTGAACCGTATACCCAACAAAAAAGCAGGCAATAACGCTACATTAAAAAAACCACTCACTACAAAGACAATGCCGAAAGAGAACTTCGAATTACTGGTAAAGCAAACGAGAACGCACAGAAGGTTTAAGCAAGACCAGGCAATTACAACAGACCAGTTGCAATCGCTCATCGAGTTAGCCCGACTTTCGGGGTCTGCCAGAAATTGCCAGCCATGGCAATACGCTCTGGTAAACGACCCCGCACTGTGTGACAAGATATTCCCTCACCTCGGCTGGGCTGGGTACTTAAGCGAGTGGAAAGGACCGGCATCAGGAGAACGGCCTGCGGCATATATCCTGTGCCTGCTCAACCAGAACTGGCTGAAAGGCACAGACAAGGAAGCCCACTTCGACCTTGGCATAGCGTCTCAGAACATGCTGCTCGGCGCAACAAGCCAACAACTTTCCGGCTGCAGAATCGGCGCATTTTCACCAAAACTTGCTGACCTTTTCACCCTGCCCGATCATCTCAAGCTGGAGTTGGTTATCGCCCTCGGTGCCCCTGCCGAAAATGTTGTTCTCGAAGAGATGGCTTCACCTGATCAGGTGAAGTATTGGCGCGATGAAAATCAGGTACACCATGTTCCCAAGCGTCCAATTTCTGAAATTATCATTAATGTAGACCTGAGATAACTCCTACAGGAGTGAGTACGCAGTCACGACAGGGTGTGCCATGAATTTCCTTGATTCTCATTTTGAAAAAGTTCTGGAACTTTTGGCCGCCCTGTCCATATGCACTTTCCTGGTCAGCATAATTCTTATCCCGATTCTCGTCGCCCGCCTGCCCAGAAAGTATTTTCATCGGGATTACTCCCATAAACACACCCTCGCCCAACGTTTCACACTATGGCAGGCGCTTAGGCGACTGCTGCGTAATTTCATCGGATTACTGCTACTGTTGGCCGGTATCGTAATGCTTTTCCTGCCAGGACAGGGGCTCATTACCATTATCATTGGCATTGCGCTAATGGACTTTCCTTATAAAAAACAGCTTATCTA
Organism: Desulfosediminicola ganghwensis; assembly: GCF_005116675.2. Lineage (NCBI taxonomy): Bacteria > Pseudomonadati > Thermodesulfobacteriota > Desulfobulbia > Desulfobulbales > Desulfocapsaceae > Desulfosediminicola > Desulfosediminicola ganghwensis. The sequence continues at coordinate 3,700,679 of NZ_CP050699.1, forward strand.
TACGTTAACCCGCGCAAAAGCGGTGCAAAAAAGCTTGAACTGGCTGCGGAAAAAGACCAGGAAAGAACCATTTATCTGGTAACGTCTATCTCTAGTCAGTAACCGGGACGTTGCTGACAAGGGGCGTTCCGTCTTGCTTTGACAGAGGCTTAAATGGTTTGTACAAGGGATCTCCCACCAGCACCATCTGCCACGAGATAAAAGGGAGGGAGACAAGGTAGGTCTCTCCGAGATTCATGTAGCCCTCTGTAAGTATTTTAAAAAACAGTTCAGGGAGTGGAAAGGCCTGTATATACGGCTCTGCCACCGGTCCTAAAGTCGCGGCCACACCACGCGTCAACATCTGCAAACACCACACATTGCGCTCTGTTCTCCTCAGCGTTGTGCACTCGCCTGAAGCCATATGGTAGCCGACCGCACCGCGAGACCAGGTAAAACTATCTACATAGTTACTTAAAGAGTACCAACCACAATATAATGCTGCGTCAGGGGCAGTCCCTGGAGCAAACAACTCTTCATTAGTATCCAGAGTAACCGGCATCCGCTTTTCGACTATCTTTGCTGCTTCGTGGAGAGAATTGTCCCACCTGCCATAGGCTTTTCGATTTTTCTGTTTTGGCAGACTTGCCCACCTTGCATCAAAATATGCACGTCCCTCCAACCCGGTCTGCTCGACTGCGAGTACATCATCGATGATACGCAGTACAGTCCTCTTATCAGGCCCGTCCAACCTGGCGACCAACAGTACATCATCTGTGGTGTATTGCAGTTCCTTGCTGTTGAATCCTATATAATATGGATTCTTGATCCAGCTGGAAAGCTTATAACTTTCAACTTTGGCAAGCATGAGTTCTGAATCGACTGACGCTCTTTTATCTGCACCCGTCAGGCGCTTGACTCTTTCCCTGAGCTGCTTTTTGTGCTCCTTTGATGCGGTTTTCTGCAGCTCTCTCAGTTCCTTGACAAGTGCCTTGCTCTGTTCATCAATAGCAGGTTGTTGAACCTTAAGGGGAACTCCGTAAATAAGGACTATGCCATATATGTCCGAACGACCTTTGAGGCTGGCTATTTTTTCAATTACAGGTTTTCGCAGTTTCTGTTCATACTCCCCCCTTTTCATCGACTCGCCAACACCAAGCGATACGGCAAGCAGGTTATGCCGGGGAATATTGCGCATTTTTATATAGTATTCAGCTAATTCCTCTGAACCGGCCATCCTTTCATTGAATACCACCAGCAGCTCCCCGGCCGAAACTGCATGGCCTGCACCGGGAGACGCCAGCAAGAATATATGGATTAGAATTCCATAAAATATTTTCTTTTCGAAAAACATTGCCCCTACTCGCCGAAAGTGTAATTGATCTTCGAACCAGGTACCACAGCCAACAAAATAATAGCTCCTATTCAATGTTATCTGAGCTATACTATCAAATATCCATCCACCGAGCAGTAAACATTTGTCGTCCTGTTTATTATCTAAGTAATTACATGTGGTTGTTACATCGTGAATTACTCATTCCAACCAGAAGACATGCTCCTGAATAGACTCAAAGATTTGCTTCACCAGGCCTCGGAAATGGTGCTGCTCATAGAAGGGTTACAAGCTGTCAGATATATGAACGAGAGTGCGCGAGTATATTTTGGTGGGATGGAAGCCTTCAGCCAGGCCCGGCCTGTCTCAGCATCGGAGCCAGCCTCCGGCAATCAACCAGGCCCTTTACCAATACAGGAAAAGCAGGTACCAGCAATGTCAGATTCGGGTTGAACACAACGAAAGTTTTCTGGAATTCCATTTCGCTCCAATTTGTTATCCTGTAATTCTTCGTAGCAGCAGTGCAATCATGAGCACTGCAGGCGTACAGAAAAACTCTTTCCACTGGCTCATTGTCAAGGATGTCAACCAGCCTGGCTCTGACATCCTCCGAAGGGCCCTAAGTCTTCCAAATCTCCACTGCCAACATGACGACGCGCACAAACCGTGTGCACCAATCTCTGGCATTGGTAATCACACACATAAAATGGTTGGTTCAACTCCTCAAATGATTGAACTCCACGACCTCATCCTGCAGGTTGCACCCACCGATACAACAGTTCTCATCACTGGCGAATCCGGCACTGGTAAAGAGATTGTTGCCGACCTGCTTCAGGAGCTCAGCAGCAGAGAGAAGAAACCCTACCTGAAAATTAATTGTAACGCCTTCAACGATTCTATTCTTGAAAGTGAATTATTCGGTCACGAGAAAGGTGCTTTCACAGGCGCTGAAAGCCGAAAAAAAGGAAAATTTGAAATTGTTGACGGTGGCACAATCTTTCTTGATGAGATAGGTGACATCAGCCCAAGAATGCAATCTTCACTGCTGCGCGTTCTCCAGGATGGCGAAATTATCAGGGTAGGAGGCAACCACCCGATCAAGATAAATATCCGTATTATCGCTGCCACCAACACCGACCTGGCTACTGCGATTCAGCGTGAAAAGTTTCGGCTTGATCTCTTCTACCGCTTGAATATCATTCATATCCCGGTCCCGCCTCTGCGGGAAAGAAAAGATGACATCAGGGAACTGACTTTTCACTTTATCAGAAAATTTGAAACAGTTTTCAATAAACAGCTGGACTCCATTTCGGAATCGGCGCTGAGCTCGCTCATGAACCACGATTGGCCAGGAAATGTGCGAGAGCTGGAAAATCTTATTCAACGCGCAGTACTCATCGCCAAGACGAATGAAATCGTTGAAAAGGAACTCGTTTTTACACCCTACCCGCGCGCTCCGGCCAGGAGCCCCTCTCGCCCATTGCCACGCCTCTCAAACAAGTCCCTGAAATCGATGCTGTCTGAGTTCGAGCGAGATATCATTTTACAGGCGCTCAGGGAAAGCAGAGGCAACGTAGCCGCAGCAGCAGAATCTTTACAACTTGGCAAAACCTCTCTTTATGAGAAGATGAAACGTTTTGGCATTTCTTCAAAAGATATCTTCTGCCCTGTCAACTCTTCGCTTCCCTCGCAAACTTCCGGCAAAACCGGTTAGCCATTATCATCTTACGGCTTTTTATCAGCGTACCCTCTCGCGAGCCAGACCAGAAACAATACCGGGATCCCCATACAGGCAGTAATCAGAAAGAATGTCTCATAACCAAAAGCTTCGGCAATTGTTCCGGAATAACCACCGATAGCCTTTGGGAACAGCAACATTACTGATGAAAATATCGCATATTGCATGGCAGTGAAGGAGACACTGGTCAGCGATGACAGAAATGCCACAAAGGCGGTGGTAGCGATACCACCACTCAGATTATCGGCCATAATCACCACCGTGAGCAGCGTAAGATCTGCACCGGCCTTGGCAAGAGTCATAAACAACAGATTGGTTGCGGCTGACAGTAAGGCACCAAGAAAGAGGATCTTTATGACTCCGTACCTGACTGTGAGTACCCCACCCAGAATACCGCCCGCAATGGTCATAAACAACCCGAAAGTCTTAGAAATATTGGCTATGTCGATGGTAGAAAAGCCGAGTTCGAGGTAAAAGACATTGGCAACGACCCCCATCACGACATCTGAAATCCGGTAACAGCCAATAAGCATGAGTAGCAACACTGCTGCCTTCACTTCATAACGGTTAAAGAAGTCAAGCACCGGTCGCACATAGACATTGCGTACTATTCCCCACTCAACCAGCTTAAACGATACCATCACCCTGCAGATCAGGCCGGCAACTGTCACTGAAGAAAGAAATCGCAGTACCTCGACGACAAAACCAATCATCAGGCCGGTAACGGGAAAGTAGTCGAGTACGATATCCTTGAGAGCAGCACTTAATGAACCACTGTAAAAAAAAGACAGGGCAAAAGTGGCCGTCGCGACTCCAAAAAGAAGCACTATCCGCAAATATTGTCCGGTTGAATACTCACTGTATTTTCTGCTCTTACTTTGGCTGGGTTCTGAGATACAAAGAGTCGTGATAACCCCCGTCAACATTATCAGCCCCATAATCAGATAGGTGTTTTTCCAGGCCGAATAGAGGTAGATCCCTTTGCTGCTGCCAAGCCATCCGGCAAGATAGAGAGAACCGGCCCCGGATACCAGCATGCCTATCCGGTATCCGGCAATATAGGTTGATGCCAGCAACGCCTGCATGGATTCGACGCTACTCTCAATCCTGTACGCATCTATCACGATGTCCTGGGTTGCTGCTGAGAACCCCAGCATCACCGCTGCCAATGCCATAACGGTCAAACCTGAAGAATGTGCCACGGGGTTGGTCAGTCCCATCCACATGATGGCCGCCGCGACCAACACCTGGGAAAAAAGCAACCATCCTCGTCTACGCCCCAGCAAGCGTGTAAGAACCGGTAGCGGCAGCAGATCGACAAGCGGTGCCCAGATAAATTTAAAGGAATAACCAAGAGCCGCCCAACTGAAAAACGTAACACTGGCCTTACTTACGCCCGCCTGGGTGAGCCAGGCAGAAAGTGACGAAAAAATAAGGTACAAAGGTAATCCGGAAGAAAAACCTAGAAACAGCATAGTAACTACTTTAGGGTGGGTACACGCTGCAAAGGTTTCGCGCCAGCTTAGATTTTCACCATTTCCCAGGCTCATTCTTGTCTTTTCCTTGTATTACGATTATGGTGACAATTTTCTCTGCAAGGACAATTAAGTAGCAAGCCCAAAGTGGTAAATCGGGAACTGAATCATCAGCTGTAAGCTATCATGATTTCACGAAATCGACACTGCTGTTCTTGCATCTGAATATCGGTGCAATATAATAATTGATGCGGGTTAATCCGGATTACTTAATAAACGATTTCAGAACTGTCCAGAGGCAGTTCCACTTAATATGACTATTCGAATCTACAATACACTCACCGGCAAGAAAGAGCCCCTTGAAACAATTGAACCAAATCACGTAAAGCTCTACGTTTGCGGCATCACGTCCTATGACTACTGCCATATAGGTCATGCTCGCTCTTCACTTGCCTTTGACATGATTGTCAAATATCTGCGGTCACGTGACTACAAAGTTACCTACATTCGTAACTTTACAGATATTGATGACAAGATTATCAAAAGAGCAAACGAGCAGAATACTACCTCCGAAGAGTTGGCGAACCGTTTTATCGACGAGTTCTATGTTGATATGGATCAACTCGGCATCGACAGGCCCACCATGGAGCCCAAGGCAACCGAGCATATCCAGGAGATGGTTGAACTGATATCTGAGTTGATAGACAAGGGCATCGCCTACCAGGCTGGCAACGACGTTTATTTCGCCGTTGAAAAATTTGCGGAATATGGAAAGCTCTCCCACCGCAACCTCGAAGATATGCAGGCCGGCGCGCGTATTTCTATCAATGAGCTCAAACACAACCCCATGGACTTCGTGCTCTGGAAAGGTTCTAAGCCGGGTGAGCCAAAATGGAAAAGCCCCTGGGGGGATGGACGACCGGGTTGGCACATCGAATGCTCTGCCATGAGCAGAAAGTATCTCGGCGAGACGTTCGACATCCATGGTGGTGGTAAAGACCTTATCTTTCCACATCATGAAAATGAACTCGCCCAGAGTGAAGCTGCAAACTGCTGTGCTTTTGTCAAAACCTGGATTCACCATGGGTTTGTAACTATTCGTGATGAAAAGATGTCAAAGTCGCTGAATAACTTTTTGACAATTCGCGACCTGCTGGCCCATTATCATCCGGAAATACTCCGTTTCTTTGTCTTCTCTACCCATTATCGCAACCCTCTGGATTTTTCAGAGACAGCGATGCAGGATGCAACCGCAGGGCTTGAGCGTCTTTATACCTGTGTCCGCATGATTGACGAGCTTGAAGGAGAAGGCAGCACAGAGACAGAGCCGATTGCCAGTGATAAAGATATCAATAAGCTGCAATCCATGGAAAAACGTTTCCAGCAGGCCATGGACAACGACTTCAATACTGCACAGGGACAATCTATCCTGTTTGACTCGGTTAAAATCCTGAACCGCATTGCGGCAGCCCTTCCTGACACTCCAGCAGCCTCTGATCTCACGCTACTGAGGGAGAGCCGCGAAGTAATGAAAAAGCTTGCCGGAATTATGGGTCTTCTCACAGAAGACGCTGCGAGCTTTATCAACAACCAGAAACAAAAAATGCTCGCTGGTATCGATATCGACGAAGCAACTATTCTCCAGCTCATCAAAGAGCGTTATACTGCTAGGAAAGAGAAAAACTGGAGCCGCAGTGACGAAATACGAGATGAGTTGCTGGCACACAATATTGAACTTAAAGACGGACCTGAAGGTACCACTTGGACCGTTCGCCGTAACTAATCTCTCAGTTCACCCTTCTCCCTGCAAATTACGGGGAGGAGGGGCTGCCACTACCCGTACCTCCCCACTTTTGCCCATTGCGCCTCCATAACCTTTTCCCTCAGGGGGGATAATATGATCAGACAACCCATTGTCGCAGGTCGTTTTTACCCTGGAAGTCGCTCTCAGCTCTCCGGAATGGTTGATGATCTTCTTCTTTCGGCCCCGGACCGGGAAAAATATACTGCCATAGCTGCAGTGTCTCCCCATGCAGGCTATATTTATTCCGGTTCTGTTGCCGCCGAGACTCTTAAGGCTATCGAAATACCAAAGACCGTTATCATACTGGGCCTGAACCACCATGGTACCGGAGATCGTGCAGCACTCTCCAGATCGGTCTGGGACATGCCCATGGGACGCGTCCCTGTAGATGATCAACTCGCCGATCTACTGGTCGGGCCAGGCAGTCCGATAACAAACGATGAAGCAGCGCATGGTCCTGAGCATTCTGTTGAAGTGCAGATTCCCTTTCTGCAGGCATTGCAACCCAATCTTAAAATAGTCCCGATAGTGCTCTCCTACTTTTCATACGAACTCTGTACCCGTGTGGCAGAAACTCTGGTAGAGGCCATTCAGGCAGTAGATAAAAAAGTGCTCATTGTAGCCTCCAGCGATATGAGCCACTACGAATCAAGACAACAGGCAAGTGCCAAGGATAAACTCGCCTTACAGCAGATTGAGGATTTGAACCCTCTGGGGTTATATAATACTGTTCATAGCAACAATATTACAATGTGCGGCATTATCCCTGTGACAGTTGCCCTCATTGCTTCGAAAAAGCTTGGAGCTACAGGAGCAAAGGTGCTCCGCTATACCGACTCAGGTGCGGTATCAGGCGATACGGAAAGTGTGGTCGGTTACGCCGGGATTGTAATTTCTTAAGAGAAAGTGAAGTTTTTATCAGCTTTTTCCTTGACACCAAAACCGTTTTTTTCTATAAATCACCGGACCTGAGCACGGCACTACTCACTACTGGGGGATGGTCTAATGGCAAGACAGCGGACTCTGACTCCGCTTATCAAGGTTCGAATCCTTGTCCCCCAGCCAGCTTGATGTAAATGATCAGCTTGTTGAGTTAATAAATGTGAGTGTGATACCATTTCTGTAAAGGAAAGGATCAGGTGCAAAAACGAAATCCCTTGGGGGATGGTCTAATGGCAAGACAGCGGACTCTGACTCCGCTTATCGGGGTTCGACTCCCTGTCCCCCAGCCAGAATATAAAAGCACCTACCGAGAAATCGGTAGGTGCTTTTTTTGTTTGCACCTCTGACGCAGTGACTGTAGAGATGTCGAAATCAATATTTCCGTGCTTCTTCAAACAACTATGAAGAACATGAAATATACAAAAAATGCCTTAAAGTAATGACCAGGTACCACATCGTATGGTAAAAGATCGGCAGTACGTAATTCGAAGCTCCCACCACCAATGCTTCACTTCTGCGACGTTTCCCAAGACTACATAGAGTCACTTCTGTTTGGTCATGACTTGAATAGTCTGTCAATTTTTCTATTATTTAAACAAATACGAAGTTATGCGACCCAAAGATCATGATGTATTAATCCTCGATGGTGCCTGCGGGACCAATTTACAGGAGATGGATATTCCTGATTCCGCATGGGATGGCCGGGAAGGATGCAATGAAATCCTCAACCTCACTTCACCTGAGACAATAACCTCCCTGCATCGCGGTTTTGTTGATGCCGGTGCCATGGTGCTGGAAACCAACACTTTTGGCGCCAATCGGATTGTTCTTGAAGAATATGGACTGGAAGACCAGGTAGAGGCGATCAATATAGCCGGAATTGAAAATGCCCGAAAAGCAATTAACGGCAAACCCAATACCTACATTGGCGGCTCGGTGGGACCGGGTACCAAACTCCCTTCTCTCGGCCATATCAGTGTAGATGTTATGGCTGCGGCTTACAGGGAGCAGTTTCAGGCACTGGTGCGGGCAGGCGTGGACCTGTTGATTATAGAGACATGCCAGGATCTGCTACAGATTAAAACTGCAATGACCACCTGTTTTGAAGTTCTGGAAGAGGCCGGCAAAGATTTGCCGGTTATGGCCTCAGTGACCATCGAACGATCCGGCACCATGCTGGTCGGCTCCGATATTGCCACCGCGGCGGTAACCTTCGAGCCTTTTCCAATCTTCTCTTTCGGCTTGAACTGTGCCACCGGTCCAACAGATATGGAGTCTCATATCCGCTACCTCTCCCAGAACTGGCCTAAACGAATTTCCTGTGTTCCCAATCAGGGCATGCCCGAAGTAGTCAATGGCAAAACATGTTACCCCATGTCACCTGAAGAGTACGGAAGAGAAATGAAACGATTTATCAACGAATATGGCGTAAGCGTGGTCGGCGGCTGCTGCGGGACAACACCAGACCATACCAGACAGCTGGTGCAATCACTTTCCGGAGTTACACCTGCAACCAGGGAGGTGATATCATGAAGCCATCCGTTTCAAGCCTTTACCAGGCTGTAGAGCTGCAACAGGAAATACCGCCGCTGCTCATCGGGGAGCGAGCCAACTCCAATGGCTCAAAAAAGTTCCGCGAATTGTTGCTCGAAGACGATTATCAGGCTTGCCTGAAAATTGCCCTGGACCAGGAACCCAAAGGCGCCCACATCATTGATCTCTGTACCGCCTATGCAGGTCGTGATGAACTCAAGGATCTGACCACACTGGTGCAAATGTGCGCCAAATCCCTGAAAGCGCCTCTGATGATCGACTCAACAACACCGGAATGCATTGAGGCATGCCTGAAGCTCTATCCGGGACGCGCCATAATCAACTCAATCAATCTCGAAGATGGCGGAATTAATATTCGCAGGGTGTGTAAGGCTGCAAAGAAATACGGCGCTGCTGTTGTTGCGCTGACGATCGATGAAAACGGTATGGCCATGACCGCCGATGAAAAAGTTGCAATCGCCAAAGCCATACATGATATCGCTGTGGATGAGTGCGGACTGCGCCCATCGGACATTCTCTTTGACTGTCTTACCTTTACGGTCGGCTCCGGTGATGAAAAGCTCCGTGATGCTGCCATTCAGACCATAGACGGTATTCGCAGAATCAAAGAAGAGCTACCCGGTTGCCTGACAGTGCTTGGGCTCAGCAATATCTCATTCGGTCTCCCGCCGAAAGCCCGGCGGGTCTTGAACAGCGTTTTTCTCCATGAAGCAGTCAATGGAGGCCTGGATGCGGCAATCGTCGATGCGGCCAAGATCATACCGCTGGCCCGAATTTCTGAAGAAGATAAGCTGGTCTGCCTTGATCTTTTATACGACAGAAACAGGGACGAGGAAAAAAATCCACTAATGCGGCTCATCGATTATTTCAGCGACAAAGCCGATAGTGATGATGACGACTCCACGACCGAGACCCTTTTTCCAGAAGAACAATTATTTAAACAACTTGTCAATGGCGACAAGGATGGACTTGAAGATCTTCTTTCCATTCTGAGGGAGCGGCACGCGCCTCTCGAGATTATCAATCAGATACTCGTTCCTGCCATGCGCCATGTCGGTGAACTGTTCGGTAAAGGAGAAATCCTGCTGCCTTTTGTCCTGCAATCCGCAGAGGTAATGAAAGCGTCTGTCACCAGACTTGAGCCCTTTATGGAGAAAAACGATGTCAGCAACGCCACCAGAGTTCTCCTGGCTACAGTCCAGGGAGATGTGCACGATATCGGCAAGAACCTGGTCGACATCATCCTCTCCAATAACGGTTATAAAGTCTATAATATCGGTATCAAAGTACCGGTTGAGACGATAATCCAAAAAGCCATAGAGTACGACGTAGACGTTATCGGGCTGAGTGGTCTACTGGTTAAATCCGCCATCGCCATGCAGGAATCGATGTCACAATACCGTGATGCCGGTCTCGATATCCCAATCCTTTTAGGCGGAGCCGCCCTGACGCCGAAGTTTGTCGCAGAGTCCTGCGCACCGAACTACCCGGGACCCGTGGTCTACTGTGCCGATGCATTTGCCGGCTTGAAAGCGGTCAGAGAACATGAGGAAGGCTCGCTTGTCTCCACAGTATACAATGATGTCACAGCAATACAGGCTCTGAAACCTGGCATAAAAGATTCAAGCATCGACAAAACCCACCCGGTTCCCACCGCTCCTTTTACCGGCCAGAAATATGTGGTGGATGTGGACCCCGAAAAACTCTTCCCTTACATCAATAAACAGGCACTTTTTCGTGGTCGCTGGGGATATAGACGTGGAAAAATGTCTGCCGAAGAGTATCAGCAACTCATTGAAACCAAAGCTCAACCGATTTATGAAGAATTACAACATCGGACACTGGCAGAAAAGCTGATCAGCCCCAAGGTAACGTATGGCTATTTCCCCTGTTACTCTGAAGGGAATTCCCTCTTTGTCGAAGCCGACAACACCTTGCACCACTTTAGCTTTCCCCGTCAGGCAGAAGCGCCACATCTCTGCATTGCAGATTATTTTAAGACCAGGGAAGAAGGTGGTGATATAGCCGGGTTCTTTTTGGTCACCATCGGCGACAGAATGGGACTTGAAACCGCAAAACTGTATCAGGACAATGCCTATCATGATTACCTGATGCTCCATGGTTTCAGCGTCGAAATAACTGATGCCCTGGCAGAATACTGGCACGCCATTATGCGAAAGGACCTTGGAATCGGTCAAGGTGAAATACCGTCCCGCGGATTAACCTGCCAGGATTATCAGGGTTCACGCTATGCATTCGGCTACCCATCCTGCCCGGATCTGGATGTCCATAAGCCGCTTTTCGACTTTTTAAAGCCTGAGGCAATCGGAGTATCTTTGACTGAAAATATGCAGATGGTGCCGGAGCAGACAACCTCTGCCATCGTTGTGCATCATCCCCAGGCCAAATACTTCGCCGTATAATCTGATTAAATTTTGTGAAAGTCCGATCTTCTTCCTGGTGGATCGGACTTTTTCAAACCTGCTATCGGGATAATTGATACTCTGAATTAAACGTATAGAATATCGGAATAATCGAAAATCCTGCTCGATACATCTGCGTAGAATGGGGGTATATTTATGGTCCCGTCTGTGGTGATCATATGAACGCCATTCCCCGAGGGAAAAGTTTGACCCTCTTGATTGAACAATGATTACTCATTACTTGATATTGCAGGCCTAATGCTATTCTTCCAGGCTGTGCCTGGAAATATCTCCTCCATTCCTAATGCAGTTGTAGCTCTCTTACCCCAATCTCCCTATCAATTTTTCTTTATAGTCCCCTGGGGAACCTGTTGGACTATTGCGAGCATTATCCTTCCTCGGAAAACGATGAGTTGGCTGGAAAAGGTTTAGCCCGACAAGACTGCTGGATCTTCAACATGACGAGTGGAGGCAAGAGCTGTGGCTGATTGGCAGGTATATATCTATAGCCAGGAGGATCTGCCAATAATATCAGTCTGTAATTGGCGGCGGACATCAAAGACTTTTCAGGGATTATCGCTGAAACTACATATTCGCGTTGTAAAACCAGCAAGTACTTTAGATACTAAACAACAACCTATTGGCTAAAATTCATTTCTGCAACAGTTGAAAACTGTCCTTTCATAAGACGCGAACATGAATAAACCCATCCCTAAAAACGCTGCGATCAAAATTCAACAACTTAAGAAGAGAATAGAAATTCTTGATCGAAAATACCGGGGCAATGCCAGAAAAAATCTGGAAAAATATCGTCGTGTAATAGAGGCCACCTCCGAGGGATTTGTTGAACTAGACCTGAAATTCAGGATTATCGATCATAATGCTAAGATGATCGAATTATCAGGACTACGTCGCGAAGACCTGCTGCTAAGCCCTTTTGAAAAGCTCTATGACAAAAAGACGGTTCATGTCCATTTTGCCAGTAATGACCACTTAAATTTCGAGGCGCACCTTCAAAGCAGATCAGGCAGGAATTTTCCCGTTTTATTCAAGAGAAGCTGTCTTCGTGATAAACACGGCCGCCCAGACGGCTACCTTGTCTTACTTACCGAGCTCACAGAACTCAAAAATGCCCAGGAAGATCTGAAACTTGCTGAAACACGATACAGGGATATCTACCAAAATGCGGTGCAGGGGATGTATCAATGCACATTGGGAGGGACAATCTATAGCATTAATCCTTCATTCTCCAAAATTTTCGGTTATGAGCATCCGGCCCATCTGTTGCGTGAGGTTGTCAATATTTCATCTCTTTACAAGAATCAGAATGATCGACAGGATTATTTAACCACTTTAGAAAGAGATCGGACGATCACCAACTATGAAATTGAGATGGTTGGCAAGGACGGTCAATCGATCTGGGTATTGGCGAGCGCAAGATTGACCAAAGAAGCAGATGGAACGTCCCTGATAGAAGGCATACTCATAGATAACACCCAGAAACGAATGGCCGAAGATAAACTACGGCGGAGCAGAGAGCGATTTCGATACCTGGCCGACCACGATAACCTTACAGGTCTTTTCAACACCCGCTATCTCTACAGGTCACTTGAAAAACTGATCATCGATAGCAACGAGAGAAGGGAGCCTTTCTCGCTTGTGTTCCTTGATATGGACAACTTCAAGCACGTGGTTGATACATATGGCCACCTGAATGGCAGCCAGGCACTGAAGGAGGTCGCGGAAACCCTGCGTGAGGGTCTGGCGGAACACTTTTTTGGCGTTGCCTATGGTGGAGACGAGTTTGTGTTGGTACTCCCCCAGTCAAACAAAGAGCAAGCCCTTGAACATGTTCGGAAAATCAGGAAAATGATGAAAGACAGCATCTACCTGAGCAGTAAACAGCTACAGCTGCGGATGTCCGCCAGTTTCGGTGTGGCAACCTACCCCGATGACGCGGCTGATGTCCAGGAGCTGCTGGCACTTGCCGACAAAGCGATGTTCCATGTAAAGTCGAGCGGTAAAGACGCAGTGGGAACTTCTGACGCAGTTGAGTAATCTGAACTCCTGCAATTCAATAGCTCTACTGATTAAACGGCCCTCTCCCAGGCAAATGGCATTGAAAGTACATAGCCTGGACCTGTCAAAACGACAGTCCACACGAATCTGTATTTAAACAAATCCTGGCAAAATTAGGCTGATTGCCGTAAAACTTACCGGGACACAAGGGATGGCCTGGCCGGTTATTCCTTAGATGATCGCGCCTCTGCCGCTCTCACATGACGAATTGGCCTTCTTCATCCGGCAGAGGCGCCACTTTTCAATACTACAGATCGAGGGATGGAGAACATGTCTTCACAGCGACCAGCAGGGAAGAGTAATGAAAATCAGACGGTATCAGACGAGACAATTCTGAAAATAGCCAAGGAAATCTCAATCAAGTTCATCGAAGTCGGTCGCGTCGTTCCTTCGACATTCGACGAAAGCTTTCGCAATATCTACAACTCCATAGAATCTACAGTCAGGAAGAAGTAAGCATGGCAGATCTTGATCCACAACTCAATTACGCACCGGAGGACATCCGGCATATACATATAATGGGCGTTTGCGGCACTGGCATGGCCGCCCTTGCCGGAATGTTGCAACAAAGCGGATATACAGTTACCGGCAGTGACAGCTATGTCTATCCTCCCATGTCGGATTTTCTCAAAAAATTGCAGATCCCAGTCTGTGACGGGTATTCAGCTCAAAATCTCGACTCCGACCCCGACCTGGTAATCGTTGGCAATGTTATTACCCGGGTAAACGAGGAAGCACAAAGACTTGGTGAATTGCCAATCCCTTATCTTTCTTTTCCGCAGGCACTATCCCATTTTTACATTAATAACCGCACCTCGCTGGTTATATCCGGTACACATGGCAAAACCACCACCTGCTCGCTACTTGCCACAGCACTGCACCGCGCTGAACTTGATCCAACATTTATGATCGGTGGGATAATTCGTGAATTTGGTGGCAACTTCAGGATTGGCGAGGGCGACTATTTTGTTGCTGAAGGAGACGAGTATGACACCGCCTTCTTCAACAAGGTATCTAAATTTCTTCATTATCAGCCTAAAATAGCTGTCATTACCTCCATCGAATTTGATCATGCAGATATCTTCAACGATCTTGACGCCATCAAGGATTCCTTCCGGCAATTTGTCAGCCTGCTACCCGAAGACGGTCTGCTGATTGCCAACTGGGATGATGAAAATGTTCGGGATGTTGTGGCTGGAGCGAAATGCCAGGTGCAGAAATATGGCCTTGATGAAAGCTATCACTGGTCATTGGCAGATGTAACTGTAAAAGGCGGTCTGACCCATTTTGCCGCCTTGCACCAGGGCAAACCGTATGGAGAGCTTGCAGTTAAATTGCCCGGTCGCCATAATGCGCTCAACAGCCTGGCGGTAACTGCCATTCTCCATCATCTCGGGGTTGATGCCAAAACGATTTGTGCAGGGCTCAGTTCATTCGGAGGTGTCAAACGACGTCAGGAAGTTCGCGGGATCGAGGCCGGCGTGACAGTGATTGACGATTTTGCCCACCACCCCACTGCTGTAAAGGAAACTCTTGCAGCTCTTCGGCTCGCCTATCCCGAGCAACGACTTGTCGTGGTTTTCGAGCCCCGGACAAACACTTCAAGAAGATCCATTTTTCAGACAGATTATGTGCAGGCGTTTGATGCAGCCGATGCGATCTGTATCAGAGAGCCAGTGCCGCTGACCAATATCAACGAGGGCGAACATTTCTCCTCCGCACAGCTGGCAGATGATCTCTGCAAGCAACGAGGCCTGGTAGCCACCTCCTTTACCGATACCGAGGCGATACTTGAATATCTCGATAATCAGGTGGAGCCCGGAGATGTTGTAGCGATACTGTCAAATGGTGGCTTTGACAACATCCACATAAGATTGCTGGATCTTTTGAAAAACAAAAACCTGTAATTCAGCCTGAAAATAATAAAGGGGAGTGCGTACCACTGTACACCTCCCCTTTATTCACTTTTGACGGATCAAGCAATTTATTCGCTCAGTCGATCAACTCCCCCAACCTGTCACGCAGCTCTTCCACCAGTTGTGCATAGTCCGTATCTTCATTCAGGGCTTTACCCTGAACTTCAACTTCCTTTGCCAACTCTACACAATCGTCCAACCCAAGGTTTAAAAATGCACCTTTAATGGTATGGGCTGAGCTGCCTAACAGTGCAAGATCGCCTGCGGCAAGAGCCTGCTGCAATTTTTCCATGTGCGACCCCAGAGTTTTTACGAACTCAGGAAGCATCTGATCAATCTGCTCCCTGGGAAGCTGAAACTTACCTGAGAGGTGATTGCGAATCTGATCTAATCGCTGCTGTCTGGAAATTGAAATAGGTCCCATATGACTATCGGCTCAATCTGACTGGTTGATGGACATTTGCTAATGAGGGAGTAAAAACTCATGCAGATGCTCAACCAGCCTCTCTCGTAAAATGGGTTTCATCAAATAGGCCTGACACCGTCCAAGCGTAAAAGCATTCATGATGCTCTGCGGATCATCCAGAGCGGTGGTCATGAAAACCTTGGCAGACTCTTCTTCGACAATGTTCTGTTCATGCTCAATACGCCTCAGCCAATTAAGCACTTCATGTCCGTCCATGCCCGGCATCATGATATCCAGGCAAACAAGATCATATCTCTCGTTTTTCTTATACTTCTCGGTAAGCATATGCAACGCTGCATGCCCATCCGCCACTGCATCACACACTGCATACGGTGCTAAGTATTCAGACAACAAGGTACGACTTATGTAATCGTCTTCTACAATTAACGCTTTCATTTTTGTTGACACCACAATCGACCCCTTCTACGACATCACTATTGCATTTACGCGTCGCACTGCGTATAAGATATACCAATGATTTACACATATTCAAACAAAAAGCTCACTCAGATTAGCGATTCCCTATCCGAGGTATGCCGCCTTTACTAATCCAACAAGTCGAAGAGTTTTGCAGGGAAAATTTCAATTTTCAACCTGACGACAAGATTATTGTCGCTATTTCGGGCGGTATTGATTCCACCGCTCTACTTCACCTGCTTCATGAATCACGTTTTCAGCTTCGCCTCATGGCTGTCTATGTCGACCATGGTCTTCGCCCGCATGAAACAGATGCTGAAATAGAGTTCGTACAGCAATGTGCCGAGCACCTTGCCATCCCCTTCATCGCCAGGCGGGTAAATGTCGCAGCTCTCCAGAAAGAGCGTAAATGCTCACCGGAAGAAGCCGCCAGAATCGCCCGTTACAACGAACTTGAATTATTGCGACAGCAATACACTGCCGACTATATAGCCGTAGCCCACACTGCCGACGACCAGGCTGAGGAAATACTCATTCGTCTTATCCGCGGTACAGGCCTCAAGGGACTATCCGGCATGACTCCTGTAAACGGACATATTATTCGACCTCTGCTTGCCCGGACCAAGGGTTCACTGGCTGCCTATCTCAAAGAAACAAACTTTGGCTTTTGCCATGACTCATCCAATGATGAGCGAACCTTTCTACGTAACAAGGTCCGACTGGATCTGCTGCCACTTCTTGAAAAAGATTTCAACCCCTCCATCCGCAATACCCTGTTACAGACTGCAGAGATCCTCCAACAGGATGAAGCCCTGTTGGCACAAATCAGTGATGCGCATTTTCAACAACTCGCTGTCTTGAATCGGGACGGGGCTGACAATCTGCAACATCTTGATCTGAGCCTGTCACGGTCGAGAGCAGAGCACCCGGCTATCCTCAGGAGAATACTCGAATTAAGTTGCTGGAAGATCGGCAACAGGCCTACTTTTCGTACCATTGCCCAACTTCAGGCCCTTATCGATAAAGGGGTTAACGGCTCACAGCTTCACCTGTCGCATGGACTTCGGGTACATCTTGTCGATGATGCCATCCGTTTTTTCTACCCTTCAGGAAAAAAGAGTTACAGGGGGAATGGCATGTCGACACCGGCAACCTTTGAGCATACGTTTGACGGCCCCTCTTGTCTGCATCTGCCCGAACTGGGCCTGGAAATATCGCTTGAGATACTCGACAGACAAAACTGCAATCTCAACCAACCCGCTACCCTGTTTGCCAATGCGGATGAGCTGACCTTTCCGCTAACTCTACGCTCAGCGCATCCCGGCGAAAGATTCCGCCCTCTCGGCAGTCCCGGTAAGAAAAAAGTTACCCGGATTCTCAGCGATATGAAAATCCGGGCAGAAAAACGTGCTAACTATCCTGTGCTGACCTGCGGTGATCACCTGATTGCCATTGTCGGAGCGAAACTCTCAGATGAATATAAGCTTACTCCCGCAACTCAGAAGGTTTTGGCAATCAGCTACCACACAAAACCATGATTACGCTTTTTTACGCAGAATACGCTTGTCGCCAACTCTGATGGTGAGCTTGATACGATCAAGATATTCAAGAATCGGGATGGAGAACTTACGGGTCAAGCCGGTAAGATTTTTAAAGCCAGGGGCATCAATCTCGCCTTCTTTTTTCATAACTTCGGTGACTTGTGCCACCAACTTGTCAATCAACCCTTTATCATAATAGAGGGTCTCACTGATTTTAACCAGCTTCCCTTCCCGCAGCAGTACATCGAGTACCTGCTTGACCATCTTTTCTGAATACTCAGAGAATTTCTCCATGGTGTCGCGCACCGTGGGAGTTGAAAGACCACTGGTCACATACCAGGCGAGCAACTCTTGCTGAAGCTCTTCCTCATCCGCCTTCAGTGCTACTTCGTGCCCGGCCAGATGCAGCATAGACTCTTCCTGTACCACTTCGTTTTTACGAAGCAGTTCATTCAAACAGTACGTAAACACCTTCTGGTCAATTGATTTACCTAGTGACAGACGCAACTCTTCCCGCACCAAGCCGACCTGCAAGGGGTGGGAAGCGTGATATTTTTTGAGTGACTCCAGGATTTCGAGTTTGGTTTTCTCCGCAATCTCCACATCCACATATCTCTGACTGGCCGAGTCGACCACCACCATTTTTTTAGTGGAGATCGGATCATTCAGGGCTTTTTTCAAGTGCTTGCCAAAAAGCCCCAAACGGATTGCCAGATCATCAAAAGTAAGTCCGTGCGCGCCACTCTCTTTCAAAAACATCAGGGTACGATCTTCAAGGCTCCCTTCCATCAGGATCTGAAACACTTCCTGATTGTAGGTTCGATCCGACTCTGTGAGACGTTTTCTTTTCCGCGGCGAGACATTACCGATTATCTCACCACCACCAATTGTTGCCACAGGTGAGTAGCTTCTCACTACGAAGTGATCACCACTCCACACAGCAATAGGTTTTTCCAGCAGAATCTGCACCCCAACCTCCTGGCCCGGCTCTAACTCATCACGATCAAGCAACGAAATACGACCTAAAATCTCGGCAGTCCCAAGGTGTATGCGAACCCTGCTACGATGCTTCAACGCTTTTTCATTAGATCCAAGATACAGAAATCTGCAATCGAGCATGTAGTTTTCCTGCAAGGAGCCTGGCGTGGCGATCACCATACCGCGCTCCACCGTGGCCGTATCGACACCCTGCAGATTAATGGCGGTCCGGTGACCGGCCTCGACGGTTTCCACCGCCGCTGAATGCACCTGGATACCACGCACCTTCGCGACCTGATCTGTCGGATAAATGCGCAGATCTTCACCTACACTCACCCGGCCGGAGATGGATGTACCGGTGACTACGGCACCAAACCCTTTCATGGCAAAAATTCTATCCACCGGCAAACGAAACGGACCGAAGACTTCTTTGAACTGGTGCTGACGAACAAACTCATCCAGGGTGTTCAGTACAATGTCTATGCCTTCCCCGGTTATAGAGGAAACGGGTATAATTGGGGCTTCCTCTAAAAAGGAGTCCTCGCAGAACTCCCTGATCTCCTCTTCAACCATTTCCAGCCAGTCTTCATCCACCATATCCTTCTTGGTGAGGATGATCATGCCCTGCTTTACACCGAGAAGACGGCAAATTTCGAAATGCTCAACGGTTTGCGGCATGATGCCTTCATCCGCAGCAATAATGAATGCTACAAGGTCCATACCGGTCGCCCCGGCGACCATATTTTTCACAAATTTCTCATGCCCCGGAACGTCAACAATACCAAGCCTGTGACCGCATGGCAGATCGAGGTGAGCAAAACCAAGCTCAATTGTGATTCCTCTTTTCTTCTCCTCTTTAAGACGATCTGTCTCAATTCCAGTCAGGGCACGAATAAGGCTGGTTTTGCCATGATCGACATGGCCGGCTGTTCCAAGTACAATTTCACGCATGGGGCAGTATCAGGGGCTTTTATTGTTATTTTACGGGTTAAAGAAATGGGTTTCCGTTTTTTTCCTGGCCAATAGTGGATTGACTGCCACCATAGCCATGTCCCGGCCACACAACAGTGTCTTCAGGCAGTACCAGTAACCGCTTGCGAATGGATTCGATAAGTTCCTTATGAGAACCGCCAGGGAAGTCTGTTCTGCCAAGTCCCCCGACAAACAAGGTGTCACCAGTAATAAGATTATCACCGTTCAGTAAACACATTCCACCTGGTGTATGCCCGGGCGTGTGAATGACCTGCATCTCCTCATCACCGATGGTAATCATATCTCCGTCTTCAACTTCAACATCAGCAGGAGGCGAGGCTTCGAGCCCTAACATAGAGAAATAACCTGCCACTTCGGCTTTACCGAAAAACTCCGAATCCGCTTTGTGCATCACAATTTCAGCACCTGTTGCTTCTTTCAGGGCTCTGTTGCCACAAACATGATCGGGGTGGCCATGGGTAGCAATAATATATTGCAGAGACAACCCAGTCGCTTTGAGCTCGGCAAGAATCTGATCAACATCACCACCCGGGTCTATGACTGCAGCTTTTTTCGTTGCCGGGCAAGCAGCGATATAACAGCATACCCCCATCGAACCAACAATAATTTGCTGTATTTGAAGCACGCTCACTAACCTCTTAATAGTAATTTATAGCTTCGGGGGTATTATGACCACACTGCTCATAACAACCCCGTTTCAATACTGACCTCAGGAACCGCAGTCGCAACCGCAACCAGCCATAGGTAAAATGACAGGTGCTGCCACCGGTGGTAAACGTAGCTCAACGGCATCAACAACCTTGCCGAATGCGACAATCGCAGGGCTATCACCTTCAGAAGAGAGGTATGGTGTACCATCATCACCTGCCATAACCACTTTGGGATCCATTGGGACCCTGCCAAGAAATGGCAGCTCAAATTCGCGGGCAATTTCCTCGCCACCACCTGATTTGAAAATATCCACGGTCTCATTACAGTGCGGACAGACAAAACCGGACATATTTTCCACCACACCGGCAACATCAAGATTTACCACTTTACAGAAATTAATAGATTTACGAACATCTGCAAGAGCTACTTTCTGAGGGGTGGTTACAACCACAGCTTTCAGATTTGGAATAGTCTGGGCAACTGAAAGTGGCTCATCGCCGGTTCCTGGAGGTGCATCAATAACAAGATAGTCCAGCTCACCCCAATCCATATCAGAGATAAATTGTCTGATCGCCTGGATTTTGATGGGACCCCGCCAGATGATTGCCTCATCTCTGTCCTTCATCATGTACTCTAATGAAACCACCTTGAGGTTGTCGTTATAATTGAGCGGTGGCACCAGATCGTTCTTTGATTTCGGAGGTTGAAGGTTTCCTTTGAGATCGAGCATCCGCACCACATCCGGACCGTGCAGATCCACATCCATCAAGCCAACCTTGTGACCTCGGTTCGCTAAAGCCAGGGCAAGGTTGACCGAAACGGTGGATTTACCCACCCCGCCCTTACCACTCATAACCAGTATCTTATTCTTGATCTTACCAAGTGATGTGGTGATGGCATTCTCCTGCTGGGCCATTGCCGCCTGCTGTGATTCTTTACTACTGCCACAACCTGCGGTGCTGCTGGAACAGGAACTACTTCCACATGAATCTGACATTATACGACCTCCAGGTATTCCAGGCCAACGTGAACATGCTTAAAAATACTCTATGCTGTTCTGGTGGGTTCTACATGGAAATCACGTTGTAGCCCCTCTTGCAAAACAACCGGAATAGCTCAATGTTCAAACAGGTCTGGAGAAATAAATGATATGTGTTTCAGGGCCATAGCCCATGTTCTACAGGGCCGGTTTGCACGGCCCACTCTACAGTAATGCTGTTGTCCGGAAATGCAAATGAAATCCTCCTGATCCGGGATCTATTTTTCGACACTCCTAACATTTCTCAATCAAGCCCGGGACCTTTTCTGCGCTTTTTGTTGCGCAATTCTGGCTGAGTCCGTATTATGAGAGATTGACTTTAACCTAAATAACCTTGAAATTTTTCCTTTATTTCAAAAATCTGGCAGGAATAGCTATGCTAAGCTGGTTTAAAAAGAAATTCACTAAACAAGAAGCTAAAAAACCAAGTGAGGATCAGAAAATCCCGGTCGCGCCACGCGAAATGGGAGAAACTACTCCTCAATTGGACGAAGATACCATAACCCAGGTTGAAGAATCAGTCTCTACTGCCGAACACGTAGAGGTAGAGGAACCTATCGATAGTTCTGCTGATTCCGATACAGATCTCGTTGAACGCAAAATCACATCGCAAGATGAGCTGGAGACATCAGACAACCAGACTATTGAACTTAAAGATTCTATTGAACAGCCTACAGAGCCTGAAAGCAGCGAAATCGCAGCTTCAGAAACTCCTGCAGAAGCTGAGATTGTGGACCAACCTGATGAGCTCCCAGTTAGCACAGAACAGGCTCAGGAAATTGAGCGTGATCTGCCAGAGCCCGAGACTGAGGTCAAATCACCGCTTGAAGTACTCGGAGAACCTGCAACCAAGCCAAAAGAGAAAGGCTTCTTCTCAAAACTTTCTGATCGTCTCACCAGGACCCGCGAGAACTTCACCTATCAACTTGATTCCCTCTTTCTTGGCAAGAAGCTGATCGATGCTGATCTTCTCGATGACCTCGAGGAACTACTCATCACCGCAGACCTTGGTGTTTCAACTACCCAGGAGATTCTTGATTATGCCAGAAAAAAGGTAAAAAGAGACGCTCTCTCGGACCCTGCAGCCCTTAAAGATATCATCAAAGAGAAATTAAAGTCATTTATCGTCGATTATCAATCTGATGCCGCACTGGTTATGCCGGACAAGGGGCCTTTTGTCATTATGGTAGTTGGGGTCAACGGTGTAGGCAAAACCACCACCATTGGTAAAATCGCTCACAAATTCAAGCAATCCAAGCAGTCAGTACTGCTCGTCGCAGCCGATACCTTCCGTGCTGCAGCCAGCTCTCAGTTAAAAATATGGGGAGAGCGGAACAACGTACCTGTTATCGCCCAGCACGAAGGTGCGGATCCTTCATCTGTAGTATATGACGGTATCGCTCACGCAACAGCCAAGGGATATGACGTTGTTCTGGTTGATACCGCCGGCAGATTGCATACCCAGACTAACCTGATGGAAGAGCTTAAGAAAATCAAAAGGGTCATGGCTAAGCAGCTCAAAGGTGCGCCACACGAAGTTATGCTGGTAGTTGATGCCACCACCGGCCAGAACGGTATCTCCCAGGCAAAGCTTTTCGACGCCGCAGTAGATCTGACAGGGATAACACTGACTAAACTGGACGGTACCGCTAAAGGCGGTATTGTGGCTAATATCTGTAAAGAACTAAAAACTCCTATCCGTTTTATCGGTGTTGGCGAACAACTTGAGGATCTCAGGGATTTTGATCCTGATGAATTCATCGAGGCCCTCTTCGCCGGCAAGGAAGTTTCATAAAGCTAAGGAAAACCAACAATGCAATATCAACGTCGGCAGCAACCTGGATGCGGTGGCTGCCTGCTCATTATACTGCTCATAGTCTTCGTCACAGGGGGGGCTCCTGCACTCATCAACTTTATGGGCGCCCTGTTTTTCTCAGGCATAGCTGGTGTCTTAATTTTTCTCGCTCTTTTCTGGGGCTTTTCATTCTGGGTAAAAAGAAAGGTTGCCACCTACGAGCAATCCCAGACCGAGAGCCATAACCGCTTCGTCTGGCTGCTTGTTCACATTCTGGTACACATCGCCCGCATAGACGGCCAGATTACTCGCGATGAAGTTCAGACCATTCAAAGATTCTTCCAGCATAATCTGCGCTATAACCAGACGAAGATGCTCTGGCTGAAAGAGCTAATTAAACAGGCGACAGCCTCTGAAGTCTCTCTGCAGACACTGTTGCAGGAATTTAAGAGCAACTTCGCCTATGAGCCCCGGCTTATACTGCTGGAGCTTGTCTATCAAGTGCTCTACACCAAATCCACTGTACCTGAGAGTGAACTCAAAATCGCCCGGGACATTGCAGCATTTCTTGATATTTCAGTATATGACCAGCGTACCATAGAGGCTAAATATAAGTATCGAAGCCACCAGCAAACTGCCAGAACCATAGACAGAGCTGCCCAATACTATGCCGTTCTGGGTCTTGAACCTGAGGCATCTGAGGATGAAATCAAAAAAGCCTACAGAAAACTCAGTATGAAATATCACCCTGATAAGGTTCGCCACCTTGGTGATGAATTCAGAAATGTTGCGGAAGAGAAAATGAAAGAGATCAATGCCGCCTATGATTTCTTTAAAAAGCAGTAAAGTAGTCACAGGCAAACGTAGCACCCCGAGATAAAACGATTTGAAAATCCCGGTACTTCCCTTACAGGTGCTACCGGTTTTTTTAGAATTTCACTGTAAGGAGAATACGAAATGTCCATTTCTTTGAAAATGAAGGGATTTGCCGAAAAATCCTCGTGGATCAGAAAGATGTTTGAAGAAGGCGCACGACTCAAAGCTGAATTCGGTGCTGAAAACGTTTTCGATTTCAGTTTGGGAAATCCTGATGCTCCACCACCCGCAGAGTTTTACGACGTTATTCAGCGAAGAGCAGCGGACACCAGCCCCGGCGTTCACTCTTATATGCCCAACAACGGCTATCCCTTTGTACGGGAAGCTATCGCTGCCAAGATGAGTAAAGAGCAGCAGGTCACCATTGACCCTGCCGATATGCTTATGACCTGTGGTGCCGCTGGTGGCTTGAACGTGGTTATAAAGGCTCTGCTGAACCCCGGCGAAGAGGTGATCATCCTGGCACCATTTTTTGTCGAATACCATTTCTATGTCGACAACCATGGTGGGGTTACCAAAATCGTAGAAACCGATGAGGAATTCAACCTCGACCTGAAGGCGATCGAAGAAGCTATTACCGAAAAGACCAAAGCGATTATCATCAACTCGCCAAATAATCCCACCGGCCAGGTTTATTCACAGGAAGCACTTAAAGAACTGGGTCTGCTGCTGGATCAAGCCGGCAAAAAATTCGGCACCACCATTTATATGCTTTCTGATGAGCCATATCGCAAAATCATTTTCGATGGTTTCAGCGTACCTTCCATTTTTGCCGCCTACCGCAACAGCATAATCGTTTCCAGCTACTCTAAAGACCTGTCACTGCCGGGTGAACGAATCGGCTACCTCGCTGTCCACCCTGAGGCAGAAGAAAAAGCATTGCTGGTAGGTGCCCTGAACCTTGCGAATAGAATCCTCGGCTTCGTCAACGCCCCGGCCCTGATGCAACGGGTTGTAGCTGAACTCCAGGAGGCGTCAGTCGATAACTCCATCTACTCAAGAAGACGCGACTTGTTCTGCAAGATACTCGATGATGCCGGCTTCGAGTACCTCCCGCCAAAAGGCGCCTTCTATATATTCCCCAAGACTCCGATTGAGGACGACGCAAAATTTTGTGCGATCCTGCAGGAGGAGAAGATTCTGGCAGTTCCTGGAAGAGGTTTCGGTAAACCAGGCTTTATGCGTCTCGCATTCTGCGTTCCGGATGAGGTGATTGCCAATTCAGCCGAAGCATTCAAGCGAGCCATGGCTAAAGCTCAATCTCTGTAATTCGTAAATAGAGTTACCTGAAAAAAAAGAGAACACCCCAATGGCTGATGCCATTGGGGTGTTTTGGGTAACAGACATAATCCTTGCAGTTTTCACTGAATATCGTCTAAAAACCGCAGATACTCCCTATTCGCCAGCAACAACTCTCTGCCGGCCTCAATTGCTCCATCAACCTGTTTACCCGTTAAAGAAAAGGTAGTCGGTATCTGATTGAGAAAAAAGCGCTGCTCCTCATCCGTAACCTGATTAAAATCCAGCTCGACAAAGTAGTGTTCCACCTCCCGAGTCTCGTCCGAAAGCTCTTGCGCCCAATCCTGCAGCGCAGTGTTCAACAAATCCATAGTTGCTGCATTATAGCGGTGTAACTGAATATCTGTAACAGCACCCATAAATTGCTCAACTCCAGGAGGACTTTTGCTCTGTTCTAATTCGTACTGGGGTCTGGTAGAGGCATTGACCGATATAACAAGAAGTTTTGAGGCAACTGGAGCCCCTCTTATTTCGCCGAACAACTCGCGGATTCCTCCGGCAGCATCGACGGTTTCATACAGCGCCAGCAGACCAAGGTTATCAGTTATTCCACCATCCACCAAATGTATGTAGGGACGTTGCTTTTTATCAGCATAGCTTGACAGGCCGTCAAGTAAATGCCTGGTCTGATGACTCTGCCCTGTGTGATCAGCAACTGCCTGGATGAAGGGTGATGGTGGCGGACAATCCTGATAATTTTTCAGAACTACCGGATTAAAAAGTACAGGAACCGCACTTGAAGCAGTTACGGCTCTGGCAACCGGATAGGAACTGATATCAGAGCAAAGCAGCGAAAAATAGTTTTGGGTGAACGCAAAACGAATGCCAGCGCCGAGGTCCGAGGCATTTATGATGATAAAGGGGCCGTCAGCACGATTTAAATCCGCAAAGGTCGCTCCATCAAAAAGCACC
Organism: Desulfosediminicola ganghwensis; assembly: GCF_005116675.2. Lineage (NCBI taxonomy): Bacteria > Pseudomonadati > Thermodesulfobacteriota > Desulfobulbia > Desulfobulbales > Desulfocapsaceae > Desulfosediminicola > Desulfosediminicola ganghwensis. The sequence continues at coordinate 3,726,889 of NZ_CP050699.1, forward strand.
TTTTCGTAATAACTAATCGCTGTCTCAGTACGACCATGCTCGGAGAACCAGCTCCTTGGACTTAAAATCCTTGATAGGAGTTCGGAAGCAACATCTCTGCGTAAAAATCGTTTCTCGTAATCGGAAAAAACCCGATCCCCATGGAGACCGAAGTAGGCCGCGGTAAAGCTGCCGCCTGAAACAGATGTTATCACATCCACCTCATCCAGTAAGCGGCCTGCCCTGCCCTCTATCATCAGGTCAGTGTCACGTAATGCCTCCAGGACACCATAGGACATTGCTGCAGCACGGCTGCCACCTCCTGAAAAAGCCAGAATGACAGCGAAATCATCCTGCGTCGAATTATTCCCTATCCGTCCAAAACCATACGACTCTTTCTCCCCGTATGTCGGCAACCCGGCAATATTACTTATTTTACCTTGAGTTGCGCATCCGGAGAGAAACAATAGAACAACCAGCAGCCAATAGTGCATGAGCTGATACCTGTTGAGTCCATTGATGGCAAGGTTCGATATCACAAAAGTGATTATTTTTTCTTACCACCTGATTTTTCTTTAAAAATCAGCTGAATGGGAACCTTGTCCAGGCCAAGTCCGTCACGAAACTTGTTGGAAAGATATCGCTGGTACGAGAAATGCACACCTTTGGCGCTATTGCTCATAACGACAAATTTTGGCGGTCTGGTGCCAACCTGTGAGGTGTAGAAGAATTTGAGGCGCTTATTTTTGTAAATAGGCGGCGTATGTGCTTCCGTGGCTTCCTGCAATAACTTGTTCAGGGCAGCGGTTGGGAATTTTGCCTTGTATTGACGGTACACAGCACCAATCACCGGAAAGAGACGCTTCACGCCAAAGCCGGTCATGGCGGATACCTTCAAAAGCGGGGCAAATCCCACGAAAGGTAATTGTCTGCCGATCTCTGCCAAGAGGTGATCCTGACGCTTCTTGTCATCCTTGATCAGATCCCATTTATTAACGAGAATAATGAGACCCCGGCCATGATCGAGCGCATAACCGATAACCTTGGTATCCTGCTCGGTGATTCCTTCATCGGCATCAATCAGGATAACCGCTACGTCACATTTTTCCAGTGAAGCCAGCGATTTGAGAATACTGAATTTCTCAAGCTTATCCTTGGTCTTGCCTTTCCGGCGGATTCCTGCGGTGTCGATCAGCAAATAGCTGAATTTACCGTGGGTAAGTATGGTATCGACAGAATCACGGGTGGTGCCGGAAATCTCTGAAACCACCATTCGCTCCTCACCGACAATCCGATTGATCATCGATGATTTGCCTACGTTGGGGCGACCAAAAAACGCGACCTTGATAGTATCATCCGGTAGTTCCGGCCCACTATCACCTTCGTCGATGGTCTTAACCAGACCATCCATCAGGTCGTTAAAACCATAGGCATGCTCTGCAGATAACGGCCAGATCATCTCTATACCCAACTCATAGAATTGAGAGAGAATCTCCATTTCCTGCTTGGGAGTATCGATCTTATTGACTACGTGGTAGATCGGCTTGTCGATTCTACGCAGCAGTTCAACAACTTCGTAATCCGCAGGGGTAAGGCCTTGTTTACCATCCATGAGAAAGATTATGATATCAGCTTCCTCAATGGCAGCCAGCGCTTGCTCGCGGATATGGTTTACCAGCAAGTCTTCGGGGTTGTCATCGATACCACCGGTATCGACGAGAATAAATGTTCGATCTCCCCAGACTACCCGTTCATAGTGGCGGTCACGGGTAACACCCGGTGTGGGATCGACGATTGCATTGCGAGATTTGGTAACCCTGTTGAACATGGTCGATTTACCCACATTCGGGCGACCTATCAGGGCTATGATTGGACATGTTGGATTTGCCATAATTTATATTCCTTTGTTGAAGCAAAGGGTGGTTGTAACCGATAGTAAGAAACTTTGCATCCTTTTCCCGCAAAATCAGGCAAAACAGGCCAGAATCAACGACAGGCCACAACTCTTGCCATTTTCTTTTCTGCCATACAACCAGTTAAGGCTTTTGTTTTTTAATTACCCGTGAAATCAGTCGTGGTATTGAAATAATTTCTAAGAATCCAGCCATAAACAGGCGACACTAAAACATCAATAAGGAATAATCACTGTTCAGAGAGAATATCACGTGCCTTCTTGAGCACCCCGGCAAGAACTGTACACACTGGTGTATCAGAAACAGCCATCTGCTCAGCAACCAGTATTGTCAGAGATCGTACTGCAGGCTCAATATAATCCTTAAAAAACAGCTTGCCACGCACATTACTTAAGAATGCAAATGCACCTATAATCTGAAGGTTGCGCTGTATAGCAAGTAACAAATATTGCCGATAAAATTCATCTTTGCTAATTCCACTCATTCCACTGAGCTGGAGATGGTAATAGTCAAACAATTCTCTCTGGAACCAATTCGGCAGGTCAACATAGGGATCGATCAACAATGATGCAAGATCATAACCTAACGGCCCGAACCTACCTCCCTGGTAATCGATTATGCGCGCATCACCGTTGGTTATCATCACATTTCTTGACTGGAAATCCCGGTGCAACAAATAGTCTATCGGAATTCCTGAGACGTGTTCTGCAAGCATCCCAAATTCATCAATAAGACCATCGGGCACTTCCTGTTTCAATAAGCCCTGCCAGAACGCACGAAGAAAATAACCTGACTCCCGCTCGAGCATAAGCTCACGGTCATATCTTGGCGTATCCCAACACCAATCCTGGCAAAAGCCGCGAACGCCATCACACTGCAGGGTAAGAAGCTGATCTATGGTTTTCCGGTAGTACTCACGGGCAGCAACCGCATCCTGATCGTTGTTAAGATCCAGCCGTATTATCAGGCTTTGGAGATGCACATCCCCCAAATCTTCATAAACCAGCAGGTAATGCCGGGGATCAAAGCCACAGATTTCCGGTACGGAAACCCCAACCTGCTGCAGATGAGAACCAATCTTCCAGCTCGAAACCGCCTCGGCACATTCTTTCTCACCAGCATCTTTTGCCGGTGCAACAGCGACATATCGATGTCCTGCACCAGACTCGACCCTCCAGAACCTGCGGATCGAGCCGTCACTGCTCATCGCCTTGACACGGACTTCAGCCTTACTGGTTCCCTGCTTTTCTAAAAGCAGGTTTTCGATAGCTTCGTGCATTTTATCAGAATATTTCAATATCGAACCTGCCTCTGGTCATCCCTTTCACTCATCTTACATGTTGCTGCCAACTTATAAGCCATCCGGACTAATCGATATAAGCTCATTGTCGGCGATGTGTCCAATGGGTAACTCCACCCCGTCCCAGACAACTGTACGAGACAGCTTCACATCCTGAATCTTCGATGCACCAAGTGCACACCAGTCCGCAAGCTTATTTTCTCCAACGACAGTCAGCTTGTCACTCACCAGAAAAGCATTGTCATCCTGATATTCAAAGTCCTGCCATCGGGGAATCTTGCCGGTCAGTAATCCTTCATGCAGTTCCAGATAATCGTCAGGGGTTCCCATATCAGTCCAGAAACAGTCATCGGCTCGGAATACGCCAAGCTGAACCCGTTCTTCAAGCAGTTTCCGATAATGACCGATTATGCAACTGTTCGCACCATCAGGCAGCGATTCGAGAATAGACGGATCCAACACCTGCAGACCGGTAAACGCCAGTTTTCTACCCGCTGCATCGGCTGCAAAGCTTTTAACACGACCACCTGCGACAGTAACCTTATTGAACCTGCTGCAATTATGCATGGCCATGGTCACTGCACAATCATTGCCAGCGTGTTCCTTCATCACCTGACGATAGTCGATAGTGTGATAGATATCACCATTGGTAACCAGAAGGGGCTCATCAGCCATATGTTTCAGTGCGTAGCGCAAGCCACCGCCAGTTCCGAGAATGGTCTCTTCCGATTGAACCACAACCCCTTCAAAACCGGCCAACGCAGACTCAATCTGATTTCGCAGATGATGGCAATTAACAATAATTCGGGAAAAACCAAACCGCTGCAATCGCCTGATTGTGAGTAACAGCAACGGTTGGTTCAGAATTGGGAAGAGTGGTTTGGGCTTTACCCTGGTATGGGGTAGTAGCCGGGTGCCAAAACCGGCTGCGAGGATCATTGCCTGCACGGGGACCTCCAATTCAGCGTAAAATCAGCCCAATAAGTTGAACAACACATCTAGAACAGCAGCGTGCCGTCAGGCTGTTCCGTCACTCCAACAACTATGATGCCTGCATCGTTCGCAGCGCGAACCATTGCCTCACGATCAAACAACAGTGCCTGGCCAGCTTCTACAGCCAACACAGACCCCTTAACACTATGTAATGACTCAATGGTCTGAATACCGGTCGCCGGCAAATCAAAACGAAAATCCTGATCCGGCTTTTTGACTTTGACAACGACAGCTTTTTCTTTTGCCAACGCACCACCACGTTTAATTGCCGCGTCGGTGCCTTCGATAGCCTCAACAGCAACCACTGTGAGATCGCGAACCACTACACATTGACCGATATCAAGCCTGCCAATCGCCCTGGCATGCTGCCAGCCAAATTCGATGTCCCGGCGCTGCTGTTTGGAGGGCTTTTTTCTGGTCAGTACTCCGTGAGGAAACAGCAAATGTTCAAGATACATGGTCGATTCACGGACCTTGATACCATCCTTTTCAAGAACAGCAGCTATCGCGCGCAAGATGGCATCATCCTGCTTGGAATCAATCTTGTTCCAGAGGGTAAGAGCCTTCAGGTCCGGCATGATATCCCGAAATATCTGGGTCTTGGTGATTGTTCCAAGAAATACCGTTTCAGCGACACCATGGGACTTGAACCAGGAAATCAACTTGCCCAGCTGTCCAAGTTTTATCCAACAGACATCATCCGCTGCATCCGCTACCCGCTGGTCCGTCTCATTTTTATGGGCAATAACCATCACCCGGCGACCTGCCTTCCGGGCCGCCTCGATAAAAAGCAGAGGAAACTGACCTCCACCGGCGATTATACCAATAGTATTTGGATCGATTGCCATATTACCCATCAATTTTCAGTACGTCGTACAACACCACGCTTAGAACTCTCGAAAAATTCGATAAGCTGGGCAACTTCATCGCAATCGGTAATTTCCATTTTTGCCTGTTCCAGCGCATCTTTTAGTAACAGATCCGGTGATCTGAAGATGATTCTGAAGGCTGTATCCAGTTTGCTGATTGTTTCTTTGCTGAAACCGTTTCTCTTGAGACCTATTTTATTCAAGCCGGAGATTCTGGTTCTGTTTCTGGTGCCGGCAATAATCACAAAAGGTGCGACATCCAGGCTGATTCCAGATACTCCACCAATATAACTGAATGAACCGATACGGCAGAACTGGTGTATCGCAACAAGGCCACCGATAGAGGCGCGATCTCCCACTTCAACATGGCCTGCCAGGGTGGCCACGTTGGCAAGAATGATATTGTTGCCAAGTTTACAGTCATGGGCGATATGCGTATATGCCATGAGCAGGTTGGAGTTACCGATAATGGTTTTTCCCGGGCCTTGCGGTGTTCCTCTATGAATAGAAGCATACTCACGAATCTGGTTATCGTCTCCGACAATCAGTTCGGTAGGTTCCCCTTTGTAGCTGAGATCCTGCGGAGCACCTCCCACCTTGGCGAAAGAGCTTATAAGGTTCCTCTTCCCTATAGTTGTGGGGCCCGAGATAACGGCGTGGGGCTCTACCGTGGTTCCTTCATCTATGCAGACTCCGGCTTCAATTACGGCATAAGGGCCCACAACTACAGAACTATCGAGTTCAGCTTTGGGGTCAACAACTGCTGTTGGATGGATATTCATAATGTACCAAGTTTAAAATGTTTTGTTTTTTCAACAACAAACATGAAATTTTCTGCTGCCAATAAATCACATCAAAGTCCGAAGGTCTACAATTTCTTAATATAACACTGATCGTACCGATGGCCATCTACCCACGCAGATCATGACTTTTCGGCAATAGGGTAAATGGCCATCAATCTCTTTTCAGTGCTACCTGGAGACTAAGAGTAGGACGCCATCATTTCGGCTTCGGCAACCAAAGCGTCATCTACATACGCCTTGGCTTCCATAACCATGATGTTTCTTTTCTTTTTCAGAAGTTTTACTTTATATATCAACTGATCTCCTGGAACTACCGGCTTTCTGAAACGTGCTTTGTCTATTCCGGCAAAAAAGATCAGCTTGTTGCCTATGGCATCCTGATCGGCATAAAAAGTCATAATACAGCCAACCTGGGCAAGACCTTCAAGGATGAGTACACCCGGCATAACAGGCTTACCTGGGAAATGTCCCTGGAAGAACTGTTCGTTGATGGTCACGTTTTTCAGCGCTGTGACTTCCTCACCAACTTTCATATCCAGAACCCTGTCCACTAGAAGAAACGGATACCTGTGAGGTACCAGATCCATAATGCCTACAATATCTATATTTTCCGGAGCGGGGATCTCGCTCATACTCTCTCTCCTTTATCTAATTTCATTTCTCATTTTTTGATATGTCTTCCTGTAGAGCGGCAACTGCTTTTTTCAGCTTCCGCACATCGCTGTTCAGTTCAGGAAGTTTATTATAAACCATTATCGATTTTGCCCAGGATTTAATGGGCAATGCCGGCCAGCCACCTACTTTGGCGCCTTTAGGCAGTGAGTGATGTACTCCACCGCCAGCCGCAACCATTACCTGGTCATCCAGATGAATGTGCCCATTTACAGCCGCCTGACCCGCCAGTACCACATTCCTCCCTAGAGAACATGAACCGGCTAGTCCCACTTGCGAAATTATCAGAGAATTTGGACCAATAACCACATTATGGCCAACCTGCACCAGGTTATCAATCTTCACTCCCGACTGAATCCATGTTTCGCCAAAAGCTGCCCTGTCTATACAGGCATTAGCACCTATCTCGACATCATCATCAATACGGACGATACCGACCTGGGGACGTTTCACATGATTGCCCATAGCGTCCGTTGCATAGCCATAGCCATCAGCGCCGATCACAGTACCGGAATGAATAATCACCCGGTTACCGAGGATACACCCGTTGGCGATGGTAACATTCGCCTTCAATACAGTATCATCGCCAATCGCAACGTCATCACCGATCACAGTGCCGGCCTCAATAGTCACCCGTCTGCCAAGCATGACCCTCTTGCCTAGTACAACCATTGGCCCGATACTCACATCTTCAGGTACTTCGCACTCATCATCCACAAAAGCACTCGGATGGATGCCTTTGGCCACAAATGGTTCAGCCAGAATATGATTATGGATTATGGCGGAGGCCAGATACGGGTCTTTAACCCGTATGGTTGGAATCTCAAGGCTTTGCTCCACATCCAACGGCACTATTGAAGCCGTCGCCTTACTGCCCTCAAGCCGGTCAAGTTCCGTGGCCTTGACCAGAAAGGTCAGATCGCCCTGCTCTGCCGCTTCCAGAGAGGCCAGATTGGATATAGTAACCTCACCATCACCAACCAACTCTCCACCAACCAGCTCTGCCACTTGTGCCAACGGTATATTTTTCTTAATCATATTCACCTTCAGGTTGCCTGGGTATTCTTCATTTGAAGTATGGATAATCTCGTCGCCAAGATTTTTTATGTAGATACGAAGCTCAGTCTAGTACAGAAAGTATTTCTGGCGCATCTCATCGTACTGAGTCAGTTCCTGTCGCCACTCTGCTTCGATCTCCAGCAAAGCTTTATCCGTTTCCAGTGCTTTTCTCACAGCCTGACTGCCGATAATCAAATCCATTGGCAATCGTGTAAACTCATACTCATACGGTGGTTCTTTGTAAGAGAAACTTTCAGGATAAAGCCCAAACGAGGCCTGTAACAGGGCCAGACTTGTTCTATAAGGCAGAAAAGCAGAAGGATCTGTAATGTGTATCTGAAAACCGTTGCATACCTGCCTGGCGAACTTACCAGAAGTGGGTTCAAAAGCGAGTTCCCTGAGATAACAGCCAGGCAGCGGAATATCCTTAACTGCATCCAGCATTTCACCACATTTCCAGAACGGTGCGCCAACGAGTTCAAAGGGGAGCGTCGTGCCACGCCCTTCCGAAACATTGGTACCCTCCCAGATTACCTGACCTGGATAAACCAACGCGGTCTCCGGCGTCGGCATATTCGGTGATGGAAATACCCATGGGAAGCCTGTGTCACGGAAGAACATATCCCGCTTCCAACCGTCCATGGCGATCACTTCCAGATCAGCGCCTAAGGAAAACTCCTGGTTCATCATCATGGCCAGTTCGCCAAAAGTGAGGCCATGCCGCATGGGGATGGGATACAACCCCACGAATGATGCCCATTCGGGCTCAAGGATATTACCCTCGACAACTTTCCCGCCAACCGGATTCGGTCTATCGAGCACCACAACCTTTTTACCCAGTTTAGCGGCCCATTCAAGGCAATAGGCCATGGTATACATGAAAGTGTAGACCCTGGTTCCCACATCAACGATATCGATGAGCAGCACATCTATTTGCGCGTACTGCTCTTCGTTCGGTTCCCGGCTGTCGCCATAAAGGCTATACACCATCAGACCCGTCGCAGGGTCCAACTGATGACCTGACTCGATCATGTTATCCTGCTTCTCAGCAAAAAAACCGTGCTGGGGCGAGAACAGGCAGGTCATCTGACCCGGGAAGGCCTTTTGTAGATGAAATCTACTGTGAACCAGATCCGATGCGGTGGACGCCTGATTGGATAACAGTCCGATTCTCGCCTCCTTCAGCCATTCAGGCGGACTTTCGATAATTTTTTCTAGACCTATCTGCACCATTGGGGAAAAATTCCAGCTCCGATTATTTTAAGATATGAGTAACTCAGTGTAAAAAAGCAGTATAATAATTGCGCTTGCTTCAAATGTCAAAACGTTGTGAGGTTTACAGCCAATACGCAATACAGATCTCAAGGCGAAAATCGCACCTCTTCAAACGACAAGAGGCGAAGTGTACTCACCCCGCCTCTTGTCATATTTGGCCCGAAACGCCATTTATCCGAGACCGCTTACTCCACGGTCACACTCTTTGCGAGGTTTCTCGGCTGATCTACATCGCAACCCCGCCGATTGGCAATCTCATAACTCAGCAACTGGGCCGGTATGGTGTAGAGCAGCGGGTTCATCTCCTCATGGACTTCTGGCATATAAATCACATCATCGGTGATGTTTTTCAGATGGTCATCACCTTCTGTGCCGATCAGGATCAGACGCCCCTGCCGCGCCTTGATCTCTTCGACATTTGAGATGCTCTTTTGATATACGGCATCTTTGGGAACAAGGGCCAGAATCGGCATATCCTTGTCGATCAGCGCTATTGGCCCATGCTTAAGCTCTCCTGATGCATACCCTTCGGCATGAATGTATGATAACTCTTTGAGTTTCAATGCACCTTCAAGCGCGATCGGATAACTCAAGCCCCGGCCTACAAAGAGAAAGTCACGTGCGTCATAAAAGGTCTCGATAAGCTCTGCGATCTGGTTCTGCATTTTTTTGAGATCACGGCCAATCACCGCAGCCACGTCGATGAGAGCCCTGCCGAGTTCGAGGCTTTTCTCGAGACTGACGGTACCTTTCAGCTGACCCAGTTGCAGAGTAAGCAGGAATAATGCCGCCAGCTGGGCAGTGAAAGCCTTGGTGGAAGCAACACCAATCTCAGGGCCTGCATGGGTATACACAGTGCCGTCCGCCTCACGCGTCATGGTGGAGCCAACAACATTGCAGATGGTGATAACCTTTGAACCAAGTTGTTTGGCTATCCTGATGCCGGCCAGGGTGTCTGCCGTCTCACCCGACTGGGAGATAGAGATAGTCATCACACGTTCATCGATAACCAGATCCCTGTACCTGAATTCGCTGGCAATATCCACATCGACAGGGATACGGGCATATTTCTCTATCCAGTATTTGGCAACCAGTGCAGCGTGCCAGGAAGTTCCGCAGGCAACCAGAAAGATCCTGTCGATCTTGGTCACATCCTCACTGGTCAGGTTCACCTCAGGGATAAATACTTCGCCGGTTTCAGGGTTAATCCTGCCGCTCAGGGTGTTGGTGATAGCCTGCGGTTGCTCATATATCTCTTTCAACATGAAATGCTTGTATCCGGCTTTTTCCGCCATAGCCGCATTCCACTCGATGATCTTAACCTCTTTCTCTACTTCAGCGCCGGTTTCCAGTGAACTGACTGCATAGCTGGAGGCGGTGATTACTGCCATTTCCATATCTTCCAGAAAGACTACCTTATTGGTATACGGCAGCAGCGCAGGGATATCCGAGGCCATCAGCATACCATTGTCTTCACTCACGCCAAGTACCAGCGGGCTCTGATTTCTGGCGGCAATCAAGGTGCCTGGTTGCTTGGCCCAGAGAACACCGAGCGCAAAGGAACCGTCCACAAGCTTCAAGGCAGCCTTTACAGCTTCGACTAAATCATCTTTTAAATGTTCTTCTATGAGGTGAGCAAGAACTTCTGTGTCTGTCTCGGAGCTGAAAACATGCCCCTTGCTCTTCAGGTCTTCGCGCAGGGAATGATAGTTTTCAATTATGCCGTTATGAACCACGACGAGGTCACCACTGCAATCACTATGGGGATGGGCGTTCTCCTCTGTTGGCGCTCCATGGGTCGCCCAACGGGTATGTCCGAGCCCTATATGCGCCTTGGCAATAATTGCATCATCAATCCGATTCTCGAGATTTACCAGCTTTCCTTCAGCGCGGTGTTTAATCAGTCTGCCGTCTTGAAGATAGACAACGCCTGCTGAGTCATAGCCTCTGTACTCCAGCCGCCTTAACCCCTCAAGGATAACTGGAACTACACGCTTAGGCCCTGTATATCCAACAATTCCGCACATACTATCTCCTTGTGATCTATTCTAAGGTCTTGTTTCGATACCGATTTTTCGAATTTCAGCCTGACAGGCTGATACAATAGACTACCATGATCTTTTTATGCAAGGCACGGTTTTTCTTTCCAGCAGGACTAAAACGCGCTAATGTGCTAATTTTATCTACGTCGTTCCGACGAATACAATTTACCCGCTAAGACAATTCAAACGAAGGATTCCCATCCCCATGACTGACAGACAGCGTCTAAAAGAGATATTACTGGAAAAATCATACCGTAAAGGCACTTTTACCCTCACCTCCGGCAAAACATCAGATTTTTATATTGATGGCAAGCAGACCACGCTCAGTGCCGAAGGTGCCTACCTGTGCGGTAAGCTGTTAATGGAACTCGTCTACAACAGCGGCGAAAACATAGAAGCAATTGGCGGCATGACCCTTGGTGCAGATCCGCTTGTAACCGCCGCATCTGTAGTGAGTTTTCTGGAAGAAAAGCCAATTCCCGCTTTTATCGTAAGAAAAGAAGCTAAAGGACACGGTACCGGCAATTACATCGAGGGTCTCAATAATATGCCAGAAGGCTGTACTGTAGCCCTGGTGGAAGATGTGGTAACCACAGGCGGCACCCTTATAAAAGTAATTGAGCGTGTTGAAGCTCAGGGCTTTAAAGTAGGGTTGGTCGCTACAGTCGTTGAACGCCAGGAAGGTGGCGTTGAAGTGCTGGAAAAAGCAGGATATCGCCTCGAATCCATTTTCACTAAAGAGGAGCTGCTGAGCTAAAGCCAAATGAAATGCCGTAAGTGTTCAGCAAAACTGGAAGTACACCGTATGTGCCGCAGAGTGCGGATGCGGTGTACAGGCTGCAAAACAGAATACCAAATCCATGAAGTAGCCAGCGATCTCGATGAAGAGACAGAAGAGCTGCTGGCCCGCTACACCTCGATCGTCTACGATTGAGCCCCCGCCCGGCAAGTCATCTGCCACTTTAAGCCCCTTTGGGGTCTTCCCAGGCAGATGACTTCAAACCTTTTCAATTTTCGCATACGCACTTTTTTTATCTCCCCGGGTATGTGGTCTCAAAGGCATTTTCTCTTCCTGCAATTCACCTCTATTTATTTGATATAAAAAACGATTGCGTTAAGACAGACAACAGACCATAATGGTTGTCAGGATTCAACTTTTCTTTATCTGTAAACAGTCTGCAACATCAAAGGCAATTCATTGTAATCGCTTGCAAAAACGGCAACACATTTCTGCAGGCAGAATATCAAGGTTATAGATAGAAGTGAAAAAGAGTCAGCCTAATACAGCACATCAGGCCACCAAAGAGACAATGAAGGCCTACGTGAACGAGGATGGTCACACAACTTTAGTTTGCCCTGAATGCAATGCAGTCAAATCAGTATCTGCAGAGCAGTACAGAGGATGGCTTCATAACCTTAAAGTCCGCTGCAACTGCTCCCATGTCTTTGTGGTCAACCTCGATTTTCGACAAACATTCAGACGGGAGACGAATCTCTTTGGTTCATACAGCCTCCTTCCTCCTGCCTCAGGCAATGGAGAAGCCCAAATCAAAAATCTCTCCCTTAATGGTTCCAGTTTCCTTATTTCCAATGGAATGAGAGGCCTTGAGGTCGGTAGCCGGGGTCGCCTCGATTTCACATTGGACGACAAAAAGAAAACCAGGCTCATCCGGGAATTTGTCGTCCAGCATCTCGAGGGCAACGCTGTAGGCTGCAGATTCAGAAAAGACCAGGCCTTTGAAAAAGAGCTTGGCTTCTATCTTCGATTTGGCCCGTAACCCTGTAGCCCCTTGCCCATCATCCGCTCTGCCTCCTGCAGGAACGGGGCGAGCGTCTCTGATTGGATAGCACTCACCAGCACACCTTCGCGCTCACACTCCGTCCGTATCATCTCCGGGTTCTCAATCCGATCCAACTTGTTGAACACTTTGAGGATTGGAATAGAATTCAGCTCCAGTTCACTAAGCAGGCTCTCAACGACCCTGACGTGCTCATGATAATTGGGGTTGGATACATCAATAACGTGTACCAGCAGATCTGCTTCCTGCAACTCCTCCAGGGTAGCCATAAATGCCTGAATCAGATCCTCGGGAAGATTGCGGATAAAGCCCACAGTGTCAGTAATGATCACCTCCATGTCGGTGGGAAAGCGCAATCTACGACTGGTGGGATCGAGAGTGGCAAAGAGTTTATTCTCGGCCAGGATATCTGAGTTGGTAAGGGTATTTAATAAGGTCGATTTGCCAGCGTTGGTATAACCAACCAGGGAAATGACTGGCAGGTCCTTTTTTCTCCTCTGGGAGCGACGGCGATACCGTTCCCTGCTGACATTTTTCAACTCTTTAGCCAGCCTCGCCAACCTGTCATTGATACGTCTGCGGTCGATTTCCAGCTTTGTTTCGCCCGGACCTCTGGCACCAATACCGCCTGTCAGCCTGGAAAGCGCATCATCTCTGGAGGATAGCCGGGGCATCATATATTTCAGCTGTGCCATTTCCACCTGGAGCTTTCCCTCTCTGCTCATCGCTCTGTGGGCGAATATATCAAGAATGAGCTGGGTTCGATCGATTACCCTGAGATCCGTGAAATCTGTTATTGATCGTATCTGGGACGGATTCAACTCCTGGTTGAATATGAGCAGATTGGCGTCCAGCTGCAGAGCGAGGATCATAATGTCGGCGAGCTTGCCCCTGCCGAGAATTGTCCTGGGATTGACCACACGCCTTCTCTGCAGCACCGTCTCCAGTACTTCGACATCGTCAGTTCTGGCCAATTCCACCAGCTCATTCATCGACTCCTGAGCCTGCATCTTCGATTCAGTACTGACGCTGACCAGTATTGCTCTGTCCTTGCCGGTTTCAACCTTACGTACCTTGTGGGCGCGGGAGAATTCAGCTTCGAGAGCAGCAACCAGATTTTCAAAACTTTCTGTCTGGGCCGCAGGGTGTACCGGAGGCAGAAAAATCCAGTTTCTGCCGTCTTCCCGCTTGTTAGGCACCAAATGTACGGAATACAAACGCTCAGGCAACCCATCATCGGTAATCTTTAATACAGAGAGCAGATCGAGCCTGAGGAACAGCAAATCCATCAAGTCCTCGTCACTTATGTCCTCACCAGCCAAATGGGTATGGACAAGACGGACACCACGCAACCGGCCACCTGAGCTTCTCAGATGGGAGAGTTGTGGAATCAGGATGGATGAAAAACTACCGACAATTACTGTCTCAATTTTTCCCGATCGATGAATGAGAATACCAACCTGACGGTTGAGTTCCTGTGAGATCTGGCACAAAGTACGTGCCATTTCTGAAGAGATTATCACCTCTCTAGGGACGCGCTTACTGCCAAGGCGTTCAAGAACCTTAAGCTGGTTCTTCTTCAGACCTTCTATATTACCTGTAACGATACCTATGACTATTCTCCTGCGTAATCAGAGTGAATTGGTGCTTTTTCCGTTCCTTCGGGGGCCGGCACCGAGACTTTTGCCTTAGTGCTTCTCTCGCACACCATGCCGGCCTTGTAGGTTTTCCAGATCGGGTCGGAATAGGAATCATGACAATCCACACACAACCCGACCCGTAGTATTTTATCCAGCTCTGCTTTATTAAACGGTCGAACGTTATGGCGGGAACCATGCTGTAACTGTTCACCATCTATGGTCACCCAGGCATCAAACGGCACCGTGCGCCCACTGGTTGTCATTACACCCTGCTCAACCCCTGAAAATTCGAGTTTGCCGTCCTTCTCATATATTTTTCCTTCCCCCAGCCCGACTGTCTTGGGGGATGAATGGCAATCAACGCAATTGCGACCTTTTTCCTGGGTAGTATGGGGATTAATAGCAGCCATGGTGAACCTGTTGAACCCTCCCGCGTCGTCGCCGTCTTCATCAACCAGAGTGACTATATCCTGGCAACCCGGAGTGACTATCACGACCTCATCTTCCCATATTCCAAGCATGGGCTTCTCGTAGCGTATATACGACCGGCCTTCTTCCCACATGCCGGACGTCTCTTCTAGCGTCAGCTTATCGAGATGTTTCTTACGCTGATCCTGCTTTACGTGACAACCATAACACTGCGGTACCCAGGTTGAGTGACACGACTCACAGGTGACCCTCTTATGCGGCTCAAAATCACATACACCGGGTTTAGGGCCATTGAGCGGCCGAATGCGATCATCAATTTTACCCTGCAGGGCAACTTTACCATCTGCATCAACCAGATTATTCAGTTTATCCCCCTTTCGGGTGGTACCTGGCGAGTCAGAATGGCAGACGATACAGGAAATCTCCAGCTGGTCCTCGTAATGTGCGTAGCTGGTGCCATCCCCCATAATCTCATTTCTGGTATGACAATCGATACACTGCATTCCTTTGCGGTGATGGACATCGTCGGCAATTTCAAGGTAAAAGCGGGCACCCGGCAGCTGCTTACTGCTCATGCCACCTTTCTCAAACGGAGCGCCATACCCTTCTGACTCGAAAATGCCAATATATGATAAGCCGATGCGCCCGGATCGATTATGACAGCGAATACAGTTAGTCTGATCTACGGCGGCGGTTATGAGCGGGTGGGGTTTCTTCTCTTTGTCTTTCTTTTCCCTCACCATATCATCGCCCTGAAGGCTTTGAACCGTCTCTACGGTTTCGGCGGGTTTCTGAAAATGACAGGCTGTACAGCCCCCGCCCTTTTCGTTAAAGAAATCAGGGGCACCCGGGAGATCATTTTTTTGCTTCCATAAATGGCAGGTGGCACACAGCTTTCTGTAATAGTCGAGTGCGAGAGAGGTCTCACCGCTCTCCAGTAATTGCTCCACTGTCAGATCGGTATCCTGGGAATCTGATTCGCCCCAGTAATAGAGCAGAGTACCGAGAATACCGCGATTAGTCGCCATAAGTGAGTTTTTCACCTTATGAGCATCTGTAGGATGGCAGCCCTCAACAGAACATGTTTTTTCTATGGTCCTGAGGTCACCCGGGTTTATCACCATGCCAGCGTGGGCTTTTTCTTTGGTGATAGCAAGCGGGTCGCCAAGATGACACGGTGCACAACCTATCATCCTGGCATCGTGAAAAGTATCGAGTTTGACATCCTCATGGCAGGAAAGGCACATATCCACCGAACCTGCGGCAGTTAAATAGAGCTGGTCAGGCCGTTTCAACCCAACCTCCTGTATCACAAAAAACGCCAACACTCCAAGAAGCAGAATAAGTGCAACGACCGGCCCCCGCACTCCTTTACTTAATATTTTTTTGGTATGATTTGCTGGCATCGTTGCGATTACTCTAGCCTCGATATCTTTGAGTGGTCGGGTACCTTCTACCGCATCCGAAGGCCTTGGTGGTCACCTTGAGTCCCATGGGCGCCTGCTTACGTTTATACTCATTAATGCGCACCCGATGAATAATATCGTGCACCACAGCCTCAGCATAACCAAGATCGATAATTTCCGTGATGCCCTTCCCCTCTTCCAGGTAAAGCTCGAGAATAGCGTCGAGTATCTCGTATGGCGGCAAATCATCCTGATCGAGTTGATCAGGCTTCAGCTCTGCGGAGGGCGGCTTTTCGATTATACGCTCCGGTATGATCTCCCGCGCAATGTTCACAAAACGCGACAGCTCATATACAAGCTGCTTGGGAACGTCGGATATCACCGCAAGCCCACCGCTCATGTCTCCATACAGGGTACAGTATCCAACCGCCATTTCACTCTTGTTGCCAGTGGTCAGCAACAGATGCCCGAACTTGTTTGACAGAGCCATCAATAAATTGCCGCGGATCCGCGCCTGAAGATTCTGCTCGGTAAGATCGTGTTCAAAATCGGCAAATAATGGCGACAGACTTTCTTTAAACTGATCAAACAGCGGGGCAATGGGTATAATTTCAAAGCTGCAGTCAAGATTTGCTGCAAGCTGCCGGGCATCTTCAAGTGACTCACGGGAGCTGTAGGGCGATGGCATCGCTACACCAAGCACGTTTTCTTTCCCCAGGGCTGCAACTGCAAGCGCCGCAGTCAAGGCAGAGTCTATTCCCCCTGAAAGTCCAATCACAGCTGATTTGAATCCACACTTGGTAACGTAATCCCGAACTCCCAGCACCAACGCATCGTATACTGTGCTGATGGTCGGCGGATCGACCTGGGCGTGCATATCTCCACGCCAGTTATCAGTATCAACAATCACCATATCCTCGGCAAAGCCAAGCGACTGGGCAACCACCTCACCTTTTTGGTCCATGGCCAGACTGCGGCCATCGAATATCAGGGAATCCTGCCCGCCCACCTGGTTACAGTAGAGGAAGGGAGTCTGATAATCATTGCAGTAGCGCTTAAAGATTGAGCGACGGGTGTCCTCTTTGTCTCGCTGGAAAGGAGAGGCGCTGATGTTGATCATCCCGCTCAGCTTAACCCCTTGTTCATTCGCCTTGTTATGGATTTCGGCCAACGGATCAACTGTATAATCATGCACTTCATGATGCCAGACATCTTCACAGACGGAAACACCGAAAAAGTGACCATCCAACTCATACAGTTCAGACGGGGAACCGGGCTCGAAATATCGTGTTTCGTCAAAAACGTCGTAGGATGGAAGAAGCTGCTTGTGTGCCTTGAAAACAACCTCGCCGTTTCGAACAACAACTGCGGAGTTATAAAGCGGTTTACCCCCCCCTCCAATCCTTTGTTCTATGCAACCAAACATAACGTCGATCGCCGGCAAAGAATTAATGAGAGCCACTTTAGCCTTTTCATGATCGCGGACAAAGGACTGACGTTCCAGCAGATCCTGCGGGGGATAGCCTGAAATTGCCAATTCAGGAAAAACAACCAGTTTACAGCCTTTGATGTATGCCTCCCCGGCATAATCAATCATTTTCTGGCAGTTGGCGGGGAAGTCCCCAAGGACCGGATTTATTTGAACAAGAGCAATTTTCACCTTTTACTCCAAACTCCATCATTATCTGCCATACAGGAGAACAAAATCCACTTCATTTTCACTCTACTATGAAAAGAAGAGAACCCGTCACGCCCGACCTTGCAGTTGCATCTCAATCTTTACAGGTTTTGAACTATTTTTTCCGCTGATATTTTTGTACAGCCCGGTTGTGATCTCTGAGATTTGTCGAAAATTGATGAGTTCCGTCATTTTTCGAAACAAAATACAGATACTTGGTTTCAGCCGGATTCAAAACAGCATGCAGCGCGTCTTTCCCCGGGTTGGCTATGGGGCCAACCGGCAATGCAGGTATAACATAAGTATTATAGGGCGTGGTTGCCCTCAGTTGCGATCTGGTGATGGGACCGTTGGCACCCTCTACACCATACACAACCGTCGGATCAGACTGCAGACGCATGCCTTTTTGGAGTCGGTTATGAAAAACCCCGGCAATCAGTGGTCTCTCGGATGGCGCCCCGGTCTCTTTCTCCACTATGGAAGCGAGGGTGACCGTATCGGCCATATCAGGTGCGGAAGCGAGATCTTTTGTCAACTCGCCCCAGATTGTATGAAAACGTTTGACCTGCATTTCGATGAGCTTACGGGGGCCATGTTTACTGCGGGTCAGATAGTAGGTATCCGGGTAGAGGTATCCTTCCAGAGAAGGCATCTCACCGAGCCCCAGTTCCTCTATAAAAGAAGGATCTCGCGAGAGCTTGATATATTCATTGGCCTCACACCACCCCTGACCGGCAAAGATTTCAGCAATTTCTTCAATTTTCAAACCTTCCGGGATGGTAACGCTGTGCTGGAGAGGAACAGCTTGAACCAGAAGGTCAATCACTTCGAGGGGATTTTTCCCGGTGGCAATGGCAAACTCTCCTGCCCTGAGTTTGCCTGAGACGCCAAGGATCCTGGTAAAGATCAGGAACCGGATATCGTCCTTGATCAGACCTGATTCTCCGAGAATGGCACTGATTCCGCGTACGGAAGTTCCGGGTGGAATATCGATGATAACCGAATCTGTCTTGATATCGGTGTTGCGGCCCATCGCATAACTGCCAAGCCAGACAACTATGCCAATGGTGATAAGAGATAGAAAAAGGGTCGTCCAGAGGACGACCCTTTTAAATAGTCGGAATGTTGTTTTCGGGCTACGTTCTGTAATTTCGTTCACTGCTTATCGTAACTGGAATCCGTTGCTTTAAATTACTTCTTACCGGTGGAAGCCTTCTTGGTACCGGGAGTGGCCTTGGTTTTGGCTTTGGCTTTTGCTTTTGCTTTTGCTTTAGTTTTGCCAAAAGCAATCTTCACCACCTCATCCATATCCTTTACAGGGAAAAAGTCCATCTTGTCGCGAATATCCTGAGGAATATCTGCAAGATCCTTTTTATTCTGCTCAGGTATAATCACCTTGTCGATACCAGCTCTCAGAGCAGCCAGGGCCTTTTCTTTCAGACCACCGATTGGCAGAACCCTGCCCCGTAGAGTCACCTCACCGGTCATGGCGAGTTTACCGACAACCTTCTCCTTTACAATCGCAGAATAGAGCGCTGTTGCCATGGTAATACCGGCAGATGGCCCGTCTTTCGGAATAGCTCCTGCAGGAACGTGAACATGAAGATCAATCTTATCGAAGTAATCCTCAGCAACTTTCAGATCTTCTGAGCGGCTTCTGCAATACGTGAGCGCTGCCTGGGCAGACTCTTTCATCACATCGCCAAGCTGGCCTGTAAGGGTAAGTTTTCCTTTACCGGGCATCAGGTTAACTTCGATCTGCAGGATTTCCCCACCAACTTCTGTCCAGGCCAGACCGGTAACAAGACCGGGCTGCTCCAATCTCTCGATCTCAGACTCCGGAATGGTCTTTGGTGGTCCAAGGTACTTATCGATGTTATTCTTGCTCACGGTGTACGGTCCGCGTCCACCTTCAGCAACCTTACGGGCAACTTTTCGACAGACTTTACCGATTTCCCGCTCAAGATTTCGCAGGCCCGCCTCATAGGTGTAGTGAGTGATTACCTGCTGCAAGGTCTCATCAGTCATTCGCATGTGTGAGGGCTTCAGACCATTTTCCTTGAGCTGTCGCGGCAACAGATACTTGCGGGCGATAACTGTCTTTTCCTCAAGGGTGTATCCGGAAAGTCTGATCACCTCCATCCTGTCCAGGAGTGGACCGGGGATGGTATCTGACATATTTGCCGTGGTGATAAACATCACCTTGGACAGGTCCAGCGGCAAATTGAGGTAATGATCGGAGAATTCTGAGTTCTGTTCAGGATCAAGTACCTCGAGCAGGGCCGACGATGGATCGCCCCGGTAATCTGAGCCGATCTTGTCGATCTCATCCATCATGAAAATCGGGTTGTTCGAAGCGACAGTCTTCAAGCCCTGTACGATACGTCCAGGCATTGCACCGATATAGGTACGTCGATGACCTCGAATCTCAGCCTCGTCACGCATACCACCGAGGGAGATACGATGAAACTTACGTCCCATTGCTCGTGCTATCGACTGACCGAGAGATGTTTTACCAACACCCGGAGGGCCTACAAAGCAGAGAATCGGGCCCTTGGTGGATTCGTTGAGTTTGCGAACAGCAAGGTACTCAAGAATACGTTCCTTGACCTTTTCCAGGCCATAGTGATCCTCATCAAGAACCAGCTTGGCCTCGACCAGATCAAGCCGGTCTGTGGTCGATTTATGCCAGGGAATATCGAGAATCCAGTCTATATACGTGCGGATGATGGTCGCCTCTGAAGAATCAGGGTGCATCATCTCCATACGACTCAGCTGCTTCTGCGCCTCTTTCTTCACGTCCTTAGGCATCTTGGTTTTCTTGAGTTTTTCCTCAAGTTCCTCGATCTCCTGGGCACGCTCGTCGGTATCACCAAGCTCTTTCTGGAGTGCATGAAGCTGTTCCCTGAGGAAATATTCCCGCTGGGATTTGCTCATTTCCTCTTTGGCGTCATTCTGAATCTTGGCCTGGACAGTAGAAACCTCAAGCTCTTTAGAAAGCAGCTGATTTACCAGCTTGAGACGCTTTACCGGGTCAACCTCCTCAAGAATCGCCTGTGATTCGACTATTTTCAGGCGCAGGTTTGAACCTACCAGATCAGCAAGACGACCTGGGTCCTCTATATTGTTGATGATCATCATCAGGTCTGCAGAGAGAATGCCGCGTAGAGACATAATTTTCTCAGTCTGCTCTCTGACCGTGCGCATCATCGCTTCGACTTCAACCGAAATTTCTTCAGCCTCTACATCCTCTATGACTTCAACTGCAACTTCATAGGACGGATCCGTACGGGTGTATTCCTTAATGCGTGCTTTCGACATCGCCTGTACCAGAACTTTCAAACGGCCATCCGGCATTTTCAGGGTCCGCATAACCATACACACCATACCTACGTCATACAGGTCATCTTCCTTAGGATCATCCTTTGTGGCATCCTTCTGGGTAACAAGCATGAGGAGCTTGTTTGAATTCAAGGCTTCATTCACAGCCTCCACAGATCCTGGACGACCCACAAATAGAGGAATGATCATGTAGTTGAAAACCACCACATCCCGTACTGCCATCATCGGCAGCACTTCGGGGATTTCCATGTCCTCATTACTTGAAAAATCATCCATGCTAATGCTCAAAGAATCATTAAATTCCACACATACCTCCTGACAGCACTGCCGAACCTCGGGTCTGAACAGGCCAGTTCACTTTTTATGAAAAAGGCAGGGTAACCCTGCCTTTTTCACTCCTGATTCAAAATATATTTTACATAATATAAATATGCTATCTCAAAACAGCCGAAAAAACTAAACATCTGAAATACATTGTCAAGACATGATTCTGAAATCATTTTACTGTTTTGCATTTTTACTTGAACTCAGGCCCGATTTTTATGATAGTTTGATCTTAGCCGACCGACCTTTCACTAATTTTGCCGTAACCAATCGATTATTCAATCATCTATACAATCACAGTTTACCGTTAATTTTAACTCGGAGAAACGGACACATGCTCAACGCAGAATCACTTTTTGACCTCTCTGATTTCACATACGCCGATGTATTTATTCAAAACGACTATGCCTGGGTTGCACTCAACAATCTCAAAAGTTACATGGACTCAATACACTACCCGGAACTCAACAAAACTCTGGTTCCCGATGGTAAGCCTCTGGCTGAAACTATAATTCTACATGAAGGGAAATGCATTAGCGCAGATGAAATAGAGATAGTGTATGGAGATACCACCAAAGGCGGTCTGAAAGCAACCAGAAATAACGAAATTCTTGAAGGGGCCTCAGTTATTATGGCCGGTGCCATTCTTACAGGGGAGCGTATTGCCATTGGTAAAGGCGTACTTATCGAGTCCGGTGCAATGGTTAAGTCCCCCACAGTTTTAGACGACTGCTGCGAGGTGCGTCAAGGCGCTTATGTTCGCGGTTACTGCCTTGCCGGCAAGCGTTGTGTATTAGGCCATACCACCGAGATCAAACATTCCATTTTCCTGAATGACGCCAAAGCGGGCCACTTTGCTTATATAGGTGATTCCATTCTCGGAAATAACGCCAACCTCGGTGCGGGTACAAAATTTGCCAATCTGAAAATGATCAAAGGAAATGTTATCATACGCTGTAATGGAGACAGAATAGACACCGGTCGCCGAAAATTCGGCGCAATACTTGGAGATGAATGCCAAACTGGATGCAACTCCGTTACCAACCCGGGTACTATATTTGGTAAACAATGCATGCTCTTGCCCAACACAACCTCCCCGGCAGGATTTCACAAAGCCAAATCACTTATCCGCAAGTAGTTTCATCGGTATTTCAAAATATACCGATTTCTGAATCGGCCACATCCCCGCTCACGTCTGCACCCTGCGCAACTGAATAATAGCCTTTCACCAGGTTATTATTTAGTTGCTGTTTATAGGTATATCACTGACGGGTCATTCTTTTTACCTTGACGAAAATCTGTTGAACAACGTACATTAATCAGTAATTCCGCATATCCAGTAAATAATCCCTCCCCGAGCCAGTCAGCAGGTCCGGATTTTCCAATTCGCAACAAGGAGTAGTATTCGCATGTTAACTGATAAAAAAATTGGACTTATTGGCGGCGGCAATATGGCAGAAGCTCTCATCAGCGGGCTCGTTATGTCAAATGCCGCCCTTCCTGAAAACATCATCTGCTCCGATATCAGGCAGGAACCACTTGACGAGCTCAAGAAAAAGTATGGTGTCTGCACCACCACCGACAACCTCGAGGTGGCAAGAAGAGCCGAAATACTCATCTACGCCACCAAGCCGCAAATCCTTGCCACTGTACTCAAGGAAACTTCCGAAGTTCTCGATAAGAGCAAACTTATCATCTCCATCGCCGCAGGCGTTCCGCTGGCAGCAATTGAAGCTGGCCTGCAGAAAGAACTTCGTTTGATCCGGGTCATGCCCAACATCTGTGCCTTTGTTAAAGAAAGCGCCACAGCAATCGCAGCCGGCAAGTTTGTCGAGGATGGAGATATTGAATTGGCCAAGGCTATTTTCGATTCGGTGGGCATCAGTGTCTTCATCAAGGAGAACATACTGATGGATGCCTTCACCGGCCTGAGCGGTTCCGGACCTGCCTATGTCTTTCTCATTATCGAAGCAATGGCCGACGCCGGAGTCAAAATGGGACTTTCCCGCAAAGAATCTCTGCTGCTCTCCACCCAGACTGTTATGGGTTCAGCGAAACTGCTGCTGGAGTCCAATGAGCATCCGGGACAGCTGAAAGACCGTGTAACCTCACCGGGCGGTACCTCAATAGCAGGTATCCATACCCTGGAAAAGGGTGGTCTCAGGACTACAATCATGGATGCTGTCGAAGCGGCAACCAACAGGTCCAAAGAGCTAGGAGAAATGATGATTCAAAGCTTTATTGAATCAAACGGCAAATAATTTCACGTACAATTCTCCAAATTCAGCAAAAGGCCTGCAGATAGTACACACTGCAGGCCTTTTGTTGGTATACGGTCATTTTATTTCTCAGACGGAAATAGTCCTCATCCCTTCCCTGGTAATAAGTGACCGCATCCCTTCTGAGTCACTTTCGACCATTCCCATGCTGTTCATGATTTTGATAAGCTGACAGGTATCCTTGACACTCATGTTCAACCGCTTGGCAATGATACCCGACTCAACAACCTGTGGATGCTCGTTCCTGAGATTCTCCACCAGAATATTCAACACCTGCTGTTTGTTTGCTAAAACTGACATAAGCCTCACGCTATAAAACAAATAGTTATTCAAAGATGCGGCGAAACCAGCCCCACCGCACCGTCACCACTAATCACCCGTATCTGATCTGTTCGCTAACCCGAATTTCTCATCAGTACCGGCGGGCTCAGATCCAAAGTTTTCGGCTGTAAATCGTGTTGAACTGTTTTCACAGCCAAAACACTGAAGAATTTGGCGCCGCATGGTCTGACTTCTAGTGAGCATTCTGTCGAAATTATTATCCTTTTCGCTATTCCCAAAGAATTGAAAACGTATTGTCTTCTTCTATTTCAACAAAATGCTCATGAGCAAGTCGGGTTAAACCGCAAAGGGTTTATACAGCGCACCGGGGAACGAGTCGCTCACCTCCTTGAGATATTCTTGCCAATCAATTCCGAACCGATAGTATGCCATTGAGGCAATTTTCTTGGTCAGAATCGTGTTTCTATATGTTTGAAGCTCTTCCGAACTGAAAATTCTGAGTATCGAATCCCGTCCGAGAATTTCGATAAGACCTTTCGGGATGTAGTGCATGAGTACCTGCCAGACCAGTTCCTCGTCTGCCACAATTTCCTCAATCCGCTCGAAAAGTTCTTCCTGAAAGGCGAAAATCCGTTCACTGGTTCTCTCACTCAGGTCAAAAAGCGGCACCATCGGATCCTTGTCGTAATGCTCAAGCAGCATTTTCGCCTCTATCGAAGCATACCGTTCGACCAGTTCGATCATGTCCCGAATCAGCGCCCACCGGTTATCCACGTTGTCAAGAAGCTGCTCTTCATACGAATCCTGAAACAGGAAGGCCGTGAGAACCTCGGAGACAGAACTGCTGTACACCCCGCCCTTGTTGGCAGAAGAATCCTTGATCTGCTGAATATCGGTGGTGAGGGCAATATAGCGCCGGGCTACATCGTCAAAGAAAACGTTCGCTCCTTCCACGATAAACTTCAACTCCCTGAACAACTCCAGGAACTGTTTGACGTTGCCATGATTGATGGTGTCTTTAAAACCACCACAGGGAATGAAAACTGTGATATCTGCTTCTTCGATGTACTTCCTGTTCGCCGGATTCGAGAGGAAAGTCCGGTGGAACAGTGCTCCATCCTCAACCAGCGTACCATCGGGCAAAGTGACATTTGTGCTTCCCAGCGGCACCATAAAGCCCTTCTTGCTCAGCTTTTCAGTGGGGAAACCCAGAGAGTTGACTCGGGGATCGCTGTTTCGCATAAAACCGATCTTCATCAACTCTTTCTTGTCGAGCCCTTCAGGATCAAACAGGATGGAACCACCATCGATGATCAGACACACTTTACCCTTGTAACACTGGATCTCGTTGGCACCGAGGTCTCCATCCGGCCCACCGGTGATCATCAGATTGAGATTTTCCTCCTGTTCACCATAATGGCTGATCAGGCTGCGGAAGCTGCTCATCACCGAAGTAGTGGTCATACCGCTCAGCACGATCTTGCCGCCTATTCGCTGATAAATCTCGTCCATATCGTTGGTGACCATTACAGATTCACCATCAATCTGCAGATCGACACCTTCTTCGCCCCGATTAAAGAGGCCAAACAACTCGCCGCTGGCCAGAACTCCATAGGTATCATGGGGGATTCCTATGGACTTGCCAGTGGTAATCGTTCGCCAATAGGGATAGCCGCGCTCTTTGGCTCTCACAGCCACCGCATCCATGAGCGGCGCTGTACCCTCATCCGGCCCGAAGAAGATCAAATCCGGTTTACCGTAGTAATCGACTATGGAATCATCGAGTAGCATCAGGTCCATGATGCCCTCGGTGTAATCATAGAGAGCCTCCAGGCCGTAACCGGCATACTCAGGGTGAGGAACGACCACACCCTTTGAACCGCTCTCGCATATATCCTTATGCTTGAGTCGCTGAGCTTTCGGACCAAGGGCATAATTGAGCAGCACCGCGTTATCGAGCTCTGAATCGTAATTCGCCCTGGAAACCCGTATGAGTCGAAGACCGCCTCGGGCGATATCACCAGCTCGCAGGTGGGTACCGCTGGCATAATGGCCATTGACGTAAAAAATGCCAAAAACAAACTGATTGAAGACCAACGGATCGAGAATGGAGTTGTCGAAACGGAAACAGAAAGAGCGTTTCTCCTCCTTGTAAAAGTTG
The DNA here is from genome assembly GCF_005116675.2 of Desulfosediminicola ganghwensis. NCBI lineage: Bacteria > Pseudomonadati > Thermodesulfobacteriota > Desulfobulbia > Desulfobulbales > Desulfocapsaceae > Desulfosediminicola > Desulfosediminicola ganghwensis. The sequence continues at coordinate 3,753,134 of NZ_CP050699.1, forward strand.
GTTTTCAAGGTGCAACTGACGATTTTGAACATGAACTTGAAAATGTCATATCCAAGACTGAAATCGATGAATCTGGAAGAAATAATTTTATCGTATTCAAGCCACTTCGCCTCAATCTCACCGTCCTTGAGCCGCTCCACTGCTCCTGGCTTGAATTTGCGTTCGAAAAGCGCATAGAGGAATTTGACCAGATCCAGGTTTTTGTTCACCATCTCGGTAATCAGCCGATCACCATAAATTGACTTATTTGAGCTCTGCAGCCTTTTGGCGAAAGCATCCTGGTGGTCTTTACTGGTCAGGCTCTCGAGAATCTCCCTGTCAGTGGCGTTTTCACTCTCCTTATAAATGAACAGATGAGTGAAATCGATGGCATTGCCACCAAAAAGCATCTCCTGATAGCTCAAATCTCCCGTAATATAGGCATCTTTAATATCACTTACTGAAAACGAGAGAAAACAGCGGAGATCGGCAAGCAGAGCGTTCTCCATGGTCCGGGTAAGCTCACCCTGAATATAGAGCGCACAGACCGATGAAGGGGTGCTTGATTTACTCAGGTACGGCTCCCAATAAGCTCGAACCAGGGTGAGGCCGTGGTCTTCAAGCAGCCTACGCAAAAGCGGCAACTGAGGCTTTTCAAAATCGCTGTTATACATCAAACGGGTTTCGCCGGTCTCAGGCAGGTTAAACACCTCAATATGGGGAACTACAGCTTTCTCACATTTTTTGAGAAAGCTTTCGTAACGTTTTCTGGTCGGCTCCGGAGTTATGGCATAATCCCCGGCAAGAGAAAACAGAAACCTTGAGCCGGTATACTGTTCCTTAGGAAAGTCGACTACTGTTTCAGGCCGAATGATATATGTGAAATATTTAGATTCAGGAGAGTAATAATATTCCCTGCGGTGCCCTGAAATCTGGTCTTCAAGCACCTCCTCCATCGAATCACGGGTCTCATCGGTGGCAATGCGAATCTTGCCGACGCTTTCCCCGTACGAGAGATCGAAATCGATATTGGCAACACGACCATAGAGAGTGACACTGCCCTCAACGATCTTGATACTTGTTGCGATTGATTTAAGCAGGTGGACAAGAGAGTCTTTCTGGATATGCTCGAAGAAGTAACGCGGCAATCCAAGATCCTCTAAAAATATACCTGCCGCGATATTAATGCAGTTTGCAGTAATCAACCCCTCCGTGGAGAGGTCAATTACTGCCTCATAAAGCAGCCGGGGATCGAGTCCGACCCCTTCTGCTTTTCTGATAATATCTGCTCCTTGAGCGACTGGTCCTGAAGTGTTGATAATCGTGTTCATGGTACCCTCCGGTAGAGTACTCTAAAAGTATCGTTATCCCGACACTGTTCAGTAAAAATGCAGCTTATTATTGATCAGCGACATTTTGATTACAGGCCGAATGTATCTTTACAAACCTGACCGATAAGGCCGAGGTTTTCACAAACGGTGATACCATTTTCGCGCATGGCCTCGATCTTCGCCTGGCCGGTACCGCTGCCACCGCTGATAATCGCGCCTGCATGGCCCATCCTGCGCCCCGGAGGAGCTGTCAAGCCCGCAATAAAACCGACAACTGGCTTGGTAACATGCTCATTAATAAAAGCTGCAGCTTCCTCTTCTGCATTACCGCCAATCTCGCCGACCATCACAATTCCCCTGGTTTCAGGATCGGCCTCAAAAGCTGACAGCACATCAATAAAATTGGTACCGTTTACCGGGTCGCCACCGATACCTATGCAGGTGGTCTGGCCAATACCGAGCTTGGTAAGCTGATCGACGACTTCATAAGTGAGTGTTCCTGAACGGGAAACAACCCCAACCGGACCGCCAGGCTTATGAATTGAACCCGGCATAATACCGATCTTGCACTCACCTGGAGTAATAATTCCGGGACAGTTCGGACCAATCAGCCTGCACGCTTTGCCTGCCATGAAGTTTTTCACTTTCAGCATGTCCATTACCGGCACACCTTCGGTGATCGCAATTATAAGCTCAACTCCACCATCAACCGCCTCCATGATGGCATCGGCACAAAAAGCTGGTGGCACAAAGATCATAGAGGTGTTGGCACCGGTTTGCACTACTGCTTCACGAACCGTATTGAAAACCGGAACACCATCCATCTCCTGGCCGCCTTTACCCGGTGTCACTCCGGCAACAACCCGGGTGCCATAGGCAATGCACTGACGGGTGTGAAACTGCCCTTCCCTGCCGGTAATACCCTGCACCAGCAGCTTTGTTTCCTTATTTACGAATATAGACACAACCTAACTCCCTGGTTCGATTTCGTTTATTTAACCGCAGCAGCAATTTTCTCAGCAGCATCTTTCAGGTCAACAGCGGTCAGCAGATTCAAGCCGGATTCGGCAAGAATTCTTCTTCCCTCCTCGACATTGGTGCCTTCCATCCGCACTACGACCGGAATGTTCAGCCCTACGCTTTTAGCTGCCTGCACAACACCTTCGGCAAAGACGTCGCAACGGAGAATGCCGCCGAAAATATTGATCAATACCGCTTTTACTTTCTCATCACGCAGGATGATACGCAGACCGTTCTCAACCATCTCCGCAGTAGCACCACCACCAACATCCATAAAGTTGGCGGGCTCGGCACCTGCATTTTTGATGATGTCCATGGTCGCCATGGCAAGGCCGGCACCGTTAACGATATTGCCGACATTTCCGTCGAGGTTGATGTAGTTGAGGTTAAACTCAGATGCTTCTACTTCCAGGGGATCTTCTTCGTCTGTGTCACGGTAGCTGAGGATATCCTTGTGTCTGAACAAGGCATTGGAGTCTATGTCGACCTTGGCATCGAGGGCCAGCACCTCGTCACCGCCGGTGATGATAAGCGGATTGATCTCGACCAGGGAGCAATCTTTTTCCACGAAGAGCGTGAACAGATTACGAACCAGACCGGCAAAACTTTTCTGGACCTCTTTGGGAAGATCAAGCCCGAAAATGAGTTCGCGAAGATGATATCCCTGCAGGCCGAGAAGAGGATCGACAGCCACTTTGATGATTTTCTCAGGAGAGCGCTCAGCCACCTCTTCGATATCCATACCGCCTTCTCGGCAGGTCATGATCACAACTCTGGCAGAATCGCGATCTACCAGCAGGCTGAGGTAGAGTTCTTCCCTGATATCCTGCCCCGCTTCAACAAGCAGTTTCTGAACCAGACGGCCTTCGGGTCCGGTCTGGGGAGTAACCAGATTCATTCCCAGGATTGCCTCGGCATGCTCCCGGGCTTCCTCCTGTGACTTGGCAAGCTTTACTCCACCGCCTTTACCGCGTCCGCCAGCGTGGATCTGAGCCTTGACTACAACCGGATAACCGCCCAGACCACCTGCGATTTCAACAGCCTCGTCTACAGTAACTGCTGCCTTTCCTTCCGGTACAGGAACATCATATTGCCGAAAGAGTTCTTTTGCCTGATACTCGTGAATTTTCATAATTCCCTAAATACAGTGGATATAAAAAAAGCCGGGTGCAGAACCTGTTGTATGTCCCTTTCACCCGGCCTGAAATACCTCGTTACTCTTTAGTACAACTTGTTTGCCAGACCAAGTTCGTAGCCGATGCCCAAAGCGGTTTTGTTCATTTCAACAAAATCTTTCGGCACCCGGTCGGCAATTGCCTTCATGACAGAATCCGGCTTCACCAGATCTGCAAGACCTATCAGAGCGCCAAGCACACAGATGTTGAAAACAATCGGCTTACCGATCTGCTCCATAACACTTTCGTACATGGGCAATTCAACCTGTCTGGCATCCACATTCTTCGTCGTTTCCACAAATCGTGTATCGGTCAAAAGAGTGCCGCCAGGTCGTATCTCCGGTGCATAGCTGGTATACGCCTTCTGAGTAAGGCAGACCAGAATGTTGGGTTGTGAAACAACAGGAAAGTTGATTTCATGCTCAGAGATGATAACATCACTTCGTGTCGTCCCGCCTCGCGCAGCAGCGCCATAACTCTGGGACTGGGTGGCGTTCATACCCTCATGGATTACCGCCGCTTCTGCCAGAATAATGGCTGCGGTAATCACGCCCTGGCCTCCGGAGCCTGAAAAGACAAGTCGTGTACGTTTCATTTGGACGCCCCCTTCATTGCAACTTCGATAATCTTGTCATACTCTTGGCAGTATTCCGGTCTCTCCTTCTGCACGAAAATACCACGTCCCAGCAATTCAGGGTTCTCCTCGAGAGTCTTTGAGCCGACCGGTGCGGTGATGTTCTTGTAGTTTTCCATCATCGCGGCGGCATCTCCACCCTTATTTTTACGGCCAAAATGGGTCGGACACTGGGAGAGAATCTCAACTACAGAAAAGCCCTTATGCTGAATCGCATTTTTGAGCAGTTCTGTGGATTCCTTGGCGTGATACACGGTTGAGCGCGCTACAAAGGTTGCTCCTGCGGCGGCTGCCAGATCAACCACATTGAAATCATTATCAATTGTAGTATATGGGGCGGTAGTTGCCTTAATGCCACAACCGGAGAGTGGAGAGAACTGACCTCCTGTCATACCGTAAATACGGTTATTCATGACTATGGCGGTCATATCGATGTTTCTTCTGGCGGCATGTATGAAGTGATTACCACCAATTGCCAGTGCATCGCCATCGCCCATGGGCACCAAAAGGGTGAGTTCAGGCTTGGAAAGTTTCACACCTGTGGCAAATGCCAGGGCTCGACCGTGGATTGTATGCAACGAGTGAAAGTCAACATATCCGGAAATTCTGGCTGAGCAGCCGATTCCGGATGTCATGACGATGTCGTTTTTGTCCAGTTCCAGCTGCTCCACTGCGCGGAGCAGAGAGTTCAGCACGATGCCGTGTCCGCATCCCGGACACCACATATGAGGGAAAAATCTTTGTCTGATATAATCTTGAACAGCCATTGTTAAATCCCCCTCCCCTGGATGACCCGAAGAAGTCTCTTGATGTCAGAAGGTGTGATGAGTTTGCCGTCGATACGGTTTGCCAGAAATACTTTTTCCGGATTGTCTACAGAAGCTTTTACCTGTGCCATTACCTGACCAAGGTTCATTTCAACAACAACAACGGACTTCGCCCTTGAACATTTTTCGCGAACCAGATCATGTGGAAATGGCCAGATTGACTGAAGCTCTAACACGCCGATCTTCTCACCTTTTTCGCGCCTGTTCTTGGCAAGATGAATAGCAGATCGTGCTGAAGATCCGTAAGAAACCAGAATGTATTCCGCATCATCGAGAAAGTACTCTTTATAGCGGGTAATCTTCTCGATATTTATATCGATCTTGTCCACCAGGTGTCGCAGGAGTTCATTGACTACCTGGGGACTGGCTGATGGAAAGCCCCACATATCGTGGTAGAGACCGGTTACATTGTAACGATGCTCGCCACCAAAATCAGACATCGGCAACCGCCCATCTTCACGAGGCAGATATGGTCGGTAATCAACACCTTTAGGCACGGAGGTACGAAGTCGCTCGACAAGTTCGATCTCACCAGCTGCCGGAATTTCCAGCTTTTCACGCATGTGGCCAATCGCTTCATCAAGCAGGAGAATTACCGGTGTACGGTAGGTTTCCGCCAGGTTGAAGGCATCGATTGTCATTTCAAACACATCCTGATGATTGGATGCAGTAAGAGCAATGATGGCATGATCACCATGGGTACCCCAGCGAGCCTGATTGATGTCACCCTGACTCACATGGGTTGGGTTACCGGTAGATGGGCCGCCACGCTGCACATTGGCGATAACGCAGGGAATCTCTGCCATGCAGGCGTAACCGATGGCTTCCTGCTTGAGAGAGAAACCCGGGCCGCTGGTCGCGGTCATTACTTTATGGCCAGTCAGTGAGGCACCGATAATAGCGCACATGGAAGCTATTTCATCTTCCATCTGAATAAACTTGCCACCCGCCTGAGGCAGTCTCTGGGATAGTACTTCAGCGATTTCTGTGGACGGAGTAATGGGGTACCCCGCGTAGAAGTCGACACCAGCGTACAACGCCCCTTCCACACAGGCTTCGTTACCCTGAACAAATTTGATCTTATTTTCCATTTTCCCCTTCCTGACTTGTCAGCACAGTAATTGCGAGATCCGGACATCGCAGTTCACATAGTTTGCACACAATGCAATCCTCAGGCCGAGCAACCGTCGCCTTCTCCTTTTTGTCAAGTTCAAGAACATTTTTGGGACAGAGCGCAATACAAATAGAGCACCCTTTGCACCAGTCCCGGTTGATTATGATTTCCTGAAGTTTTTGCCTCGCCATAACCTTTTTTTTAACGGATTTTTCCGTCCCTCGTTGGTGATGCATTTGGACTATTCATTATGAAGGGTTAAAGTGTTTATTTTATCCCTCCTGTTAGTACCATTTTGATGTATTTTGCACTTCATATGAAACGAAAAACCGAAACCCGGTTTCCTCCGCTTCCTGGCTTTTTAACACCGTGCATTTGCACACTAACAGCAAGACCCCCAAAGGAGTCCTCGAACTGCTGCAAAACAATGCATTGTATACATTTTCTGCACACCGGACAATTAGCTCTATGGAATGCCTATGTCAATAGTTTTTTATGCATCCTCTCAGAAAGATTTTTCTTTTGATATCAATGCCTCTTTTTCACCCGATAACTCTTGACGTTTCACCATTCCTACAGACGCTTTCAACCTGACATATTCCTCCATCTCCCTGCAAATATTCGTGCACTTTTTTTGTACACAATCTGTGTGTCTTTTTTTTGAAGGTATGCTATAGCTAAGAGAATTCGCCCATATTTACAACAAATTGGGGGGCGGCAAACTCTGTCATAAACAGCATCTATGACATTCAGACATAACCTTGGATATGAGCCTGGTTCTGTCTCTGAAGGATCTTTGGTCAACTCTTTTATTATCATTTGTACTCAGCAGGTGGAGAATGGGAGCAGTTCATAAAAATTCAGAGGAAGAAGTCTACGCAAAGATTAAAAACGCAATTCGTAAGCGTTATATCAAGCAAGGCAGTCAGCTCGTGGAGATCACACTGGCCCAGCAACTCGGCGTCAGCAGAACTCCAGTCAGAAGTGCCATCAAACGCCTGGAATCTGAAGGTGTAGTAAAATCGATTCCCAACCGGGGCGCTTTTGTGATCACCCCCACGAGCCAGGAAATAGAGGAAACGTATCAGGTACGCATGGAGCTGGAGCAAATGGCTGCACGCCTTACGGCAGTCTCCATATCCAGCAAGCAGGTAAATGAACTGCTGGATCTGGTCGAGCGTGAGAAAAACATATTCGACTGGACCAACCTCGACGAATATGACGTATTAAATGCCAGCCTGCACCTGAAAATAGCCGAATTTTCAGGCAACAATGTATTGTATTACTATGTCAAGGAACTGCTTGACCGCACCAGAATCTACCTGATTCTCTTCGATCCGTTCTTTAAGTTGGAATACAGCCCCACAGTTGATGCACATCTGGGAATTGTGGAAGCTCTCTCCAGACACGATGTGGAGTTATCTTCTTCACTGGTTCGGGACCATCTTCAAAGCTCAGTAGATGGTCTGGAAAAAGCTGAAGTTATGCCTGAAGATTATCTATCGCTTTGATTATCAAAGTAATCACACATTGACGATAGTCGTTACAATTCAGGCAAATATCTTAGAAGACTGAGTGTCATGACAATTGCGCACGCTGACACCACGGTTTTCTCAATAGAACTTTGCCTATAGCTGGTACATCTTCCATACTTCAAGCCTGCGATTCTTGCCCGCCCATCCTTACATGGGCCAGCGCTGCAAGGAACTCGCTGCCGATATCCACATGGGTTTCGTCCCTCCTGGGCGGTGCCCCCTGTTTTCTACATGTCAGTGATGAATGCAACCAAAACGAATGCGTCCTCCTTATTGTGATTTGAGGTTGCATCATTTTTAGTAGCCGTTTAAAACACTAAACGAATCAACTCAGGAAATATCCGCCGAATAGATGTTGTGCTTTTCAGGCTCTGTTATCATTATCTTCTTCACCGCTCCTCCCGACAGACATCTATGCTGATAGAACTCTTTTTAGTGGGGAACTGCAGGAGACAGGAACTACACTCTTTCCCGGTATTGCCACTGCAAAACGTTATCACAGGCAATTTTAGGGAAAATTACAATACCATTAGACTTACACTATTTAATATGTGATTATTTCCACAATAATAGCATGTTGTACCATATACCGATTTGTATTCAGTTGCCTTTCACTGCCGATTACGAGTTGGCATATTATGAAAACCTCTTGACAGCAGCCCCTTACAGATGCAGGATATTCTGCTGATTACAACTATCGCCGTACAGTAAATACAATTCTAGCCAACCCCAGCATAATAATCGCTTTACACAAAGGTTATTCCTATGTCGCATCCTAACGCTGACGCCCCTATCATTCCCGAAGTACATGTTCCTGATAACCCGGTCTGGCCCGCACTCGGCGAGGCCGCAACCAAAACTCTCAAGACAGATATCAAAAAGATGCTGCAAGAGCAGAACGCGGTACTGGTCGCCCACTACTACACCGATGGTGAAATTCAGGATCTCGCTGAAGAAACTGGCGGTTGCGTAGCTGATTCACTTGAAATGGCCCGCTTTGGAACAGAACATGCTGCCAAGACCCTGGTCGTGGCCGGCGTTCGCTTTATGGGAGAAACCTCGAAAATTCTCAACAATGAAAAGCGGGTCATAATGCCCGATCTGGCAGCCACCTGTTCACTCGACGAAGGGTGCCCCAAGGAAATGTTCTCCCAATTCTGCGACGCACATCCGGAACATACCGTGGTGGTTTACGCCAACACCAGTGCGGAAGTGAAAGCTCGCTCTGACTGGGTGGTTACTTCCGGTATTGCCCTGCCAATTATCAAGCATCTGGCAGAGAAAGGTGAAAAAATCCTCTGGGGACCAGATAAACATCTCGGTCGCTACGTTCAGCGCCTTACCGGAGCAGAGATGCTTTTCTGGCCAGGCTCCTGTGTCGTACACGAGGAGTTTCGCTCAGTAGCTCTTGAACGATTAAGAAAACTTCATCCTGATGCAGCCATTCTTGTTCACCCTGAGTCACCGGAACAGGTTGTAGACCAGGCTGATGTGGTAGGATCAACCACCGCCCTGATCGATGCTGTCAAGACTATGGACCATCAGGAGTTCATAGTCGCCACAGATGCCGGAATTTTTAACAAGATGCGCCAGGTAGCACCAGACAAGGTCTTGCTTGAAGCACCAACGATGGGTGAAGGAGCAACCTGCCAGAGTTGCGCACGATGCCCCTGGATGGGTATGAATTCCTTGCAGAATCTTGCCGAGGTGCTAAAAAATGGCAGCAACGAAGTTGAAGTTTCGGCCAACCTTGCTGCAAAAGCCAGGCTGCCGATTCAGCGCATGCTCGATTTTGCCAAAACCATGCGAAAATAAGCTACTCCTGTCCTTACCGAACTTCGAACAACCAGATCGTTTCTACACGAACAGCCCAAATACTCAAAAGTTACCTGATTCACATTCGAATCAGGTAACTTTGGTTAGTATGCTTTCAATCGCAGGACTGGTGCAAAATGCATTCATTAACTCCCATCAGAAGTATTGGTCGAAATCACCCATTACCTGCCGAATAGCCATTCAGTGTAATCCTCTCTAAGGCTGCTCCAGCAATAACACTCAGTATTTTTCCTGCCTCGCTCACTGCCTAGTCTTCCACAGCGTGTTATCGCGTCCTCAAGTTTGTCTACCAGTTCCCCCTCGCTATACAAAAATGAAGAGTCAAAAAGTTCCGGATAGGAAAGACGATTCGGCAATAACGGCCTGCATCCCGCCCGAACCGCCTCAAGCACAGAGATACCAAAAAACTCGTGAATCGAAGTAGAAATCACGATATCGCCCTGATGAAGCAACTCGGCATAGCGGTCTTTTGAGTCGGCATAGCCAAAATGAATTATTTCATTGGCGAATACATCTTTCGCCCAGGAAAAACACTCAGGCTGACTTTTAAATGATTGCCCCAGGACTATCAGCTTAAACTTGAGCCCACGTTGTTTTATCTTCCAGAGCGCCGTAAAAAAATCATCCGGATTCTTATCATGCTCCCAGCGGTGGTTCCAAACGATGACGGGCGCGGCTCCATTATCGTTTGGAATGTCGCTGTTTGGCACCTTATCAATCGCAGAAAAATCTATCCCCGGATAGAGAACCACACTCTTTTCCGCTATCGCCTGATGATGATCAAGAAGAGATGGCTCTGACGTCTTTTTTAAGAGCTTCCCACTTGAGTCCAAAAAAGAATTAAGATTGTAATGAGAGTTAAATGCCAGACGATCAGAGACCAGAGCCGTGTTAAAATTAATCGAAGTAAACTGATGTATGGATGGATCTTTAACCTGGCTTGGGTATGCGAATTGATTTTCATGGAAATAGGTACAAAACCTCACCTGCGGATTCCAGCCCGGTAACCGTGAAAGCATTGCCCGCAATACAGCTACATCAACAAAGGTGGAGCAGAGAACCGTATCGAACCATCGCAGGTTCTCCGCCAGCCTCGCCACCTGTGATGCAAACCAGGGGGCAGAAACCCTCATGCGCATTTTCCACTTTCGGGCAGGGAGTGTGAAAAACACTGCCTGGCATTTCACGCTGCTGAGCAAGCCATCTAGAAATGCCTGGTGAGATCCGCCATAGTACGGTTCAATCACCAGTACACGTTTTTGCATTGTCATATTAAATTGGATTGCTCTCGCAACCTTCCTTTTTCTTAGCCGGTGGCGGAAGATATACGAATTATGTGTATGGCTTTTCGGATATATCATCTTATGATCATCTAGAAAAAGCGCTGCTGTGAGTCTTCCCGGCACAAAGGATTACCAGGGCCCAATGGTATCATAAAGAACCCGGCTCTTCACCCTGCTTTTCCATTGAACAGGCTGAGTTTCCAATGTAAGGTGGATCAATCCTCATACCTGTTCAGCAGGAAACTGAAAACCGCACCGGAGACACATGCATGTGGAAGTCTAAAGACGTTTATTATATATCAGGAAATACCGGAATTTTAGCTAAAGACTTGGGCACTGCCCTGCTCTGCCAGTTCCCCGAAACAAGTTTCAACGAAGAACTCATTCCTTTCATTCGTACCGAGTCTCAAGCCAGGAAAGCTCTCGATAAAATACTCAAGCAGTCGGCTGGCAGATACCCGATAGTTTTCTCAACCCTTTTCAGCAAAAATCTCAACAGGGTATTCGATGTCCCTGAGGTTGAGTTTATAAACATCTTTGATCACTTTCTCGGCCAATTAGAAGAATCCCTCGAAGCCAAAGCTATCCGGGAGGCCGGAACCGCCAGGGCCATGGATGATACAGCGATGAACAGGCGCGTTAACGCCATCCATTACTCAATTGCCCACGACGATGGTACCGGTACCAAAGATTATGATGATGCCGACCTGATCATTGTTGGCGTCTCCCGCTCAGGCAAAACACCGGTATCGGTTTTTCTAGCTACCCAAATGGGATTGAAGACAGCAAACTATCCACTGGTAGACGATAACCTGCAAACCTGCCGCCTTCCTCCTGAGATCATCCGCAACAAGAGTCGTGTTGTCGGCCTTTCAACCACTCCGGAAATGCTCCATGCATTCCGTGAAAAACGATACCAGGGAAGCACCTACGCCAAGGTTGCTACCTGCAACACCGAGTTGAAACAGTCTGACCAGATCTTCCTTAAGTACCACATACCAGTCGTTTTCTCGGATGGACGGTCCATCGAAGAGACCGCAACCCAGGTTGCCCAGGAGTTGCGCAATTTACAGGAAGTAAAGAAGTAGAGGTAATATAGACTACGATCACCTACAGCAAATTGCCCGTAGGTGATATACTACAGGTGCTGGATAAATTTCTTTCTTGATTCCGCTACCAGCCATGCACTCTAATGCACTCAGGAAGCACGGTGGAAAATTTCGTTCAAAAGATTTCGCAAATAATTATCGTAAATTCACCTGCGTTCTCATCACAACACATGAACACTCAAACCTTCAAGATCTATCCTTCATGACAATCAACTTTGCGCCCTGCTTCTGCTGCAGCGACCGCCCATTCAACCTCTGCTGTGAACCCATCCTGCAGGATCATGCCAAAGCCACAGTCCCAGAGGTTTTGATGCGATCGCGTTACACCGCGTATGTTCTGAAAAACGAAACCTACCTGCTGGCAACATGGGCGCCATCCACCAGACCTGGAGCCCTTCTCTTGGAGGAGAGTACAACCAAATGGCTTGGGTTGGAGATCATTGCCAGCACTGAGGTTGTGCCTGAGAGCGATACTGGGGAGGTGGAATTCAAAGCCAGGTTCATTGAAGGCGATCAGCTATACACTATGCACGAGAAGAGTCGTTTTATTCGACACTCCGGCCTCTGGTATTATCTTGATGGTACCTGCGAAATTGACAAACAAAAAGTCGCCCGCAATGGTCATTGCCCCTGCGGGTCGGGTAAAAAATTCAAGCGTTGTTGCCTGCAGATAACCTCGTAATCCTCAGGCAACCACTTTGTCTCATCTGCACCAGTGCACCAGCCAATTTACTGCATAAGCTCCAGCACCTTGTTGAGTAGCAAATCTGCAGTTCTGTCCTTTGAGGCAAAGGGCAATTTCTCCGAACTTTCATGTGTTATCAGGAGCAATTGATTGCTGTCCACCTCAAACCCCGTTGAATCTGAGTTGATATTATTCACCGCAATCATATCCAGGTTCTTGGCTTCGAGCTTTCTTTTCCCTTCTTCTTCCAGCCTGGTACTTTCTGCTGCGAATCCGATGAGAAGCTGTCCTTTTTTCTTTCGTTTGCCAAGCTCCAGGAGAATATCCGGGTTTCTCTCCAATTCCAGACTTTCCCCGATCTTTTCCTTTTTGACCTTTTCGCCGTAAACTGACTTTGCCCTGTAATCAGCCACTGCCGCTGATTTAATAACAATATCAGCAGCATCTGCATACTTCATGACCGCATCATGCATTTCCCGGGCAGTTTGCACATTAACCCGCTGAACACCTACAGGAGTTGACAGATTAGCCGGACCTGCCACCAATGTTACCTCAGCCCCACGCCGAAAGGCGGCTTTTGCCAGGGAAAATCCCATCTTTCCGGAGGAGCGGTTACTTAAAAACCGGGCAGGATCGATAGGCTCGCGAGTGGGCCCGGCCGTTACCAGAATTTTCTTGCCGGCAAGATCATGCACTGTCAACGCTCGCTGAAAGATTTCATCCACGTCTTCCCACTCTGGAAGACGCCCCTGCCCCTCTTCTTTACAGGCCATCATGCCAACACCAGGCTCAATCACTTGATATCCGTAACCGGCCAGTTTAGCGATATTTTCACGTGTTGCCGGATGCTCGAACATCCTGGTGTTCATAGCCGGGCAGATGTATATCGGCGCGCGGGTGGCGAGAACCGTGGTTGAGAGGAGGTCGCTGCTCATGCCGTGGGCCAGCCTGGCAATAGTCTCTGCACTGGCAGGAGCAATTATGACAAGATCAGCTTCCCGGCCAAGGTTGATATGGGCCATCCACTCATCGCTCTCATTATCAAACATTCCCGTATGTGTTTGAGTTCCGGAGAGACTGCTGAAAGTCAGGGGAGTGACAAACTTCTGGGCAGCACTGGTCATCACCACGCTCACCTGGGCCTCCGCCTTGGCTAAAGTACTGACCCAGCCAGCGACCTTGAACGCTGCAATACTTCCCGTAACTCCAACAACTATATTTTTGCCGGCATATGCCCTGCTCATATTCGCTCCGTGTTTACCCTCAAACTTGACAGATAGTTAAAAAAAGAAAAGCACGCCTTTTAACCAAAAGACATGCTCCTCTATGATCAGTAAACCTACACCCAAGCCTACTCCCGGGCAACTCCAAAAAATCTAAGAAGCATCAGGAACAGGTTGATAAAGTCAAGATAAAGTGCAAGGGCGCCCATGATAGCACCTTTACGAACCGCACTTTCTCCAGCCTCTAGAATACCCCCTTCACCCATTTTTTTGATCTTCTGCACATCATACGCTGTGAGGCCGACAAACACGATGACTCCGATCATGGAAATGGCCCAGTAAAGGCTGGAGCTCTGCAAAAAGATGTTCACTATGCTGGCAATGATGATTCCGAAAACACCCATCATCATGAATGATCCCATTCCGGTGAGGTCACGCTTGGTAACCAGCCCGTAAATTGCCATGGCCCCGAACATACCAGCGGTGATGAAAAAGGTTCCGGCAATGGAAGAACTGGTGTACATCAGGAAAATCATCGACAAAGTGACACCGTTTAAGGCGGAATATCCGACAAACAGCGCAGTGGCAGTCGAAGCCTTCAGCTTCTCAATTCTGGCTGAAAGATAGAAAACCAGGCCGAGTTCACCGATAATCAGCAGAAAGAAAAGAGGGCCGCGTACCAGAGTTGCCGCCAAACCACTATAGGCGGTGATATAGGCGACTATACCTGTCAGCCCGAGACCAACAGCCATCCAGTTAAAAACTTTGGCCAGAAAAATTGACGACGCCTCTGCCCGAGTCTGGGCAATGGCGGCCTGACTACCTTGTCCGTACATGTTTCACTCCTTTATATGATAAGTGCTTTAAATGCAGATAAACTTTCACTTACGTATAGTAATTCTTCCTGCTGATTGTGCAAGGAAAAGAGAAGGCCGGACAAATCCTGTATTACGAGGAAGTTATCGTCCGTTTTGGCGGGCTACAGTAAGCAGTGTCCGGGCTATGATTTTAATATCCGTCCAGAGCGAATAATTCAGGATGTACCAGTCGTCCATATTGACTCTCTCCCTGTAATCTTCCACTTCAGACCGTTTGCCCACCTGCCATGGCCCGGTTATGCCGGGTTTCATAGAGCAATAGCGGCCTGCACTCTCCTTATAGAAATCATACAGTTCTCTGCCGACAATGGGCCTGGCCCCCACTACACTCATTTCACCTTTCAATACATTGATAAACTGAGGGAATTCATCAAGACTCAATTTCCGCAAAAGTTTACCAAGCCTGGTAATGCGCGGATCATTTTTCAACTTGAAGGTTTTGTTCCACTCTTCACGTAATTTTTCATCGGTTGCCAGGATTTCCTCAAGCTGTTCCTCCGCTCCCGCCCGCATCGTCCTGAACTTCAGACATTTAAATTTTCGACCGGTCATGGTTATCCGTTCATGCCCATAAAATATCGGCCCACCATCAATCAGTTTAATCATGAGGGCTATTGACAGGGTCAGGGGCAGTGTAACAGTAAGGACAAACATGGAGAATAAAACATCGAAACTTCGTTTCCACTCGGTATGTGGATTAAAGTTGAGGATGATCAGATCACCGAGGGACTGCAATTCAGCATGATGGAGGCCATAGAGATAGAGATCAGGAATCAGGTAGATCTTAGCACCGAGAGACCGGCACTCCCGCAAAATCTGAAAGATCATCTGCTCTGCGCGCATGGGCAAAGCGATGTAAACATAATCGATGTCATTACTATCGAGATAATCCTGAATATTGTCCACTGCGCCAAGCACCGGGATATCCATTACTTCATCAACATCTTCTTTGTAAACATTATCGAAAAATCCCAGCACATCTATTCCCGCCCAAGGCATTGCCTCAATTTCCTTAACAAGAGTTACACCTAACTCCCCAGCTCCCACCACCACCGCCCTTCTGACATTTTTTCCTTTCTTACGTATCGCTCTCAAACATTTTCTGGCTGTTGCATGCAGGATGAATATCAAAAATGGTGTTGTCAGCGACCAGATCGTGAACACAACACGGGAATAGGCGTGAGATATTTTAAAGATGAAAAAATAGAACAGCAGCACTCCGGTTATTATGATCCATGCCTTTATTATGGCAATAAATTCCAGATAAAATTTACCACCACGCCAGGAACGGTACAGCTGCACCGATTGAAAGGCGATAAAGCTCAGCATAAAAGTGATAATCATCAGCCTGGTGTAGTAGACACTCCATGGAACCCTGTACCAGTGAACAAGCATTGCCAGGTATCCAACGCAGAGGAGACAGTCAATTATATGCAGGATTCTGGCAATATACGTACTCTGCTCTCTGAGATTGGTAGCAACCATAATATCCTGTGATTTGAATACATTTTTTACCGGTGGCCCTGCACGTGGGTCATGCCTGTCTCTGTTTACTCCACCAGGATTTATGCAAACTGAGTTCTGGGACTACTGCGGCTGGTAACTTCTCAAAGTTTTTGCCGGCTTTATAACCAAGATATTTCATTGCGGTCCGAACAGAAAAATCTGCTATCAACCCAAAACGCCTTCTTTGCATAATTTCTGCAAAGCCTGACTTGAAGTAGGCGCCCCCTTTTCTCTCGGCTCTGCCGAAATCCTTGAATAAAGATGCCTCAACAGTGTGAAGTACACCGATATCAAAATACCGTTTAAACTCTTGGGAAATTTTGTAATTATGGCTGTGGTAGACAACAGCTTCGCTCACATATTGTGCGATATAACCCTTTTGCAATAACCTGCCTGCTGCAAATGTGTCTTCTCCAAAAATGAGACTGTCTTTGAAATAGCCAATTTCTGCCAGCGCAGATGCCCTGAAGGCAGCAAAGGAATTTGAGGTGAAAATTGTCCCCAACCCTGCAGTTTTTCGATCCTGATATCTGCGTACCATACTTTGGTCCAGATAATTGAAATGTCGCAGGTGGGCAGCGGCAAATGATGCATCCTGGCGCGGCAATTGGCGCCCATATGTCATAGCCAGCTGCTCCTGGTCAGCAAATGGTGCCACGAGATTTTCAACCGCTTTATCGTCTTTGGGTATTGCATCCTGGGTCATAAACAGCAGCAGTTCGCCTCTGGCTTTCTGTGCCATCATGGTTCTGGTGCCACCATGATCAAAATCTTCCCGGGCTATTATGGTCAGATCCACACCAAAATCGTTACAGATAGCCACCGACCCGTCTGTTGATGAAGAATCCACCACCAGAATCTCCTCAGCCTGTAAGGTCTGGCTGGCAAGGGACTCAAAAAGACTTCTCAGGTACTTCTCGCCATTACATACTGGGATAATAATAGATAGATTCATCGGATCAACTACTCCCCGGCTAGATGTGGGCTCGTCTCCAGCCATCACACTCCGGCCCAACGCACCAGTAGATATTTACACATCGCCCAAACCATATATGGCGAAGGATGCTTCCTGTAAAGAATCACCTCACTCTGTGCTGCAATCTTTCGTAACAGCCAGGAAACTTCGCTGCGTTTTTTCTGCCACCCCCTTGCATGATAGGCTATCAGGTGCGGATCAAAGAGAAGACTCCAGCCTCTTTCCCTCAACCGGAGTGATAACTCTATATCTTCCTTATAAAGAAAAAAATCAGGATCGAATACCAGACCATTATCAGCTTCTAAAGCCGTTCTTCGACAGGCAAACACCGCACCGCAAACCGCAGGCAGATATTGTCTGGATCTTTTTACATCAGCCACCCGCCGTCCCTGATCCCGATCATACCAGCGGCCATACCAGCTTCGAAAAACACCTGTCGAATCTAAATACTGAGAAGGCCTTCGCCTATTGGCATCAAATCCAACCAGCATACCCGATACCACGGCCGACGAAAGATCAGCAGCCATACCTTTCTGAAGTTTTCTGCAGTAATCATAGGGTAATACAACATCAGGGTTGAGAAAGATCACGATCTCAGACTGAGACGTAAGCGCCTTATACCCCATGTTATTCGCACGTGCATATCCGATATTATCAATCTTGATCAGGCGAAAGGGATACCGCTTCTGAAGCCTGTTCAGATATCGTGTATCGGTCGACCCGCTATCGACAATCACCTGCTCTAAAGAAACCTCAACCTGTTGCCGCAATGCTTCAAGACATAACGGCAGCATGACTTGCGAATTATGACTGACGATTACTACAGATACTTCGGGTTTCTTCTTATGCGCCATATCTCACCAATACTCGTGACTGGATCGTGAGAAATTCACGACACTTTTGTGCTACAGAAACCATTTGCTATATGTGTGGAGTAGCCTGTTTCCCTTGCCCTGGGCGGAACGCCTTGAGATTATCGATTGCACAGCCTCCCGCTCACTTGCGATCAACGCTCCGCCAAAATCCTCAACAGATAGAAGATTCCTCAAGTACAGTTGTTCTCTCTTGCGTTTCATATCAGTCAACTGCAAAAGCGCACCTGCCACACCTTTTAGATAGGCCTTTAATTGCCTTTTCTTTATAACAAAGCACAACCACATAATTTGATAGAATAAAATTGCAGGTAAAAAGCGCCAAAGCAGTGAAATCGGATAATTTTTTACCAGGACGTTGATATTATTCCTGGTCGAAAGACGGATAGTAAACGGATTAATCTTAGAGCCGCTGGAAGCGCTACCGATATGGTAGACGACCGCCTGGGAGAGGAATCGGCACTTTAAACCTGCACGGGCTGCTCGCATATTGAGATCAACATCTTCGAGGTAAGCGAAAAAATCTTCGTCGAATAGCCCAACCTTATCGAAAAAACGACGGTTATACAGTGCGGCCCCGGCACATGCACCAAAGACATCTCTATCTTCGGCGAATTGGCCCTTATCCTCCTCCAGGGTGCCAACCTTATAACCCGCCCCCCCGCGAAGCACAGCATCACCTGCCCCGTCCAGGACCTGGCGCTGGTGATAGCTCATCATTTTCAGGCTGAAAAAATCATATCCAGGATATTGCTGAATAGCTCGCCCGAGGACTTCGATACAGTCCCTGGCGATCTCAGTATCATTATTTAAAAGGAGATACCAATCAGTCTCCCCTGCCTTGATACCAGCATTTACTGCAGCACTGAACCCCTGGTTTTGCTCAAAACGTATCAGCCGCACCCAGGGATGATACTCTCTCAAAAAACCCTCTGTATCATCGCACGAACCGTTATCAACCACAGTTACACTAAAAGCACTACAGGACTGTTCTTTGAGTGAACGAAGGCAGCCTGCCAGATAATTCCTGCCATTCCAGCTGGGAATGATAACTTCGATAATAGGTTTTTCGCGCATGTATTCCTCTATCCTCAAGCGAGCAGTTTGTCAGTTGACTCTGGCCGCTCTTCTTTTACTGCCAATGATCCTGCGGACATGATAAACCGGCTTATTCTGTGCCTCATGATAGGTTCGGGCCTGTAACTCGGCCAGAAGCCCCATGGTGATAAATTGAAAACCGATGAAAATCAGCATAACTGCAAGGAGCAGCAACGGACGATCTCCCAGGGGAATACCAAACAGCTGCCGTTGTATTGTCATAATCGTTGCTATTATAAATCCTATTCCGCCGGTCATCACTCCCATAAGACCGAACACCTGGATCGGTCTGGTGGCATAGCACAGCAGGAATTTAACTGTGAGCAAGTCGAGAACCACACGCAGGGTACGTGATATTCCATACTTGGTAGCACCAAACCTTCTTGGTCTGTGATTAACCTTAACTTCAGTGATATCAATCCCCATACCACTTGCAATTGCAGGAATAAACCTGTGCATTTCCCCATAGAGTTTGACGCACTTGATCACTTCTCTGCGAAATGCCTTCAGGGTACAGCCATAATCGTGCAAACTGACTCCAGTCGTAATTGAAATCAGCTTATTGGCAATCATCGAAGGCAGTTTTCTATTTATGAAGGCATCCTTGCGATCATGACGCCAGCCTGTTACCACATCATAGCCCTCTCGTATTTTGTCGAGCATCATCGGGATATCTTTCGGATCATTCTGCAGGTCACCGTCCAGGGTAATGATCACATCTCCAAGCGCGTAATCAAATCCGGCTGCCATTGCCGCAGTCTGACCAAAATTTTTCCTGAAGGTTACAACTGTCACGGTATCGTCTACAGCCTGTATTTCTTCCAGCAACTCGATACTCCTGTCCGTACTGCCATCATCGATGAAGAGAATCTCATGTTCCTCAGGGAGCTTATTCAGTACCTGCTTTAACTCATTATAGAGCAACGGTATGTTCTCTTCCTCATTAAGAATAGGAATCACGACGGAAAGTAGCACAGCCTCTCCTTATAGGTACAAGGGGCACATTCCTCTGTGCAGAAAACACCTTTTATTTGCTTGCGTATTGACCATTTTCTGTGAAAAAACTCTCTTTTACCCGAACAAACCGACAACGGCTTTGAGACCATGGCAAAACAGAAGGAGCACCTAATAAAAGTCAGGCATTATTTTATTTTTACCTGTACGAATGACAACAATCAAATATCAGACCAAAAGTTTGCACATGCTCAGTTTGCAGTTTCCGGCTCAATCTCACAATGGACAGTCAACCGAATCTGTTGTTTTTTCTATTAACTGTTCGGAATATAGTGCGTTTTTCAACGGACTAACCAATTTTCCAGGCTTTTTCTTATCACCGCCTGCAAAGGTGAAGTAAAAAATCATTCCCACAATTCCAAGCAGGAACATCTTAAATCTCAGCAGCAATCCCATAACCAGTGATTCTGCGGGAGGCACTCCGGCGATCATAAAAAAGATCACAAATACAGATTCGAAGTAACCGAGATTACCGAGAATAGTGACAGGCAAATGTGCAAAAAACAGCGCCGCGGGAACCAGTATAGCTACGAGTAATAACTCCACATGAACCCCGAATGCCTTGAATGAAAAATAGACATTGAGTATGGCAATCACATAGAACATCAGGGTTAAAGTGATGAGCTTGAATAGAAATGTCTTGTCCTTTGACATTGTCTGCCATGCGAGGTGCAGACGATGACGTACTTTATCTGTTTTGGCAGCAACAAACCGGATAACGTCTTCGAGTCGTGTCGCCATCCTGGCCACCCTGGCCATCTTCAGTCCATTCAGCCAGAGGATGATATTGCTTGTGAGCACGTTACCGACCCGCAACATCCTATCTGTTATCGATGGTACGAAAATAAGTACTGAAATCACTACCAGGCCGGCAAACCCACTCAAGGATGTAACAAATACAGTTGGATTCTGATAAAGCGCAGGTCGTAATAATGGCATCATCAATACCAGCAGCAGGAGAAAAATAAGTCCGGAAAACCGCTCTATAAAAACTGAAATTGCCGAATAGACCTGATCATTAATCTCATTGCCTCCGTAATAGGCCCGTACGACATCACCACCGACGGTGGAAGGAAGAATATTTGAAAAAAAATAGCCAATGCAATAAATCTGCAACAGCCTGGCAAATGAAACGCGTTTATCACCATGCACCAGAATCAAGCGCCACTTCAGGCAGGATGCTGTCAAAACAGCAGGCCCCATCAGTAAGGACAATAGAAAATAGCCCCAGTGGATCTGCCTCAACACGTCTGCTAACTCACTTCCCCGAACAAAGGAAAAGAGAAGCACGAAGAAGAGAATACTAAAGGCAAATTTTATCAGGATCGTTCCACGAACTCGCACTCTGGACAGCCTATGTACTCCTGCTTGATTGCACAAAGGGATAGCGAAAACAACGTCTGCAATTCAAAACAATCACCACATATTTTAGCTAATTTATTGCCTGCATATCATTACACTACCAATTCCGGCAGCCACTAATAGTCTTTGTTAAGAGACTTAACCCGGCACCAGCGTACGCCACAACAGGGTTATCGTTATCGGACCAATATCTTACGCAACCGGCTATGCACACCTACGACAAAACGTTCATGGCGAACCATAAACCAGAACATCATGCCGGAAAAATAGTGCAGATAGATAAACATTATCAGGCAACGGGGACCAGGCCCTCCCCTGAAGCTTCCCAGTGGAATTAATTTTGACAAAATGAAGGTCCTACACACCCTAAGACTTTCGTTACCTGTCAAATCATAGTTATTATTTAATATCCGTTTCATATTATTCACATATCCTGTCATGGATGTGACGCATAAATAGCCTCACCCGTAGAAGTGGATTGTATTTCAAATGAAATAGCGGATAATCCCAGAGAGTTCTGTTTCTCCTAGCTTTACCTGTGAGTTCCGGCGTGTGCTTACCGTGGAAATCGTCCAGATGATACTTATGTCTGATCTTAGCTATCTCACAACTCTTGGGAAAAGCTAGCTTACTGACCATGAGATAATTCAGCCAGGGTTTGTAATCACTCATATTATAACCGAGGATAGCTGAAGCGGCACCATACCTGGGTGCGGCATCGATGAGACCTCGCTGGAGCGGCGCAAAATACTTATCCTGCTTTTGCTCTGCCCTACCGATATCGTCATCTTCTTGCCTGAACTCCAGTTCATAGCCATTCTCAGTGAGTTTATAACCGTTAAGGGTCGGATGAGGTGCTCTGCATGCTTCCTCAAAAAGATCCCGTGCGTACAATACAGTTGACCCTGCTATATCAAATTTAAATTTATCGTAGATAACCCCTTCGAGCATATTATTTTGATCACTCGGAAACTCAATACCACGTGTCGCACCCAGCAAGAATCCAAACAATCGGGGTTTATCACTTCGATGGCAGACAGCTTCATAGAGGAAACGCTGAATAGTACCAAGCCAGCCGATATCGACCAATGCGATATTGTTATGTTCAAAAAATCCTACATCTTCAAAATACCGTAGCATTGCCTGACCGCTACTTCGCGTCTGTCCTTTAACTTCAGCCTGAAATTCCGCATCTTCGAGCATTTTAAAAAATCTTTGCTCAATCTCAGGGTCATATCCGCTGTGTTGAAAGCTGAGGCAATCATCTGGTTGTAAATTGTATCTTTCCAGATGTGGAAGAAAACCTTCTCCTTTCAGCTTAAAAATTCGGCAAATATCATTGAAGTCTCTGTTGCCTTTGGGAAGAAATGCGATCCTGGCATTGGTTTTAGTAAGGCCCTGATTCGAACAACTGGCGCTTGCCAAAGCCATCCTGCTCACATAGAGATACTCTATCTCGGGCAAACCTCCCTGTGGATAGAGTGAGGGAATTGCCTTCTCCCAAAACTTTTTAAAAGTATACCCCTCCCGCGAGAGGAAAAAGATTTTTGTTATCGACTGTTCGAGACATCGCTCAGCAATGTGCTGCAGAAAGCCACCAATAATCGGTGCCAGAAAACTATAACCTTCGCGATATAGAGCTGGTTGCTCTCTGTTTTCCCCTTCATGGGGCAGCATGAGCTGTTGAAGTGCCCGGCCTCTCCAAAACGGCATTCCCTTGCTGTAGTTGATGTACCGCTTAACAATCGATTTTCTACGTCGCTCAGCGGCATCCTTGAGCACCATAGCTTCTATGCCAAATTCTGTAGGCCGCAATCCATCCGAGATAGGATTATCACCGACATGAAGCCATCCGGTCCTGTCTAATTCAAATTTGTCTGCAATATATTGATAGGCTTTACCAGAGGCCTTGCCCAGAAAAGTATCGGCAGAGGATATCACCTCTTCAACAGAATCAAGAAACCCCGCTCTCCTGACAAGAGTTTTGAGATGCTCAGAAGGGAGATAAATATCCGAAACTACCAACACCCTTTTGCCCTCTGCAGCAAGCTCACGAAGCCAGTTCACTATCTCCATTCTCGGGATAATCATCTGCTGCTCCATACCTAACTCGAACCGGGTAACCCGCGCCAGCAGGTCATCTGTCTGGCTTTCACCAGTTACGCTTTGCAACAACTCAGACATAAACTTCGGATAACAGGCTTCCTGGTCATCAAAGCATTTGCCGGTTTCTTGCCGGTGCCTGCTTTCTATCATGTCACGAAGTTGTTGAACTTCCCTGGCGGTTATTCTTATGCCCAACGAGAGGGCGAGCTCAGATATATACCTGGCAACCGGCTTCTTCACTAGATCAGGGTCATGGAGCCGACGAATGACCAGGGTGTCAAAAAGGTCAAAAGAGACAACCTTCAAGTGAGGCTGCCTTTTGTGGCCATCTTTCAATAAGGCTGAAAGTGAATAATATTCGTTGAAACCCATTCGGTCACGAGTGAGTTGAAGGTTATTATTTAACCACTTTATCCTTGAGCGAAATGAACTTTTTTCTGCAACCAGATACTCAAACTATTGCACAACGCCTTAGCTGCGGGCCTCACACCTCTGTTTACACGATCGGGCTGTAAAACGGTTTTGACCTGCTGCAATTCCTGCTCTAACTCCATCAACCTGCTAGCTCCTGCCTCTGCGTATTTTCTCTCTTCTCGTGGTAACCTGGCCAGCATATATTTCAAGATCACTTGTTTGTCCTGCTCTCTGCCTGTAATGGCAGCTTCCCCCAGGGTGTTCTTTGAATGAATACGATAATAGAGCAGGCGTTCGTTATGGAGATAACTCACACCTTTTGGGTATGCCATCATCATTCTAAAGATGAAATCATAATCGTGCAGGTACCTTAACGAGGTAAATAATCCGACCTCTTGCTGAGCTTTTGTGGTCATGAAGAGGTTTGATGTAGTGACCAGGAGATTCCCTTTAAGAAACGAGGCGTAGAGATCATTGCTGTCGAAAAAGGTTTGTCGATTCTTTCTGTGCCAGATGTTCCAGCCGAAATCAAATTCTGTAAACTCTATACTCGTATCAGAAACAGGAATAACGTCAGTGAAAATACATGCTGCATCACTCTCTTTTTGATGAGCCAATAATTTTTCCAGCCTGTTTTGAGCATATACATCGTCCGAATTCAAAATGGAGATATACTCGCCTTTCGCCAACCCCATGCCGCGGTTTAGCGTATTATAGGCATCTCTATTTTCCTGAAAGAGATATGTGAGACGTTTATCGTCATAACTTTGTACGATCTCCCCTGTTCGATCTGTTGAACCATCATCAATGACAATTAATTCCAGGTCGGCAAAAGTTTGCTGCAGAACGCTTTCCACCGCTGCACCAATATACCTCTCATGGTTATATGCAGGAATGACCACTGAAATAAGAGGTGTCACCATTTGCTCGAAAACTCTCTCCTGGTGTTGAATTTACAGGGGTGTCCGACAGCGAATTCCGGCAGAATGCCTGAAGGTCTTTATCCCTGATCGTGTGCAAATGCGAAGTTATCCTGTTGGAAAAAAAGGCTGGAATACTCTCAAAGTATGTCACAAAGAAAAGTGATTTTGAAGGGGAGGTACGAAAAAAAGCTCTGTAGTTTATGGCTCTTCAGCGCTGTTTGTCAGCTAAGTTAAACATGTATTTCATAAAACAACGGGTAATTACAGCAAATCTCAGACTTCCGTTAATATAAGTTGGATTTTCAGGCCATTCAGTATTAATTGAAAATTTTTCTTTCACACTTTTCAGCTTACAGCATATTACAACCCGACTGTTTTTCTCTTTCTTATATATATCAGGGTATTTCAGCACTTTGCCCTCATCTTTACACTAAAAACTATCTGGGTTTCCCATGCATTCAGGAGAATTAAACAAATCCCAAAAGATCCCTCATTCACCAAACGGGTTAGAGTCCCACAGTTGAGTCGCATCCTATCATGAGGTTGCTACTGAAAATTTGTATCAATAGTATGAATTTCAGAGAAATATCTTTACCTGCACTGCTTTTATGGGTTAGGATTTATCCAGTCTACTGGTTCAGAATTGCCACACTGACCCGTTCAGGCAGTAACAATAACTCAATCTATAATTCGACTCACCATAGACTTACAGCTCGAACAAAGCGAACATATGCAACATTTTCCAATGACACCCAAAGAGATGGTCATCAGCCCATGGCGTAACCGCTATCTGCTGAAAAAGGCCATTCAACGGGAAATAAACGGGCGATACAGAGGCTCCATTTTAGGAATACTCTGGTCATTCTTTACGCCCTTGCTCATGCTCAGCGTCTATACTTTTGTGTTCAGCGTGGTATTCAAGGCAAGATGGAGCGGCGGATCTGGTTCAAAAACAGAATTCGCCCTGATACTTTTTTCAGGACTTATGGTGTTCAACCTCTTTGCAGAGTGCGTGAACCGAGCGCCCACGATGATTTTGGGACATAGCGATTATGTAAAACGGGTGATTTATCCGCTTGAGATCCTGCCGTTGGTAACCATGGGTTCAGCAATATTTCAGACTACCATCAGCTTAGGTGTATGGTTATTGGCCTACGTTGTCCTTTTTGGTATCCCCCAAGTGACGGTATTTTTACTACCCCTGGTACTAATGCCACTGGTCTTTCTCACATTAGGAATATGCTGGTGGCTGGCGGCCCTGGGAGTATATTTACGCGATGTATCACAAATCATAGGTATCATCACAACAGCAATGCTGTTTTTATCCCCGATTTTCTATTCAGCATCACGGTTGCCGGAAAACTATCAAAAGATTCTGAAACTGAACCCGCTGACCCTGATAATTGAACACACACGTGGCATCCTGCTTTGGGGGAGATTACCAGACTCAATCACTCTGATCATCCAATATATCCTGACCATTTCAATCTGCTACATGGGATTTGCCTGGTTCCAGAAAACTCGAAAAGGGTTCGCCGATGTCCTGTGAAGTCCCAATTCTGATCAAAGATCTGTCAAAATGCTATCAGATCTATGACAGACCTCATCATAGGCTATTGCAGATGATTCACCGCGGGCATCGTCAGTACTACCACGAATTCTGGGCATTAAAAAACTTATCGATGAACGTTGAGAGAGGAGAAACAGTTGGAATAATTGGTCGAAATGGTGCAGGTAAGTCAACGCTGTTGAAAATGATATGCGGTACTCTAAACCCAACTAAAGGTACTATTAAGACAAATGGTAGAATAGCAGCAATTCTCGAACTTGGTACGGGCTTTAATCCTGAATTCACAGGCAGGGAAAATGTCTACCTTAAAGCTTCGATCCTTGGGTTAAAAAACAAAGAGATTGATGATCGTTTCGGCTCCATCGCAGATTTCGCAGAGATAGGCGACTTTATCGATCAACCTGTACGCACCTACTCTAGCGGAATGCTGGTCCGCCTGGCATTTGCAGTCTCAGTAAACGTTGACCCAGAAATTCTCATTGTCGATGAGGCTCTCTCTGTAGGAGATGAACGTTTCCAGAGAAAATGCTTTTCGAGAATTGAGTCGATACGAAACAGCGGTGCAACCATTCTCTTCGTATCACACTCCGGCTCCACGGTAATCCAACTCTGCGACCGAGCCATTCTCCTGGAAGACGGTGCAAAGCTTGCTGAGGGCATGCCTAAAAAAATATACGGCTATTACCAAAAATTGCTGTATGCCCCTGATGACAAAAAAGACTTTGTTAAATTAAGCATAGTAGCCGATGAGCCATTACCAGCAGCTATAGAATCTGACCAGAAGGTGGCAGAAGTAAATACACAAGCCCCAGATCGACAACAACAAGATGCTGAAAACTTCAACCCGGATCTGGTCCCTACCAGTACTATCGAATATGAGTCTTGCGGTGCTGTGATTTACAACCCGCAAATACTCACTTTAAGTGGGAAGATCGTTAACAATCTTGTTCGTTCAAAACGTTATATTTACAACTACGCTGTCGATTTTACAGAAGATGTTCAAAACGTACGTTTTGGCATGTTAATAAAAACCAAAACAGGTGTAGAACTCGGTGGCGCGACCTCTGCCTGTTCACTTCATGAAATGGTGGAGTTCATTCCTGCTGGAACGAAATATTCGGTGCAGTTCAATTTCCGCTGCGCACTTAATGAAGGTACGTATTTTCTCAACGCAGGAGTTATAGGCGAAATTTCAGGTGTTGAAACTGTTTTACACCGTTTGCTTGACCTGGCAATGTTCAAAGTTCAGCCTGAACCGAAACGCCTGACAACTGCCATTATCGACTTTGATTGCAAACCTGATTTTTCGATTCTTAAAAACTAACGCCACATGAATAAGATAAATCATCTAGACAACCAACAACTACAGGATGAATTAACATCATTACGTGCATTTAAGGAACAGGTGCGAGGTTCCAGGTCATGGAGGTTCACTTCACCATTGCGGCACCTAGCTAGGAAGCTGACTCGTTTAGGTTCCATACCTGATATCACCTCCCGACTGCAGGACATAACAACTCAATCTAACCTCCAGAGGTCCTTTGATCCGCTTTTTTATAAACGCGCTTATCCTGAATCATCAAATGATCCTCGCAAACATTACCTAACGTACGGGCTGCCTTCAGGAAAACCGGGCACAGCCCCGGTGCTAATAACAGAAAAGCAGATAACTCTGCTCGATTCAACCAAGCAGACTGTCCTCCTGGTTGTGCATGACTCAGATCATTCAGGCACTCCGGTTCTTACCTATAATATTGCCAGGCATCTGCGAACTCAGTTCAACGTAATCCTACTTCCGCTTCATGGAGGTAAGCTGATACCTGCATTCTCCATGTCCGCAGATGTATGCATTGAGCCATTCCCCGATGGTTACAATGAAAATGTGGCCTCAGCTGTTCTCGATGATTTCCTGGCCAGAGGCTTAATCGATTTTGCTATTGTAAACAGTATCGTTTCAAGATCAGTTCTTCGCATACTCGCCGAGCATTACATCCCGTCTGTATGTCTGATCCACGAATTTCCAACATATATCCGGCCTAAAAATGCATCATTGCAGGTACAGTTATGGGCCACCAGAACAATTTACTCTGCGAGACTGGTTTACGAAAACACTGCTGAGCAGTGTCCTGAATTGAAAGAGTCAAACGCACTTATCATCCCTCAGGGAAAGTGTTCTCCGCCTGAAAATGACACACATTCAGGATCGCTATCTGATCCTCTAGCTACTATTGAGGATGCACTTGACCTTCTAAAGTCTTACCAATTACCTGATGGTGCCATACTCATCATTGGCGTAGGTACCGTTGAGTTTCGCAAAGGGGTCGACCTATTTATAGATTGCGCCAGTCGACTACTTCATGCTTGTACTGATCTTCCCCTGCTTTTTGCATGGATTGGACCCGGCTATGATCCTGAATCAGACCTGAATTATTCAACCTTTCTAAAAGATCAGATACATAGACTCGGCTTGACCGATAAATTCGTTTTTACCGGACATATCCAACAAATAGGTAAAATTTACGAAATGGCAGATGTGCTCTTTTTAAGCTCTCGTCTCGACCCATTACCTAACACCGCTATAGAAGCTATGAGTTCAGGTGTGCCTGTTGTATGTTTTCAGAACGCCTCTGGAATAGCCGATGTTCTCACCGACTTTAACATGGATCGCGAATGTGTCGTTCCTTATCTTAGAACCGATCTGGCGGCTCAAAAAATTGCCGCGCTATGTAACAAAACCGCACTTAGGACTTATGTAGGGAACACTCTTAAAAAGCAGGCCTCCAGCACTTTTGATATGGGTAACTACTCAGGGCAACTTGCAGATATTGCGCTTAACTGCACCCAAACAGTCAATAAAGAAAAGGAAGAGTGTCTTCGTCTCATCAACAGTGACCTTATTGATCTCTCTTTTTTCCCCCCCCCTACTTTGGGTCCGCTTACTCAGCAACAGGCCGCCCGCTTATTCGTGCGCTCATGGCGAAGCGGTGTGCAGCGCAGAAAACCTTTTCCAGGCTTCCATCCCGGGATCTATGCCGAACTAAATGATGTCGATTTATCCAGCTCAACCCCCCTCATTCACTTTATTGATGCAGGCAGACCAAAAGGCCGTTGGCGATCCCGGCTGATTAGTCCCTCAAAAAATAGCTGTTTTGAAAATCCTGAACTGAATAGCCAGCTAAAGATAGGCCTCCATATCCATTGCTATTACCCTGAATTACTTTCGGGGTTGATTGAGCAAATTAGCAGGCAACCACTCAAGCAATTCGACCTGCTTGTAAGTACAACGACTGACGATGGCTTCCGCCTAGCTAAAAAGGTGACTGACTCCTGGCAATCAGGCAAAGCAATCTGCCGTAAAGTCCCTAATAAAGGTCGTGATATCGGTCCATTTTTAACTGAGTTCGGCGACAGAATCATCAACGATTACGATATAATTGGCCATTTCCATACAAAAAAAAGCCTTGCTGTTGCTGATAATGGGGTAGTTCAGGTCTGGGTTGATTATCTGCTAGAGCATCTGATTGGCGCAAATCATCATATGATACCGACAATCCTTGATGCTTTTGCGAGAAGCCCAAAGCTTGGACTCGTCTTCCCCGAAGATCCATACATTGTCGGGTGGTCAGCCAATCATCACACAGCCAGACAATTAGCCGAAGAACTGGGAATTGAAGATATAGGTTATAAATTCTTTAACTTCCCGGTCGGCAACATGTTTTGGGCTCGCCCGGAGGCTTTGTCATCACTATTTCTGCGCAACTTTCAATGGGATGATTACCCAGAGGAGCCATTGGCTAACGATGGCTCCCTCCTTCACGCCCTTGAGAGGATGATCCCATTAATAGTACAAAAGCACGGATTTCGACACGCCTTGACCTATATACCAGGAATGACGAGGTAATATAATACGACAACTGCACTGCTCTGTATAAACTATAGGAATAGAATGCAGCTATTTTCAAAAATACGCGACCAGTTCATCAAACCCAAAGAGCACTTGGACATCACCATTGTTGGCAGCTGCCTATCAAATTTTGTTGTTTCGAGCTATCTCGAAAAGCATCTTCCACCGAACCTGCCAATTCGCCGCCTAACAAGCGCCTTACAATTGCGTACTGATATTATTCTTGAGTTACTGGAACACAAAGGCATGGACATCGACCTCGTTGAACATTATCTCAAAGCCGGAAAGTGGGGAAAAAGTGCTACCCAACACAAATATGCCCAATGGTTCTCTTCATTCGTCCTTGAAAAATGTCTAGAGTCAAGAAACATCCATGACGATTGTCCTGATCTGCTGATCATGGATTCTCTTTGTGATATTCGCCATAGCCTTTATGCCCATCGCAGTAAAGGCTGGAAAGCATTTTTTGGTAATATTCAATTCAGTGACGCCTCAGTAGAAAAAAACTTTACAAATGAATTCTCCCACATCGGCCTGCTTCCTGCTGATGAGCAACTCAAAAAACTAATCAGGCTAGTAATGCACTTCAAAAAAAGAAACTCAAGCCTAAGAGTTGTTTATATGCATTTCCCTTTAAATCCTAATTATGTAGATCAGAAGTGGATAGCCCGCAGCTCTCATTTCGAGATGTTACTCAATGTCTTTTTGGAAAGAGATAAGCATAAGGATATTCTCTCAATTTCTGTTCCTGAAAAGTTGAATATCCCAGTGACTGACCCTGAACATCCAAATTACAGCCCCCAGATATGGAATCATTTTTACCCGGAAACATATAATTTTTTCGCGGAGCATATCTCACATTTTATACTTAATAGAAAACCTATGTTCAAGCCATCAGGCACAAATTAACACTGTGATCCCAGACTACAATCGGTTTCGTTTATATCGCATATTTTTTCTTATGTATGCATAGGCTTAACATTATTATCCCAAAATATCTCAACCGGAAAACAGGCTATTCTCATGAAAAAATGTCTCTTAATCCTTGGTATGCATCGTAGTGGAACTTCTGCTTTTACCGGTACACTTAATAACCTTGGGGTTAATCTCGGAAAAAACCTGATGCCTTCGAAACCTGACAATCCCAAAGGTTTTTTTGAGAATCGCATAGTCCACGATATAAACAACGACATTTTTACCCTCTTGAATTCTCATTGGAGCGATATTTTCCCCCTTTCCGAAAAATGGTGGGAATCACCTATCATCAGACCTTTTCATCGTAGAATTTCATCATTTATTAATAACGAATTCAATGACAACGCCATATTTGCACTGAAAGATCCCCGGCTATGCCGTTTGGCACCAATCTGGATTCAGGTTCTAAAAGAAAATAATATCGAACCGTTTTTTGTATTAATCGCACGCAACCCGGCAGAAGTTGCTGCTTCTTTGAAAGAACGGAACGATATGGCGCCTGAGGTTGCAATGCATTTATGGTTCAGACATGTACTTGAAGCCGAATTTCAGACGAGAGATCATCATAGAGGATTTGTATCTTTCGAAAAACTTATAGAACAGCCTAACACTTCTGTTCTCGGTACCATTAAACAACTCAGACTAGAATCAGATATCGATACCACTCCACTTGTTCAGGCCGAAACCAATTTTATAGATAAAAGCATGCGTCACCATGTCATCACTAATTCTGATGATTCCACCTTCAAACTTGCTGCAACTTGCTATGAGATCTTACAATCTCTATCTGAAAACATCTTGGCACCAATAACCATCCATGAAAAGTTCGACGAAATTCGAAACGAATACCAAAATCTATTCGATATTTTTCTCAGTGAAGAGATGTGCGATTTAGCAAAAATGCGATCCATAATAACTACTTGTGGTGAAGAAATTTCACATCTCAAACAGCGACACAAGGAAGAACTGAAGCTCGTTCAGGATAAAGCAGACCAGGAACTTGAAGTTCTTCATGAACAATATGAAGGCAAGATGAAAGGTGCTCTATTCACGTTGAAGTGTCAAAATGAATTCGCTGCTACAGAATCTCAGAAACTAATCAATAAACTGAAAACTGAAAACGAACTGCTCAAAGCACATCTCAGTCACTCACAAACAACTGTTGAGCAGATGCAGGAAACCCTGGGTTGGCAATTAGCAGATAAAACAAGGGCAGTAGCCCATAAACTTTTACCCCCTGATTCTCTGCGAAGACGCGCTGGTCGGGTATCAGTGCGCAGCGCAAAAGTTCTGATACAAGAGGGGCCAAAATCTTTGCTGCAAAAAAGTGGCAATAAAATAATCGGTTCAAAGTTATCATTTCAAGATACTCTACTTGAATCGTTAAATATAAACCCTGATTCCGAAAATTCATTACATTTTAAGGAGAATGATAACGTACAAGCCAGCATTATTATTCCAGTCTACAATAACTGGTCATACACCTGGAAATGTCTTCTCTCAATTTACCACCGTACCGAAGGGAATTACGAGATTATCATTGTTGATAACGGCTCAACAGATGAGACACCGAAAAGATTGGCTAAATGTACCGGGATTACGGTAATAACCAACTCAACCAACGAGGTATTTGTTACCGGATGCAATCAGGGCGCTGAGGCGGCTAATGGTGAATACCTAATTTTCTTAAATAATGATACAGAAGTGACTATTGGTTGGCTACAGGCACTGCTGGCCCCCTTTAGTGACCCGAAAACTGGAATCGTTGGCGGACGCTTACTGTATCCGGACGGTAGCTTACAAGAAGCTGGAAATATTGTATGGAGTGACGGTAATGGCTGGAACTATGGCCATGGAGACGATCCTTACCTACCTCAATACTCCTATCGTAAAGAAGTCGATTACTGTTCAGGTGCCTGCCTTGCTATTCCACAAAATCTTTGGCAAAAACTTGGCGGATTCGATATTCGTTATCGTCCTGCATACTATGAAGACACCGATCTTTGTTTTAGTGCCAGGAAATATGGCTATAAAGTAATTTACCAGCCAGAGGCGCAGGTAATTCATCACGGAGGGGCCTCCGCAGGTACTAATACAAGTCAAGGTTACAAAAAGTACCAGGAGATCAACAAAGCGAAGTTCCAGCACAAGTGGAAGCACACCTTAACAAGAGATCATTATTCCGATCCCAGTATGCTGTACCTGGCAAGAGAGCGTGGAGCAGAGAAGAGAATTTTAATTATTGACCATTATGCACCGACCTTCGATAAAGACTCAGGTTCTCTCAGAATGTTCAGCCTGATTCAAATCTTTCAAGAACTGGGCTTTAAGGTGCTTTTCTGGCCTGACAATCGGGAGTATGACAAGAGATATACCCTTGAACTTCAGAGGTTGGGAGTAGAAGTGTTTTTTGGTGATACCACCTTCGAGCAATTCATTATCGAATATGGCAAATACCTGGACGTCGTCCTCCTTTCAAGACCATATATCGCTAAGAATTACATCCATCTAGTTAAAACCAACTCGAATGCCATCACCATCTTCGATACTGTTGACCTTCATTATCTTAGGGAAGAGAGGAAGGCAAAGCTTATAGTAGAACAATGGAAAAACCTGGAATTCTATTTGGCAAATGAAACTGATGCAACTCTTGTTGTTAGCCCAACTGAAAAAGAGATACTTAGCCAGGAAGAATTTATCGATAAAGTGCACATTGTCAGCAACGTTCATCAACTTCAAGATTGCAACAATAACTTCATAGACCGCACCGGATTGATGTTCATAGGTGGTTTTAATCATCCACCAAACGAAGATGGAATACTGTGGTTCGTGAATGCTGTTTTACCATTAATCAAGAGAAAACTTCCAGGCATTCACTTAACAATCGTTGGCAGCAATCCATCTCAGGAATTACAAAATCTCCAAAATCAGACCATTGATGTAACTGGTTATGTAGAGGATGTGAGTACATATTTTGAAGATGCTCGGGTCTTCGTGTGCCCTTTGAGGTATGGAGCAGGAGTCAAGGGAAAATTGGGGCAAAGTATTAGCTATGGGTTACCTGTAGTAACAACATCTGTTGGCGCTGAAGGCATGGGACTGTCACATGGAGTCAATGCCTTGATAGCAGACCAAGCAGAAGATTTCGCACAAAACGTAATCGAACTTTATACAGACGCGAACACATGGCAAAAGATATCAAATAATAGCAGGAAGGTTATAGAGGAAAATTTCTCTATACCTGTGATAAAAAATTCACTAATTAATATTTTCGACCAAAATAAAAGTGACAACAAACCAAGGTATATTTTATTACATTGTCATCTTTTTAAAAATGCAGGAACAACATTTGATTGGAGTCTTCACAGATTTTTTGGCGCGAAGTTTTACGAACATCATGATGATGAACAGATGAAACGTGGACGCAAGTATCTCGGACCATTCCTCAAAGAGAATAAGGGTATATCTGCGCTTACCAGTCATCATGTTACATTTCCGTTACCAACCGAAGAAAGTCTTCATTTGATACCTGCGATTATATTTCGCCATCCCATAGACAGGATTGGCTCCGTCTACTCATTTGAGAGACAGCAATTTTCAAACACTCCAGGTGCTAAGAAAGCAAAAGAGTTGTCTTTCAAAGACTATGTAGGATGGAGGTTGTTAAAAAATACAGGCGCAACGATACGAAATTACCAAACAAGGTATTTTATTGAAGAAGACTCAGCAGATTTAACACAGTATCATTTCGAGGTCGCCCTCGATGAAATAGAAAAGATACCTTTGATTGGTGTTGTTGAACGCTATGATGAAACCATGGTTGTGTTTGAACATTATCTTGATCATTTTTTCCCACATATAGATTTATCCTACATAAGGCAGAATGTTTCAAACAGCAGAGATAACGTCATAACAAAGCGTATAGCAACGATAAAAACAAGCCTTGGGCCGCAGTTATTTGAAAAAGTTATTGAAAGTAATGGTTATGATTTGAAAATACATGATATCGCCAACCGGAAACTCGATTGTCAAATTAGTCAAATTACCAATTTTGAAAAGAAATTATCAGACTTCAAAGATCGATGCCGGATGCTGCAACTTTCTGCAAACTCATCTGTTGATAAAAATTAGATTACTCATTGATTATTTATCTGAAAGACAGCTGGATTAGTACAATAAGTGCAACACACTGAATATGGAAAAGTGAGTGAGTTGAAGGTATGGTGTCAGCTCCTACACTTAACCAACGCCAGGATTGCATGAAACAACATAAACACCACCGACAACCAACTCTTGAACAAAGATACCAGATTTCAAGACTTCGTAAAGCAGGTATGAGTCTCAGAGCTATAGCCGATGAGGTTGGAATCAGTTGCAGCACAGTAATCAGAGAACTTAGCAAGAACTCTACTGCTGATGGCTATAACGCTGATGCTGCGCAAATATCAACCAATAAAAGACGATCAGAAAGCCATAAACACAACAAACGATCTCCTGAAACTGATCGTATTATTTCTGAATCTTTATCGCTTGGCTTGTCTCCTGAAGCAATCAGTCAGAGGACGAAAGTTGAATTGTCGCCTGAATCGGTCCTATGCCATGGCACTATCTACACAAGTATTTATAACAATAAAGCGCGTGGAGGGAGGTTATTCAGTCGACTGCCAAGGCATGTTAAAAAACGTTGGAAAGGCGGTAAGAGAAGACACATGGCGGGAGCTTCGTTGATACCTCAACAACAAGATATTTCAAAAAGACATACAATTTTGGACAAACGCAGTCGTATAGGTGACTGGGAAGACGACACTGGCCTCGGCAAGAAGGGTTTACCTGGTGACACTCCTTGATCGAATCAACAGGTTCACATTTGTTCTACGAGTTTCTAAGAAAACTAAAAATTAGGCGGCCTCAGCAATGGCAGCGTTGTTGAGCAGAGTGCAGGAGGTCCGCACAATAACCCTTGACCACTGTTCGGAATGTGCATTCATTCAACCGCTTCCGTAGCGGCGGGGGCGGGAACTATTTTTCCAAAAAAAAGCGAGTTGGTAGCGTGGACCTAATAAAAACTCAAATAGCAGGATTAGGCGCTTCTGGCCCAAGGGATTTGTAAGCGGTAATTAAACCCCACTCACATTTCCAGCTATTCGTAGATCGTCAGCTTTTAAATTCATCGGCAAAAGTTTCAACAGCTCTGAACGAGATTCTGCAAACGGTAATTTTTCAAATAGATATCGAAGGTAGTTATACGGTTCCAAATTATTGGCCTTGGCTGTTTCAACCAGGCTATAGATCACGGCGCTCGCCTTAGCACCTTCCTGTGTTCCTGCAAACAGCCAGTTTTTTCTGCCAACGACAAATGGGCGTATTGCGTTCTCAGCGGCATTATTGTCCGGCGTCATTTCAGGAATATCGAGGTAGACCAATAAGCGTTTCCACTGGTTGAGGGTATAATTCACCGCAGATCCAAGCAAACTCTTCGGTGTCACTTGGCTAGACTTTTTGCTCAGCCAAAGGAAGAAATCTTCCAGAATCGGCCGAGCCTTTTTTCGACGCAAGGCAAGCAGGTCTTCATCTGCAAGACCTTGTTTAGCTGCCTCTTTTTCAATTGCATAAATTTGTCGAATATAGTTCAGCGCTACATCGGTGCTGCCCGCCTTTTTGGTTTTGCCACGACCTTTTTGTGCATCAACAAATTTACGGCGAACATGAGCCCAACAGCCAGCGTGGGCAATATTCGGTTGCGTATCAAGAAAGTCGTACCCAGCGTAACCATCTGATTGCACGGCTCCACGATATCCCGCAAGCAGCTCCCTTGCAATTTTGGCTGAACGACTTGGAGCATAATGATAGATCAGGCCGGGATGATGTGGATCACCACCGCGACATATCCACATATACGATTTAGTTGTTGGTGACCGCCCCGGTTCAGCCAGAACCTGAACCGAGGTTTCATCGATATTGATTAACGGACCGGAATGAATCTCTCGCCACAGCAGTTCAAGAAGTGGTGTGCAGGCACCGGCAGCTTTCATTGCCCAATTAGCCATGGTTGCCCTGGGTATTTCAGCTCCCAGCCGGGAAAATTGTCTTTCCTGCCGGTAAAATGGCAGTGCATCACAGAATTTTGCAGTAAGTATATGGGCGAGTAAGCCCGCGGTAGCAATTCCCTTGCTGATAATCTGCTTTGGCGGTGGTGCAATTTTCACCACTGGCCCTTCAGACTCCAATCCTTCACAGGCTTTACAAGCATATTTAGGGCGAATATGACGCACAACCCGTATAATAGCTGGGACGATATCCAACTTTTCGGAAATATCCTCACCTATACGATCCAGCTCCGCCCCACAATTGCAGACTTTATCATCTTCGGGAATGTCATGTACGATTTCGACCCTGGGCAGGTTAGCCGGTAACGGCTTGCGGCCTCGTTTCGCTCGAGTATGTTCAGGGACTTCAACAACCTCGGCAACTGGCTCAACCTCAGGTTCAGGCATGTCAAAGAGAGGCAGTTGCATCACGCCTGCTTCGGCTCCTCCTTTTTCACTTTTTTTGCCAAACAGTTTGGCATAGAGTAGACGAACCTGCTCTCGTAAAAGCTCGGTTTCCCGCTCGTAACGACGTTGGGTTTCAACGAGAAGTCGTTTGAGTTCTGCCGGGTCATCAGGAAGGTTTGCTGTATCGAAATTCATGTGTGCAATATACCACATAAACATTGCCATAACAGCTAGTTCAAGCAATATTTCCATAAATATTATGATACTGAATTGTAGCTAAGTTGCATGTGAGCCTGTTGCACATCAAGCCCATGTAAAAGCCACTGCAAAGCAGTTTCATGGACTTCAATTACCTCTTCTTCTGATTCCGGCCAACGAAAGACATCTGCCTCAAGTCGTTTTTGCCAGATGCAAAAACCATTTTGATACCAGTAAAGGATCTTGACCATATCCCTTTTCCTATTACAGAAAGCGAACAGACTGCCCGAGAAAAGATCGAGGTCAAACTGATCTTCAACAAGAAGAGACAAACCGTTTATTGACTTGCGCATATCGGTAACCCCGAGAGCAATGTAGACTCGGACATTTGCTGGAGTGGGAATCATGTTAGCTGCTCCAGGGTCTTCACAGCTTTTTTCAATTGTTCGGCGCAGAAGTCACTCTGAATTTCGAGCTTAAATCGATTGACATGTACTGCGATGCTAGCAGGAGAAGCCGTAACAGGATTATCTGGAAGTGTTGCTGGTACAGTAAGTGGGTAAAACGCAACCTGCCTATCATTCAGGTTTTTTAGTTTGCGCTTCCAGTAGCCAAATGTCGCCAGAGCAATGCCGTGCGATTGACAATAGGTTTTCTGACTCAGATTACTTGATTGCCAAGCAGTGATATGTTTTTGCCAGTATTCCTGCTTCTGCTGTAGTTTCGAGATTGTGCCGTTCACGATGTATACCTCCTTGGTTATGGTGAGGCATACTGGAACATGAATTTATAGGACTGAAAAGATGGGGTTTATTGGTCGCTTACAGGGATTTGATATCTCAACTCCGTCTGAGCAGGAAATAGAGGATAGGATTTTACTGTTAAACCTAACACCGAGAAAGGTACTTGGAGGGCGAACTCCCCTGGAAACCTTCTCAGGTAACAGTGTTGCACTTATTACTTAAATCCAGCCCATTCGCTGATTTGTTAAAATCAGCCTGACAAGCAAGGTAAAGCAAGAGTTTCACCACAACTTGCATTGTGGAATTAACTATGAGACAGCAGTGAGAGAATATATTAGGGACTCTATTCCTGCTGGGTATGATATTCATGCCTGGCAAATTTCGCCCGTCGAAATACTCTAATCTAGCCAGAAAATATTATCTTACCAGATGACCTTCATCCTTATTAAAAAGGGAGAGGTTATTATTCTTCAAAAAAACTAGGTCATCATAAGCGTTATTGTATCCATAGACTCTATGATATTTCTCAAAGGGTATTTGACCAGCAGCTTGCCGATACAGTTTATCCGTATATATTTCTCTAGACCTATTCACGTATTTCAAACCTTTCCAGCGATCAACAACAAAATTCCCTTCTATTGAAATACACACTAACAGTACAATCACTTTTGTCATATTTAACACGACTGCTTTCCTATCAGAACTCAATGCAGCTACAATCCAAACTAACCCTATACCCGCTAACTGATAAGCTATAAAGTATCGATGAGGAACACTATTCCATCTAGCACCTGATTCCGGCAGATATCTATTCCAACAACAAGCCAAGTAAAATAGTGAAGAAAAAACTATCAAACACAATGGAAAAACATCATATCTCCACATTTTTCTTATTACATACAATACAACATAATACAAGTAAACAACAAGAAGGCAAATACCAACTATAGAGGATAATTTCAATGTATTTGCATTATATTTCATGATCGGAATAAATGAAGAAGTAACACTGATAAGGGTGGTTGTAATGAAATTCTCAATATTTTGGGAAAAACCTTCAATCGCTTGTATTATTGATATTCTATTTCGTGATTGATAATATGAAATATTCTTCAATAACGAAATAGCCACCATTAAAACTAGACCTTGTATCAGCCACAATGCTAGCATAAACCTTTCCCTATGAGATAGGTAAAATATCACTGTCAAAAACAAGGTGGAACATATAGCCAATATAGCAATATCCTTATTAAGGACAATGAATATTGTTGCATAGGCAGCGAAAACAGACAGCAAATAGCCCACGTCATTTTGCCCATAATAGCGATTAATCACCTTACTAAAAATCAGGAAATATATAATAGCAAGAAAGTAATGAATATTCGCAGTGGCCAATATTGACCACGTAAACTGTGATGAAGTTGCGAAGCTGAGAGACAGAAGTAGGACCACAATTGTCCAGCACAAACTGACTTTTTTTTGCGACTTTATGAAATTATACATCAAGACAATAGAAATAATAATTCTGAATATAATGCCGCAAATCAACTCGTATTTAAAATTCAAATCTAAAAATTTAGCATTGACAAATAGCAAAACTACTCGTAAGGGATTTGGATGCAAAGGCCCCCATAACATCCCAATTTCATAATCCCCCGCATACAAGGGTTCCAAATGCAATCTAATATAACGCCAAGAATCACCAATCGGATAGGGGTGATCTACAAAAGACACATATAACAGCAAGTGCAAATGTAAAATCACTAGTATTAAGCATGCGAGTAATATTTTATAATTGTAATTTTTCATTAATTTTTCTTAGCGATTATATGTATATAATTATCAAAATCACATATAATAAAAATATATAAAAACAGATTTATTACCCCGTAAACATACTATAATTATGTTTAATTACTCGCGCGGGGACGCCGACAGCAATACTATTTGAAGGTATACTTTTTGATACGACACTACCAGCTCCTACAACACAGTTGTCACCTATTATTACTCCTGGAAGCACGGTAGTATTACCTCCTAACCAAACATTTTTTCCTACAATTATGTCACCACCAGTTGGTATCTTAAAATTGGCAACATCATGCCCTGAGGCAAAAAAACATACATTCGGTCCTAGATAAACATCATTACCGATTTTAATCATATTTCCACTCTTATAAGCAGGAAAAAATTGACCACCTCGATTTATTGACACATTACTGCCTATCTCAACTAACCATGGGAATTTAATAAATATATTGTAGTCAAAAACGACCTTTTCACCGCATTTTTTGACCATATGCTTATAAATCACATTCCGAATAAATGGTGGCATAAAGTCCAAGACAAACTGAAACCAAAACAAAATATATGTAAACATTTGGTTAACAAACCGCATACGAGATTGATCTTTATAAATACAATCTTTGAATGATTCCATCATAAGCACCTAATGCATTCTTTTCATGACAAATTCTAGACATTAAACATTATTATACCAACAATAATAATAGATATTGCTATGCGTTGTTTCATTGATATAACTTCTTTAAGGAAATAATTTGATAACAACAGAACCAGTACATGAGTCAAAGCCGTGCTCATATACACAAACGACAAGGGAAGATTGATCAATGAAAAGTAACTAAAAAAAGGTACTAGCAAAAACAGTATAAGAGCGCCTATTAAAAAGATACTGGAAGACTTAACGTGGTACATCCTGAATAACAATTGAGCCATCGATGTAGAAATTATAGCTAGAGTCAAGAATAAATATGATGAGACACTTGATATGTGCATATATTTTCACCTAATCATACAGAACTTCCATCTTTTTTCCAACTCCTATAAGCAAAACTACACCTAGCGTTATCAAACCAGTAC
Source organism: Desulfosediminicola ganghwensis (assembly GCF_005116675.2). NCBI lineage: Bacteria > Pseudomonadati > Thermodesulfobacteriota > Desulfobulbia > Desulfobulbales > Desulfocapsaceae > Desulfosediminicola > Desulfosediminicola ganghwensis. The sequence continues at coordinate 3,794,801 of NZ_CP050699.1, forward strand.
CCATAATTTCATTAAACCCTATCTGATCCCCATAATAAACAGAAACCACTAGTATTACTGGAAAAAATACACTTGATAAAGGGTAGGAATAGGAAAGTTGATAACGTTTATGTATAGCCGACCACAAAAATAGGCGAGCAATATTTATTATTAATACTGAAAATACAATAGTTATTTTTCCCGGAATTACAGAATACCTGAAACTAGTCGCTTCCTTTAGCAATATTGCGCTAATAACACTTAATATCACTGCAATAATCACCAAAATTAAAGCAAGAATATTTTTCCCCATTCCACGCTACCGCCACATCGAAGTATCTATTCCATACTTGCATTCCAATCCTTTATTACTCACCATGAAAATCTCATCTAATCTAGATTTAAGATTTTGATTTAACATTACATTATACCCTTTGCTCCTAGCGGGATTTACTATCTCATTTATATGGGGTGAAGAATATGAACCATCCACCCCAATCCTTTTGTACAAATTGGATATTTCTTCCTTGTCACCAACCATTTTTTCAAAAACTATAAATATCATATTATCCTTACCAAATACTTGTTCCCAAATGGGTAAATATTTAACATAATGTCCTCTTTCTGTGTACGCATAGGGATTTACTGATATATTTAATTTTCTCCAATGCTTCGAACGTGCCTCCTCACATTTTATTGCATTTTCAAAACTTAAAGATTCAAGGCCATTATTTACGGTAAATTGGTAATTAGATATTGCCCTCTCAATAGGATCTCTTAGTGACACGATTATCAAGCAATTAGGGATAACAGCTTTAATGGCCCTAGCGGACGCAACCTTTTCAATATACGACGTACTTTTTTCACCAAGCAACTGATATTTATTAGAACTCATAAAATATCGCTTATAATAAGCGCTATACCCATTAACAATATTTGCTTGATCTATAAAATATTTCGGTTCAGGCTTAACCGGTTTGGCCATAAACACTTCAGGGTGAGAATCAAGGATCTTATATAAATACGTTGTGCCAGATCGTTGCGCCCCAATTATAACAAAATGCCTATGCATTTATGGACTCTTTGACATGATAACTAGCTCCTCTGCTAGTTTGATTAATCAATCTTATCAAATACTCTCCTAACATTCCAATAACTAAAAGAGTAATACCATTAAAAAATGATAACAACACCACTACGGTTGCCCACCCTGCAACAGACGTACCTAAAAACATTGCTTTTAATAAGTAAAAACCTGCAAGGAGAAAGCATATAAATGAAAATGCAAATCCAAGTCCAGTTACAAAACGAAGTGGATAAGAGGAATAATTAAACAAAATCCTCATAAGCAGTTTTATAATTTTAACTGCATTATAACCGCTTTTACCATTACCCCTAGGGTGGTGTTCCACTTCTGTGTTTCCAGGGTTAGCTGAGAACATTATTGTCAATCCAGGAATATATGGATATGCAGTATGGTATTCACATATCCTTTCAACGACATCTCTCCTAATAACTCTAAAGTTTGTTATGGTAACATTACTTGGCTTATTAAATAATTTTTGATTCAGGTAATTAACGAACCTTGTACCAATTTTTCGATGTAAAGCATGCATTTTTTTATTGAATTTTCCAAAGACCACATCATGGCAATTATCGTCATGAATTTTATTTATTAATTTAGATATTTCACTTGGTGGATTTTGTAAATCATCATCCATTGTAATCAAGTAATCCCCATTCGACTCTTTAAATCCACAAAAATTCGCTGTATGTTGACCGTAATTTTTTAGTAAATCAAATACCTTAACCCTTTCATCCATTAATGCTTTTTGCTTTAGCACATTCCAACTACCATCGGTACTCCCATCATTGACTAGAATAATTTCGAAATCCAAAAGATTAGAGTCAAAAAATAGAATTGTTTCATCTATTGTTTTACCAACGATTTTTTCACTATTATATACCGGTATCACAACACTATATTTCATGACTTTATAAATGGATTTAATTAATATTAGAAATATATACTTATTTTGCCCAATGAATTCTTAATTTACTCCATTGATTATACTTGCAGGGACCTTCGGTAATCTACGTATCAACTTTCTAATATTTTTATGTAGCGACAATATGATTTTTTCCTGTTGCCACTCTTTAATTCCCACCCAAAGAGGCAACCGGAGAACCTTACTTGAGTAATAATCTGTTAGGACAAGTTTTCCTCCACATCTTCCTAACTTTCTTCCAGCTGGACTAGAGTGCAGGGGTACATAATGAAATACCACCCCTATCCCTTCTTTCCTTAATTCAGATATCAATTTCTGCCTGTTAATAATTGGAGCAAGAAGAATGTAATACATATGTGCATTATGCTCGCATTCTCGAGGAACAATAGGTCTTCGTAGCAACCCATCTTTTTCCATACTTTTTAGCCCTTCATGATACAGATTCCAGCTAGCCAATCTATTCTTAGTTATAGATTCAGCTTCTTCCAACTGCGCCCATAAAAACGCGGCAATAAGTTCACCAGGCAAAAAAGACGAGCCACAATCCTGCCAAGTGTACTTATCAACATCACCTCTGAAAAACTGACTTCTATTTGTTCCTTTCTCTCGGATTATCTCAGCACGGGCAATCATGCTTTGATCATTTACCAACAGTGCCCCCCCCTCACCCGAGATGACATTTTTCGTTTCGTGAAAACTGAACGCCCCGAGATCCCCAAAGGTTCCCAGTGCTCTGCCTTTATACTTGGCCATCACGCCTTGAGCCGCATCTTCGATAACTTTCAAATTATACCGGTCTGCTATCTCTAGAATGGTGTCCATCTCACAAGCGACGCCCGCATAATGTACCGGCACTATCGCCTTTGTCCTTGGTGTGATAGCATCTTCGATTAGCCGTTCATCGATATTTAGCGTATCTTCACGTATATCGACAAACACAGGTACTGCCCGGCGTAGTACGAAGGCATTCGCTGTTGATACAAAAGTATATGAAGGCATTATCACTTCGTCTCCCTCATCTAATTCCAATAACAACGCAGCCATCTCTAGAGCTGCTGTACATGAGTGAGTTAGTAATGCCTTTCTAGTTCCTGTTAATCTTTCCAACCAGGAATGACATTTTTCTGTGAAGGGCCCATCTCCCGCAAGCTTTCCATTAAAATGACATTCGGCTATATAAAATAGCTCCTTCCCTGTCATGTAAGGCCAATTAAAAGGGATTGCGTTATCAGACATAAGAGCTATTCCTTTAAGTAGTCAATACTTCAAACGTATATCTCCTTATTACCCCAGCCCATGCTGTCCTAACTGTCACCAATTCGAAGCAGTTATTGGCGGTACTTTCCTGCATTTCCCTATGATATTTTCTTGAAATTGCGTTATCCAATTGCTAAAAGACGCCAATGTCACCTAGACCGTTTTGAGTTAGGCAAAAAACGTAATTACTCATAATTCTTATCTGAGCAATTGATTTCATAACTCTTTACAGTGAAGAGAACTGATCCTGTAGGCATAGAAGCACTCGATTGCAACTAACCTCACTCAACAGGAATAAATTAGATACAAACCATTATGTAATTCGTTCATCACCTTGGGGTTGGGGTCGATAGCTGATGCCAGTTCAATCGGCTAAAATTTTATACCTGAGATTCAGCGACTCCAAATTTGCCTAACAAAATTCTTGCACAGAAAATCTATATTTGGAAGTATTTTCAATACAAAATGTCATAATCAGATGAAGATAGCAGATATACAGCTACTTTGTGATTTCTCAATCATGGTTGCCATGATAAACATCTAACACAATCATGGATTTAATCTTACAATGCGATATTACAACTCAAGTTCAATACGCCAAACTCTAAGGAGGGCGTATTCACTACCCTCCCCCTCTTTGCTCTTGCCCTTTGAAATTACCACACTATACTAGCCATTCATCTGCAACGAGCACGGAAAACGCACCTAGTGCGCTGTTAGATCTAACAAAATGGTAGGCGGATAGCCAACCCAGCATCAACCAAAAAGGGAAGAATGAGTATCTCACTTAAACATCGTATCGAATATGGCACACTCCGCTCGATAATCTTCATCATCAACCTTCTTCCCGTGCCAGTTATTCTTGGTTTTTCTGGTCTGCTTGGCCGACTTGCCTGGATTATTTACCCCTTTCGTCTCGACGTAGCCTACAAAAACCTCTCAACGATTCTCCCTGGTCAACCAAAGAAAGACAGGATGGGGATATTACGAAGGACATACATCCAGTTCGCTCAGACCTTTGGCCTGATATTCATTCTCCACAGAAAAAAGATGATGGAGCAGATTGCCAACGCTGAAATCAGTGGTCTTGATAAGGTTGAGAAGGCCCTTGCACAGGGTAAAGGTGCAATACTGACCACCTACCACGGTTGTTGGTTCGAAGCATATTTCGCCTGGTTTAATAAAACGAATTTGCCAACTACCCTGATTTATCAAAAGCAGAGCAACCCCCTTTCGAACCAATACTTTGTTAGGCAGCGTACCAGATATGGCAACGCTTTGCATCATCTAGATAGTGCTTCAGGCATGAAAGCCTACGAAGAAGCCCTGGCCAAAAATCATTTGCTGATTGTCAGTCTCGATCAGCGCTACAGCGCCAAGGGTACAGACGTCCTCTTCTTCGACACCCCGCTCAAGTGCGCTAAAGGTACCGCTGTTCTGCATATGCGGACCAAGGCCCCGGTACTGACAAGCGTCTACTATATGAAGAATGGTAAGCTTCACATCGATTTCGACTCTGTTGATTTGCCCGATTATACGGAGATAAGTGAAGACGCTATCCAGGATCTCACCACCCGTGCCATCAGCAAGTATGAAATGCACATCCGCAATTACCCTGAACAATGGTTCAGCCTTTTTCACAAACTCTGGACGAAAAAGGGTTATGACAAGGTCAGTAGAAATTTTCGGGATCTCATTTTTTCTTAACCCTAAAACTATATCAAGGCAACATTTCACTCCACCTTGATTTTACGGTACAATACCGTGATGCGACACTGGGATATATCGCATATCATACTCCTTTCTGCAAAATACAGCTTTGGGATTCTGCTGAAGTGGTGTAATACTAAGCGATTTTCCAATCGCTGTTTGGCCGTAGCTGAAGCAATTGCCGGTCATTAAAAAGCGAGAATTCTTAATATAATTCACATAACACATGTCTAATAAAGAAATTCTCAAGAAACTGTATCAAGTAATACGTCCCTATCGAGTTCAGCTGGCAGTGGCAATGGTCACCATGATCTTCTTTGCCTCTTCCACAGCCGGGCAAGCGTATATCCTGAAACCAGTAATCGACCAGATTTTTGTCGAAAAGGACCTCTCTGCTCTCGCAATGTTGCCTTTCGGTATAATCGGCATCTTTCTCCTGAAATCGATTACCTATTATATTTACACATTCCTGCTGGAGAGAGTTGGTCAGTCTGTCATTCGCGACATGCGAATTCGAGTCTTTCACCATATCCACCAGCAGCCTGTCTCTTTTTATAACGACTACTCGACCGGTACTCTGATTTCGCGAGTCATATCTGATGTCTCTCTCATGCAGCAGGCTGTATCCAATGCCCTCGTGAGCTGTATCAGGGATACCTTTTCTGTAATATTTCTCATCGGCTTAGTCTTCTTCCTGAACTGGCGCCTCTCCCTGGTCATCTTTATTATCCTGCCTATTGCCGCAACGGCCATAGTGAAGTTTGGTAAAATTTTCAGAAAACTCAGTCGACGTTCCCAGGAAGAGACAGCAAAGGTTTCAGACAGACTTTATGAATCCATTACCGGCAACCGAATTGTAAAGGCCTTTACCCGCGAAGATTACGAAGATCAGCGCTTTGGCAACCAGATTAACACCCTTTTCAACATCACCATCAAGGATGCAAAGTATCGTACTATGCAGCATCCGATCATGGAACTGATTGGCGGTCTGGCCATCGCTCTCATTATCTGGTTTGGTGGTAAGGAAGTCATCCAGGGGACCGCAACACCTGGTACCTTTTTTGCCTTTATCACTGCACTTATTGCCGCCTATGAGCCGATTAAAGGTATCAGCAATATCAATCCTGCTATTCAAAGAGGACTTGCTGCCTCAACCAGGGTTTTTGAGTTGCTGGATATAGAACCTGCCATTAAAGACAAACCGGGCGCTCAAGAGCTGAAACCGTTTACCAATTCCATCGATTTTAAAGATGTCAACTTCAGCTACGAAGATGGTACCCAGGTTATCCAGGGGTTGAACCTCACGGTACCCAAAGGTGAGGCCCTGGCTATTGTTGGTTCAAGCGGTGGCGGCAAGACCACTCTTACCAACCTGATCCCACGCTTTTTAGATATAAACGAAGGGCAGATCCAGATAGATGGCGTAAATATACAGGATGTAACCTTATCATCCCTGCGCCGGCAAATAGCCATGGTTACCCAGCAGACCATTCTCTTTAATGACACTGTCCGCAACAATATTGCCTATGGTGATCTTGATGCTTCCGAGGAAGATATTCGCCGGGCAGCGTCTGCCGCCCATGCCCTTGACTTTATAAATAAACTACCAAATGGTCTTGATACTCTCATTGGAGAAGGCGGTGCCCGTCTCTCCGGTGGAGAACGTCAGCGTCTTTCTATCGCACGTGCAATTCTAAAGAATGCTCCTATACTCATTCTCGACGAAGCAACCTCCGCCCTTGACACCGAATCTGAGCGAGAGGTTCAAAAGGCTCTAGAAAACCTGATGAAGGATAAGACCACATTTGTCATTGCACATCGTTTATCTACTATAATAAACTGTGATAGAATCATAGTTGTAAAGGGTGGTAAAATAGTTGAGCAGGGATCACATAACCAACTTCTGGAGCTGAACGGCGAATACGAAACCCTATACAATATGCAATACACCTAGCCCCAATCTCCCACGAGATTGTAATCTCAACAGGGGCTGGCAAACAACCTTTGTCACAATAAACACGTTTCCTTCTGTGATATTTGCTGGATGATCCAGTTTTATCGCAGAAGGCATGCTGCAGTCAGCCGACCGCTATGACAAGAATGAAGCAATTCAGGAATGTTACTAGTATCGCCGGACAATACTCAGTCGTTGCGGCCTGTTTCGCAATACCGCTCTCAACTTCGGCCATGGGGCTGTTTGCCGGCCTGGCCCTGATCTTCTGGCTTCTTTCCGGTTGCATAACAACTCTGCCAAGAGATCTCATCCGCAACCCGGTAATACTAACCGCCACCGCGTTGTTCTTTTTACTGGCCGTTAGTACACTCTACTCTTCAGCATCGCTATCAACCAGTCTGGACGCCTTGATGAAATACAGGGAGTTGCTCTACCTCCCTGTGGTATTCGCTCTGCTGAACCAGCAAAGCCGATACGCAATATTAGCGAAAAACGCATTCATCGCAGGCTGCATCATACTTCTCTTCATTTCGTACGGGATGTATTTGTCGCTCATCCCCACCCATAAATTCGGATATTCCCTGCTCTTTCACATTACCCACAGCTTTTTCATGGCAATCCTGGGGTTCTTTGCCCTGCACAATGCCTTCGACTCAAAACGCTACCGTATAGTCTGGCTTATCGTATTCGCTTTAACGGCGTTCAATATAATTCAGGTAGCACCGGGAAGAACCGGCATGGTAACCTTTATCGCGCTGACCTTTCTGACTTTCGTCCAACGCATTTCTTCCCATCATCTGGTTCTGGCAACACTTGCGACTTTGGTCTTTTTTTCCACGGCATTTCTTTATTCGGACAATTTCTCATCCAGAACACAGATCGCTGTGGCAGAAATTCAGAATTACACACCGCAAAAATCACGAACCTCGATAGGTCAACGCTTTGACTGGTGGTTTAACAGTTTGGAAATGATTAAAACATCACCGCTATTCGGTCATGGTGTAGGATCTTTCGCCGTAGAACAGGCGAAACTCATTAAAGGCAAGCGTACCACCCCGACAGAAAACCCCCATAACGAATATCTTCTCCTTGGCAGCCAAATCGGTACAGTTGGTGTCGCTCTCTATATTATGCTGCTATCTTCCCTGCTCTATGGCGCGCGCAATCTTCCTGCACGACAGAAATACCTTCTTCAAGGCGTAGTTCTTGCCATGGCAATTGGATGCCTGATGAACTCGTTCCTATATGACTCACACCAGGGACACTTTTTTGCTCTTCTCTCTGGATTATTTCTGGCACAGACTTCCAGCAAAGTCCCCATTGAGAACACTCATCATCCTTGAGAACATCTGTTTTTTTATGTTAATACCTGTTATTTACATTCTCTATTCGATCAGTCGTTTTTAAAAGGAAAGAACAGTTTGACGCATGTACCCTCCCCTTCACCACTGCTCATGGTGATAGTGCCACCGTGCTCCTCAACAATTTTTGCAGAAAGCGCGAGTCCGAGTCCGGTCCCATCACTTTTTGTTGTGAAATAGGGATCAAAGACTTTTGACAGGTTTTCTTCAGCTACCCCGATACCACTATCTTCTATTTCACAACCGACCCCGGCGGCCTCAGTCGCCATGGTAATCGTCAACTCACCACCATCGGGCATAGCCTGGATCGCGTTCAGAAGCAGATTTAAAAATACCTGATTGATTTTGTCTTCATCCAGCTTGATCAAATCACCAGATTCGGGCAAGTCGGTGGTAAGCTTTATGGACATTGCTTCCGCATCAACAGCCACCAGGCTAATAGCCTTGTTAAGAACATCTGATAACCTGACTGCAGTGAACTGTAATTGACCAGGTCGTGCGTAGTCGAGTAGTTCACCAATGCTGCGATTCAACCGTTCGACTTCCTGCACCAGAATGTCTGCGGTCTCCTTGCCCCTCTCATCTTCAGGTACTTTCCCCTTCAATAACAGCGCAAGACCTTTGATAGAACTCAACGGGTTTCGGAGTTCGTGGGCAACGCCTGCCGCCATCTTGCCAAGGGCTGCGAGCCGCTCAGTTCGACGCAACTCACCTTCCAGCTTCCGCAACTCACTGATATCCTGCAGGAGCAACACATCACCGGAAAATTCACCCTGGGAATCAGCAACTGTAAGCGCGGTTAGAAGAAGAGCTCTCTTTTGCCCATCTGCAAATTGGATTTCCCGCTCAGCTGCTCTCGCCCCAAGGTGTGAATCTTCGCCAGAGTGTTCAAGAAAATTCTGGTAAAGTTCCTCTGGCAGAACCTGCTCAATTTTTCTATTCAACAAGCTCTCTGCTTTGATGCCGGAGATACGCTCTGCAGCCTCATTAACAATCTGCACATCACCGTCCGAATTTGTGGCAATCAGGCCTATCGGCAATGATCCTACGAGCATATCATTAAAAGCCCGAACTCTTTGCAGTCTGTTTTGAGTCCCCCTGAATCCTTGCAGGGTAAGCAGTGAAAGCCAACCACCAACACCGACAAGCAACAGCACAACCGAAAGAATGACGATCTGCCAAAGCTGGCGGGCAACAGCGTTATCAAAAGCTTCCAAATCGAGCTCAACGACTATGGCAAATCCCTTATTCACCGCACCGGGCAACGCCGGAGTGCTACCAGCGTCATTCCCGCCTCTATGCATATGGGCCGGCATACGCATGTTTTGTGGGTTCCCTGGAAAAGCTCCCCGTAATCTCGGAGTGAATACCCTGGCAATTTGGAATCCCTGCTTGGAACCTTCACGGTGCATACGAAAAACATAGTCGCCGCCTATGCTTTTCTGCACAAATTCCTCTAGATCCGTGTCATATTTGCGACCAACACGTTTGGAATCCGTTGCGGCCAATACTACACCACTGGAGTCGAGCAGCTCGACAAAATGAATGTCACTCTGCTCCTGAAGTTGGTTGATTACCTCCTGGACATGATCCACCCAATCAACTGCTGATTGGGTGGACATATCCCTCCTGCCCTGCCAGCCTGCACGCATTGAAACGCGCACACCGGTATCGAGAAAACGTATAACCGACAAACCCTTCTGCACCAGGGCTTCGGTCATGAGCTCTTTTTCGCGATTATAATTAGACACCGCGAAAGCACCGATAATAAAGGTCAGCAAGGTACAGGCAGCAGCCAGTATCCAGGGGCTGACGCTGGCAAGATGTCTTTTCATCATCAAAAACTCCGACTACTCATCTGAATAGTTCAATATTTTCTGCAGAATAACTTTTGAAATCATATAGGTCGGTACTACTCCTTCATCCCCCATAGGGCCTGAAGCAAGAGTCTGCCCACTAACAAGTGGGTTATCTGACGCATAGTAGGCATACCTGGTTTTCATGTCACCGGTAATATGCCCTTGAATTATCGCAGCACTTATTGCCCTTTGATAATGCCCGCCCTCCATCTCAAGACCTATGGCTTTCCAGCTTGAGGCATGAAACCGTTCAAGGACATCACGGTTCTGCAGGGAGGTACCGAGGACAGTCACCATTGGCCCCGAAAATACACTTACCCCATTTTCAAAATCACCTATCTCCAGGTCGTTGTTCACTATGTAATTGTGCGGGGTACCTTCCATAACATGAGCGGTCGCCAACATTATGTCGCCCTTTTTTCCCGGCAGAATTCCGGCTTTCCCCATAATAGAGATAGACTCAACATTAAAAGTGATCATCTGGTCATCAAGGTGGCACGGACAAAGCAACTCATCCATAACCTCGAAAGCCTGGGTACCAAAAGCGTAGTCCATCACCACCACCACAGGCTTTTGTTCCTTAATCAGGTGCACATTCACCTTAAGGCATGGATGCATTGCAGATTCATCAATAAGCGAGGTATCTATTATGTGTACGTCGATGTTAGAACCAGAATGATCTTCATGGACATAGAAACCATGATTTTCAGCATAACTCTCGACCTCTTCCTCCCGGTCTCTCAGCAGCTTTACCGTCTGATACAAATCAGAGGGCAATTCCTTGCCTTCTTCCTTCAGCGCACCAGGACCATAAACCACGTTTCGTATTGAATGCATATTGGCGCTGATCACGTGCAAGGGCCTGTCCTTAAAACCAAGCTCAAACAGACGCTCTTTCAATGATTGTGCCCAGATAGTGGCATATTTATGCTGACCGATAACCTCTCGCAAAGACGGGGTGAAATATACTGAAAGTTCGCTATTCTGATGATTCTCTTCGTCAATTACCCTCTTCCCGATGGTGTATATAATTTTAAAGAGGCCGTTATTGCTTTGATATCTATCTTTATTGCGATTCAGATACTCATAGGTATCCCGTGTTTCTTTATAAGTTCGGCCTAGAATAATAGAGAGATTCCAGATTGCCTGGTCAAGTTCACCACCTGTCATTTTTCGGTTTTCGAGCACAATCTTCTCAAGCTCTTTCCATTCCGAAGTAGTGCCTTCGAGTCGGTTGCATGCCTGGTGGTATATCTTATGCGCTTCGATATTTAAGAATGTAATGTGAGTCAGGATGTCATATATTTCACTCAACCCCCTGGTTATGACAAAGCACATCTCAGTGTCAGAAACTGCATAGGATACTCGCCTTCTCTTTAATGGCACTATCCTGGTAAAAGCTGTATCGTGAAAATCTTCCTGGGCAGTTAAGATGAGCTTCGTACATTGCTCAATCCCACAGGGCATACGATCAATTACATATTCAAGCCCCTTCAGTTCAACAATTCGTGGATCCGTCATCGAGCCATAAATTTCCGGGCTCAACATTTTCAAGGCTTCGGCCAGCTTTTCTCCAGCTTTACCTGATGGGGTATATGAGCCTTGAAGAATCAGTGAATCTGCAATGGTTTTAAAGGTACGAATTGCGGTACGTGCTATATGTGATTTTGAAGGTTCCTGCATTGGCATCACCTGTTTACTAAGCGAGTTGACCTATTCAGCGGCTGCCATTCCAATAATGGAACTTAAAGAATAGTTCCCACGGCAACCTCCTTAATTCTTTCTGGAATTGATCATACCAGTTCAGTTACTATTTTCTGAACTATTTTTCCTGGAAAAGGAGTGCATTGGGCGCAAAAAAAACAGGAAACGAACGAGACAGAACACGGGTTGCCAACGATACAACCTGAAACACGCTTGCAATCGCAGTCTATGGGAAGAGAAGCGGTGATGATGAAAAGATGAGCCGAGACAGAACCGGGGGCTGAACCTGTCGCAGCCCCCACCACCCATCTAGAGAAATCGCTGAAGAGCTTCAATCAGTTCTTGCCTGCCCTGGCCCGTTTTTGAAGAAAAAAGAACTCGTTGGGAAGGAGTAATGCCGTGACCCGCATCAAGCATTTTGGCATTTTTGACCCGGTCATTGCCAGATACCTTATCAATTTTGGTGTATACAGGCAAAAATGGAATGTTTTTCTGGCTGAGCCAGGTGAGTAACTGGGTATCCTGCTGCTTCGGAGCATGACGGATATCCAGGATGACAACCACGCAATGTAATGTCTTGCGAGTTTCCAGATAGCGGGTAATCAATCCTTGCCAGGCATTCTGCATGTCTTTTGAGACTCTGGCAAAACCATAACCAGGGAGATCGACCAGATGGTACTGGTTATCGACCAGAAAGTAGTTCAAACCCTGCGTTTTTCCGGGTCGCCCACTCACCTTGACCATCGATTTACGGCCAATAAGCGTATTCATCAGGCTGGACTTGCCAACATTAGAACGCCCTGCAAATGCTATCTCCGGCAATTCTTCAGGGGGCAGCTGTTTGTCACTATGGACACTCAGTAAAAATTTAATGTCATGAAAAGTCATTTTTTCCCCTTATAAAAAATAAGAACCTGTACCGTTATCAGGATGTTCTATTATACGGCCAGGTTCATATTTTGAGCAAATTTACAGGATAAATCAAGCTGGTCGACATATCGGCAACCAGAGTAACCAGATTCTACTGAACCGGGTTACACCAGTCATTATTTTTCCTGCTTAGATTACTTTGTTGAGCGGATATTCAATAATACCCTCTGCGCCCTTTTTAATGAGCGCTGGAATCAAGTCGCGAACAACATCCTCGCTCACCACGGTCTCCACAGAAAACCAATCAGTATTATAGAGATTTGCAATGGTTGGCGCATTAAGGCTCGGCAGGATTTTGACGATCTCCTCAAGCTTCTCTTGGGCCACATTCATCTTCACACCCACAATACGATCAGCGTTAAGCGCTCCCTGCAGGAGAGTGAAAATGTTTTCGATTTTCTCGCGCTTCCAGGTATCATTCCAGGCTTCCTTGTTGGCAATGAACTGAGTGTTTGACTCCATCAACTCATAGATGATGCGCAGGCCGTGGGCACGAATAGTGCTCTCGGTCTCGGTCACCTCGACAACTGCGTCAACAAGGCCGGAAACGACTTTTGCTTCAGTAGCACCCCAACTGAACTCGATCTCTACGTTGATTCCCTTCTCTTCAAAAAAGCGGCGGGTAACATTGACCAGCTCAGTGGAAACTTTCTTGCCTTCCAGGTCCTCGAGGCTTTTAATGTCGGAATCACCGGCAACCGCGATTACCCAGCGGGTCGGTTTTCTGCTCACTTTGGAGTATACGAGGTCACCAACCAATACATACTCGGACTCATTCTCCATGGTCCAATCCTTACCGGTGATACCTGCGTCAAGCATACCGCTTTCAACATAGCGCGACATTTCCTGCGGGCGGCAGATAGAACACGCTACCTCGTCGTCATCAATTTTCGGAAAATAGTTTCTGGCTGCCGGCTTGATCAACCAGCCAGCTTTCTCAAAAAGTTCAATGGTCGCATTCTCGAGACTGCCTTTAGGAAGTCCCAGCTTTAACTGTGTCATCTTGTACGATCTCCAATTTCTACAGAAGTTAGGTTGTCTTCTGTTTATTTCTTGCCGTATACCGCTTCAGGGTCAAAAACTTTTTCCCCTTCTACTACCAAAGTATCTCCGTCGACTTTTCTGTGAAAGCATGATCGGTGACCAGTATGGCAAGCCGCCCCCCCAAGCTGTTCAACGAGAAAAATCACGGTATCTTCATCGCAGTCAACCAGAATATCATGGATAACCTGCACATGGCCGGATGATTCGCCTTTGAGCCAAAGTTTATTTCTGGAGCGGCTCCAGTAATGAGCCTTGCCGGTCTCCAGTGTTTTCTGCCAGGAAAGCTCGTTGATGTATGCGAGCATCAAAACCTCCCGGGTCTCATGATCCTGCACAATGGCTGGCAACAGACCATCTGCAGATTTTTCAAAGTTCAACATAACGTTCTCATCCTTTTGAAAATCAATCTGACTTTACAGACAGGGGCAGCGGACAAACAGTTCTCTACAAGAACCTGTTTAGAGCCTCTTTTTGAGTATAAGGCGATGGGCGGAAACTCCGCTTTTAGAACAGGCGATGCAATATAACCTGTCAGGATCAGGAAATCTGTCACATTACGTGGCTACAATCTCTTTGTCAAGCAATAGAAGATGTTTTTTGTAACCCAACTATAAATATTGCAAAACATACCCTCAAGCTGATAATATAAGCGGTTCGTTACTAAAGTTAACAAATCGACCTTTAGAAAACAAAACACACTACATGTCAACTGTTTAAGTTGCATTAAGGAGTTAGCAGAGAAATGAAAATTGATACAAATGATATCGTCACCCTGGCATTTATCGGAAAACTCGAAAACGGTACTGAGTTTATGAAAGTCAGTGAAGATAAACCCATACAAGTTACCATAGGTAACAGCGAACTGCCTCCAACGGTTGAAAATGCCCTGGTGGGACTCGAAGTTGGCCAGTCTCGCACTGTACGGGTTACCTCGGAAGAAGGTTTTGGACCACGGATGAAAAACCTGTTACAAACGATCAACAACAAAGAATTCATCCAGCGCATCAACCCGAAACCAGGCATGGTAATCTCGTTAAAAGTTGATCGGGATGGAGAGGAACATCAGGTTCCAGCTACTGTGATGGAAGTCAATGAAGGTTCTGTAGTTGTTGACTACAATCACCCACTTGCAGGCCACAACCTGACCTATGAGGTTTCGATCCTCAACATCCAGAAACCTGCCTGATCACAAACACCACAATTGAAATAGAAAGGCCCATACTTTCTGAAGTGCGGGCCTTTCTATTCTACAGCGCAACAAATCTCATAAATTACCGGTCACATAGGCTGGGCATCCGGCTCTTCAATCGTCTGCTGTGGATCTCGTAAGGTTGCGGTCCTAATCGGCGACAGTTTCTTTGGAGTAGGGGCTTTAACCGTGGTTTTCACCATTGGAACTTCCTCCTCGCTTCTCACCGTGACAAGTTCTCCGGCCCCCGTAACCTGATTCACAGCCCCCTCTGCTGCGTTCTCCGCAATAGCCTCTTTATTGGTATCAGGCCTCTGCTCATCAAGCAAGGCACCTACGACATAAGCCCCATCCAATGACCTCGCGCCTAACATAGCTCCTCGGAGGTCTGCTTTCGCCAGGTCTGCGCCAACCATGACTGCCCCCTCAAGCAAAGTATCTCGTAAATCTGCACCAGCAAGATTCACCAAATACATTTTGGCATTACGTAAATCTGCACCTTGCAATTCAGCCCCCCTGAGATCCAGTTTGTTCAAATTCAGGCCGCTGAGGTTGCAATCAGGACAGCTATTTGTCTTTTCCAGCCTCAGCAAGTTAGTATTTTTAACAACCGCATCCTCTTGATTGTTTGCACTGACACTATCGACACAAACGGCCATGGTACAGGCGACACCAACGAAGATACAACAGAATACCCCTGTCAACCTGGTCATAGTCCCTCACTTATGATTATATTTCTTTTTAAGGGTAAAGGCCCTTTTCTCATTTCTAGTTACACCTGAAACTCAGCTTCACCAGGTAATCCGTGAGGAGCTGGAGTTAACAGCATAAAGCTTAAGAAGTATTCCGAACAGCTCGACACAGAATATTGATTCCGGGAGGGAGCACTTGCCAATCTGCCACGCCTCAGTCCGCTCCCCTCACCTTTTCACGCTGAAGATAAGCAGGGATTAGATTCTCTTTAGTCTGTTTTCGTTCTTTCAGACAAGGTGGAGTTTTGCTTGAAAACGCATCACCATGATCGCCCCTTTTTTTCTATTTTGACCTTGTTTACTGTGCCATTTCAAACAACATCTTTCAAGAAAAGAGACGTTCACTACCACAAACACGCATTTCATTACAACCACTCAAGTCATCAAAGTAAAAATATCCGACGTAAGCAGTCGCACACAACCAGATCTGCAATCAGGCTACCCTCTTGTTCTTCGCCACTCCCAGGGAGGGGTCGGCTCCTTGTCGCGCCAGAGCCCTTTTCTTTTCGCTCTGGCTTGCCGTTCCAGGCGATTCCATTCCCTACAGACTGATTCTCTGCAATAATAATCGTATACCCATGCAGCGCCCTGCCGAACCAGTTCCCTATTAACGCAGACAGAATCACTATAGGCAATCGCCAAAATCCTGTTATAGCTATCCCGTCCCTTTACCTCAATCGTGATGTCATTTGCCAGCAAATTCGTAGTTCTTTTTTTAGCTGTTCCGGCATGCGGCTGATCATATTCAGGACAATCAATCCCCCACAAACGTATTTCCTTTCTACCACCTGCCGTCCGAACCACAATTGAGTCGCCATCTATTACTTTTATAACTTCACCTTGCAATATTTCTGATGCAAATAGACATGAGGAAGCCGGTAGAAAAAAACCGATTACAATAATAAGAGTCTGGAATATTGCTTTCATAAATACGTACCCTTCCACCGTCTCAAAATTTATTCTGAACTATTTGCTTACCTCAAGGAGGATAAACCCCTTGTTCCTATATCAGGCAACAGCAAAAAACATTGGAACCGAGATCGCATCCAGAGCAGCCCTGTTTTCTCAATATAGCAAAATCTCTATTGTTATTTGCCCTTTTAATGTGATATTGTTGCATTAGTTCAGGGTGTCAAAATCAGTCACAGAGGAAAATACATATCATATTTACCTCAACTTGTCAGTTATGATCAACGAGCATTTTCCCGTCGTAACACCCCTAAAGTGACCATTAAACGTCAACTTGAAAATACTTATACATGTCTGCGCTTATACTTTCAGAATCTGAAGAGGACACTCGAAATTTCCTACTCAGCCTCCCAATATTTGACAGTCTGGATGTCGATGAATTAACTATCCTGGCTCAACATATGAGTTATGTCCATCTTAAAAGAGGTGAATATCTTTTCTTAGAAGGTGATAAAGGCAGCTTTATGGGTTTTGTCGTACAAGGACTTCTTGAGGTAGTAAAGAAATCCGAAACCGGCCAGAGTGTTGTCATTGCCAGGCTGGCCAAAGGAAACTCCATTGGTGAAATGGGCCTCATAGATAAGTCACCGCGCTCGGCAACTGTTATCGCCAGACAACCCACTTTAATGGTGACGCTCACCGACAAAGGGTTTGATATGCTCACTGATCGCTCACCAATACTGGCTGTAAAGGTAATCCAGAAAATAGCCAGGCTCTTGAGCCTTTACATGCGGCGCACCTCCAGCCGACTTGCTGACTTAATGCAACCAATGGTGTAAAAGAGATCGACAGCCCCTTTTTCGATCAATCCGATGTAACTTTGCAATAATTACTCTCTATACTTATCGGCGCTCTGACCGCCATCGATCATTCGTATCTTGTAGCGCAGATCCAGTCTGAATTTTCTGCTACTGTTGAGGTCAGGGAAAGCTCTTGATTAATACTCGAGGCGCTGAGAAGTTACCGCTATCAACGCCTCCTACTAGACTGTTCAGATCCGATAAGCAGCATAGACTTCCTGAAAGAAATAAGGTCAGACTTCCCCCCCCAGCTTATAATTCTGCAACGTATCCCAGCCACCCGGAGGTAACTGGAGCGTAAGCGTCTCACCATCCCCATCTTTTTCCCACCAAAAAACGTGATTAAATATGCCACCAATTCAAAGGAGGCATGCCACGTCAACATAATCCATGGGCAAACCCGCAGAAGTAAAAGCTGCGTTCTGGCAAAAGTACATTTAGAGCTTCAACGGTAGCGCATTGAGTCAGGCGAAGTATTGCGGAAACCCCATTCCCTTGCCTTATACAACATTCTACTAGTGGGTAAGGAAGCTCAAGAAGGATGATGGGCAGCAGGAACAGGCACGTTTTACCCCTCCTTTGACCGTGCAGTCTGCCCAGTTGCGAAAACACAGCCAAACACCTGCCGGATTGACGATCCATGTAGGTCAAAATGAATTTCGAGCAGAAATTGCTGAAGATTTCTCAGTTGTTGCTCTCAAGAAAATTTTGTCGGTTATACAGCATTTATGATTTTCAAACCAGATGAGAGCTGAGTGTATACGGCCCTTGATGCAACTGACATGCGGAAATCGATCGACGGATTGTCTATTCTTGTGGAAGATCCTTTTGGCCTGGATCTGTTCCCAGAGAGTTTGTTCGCTTTCTGTAACAGGAGACGAGAGCTGGTGAAAATCCTTTACTGGAATGATAACGACTTTTTCATTTGGATGAAGGGGCTGGGGGAGGATATCTTTCGATGACCTAACTCCGAAGAGGAGGTTATGGAGGTGAGAACTCTCATTGAGTAACTCCAGGGTTCTCACCTCGCGGAGCTAGAGAAACTAAGAATCGGCATGAGGCGGAAATGCGTTTGCTTCAGCATCAGGTTCGCAACAAGCTTGAGCGGTAGGATTGGCTATGGCTTCCTTCAGATCCTTCATTGGCTTTCCTTCAACGGTTTATTTCTCATCGGGCAGATCCGGACAGTTTATTCAGACACCCTTGCCTTTGCCTAAACATTCCAGGCTTTCAGAGGTTATGAGCTGTTGCTCTGGCCTATGACCAGCTAAAAGATTCTGCGCCCAAGATCATTGCGAACGCAAGAGGGAATCTGGCCTTAAAATTACTCTCACATGCCAAAGCAAGCGGAGTCCAGATCCACCATAATCTAAACCTCGTCGAACTTCTCTCCAAACTCCCCAGCGGAGAAGAAATACCCCCTGACCTCTGTCAGGCTAATGCCGAAATTCTTGCCTTTGTCTATCAGGTGAGCGAAAGGTTAAAGGATAAATAAACAGCCCTGGCCATTGTTCTTAATTACAGCACGCTTGAGCTCTTTGAGCTATCGTCACCACGTCTCACCCTCCCCCTGGTAATTGCCTGTTTTCAAATGTGCTATAGCATTTCCTGTGATACTATCTGTATTACAAGAGTTGAAAACAGCTTCCATATACCTGTACCGAAAACAGTGCAGGATCTCTATTCCACCTTTCTTCCCGGAGGTTGATAATGGGCGAGACTACCAACAAACTTTTTTCTCCATTCTCACTGAATTCCTTCACCATCAGAAATAGAATCGGTGTTGCTCCCATGACCAGAATGTCTGGAGACAATCGCTCCATCCCTCGGCAAGATGTGCTGGATTTTCTCGTACGTCGTGCCGTAAACGGAGCCGGCATTGTCTACACCGAAGCAATTGTCACCGATTACGAAAGCGCTCAGGGCTACCCGGGCCAGGCACGGATCACCAATCGGGAGCAGATAGATGTCTGGAAAAGCGTAGCAGACAAGATACGGGATGCAGGAGCTATCTCGATAATGCAGATATTTCATTGCGGCCGAATAGCCTGGCCGGATGTCAATCCGGCTTGCAGGATCATAGCGCCGAGCGCCATTACCCCAAAGACAGAGAACCCGCTGACAAATGCGCCATACCCGCTCCCCGAAGAGATGAGCGAGTTTGAGATCGAGCACGTTATTCAGGGTTTTCAGGAGACGGCGAGAGGAGCTATGGCGGCTGGATTCGATGGCGTTGAGATACACGGTGCCCACGGTTATCTCATTAGCCAGTTCCTCTCGAATTATTCCAACAAACGCACTGATAAATATGGTGGCAGCCTGGAGAATCGCTTCAGGTTTGCCCATGAAATTATTCAATCAGTCAGAAAGGTCATACCCACCACTAAAATTCTCTCTTTCAGGTTATCTAACTGGGGCATAGTTGACATGGATGTGTCACTTTTTCAGAACAGTGGAGAATGGCTTGACCTTATCTCAATGCTATCGGAGCAATCTATTGATGCCCTCTCTATATCGACATATGATTTTAAGGAAAATGCATTTGAAACAAACGCCACCATGGCAGAACTCACAAAAAAAGCGTCCAATCTTCCCCTTTTGATCTGCGGCAAGGTGTTTGACCGAGCCACGGCTGAAACAGCACTGCAGCATGCTGATGTGGCGCTCTTTGCCAAGTCGATGCTGCTCAATCCAAACCTGGTTGAAGACCTTCGTTCGAATGCACAATTACCCTGTTACAGCTCGGAACAGGCAAACGTAGCCTACACTGAAGCAATCCTGCCATGATCCTGAAAAAATGCTATTTTTCCCTATGATATTGACAACTCATCGACATATCGAATAAATAGGCGAAATTTTTAATGACTCCAAAGAAAAGTGGTATCACGACAACAAATCATTCATGTTTTTTGGGATGTTAATGATATGTTTTAAGTAGAAAAGAGATATTTATTCCCGGCCCCGGCCGGAAAAAGATTTATTCTGGCTTGGATCATTGTTATTGGCCAGAACGTATCAGACACAGCAGTTTATAGCATCGAACGACCTGGAATCCCAGCGAAGAGGGTGCCATAATGACAACCGTCTCAAATCACTCTGTAACTCTCCTGTTCCTGGCAACTCTGCTCTTTATGTTTCTCATGGCAGGGGTTGTCGTCCTCTGGTATGCCGCCAGGATGAATCTGAATGAAGGGCTCTGTTTGATCCGCACCAGCCTCAATGTCCTGAACAATCAGGATGGAGGTGTCCCCAGTCGCTGTAGACGTGAATTCAAACGTGTCGATATCGATGGATTGAGAGCTGACATTTCCGACGGTCTTGCCTCGTATAGCGGTCTGGTAACCAATATCTCTGCCCACGGACTATGCCTGCAAGATATACCCGACAGGTTGTCAAGTTCACGTTCACTGCTTTCAGTGGTCGTCAGAGGTCAGGTCGAGAATTACAGGATAGTTGCCAGACCACGCTGGGTGGTGATTCAGGAAAATAAAGGAAAAACTCTTGGGGTTGAGATAGCAAGCTCCCCTACCAGCTGGAACGAATTCGTTTTTTCCCACTGATCTCTCCCCCAGGGATAGTGAAACAAAAAAAGGGTTACAGCCTTATTGACTGTAACCCTTTTATCGTACTGGCGGGGCCGACGAGACTCGAACTCGCGACCTCCGGCGTGACAGGCCGGCATTCTAACCAACTGAACTACGACCCCAGTAATGACGCTTGACGCTCTGTCAAATTTTTGGTGGGCGGAACAGGGCTTGAACCTGTGACCCTCGGCTTGTAAGGCCGATGCTCTCCCAACTGAGCTACCCGCCCCGCGTCAGCGTGAGAGACTATTTACCAACTTCCCCCTGACCAGTCAAGCAAATAAAAAACAAATGTTTAGCAATTGATAATAATATATGACACACCTGCTTTTATCAGGAAAAAGCTATGAACAAGGGCAACAAAAAAAGGGTTACAGTCTTATTGACTGTAACCCTTTTATCGTACTGGCGGGGCCGACGAGACTCGAACTCGCGACCTCCGGCGTGACAGGCCGGCATTCTAACCAACTGAACTACGACCCCAGTAATGACGCTTGACGCTCTGTCAAATTTTTGGTGGGCGGAACAGGGCTTGAACCTGTGACCCTCGGCTTGTAAGGCCGATGCTCTCCCAACTGAGCTACCCGCCCCGCGTCAGCGTGAGAGACTATTTACCAACTTCCCCCTGGCCCGTCAAGCAAATAAAAAACAAATGTTTAGCAATTGATAATAATATATGACACACCTGCTTTTATCAGGAAAAAGCTATGAACAAGGGCAACAAAAAAAGGGTTACAGTCTTATTGACTGTAACCCTTTTATCGTACTGGCGGGGCCGACGAGACTCGAACTCGCGACCTCCGGCGTGACAGGCCGGCATTCTAACCAACTGAACTACGACCCCAGTAATGACGCTTGACGCTCTGTCAAATTTTTGGTGGGCGGAACAGGGCTTGAACCTGTGACCCTCGGCTTGTAAGGCCGATGCTCTCCCAACTGAGCTACCCGCCCCGCGTCAGCGTGAGGGACTATTTACCAACTTCCCCCTAACCCGTCAAGCAAATAAAGTGCGATTTAATTTAAATCCCACAATTAATTATAGCCGCCGTGAATACAATGTAAAGGCAGACAAAACATGAATCGCTTTAACTCATCCCTATCCCATTGTGGTACCGATAAATACTCATAATATCAAAGGGCATGCTCTGTTCGAACCAGATCGAAAAACACAAAAAATAAAGCCCCTGCCGGGTAAACTGCTACCTTTACCCCTGATTACATTCTGACAACTTACTCAATTAATTAGAGACCGGAATGATTTTGACAGGACTGCCTATTATTTGAATGTGACGAGAAGAATAAAAGACAAGAAACAAAAAAAGGGTTACAGCCATAGTGACTGTAACCCTTGAATTGTACTGGCGGGGCCGACGAGACTCGAACTCGCGACCTCCGGCGTGACAGGCCGGCATTCTAACCAACTGAACTACGACCCCAGTAGTGACGCTTGACGCACGGTGAAAATCTTGGTGGGCGGAACAGGGCTTGAACCTGTGACCCTCGGCTTGTAAGGCCGATGCTCTCCCAACTGAGCTACCCGCCCTGCGTTAGCATGAGGGAGTATTTACCAATTTCCCCCTAACGCGTCAAGCAAAAAAGGTTCTAATGTGCTGAATTATGTTCCAATGCTTCGCCATTACTCGCTAACTCATTTGAAGTAAGCGTCTTTAGAACAGTCTCCCCTTCTTTCAATACAATTGCATGTTCCAGTACCTCATCCATATGTTCCACGAGCGTAATGTTGAGGCTTTTACGGATTTTTGTCGGTACATCAGCGAGATCACGCTCATTATCCTTCGGAATCAGAACATGAGTGATATTACCCCGTTTGGCAGCAAGTAATTTTTCGGTCAAACCGCCGATGGGTAAAATTCGACCTCGCAGGGTAATTTCCCCGGTCATTGCAAGTTCATGCCGCACAGGTGCCCTGAGTAATGCAGAGACCAAGGTAGTGGCAATGGTAATACCGGCAGACGGTCCATCTTTGGGAATTGCACCCTCCGGTACATGAACGTGTATATCGAGCTTCTGGTAGAAGTTTGATTCAAGCCCAAGCAGATCGGCACGTGAGCGGACGTAGGAAAGTGCTGCCTGTGCTGATTCCTGCATTACATCGCCAAGCTTACCGGTAATGGTCAACTTGCCGGAACCAGGCATCAGGGTAGCCTCGATGGTGAGCAACTCACCGCCGACTTCAGTCCAGGCAAGGCCGGTGGTAAGGCCAATTTCATCCTGCTCTTCAGCCAGGCCATATCTGTATTTAGGAGTTCCCAGGAACTTTACAGCTGACTGGGCACTGACCCGATACTTCTTGTCCTTTTCGTTCTTCTTCAGTCGATCACGGGCTATTTTTCTGCATAGTGAAGCGATGTTTCGCTCAAGATTACGTACACCGGCCTCCCTTGTATATCGCCTGATGACTTCGAGAATTGCCCCATCCGTCATCATGATATCGCCTATGGCAAAGCCATTTGCCTCAAGCTGTTTGGGAACCAGGTACCCTTCTGCAATCTTCAGCTTCTCCTGCTCGGTATAGCCGCGAATCTGGATGATCTCCATCCTGTCTTGAAGTGGAACCGGAATACCGTGCAGGTTATTAGCGGTAGTTATAAAAAATACTTCAGACAGGTCATAATCAATATCGAGATAATGATCGTTAAAGGCAGTGTTCTGCTCTGGATCAAGTACTTCAAGCAGCGCAGAAGATGGATCGCCACGGAAGTCCATGGACATTTTATCCACCTCATCGAGACAAAATACCGGGTTGGCAACATTCGCTTTCTGCATAGACTGAATAATCTTACCCGGCATAGCACCGATGTAGGTACGCCTGTGGCCGCGAATCTCTGCCTCATCCCTTACACCACCGAGTGACAGACGGGCAAATTTTCTGCCCATTGCCCTGGCAATCGAACGGCTGATTGAGGTCTTACCGACACCTGGAGGACCGACCAGACAAAGAATAGGACCCTTGATCTTTTTTACCTGGGTCTGGACAGCCAGGTACTCAAGAATTCGCTCCTTGGTCTTCTCCAGTCCGTAATGATCTTCGTCGAGAATCCGCTCGGCTTTGGCAATATCGAGCTGAGATTTGGATTTCTTCTGCCAGGGGAGGTTCACAATGCAATCGATGTAATTGCGGACAACTGTTGTCTCGGCAGACATCGGCGGCATATTTTTGAGTTTTTTCAGCTCCTTGAGCGCCTTATCCCGGGCAACCTGCGGCATCTTCTTTTTGCCTATCTGCTCCTCAAGCTCACCCATCTCATCCAGGCCATCTTCATTCTGGCCCATCTCGGTCTGGATCTCACGAACCTTCTCGCTCAGGTAATAATTTCGCTGGGTTTTGCCCATACGCATCTTTACCTTGGCGTTTATAGTCTTTTCCAGCTCGGCGAGCTCGATCTCCCGGTGAATTACCTCAAGAACCTTCTCTATTCTGGTAATTAAATCATCACATTCGAGAATCTCCTGCTTCTCATTTGCCTTTAACGGTAAATGCGAGGAAATGATATCCAGCATCTTCACCGGATCCTCGATAGTACTGACTGATTTCACCACCTCTTTGGCGATTTTCTTATTGGTAGAGGCAAACTCTTCGAAAAATTTACGAAGCTCTCGCTCATAGGCAATGAGTTCGCCTGTCTTTTCAATCTGGTCAGCCAGTTCCTGCACTTCAGCCTGCAGGAAATTCTCATTGGGAACATAAGAGATAACTTTAGCTCTCTTTTTCCCCTCGACCAGTGCCTTAATGGTACCGTCAGGTAAGCGCAGCAACTGCATAACTGAGGCGAGCGTACCATACTCGTAAATGCCGTCCTCTTCAGGATCATCTACGGCGGAGTCTTTCTGGGTAACAAGCAGAATTTCAGTACGCTTTTCCATCGCATCCTCTAAAGCGAGGATCGATTTTTTTCGTCCCACTACCAGTGGCGCTACCATGTGCGGAAAGATAACAATATCCCGCAGCGGCATAAGCGGATAGAGCTTAGTCACTTGTTCTCCTTTATGTCATAGCCGCGCCCGGCAAATGATGCCGGGCGTAAAATCAGGCTGTTTTCAACGAATCTTCGGGTGCATTCTGATACAGAACAACAGGATACTCACCATCAACGATTACCTGCTCAGAAATTACACATTCCTGAACGTTTTCTTTAGATGGCAAGTCGTACATAACATCCAGCATAGCCTCTTCCATTACAGAACGCAAACCACGTGCCCCTGATTTACGTTCGAGAGCCTTGCGCGCAATCGCCAGCAACGCCCCTTCTGTAAATCTCAGCTGAATACCTTCGAACTCGAAAAGCTTCTGGTATTGTTTGGTGAGAGCGTTCTTCGGCTCACGGAGGATACGCACCAGATCTTCTTCATGAAGTTCTTTCATGGTGGCAATAACAGGCAGACGCCCTACCAGCTCAGGAATAAGACCGAACTTTAGCAGATCCTCCGGCTGAACTGACGCCAGCAATTCGCCCAGGTCCTTCTTGTTCTCAGACATGACCTTGGCACCGAAGCCGATCGACTTTCTGCCTTCACGACGCTTCACTACCATATCGAGGCCAACAAACGCACCACCAACAATAAAGAGGATATTGGTGGTATCAATTTTCACCAACTCCTGCTGAGGGTGCTTGCGACCACCTTTGGGCGGAATCGAAGCAACGGTGCCCTCGATGATCTTCAGCAGTGCCTGTTGCACGCCCTCACCGGAAACGTCACGGGTAAGCGATGGACTGTCGGACTTCCTGGCAATCTTATCGATCTCATCGATATAAATGATCCCCCGCTCTGCCCGCTCGATATCGTAATCTGCAGACTGTAACAGGTTCACAAGGATATTTTCCACATCATCCCCAACATACCCGGCCTCTGTCAAAGTAGTGGCATCGGCCATGCAGAAAGGAACGTTAAGAATCTTGGCGAGAGTCTGGGCTACCAGGGTCTTGCCGGACCCGGTCGGGCCAATCAGGATGATGTTGGATTTTTGAAGTTCGACGGAATCGTCAGTTACTGGAGCGTCAATGCGCTTATAGTGGTTGTGCACAGCGACGGAGAGCACTTTCTTGGCGTAATCCTGTCCTATCACATAATCATTGAGATAGTCATGAATTTCCTTGGGCTTCAGCGAAGCGGCCATGGCTTCCTCACCAGGCTCCTCACCTCCATCACCCTCTTCATTGACGATCTCATTGCACAGTTCAATGCACTCATCACAGATGTAGACATCCGGACCAGCTATAAGCTTTTCAACTTCTTCCTGGCTTTTTCCGCAAAACGAGCAGTTACATTCAGGCTCGTTATTGTCAATATCGGCCATATTATTCTTCCTTATCTAAAACATCACGATTTACGATAACTTTATCAATTATACCATACTCCCTAGCTTCCACGGCACTCATAAAGTTATCCCGCTCTGTATCGAGAGAAATTTTCTCGACATCATGTCCGGTATGGTGGGCAAGAATCTTATTCAAATCTTCACGCATCCGGAGAATTTCCCTGGCGTGAATATCAATATCAGTAGCCTGCCCCTGAAAACCACCCATCGGCTGGTGAATCATAATGCGTGAATTGGGAAGCGAGTAACGCTTGCCAGCAGCACCGGCAGCAAGTAGCAAGGCACCCATCGAGGCCGCCTGGCCAAGACAGAGGGTTGCGATGTCACATTTAACATATTGCATGGTGTCATAAATCGCCATGCCTGAAGTTACGGAACCACCGGGAGAATTGATATAAAAAGTTACATCTTTCTCGGGATCCTCAGCCTCCAAGAACAGTAGCTGAGCAATAATAACATTGGCCACGTCGTCATTGACTGCTGAACCAAGAAAGACGATGCGTTCTTTCAGCAGACGGGAGTAGATGTCATATGCTCGTTCTCCTCGAGGACTCTGCTCAACTACCATAGGGACTAGATTCATATCGTCACACTCCTAAAATGGGACGACTGCAACGGGCACACGCCGGTTGCAGTCGTCTATGATTATTTATAAGATCCGACGGTGATACTTATAAGTTCACTATGCAGATCAAATATATATCCATTCCCGACATAATGCCAGGAGGCTGTTAACATTCTTTAGCTTATTCAGCCTTTTCCTCGCCCTCTGATTCAGCTGGAACTGGCTTTTCTGCAACCATTTCTGCGTTGTCGCGGAGGAAATGAAGAATCTTTTCGTTCAGCAGTTCATTCATGAATGGGAGAAGATCGTCACGGCTCTGGAAAAATTCCTTAACCTTTGCAACCGGCATGTTGTACTGATCACCGATACGCTGGAAACCGCGCTCGAGATCTTCATCTTCAACTTTGATAGACTCGGTCTCACCAATTTTCTTGAGAATGAAATCGCCACGAACACGCTTGGTGGCAACCTCTGAATTCTGCTCAGCCAGTTTCTCCTTGGAGAGACCTGCTGCCTCAAGACTTACCCCAGCCTGCTCAAGCTGCTGCTCAGTCTGCTTGATCATCTGCTCAATCTCGAAAGCAACCAATCTGTTCGGTACCTCGAAGTCATGGCTTTCGAGCAGTTTTTGCATGATTCTGTCGGTTACTACACCATCGTTTGCTTCTTCACGCTCTTTAATTTTGCGCTCGCTGATTGAAGCCTTCAGTGCATCCAGTGTCTCAAAGTTCTCGCTTACATCTTTAGCGAACTCATCGTTGAGCTCTGCGAGGACACGTTCTTTCACATCTTTAACGTTGATCTTGAACTCAACGGTCTTGCCTTTGAGAACCGGGTTTGGATGAGACTCGGGGAAATCCACCTCGTGGGTCGCCTCTTCACCCTTCTTCATGCCGATTAGCTTGGCCTCGAATTCTTCTCCCATCCGGCCTGAACCGACATCGACAGAGTAGTCTTCGTTTTTAACCTGCTTCATGGCTTCGCCGTCATGGTAGCCCTGGAAGTCTACCACAACAACATCACCTTTTTCGATCGCACGATCTTCAACAGAACGCAGAACAGCCATCTCTTTCTGCAGAGATTCGAGTTCAAGCTGCACTTCTTCATCTGTTACGAGAGCTTCAGGCTTCTCAATCTCGAGACCTTTGTACTCACCAAGCTCAAACTCAGGGCGGACATCGACGTTGGCGGAATAGGTGAAAGAACCGTCTTCGTTGTAATTTACACTGGTGATCTCAGGATGGGTAACAGCGTCGACATTCTCTTTTTCAATCACATCGAAGTAGGTTTCCTGAACAAGCTTTTCGCCAATCTCACCTTCAACCTGTGGTTTGTAATTCTTGATGACGATGGAGCGAGGTACCTTGCCGCGTCTGAAACCCTTCATCTTGGAATCTTTTTTCAGCTTGTCATACTCCGCGTTCAGTCTCGGCTGAACGTCGCTCTCCGGGATAGTTACTGTTACTTTTTTGGTCAGAGTACCGACACTTTCAATGTTTACTTCCATCTGAGTTTTCCTTTTTTTGAGTTCCCTATAGTCCATCAGCCACAGCATGCGTACGCGCCCGATCATTTCACCGGAGTTGAACTACGCCGCACGTTGATTCTATGACTGTCTGGATTTTTGTTGTGCCGGGGTGAAATGTAGAACGTTCATCGTGTCAGATCAGTGGTGCGAGAGGGGGGAGTCGAACCCCCACACCGTAAGGCGCCAGATCCTAAGTCTGGTGCGTCTACCAATTCCGCCACCCTCGCAAGTCCTGATCGTACTCCAACAATTTCGGCACGAACATATATTTCTAACCACTTTCCCCCAAACAATAAATCTCCTGAAGAGATAAGAGGAAATTAATTAACTTTAACCAAGTTCTTGTAATTCACATCACAGCCCCAGTCAAGACTCTAAAGCAGTCTTAACGAGCCCAAGTGCGAAAAAGATGCTATAAATACCATTTCGTGCGATCAGTTTCCAGAGTTTTTTCAAGTTGAGGTAACGATTACATGTTTGAATAGGCGATTTTCACACAGTGTGTTTGATTTATTTGTAAAAACGCTTAACATTGGCATAAGTCAGTTCTTCAGGACATTTCATTAGATCATCACCATAATATTATAGAGGTGCTTATGTTGCGCAAAACTTCCCTACTGGCCTGTACCGCCCTTCTCCTTTCCCTGCCACTCACAGCAAACGCTATTCAGAACACCGGAAAAAGCAACAAGCTTGAGTGGAAAGTGGTTGAGAATGTTCAGTTAGCAGGTAAACCGCTTGATTTCGCCCAGTCACTTGACGGAAAGCTAACGTACGTGCTGGATGATAAACATAATGTGGTGATTTACGACTACAAAGGCGATGAGCTAGGTACCATCCCGGCCGGAGAGGGAGTGACAGGCATTGACATTTCCGCAACCGGCGACTGGCTCTACCTTGTGGACACCTCCGCCAACACATTCACCAGAGTGAGCTTAAACTTTGTTCAGGAAATTGACATTACAGATTCCCCGTTTAAGGGTAATGCCGATGCGCCAGTTACCATGGTCATCTTCACAGACTTTGAATGCCCATACTGCAAGAAGCTCGAACCTGTATTGAACAAAGTTTTTGAGGCCAACAAAGACAATATTAAGCTTGTTTTTAAGAACATGCCACTCAGCTTCCACAAAATGGCTGAGCCAGCACACCGCGCTGTTATGGCGGCTGATCTGCAGGGTAAATTCTGGGAGTTTCACGACAAACTGTTTGCCGCACCGAAACTCTCTAATCAGCTCATTACCGATATCGCCGGTGGCCTTGGTCTCGACATGGAGAAGTTCGAAAAAGATATGAACTCTGGCCAGGTTCGCCAGAAAATTCAAAAAGACCTCAGTGACGCCAAACGTGCCGAGGTAACAGGAACACCAACCGTATTTATCAATGGACGTAGAGTTTCCGACAGATCGGTGCAGGCTTTCCAGAACATGATCAACGAAGAGCTTGTCGCCAAATAGCAAGCTTACATAAACAGTAACTTGATGAGTAAACAACAATTTAGCCAGGTTCTGGAGTTTGACGACAATCAGATAGCCATGAACCTCTTTGGAGATCTCAACAGGAATCTCCATATCATTGAGAACAGTTCCGGCGTGAAAATCAGCGCCCGTGGCAATAACCTGAACATCAGTGGCTTCCAGCACGATGTGGAAATAGCATCGGAACTGCTTTCTCAGCTCTATGAACTGATAGGCAAAGGGTATCCTGTCTACAGCTCAGATTTCGCTTTCGGTCTGCGTATTCTGGAATCCACTCCGAAGGCCAGGCTCGATAAGATATTTTTAGACAAGGTGTATGTCACCACCCAGAATCGGGTGATTTCTCCTAAAACAAAAAACCAAAAGATCTACATAGATGCCATTCGGGATAATGACATTGTCTTCGGCATTGGCCCCGCCGGTACCGGGAAGACCTACCTGGCTGTAGCCATGGCTGCCTCAGCTCTCGTCACCGGCCAGGTACGCTCGATCATTCTCACCAGACCGGCAGTGGAAGCTGGTGAAAAGCTAGGATTTCTGCCTGGCGACCTGGCACAGAAAGTCAACCCGTATCTGCGTCCGCTTCATGACGCGCTCAACGATATGGTCGGTGCAGAAAAGTGCCAGGACCTCGTTGAGCGAGGTGTTATCGAGATAGCACCTCTGGCTTTCATGCGCGGCCGAACCCTAAGTAATGCTTTTATTATTCTAGATGAAGCCCAGAACACGACCCGTGAACAGATGAAAATGTTTCTTACCAGGGTAGGTTTTGATTCCTGCGCTGTTATTACCGGTGACATTACCCAGGTTGACCTGCCGGTCAAACAGCACTCTGGCCTGGTGGAAGCGAAAAAACTTCTCAAAAACATTGAAGGGATCAGGTTTTGCACTTTCTCTAAGGCCGACGTGGTCCGTCACCCGCTGGTGCAGAAAATAATTCAAGCCTACGAAACGGATGAAGATTGATTTATCTTTCCTTATTCCGGTAAGATTGAAGGGATGAGAACCGTACTTGAGGCTCTCTTCCCTTTTTAATTTCAGAATTCATCATATAATCCCGACATCCTATCATGCCCGTAGATATCTCTACCCAGTACACACTGCCATCGTTCCCTGTTAATATTGAGAAACTGAAACGCAGGACTCAATGGTTCATGAACCAATTGGAGGTCAACGGACATTCCGTTTCCATACTGCTCATAGACGATGAAGAAATGAGCAGATTCAACAATCAGTATCGTGGTAAAGAAGGACCTACCAACGTTCTCTCTTTTCCTTTATTCGAAGCCACCGAGGAATCTCCCTTCTCAGAATTGCCCATTGATGAGCTGGGAGATATCATTATCTCCCTCGACACTGCCCTTCGTGAAGCTCATGAACTAGACCAGCCTTTTCCTTTCCGCCTGAACTGGCTTATCGTTCACGGATTGCTTCACCTGCTGGGTATGGATCATGAACGAAGCGAGCAGGAAGCTCTTGAGATGTATGATAAAGAGCAGGAGTTACTTTCCCGATTTGAACACTACAGGAGAAATCAAATGACGCATCTTGCAATTAACGTCGATCACATTGCAACAATTCGCCAGGCACGGGGAACCACCGAACCAGACCCGGTAACAGCCGCCGCAATGTGTGAGCTCGCCGGCGCTGAAGGTATCGTTATCCACCTGCGCGAAGATCGTCGCCACATCCAGGATCGCGATGTACATATTCTTCGCAAAACCATTAAAACCAAGATGAACCTTGAAATGGGCGCCACTAAAGAGATGATCGGTATCGCCCTGGAAGTAATTCCTGATCTTGTCACTCTGGTACCGGAAAAACGTCAGGAACTGACTACCGAGGGTGGTCTTGATGTAATAGGTCAGAAAAAGAAAATTGCTAAAGCAATAGAGAAGCTTGGCCAGGCAGGAATACCCGTCTCTCTTTTCGTCGACCCCGACCTTGAACAGATCCGTACCAGTCATGAAATTGGTGCGACCTTCGTGGAGATACATACCGGCAGATATTGCGATGCCGAGACCGAAGCTGAACAGGAGCAGGAGTTCCAACTCATTGCAGATTCCGCCAATGAAGCCTACCAGTTAGGTTTGCGAGTCAATGCAGGTCACGGGCTGGATTACCGTAACACGGCAAGGATTGCCGAACTGGATACCATCGAGGAACTTTCCATCGGTCACTCGATTATTAGCCGCGCAGCCTATGTTGGCATTGATCAGGCCGTTCGGGAAATGCTTGCCATTATTCAGCAAGCCAAAAACTCATTGTAGGAACTATTTTCAAGTTATTGAATCGTAAGCTCAACGAGATGCTTCAGACACTCTTTCAGTTCAACTTATTGACAACAGCATCAGCGTCGGTCAATATTTGGTAAAACGTTACTAATAGCGCGATTGCGATTGACAAGCTTCCAAAAATTATGTTATTAGAAACGACCTTGCCTGGGTGGTGGAACTGGTAGACACCCGAGACTTAAAATCTCGTGGGCCTTGCGCCCGTGCGAGTTCGATTCTCGCCCTAGGCACCAGCAGTTGGTTCAAGGACTTCCATCAAAGTCCTAGTAAGCCCCTAAGTATCAATTACTTAGGGGCTTTTTTTCATTCTTTTTCGTCCACTACCTTCCATTCTTTTCCGTGTCATTCCGTCGAAAAAGGGGTATACAATAGGGTATACGTTTACCAGGCATTCAAACCAACCTCGAAAAATATACCCTTTTTGGAGCCAAGGAATGTCCAAGCTTACAGTTCTGCAAATAAAACACGCAAAGGGCCAATGTCGCCTGGCTGATGGCAAAGGGCTCTTTTTTGAAATCACCATTAGCGGAAGTAAGCGTTGGTTATACCGGTACAAAATACTGGGCAAAAACGGTAACTACATAATTGGTCATTATCCAGAGATAAGCCTTCAAGCGGCTCGTCAGGCACGGGATGAAGCTAAGAAGCTGGTCCAAGAAGGTGTCAACCCCGCCGCAGCACGAAGGGAGAAAAAACTTCAAAAAATCGCCCTTCAACATCAAGAAAAGCAAAGGCGTCTTGGCAAATTTGAAATCTTAGCACGTGAATGGATTGAAACTCAAAAAGGTCGGTGGAGTGAGAATCACTCCCTGGCGGTTTTATCTTCACTCAAAGCTAATGTTTTCCCCTACATTGGTGGTCAACCCATTGAAACCATCACCCCGCCGGAAGTATTAAAAATCATACGACGAATTGAGAGTCGAGGTTCTCTCGAGATCGCAAAAAAGGTCCTGCAAAGGATGAACTCCGTTTTCCGCTACGCTGTACAGACAGGGAAGGCGACTTACAACCCAGCAGCCGACATGAAGGGCGTTCTGAAGTCCAGAACCGTTACCCATACGCCTTCCCTCCTTGATCGCGAATTAGCACAACTTTTGCGAGACATTACCAACAACCAAAAGCTATTTGTTGCTACACGCCTTGCCCTGCATTTTACAGCGCTTACTGCTTGCCGCCCTGGTGAAGTCAGGCAAGCGAGATGGGAAGAGTTCAACTTGGATTTGAAGGAGTGGTACATCCCCGCTGAACGCATGAAAATGAAGCGTGAGCACATTGTCCCCTTATCAAAGCAGGCCCTCTCTGTGCTTGAGCGATCCGGGAAGCTTTTTGGAACCGATGGATTTGTTTTCCCAGCTCCCAGGCACCTTGAAAAGCCAATGTCGGACAACACCATGGGAAAAGCTTTGCGTGACATGGGGTATAAAGGTAGGGCAACCCCCCACGGATTTAGAGCTTCTTTTTCTACGATGGCATATGAAAGCGGCGAATTCCCTCCTGAAGTGATCGAAAAAGCATTAGCACACGAAGAA
Organism: Desulfosediminicola ganghwensis; assembly: GCF_005116675.2. Classification (NCBI taxonomy): domain Bacteria; kingdom Pseudomonadati; phylum Thermodesulfobacteriota; class Desulfobulbia; order Desulfobulbales; family Desulfocapsaceae; genus Desulfosediminicola; species Desulfosediminicola ganghwensis. Next base: position 3,828,634 of record NZ_CP050699.1, read on the forward strand.
AAAAACAAAATCAAGAGAGCCTATAATCGAGCTGAATATTTAGAACAACGAAGGAGTCTTTTAGACTGGTGGGGGGAGAAACTTCAAACCCTAGAGAACACTTCTGAGATCATCGACTTTCACAGGGTAAGAAGGAGATAGAGATAATATTAGCGTAAAAAACAGATCAGAAACCAACTTGACCCCAGCTAGGGTAGTTTCCAAAAGACACTCCTCTAGCGCTCTGCCCAATTAATCTTTACAGGGATATTATCAGGAGGGAAGCAAAATGGACGAAGATTTAAAGTTTTTAACGAATCGCTTAAGTGGTCAGTTTGGCCTCGCATCAGCCTGGCTTTCAGAGTGCATAAAAAGTGAAGCGCGCAGTGAAGATTTTTTCCCTCCTAGCGACTGGTTTAACCATGACACCTGGACAGTAGAACAGGCCTTGCTGCTTTTAGCCGGCATAGACCCCAACGGAGCAGAAATTTCTTGGAATTTTTTCGAGACGACAGAACAGCTAAAAATTGAAAATGCCGACATACTGATATGCGCCCCTGAAGCAAAGTGGGGTGACTATTATGGTTCAGACCTATCTGAAGCGGAAGCTAAGGCGGAGAGATGTTTGGAAAAATTTTCTGAAGATGAACAACAGCAACTTGCTCAATTATTAGAAAATCAATCTGAGAATACCGCTTTTAATGGAAAATTTGACAGCTGCCTCCAGTATTACGACATGAGAAGCTGGTATTATCATGCAGAATTACGGTTAGATCGACTCTGCAATCTGTGGATGAGTCGTAAAAATTCACATGAAAATCCAGGCATTGAACTCGACGCAAAATACGAGCCTCACTACTATTTGTCATGGATCAAGTCTAAGGAAATAACCAAATTAGTCCCATGGTGGGATAAAGCTGTTAAAGACGGTTTCATCCCTAACCAAATGAAATCCTCACCTCCCCCAACAGGTCAAAATTACACACAAAGAAGTTGCCTCAACGTAATTGGCGCTCTTCTGGAAATTATCGTTGGGGACTTCAAGGGTAACTCATTCTCAACTGACACTGAGTTGCGCAGTTTTATAAGTGAAAAATTCGGCGGCGCCTACGGAATCGGTGAAAGGACCACTGCCGGAATTTTCTCCCAAGCCAAAAAATCCATTAATTCAGAACTCCAACCATAACCATCCCCCCCTGCCCCATTGCAATTGCAACGGATTTCGTTGCAATTGCAATGCAATTCCCCCCTGCACTATCTAAACTCTTCCACCAAAGGTCGCGACCATCCTAAAACACCTTTATGGGAGAAATCATGAAAACCAAACTTCTCAGACTACCAGAAGTAGAGTCAATCACCGGCCTCAAGAAATCTGCAATCTACGCATGGGTCAAAAAGGGCTTTTTCCCACCACCTGTAAGGCTAGGCGCTAAAGCTGTCGCGTGGCGTGCCTCTGATGTTCAAGAGTGGGTCGACAAGCTTCCACGGAGGAATCCTTAATTACCCAACTTGAAGGGAGGGTGGTCACACCCAATTTAGCAGATCACCCTCTCTGCCCACCATTCCTGAATAAACGAGGATTTGTGATGAATACAATGATTTCAGATAACTCAAGCCAATACATACTCTTTGAAGTCCACAACCAGGGAAACTCCCTATTAAATCGTCTGCTAAAACTCGCCGTTAAGCCCCTACAGGCTGGACAGTGGGTCATGTCACAAGAAGCCAGAGTGATCGAGTCGCAAAGTGCAAATCCTGAAGCTGAATACATTCAACTTCCAGGGGAAAAACAGGAGGGCTCTCAAAATGATTAGTGCAGAACAGATAGGGTTAGCTCTGGATGGACGTTTAATGCCTGGTGGGGAATGGCGTTGCATCTGCCCGGCTCACGACGACCATAATCCATCTTTGGATATAAAAGATGGGGATACAGGTAAGCCAATTGTTATTTGTCGTGCTGGTTGCTCTTCTGAGGCGGTTATATCAGCTCTAGCGAGGCAAGGTTTATGGTACTCAAAAGCAGATCAGACACCTTTTTCGCAAGAGGAGCATCAGGAGAATAGGCTGAAACGTGAAGCAGAAAACAAGCGAAAGTGGGAACTGGCTAAAAAAACAGGTCGTAGGCTAGGTGAACGTTCTATCCTAGCGCGCCAAGATCACCCCTATTTATCACGCAAAGGAGTAAAAGCTGTACCGTATTTGTGCGAGTTATCCATCGAAGAGGTTGAAGCAACCATAGGCTACATCCCAAAACAGGGGAAGGAACCTCTACAGGGGCGTATACTCTTGGCACCATTCTTTGATTCTACGTATCACTTCTGGACACTCGAAATGATCGATCCTGATGGACGTAAGGCAGCCCTTGCAGGTGGCCGGAAGCAAGGCCATTTCTTTACACCAGAGGACTTACCAGAGTCACCTAAGCGTATTTTCATAGCAGAAGGCATAGCTACCTGCCTGTCAATCAAAGAGGCAACCTGCATGCCAACGATCAGTGTTGGGAGTTGTACGAATTTTTTACCTGTAGCGAAGGCCTTGAAGGAACAATATGAGAGTGTTGAAATAGTCATTTGCGGTGATCTTGGTAATGGTGCCAAGTCTGCTACGGATGCAGCCACTCTCGTGGGCGGAAAAGTAATTTTCCCGCCTAACCATCTTGGCGAGGGCGCTGACTTCAACGACCTACACGTCAAAAATGGTTTGAGCGCTGTTCGCGAACAGTTGTCACTGGCACTCAATGACAATCAAAATGAATGGCCAGATCCTGAAGAAATTAAGGCAGAACTGCAACCAGTTGCACCACTAACAAGCGAAATGATCCCTGCCCCCTTCCGTGAGTGGGTCGAGGATATAGCGTATAGAATGCAAGCTCCTGTAGACTATGTAGCAGTCGCCTTGATCGTTGTCTGTGGTTCTCTTATTGGCACACGTTGTAGGATCAAGCCAAAACAAAAGGACGATTGGGCTGTTACCCCTAACCTATGGGGGGCAGTGATCGGACCTCCATCGGCAATGAAGAGCCCTACCCTAAACGAGATATTGAAAAAAACACTTTCAAAGCTCGAAATAATAGCAGCTGAGGAGCATAAACAGGCAAAACTTGAATCTCTCGCAAAAATGTATGTAAAAGAAGAGCAAGTCAGGGAGATTAAAAGTCAGATTCGGCAGGCGGTTAAGAAAAAAGATGAAGCCAAGGCCGAAGAAATTGCTAATCAAATGCAACCTGAGCAATCCTTAGAGCCGCCACAGGAAAGAAGATACAAAACCAATGACGCAACCATTGAAAAACTAAACGACTTACTGAGCCGTAACCCTTCAGGATTGCTTGTCTTCCGTGACGAACTCATGGGGTTGTTCAAGAGGCTGGATAAGGCTGGTAATGAGACGGACAGGGCCTTTTACCTCGAGTCATTCAATGGGGATGGCAGTTTTATTGATGACCGAATTGGTCGGGGTACTATACGTACCGAAAAACTTTGTTTGTCGCTACTCGGCGGAGTCCAGCCGGATAAGATCAAAAGTTATTTACACGCAGCCATACATGGTGGGGAGAATGACGGATTTGTACAGAGGTTGCAACTCTCTGTGTTTCCAGACCAAGGCGAGTGGAAATATACCGACCAGTACCCTAGTTCGCAAGCCAAGAACAGAGCATATGAACTCATCGAGGCCCTTGATAATTACCCATTTGAGGATAGGCAATACCTACGATTCTCAGAAGATGCCCAGATTGTGTTCATCGAGTGGCTTACGGATTTACAGACAAATAAGCTATTGGACGACACTACACATCCAATTTTAGTAGAACACCTAACCAAATACCGTTCTTTAATGCCTTCTTTGGCGCTTATATTCCACCTATTGGATATGATTGATAGTGGCAGAACATTACAACCAGTCTCTGAACATGCTGCGATCATGGCTGCTTGCTGGTGTGATTATTTGGAAACGCATGCAAGGCGCATATATTCTCTCGCTCTTGATCCTGCGCAAACGAGTCTTGGAGCCCTCGCCAAAAAGCTACAGCAAGGGAAACTGAAAAACGGATTTACAATTCGCGATATTCAACGCAAAGGTTGGACCATGCTTAGCGACCCAATCTTAGTTAAAGAGGCTTTAGAGATGCTCGTGAGTGCAGGATGGTTAAGACCAGTGGATATACCTCAGTATGGTGCAGGTCGACCAAAATCACTGGCTTACCATATAAATCCGAAAATATGGGACAGTGTGTGAATAATTAACCGACAAAACCGACGAAACTAATATTGTCGGTTTTGTCGGTTCACTTTTAGAGCATATGAGGGTTTTTATGAATTGGATGTCGAGGTTAGAAGAAAGCGATAAACGGTTAAATCATAAAATATTGTCCACGAGTAGAAGTGGTGTTGAAGGTATCACAAAGACTGAGACTTCGGCTAGATCGCCTGAAAAAAATGTTCTTAAACCTTTTGTTTTCAACAGCACTCATGGACCTGACCTTCGCATACCAGCAGACTGTCATCCCAAATATAAGTGGTGGGCTGGTGGTCAGTCAATTGCGGAGACATTACTGGAGATCAACGCACCCAAAACCGTATGGTTAAATCACGTTGATCCTACGCTGAACAAAAGAGGATGGAATCTGATGGCGAAACATTTTTGACAAGGTTAGTTATTAAGAATAATTCTAAACTTCTACAGTCACCTGGGATAATTCCGACTTGGTTTGTCTGTAGGTCGATAAGCGAAATCCTAAGATTTACAGTTTGTATACGTATAAACAGTAGACACATCAAATTAAGTCAATGTCAAATTCCTATATGATTTGATGGGCAACCTTATCTCGGTATCAATACAACTATGAAAATCCATCTCTTGCTAAGCAATTTTTAATTCGGACTTTACCCTATTTTTCACATGGGATCGAATGTACCCCTCCTAACAGAATAGGAGTGTGGAAGGGTTGCTAAGATCAAGAGAGTCCAGAGCAACGACAACCTGTATGTGTCGCATGTGGGTATGTAGGTGTATTGGGCCTGCAGTTATGATAAGTTTAGTTTTGTTAAGAATTATTTGATCAATAAAGCCTCGTGTTCTAGGCCTCTGTTGTATTGACTCATTAGTTCGACCACCTTACGTGCCTGTGGGTCTTCTGACGACCGGAGGCGTTCATATACGGTGCGGCTATCATTCAATAATTGTTCACTGCCATACTTAAATAGAGCTTCGAGGTTGTGGGGAACAAACAACTCAACCCTAGAGTTAAGTTCCTTTAGTTTTAAGTATTCATCGATCCCTACTGGATCGTAATCGCCAAAGTGTAAAAATCTACATCCACTATTTACAAAGATACTGTCTATCACCTTCCTGCTAAATCGTCCTTGTGTCCAAATAATCATGTCGATTTTGGTCTCCAAGGTGTCTATATCATCAAAATTCAAAAAGACAGTTCTATTTTCGACAGTTGCTAGATTGCCATTTACCTCTAACCTGTCTCCCTCAACAAGGGTAATTGCAGCACATCCGGTAAGATTGCACCATTCGTATGCCGGCAATTGCTGTCCGTTCAGTCGTAATACGGTGGGGTGGGGCGAGAACACCCTGATAAGAACGACAGAGGTTTTTTGTTTATCAAAACCCTGTTTGGAATTGCGATATACTGCTGTGGCATCAATACGGTTTTCAGTGCCCACGATCGCCTTATCAAGTCCTTCAGGGAAAATCGATAGCGAATAGCTTGCCAGGGATTTAGAATCCTGCGTGACGTATTTCTTTCCTGCCCCGGTATAATCAATGCGAACAATTTCGGTCTCAATAAGCCTGGTTAACTTTTGCCGGTTTTTCAATGAAACCTTACTGAAAGCAATGCTGCCTTCAGCTTCAAGGGTATTTAATATTTTTGCTAAAACCCTCATGCCTCTTCCTTAACGAGAAGGGTCATGTTTCTTTTGTCCACATAAAGTCCTTGCTTCTTACCAGATTCAAGGAGGTATATTTTATTGACGATATGTTGTGCGTCAGGGCTTGCAATTATTGGTGTGAAACCTAATTCTATTGCTTTTTTCATGACCGCTCGTCTATTTTTGTCATCCAGAGCCGTAACCTCATCAAGATAGAAAGGGATTCTAGCATGGTTCTTCTTGTCGTCAAATAGTCCCCTCATAAGCATAAGATTGACAAGAACCTTAACAGTTATAGTCGTCCCATTCGACTCCACATTGGATAGGGATGTATATGTCTCTTTTTTCCCATCTATTTTCTCGACCTCAAACTTTAGGGAGAAAAGGTTTTTGATATCTATACGGCCTTTTTCCATTGCGATTCTTTCAAGTTCTTGAAGTGGTCCTTGGGCCTTGGTAAAATCATTTCCTGTATCTGAGAACTCAAACAATTCATGTTGTGTTCTGGCAGCCTTATTGATGATGCTTTGGAAAAGTTCGGTCATATACCCTTTCTCTTCTACGACAATCCTCAGGCTAAGGAGGTCGGAAATTTGTATCTTTGACAAATCCCTGTTAATAGTGTTTGCCTGACCTCGAATCACCTTGACATCTTCAAGAAGATCTCTCAAATCTGTGTGGAGACTGCTTAGTGTCTTTTCCCAAATTGTATTTGCTGCTTTCTCCCGAGTTTCCAGTTCACCCAGTTTTTCCTTAAGAGAGTCAAGGAATTGCTGTTCAGACTCATACCTCCCACTATTGGGGCCAAGTTGAGTTTCAATGATATTCAGGTTTCTTTGAAGATTCTCACTATCCCTTTCCTGTGCCCTGGCATAAAGCGCATACCTGTCAATAAGCGCCTCAATCTCATCATCGAGCCATGTAAAATTATCAGGTATTATCCAGTCAGGATCTGGTTTCTTTAAACATTCAATTTTCTCTTTCAACTTGGACTCTTCTGCCTGGATCTCAGAGATTCTTGTACCAATCCCCAAAATATCTGAGCTAATCTTTCCATACTCTTTTTCTAAAGAGTCGTACTTTTCGTTTTTTCGCTGTTCTTCTACCTCTATTTGACTTATCTGGGTTTTAAGAATTCGAATATTCGACTCATTTTCCTTGAACGTCCTATACCGATCAGCCTCCTTCTGTCTGCTAGATAGCTGTTTTCTGATTTCGCTAAGTTCTTTTTTCAACTCGGCCTGCTTCTTGGCGGCTTCTAATGTCTTTTCGTCCCGGGCTATTTCGCTTTCCAGGTTCGCTATACTTAATTGAACCTGCTCCATATTGAAATATTTTGAAAGGTCCGGTTTCAACTCTTCTATCAGGTTTACTCTAACAGAAGGGTCAGAGTACGTATCATTCTTTATCCTGCCAAGGATGGTTTGCAAGTTGGTCACAAGCAATTTGGTATCTGTAATACTAACCGGACCGTTATCGGTACTCTGTCCTAGAACCTTTTCATTTAAAACTGCAAACACACGGGATAATTCTTCTTCTGTAAATTCATTACAGAGCATCTTTGCAAAGGTATTTTCGAAGTTGCTCAGCCTCAACGAGAGAGTTTGAAGTTCACGAATGTGTGCTTTCAACCTTGGCTCAACAACAATGATATCTTCAATAGTAACTAGAGCCAGGTTTTCGGCTATCTCATGTTCTCTGTTTTGGAGCTTGTTTATTGTAGCCGCTGCAAAGTCTGGAAGATAACTGCTGAAATGTAACTTTTCGTTCTCAAGTAATTTTATTTGATGATCAAGGGAACCTTTTTCTTTGTTCAGTCTACCAATAGCTCGACGAACATTTCCCTTTTCATGTTCAATTTGATTTTTAAGTTCTTTCTTAAGATCTCTATCATTCCCAAGGTTTTGAATGAGGGTGATGTTATATTTTTGGCATTTCGAAAACTCATCCAATATCAGGGAGTATCCACCGACCATGTTCTCCCGGGCCTCATTTCGATTTGCAAACTGTTCGAAGCTTTCGTGTATGTATTTTTCAAGTTTTTGAAGTGTTAGAATTTCAGAGCGGATCTTATTTATCTCTTCCTGCTTTTTTTTGAATCTTTCTTGCAGATCGATTACGCCTTTAACCCGCATTTCGGGGTGGCACATCTGTATCAGGGCCTTTTTCACTTCATCTTGGTCTACAGTTGCCAGTTCCAACAGATTTTTATAGTTTTGCCGGAATTTTTTATAACCACCCTCATTTCTGATTGGCAAAAGATTGAGCTTGACACCCGTTCCAATATCATTTCCTGTCAGGAGAGACTGAAGATTACGGCCTGTTAAAATTTTAAACCCTTTGTCAGCCAGAAGCGGTTTAAGTTCACTTCCTCGTCGTATTACACCGCCATCTTTAAAATAGTGACTTTTCTTGTAAGAACCGCTGTATATAAAACGTTCGTATTCTCCATTTCCCAACGCACTGGTTCCACGAGCACCTACCACCATGTATCCGTTAGCAGTTAAACACTCAAAAAGTATATAACTGTATTCACTCTTGAAATAGTATCGTTTGCTGACGGCGTTATCTTTCGTGAATTTGAAGCTTCGGTCGTTATCTATATAGAGGAATTGAAGGGCAGAAATTAAAGTGGTTTTGCCGCTGTTGTTGGCACCTACCAGGTGTATCCCTTCATTCAGTTCAACTTCTGCATATTGGTATTTCCCGGAGTTGATCATGATGATTCTAGTAGGTCCGTTTGTTTCAATCGCTCTAGTCACTCCAAACCTCCATTTTACCGAACTGATTATCCTCCGCTATTGCTTCAACACACAGATCGAAAAAGCGATAAATGGGAGGAGTGAACTCAAAATTTTGGCCGCTGCCGATAATGGTTGCAAAGCCATATCTTGCCATGGTTTTGACAACCGACCTTAATCCCCCGCTATCTGTTATTCTGACTTCTTTCATCAAGTCTCTGTACCGTTCGGTTGTTAGGTGAGGGAGTAAATCCAATGAAAACCTGGTAGTCATCAGGGCATCTTCAAGGTCTCTTTCGCGTTTATCAAGATTTTCAATGAGAAGAAATGTAAATAGCGCCATTTGCTTGATATTCTCATTGTTTGTTTTGTTTTTATTTGCTTTGAAGTAAAAAAATTCCCGTGGGTGGTATATCAATTCGTATCCTAGTGCAGAAAAGCACGCAGTAAAGTCCTTTTTCCGGTCAACTAAAGAGAAGAATTTTGAACCATCCATATAGCAAAGATGTTTTCCCTGTTGCAAGTCACTGAAGATTTGAGCAAGATTTGGAAGGTCATACTTATTGTCCATCAAATTAGGTCCTTTATTTCGATAGGAAGGGTGTGAACAAGATATCCTTTGATTTTATAAGTTTTTATTTCCTCTTTATAAATTGGGTCTAATGAATGATCGATTAGAATCTTATAGGCTTGGAGCAGCAAAGCTGGATCTTCCCCATGGTATCGGTCCATAACCCATTCAAATGAGTCTTCAACCGGTAAGGCTTTCCGAAATTGTTTAAGTAACTGGGTTTGAATGATAGCCGATACCCTTACCTCATTGTGTTCATCATGGTTGATCCTTGGTGGGTGAGATGGTTCATAGCCTTTTGCTTCTTTCATGAAATCAAGCAGTTTTAGGTCTTGGAAGAGGGCAGTTTTAAAAACTGTAGAGGGAAGATCCAGTTTGTTTACAACATGGTCAAGCGCAGCAGGTCCCTCTTTATCTACCTTCTTTAATATTGCGGATACGCCACGTCCAAAAAGGTTTGCGCGGAGACTTTTGAGTAAGGGAGTCACTTCATCTAGAGATTCCCGGAATGAGTTTTTTAAATCACTTCGAACCCTTGGTAATTGTAATACTACCCTTCTGGTTTTATCTTTCTGGTCACGATCCAGAATGTATTCATGTTGAGCATGTTCTAACAGGACTTGAAGTTGTTGTAGGCTTCGGTCAACGGTACCATCAACTATGACCATTTCTTCGAGAGGAGTAATAAATCTATGTAAAGTATCTGTTACTTTTTCGTATCGGACTGCAGAACTTTCATGTTTTTCATTGATCTTGATTTTGGTTACTTCATTGATGATAGCTAACCTGTTACCGTTAGAGCACTGTCTTAACTTTTCAATATTGTTTGTTAAATCTCTAAGATAATTATCTATTCGGACATCATTTCCATCCTTGAAGGCCTTTTCAAGCTCCTGCCTGTGTAGATCAAGTTCCTCTAGATAGACTTTTATTTGCTTTGCGGATGTGAAACGGTGTTCTCGCTCAAGAAATTCGACGATTTCCCTTGTGAGAGGCTGTACTTCATAAAAGTTGGTTGCACCAGGAACCTGTTGTATGAATTTTTGTCTAACTAATTGGAAGAAAATGTTACGGGGCTTGTTGGTGGAGTCACCACGATTGTACTTGCGTATGAAGTTAAATATGTCTGCTTCAGACAGGTCACCGGCAAAATGATAAAGATCTATCATAAGAAGATAATTCTCAAGACCTAATTTCCACCATGCTTTGTACTCTAAAGCCATTTATGCACCTAGTTTAAAAATTGTTTTCCATACCTATAGCATATCAGGGGTATCATATAGTGACCCCCCTAGCAATTTTTTATTATTTTATAGAGGAATAGTCGAGTAGGCTAACAGGTCATGCTGCTGGGAAAGCGTTATGCACAGTTTTTTGCCCTTTATGTTTGGCATGGCTTTAGAGTTTAAAGAACTACATCAGTTAAGAAATCGGAAATAAACGTAAAAGTAATAACATACACTGCACTTAACCTAACGACAACATTCTCTTTATGCATGGTGAAACAGGGGATAGACCATGGTCGATTCTATTTACGGGGTATTTTTCTATCTGAGAACTTCCTTTAAGCTGTTTGTAACACCAAGATTCCCGCAGGCAATCTCAAAGCCAAAATGAAATATCTATGTTAATGTTCTTCCTGTATCCAGAAAATTTGGCTCGCTCTCAAAACCTAACAACAAAAGTGCAACGAGAGATGAGAGCTTATCCATGTACACCTCTACCTTCTTCATGTGAGGGCAAAGTTTAGATTATTCCTGATAAGGCCAGTGAGGCTAACGAATTAGGCGGGTTGACCTTATTCCTATCTCTTCAACTAGACCTCATACAAGATAGCCGCATTTCATGGAGTAGCAGTGAAAGATCGTACAGTCCCATCAAGCTGTGTTGTGATGGGAAAACTAAAAATGCACGAAGTTCGACACAACAAAACCCACAAAAGGGTTCTATTGGTTTTGTGGGGACCCGTATCGTCGTCCTATAGGAGCGTCCAATTAGTATCAGAGAAAAATGTTTTGAGTTATGCCCTTGGCAGCGACCTCAACCATTTGAGGGAGATACTCATGAATTTCTGGATTTCTTTGATGAGTTATTACGAGGCCCAAGTCTAAATCCCGTCTGGGCGAATTAATGTATTCTGCTTTTCCGACTCCCCTCCAAATAACCGTACCAGTCTGAGAATCAACTAGCTCTCCCAAAACTATAAGATTGGTGCGCCAGACGTTGTTGGTATCGCTAACCCATCCTGTATATCCTGTATCTACACCTCTAATTTTTTCTCTAGAAAGATGTACTGACGGGATGAGTAGAAAATAACGGGCCCCGGTTTTTTTAGAAAATTCTCTTAAGGGAGGAACTGAAATGGCCTTTAAAGTGTCATAAGCAGATTTCCACTCTACATACTCATCCACAAGGTTGTTCTTAACTATTAAGGTCTTGAATTCCCCGGATTCTACAATACCTGTCGCTGGATTCAGGGTTTTCAAACTTTTAGCAAGTGCCGCTTCTATCGTTCCGGACAGTCCCGGCATTTCTGCCGTTTCTTTTACAGGCAGAATTGCAACTACCCCGTCAATCCCAGAATGGGCATCTACCATGGTGTATGATTTGTCCCGAAGCCCTTCGATAGATGCGCAAGAAGTGACAATGAAAGCTACCAGAACGAGCACAAAGTTTCTCATTCTAATTCTCCTATTTGATTCGAGTGAAAAGAAACAGTGATAAGTGATTTCGTTAGTTGCATGATAGGGCTAATAACAGTTAGCAGGAGTTTGACTGGAAGGCAAGGGGGAACGGCTTAATGTATTTAAAAAAACAGGAGATCTATGAGGAAGATTGATCCTGCTATAAAAGAGTGGACACTCAGATAAGCCAATATTAAAGAGATTGGCAGGAGGAAGATATGAGTGTTCAAAGAAGAAGATACGATCCAGATTTCAAACGCAAAGAAGTGGCCCCGGTTCGTTGGGCAGGATCGGGGCATGACTCAGAACCAGAGGCGATACTGATACACCTTTTAGGGAAAAACTATCTGCACAAGTACAGGGAGAAAGATTGTGGTGCTGGTTACCTGATCACCCAAGAAGAGAAACAGTTATGTTCAGCTACCATGCCCAATCTACTCCATCGATCAACTGTGCAGAGAGAGTTACAGGCATTGATCGAGCGAATTATTGAGGTGAATTCAAACGAGAGCTACTTTTACCAAATCGACTTAGTAGCCATCTTCGGGGATTACATCTCTGACACAGAAGACATCGCTCCTGTCGATGTCTTCATCAAGGGTAAGCTCAAGGACTCTATCTTGAAGAAGTATGGCCGTCCCGGAGACGCCGGACGTATCCTTGCCAAGAAACATAAGAGACAAATCATTTCCTCCAAGAATGCAGCTGCATCCCCTGAGCTTCACGCCATAAATACACTACAACGTCAATCACACTCGTTTCAGATCGTTAATTCTCTCCGAGAAATTGCATTCGGTGGACCTATTAGGGTTCGCATTTGTGACATCAATGAACCACCAGAGGAAGTAGATCTGGAAGAACCTATGTTCGTTGTAATCTATGACATTGATGACCCGAGCATCCATAGGGCTGGCATCCCTTACATCCCATTCCAGAACAAGGAAAACTAGTAGTAACTTCTCTCCTGAAGTCATCATTACAGGAACAACCCTGCTCTCGTTGGAACAAACCGGAACACCAGAACACGCACACAATAACGCTTTTACAGTGACATAATAAGGTGACAGCACAGTTTGTTCCTGTGTTCCGTTGTTCCAACGGTTTTCTAGTATTCTTTTGGTTCTTCCTCTCCGGCATAAAGAGCCATCAGATCACGTAATCCTTTGGAGAACAATGTAAGAAATTTGTAATACCTACCAAATATAAGGACAGATACAGTAGAAGTACTTTTCATTACACGAGAAATGCGTATGGGCTTTGGCCGGCCTATACGCATTTCTCGTTTATAGCGTGTGGAAGCCCTTTATTGCGTCTATACAAAACTCGCTGTATAGTCAAACATTATCAGTAATATCATATTCATATGATGTTGTTCCTCTTCCTCTCTTTAGCCTAAGTTTTTCAACGAGGTAATATTATGAAATTAAAAAATCGCTTTCTAGGCATACTTGTCATTGCTATCACACTCATGGCGACAGTAGCTAGTGGTCAGATAATAAAAACAAACGAAGCAAATGCTTACATCGGGCAGAAAACCACTGTATGTGGTTTCGTTGCCTCAAGCAAATATTCTGATAAGTCTACAGGGAGACCAACTTTTCTTAACTTTGATAATACATTTCCTAGACATGATTTTACGATCGTAATCTGGGGCAATAATCGCCAATACTTCGGAAGGCCAGAAAAACAATACAAAGGTAAAGATTTATGTGTTACCGGTCAGATAGAGAGCTTTAAAGGAAAAGCTCAAATCGTAGCTGAAAGACCTTCAGAAATTGCAGTAATTAATTGAGGTCTTAATAATAGTTTCACCACTTGTCCTAGATCAATCTGATGATCCAGCTCAAGAGGTTTATATGGAAACGAATACACGTAACTCCACAGATCGTCGAGGCAAGTCAATTAAGATAAATTTTTACTTAATTACAGTTACTTGAGGGATCGTAGAACCTTGCTATCTCTTCTGCTGGTTTTCTCACTTCTATCCATACCATCAAAGTCCTCGACTCTTCATACAGACAACACAAGTAGGCTACCTGCTGTCCTATCAATGTCCTGTCGCCCTATATGGTTACCGGATGTGTCACGCACAAAGTGTCCAATATTTTCCAGACAATGCAGGACGCTGTGTCAAGAATTAAAAATTCAGACTTTACTGGACACGACAGAAAGCGGAGATAGGTGAGCGTCGAGAATGTCACAGGAAGTAAACTCTGATGGACAGGATTGGAATCATGGGTGCAATCTGCTCTGGTTGGTGGTATTGATTTGATATCGTAGTGATAATCCCGTTCCCAACATAATATTTAATATGACAGCAGATATTGAAGAGCTAAAAAATGAAGTGCTGAGAGAAATTGGACGGAATGTCGTTCTGTACCAACAGTTTGAGGTAATGCTCAAGCTCTTGGTTACCCACGGTAAATTTTCAGGATATGTTTGTGATCTCCAAGGCATTCAGGACAAAAAGAAAGCTAAGGTGATGAAGCAGACACTAGGGCAAGTTGCTGGTCAGTTCTTAGACAACACACTCGGAGAATATCAAGAAAGTAACGAGGAACTTCCAGAGCTAAAAGAGAAAGGGATGCATATGTCCTTTTCGTTCCAAATTCAAACTGATGAAGACTTTTACGTAAAAACCAGGGAGAATATTGCCAAGCTCGTAAAAGAGAGAAATGACCTGATCCACCATTTTCCACTGAACTACAATCTGAATACACTTGATGGATTGAAGGAAGCAGAGCAATATCTGGATTCACAAAGAGAATCACTGCTACCAGAGTACGACAATGTTAAACGGTATCTCAAGACTCTTGATCAAGCCAGAAAACAATTTGCTGAATACATTTCTTCCGGGGGAATGAAGAGACAGTGGAAATTAGATGAGCTTCGACAAGAGTATGTAGTAAAATTGTTGGGTAGGATAATTGAGGTTGCCAAGAGGGATGATGGATGGACTCTGGTCGTTCATGCAGGTCAACTGCTCTACCAGAATTCACCTGATCAATTGAAAGAGGTTAAGAAGAAGTACAAATGCAGAACCCTCAACGATCTCATTTTGAAGACAGAGATTTTCGACCTTGAAGAAGAGTCAACTCCCAAAGGTGGCAAACGTACCATATACAGGCTCAAGGATGGGTGGAGATTGGAGACACATCCCATTGATGAGATTTCAAACTAATCTCCCCCCACACACACAATCTCAAAACTGTTAGCAAAGAAGGTTAGTCATGCACTTTACATCCTTGTAAGCCTTTACTGGTCAACGTGTTGCACTTATTACGTGACACCAGCTCCTCCCCCATCCCCGCATTGCTTTCCATCCACTGATCAGTCGAACATACTGGATACTTCAGAATCTTATTGATATTGAACCGTCACACTGGTTATCTATATCTGCATATGCTAATTATCTAAAGATAAATACTAAACATTCTCAACCGAGGTCTTAGCAGGTGATCCGTTCGTTCATAGATATTCTCATACCAACCTTACTCATTTCTTCACCTACCTTTGCCCTGGCACTTACCGGCAAAGTGGTCAGTGTTACCGACTGTGACACTATCACAATTATTGACCGCTCAAACAGGCAGCACAAAATTCGTCTGTACGGCATAGATTAACCAGAAAAAGGACAGACGTATGGCCAAGCCGCAAAGAAATATACATCGAAGTTGGTAGCAGGTGAAAAGGTAGAGGTCAAAGGTACTACAAAGACAGATACGGTAGGACTGTCGGTGCTGTGATTGTTAATGGGATGAACGTGAACGAGAGCCTCATAAGTTGCGGTTACGATTGGCAATACAGGAAGTACTGTAAAGCGTCATTTTGTGATGACTGGTTAGAACTTGATGAACAAGCCAAATCATTAAAAATCGGCCTTTGGCGCGATTCTAACCCTATCCCGCCATGGCAGTGGCGCAAGGAGGTTCTGTCTAATAGTTACAACAAGTAAACATCAACTGTAAGCGGGCAGCACGGCAATATCAAGAGTCATGTGTTCCACTCTGCCTCCTGCCGTTATTTTAACTGTAAGAACGGAACTCAGAGCTTTGACAGTCGGCAATCGGCGCTGCCTGCAGGGTATAGACCGTGTGGAATGTGTAAGCCATAATATTTTATAAATTTTACTCAAACGGGTGGTTTTAGTTGGCAGATTCAATAGAAGAACTAACTCGACGTGTCAAAGAGTTTTGTGAAACAAGAGATTGGGATCAATTCCATGGTCCTAAGGACCTTGCGATTGGAGTAATAACTGAAGCTTCTGAATTATTGGAACATTTTCGCTTTCTCTCTGAGGAGGATTCTCGTTCAATTTTACAGGACCCTACCCGTAAACTTGAAATTGAGGATGAAGTTGCCGATGTTTTATTCTTTTTACTTAGGTTTAGCCAGATGTATGATATTGACCTTACTAAAGCACTAATACGTAAGCTAAAGAAAATAGAGCAAAAATACCCGGTAGAAAAAGCTCGTGGGAAGAATTTAAAATATACAGATCTTTAGCATAGGGCCCTACTGTGATCGTCTACTCAGCAACAAAGTCTCAATTTAAAGATGATGTCATGACTAATGACATCGGCAACATCATTTTTGAAGCATTCAAAACAGCTACCAAGAAAAGTACCAGCAAATCAGAAGTAGACTCATGGCTTAACTCTCTCCAATACATGGATAGGATTCTCAATGACAATGATATTCCTGGTGATGCCGGTGTGTCGATAGAGTACCACCTCCCACAGACCTCAAAACGAATTGATTTCATCCTAACTGGTATAGACCCTCATGAGAGGGATTCTGTCATCCTCATCGAGTTAAAACAGTGGCAAAAAGCTGAGCTGACAGAAAGCGATGCTGTCATCAAAACACGATTTCGTCACGGAGTTAAAGAGACCTTACACCCTTCTTACCAAGCCTGGTCCTACAAAAGTCTACTGGAGCACTTCAACGCTACTGTTCAAGAAGAGCATATCCAGCTTTTTCCATGTGCATACCTGCACAATTACGAGAGCGATACCGTAATAACCAATCCTTTCTATGCTGATCACATAGCAAAGGCCCCGCTCTTCCTTAAAAGAGATGCTAAAAAGCTTCAGGCATTTATAAAATCCCATGTCAAATACGGTGACAAGAACAACATTATGTACCGTATCGATAATGGGAAAATAAAACCATCAAAGAACCTTGCTGATCAGTTATCCTCAATGCTGAAAGGCAATGAAGAGTTCGTTCTCATCGATGATCAAAAGCTTGTCTATGAGACATCAATTCAACTGGCCAAAACTGCGTCCTCCCGGAAAAAGCAGGTATTAATTGTTGAAGGTGGCCCTGGTACAGGAAAGTCAGTGGTTGCTATCAATCTTCTTGTCCGCCTAACCAATGAACAGCTTATTACCCGCTATGTTACTCGTAATTCTGCTCCACGATTGGTCTACGAGGCAAAGCTCACAGGTGCACTGAAAAAATCTCATATATCCAATATGTTTTCAAGCTCCGGCTCCTATCATTCTGTCAAAAATAATGTGTTTGACTGCCTCATCGTTGATGAAGCCCATAGACTCAATGAAAAATCAGGGCTGTATAGCAATCTCGGTGAACACCAAGTCAAAGAGATTATAAACGCCAGCAAGTTAAGTATCTTTTTTATTGATGAAGATCAAAAGGTAACGCTGAAAGATATCGGCAGTAAAGATGAAATAAGACGCTGGGCAAAGCATCACAATGCCTCTGTATCAAAGCTTAATCTAGAATCACAATTTCGCTGCAACGGTTCTGATGGATACCTAGCCTGGCTGGATAACACACTGCAAATCAGACCGACAGCTAACACTGTTCTCGATACCAATGATTTTGATTTCCGAATTATAGACAATCCCGCTGAGTTACATGAGCTGATCACCGAGAAGAACAAAATTAACAATAAGGCACGAGTCGTAGCCGGTTACTGCTGGAAATGGATCAGCAAAAAGCATCCACACATGAAAGATATTATTATCGGGGACTACAAGGCGACCTGGAATCTGGAGTCAGACGGTCAAGCCTGGATCATACAGCGAGACTCTGTAAGTGAGGTAGGGTGTATCCACACCTCACAAGGTCTGGAGGTGGATTACATAGGCGTAATTGTCGGCCCTGATCTCACAGTAAGAGAGGGCAAAGTGCTAACTCATCCTGCTGAACGTGCCGGTACAGATAGATCTGTTCATACTTGGAAGAAGTTGATGAAACAGGAACCAGAATCCACACAAAAACGTCTTGATGCTCTTATAAAGAATACCTATCGCACACTGATGACTAGGGGCCAGAAGGGCTGTTATGTGTATTTTGTTGATGAGGAGGCAAGAGAACATTTCAAAGCCGGCATAACAGACTCCAACTCTACTTCAACTTACCCATGGGCACTGATGGCGGAGTAGCAGGTGATCTGGCCAATCAAACAAATCTAAAAAGACTGTAAGTAAAACCTAGTAGCTGATTACAAGTAACGATTTTTTTTATCTACACTCAAGTTGAACCCCTATGAATCTTAATTACCCTCATCATTCCAAATTCTTAAAATCATGCGAAGCTGTCATTAAGAATGAGAAGGAATCCCTTTCTGAAGGCCAACTGATTTCGATATACCTCCCGAAAGGTGGATACCCTAGAAAGGCCGAGATCATAATTTCTCCCACTGATACGAAATTCTTTTCCACTGACTGGATAAGCTCACATCCATCTCGGTTCTCATCAAGAATCAGGGCAGCGGCATTAGCTCTTCATAACCAAGGCTGTTTTGGCAGGTTCCAAGTCTCCCACTACGATGGGCTGCTTAGGATTAAATCACTTAATGTTAAAAGGGTCCTCTATAAAAAGGTTGCGAAATCACAATATACAGATGGCGTTAGGGTTAACCTGGAATTCCATAGCGAGTTTAATCCGCCATCTAGCGAGTTTTACGCAGGCAAAGGGCAATCCCGCCCTATTACTGTCAGGTTTAACAACAAGGTATTTCAGGCAAAGTATTTACATGAGAACCCTGCATCTTCTAATAGAGACATGCAGTCAATCAGGTTCTCGAAGGAACTGAGGAATGAATTCAGAAATGTAACACCTGATACAACTGGATACTTTTCTATAAAAATCGGCCCATCTCTCAAAGAATTCGCTTTCGATATTGTTACTGCCGATAACCTCACTGAAACTGAATCTTTTGCAAAAATGTTTCTACAGCAACAGCAAAAAGGTATTCTTACGGATAATGACATAGACAGGATCAGAAGAGAAAGGCTTAAAGAATTTGACCAAAACCAAATTGGAGGTAGACAGGAAATCTCTAACCGGTCAGTCAATAAAAGCGACCCGATCCTGAAGGAAGATATAAAGCAGCTGTACCGTTATAAATGCCAAATATGCAGTGAGCAGATACGAAAGGTTGGTTGGGCTGAAGGACTAACCAAACAGCAGGAATTTGAATACCTGTCTGCCGATGCCCATCACGTTGTTCCTCTTGAAGATCACGGGTTAGATACACCTGGCAACATTATCTGTGTATGCCCGAATTGCCACAGGAGGTTACATACCTGGGAGATGATCATTGAGTTTGTAAGTGGGGAACCGGTTTGCCGTAATCAAATTACTGGGGAATTGATGTCGATGGTAGTTGATCAGGATCATGGATTTGGTTGTCAAATGAAGAAATAATGCTTTGGAATTCGATGTGAATTTAGCCCATTCTTCACTTAATACTGGTTACACCCAAATGCCCCTTTTACGTATAGTCAGGAAACATTTCTACGGTAACATTGAAAATAATCCTACAAATCAAGACTTTAACCCAGCTTACGGTATGTTGGTTATTGCGTTGGCCACCACTCAACCAAGCGTTTAGGACGCACTATATACATAAGGGGAAAATCTCATGGCTGAAAAAACGCCTTATTCAAGAAGTCCCGAAAGCACTTCTCGTGAAAAAACCATGAGAAAAAAACTTGCACCAGAATTACTTAGCAATCTGGGAAAAATAATATCAGATCGTTTAGTAAGAGGAATGCATTTCATTGAAGTTCAACCAAACAGTGGCCCATCTCTTGTAATTTGGGTGAAATGTGCTTGGAAACCTGGAAAGTTTGGAAATTGTGCAGTTCAATTAGATTTCCCTGGAAAAGACAAGCGTGCGAACACAGCAAAGGATACGATAAGAGTCGTAGATGAAAAAGCAATTCGTGCACGCGAGCGCGGAGCCACCCATTTACTGATGCTTGCTGCGGATAATGAAGGTCATAAAGCTCTAGCGGCAAATATAGTGCCAATTGAAAAAATAACCCATCTCACCAAAGAATGTCTTTCCATTGATGAATCGCTGACTCGCAATGGAGCATCTCCAAGTATTTATGTAGTAGCCCATGGAGAACGACAAACAAAAATAGTAAATAAAGTCAGAAGATTATCTACAGATCTTCTTAACATAATTGAAGACACTATTTTATTCTCAGATGCAATTGATGATTTGGTTTCATACCCAATTGGTTCTATATCACCGGAAAAGAAAGTAATTAGTTCAGGCTCTTATTCGAGAGACCCTGCAGTCCGAACATATGTGTTAAATAAAGCAGATGGTCAATGTGAATACTGCGGTGAGGTTGGCTTTCTACTTAGTGATGGTGTTTCTCGATATTTAGAAAGTCACCACATAATAGCTCTTGCAGATGCAGGGCAAGATACCATTGGCAATGTCATTGCGCTATGCCCGAAACATCATCGGGAAGCACACTATGGGTTAAAAAGGAATGATCTTGAATCTCAGATGCTTAAAATTGTGAAAAAACGGAACTAGATAAAGGTCAACAAATACAAAGAAAACACAGGGAATTACCACTACGCCTCCTGTTTTCTGCGATAATATCCGGTTATACTGGTCTTTTGCTTACTTGCAGTGGTTGAACGAAGCCGCTACGCGGCAGAGGTCTTGAGTATACTTCAGTAAAGAGTCCAATTCCGGACACTTACAGAAAAAGGAGTATACCATGAAGGCAAAAGATTCCAAACGTTTTGAAATCCTTTACGATCGGCACCTGAAAAAGCTTACGCTTCAAGGCAAGAGTCAGGCAACTATCAGCGCCTATGCCCGGGCTGTTCGTCGTCTTACCGAACATTTTGATTGTTGCCCAGATCAACTGTCGGTGGAGCAGCTCGAAGATTATTTTACCCGTCTGGTAGAAAACTATTCCTGGAGTACGGTAAAGCTCGACAGGCTCGGCCTGATGTTCTTCTGGAAGCACGTCCTGGAGCAGGACTGGCAATGGCTCAATATCGTCAAGCCACCAACTGTGAAAACAATCCCGGATATCCTTACTAGAGAAGAAGTTGCCTTACTTGTTCACAACACGCGCAAACTCCGTTACCGGGTCTTTCTCTTTACTACTTACTCCATGGGGTTGCGTTTACAGGAAGCACTTTCTTTACAGATCGGAGATATCGATGCCAATCGCAGACGGGTACATATCCGCAGAGGCAAAGGACATAAAGATCGTCTGGTTCCACTGCCTGATCGAACCCTGAAGGCATTACGCATTCTCTGGCAGGATCATCGCCATCCCAAGCTGCTTTTCCCAAACTATAGAGGCTCTGCTGAAACCATCATCAGGGCAACCTCTCACATGAACATCGGTTCCACCCAGCAGGCCATGAAAGCGGTGGTTGCAGCCTGTAACATTAAAAAAAAGTCTCCATCCACTCCCTCAGACACAGCTTTGCCACCCACCTCCTCGAAGCGGGTTTAAGCCTTCGCCACATCCAGGAACTTCTCGGGCATTCAAGCCCCACAACCACTGCCCGTTACGCCCAGCTCACCTACACCGCGGAAAAGGATAGCATTGCCACCATAAACGAGCTGATCAATTCCATGGAGCTGAACCCAACGAGGAAGCAACATGGACATTAAATCACTCATCAACAAATACTTCGACCTGTACATGATTCGTCATGGCGGCAATGCCATCCCAGAGCAACTGAGGGCTTTGAGGGACATACAGCAGTGTCGAACCCCTCAATCTGGCGAACTCTATGCACGATGCCCTGATTGCCAGCATGGAGAATGGCGCCCCCTCTCGTGCGGCAACCGCCACTGCCCAACCTGCCTCAATCACCAGACCAGTTCCTGGCTTGATAAACAGCAGGCGAAGCTCATGCCGGTCCCCTACTTCCTGGCCACCTTTACCTTACCATATGAACTGCGATACCTGGCATACGGGCACCAGAAAACTGTCTATTCCCTGATGTTCAAATGCGTCGCTGAAGTCCTTAGATCCTTTGCTGCGAACCCAAAACATCTTGGAGCGGAGATCGGCATGACCATGATCCTGCACACCCACGCGCGAGACCTCTCGTTTCACCCCCACATTCATGTACTCATCCCTGGCGGCGGTATAGATAAACGATTCGGCAAGTGGAGAAAGGTGAAAAATGACTATCTCTTCAATGGATTTGCCCTGGCCAAAACCTTCCGCGGCAAATTCCTCGACATGCTGAAATCAACAGGCCTGTCCCTGCCTCAAAATCTGCCTGAAAAGTGGGTTGCCCATTGTGAATGCGTGGGCAATGGCTTCCCGGCCCTGAAATATCTGGCCAGATATCTCTATCGAGGCGTCATCAGCGAGAAAAATATTGTGGCAAGTCACAACGGAAATGTCACTTTCAAGTACCGTGACAGTAGGACTGATGAGCTAAGATATTCCACAGTAAAAGCAGAGGATTTCCTGAACATCCTGGTCAAGCATGTCCTGCCGAGAGGCTTCAGACGCGTGCGGGATTACGGTTTTCTGCACGCCAATGCCAGAAAAATCAGAACCCTCATTCAGCTTATACTGCATGTCTTTACCCCAATAGTGCCAAAACAGCGGCAAAGGCCAAAGTATTCCTGCCCAAAATGCAAGGCGGCTATGCTGGTGATACGCTTTCGATTCGACTACGGCAGATCAGGATAATGATTAGCCTGGACGCTGCTCTCACATAAATTCAGCAGGAGGTAATGCAGTCTATGAAAACAATCTGTTTCTTTCACACCTTGTCAGGTGAAGGGATAACTATGCTCTATAATTACAGCTAGAATTCAAGGCCCCCTTCCAGGGTAATTACTTTCAAAAGATATTTCCTTAGGAGAAAAGCCGGGCTTGTTCAACCACGGATAAGATTGTGGATCGCTTTGCGATCACAATCTATCCTTATTCGTTAGACACGAAAGGGTTATCGTTTCCTTGGATCTGTTTGATACGAGATACCCTTTTACACTCCCAGCCTGTTACCGGATACATCGTATCCCACGTCTCCATGAGTTTTCTCTGGCTCTTGCTCATGCTGTACCGTGAATAAGTGGAGTCCATGTATAAGTAAGTCCTTGCGATCTGCCCTCTTGCTATCTCTGGTGGATGAGCCTTTCTTCCCTCTATCCTCATATCACATGATCCAAAGGTTGGATAAGCCTCAGGAAGTACTGTGAAGTTGTAATTACTGCGTAAGGCATTAACTGATCCAATAGCAGGAAAGAGGTTATGTAGGTCAGACTCCATATACCTGAACGCAGTGTTTACCTTCCTAGCACAATTTCTCCCCTTAAAAGATTTCCCTTTACTATCTACGCATGCCTGGTCTCCATCTCTCCATTCCACGAATATACGACCAAAGTTCTCTGCTGGAACTATATGCTCCCATTCAACCTTCTTTGATCTCTTAACATACTTTTCTGAGATAAACCCAATAGGTGGGTTGATGTACTTCTTCTCGTCGTAGTCAGCATCGCAATAGATGGTCTTCCTATAGTCAGTGTAGACCTCTCTTTCCAGATATCTCTTAGCCTTATTGAATGAATCTATGCTCTGGTTTTGGGCTGCTGCACTGGTAGCCATAACAGCTACGAGTACTGTTCCTAATATGAATCTGCTTGCTTGTATCATCTTCTCTCTGTCGTTTTAATTCTTTGGTTCATGCCTGGGGCAAAGAGGTCAATATGGAATGACTAAGAGAAGAACGTGCATTAAATCAGGATAAACGTCAAGATTCTAATTAGCTATATGCGAATTGACGGAGGAGAGAAGATAGACGTTCCATTGTGTCTGGTTGTAATCTGGAACACGTGGAACAATGCCGAAATCCTATGTAGCCGATAATGTGTCTAAATCACAATGATCGGTAAAAATGTTCCAATGTTCCTGAGTAATTTACCCGATTGTTGGAAGTTGAGATTGGGGAAGATTACGTAGCCGAGATGCTCACCGGGAGTCAGTTGCATGAAGGTTTTCAGGGAACATCTTCGCCATGTAATACTGATGAGAGTTTGATATTGACAGTACGAATCTGTGATCTGAATTTGCATAATACCACCTTGACTGAGCCAAGGCGGTAAAGCATATAGACATTTCAACATGGGGAGTACGAGTTTATGTTTTGTAACTCTTCGTTCCTTATAAATTGGCCTCTGTTGAATAACCCCTAAAGGGAAGAAAGGTTGGATTCAAGAAATAAGTGCAACACCCCTGCCAATAAAGGCTTCCAAAGGTATTAACCGTCCCAAGACTTTTCTTGGCTTGAAATTTACGATTTAATCACCTGTCCAGCTTTTTGTGTTCGGTGTATTTTATGGTTGACTGATGTTTAGAAATCGAAACTCAAGAAATTTCCAGATCAGCGTTAA
Source organism: Desulfosediminicola ganghwensis (assembly GCF_005116675.2). Classification (NCBI taxonomy): domain Bacteria; kingdom Pseudomonadati; phylum Thermodesulfobacteriota; class Desulfobulbia; order Desulfobulbales; family Desulfocapsaceae; genus Desulfosediminicola; species Desulfosediminicola ganghwensis. The sequence continues at coordinate 3,853,155 of NZ_CP050699.1, forward strand.
GGAAGCGCCTAAAACAAAAAAAACCATGTTTACTACTTTTGCTGTTCCTAAAAAATCTTCAAATATTCCTATATCTTAATTTTAATAAGCATGAATTGCTTTTTTTTTGTTGTATTTCAGTTACCCAATCAGTCCAACTATTATCCCAAATCTTTTTCTGATTACCACTAAGGCTCAGCCTGACACCTTTTTTTCATGGGTGGTCACTAAATGATACCCCGGCCGTGTCATACTCCACGAAACTCAACAGGGGATCTGATATGGCTAAACGAAGCGACATTCACTTTCAATCAGGGGTCAGTTTGTTTGATTTTCAATTGCAATACGGTACAGAGGAGCAATGCCTTGCTCGATTATTCCGCCATAAGTGGCCTAAAGGATATCGCTGTCCGAAATGTAGTCATGACAAGTACTACTTCATTCGATCGCGGTCTTTGTACCAATGTCGTAAGTGTAGGCACCAGGCCTCGTTACTAACCGGCACCATATTCGCGTCGACCAAGATGCCCTTAACAATCTGGTTTCTCGCTATTTACCTAATAAGTCAGTCAAAGGAAGGTGTATCCTCTCTGAAATTACGACGTTTTCTTGGTATTTCGCAAACAGCTGCCATGCGTATTAAGCATAAGATCCAGATGGTTATGAAGTTTTCTGACGATTCAAAACGCCTCGGAGGTTTTGTACAAGTCGATGATGTCTATTGGGGTGGAAAGCGTGGGCGAGGTGCTGAAGGAAAAACACCATTTATCGCTGCAATCCAACGTAATAAGAAAGGCCACCCGATGTATATTCGTTTCAGCCGAATCGCTGGTTTTGATTCCAACAGTATGAAGAACTGGGGCGATAAACATCTTGAAGCTTCAACAGTGATTGTTTCTGATGGCCTACCTTGCTTCCAGAACTTCAACAATCAGGGGCATCACCAGTTTTCAATCAAAACAACAGGAAGATATGGAGACCCTGACTTTCATGTTTTCGATTGGCTGAACACCGTGATAGTTAATGTTAAGAACTCGATTGTCGGAACGTATCACGGTTTAAATCATAGGCATTTACCTCGATACTTGGCTGAATTCTGTTATCGTTTTAATCGTCGATTTGATCTTCAACGTTTATTGCAAACTCTTATTTATCATGCGTCACAAACTGCCGCGATTCCAGAGCGCCAACTTAGGCTTGCTGAGGATTGGTGGTAATTAGAAAATATTTTATAGATCAATTAGATTCATTCAAGCTCTTCAGTTCAGCATAGCGGGGTCAAACGTCCTTCTTAAGTTCCCATTTATTTTCCATCAATAAATCTAATTCATAGGCACTTCTGTAAGGTATTGAATATTTACATTGTCGTCAAACAAACATGTTTCCAACCCTCGGCAAGAGGAAAAAATAGCCTTATCTAAATCAAAAGAACCTCTGAAATCTACATTTTCAATAATGCTGACTTAAAGCTAACACCTTCTAAATTAGCATTCCAAAATGGGGGAAAGTAGGTTTGATCAGAAGTTCCCTCACCAGTGAGATCTTCATACCAATCTGACTTTTCTTTCTTTATATTTTTAATATCGTATTTTATAGTAGCATCTTGAAAAGATGAATTAATTAAGTTGCATTCTACAAAGTCACAATCTTCAAAACGCGTCGGATTTATGAATCCTTTTGAAAAAACGACGTCACTGCAACAAGTATAACTGAAGGATACATTTTTTAGAATTGTGTTGAATGACTCAGGTCGGTTGGGATTGATAGAAAAACAATTGTTTTGAAATGAGGAACCTGATAAATTTCTAATCCCTTCTGATTTAAACGAGAAATCCGACAAATTGATGCCACCTAGATAGTGATCATGTTTTCCTCTTTTCTGGATTCTTCTTAATGCTCCTGCAATACGCCGCTTGCCTTCATCTGTATTCCACTTCAGGTAATCATCGATCAAATCTTCTTGAGTTTGAATATAAGCTTTTTTTTCCTGACGATTTGTATAAATGGCTAGGAATATACCAAATACAATTAGATCAAAAATCATCCCTGAAAATTCTACAAACACCCCATCAAAGAAAACTGCTCTGAATGATTCGGATAAACTTAGAATGCAGAAGATTATCATTACGGAAATAATCACGGCGATAATCGAAAATGGTGCACTTCCCACTCCAATTGTATTCCAGAATTTACAAGCCGTGTTGTTGAACCAGTCTCTGGTCCCAGGATTTATTTTAGATAAAAGTTGTTGGTAGCCATTCATTGTTATAGCTGAGATTTTTTCAGTAAACGGCCACTTTTCGATGATTTTCTTTATTTCCATGTATGATCTCATTTCGTGATAAATGCTAACAAGCATATTTATTAATTTTGTTTAGCTTTTCTTTTTATTGCCTGAAGATTGTTGACAAATCATACGAATTCACCTTAACTGCTGCTGAAGCTTAGCAGCCGCAGTTTATCGGGCAATTAGCCAGTTCGCCCCACGCTTGTTCGGTTCACATCATGGTTGTCCGATAACGTGGAGCTAACAGGTTGCTGGCACCCGTGAACTACGCAATAAAATCATGCTTTTGATATAGCACAAAAGGTTTTAAGAACGAATCGGTAGCCTGACAGCAATCCTTGTTGAGCGTTTTGTTATGCATTTTTTTCTTTTATTTCTAGAAATTTTATATTTTGAACAATTTCTTCGAAGAGGCAATATTCTGGTCCTTTTACCGTGTCCCAATTGGTACCAATATTGTTAAGTCTGAAATAAGTACCAAACTCCATGTACGCACGATGGTTGCTGAGTTTAAATAGTGCCTTTTCTGTTTTTTCTAGTAATTGTAAGTGTTCGGCAATGTCGAAATCCTGGATTATTTGCGGAAGTTCATGCGCTAGTATATTTCTGTGTTTTCTTAATGCTTGAATGGTCATTACGTCTTCTGCATCTATTGCTTGCATGAAGTCACGTAGATAAAGAAGTGACGCTTCAAATTTGTTTTTGTGCCTAGATAATACGTCTTGTTTGTATGATTTGAATGGCATACCTTCGTCGAAGGTCACATTTTTGTAAAATGTTTCGATTGGATTGACAATCATTCCTTTTGCCAACTCAAACGCGACCAAAATAAAGCCTGCATACGTAAGTGTTTGGGTTATTTTTTCTTCAGTCATTATTATTCCGACGCATAATCGGGATAGGGAGGAACCTCACGGCTCCCCTCCTCCCACACCACCGGGCATACGGATCACGTACCACGGCGGTTCGGTTGATTGTTTTGACATTATTGCCAACCGGAGCGTCGATACATTCTCTCAAGTGTAGATTTCTCCTGGTCTAGAGGGATGTTCATCACACTCAAATTAATACTGCACTCCTCTCTTCCGTTCTGGCCTTCAGTGGGTGAGCCCTCCCGGCTTTTCTATTCACCGGGCTCGTTTCCTGACAACCGCTTCCGATTGCTTTCACCTACTATGCCTTCTGCTGACTTCTCCTAAACGGTCGGAATTGATTACTCGCATCCCAGCCAATTTCCGCTGCACGCAGCTTCCCAGAGCAATTCGAGAGACCTCCCGAGGTAAGACATGAAACTTTCATCGCGTAAACGCCGGATTTATAAAACACACCCAAGCGCAGATGGAGGACTTCGCGGTCACGTGCCCGCTCGTCCCGAGTGTGTCACACCTCATATCCGGTTCCTGTTCGTCGCCCCGCGACTTTGAATTGGGCTTCCTCCAGACAACACCTCGCGATGATGCCCTTGCCCTTCTTCTAACCTTCGGCTCTGTTTAACCTGGTAAGAGAACTTACACCTCTCTAGTTTCATGCCATGCCCGGCACACACGCCGCGCTCTGCGGCAAATTTGGAGCGTAGCGGAAAATTTGTCCGACAGCAGCGCCTTGTTAGCTTTTGACACTAATACAATCTCATCCATTGCAAGATGTCATTGTAATCTTTGAGAGATATATCCCACGTGCTCGGGGCTTGGTTTTGTACAAAATCCACTGCTCCACTAGTAAAACTTGATGTTGTAGCGAGTATCACCTTGTTTGGCGCGCCTACAGTATTCTTGACACCATGCAACGCTCTTACAATCTCAACGCCAACCTTATTCTCTGGAGCATACCTTTTACATTCGATGAAGTATTTAGTGTCTATACCAAGATCATTTCTATGTATTGCGATTATGTCTTTACCACCATCCCTTGTTTTTGCAGTCAATGTTACTTCAAAACCCTTCGCTCTAAATATTTCAGCGATAATTTCCTCAAACTCTCTTGGTGTTAAAGAATGTATGTGCTGCGGGTTTTGACTCAAAAACCTTATTAAGTCAGGAATATTTGCCCTGATAAGGTTGATATCTGTAATAATACGACTTTCAGGAACTATTATTTCAGGTTCAGGGAAAGTATAAATAGCTTCATCATCAAGATGGGTTATATATGGTTCATTTGAACAAGATGCACCATTCGAATTGTTAATAACATAACTCAGAAAATCGATTGGATATTCTGTAGCGTCAAAATCCAAAGTAATTTCACTATGGCACCTTGGGCAATTGAATTCAAAGAGGAGCTGATAATTATTTTGAGCTCCCATCCCATTCTCTTTGTAATCACCTCCATAACACTCAATACTGAAATCTGAAACATTATTATTTTGGATATCTCCACAGTTATCACATGCAGAGGTAATCACTCCGTCAAAAGTCCACATTCGTGAAACGTTCTCCTTGTGAAGCTAACAATTAATTATACAGAAGGCTGAGTGAAGCCCCCATATGGCACACATCCCCCTCAAAGATGCTCCAATAAAGCAAAAATTAATGTGTCATATTAGTCAAATAGGATGCAATAGTCAATGCAGGTATTAGTTTCGTTCTTCCGGGTAACATTACAAAAACGAGTGTTATAGGTAAAAAAACTACAGAGTTCGGACCAAAGTTTTAAATGCAAAAAATTATGAGATGAGATTTCCACCTCAAATCTAAACTGAGTTTGATTTCCCACAAATTGAAGATGTCTACTGTAAATCTTCAAGCCCGCCTTGCATGATTGTGTCGTGTAATCTTCCATTCTGCCTCACACCGTAGAAAGCCCAACCTCTAAGGTACGTAGATGGTAAGCGGTAATTAAACCCCACTCACATTTCCAGCTATTCGTAGATCGTCAGCTTTTAAATTCATCGGCAAAAGTTTCAACAGCTCTGAACGAGATTCTGCAAACGGTAATTTTTCAAATAGATATCGAAGGTAGTTATACGGTTCCAAATTATTGGCCTTGGCTGTTTCAACCAGGCTATAGATCACGGCGCTCGCCTTAGCACCTTCCTGTGTTCCTGCAAACAGCCAGTTTTTTCTGCCAACGACAAATGGGCGTATTGCGTTCTCAGCGGCATTATTGTCCGGCGTCATTTCAGGAATATCGAGGTAGACCAATAAGCGTTTCCACTGGTTGAGGGTATAATTCACCGCAGATCCAAGCAAACTCTTCGGTGTCACTTGGCTAGACTTTTTGCTCAGCCAAAGGAAGAAATCTTCCAGAATCGGCCGAGCCTTTTTTCGACGCAAGGCAAGCAGGTCTTCATCTGCAAGACCTTGTTTAGCTGCCTCTTTTTCAATTGCATAAATTTGTCGAATATAGTTCAGCGCTACATCGGTGCTGCCCGCCTTTTTGGTTTTGCCACGACCTTTTTGTGCATCAACAAATTTACGGCGAACATGAGCCCAACAGCCAGCGTGGGCAATATTCGGTTGCGTATCAAGAAAGTCGTACCCAGCGTAACCATCTGATTGCACGGCTCCACGATATCCCGCAAGCAGCTCCCTTGCAATTTTGGCTGAACGACTTGGAGCATAATGATAGATCAGGCCGGGATGATGTGGATCACCACCGCGACATATCCACATATACGATTTAGTTGTTGGTGACCGCCCCGGTTCAGCCAGAACCTGAACCGAGGTTTCATCGATATTGATTAACGGACCGGAATGAATCTCTCGCCACAGCAGTTCAAGAAGTGGTGTGCAGGCACCGGCAGCTTTCATTGCCCAATTAGCCATGGTTGCCCTGGGTATTTCAGCTCCCAGCCGGGAAAATTGTCTTTCCTGCCGGTAAAATGGCAGTGCATCACAGAATTTTGCAGTAAGTATATGGGCGAGTAAGCCCGCGGTAGCAATTCCCTTGCTGATAATCTGCTTTGGCGGTGGTGCAATTTTCACCACTGGCCCTTCAGACTCCAATCCTTCACAGGCTTTACAAGCATATTTAGGGCGAATATGACGCACAACCCGTATAATAGCTGGGACGATATCCAACTTTTCGGAAATATCCTCACCTATACGATCCAGCTCCGCCCCACAATTGCAGACTTTATCATCTTCGGGAATGTCATGTACGATTTCGACCCTGGGCAGGTTAGCCGGTAACGGCTTGCGGCCTCGTTTCGCTCGAGTATGTTCAGGGACTTCAACAACCTCGGCAACTGGCTCAACCTCAGGTTCAGGCATGTCAAAGAGAGGCAGTTGCATCACGCCTGCTTCGGCTCCTCCTTTTTCACTTTTTTTGCCAAACAGTTTGGCATAGAGTAGACGAACCTGCTCTCGTAAAAGCTCGGTTTCCCGCTCGTAACGACGTTGGGTTTCAACGAGAAGTCGTTTGAGTTCTGCCGGGTCATCAGGAAGGTTTGCTGTATCGAAATTCATGTGTGCAATATACCACATAAACATTGCCATAACAGCTAGTTCAAGCAATATTTCCATAAATATTATGATACTGAATTGTAGCTAAGTTGCATGTGAGCCTGTTGCACATCAAGCCCATGTAAAAGCCACTGCAAAGCAGTTTCATGGACTTCAATTACCTCTTCTTCTGATTCCGGCCAACGAAAGACATCTGCCTCAAGTCGTTTTTGCCAGATGCAAAAACCATTTTGATACCAGTAAAGGATCTTGACCATATCCCTTTTCCTATTACAGAAAGCGAACAGACTGCCCGAGAAAAGATCGAGGTCAAACTGATCTTCAACAAGAAGAGACAAACCGTTTATTGACTTGCGCATATCGGTAACCCCGAGAGCAATGTAGACTCGGACATTTGCTGGAGTGGGAATCATGTTAGCTGCTCCAGGGTCTTCACAGCTTTTTTCAATTGTTCGGCGCAGAAGTCACTCTGAATTTCGAGCTTAAATCGATTGACATGTACTGCGATGCTAGCAGGAGAAGCCGTAACAGGATTATCTGGAAGTGTTGCTGGTACAGTAAGTGGGTAAAACGCAACCTGCCTATCATTCAGGTTTTTTAGTTTGCGCTTCCAGTAGCCAAATGTCGCCAGAGCAATGCCGTGCGATTGACAATAGGTTTTCTGACTCAGATTACTTGATTGCCAAGCAGTGATATGTTTTTGCCAGTATTCCTGCTTCTGCTGTAGTTTCGAGATTGTGCCGTTCACGATGTATACCTCCTTGGTTATGGTGAGGCATACTGGAACATGAATTTATAGGACTGAAAAGATGGGGTTTATTGGTCGCTTACCGTAGATGACGATAACAGGAATAGTATAAAGTTGCCGTTGTCCTATCACAATCAAACCTTATCAATATTAACTTCAATTCTGACCATTTTTTTTCTGCAAGATAGATTTGCAATAATGCCTGCCAAGCAACACTACGCTGTGGCATTGATTTCTCCTCTCTGATAACCGAAAATTACAAAGCATTGGGAAAACTGATTGCGCGATAAGACAAGACCAACCTGTTGTAAAACAGGGACGGAGAGCCACGGGTCTCTATTTGATAGCCGAGTTGCCTTTTAATGAGGTGGTTCGGTTTTTTCTGTTGAACTGGATAAAAGGGGGGCTGCTATGAAAACACTTTCTACTATGGCCAGTTGCATCAAACAACGACTCTTTGCGACAACCTTGATGGCAGTACTTTTGACACTACTATTGGATTCTGCAGTCTTGGGAGAGTATTTAGAAGTAGATTTATATCCACTTTACACAGAAGACTACAATCTGTTTGACCATGAATATAGAGGATTTTTTGACTATTTTGAGCAAGACCACATCACTATTCCCGACCTGCCTGGGGCAACCTTTTACGTCAAGTCAAAGAACCATACAGGGCCTCACGTGTTGTCTTCTACCCTGGAAGGCACCGAGAGTTTCAAGATTCCTATTGACGAACCAGGTGTGTCCAAAATTTATATGTTAGGCACGGGTACTTATTTGGCATCGTCATTTGGCCATAGTAGCCTCTGGTGCGAGGACTTAAATCATTTTTCCTTCACCCTTTCCTATTCTGATGGCGCTGAGGAAGAGGTATTTCCGGTTAACACACTCACTGGACTTTCACAGTGGAGTGACATTCTCCATGGATACATGTACGGCTATAGTGGCATAGCAGTGGGCCATTTTCCGGCGTCTGAATGGGGTCACTATCACCTTTACGAAATAGCCGTAGATAATCAGAAAACGATTACTGCAATAACTATGAACGACAAGTCAGGAGGCACCTATGATGTTGGTGATTACACCATACTGGCAATGACTCTTGAGGTAATTTCAATCCCAGTAGAGGTGGATATTAAACCTGGTTCTTGTCCGAATCCGTTAAATACAAGACAGAAGGGGATATTACCTGTCGCAATTTTAGGCACTGAGGATTTTGATGTAACTACTATAGACCCTGAGTCTGTTCGATTGGTGGGGGCTGCCCCACTTCACTGGTCAATGGAGGATGTTGCCACACCATATGAAGATATCATGCATGGTTGTGATACTCATGCCTGCACCGAGTTACGATATGATGGCTTCATAGATCTCACTTTGAAGTTCAATGCTCAGGAGGTAGTCGCCGCCATTGGTGAAGTAGAGGATTATGAGTGTCTGATCCTCGAACTTTCTGGAAACCTGAAAGATGAATTTGGAGGAACTTCTTTTGAAGGTGAGGATTTTGTGTTTATCCTGAAGAAGAACAAAAAGTAAGTATTTCTATATTAGTATGATTTGCCATAAGGCAGAGTCATTTAGCTGGCTCTGCCTTTTCTATTTGCTATGGAGAAGGGTAGCAAATACCAATACTAACAATATAAATGGTGATCGGGCCTGACGTTTTAGGATTTTGAGGTTTGATTTGATCTCAATCTTCTGATAAACGAGCTCCAAGAGTTACAGGAAATACCTCTCACTGGCGGAGGCGACAAGACTGCTGACCTTCCCCGCAGGTAATGTTGAAGTGCAAGGCTCAGTTGTTGGAATTACCTGATCAGGAAGAATCTTCAACTCCACCTTGCATGATTGTGTCGTGGAATCAATCACGACGCCTGACATCTCGGTGCAAACTGGCGAGTAACGATTATTTGGTATTTTCTCCGCGTTCGATAGAAGAAATCTGCTCTAGCATGCTAACCCTGTTTCTGCATATCCTAACAAAATTCCGTCTTGTTAGTATGACCTACATGTTGTAAACATCAGTAACATAGCTAAATCAAGAACTGGTTTATGAAGTATTCTTTACCGAGGGAGTTGATTTATACGGTGGGACTCGACACAGTTCAGCTATAGCTGTTAGGGAGCATTTTACACCAGAACAGATTAAACAAGGGACGATGCATCAAACCAATAAAGCTTTTGAAAGATACTTTAGAATAGGTTCTGATGATGTTCGCAATATTTACCAACATACATCACAGATGTGGCTCAAATGATGTCTTAACAACTAACTTAGATAAAGCATAAAAACATTGATAAATCTACCTAATATACCCACCGACAACCTATATAAGTTTATAGCTATTTTTGGCTTGGTCATTACGATTTTTGGACTATATATGTTGAAATCTCGATCTAGAGAAATGCAACCTAAGATATTCATCTTACAAGAAGAAGCAGCGTTGTTGGAGAGCGAGATAGATATCTTATCACAGAGTTTAGATAAAGTAGAAGAGCAATTAGATAGCCTCGAAAAAGATTCTAACCGAGATCCAAATAAAATAGCCCATGTTAAATTATTACACGAAAAGAACCGAGAAAACCATAATGAGGTTAAAAGGAAAAGGGCTGTACAAATTGTTAAAGTCCAAAATAGTCGATTATTACTAAATCAAATCACACGAGAGAATAGAGCTGATAAATTGCTAATAACTCTCGGTATATTATCTATGCTTTTGGGATTCAATCTTTGGTACTTTTTATTACAGAGTCCGCAGGACAAACTACTGAAACACGAACTGCAAAAAGCAACTTTAGCTACTGATAAACTAAGCATTCGGGGGCAGACCCCAAATCCCTGATGATATGACTGATTGTGTCGTGGAATCTTGCAGGTTGCCTAACAGCGCTTTCTTCTGTATAACATTACAAAAATTATGTTACGCAGATTCTGTATAATTACTTGTTAGAAATCCAAAATAAAATATCGAATATGAAAACAAAGGTAGCTTTACAATTTAAGATTGAATTATTAGAAATTTCTCCAATAATTTGGAGGACTATTCAAGTTTCAGCAAGATATAGTTTCTGGGATTTGCATGTAGCAATTCAAGATTCAATGGGATGGCTTGATTATCATATTCATGAATTCAAAATTAAGCCACCTAGAAAAAGAAATTTCATATCCATTGGTATTCCACATAATGAATATGAAAACAAAACTCTCCCTGGGTGGGAAACCAAGGTTACAGATTATTTAAATGAACCTGGTGACTTTGCACTCTATGAGTACGATTTTGGTGATGGATGGGAACATAAAGTAACATTAGAGAGTAAGTTTTTAGCAGACGATAATGTCAAATATCCAATATGCATCAAAGGCGAGCGATCCTGTCCCCCTGAAGACTGTGGTGGAGTGCCAGGCTATTATGAATTAATCGAAATACTTTCAGATAAAAAGCATGAACGTTACGAAGATATGGTTTACTGGTTAGAGAACCATGCCAAGAGCTATATGCCTTATAAGCCTGAAATTTTTGATTCTAGTTCAGTTGAATTTTGGAATCCAAAAAAACGCTTCAATATGGCATTTAAATAAAAATATTTTGCTAAAAAAGTCGGTCAACACGGACTCGCTGAAGCTCGCCGGTTACCTTCACGTTATGTATGTAGAGCAATTCAAATCCAACAGGAGGTGCCAAATGTGGCCATTTAGTAAAAAAAAGAAAGAGGATGATAGCTCATCAGTATTTGTAACAGACGCAATTCTATCTCGTGCATTAATGGGCAACCGAGATGCTTGGGACAAAATTTTGAATGACAGTTCTAGAGATTTGTTAAAAGCCATTTCGGGCGTCACTATGTCATGCACAATCATCCATCGCTGGGGAGATACTCTTGAAAAAGAGGATTATTTCAACACAAATAAATTTATTGATTTTGTGATTGGCCAGCACGCAAACAAGAGTACTCTCCAAGAAATAAATGATGACGACAAACTATGGGAAGTAACACAGGAAATCGTTAAGAGCTGTATTGATTTTATGAAAGAGAAAAAACAAATCCCAACGGAAATAAGTAAATATATTGAAGATGCAAATAATGCACCAGCAATCCATGAAGGGGCATTGCTTAGTGCAATGATGAATCCCGTTTCAAACCTGACGAAAAAAGCTCAAGACATTACCAAAAGATTATCGTGAGAAAATTATCAAAAACAGGAGAAGACAAATGGGTGGTGCTTTTTATTTAATAGGTATTGCTCTGGCTGGGTTTGTAGTAAGAGAATTAAGGGACAGACCACAAATTTCTTCATTCCTAAAAGAGGATTATGACCACCAACGAAGCTGAATCACTCTCCCCTTTCACCACCAAGGATGCTGAAACCATTTGGCGTGAAAGCATTGCCGGGCTACTCAAGGCAGCCTACTTGCAAAGCTTCTCACAATCCAAGATTGATTCTGCCCGATACAAGTTTCCATCATTCAAAGAGTGGTGGGCAACCCTCGACAACGAACAGCGAAAACGAGTGAAGGGGGCGCTGGCCGCGTTCATCCTCTGATCGCGGCCGGTGCCCCCTTCTGGTGATATGACTGATTGTGTCGTGGAATCAACCATACCGCCTAACAAGCTCGTCTCGGCAGCCGATCCCCTTTTTCTTAACTTCAACATCCCTTAAGGCATTGACAGTACAAACAATACATGCAAGTGTAGTAGTCCAATGATTCCCCTGTTTTCCATAAAGTTGACCTCTCAAAAAAGGTTAGCCTTAAAAACCAAATAACTTTAACCGTAAAGGTGACGTAATGAGTGAGGTAAAAGGCTTGGATTTTGAAGAATATGTTCAATGGCGAAAAGACCTGGAAGATGCAGTAAAAATTGAAAATGACTTAATAATTCTTGGGCCGCAAGGGTTCTATGATATAGAAATTTCATCATGTAATACCTATGAGAAAATATTGGGTTGGGCATTCCACTTATCTGAAAAAACTTGGATGACCACTGATGTGTTGCGGTATTTCATCAGAGTTGCATGTCAAGCTAGTGATATAAAAGTGCCTTCCGTGTAATGCGAATCTCAAACAAGCCTAGTCCTAAACGGTATTAGGCTTGAGTAGGACTGTATTGCTCCACTTTGACAGATCCCTGTGACTGATAGTACATTCCTATCAAGCATTAAGGTTGATGGGGCATATCTCAAGTAAAACGATACATGCTAGAGGTTAACCTTCCTACTGTTAAGGCTCAGGCTCTACTGCATGGAAGATTTGCTCCATTAATTGTAGTGGTAGGAAAGATACTGCTTTCATCACCAGAGCCTCCAGCTCGCCCGTATAAGGTCAACCGGCTATGTCCTGATAAGCTGCAACCCCCATTCCACTGGTTAGGCATTCTTTGATCCGCTGATAGCACCCCTTTAGAGGCAACTGAGATCGCCGATTGCATGATCACCAACGGTTCCTGTACAAATGTGACAGTCAGAAAACCACTTTCCTAAAAAATGTAGAGGTACCTATAGACCTGATAGGTGGCAATGGGGTACAGGGCGGTTCAGCCTAATCATTCAGACATGCTTTCCAGGTATTTACTCCACTTGCCTTTTTCCGATTTTACAATTCTTTCTTGTTCTGCTCCACCCTCTTTGTAAAAATAACTTCGTTCACCAATCTCAGCACCATACGAATGCTTATATCCATATTGTTCAGCACTACAAAACTCATTGCCTAGCCAAATTGCATCAAGCTCATGATACTTGAGAGGGGTACCGTTTTTAACCTTCCGCTCAACCCTCTCACATGCCTCTAGTGCAACTGCTTGACGTACCTTCGTTGCTTGGTATTCATCATAGGCAAAATAACCTCCTATGATGATTGCGGAGATTAACATTAATGATCCGGTAATTACCGATATTGATTTTACGACCCTTTTCTGCTTCTCGAGAGCCTTCTCATCAAGTGGTATCTCAGGCCCCTTAGCCCATAGGCATGCTAATCCTCCGAGTATCAGAGCTCCTAGCCAGTTAACAAGTAATCCTAAATAGTTAGTAGCTTCCACCCTTCCCTGCCTTTCAGTAGGAGGGAATAACCAACAAACAGTGATCAGTACGATACATACAATTATGATTCTCTTTTGCTTCCTGTTTAAATTCATCCGTGCTCCCTACCTTGAAAACTGATGTAATTGCCCAGACGATCCCTGTTTCGTCAAAGTGAATAAAAAGCTGCCAAGCTGTCCTGACGTGCTATTCATCGAAAGAACTAAGTATACGATGCCATCATCTTTGATATCTGCAAATGTAGTTTCCAACTGGCTTACTTGACGTCTTCTCATCCATCAGGTCATTTTTCTCACGCGAGGGTAATAATATCCAGTCGATATTCGAACCGTAATTGTTCTAATTCTCTCGGAATGTCAGACAGTACCCTGAAGGCTATCGAGCTATGTGCATGACCAGACCACTATTTTTATACCAGCTTGAAAGTGAGTGCTTTTCTCAAGGCTTTTGAGTTTCTTGGCATCTGACACCTCCATTCCTCCAAATTTACTGCGCCAGCGGTAATATGTCTGTTCGGTGATGTTGCGCTGCCGACACACTTCCCGAACGTTTCCAATGGCATCACCCTCTTTGAGTATTCGAATAATCTGTTCTTCCGAAAATCTCTTTCTCTTCATCAGTTCCCTCCAGTTGATTTGCCCGAAAGTCTAACATATCAACTGGCATAAAAGCTAAGGGGCTAGTCACTAAGTGGATGAAACGCTAAGTTCACCAGCGACCTTAAGCGAGTCCAGCGGAACGTAGTGAAGCGAGGTGAAACGTTTTTTTATGCCCATTTTTATCTGGATTATCTTTAGGCATACCATGCAAACCCAACTCACAGTTAGACTTGAGCCATTCTATAAAACTATTCTGAACTTTTTCATTGTGATTAACACGAGTTCCTCTGCCACCGACCAAGCATAGATATTTCGCCGGAATATTTATTCTGTTATCTCCATAGTAAATGAATTTATCAGATATAAAAACTGGCTCCTCGACGTATTGAGTGGATTTGATTTTTTAGACGGTTGCTGGAGTCACGTAATAAGTGCAACACGTTGACCAGTAAAGGCTTCCAAAGGTGTTAAGCCATCCAATACTTTTCTTGGCGTGAGGTTCAGAATGAATACCCCATCCTGAATATCCTCATCAGCCAATGTAGCGAGATCAAATCTCTTTGGCCACAAACGGCGGAGACGACCGTTTGTGTTTTCATTGGTGCCACGCTGCCAACTTGCATATGGTTTGGCAAAGTACATATCTGCTCCAGTCTCCTTTGAGACTCGGTCATGGTCGGCAAATTCACCCCCATTATCCAGTGTTACTGTCAATGCAGAGTGCACTTTGCCGAGCATGCAGATCAGTGCATCAGCTACAGCTTCCTTGCTCTTACGAAGCACACGTTGAGCCAAGGTAAATCGACTTGTCCGATCAACCAATGTAACCAGGCTTGCATTGACGCCATGAACAAGATCACCTTCCCAATCCCCAAGGCGCGATCTTTGATCGACAACCTCTGGCCTTGAACTGCTGTCTACTCGATTGGGAATGGCAGCTACACCAGCCTTTCTGTAACGTTTACCTCCCTTCCAGCGTTTTTTCCCATACCGCGGCAAGCGAGTATGGAGCAGGCCACCTTGCTGGCGATCCTCACTGATACGCCTGTAGATGGTCGTGTGGCTGAGCCTGTTTGCTCCTGAGCATTCAATGCCCATACGGGAACTGATAGCGGCTGGCGACCAGCCAAGGGCCAGGGACTCTCGTATGATTGTATCTGTTTCAGGATCACGTTTATCTGCTTTGTCTGCGGAACGTCTACGGTTATCGCTGAGCACTTGGGCACCCTGGGGATCATAACCCTTTTCGGTACGGTTTCTTTTCAGTTCACGACTGATAGTACTGCTGCTGACTCCTGCTTCTTGGGCTATAGCCTTTTGGCTCATGCCCGCTTTACGCAGGCCGTAAATCTGGTATCTTTGCTGTTGAGAGAGTTGGCGATAGTGCTTGTTGTGATTGTTCATGACAGACCGTGGTTAAGTGTGAGAGCTGACACCATATCGTCAACTCACTCACTTTTCAAACTTCAGTCTGTTGCACTTATTGTATTACTCCAGCTTCCTTCTACACAACGTTTGCTGAGCCATTTTGCAGGAGTCCCGTCGGAGACGCCTTTTCGCTTTCGTCACTCTCAGGATCAATGAAGTTAAGGGAAGCGGTCAAGGTTGCGAGGTACGAGCACCCGTAGGGCTTGACCTTTACTGGTTCCCTTGACTTCATTACCTGCTATCTCATTAGCACAATGGGCAAATCCTAAATCCACACGAAACGTCGAAGAGCCTAAAAACTTTTGGTTTTCTTGTGTCTTTCTTTAAGTACTCTTCTCCTATATGAAACCTATTCCAATGTTGAATCCAATTTCCATTTATTCTTGAATAAAAATTATCACCACATCTTTGCTTCCAATCACCATTGGCAATAGATTTTTTGGGGTTAAAACGTTTATCTTCAAAGTATTCATCTAGCCCCATCACTTCGGACGTATACATAGCATATATTAATTTATGCCCGTCACTTTTGGGTGAAAAACCTGCTACCAAATCATCAACTTCGACTCTTGAACCTTGACGGTTAGGTGTACAGCAAGACAAGGTGCAGTAGTCCCAAAATGGATTCGGTGCTAGTCCAGTATCATGCTTGACAATATATGTAAATAAGTTCATTTATTATTTCTGTGAATAATGTTACGACAACCTGAGCGCGCCGTTTGCTGGTCCGTGTTTATTGGTTTGTTACACCTTCCATCTTGTTGTTTTATATAGATTTACAACTTCTTCGCTTAATATTGGTAACACTGAAAGAAGAGTAGATATTTTATTTTCTTTGAAAAAGAATATTAGGATTTCACTTGCCTTTAAACCTTTATTCTGCGTTCCCCCCAGTTTAAGACTTTTGACAGATTGTAGAGATGAGCATTTTAGCCTCAAAATGTCTCTATTTGCATATTTTATGGATTTTGAGGTTTCTGTGACGTTAGAATATTGCGTTAAACGAATATAAAGTTTTTTATCCCTTCTGTCGATTCTCCAAAATATCGATTCACCCATATTTGAATATGCATTGGGTCTTGTAGCGATACTTAACTGAACCCATGGAGAACCACCATTGTTACTAGAGTACCTAAATTTTAAATATTCAAAACCATGCTTAGTCGCTAAGATTTCGTGCAATTTCGATAGTACAAACTGTTGTGCTTGACCTTTGTTTTTATCCGAACAATTTATTACCTTGATTTCATTATTCTTCACCATTTCATCAAAGATCTGATTTTGTTGAGATACATATTCTTTCTCAATATAATCAATGTAATGTTCAATAAGAAAGTGCTCTTTGCGAATATGGATTAGAGCGTTATACAACTCTCTGGCGTCGATAACCTCATACCCTTCTCTTAATGCGTGACTTTTCTCTTCATAATTTATTAAGCCAAGTTTCAGATATATGTATTTGTCACATAAAGGAAAAAGTTTTTTATATTTTCTTAATTGATTTGAATGAATTGTGGAATATGTTTTATTTTCAAACAAATAGGAGCGTTCAGTGCCATTAATATTACATTCTAGTAGTAAATCAGCTTTACCTTCTTGCCTTAGGACGGAAATGCATGATATTTCATCATCCGGATGAGAGCACAACCCAATTTTGTTGAAAAAAAGTGATGTAAAATTATTCAATTCATCATTGAAACTGTAAAATAGCCAAGTGAGAAATGCGTCAGTTTGAAGCTCTTTTGTTGAATATTGAAATATATTGTTCAAAATATGTATCCGTTGGTATTGCAGGTATAACAATTAATTATACTGATCTGTATATTAAGACGAAACCCGATTAGACGATATTGCATAGGCGTTCTGAAGAGCTATGAATCTGAATTTGCGTCTGGTGATCCTAGGTCAATGTCTGGTAATCAACGTACTTCTTAATAACATGATAAAACGGACGTTATACAGAATGATTGCTCATGAGCCCATGAACTTTTCAACCCGTTAATGTGTGCCAAAACAGCATGTTAACTTCGATCAACTTAGAATGTCAACGTGTATCTCGGATGATCTATACGAATGACGATGGGATGGTCAATGAGGATAGTGCCTCTGGTTGAATGAAAAATTTCGTCGCCAGGGCCATTTCAAGATTCCACGAAACAATCGTGCAACAGAGGAGAAAGGTGTATCTCGTCAATCTAATACTGTCGATGACTTAGGGAAGTGAAGATGTTTCCTGGGCATCTTGAGGTTCGTGTGCAAGCAAAATGTTAGATAAGGCTGTTCCTCACCGCCCTAACGTGTCAGGTTTGATTCCAATTTTTACAGCCGGATGTAAGTGAGTTCTCAAGTTCAATACGTTAATGACAGGAAATGCTCTATATTGATCAACGATACTTATAGATAAACACCCTAAAAAATCATTGATATTCCGTGGATTTTACATAGTAGTAAAACAGTCATTTCTAGTAGGCTCAACAAGGTGAATACTTAGCAGGAACCGTCTTTCCACACATATCAATTCCAGTACTACAGGTGTCGCATTCTTAATATCCACCGATTGTCATCCATCTGTCATTCACGGAAACAAAACCTTTTCCCATGCTGGAGTACAATGAGGGGGGATCAAAAGCTGATAGCTTCTTTACTAGACCGGCATAGGCAACTATTTGTATTCTAACGCGATATTGAAGAAAAAAGGTAACAACAATACACTTCGGAAATCAACCTCCATTAGCCATACAATTTAGCCAATTCCAAAGATATCAGTAGTGGATACCTATACGATATAAATATATATTATACGTACATCACACGCGGCTTATAGGAAGTGGCTCTTAGCCTGATTTGTCGGTATGGGATTTTTTAGCATATGCATAAAGGGTATACATAAGGGTATATATTATACCCAAAATCACTTATCTCATCTGTACATACCAATATTAATCATCTTTTTCATTAATTCGATTCTCGCCCTAGGCACCAGGAACTCAGAAGCCGTAGAACTTGATTTTCAAGCTCTACGGCTTTTTTATTTTCAGCCATTACCAGACAATTTTCTCAAAATTGATCATCCGTTCATTTCAGATCACCAAACGTGCCTGTTCAGCTTTGGCTATTCAGCGACATTGCAGAAACCCATCGTCCGTCATACTCCAATCCCTATAAAACACTTCGAAGGGATTCGATGACTCCAGACAATTCACCTGAATTCTTCGTAAAGATGCTGATATTCAAGGTTGTATTCATTTTTTGCATATCATGTAACTTGTTGGTTTTAAAATTAATCTCTCAAAAACAACACAAACCCAACACAAACAACGTATTTATACCTATTTACAGGACATATCCTAACATTTAAGATGTGCTGTACCGCTGCTCAAACCAGGATCAAGTAACTCGAATGGAATATTTTCTTGCTTGAAGAAAAGAAGATGCAGACTAAAAAATCGAAAAAAGCAAAAGGTACAACTAAGGGCCGCCGAAATCGTGCTGCTGTAAGAGGGGAGAAATTCAACTTCACCCCCAACATGCGCTTTGTTGTCGTACGCAATCAGCGCAATCCATGGCTGGATGAGCTTTACGAGACGCCACCGAATCTGGCAAGTCTTCCTGTTTTCAATTGATCAATCCCTGGATACTGTAAATTTAGAAACGACAAAGCCCCTTCCCGGAAACCGGAAAGGGGCTTGTTGTATTTCTGGAGCCAGCAAGCGGGATCGAACCGCTGACCTACGCTTTACGAGAGCGCCGCTCTACCAACTGAGCTATGCTGGCACATTGAGAAGCCTATATATCAGGTAATCATTGAAAGTTCAACTATTATACAATATAAAATGGCCTTATCAGAGGAGCTTTCTTACCTTGATATTTTCGAATGTAATTCCATCAACTTAACAATAAACAGGTAGCAATTGTAATGATATTTTTCTGCAAAAATCACGTCCACCCCTGCCTGCTATGCCTTGGGATAGTCGTACTTGTTGCAATTTCCGGCTGCGTGGAAGAAAAAAAACAGCCGGAATCTACCTGTCTAGCATGTCATGAAGCAATGGCCGACTCTTCGCATCAGATGTCATGCACTGTCTGCCATCAGGGAAATGCCGAATCATCTGAAATTGCCGAGGCGCATGTCAACCTTATTGCCCAGCCTGCTCATCCCGACAATATCGCGACAATATGCGCAGAATGCCACCGGGAGCAAGCCGATTCCCTGCCCCGGTCACTTCATTATACCCAAAAAAATCTCGTGAACCTTGTCAGGAAAAGTTTCGGAGCAAAAGAGGATATTCCCAATCTTTTGGAGATCCCTATTATTGAAAACCCAGAAATCCCGCTTGAACTCTCCGAGGATCTTCTTCGCAGGCGCTGTCTGCGTTGCCACCTTTTTTCTTCAGGTGATGAGTACAGCGCCACAAAACATGGTACCGGCTGCGCTGCATGTCATCTCAACTATCAAGATGGAGAGCTCTCCTCTCATGCCTTCAGTGCCACTCCCCAGGATACTGCCTGCCTCTCCTGTCATTATGGAAACCGCGTTGGTTTCGACTACTATGGCCGATTCGAGCATGACTTCAATCATGAATACCGCACCCCGTACAGCGCCGCTGATTTTACAGACAGGCCTTACGGGGTGGATTACCATGATCTTGCTGCCGACGTTCACCAACGACGTGGAATGCTCTGTGTAGACTGCCATGGTGCTGAACTGATGACGGGCTACAGTAGTGACCTCCCCAACACCATGAGCAATCCTGAAGCAAAAACATGCAGCTCCTGCCATGAAAAGACTTTGCTCGAAATGGAGCTGCCTTCCGGGGTCACCCCAACGCCTGATGGCTACTCCTTCACTTCCAAAAGCGGTTCCTCCCATGCGCTGCCGGTGATGAAAAACCGGGCCCATGAGATATACCAGGAAGTCTCCTGCCAGGTGTGTCACGCACAATGGAGTTTTAATGACACTGGCACCAACTTGCTGCGCTCCGATCTTGACGACTACTATAGCTGGGACCGGCTCACAGTCCAGGGCAGTAAAGAGGTGGAAACCCTGCTCGAACATAACCTTGACTATGATAAAGATGAATTACCACCTGAAATGTCGGATAAAATAACAGGCGATATGAGGCTCGGCATATGGTATAAAGGTTTTGTAATGCGCCGCTGGGAGGAACCGCTACTCGGTCGAGCGGATGACGGCACAATTCAGGTTGTCCGTCCAAAACTTGATATTTCTCTCTCCTGGATAGATGAAGACGAGGAGGTTCATTTTGACAGCATCCCGTCTCTTGCTCCAAATCAGGGAAAGGTTCCTTACACACCTCATACCACTGGGCCTGCCGGCATCTACTACGAACAACGACTCAGGGATTTTCTCCGTTCCGAAGAAGCTTCCCAGGACAGCAAATAAACTTGGACTGCTTTTGCCTTTGCGAAGCGTTTACCGCTTATATTCATCGTTTTAAGCTGACAAAAAAATTATGCCTCATACTCTGACCTTTAGACAAACGACGCTTAGGGTAGTTCGCAAGCCGCTCGCCAACCGTTTTTCGTACAGTGCAATTGTATTTCTGACAGTCCTGCTTTTACTCGGTGGCTGTTCCAAGAGCAATTACCCGGTCAGCAGCCCCGGCGCAAACACCAACTCCGGC
Source organism: Desulfosediminicola ganghwensis (assembly GCF_005116675.2). Lineage (NCBI taxonomy): Bacteria > Pseudomonadati > Thermodesulfobacteriota > Desulfobulbia > Desulfobulbales > Desulfocapsaceae > Desulfosediminicola > Desulfosediminicola ganghwensis. Next base: position 3,874,281 of record NZ_CP050699.1, read on the forward strand.
AACGAACCTACCCAGCGTCCCTATACCATAAAAAACATTACCTACTACCCAATACCCCACGCTCATGGTTTTACTGAACGGGGGGTAGCTTCCTGGTATGGCAAAAAATTCCACGGCAGAACTACCTCCAACGGTGAGCGTTACGACATGTATGCCATGACTGCGGCTCACAAGACCTTACCGATGGGGACTATGCTGCTCGTCAAAAATCTGGAGAATGGCAAAGAAACTATCGTACGGGTAAATGACAGGGGACCTTTTGTCCGTGGCAGGATCATCGACCTCAGCTATACTGCAGCCAACAAGTTGGATATCGTGCAGCACGGACTTGCCAAAGTACAGATTGTAGCCCTTGCGGACACCACTCAACTTGCCGCCTCAGCTTCTGGTAAAAAGCCACTGCCAGACCTGTACCACGGCGAGTTTTATGTGCAGATCGGCTCATTCAGCCGACGGGACAACGCCTTGAGGTTAATGAAGAGATTTACGGACGCAGGTCATAGCGCCTTGATTAAAACGCATCAGGGCCTGGACAGGATTTACTACAGAGTTCACGTTTACGCCGGCAACGAGCTGTCCATAGCAAAAAGAGCCGAAGCCGCGCTTATCCAGCACGGCTACAACGGTGCTTTCCTGGTCGCCAGATAACATCTATTCAGCAAGCAGATAGCACTATGTTGTGAAAAAACGTATTCCGTTAATTACACAGCAAGATCGGTGGAAATCACCTGTTTCACCAGGGCCTCGAGTTTATCAATATCTTTCCTGCCCGGTTCTCGCTCGACCCCTGAGTTCACATCAACTGCAAATGGGCGCACCGCACGGATAGCATCGCTGATATTTTCGGGGGTGAGTCCTCCAGCCAGGATAACCGGGAGTTTAAGATCAAGCGACTCGATCATTGCCCAGTCAAAAGTCTTGCCTGTCCCTCCTTCCTGCCCCTCGACAAAGGTATCGAGCAGGAACCCTTTCACGATATCCTGATAAGGTGTGAAATCCTCAGCTTTGCTGGAAGAACCCACCCGTATCGCCTTAATCAGCATGCAGGGATTCGCATTCTGGGCAAGCTTGGCGCAATACTCCGCATCTTCGCTGCCATGCAACTGCACATGGGTTAATCCGCAATAATCGATTATCTCCTCAATCTCTACAGGGTCTTTGTCTACAAAAACCCCGACTATATGGATAAAGGGGGGCAGATCAGCCACAATCTCCTTGGCATCTTCCGGTGAGATGTAACGGGGGCTGCTCTCGGCAAAAATAAAACCGATTGCATCCACTCCCAGATTGATTGCTGCTATTGCGTCATCGGCATTGGTAATGCCACAGACCTTTATCCTCGTTCTACTGTGCATTATTGATCCTATCATTCGGAAGGAGAACAATTATTTTCGTAATTCTTGCAGTAATGTGCCCGAACTGCCTGCCCGCATCAGCGATTCACCGATAAGGGCTGCGGCTATTCCTGCTTCTTCTAGTGCCTCTATGTCTTCTCTGGTTTTCAATCCTGACTCACTGACGACTGGAATGTCGGCAGGTACCAGCTTCTTCAACCTGAGGGTGGTGCCCAGATCCATGGAAAAATCATTCAGATTTCTGTTGTTCACACCCAATAGCGAACATCCTGCTGCCAAGGCTTTATCCAGCTCGGCCTCATCGTGTACCTCCACCAGACTGTCCATACCATACTCAAGAGCCTGGGCCTGATAGTCCCGCAGCTGCGACTCATCGAGAATCGCTGCTATAAGCAGGATAGCATCGGCCCCATGGCGGTGTGCCTCTTCTATCTGCAACGGATCAATGATGAAATCTTTTCGTATCACCGGCAGGTTCACCGCCTGGCGAATCTGCATCAAATATTTGAGACTCCCCTGAAAAAAGTCGACATCAGTCAGGACAGATATTGCCTGAGCGCCAAGTAGCTGATAATTCTCGGCGATTTTTACAGGATTAAAATTATGGCTGATGACTCCTTTGGAGGGAGACGCTTTTTTCACTTCAGCGATAATAGACACTCCAGGGTAATCGACCAGAGCTCTGACAAACCCTCTGGGAGGTGATATTTCTGAATCTACAAAGTCAGCTGGCAATGAGATACCATTTTTTTTCAGTATCTCTACTTCTTCCCGCTTTCTCTCAACTATTTTATCTAAAATCATTTTCGTCAATCCAAGGCTATGCTTATTCGAACTTGTTCAACTGATTTACAGCTACTATTTCGTACAGTATGCAACAAGCCCGTCCAGTTTGGCCAGCGCCTTTCCACTGTCTATCAGTTCCTCTGCCATGGTTACTCCATCCTTGAGGTCGGTAACCTTGCCAGCCACCAGCAAGGCTCCTGCGGCATTCAGTAATACCATGTCACGCTTCGGTCCCTTTTCCCCGGCCAGAATATCCCGGACCTGTGTAGCAGATTCCTCTGCGCTTTCGCCACCTTGCAATTCGACCATAGTCGCCCGCCTCAAACCGAGATCTTCTGGCTCTACAGTATAGTTTTCCACTTTGCCGTCCCTGCCATCAGCTACGTAGGTAGTACCGGTTGTGGTCATCTCATCCAGGTTACCTTCACCCCAGACAACCAGGGTCCTCTTCATCCCGAGTCGCACCAGGACCTCAGCCAGGATTGTGGTGAGTTCTTTATCAAAGACACCTGTCAACTGGACATTCGCACCTGCCGGATTCGTCATTGGCCCCAGAATATTAAAGATAGTGCGGATACCGATTTCACGGCGGGGACCGATAGCATGCTTCATTGCCCCATGCAGCATTGGCGCAAACAAAAAGCCTATGCCAACCTGTTTTACGCAGTCAGCAACCTGATCCGCTTTCATGGTCAGGTCGACCCCAAGCGCCTCAAGGACATCAGCACTACCACATTTTGAGGACACGGCACGGTTGCCATGCTTGGCCACAGGAACATCGGCCGCAGCAACAACAAAGGAGGTAGTGGTCGAGACATTGAAAGTACCTGCACCATCACCACCTGTACCGACTATATCCATGAGCAATTCGCCATCTTCAGTCTGAACACCGGTATCGACAAAAGTCGCTTTATCGCGCATAACCCGCACGGCACCGACGATCTCATCGATAGTCTCACCCTTCATCCGCAAGGCTGTAATGAATGAACCCACCTGGGCGGAGGTTGCCTCTCCGCTCATGATAATATTCATCACATCCCGCATTTCTGCCTCACTGAGATCTCCCCGCTTCACTACCCGGTCTATAGCCGCTTTGATATCCATCTTTTCCCTGCTCCCAATGCTTACTGTGCCGTCGAGACCAACGGCCTCTCCTGCATCCCTTTATTGTTTTGCTGATTACATCAATTCCGGATAGTCTGGATCCATGAAATTTTTAAGCAATTGTATACCCGCCGGCGTCATAATCGATTCCGGATGAAACTGCACACCCTCAAGGGGCAGCTTTTTGTGTCGAATCCCCATCAACTCGCCTTCATCTGTCCGACACGTTATTTCAAAGCATTCAGGCAAAGTCTCTTCCTCAACGATCAATGAATGGTAACGCATGCCGTCAAATGGATTCGGCAACCCACGGAAAACACCTCTACCGTCGTGATGCATCGGGCTGGTTTTTCCATGCATAATTCGGGCAGCACGGATGGTTCTGCCACCGAACGCCTCACCCATGGACTGATGTCCGAGACATACCCCCAATACCGGGAGATTGCCGGCAAAATACTTTATTGCCTCAATCGAAATACCAGCCTCCTGCGGAGTGCAGGGGCCTGGAGAGATCAATAACCGCCGGGGCTTTAACTGTTCGATCTCCTTTATACTGATCTTGTCGTTGCGATAGACCCGAATTTCTTCATTCCTCCCTTCAGCCCTGACATTCCCTGCGATGGTCTGGACGATGTTATAGGTGAAGGAGTCGTAATTATCTATAATGACTAGCATGATCTAGAATCCTTTCTCAGCAAGCTCGAGTGCCCGGCGTAATCCCATTGATTTATTGATAGTTTCTTCATACTCTTTATCAGGATCGGAATCGGCAACGATCCCGGCACCCGCCTGGACCCAGAGATTCTCACCGCTCATCACAAATGTCCTGATAGTAATACAGAAGTCCATATTGCCCGAAAAACCGAAATACCCCACCGCACCGGCATAAGGTCCGCGTCTTTCAGGCTCCAGCTCGTCAATAATCTCCATTGCCCTGATTTTGGGAGCGCCGCTTACTGTCCCGGCAGGAAAGCAGGCGGACATGACATCGAATTGATCTTTGTCCTGAGCGATAATGCCATGCACACCCGAAACGATGTGCATTACGTGGCTATATCTCTCGATTACCAGCAAATCACGCACCTCGACCTGACCGCCCTCGGCTACACGACCGACATCGTTTCTGCCCAGATCTACAAGCATAAGATGCTCGGCACGTTCCTTCGGATCAGCGAGCAGCTCTTTTGCCAGGGCGAGATCTTCCGCCTCTGTCACACCACGTCTACGTGTACCGGCAATCGGTCGAAGTTCGATGTGGTTGCCATCTTTTCGTACCAGAATCTCGGGTGATGAACCTATCTGGATCAAATCTCCGAGTTTCAAAAAGAAGAGATATGGGCTGGGATTGATTTGTCTGAGAGCCCTGTAAAGTAACATTGGCGGCAACGCAGTGGTGGTATGAAACCGCTGAGACAACACCACTTGGATAATATCGCCCGCCCTGATGTACTCTTTAGCCCGCTCAACCATCTGCTGAAAATCAGCTTGACTCATATTTGAGGTAAAGCTGTGCGATGTGGCAAACTCTTTATCAGACTGTTGCAGATAGTTTTCAGGAACAGGCCCCCGCAAGCGATCAACTACAGCATCAATGGCCGATCTGGCATCCCGGTAAAGCTTTTGACTGTCACCCTGGTCATTCTTCACCCAACAGACTACAGTTACTTTCTGCTTGAGGCTGTCATAAACCAGCACGATTCTCGGGATCATGAAGGACGAATCCGGCAAATCAACAGGGCTATTCACATCTGGCAGTTCTTCCATGAACCGCACCATGTCATAGCCTAAGAAACCTACAGCCCCACCACAGAAGCGGGGCAGGTTTTCATACTCTGCAGCCTCTAGATCTTCGATGAGGTTACGTAGCGCGTCTAGAGGATTGCCGGTAATTACCTTTTTTTCAGGGGGCGTTACACTGAAATCTGTAATTTCAATGTTCTCGTCTTTTGAGACGAAAGTCGTCAGCGGATCAAAACCGATGAAAGAATACCTGCCCCACTTTTCACCACCTTCCATACTCTCAAATAGAAAGATACGTTCGTGGGCTTCGGAAACTTTGGCAAACAGGGTGAGAGGAGTATCGAGGTCCGCAACGATCTCGGTATAGACCGGCACAAGCTGAGAAGACTCCAGCATTGTGGAAAATCTCTTTACGTCAGGAAAATATTCTCTAGGTTGCATGGAAATGCTATGTGATAGGAAACTTCACAGAAATGGAAAAAATACTAACTCGTGAAGATCATAACATACCAGTTATTAATCGAATTTGTCCAGCTTCTTAACAATGTAAACGAAAAAAGCCGTAGAATCTTATGATCCTACGGCTTTACAATTTCACACCAACCTGCCGGACTAAGCCGGTAATAGAGAGCTACAGGCGGAATTACGCAAGCGGCTCCATCTTGTTGACGCGCTTGGTAAGACGGGAAATTTTACGGGATGCAGTCTTCTTATGAATGGTACCCCTGGAAGCAGTCTTGGCAATAACGGAGACAGCGTCCTGAAGTGCTGACTTTGCATCTTCTTCAGCACCGGCGACGATTGCCTCGTTCACTTTGCGAACCTGGGTCTTCATCCGGGTCTTGTTCACTTTATTGCGCAGACGACGCACCTGAGCCTGACGATTTCTCTTTTCAGCTGATTTATGATTAGCCACGAATTAATTCCTCCTGTTATTGACTCTCATATATTCCGACCGGTTTTATCCGGTTTAGTCTGATATGAGCAGACAGAGCCACTTTCCGTGGTCACCTGTCCACCATGATCTATTTTCACAAAGAGAGAGTTTATAATATGGTTTCCTGTTTTAGTCAACAAGTAACAAAAAATAATACCATGTTATCCACGATTCTGTCCAAATGATATTTGACACTCCCTCTTCTATAAGATACTCTGTGATTCGGCCTAAAACTGGCTAAGTTACTCAATCAATTTAGACACATATCAATTTGCAAGAGCGTTAAGAATTAAGAAAATGGGATTTCCGAAAGTCATTTTTCGTATTGTTGAAAACCGAAGCTGCCCTCTTTACGAGTATGGTGATGCATTTAAGCTTACCGGAATCTCGATCCCGTTGAACAAGAATTCGGACAACACTCTAGTTACCACCGCTATTGTCAACTTTCCAAAAGATAAGAACATCTGCAAAATTTTGAATGGTGATTTATCAAAATTAATCATTCAGTATGAGCGAGGCGATAAAGTTCCTATCTGTCTGCTTAGTTGCAGCGGCTGCACAGGTTCCGTAAAAGTTGAACACTCCATTGAAGATGCCGCCCCCATAAACGGTGGTGACCAGCAACTCTCCAATGAGGTTGGCTCATTATTGCACGTCCTCAGTGATTTTGAATTTTTCAGATATATCGATGAGTCCAATCACGAAGTGGTCGTCAGCTTTTTCAAATTGATCAAGTTCTGCAAAAACGATTTCGTGATCAGAAAGGGTGACCCCGGAGGCAATTTCTATATCATTGTCTCAGGATCGGTAAACGTCTTGAATGACTCAGGCATCATCATCTCCAAACTCGGCAAGGGGGATGTTTTTGGCGAGATGAGTCTCATCTGCAACGAGTTGGTCAGTGCAAGCATTCAGGTCACCGAAGACACGTCTATCCTCCATATCGATCATCACAATTTCAGAAAAATCATCGATCGCTTTCCGGCCATACAGCTCTTTTTCTCCAAGCTCATGGCTGAACGACTGAAGGCTTCCAATTCGATACGAGCAAAAGATCTTTCGTCCGGAATTATCGGCAACTTAACTGAAATTCCACCCGAGGCGCTCTTCCAGACCCTGAACGTCAATAATAAAACAGGCATTCTCACCATATCGGAACTTACCGATGGCTCTGCCTACTTCTCTTTCAGGCAGGGCTCTCTCATCAAAGCCAAATACGGTAAATTCGTGGGGGATGTGGCCTTCTATCAGGTACTGAAAGAGAGCACCGGCAGGTTTCGTTTCACCCCGGGAATTCCGCCTGAGGATTTCGAAGTACCCGAAATCGGTTTTTTCATGAAACTGCTTATGGAAGGGATGCGAATGCTTGACGAAAGTAAGCTGAAGCGGGCCAACTAGAGTTCACCCGCTTCAGGACCTGCCAAAACATGTACTACTCAAGGGTACCCATGTAGTTAAAGGTCGGCAGCTTCGGTTTCCTGGCGTTGCCGCTCATCCTCTCCGCAAGATCCTGAAGATCTTTCTTGCCGGAAAGGCCGCCTGTCAGATCCACAACCGCAAAGTCAATCCCCATTGACTTCAGATCATACAGATAGGGCAGCAAAGAAAACGGTCTGGCTGGTCTGGTCTGGGTAAAACCATCCTTTTTGCTGATTACAAACCCTTCCTGCTTGGGACTGATAACAGGCTTGTTGTACTGGAAAAACGATGCAGCGAGTCTGGCTGTAAACAATGGCGGAGCACCATAGACAGTCATGCCAAGTCGCATTGTTCGTCTGCCACCAGTCTTTCTCGAAGCGGGAACACCCATTTGCTTATAACCCTGCACGGCGTTCTGAATGCTTTCACGGTCTGCCTCCATCGCCAACTGCACAGACTCAAAACCAGCTTCCGCCGCAAACAACAATGCCTGGTTGTTGAGCAGGTTCAAACTGTGATCGGCAGTAAGGAAAACTTTTTCACCGTCAAAAAGATCTATCTGGCTGACATGGCTGACCTGAAAACAACGGAACCCGGAACGAATAAGCATCGAGATATGCTTTTTCATTCTGCTGAGTTCCCTGTCAAGCATAATGGGCGGCAATGCCCAGGTCACACTTTTGGACTGTTTACCGAGCAAACGTTTAAGCTGGCCTGCATCGCGAACGCTGTTTTTATCCAGGGTTATAATATACTTATCCGGCCGCAAGACCATGCTGGCAAGAATCGGCTTGGCCGAGTCGAGCTTAAGCCACCAATCCATGGGAAGCTTAACCTTAACAGTCTCACCATGATTCTGCCGCTTCCCCTTTTGCTGCTGTTTCTTCCTCGGTGGCTGCTTCAGGGGTTCTTTACTGGCAAATGCAGGGTCGTGCGCGGTATCGTAAACTCTCTCCTTGACCGAAATCAGGTGGGGTAAGAGTTTTTTTCGTGCCCTGCCAATTTCGTGAGCAGCATCAGCTACCGCAAGCTTTGTCCCGTAGCCACCACCTTTGCCGACATCAACCTTATAAAGGTCGATATGTTTCCAGCTCTTATCAAAAGCTTTCTCCGGGAGAAGCAGATCAGCATTTTCACCGGCGGCAACATAATCAACCTCTGCCCCGCGAAGAAACAACTTTCTCAGACTGAAAGCCAAGCGCTCGCCTGAAGGCTCAAGATGCAGGCGCACCCTGTCTCCGACGGCCAGCCCCTCTTTCAATTCAACCCGAAGCATCCCCTGTCTGGCAGCGCCCCTGGCGCGACCCAGGTGAAGCCCCATATTACCGGAGTGGTGCGGGGTAATCGCCTCTGCAGGCTGAGGTGTGAAAAAGTAGCCGGAACTCACTTTGCGGCTCATCGCCTGATCTACCAGAATTTTGGCCTCACCCAAAGCTTCTTTGTACGAGCTTTCCGGTGCATCCATCACCTTGCGGTAAGCACGTACCACCTTTTCCACATACAGAGCGGAACGCAGGCGACCCTCGATTTTCACAGAGGCAACACCCAATTCCCGGAGATCTTTTACAACCTCAAGTCCGTCGAGATCATTCATCGAAAAGAGATAACTCCCCTTTCCCCGATGACTATCCGGTCGGCTACCGCCTCTCGCCCCGGAACGCTGGCCGGAGTTAGTTCCGTAGGAACGCCGGCAGGGCTGTACACATCTGCCACGCAGCCCGCTTTTGCCCCCCAGATATGAGGAAAACAAGCAGTACCCGGAATAGGAAAAACACATGGCACCATGCACAAAAACCTCAAGCTCCACATCGGTGCGCCTGGCTATGGCTTCTATTTCGGCCAGGGTCAACTCTCGTGCCAGCACCACCCTGCTACAGCCCATACGGGCCAGTAACTCAACACTCTGCAGGTTATGTGCTGCCATCAGAGTGGAAGCATGAATCTGTAATTCGGGGAAATAACGACGAACGAGATTAATAATACCCAGATCCTGGACAATCAGCCCATCAGGGGCCAGATACTCGAGAACTCCAAGAGTTTCAATAACCTCAGTGAGTTCTTTCTCAAGAATCATACTGTTTGCGGCCACGTAGATTTTCTTGTCGTGGCGGCGACAGTGGGCAATCATTGCACCTATCTCTTCCAGGCTGAGATCCCGGGCGAGATTTCTGGCATTGATACCAGGTGCACCGACATAAACTGCATCCGCCCCGGCTTCCAGGGCGGCATAAAAATTCTCTACATTCCCGGCAGGGGCCAGTAATTCCATACTACTCTACAACTCTTAAGCTAAATTAACTTTCAACTACGACCGCATTACTATCGGAATTTTCTTCAAGCAAAACCTGAATTCGTTCCTTTGGTAAAATTGTGGTCTGCATACCGACAAAATCAGGCTGAATGGGCAACTCCCTGCCACCGCGATCGACCAGAGCGGCCAGCTGTATGCAGGTTGGTCTTCCATAATCCATCACGGCATCCATCGCAGCGCGAATTGTTCTGCCAGTGAAGATAACATCATCAACCAGAATAAGATGTGAATTGTCCACATCAAATGGTATGTCGGTGGTTCGTACTACAGGGTTTTGCGACATCAAACTCCAGTCATCCCGGTACAGGTTTATATCGAGACTACCGTAGTGCACTTCTGCAATATCCTCACCCACCAGCTCCTTGAGTGTGGCAAATAGCCGCTGCGCCAGAAAAACGCCGCAGGTATGAATTCCGACTATTGCCAGGCTACTAGCCGCCTGGTTTCGCTCTAAAATCTGCAGGGCGATCCTCTTGATTGCAAGATCTATATCCTGCGAGTTCATTATGGTACGTTGTACTTTACTCACGCTTTCACCCGTTTCCAGAAAAATTCCACCCCTCGCTCAGCCACCCGGTTAATCGCCTCGGGAAAAGCCTCACATTCCAAGGCAAACACCTTGGAAGCAATTGTGTCTGCATCGTCATCATAGTCGAGGTCAACGGTCTTCTGGAGAATGATCGGCCCTTCATCATACTTGTCATCGGCGAAATGCACAGTGCAACCACTCACTGTACAGCCCCGATCCCTTACGGCCTGGTGCACGTGATGACCATAAAACCCATCACCACAAAAGGAAGGAATCAGTGATGGATGAATATTAATCACATTTTTAGCAAGATGCTCAGGCGGGGAATACAGCTTCAGGTAACCAGCAAGGCAGATAATATCCACAGAATAATCCTGTAGTATATCATTGATCGCTGCATTGTCCGTGGCGTGGAAAGCCGGATACCCATAGTTCCGTGCCTTTTCAAGCCCCAGGGCACCATCAACATTTGAGATAACCACCTGAATATCACCCTTCAGGGTACCAGCCTGAATACGCTCATGAAAGTTATCCAGAGTTCTGCCACTGCCAGATAACAGGACCGCCATTTTTAACATAATTTACTCTCCGGCAAAATATTCGTTGGAATCCACATCAACCTTTTCCAGCCAGGCTGAAATCACAGTGTCATATTTCGCTGTAAGGGCAAATACCTTGCGAGCAAGCTTAAAGCGGGTTTTGAGTGTTGTATTGCCGGTTTCCCTGATCTCTTTGATTACCTGTGGGTAATCGGCAGGATCAACGATGACGGTTACATCGTGAAAATTCTTTGCTGAAGAACGCAGCATGGTCGGTCCACCGATATCGATGTTCTCGATAGCGTCGGCCAGAGAGCAATCGGGGTCCGCTACAGTTTTTTCAAAAGCATAGAGGTTCACCGCAATCAAGTCGATATTCTGAATGTTGTGCTGGGCACACTGACTCCGATGACTCTCGTTCGCCCTCTGGTTAAGTATACCGCCATGAACTTTGGGGTGCAGGGTTTTCACCCGGCCATCGAGCATTTCCGGAAAACCGGTAAATTCAGAAACATCCTTGACCGTTATACCAGCCTCACGGATCTTTTTGGCGGTACCACCGGTTGAAAGTATCTCAACGCCCAGATCAGCGAGTTCCTGGGCAAACCCCTCAATACCTGATTTGTCGGTCAAGCTGATCAGCGCGCGCTCAATTTTAGCCATTCTCTCCTCCAATCAATCTTTACGAATAAATGCTTTTATTTTTCTTCGATCACGCTTATCGGGCTTGGCAGTAGGATGCACATGACCTGCATTCATCATTCGCCGCATATCCCTTTGATTTTCACGCTCCCGAATACTTTCTTCCGTCTCTTCATACAACAGTCTCGCCTCACTGGCCGGTCTTCTCATACTGGCTACGGCGAGTACTTCTATGTGAAATTCATCTTGGCCTTTACTTATTACCAGCTTATCTCCCTCCTGCACATTTCTGGCCGCCTTCACTCTGGTATTGTTCAAATGTACCTTACCGCCATTGACAGCCTTAGCCGCTAAAGACCGCGTCTTGAAAAAACGTGCAGCCCATAGCCATTTGTCTATACGTACATGAGGAACCTGACCTGATGAAGTTTCCATACTCTGACCTGATCAATTTCTTTGGCCCGAATTGTGCCTGGAAGGTAACAACTAAATTTTCTGAATTGGACTGTACAGGTTACACCGATTTCACCTGAAACGCTTGAAAAATTGTTGCGATAGATTTTCTCACCGAAAAGAGTATTGTCTGCCATTCGAAAAAAGGGTAAGTAAGTTTCTTACAGGAATCACCGTTACCTGTCCGTTTTGCTCGGATCAGACACGCCTCATTTCCCGATTCAATTACATCAGGAATTAAGGGCATGTCTTTCCGGCTTTAAATTTTATAACCTAAGGTACGAGAGGGTTATGCACATCCAAGCTGTCGGCATAAATAATATTCACACTCCCGTTAAAGTGCTCCAGAAAGGTGGTGGCCTGCAACATACTATCGCCACTATCAGCATGCAGGCCAAGCTACCCAGCTCAAAACGGGAGAGCTGTGTCGAGACGTTCACGAGCATCCTCAACCAGTCCCTTGATGAACTGAGCTGGGAAAGCTTCGGAGAGATCCTGCGGGAAGTCCAGAGCGCCCTGGGTTCACAAAGCGCCCGACTGGAAATGACTTTCCCTTATTTTATCGAGAAAAAAGCACCCGTCACCGAGACTCGCAGCCTCATGGAGTACAGCTGCACTTTTTCTGGCGGAATAGGTGAAGCTGAAGGGCTGACCCTGAGTGTCGCCGTACCTGTTACCACGTTATGTCCGTGTTCCAAGGAAATCAGCCAGCACGGAGCACACAACCAGCGGGCCGAGGTTAAACTCAATGTGGAGATGAAGAAGTTCGTCTGGATAGAAGACCTGATTAGCCTCGTTGAACAATCAGCTTCCTGTGAACTCTATGCTCTCTTAAAAAGACCGGACGAAAAGTATGTAACGGAAAGAGCTTTCAACAATCCGATGTTCGTTGAAGACGTAGTTCGCAAGGTGGCTGAATCTGCAATGGCCCACCCTGAAATAGATCGGTTTTCCGCCAGTGTTGAGAGTTTTGAGTCCATCCATAAGCATAGTGCCTACGCCTATGTGGATAGTGACGAAATCCGCTAGCTCCTGAAAATGGTTCGGAATAACTGCTGTTAAACTCTGAATTGCTGAGATTGCCTGCCTACCTTGTTCAATTACGAGTAGACAATCTCAGTCCCGACTTTTTTGCTGCAACTATCGATAAAACTGCTAAGGGACTCAGCCTGGTACGCCGTGAGACCAACAAACTCAAAAAAACAATTGGGCGGCACAGGCAAAGCTTTACGTTTTTCCCGGTCTGAAACGAGGCGCTCCACCCGCCGACACTCAAGCCCCTGTATAGCGGTACCATTGTTACAATTGAGCAGTTCAACATCATCCAGCCTGATAACCCTGTCCGTCATCCCCACCAGGCTTCTGCAGGCGATGCCTCCGGAACTGATATCGATTATCTCAGCCAGGTTCTCCGCGCTACAAAGCAAGGCATCATGCAGCACCTTGAAGCGTCTGTACTTCCGTCGTTCCATGGGCTGAATCTTGGCTTTTTTCGCTTTCACCTTTGTGTGTGTAGTCATCTCCCAGCCTCTGTATTATGGAAAACAGCAAGACCAAAACCTAACACACATTAAGAGTAATACGTTTCGTTGAATTACACAATAGCGGGTTTATATGAGTGGAGTGGCAGTACAGACTCTTCAGAGGAAAGCGAGAAATTACAGTATATTAAACAAGCAAAACACATTATTTGCGGAACCACCAGAGGATCAGGGAGATAACAACACTTATGACGATACAGGTTGTTATCGGCATAAAGAAACGAAAATTGTCGCGATTGACGACAATATCGCCAGGGAGACGTCCAAAAGGAATCTTCTGAAGCCATGGCCAGAGAAGACCGATTATTATGACGATAACGCCTATTGTGATGAGGTTCTTATTCACAGTGTCCACTTGCGAAGAGTACAATCCATCTACCAGTTATACCTCACGCCATTATCCCGGTTGATCAGTAAAAATCAACAAAGACTACCTGCTGTATTAAATCATATGGGGGATTCGACAGACACGCGAAATATTCAGGTCATATTTCAGAACACGTCATAATCGTCATTTCAGCAGCATGCAACCGGCCAAACGGATCCTATCAACCCGGACAAAGGCCTACCAAACCAGTAATATGCTGCAATCTCAATAGCACTATAGTTGTCACAGATAAAACAAACCGGATACTATCAATAAATCAAAGGAGAATGTACCCGGTGCATATCGTTACGCGGCACAGGCAATACTATCGCGATACTGCTCAAAAGCCCTGGCAAGCCTCTGCATACCTTCTTTAATGGATACAGGTTCTGTACAGGAAAAATTCAGTCGGAATGTAGACTTCCCTTTCCCGGAGGTATAAAATGCCGCCCCAGGCACAAAAACCACTTTTTCTTTTACCGCGAACTCAAAGAGTTCCATTGCGTCATAACCTGCTGGCAGTTGCCCCCACAGAAACATTCCACCCTCAGGTTCCCAAAGCTTAACTTCCCCCGGCAAACATTCATGTGCCGCAGCCACCATCGCCTTACACTGCTGGCCATAGGCTTTGATGATTATTTCAAGATGGGAATCGAGATCGTTATCTTGCAAATATTTTGCCAGAATGTACTGATTGATACTTGCCGTATGTAAATCTGCAGCCTGCTTGGCAATAAGCAATTTTTCATACAGTGGTTCGGGTGCCACCAGCCAGCCAACCCTGAAACCCGGCGCTACTGTCTTGGAAAATGAACCCAGGAGCACAGTATGCTCAGGGCAATAGTGATAAAACGATTTCTGGGCCACTCCGCTAAAACGCAACTCCCCATAGGGGTCATCCTCTACCAGAACAATCCCCTTATCCTTTACAACTTCGGCCACTTTCTCCTTCGTTGCATTGGTATATGTGACCCCTGAAGGGTTTTGGAAATTGGGCACGGTGTAAAGCAATTTCGCCTTACTTTTACCTGCGGCCGTAACCAGGGCCTCAGTGTCGAGACCATCTTTACAGACCGGAACAGGCTCAAATCGAGGTTCATACATGGACAGAGACTGAATCGCTCCAAGATATCCGGGCTCTTCGATCAATACGGTATCACCCTCATCGATCATGACCTTGCCAACCAGGTCAAGAGCCTGCTGGGAGCCGGTTGTAATCAGGATTGAATCCACCGGGATTTCGATCCCTTTTTTCAGCCGGTACCTGTCTGCGATAATCTTCTTGAGCTCGGCAATCCCTTCTGAATTATTGTACTGAAGGGCATCTGCACCATATTCGGCAAATACTGCACTCGTCGCCGCCTCGATGCCACGTACCGGAAAGTATTTCCTATTAGGCAATCCACCGGCAAATGAAATAATTTCGGGATCAAGTGACACTTTTAATATTTCCCGTATAAACGACCGAGGTACAGTAGCCATTCTTTGTGCAAACATCTCTTCCATTGTAATTTCCTTTCGGTGGGTACTACCAATTGTAAATGCGGCAGAGTACTTGAACTATGCCGGAAACGGCAAAGAGGAATGAAGTATATTCAGCAGAAAGACCAACGCAGGTGACAATGATATCACCTGTTCCACTTGCCCGGTTCCCTGAACCAGAGCCGGAATTATACTGTACCAAGACGAAAAAGTATACGAATATGAAACATTGAGAAGCTTTACTGCGATCACGAACCCTGAAACATACGGTTAATAATCAATACCGGGTTGTGGCTCAATGTCCTTACGATAGGCATGTTTTATCTCACGTACCTCGCTCACAGTATCAGCCCTTGCCACAATTTCCGGGTGAGCATCACGACCGGTCAGAATCAGGTGCAATTCAGGTGGTCGATTATCAAGAATTTCCAAAACTTGTTCAAGATCAACCAGTTTGAGGTCAAGGGCGTTGTTGATCTCATCAAGTATAATGACCTGATATTTCCCGGATCGTATTTTTTCATTAACAAGGAGCAATGCCTGCTGTGCATTTTCACGGTGCTCAGAGTGTGGATATGGATTGCCCTGTATGCCACAAAAGCCTTTACCGGTAGCATAGAGTTCAACCAGTCCGCCCAGGAGTTTAACACCATCCCACTCCCCGGAATAGATATCCCCTTTCATGAACTGGATAATAGAAACATGCAGTCCGTGTCCGGCGGAGCGCAACGCCATTCCCATGGCGCTGGTGGTTTTGCCTTTACCTTGCCCCGTAAGTACCACCAGCAGCCCTTGTTTTTTTTTGGGCACCAACTTGGTGATCTCCATACTCTTTTCCTCCCGGGCAGGGCAGCAGAGAAAACCTATCTTCCCCCTTACTGGCCGAATCCCTGAAATTTTTTCCTGAAATCTGATGATTCCTTCTCACCATCCAGCATCCTTTTCAGAATGTTAAATTCATTACTGGCAACACGTAGTTCACCACGCAGGTTATCCTGCTCAGCAAGGCCTGCTGTCTCCATTTTTTTCTCAATTTCGTTTACTTTCTGTTGCGCGCGGTAAAGATCACGGGCAATCGCTTTAATGGACATGTATTACTTTTCTCCTAGGAAAAATTGCTGAACTTCTATAGTTTCTTAACATATAGTAACATCATTCTGGCTAAACCGGCTAACTCAAGCCATCTCGGCAATGATGACCACACAGAATTGATTGTTTTCCTAACCTCGCATACCGCTCAATCCTCTAAAAGAGAAAGGTAATATTAAAATGAGCTGCATTCAAAGACAATCCTCCAAAACAGGAAACTGACAATATGAAACGTATACTCACATCATTTATTCTATCGACCCTCCTCCTGTATCCCGCGTTCGTCACCCAGGCCGCAGAAAATGACGCAAATCGGTCTATAACGGTTACCGGAAACAGCTCTGCAACTCTTCCCGCAGAAACGGCAACTATCCACGGGCAGGTAAAAGTAGTGAGTGATTCCACTGAGAATAGCTACTTGAAAGTAGTCGAGATTCTGGTCGAATTATCCACGAAAGTTCAGGAGCTTGGCCTGAAAAAAACAGATATCATCGCAGGGGCGATTGGCCAAAGGGAAGAATATGAATACAGTGCGAACATTCGCAAGCCTAAGGGATTCTCTGCCACAAGCAATATTTTGTTAAAAGTGAGTAACGTAAAGGATGCATATAAAATCCATAACGAACTCTCACATTTTCAGAATCTTACCATACTCACAACAGAATTTGGTCTGAAGGACCATGCCAAGGCTAAAGGGGACACTCTCGAGCAAGCCTTGGCCAACAGCAAAAGAAAGGCAGAGCTTATGGCAAACTCCATTGGCGCACAGCTTGGTCCTGCCCTTACCATAGAAGAGACAACTGCCAATCCATACCCAATGGGTCGGTCAGAAATGATGCTGCAGCACTCTCCGGCACCTTCCAGCCCGGTATCGATAACCACCACAGGATCAGTCACCATAGAAAGCAGTGTGCGAGTGAAATTCCAGCTTCAGTAGTTAGACTCAACACTATTGATAATCTCCTGCATACAGAGGGATTGCACAGCTAATTGCCAGGCAATCCCTCTGAAATGTTTACAGCAGGAAAATCAGCATGTCACCACACGAAGCTTGCCGCCCGCTTTCCAGCTTTCAATATTTTCAACTGTCTGATCCACAATCCGTTGCCGGGCCTCCTTGCTGGCCCAGGCTATATGGGGAGTGATAATCAGGTTTGGAAGTTCTGCTTCAAGCAGTGGATTCGAATTCTTAGGCGGCTCAACGCTCAACACATCCATGGCTGCACCGGCTATTTCTCTGTTCTTTAAAGCCTCCACCAGAGCAACTTCATCTACAATACCGCCACGGGCAGCATTGACCACCAAGGCAGTGGACTTCATGCTTGCAAATTCCTGTTCGCCTATCAGCCCGCGGGTAGCATCATTTAAAGGGCAATGCAGAGTAAGAATGTCGAGCTGAGGCAAAAGTTCTGAAAGTGAGGGCCGCGTGCTATCATCTGAACCAGGACGGGCAGCGACCACGACCTCCATCCCAAAGGCTTCCGCGATTTTAGCCACCCCCTTGCCGAGAGTACCGTAACCTACTATTCCGAGGGTCTTGCCACGTAGTTCCGTAATGGGGTAGTCGAGAAAACAAAACTGTCTGGCAGACTGCCATCTTCCCTGCCGCACGGCCTGTTGATATTGCAGCAGGTTTGTCTGCAGGGCAAGGATAGAGGCGAACACATGCTGTACAACTGAGTCAGTACCGTACGCCTGGCAATTACAAACGGTTATTCCCCGCTCGGCGGCGGCCTTCAGGTCAATCACATCCGTACCTGTTGCAACCAGGCAGATGAGCTTGATGTCAGGGTTAGCTGCCATCTCGTCATGGCCTATTCTGGCTTTGTTGGTGATTACTATCTCTGCACCCGACAATCTTTCATTTACTTCCTCGGGGGTGCTGAATAAATAAATTTCCAATTCATCGCATGCCGACTTCAACATTTCGAGATCACAATTATCTATCCCTTCAGCATCTAAAAACACTGATTTCATAACACTTCTCCAGTCTCAACTCCAATATTCAATGCAAATTACTGTAGAGCCCGTCAGCTGATGGCAGAACAGCATTTCATCTCTCCTCAATTACACGAAAACCAGCATATTGTTCAGTAAAGAATCGCTTGCCCTTCTCAAGAAATTCACGGTAACTCCAAATTTCTTCAGAAAGCAGATGCTGGTAATGCGGTTTAACAATATATGCCATCACCTCTATCAGCTCGTCATCATTTTTTTGCTTCACTTGTATGGTCTGGCGTGTGTACATCTCTCCTTCAAAGATATCCAGTCGCTCCATGGCAACATGGTCTACCTCATCATAGACCACACCTTCGACCGTACCGGCATAATCTGCCACCATTCCAGGATAATGCTCATTTCGAACACAAAATCGCTGAAAACCATCAGCTGTCGCACTAAAAGAGGGAAATCGTCTTCCGGAAACTTCATCCATGATATCTTGTGACATCAATGAACCATAAGTAAATAATTTCATTGCAATACTCTCCCAAGCTCTTCTGATCCTCACTGCCTCTCATGTACTTTGATTCAAACCAAACATTGCATTTACTATTTTTTTCTACTAATATCTGCGGCTTCAACAATCATCATCCACCATATCAGACTAATTTCAACGTAACTTTTTACGCTGTTTATACATATGTTTTTTCGAAAAAAGGCACAATTACGCATTTCCTTCTTGGGAAAACGAACAGCCCTGATATCCGCGCTGCTATTGACTTTCGTGACCCAGCAAGGCTGCTCGACTCACAGCAGCCCCCTGTCAGACGCAGAACTTGAGAGCGGCAGCCTGTTAGACGATGAAATTGCTCTTTCAGATACCCTGCAAGCAGGAGATGTGGAAGCAGCTCAGAAAGCGCTGAACGATTTTCTCAGCCAATGGGAAGGTACACCATACAGACTTGGTGGAAACTCACATAAATCAATCGATTGCTCAGCCCTGTCTTCTCGGACTTACAAAGAACTTTTTGATATTGACCTGCCCCGTACCGCAAGGGACCAAGCTGGTCAGGGGACAACAATTCCACAGTCAGAACTACAGCCCGGTGATTTGATATTTTTCAAAACCGGTAGATACCAGAACCATGTTGGCGTCTACATGGGCAACAATATTTTCATGCATGCATCAAGCACAAATGGAGTGACTGTCTCAGAAATCAATTCACCGTATTGGCAAAAACGTTTTTGGAAAGCAACAAGCCACCATAAAAGTTAGCCCCCTGATTTGTTTAAACGTATTGACCACCCCTTGCCTCTCACCAGCTGGCAGGCAAAGGGTGTACGATTGCTCGTCTCCCCTTGCCTCAATAGTTCAGTCAAATCACCCGATTTTAGTTTTCATATCGACCAGATCTATACCGGCCTTAAGCATTCTGAACAGTTCACGATAATGCAAGCGATTACGGGTTTTCACATAGCTATACACAGCTTTTCGAACCTCACCTTCACTGATTGAAGGATAACGTTTCAGCACTCCCGCTATCTCACTGCTTGGCCAATCCATATCCCACTGAACATGTTCTTCCATACAGCGATCATGGTCGTCTATGGCTTCATTGATCAGCGAGTCCCTGAGTCGTTCCGCCTCATGAAATTTCTTTTTACTTTTCAGATCAGAACCTTTTCGCTCTGCCAAAAAGTCATAAATATCCTCTAACGGTTCCAGCCGCATTACCTTGGCAAGATACTTAACCTGGCGTTTTCGTGCCCCGGCCTTCAAGCCTCTGCAGTTGCGTATTTCCTCTTTAAGCTCGTCAGTGCAGGGAAGCTTTTTCAATTCATTATCGGAAAACTCAGCGAGTTCCATCGCCACCTGCTCCGTTTGCTTAAACTGCCTCTTTTTCTCAGACCTGCTTATGTTTTCTTCCATAAATGATAGTCTTGCAGAGCATCAGGCCCAAAAGCCGTGCCATGCATTATGTTAACTTTTAAAATTTATAATTCAGTTAATTTCACGATTGATGACTCGTAGTCTTCCGGCTTCTCCAGCCCCAACAGGGTACAGAGAGTTGCTGCGATATTGGCAAGACCCGGACCCTCTACTCCGGCGAGTTCGAATTCATTGTTACCATTATAATCTTTTACTATAAACGGCACAGGGTTTTTGGTATGAGCCACCATTGGAGCCCGTTCGCCATTCTTCTCTGTCCACATGCAGTCTGCATTCCCATGATCTGCTGTGATTACTGCTATGCCGCCAGCCTTTGCGATCACTTTCAGCAATCTCCCTAGACACATGTCAACCGCTTCAACAGCTATGCGGATAGCCTCCGGCACGCCGGTGTGACCCACCATATCACAATTGGCGTAATTGAGCCTGATGAACTTTTTCTCACCAAGCTGAACCTGCTCAATCACCTTGTCTGTTATCTCAGCGGCCTTCATCCATGGGCGCTGATCAAACGGCACCAGATCTGACAATATTTCTTCGTAGTTTTCAAGTGATGGATCAACGTAACCTGACCTGTTCCCATTCCAGAAATAGGTCACATGACCAAACTTCTGGGTTTCAGATATCGCATAGGAGGAGACACCGTTGGCACAAAGATATGCGCCAATGGTTTTATCAATGGCTGGCGGTTCAACAAGATAGTTCTTGGGAATTTTGGCATCACCATCATACTGCATCATGCCCGCATAGAAAACATCCGGGCTCCGCTTTCTGTCAAAAGCTGTAAAGTCTGCCTCTTCGAAAGCTCGCGAGATCTCGATGCCGCGATCACCCCGGAAATTAAAAAAGACAACCCCGTCACCATCCTCTATAGTGCCGACCGGTACATCATTTTCCGTAACGACAAAAGATTGCATATACTGGTCTGTTATATCAGGATCTTCGTCATAGTACGTCTGAACAGCTTCCCTGGCACTGGAAAAATGACGCCCCTCTCCAAGTACATGAGCTTTCCAGCCATATTCCACAATTTCCCAATTCGCCTCATAGCGGTCCATGGTAGTTATCATCCTGCCGCCACCTGAAGCAATCCTGTAATCTTTGCCGCCCGCCGAAAGCTCGGTAAGCTTTTCTTCCAATGGCACAATATAACTCAGGGCACTCTTTGCCCCCACATCCCGCCCGTCGAGCAAAGGGTGAACCCGAACCCTGTCCACACCTGCGGCCAGGCAACCATCCAGTAACGAATACAGTTGTTCGATATGACTGTGAACATTGCCATCTGAGAGCAACCCTATAAAATGGAGGGTGCCACCCTTCTCTGCCCGGGCCAGCAGACTCTTCCAGGCGTTGCCGCGAAAAGCCTCGCCAGACTCCAGTGCGTCATTGACCAGCTTGGCCCCTTGTGCAAAAACACGACCAGCGCCCAGGGCGTTATGCCCTACTTCGGAGTTCCCCATGTCTCCGTCACTTGGCAAACCCACCGCTTTACCATGGGCTTTCAAGGATACCATCATCTTTTCCTGAAACAACCGGTCAAGAACCGGGGTATGTGCAGTGTAGACTCCGTCACGTTCATCCCTGGTGCCAATACCCACACCATCCAGAATTATCATTACCACTGGCCCTGGGAATTTTGTATATCCTTTCAATTGTTCTAATTTAAGGGCTTCCATCATATCTCCTTTTCATTCTGGTTGGTTTACAAGAGAAGCAGAATATCAAGCGAAGGTGCGAACCAGGTCATCATCACCAAGTCCCGTTATTATTGAAATGAAAAAACATTTTGTGGCGTCACAGATACCACGAATATAAAGTATGACGCAATACAGGATACAGCCTGTTGCCTCAATCTGTTGGTAATTCCCGCCATCCGCCAGTTCAAACCTCACATATTAACTGTTCGACATCCACCCAGCTCTGATTCTTAAACCTGTGACTTTAGCTATTTGTGGATGTAGCCGTCAAATTAAGCGAACATTTCCGCGAGATCCTGCCAACAAATGTTAGTTTGGCTCCGTATAAGTTAGTATTGTTCTTGATGCCAGCTGTTTTTAGGTTTATCAATGTTTCTAATTCTGCTATTGTCAGCATCATGTATCGCTTATCAAGCGAATGCTGCAAAAATGTAACATCCACAGAGAAAACTCGGTTTCCGCCACCGCTGAATTCAAGAGAGTAACAGCACTTACAGATTTATATGTTAAACACTATTACAGCATCACCAAGCCTGGCAATACGGGTATCCGCCGAAAAATTATGGATGTTCAATTCATTGCTTCAGGCAGGAATACACGTTCAGTCGGAATCAGAGACCTCAATAGGCGTTTTTTTAAAACAGTTACCAGGATTCAGTGAAGATTATATTACTGAACAGATACAGACAATTTTCCTGAATGGCACAGCCACTGATGATCTGGCAACACCGTTGGTCGGCGAGGCTCCTGTACTTGCAATATCCGCGGCGATGCCGGGACTTGCCGGCGCGATTTTCAGAAAAAACAGCCTCCACGCTGCTTTGAGAACCACAAAGGGACCTGAGAACACCACGTTCAACAAACAGCAGATTACCGTTTGTCTTAAGCTTTTCAATACTATAGCAAGAGATCGCGGCGAAGAGATGCTACGCCTTGGCGTTTTGATTGACAGCTCCGCTATACAACAATTTTTCTCAACCCGCTCTTCCACTCTGCAGCACATTACCAGTATCACACTGAATAACGAATCGATAACAGAACCTGAAATGCTCTCTTTACTGGAGCAATATGACAGGTTGAATATACAGGTAGTATGACGTCATGACATCCAAACCACAAACCCGGGATATGCTGGGGCGCACAACCCTTACTCCCGTACCGGAGGCCAGATCGATACTGCTCGACCAGCTGCAAAAGATCTCCCCGGAAACAGAAACTATTCGTATAGAAGATGGCCTGGACCGGGTCCTTGCACAATCTATATTCTCCGCAGAGAACCTTCCACCTCACCCGCGTTCAGTCATGGACGGTTTTGCTGTCTGTGCCGCAGACACTTTTGGCGCAAGCGAATCTATGCCTTGCTATCTGCAAATCACCGGCAACGTCGCCATGGGGGAAATGCCAGTAGGTGAAGTACAGCGGGGCTGCTGCTTCAAGATCGCCACCGGCGGCTTTCTGCCCAAAGGCGCTGATGCGGTGATCATGCACGAGCACACGGTTCCAGTCGATGAGACCATGATTGAAATCGTAAAAGGCGGTGGACCTGGCACAGCTATCATCGGCGTTGGCGATGACATTCGCGAAGGTGAAGAGGCCCTGAAGCCCGGCCACTTGCTCAGACCACAGGATCTTGGCCTATTGGCTGCACTCGGCATAACCCAAATCAAGGTGTATCGCCAGGTACGGGTAGGCATTGTCTCAACCGGCGATGAAATAGTCCCCCACTCCGAACAACCGGGTCCCGGCAAGATTCGAAACATCAACAGTGTGGCTCTCGTTGGCCTCATTTCAAGGGCCGGAGCCATTCCGACAGATTACGGTATTGTCTCAGATCAGCGCGAGGTGTTCTTTCCTGTTCTTGAAAACGCTTTAAAAGAAAACGACATCGTGCTCTTTTCCGGCGGTAGCTCTGTCGGTGTACGCGACCTTGGGGAACAGGCTGTAGAATCTCTCGGGCCTCCGGGAATATTGGTACACGGCGTTAAGCTTAAACCCGGAAAACCCGTTCTCATAGGCTTGAGCGGCACAAAACCTGTTTTTGGGCTTCCCGGCCATCCGGTGTCCGCACTGGTTTGTTTTGATTTATTCGTTGCACCGGCTATCAAACAACTTTCTGGTGAAGTTACCGGACCGAAACCGACAGCAACGGTGACAGCAAAACTTTCCAGAAATCTCAACTCTGCTGCAGGTCGACTCGACCTGGTTCGTGTGCGGCTGATACAAGAGAAGGGATCATGTATAGCAGAACCGGTCATGG
Source organism: Desulfosediminicola ganghwensis (assembly GCF_005116675.2). Lineage (NCBI taxonomy): Bacteria > Pseudomonadati > Thermodesulfobacteriota > Desulfobulbia > Desulfobulbales > Desulfocapsaceae > Desulfosediminicola > Desulfosediminicola ganghwensis. The sequence goes on from NZ_CP050699.1 coordinate 3,898,421, forward strand.
GTAAATCCGGGGCCATATCAACCCTGTCACGCGCGCATGGCTATTTTTTGATTGATGAAGACAGCCAGGGAGTCACCCAGGATTCTCCGGTCGAGGTATATATCTACTCATGAGCACACGAAATATTTACGTTAAGAACACTCCCCTGCAGGAAGCCCGCGATAAATGGTTCAAGGCTCTGCAAGACAAAGGATTCTTTTCCAGAAATCGTTCCGAGATCATTGCTGTCGATGATTGCCTCGGCAAAGTCACAGCGGAGCCTGTATTTGCGAGACGCTCTTCCCCCGCACACAACGCAGCGGCAATGGACGGAATCGCAGTACACTTTGCAGATCTGGCCTCCGCCAGTGAAGCATCGCCAGTTCAACTCTCACCTGAAAAATTCCAACAGGTGAACACCGGCAATGCCATACCGGAAGGTTGTAATGCAGTGGTAATGATTGAGGATGTACATATCCTCGACAACGGCTCAGCAGAACTTCACATGCCGGCCACTCCCTGGCAGCATGTCCGAACCATCGGTGAGGATATCGTTGCCACCGAACTGATTCTGCCAGAGGGACACCACATCAGGCCGATTGATCAGGGAGCTATGCTTGCCACCGGCATCACTGAAGTAGCTGTCCAACGCAGCCCAAAAGCCACAGTGATTCCAACTGGTAGTGAATTGATTCAACCCAACCAGGAACCAAAGCCAGGGGAAATCATTGAATTCAATTCCCGCATTCTTGCCGGTTACCTGCAGGATTGGGGTGTCGATGCCAGCCGGTCCCAGCCAGTGGCTGATAATCCGGAGGCATTGCGTGCCGCATTGACTCAAGCCGCCGCAGAAAATGACTTTGTGGTCATGAACGCAGGTGCTTCCGCAGGTACCAAGGATTTCAGCTCGACAATTCTCGCCGAGATTGGTGATGTCATTGTCCACGGTGTTGCCATCAAGCCCGGGAAACCTGTTATTCTGGCTCTTATTGGTGATACACCGGTTATTGGCCTTCCTGGTTATCCTGTATCCGCTGTTCTTACCATGCGGATTTTCATCAGACACCTGGTGAGCACCCTGCTCGGGAGGGAACTTGATGACCACGGTACGATTGAAGCTGTCATGTCCAGGCCCGTCCACTCTGCCATGGGAGTAGATGAGTTTGTCCGTATAACCCTGGGCAAGGTCGGCGATACCCTGATGGCAACCCCTGCAGGCAAAGGTGGCGGAGCGGTAATGTCATTGGTTCGTGCAGATGGACTGCTTACTATCCCCGTCGGTAACGAGGGCGTCGGTGCCGGTGAAAAGGTACAGATTGAGCTGGTTCGTCCCCAGGCTGAAGTAGACGCCACTCTGGTCTTCATCGGCAGCCACGATAATATTCTTGACCTGCTTGCCAACCAACTGCATCAGCAGCGGCCCTATACCAGGATTTCCTCAGCCCATGTCGGTTCCATGGGTGGAATAATGGCCATTCGTCGTAACGAGGCCCATCTTGCCGGCTGCCACCTGCTCGATGAAGCTACCGATGAATACAACATTCCATTTATAAAACGTCTTCTTCCCCGGATTCCACTGCAGCTCATTAATCTCTGCTATCGCGAACAGGGGCTGATTGTACCGAAAGGCAATCCGAAAAACATTCAATGCTTCCAGGATATGGTTGATGGCGATCTTACCTTCATTAACCGTCAGGGAGGAGCGGGAACGCGCCTGCTGACCGATAAAATTTTAAAAGAATCGGGGATCTCTCCGGAGCAACTCAACGGTTACTACCATGAAGAATACACCCATATGAGCGTTGCCGCCGCTGTCGCCAGCACCAGTGTCGATGCAGGCATGGGCATTAGAGCTGCGGCCGTTGCCCTGGGCCTCGATTTCGTACCGATTGCCGAGGAGCGGTACGATCTTATCGTTCCACAAAAATTCCTCGACGACCCGAAAGTAATAAAAGTACTCGACCTCATTCGCAATGGGGAAGAATTTCATAATAAGATACTTGCCCTTGGAGGTTATAACCTGCGTGATACCGGCAAGGTTCTCTATGAACAGGGTGAATGATCCCCCTGTGCGAATTTAGCCTTTTCAGGCTATCTCAGGTAGAGACATCAGCACCCTGAAGTAAACGAATGAAACTATTTATAATCAAAAGACATACACCTGGACAGGGTAAATCTAGAACCCATTATTAGGAGGTTGTTTATGAAAGACAGAATTTTTAGGGTAAACCTCACCGACATGACCACTACGGTCGAGGATGTACCGGAATCCTGGGCAGGACATGGCGGACGAGGCCTTACCTCAACCATAGTTGCTGCAGAAGTTGATCCGACCTGCCACCCGCTGGGACCCAAAAACAAACTTGTTTTCGCTCCGGGTCTGCTCTCGGGTACAGTTGCGGCCAACTCCGGCCGTCTCTCTGTCGGTGGCAAGAGCCCTCTGACAGGAACTATCAAAGAGGCTAACGGTGGTGGTACCGCCGCCCAGTTAATGGCTCGCTGCGGTGTCAAAGCACTGATCCTCGAAGGACAACCTGCGGATGACAAATGGTTCAGCCTCGCCGTTACCCCTGAGGGAGTAACTATTGAGGAAGAAACCGAACTCGTAGGCAAAGGTAATTTTGCGGTTCTGGAGACACTCTCCACTCGTCTCGAGAACAATCCGGCCATTATCACTATCGGCCCTGCCGGTGAAATGAAGATGGCTGCTGCGAATATTTCCATCAAAGATCCGGATGGCGGTATTCGCTCCAACGGTCGTGGTGGCCTTGGCGCGGTAATGGGTTCCAAACGCGTGAAATTCATCTCTGTAACCCCTGGCGATGCCAAGCTTGAAATTGCTGACCCGGAAGCCTTTAAAGCAGCAAACAGAACTTTTGCCAAAGCACTGGTTGATCACCCGGTCAGCCAGGCACTTGGCCAGTATGGCACCAACGTTCTGGTTAATATCATCAACGAGTCTGGCGGCCTGCCGACCAAAAACTTTACCCAGGGCCAGTTCGAGGGACATGAAAAGATCTCCGGCGAAACCATGCACGACACCATCAAGGAGCGTGGCGGCCGCGTGAAGCACAACTGTCACCCTGGTTGTGTTATTCAGTGTTCCCAGGTGTACCACGACGCAGACGGCAAAAAGCTCACCTCGGGTTTTGAGTATGAGTCTATCTGGGCTATGGGCGCAGACTGCTGTGTTGACAACCTTGATCATATCGCAATGGCTGATAAGCTGATGGATGATATCGGTATTGACTCCATCGAAACATCAGTGGCATTCGGTGTTGCCATGGAAGCCGGCATCCTCGAATTTGGTGACGGTGAAGGCGTTTGTCGTATGCTGAAAGAAGATGTCGCTACCGGCACAGGATTAGGTAGAGTAATTGGTAACGGTGCCGGTTCTGTTGGCCGTACCTATGGTGTTACCCGTGTTCCGGTTGTCAAGAACCAGGCTATCCCTGCATACGATCCACGCGCCATTAAGGGTATCGGTATCACCTATGCTACCTCCACCCAGGGCGCAGATCATACCATGGGCTACACCATCGCCACCAACATCCTCAATGTCGGCGGCGCGGTAGATCCACTTACCAAGGAAGGCCAGGTTGAACTTTCCAGAAACCTGCAGATCGCCACTGCGGCCATCGATTCCACCGGCATGTGTCTGTTCATCGCTTTTGCAGCGCTGGATAACGAGGAGTGTCTGCCTGCTCTTATCGACCTGCTCAACGCCCGCTTCGGTATCAGCCTTACTGCTGATGACGTAGTAAATCTTGGTAAATACATCCTGAAGACTGAAAGAGAATTCAACGAGAAAGCCGGTTTTACCAACCTGGATGATCGTTTGCCTGAATTTTTCTACAATGAGCCTCTGTCACCGCATAACGTTGTATTTGATTTCAGCGGCGAGGAAATTGACACCTTCTGGGACTTCTAATGAAAATCAAGGTCAAACTCTTTGCCTACTTTCGGGACAACAGGTTCATGGAAGAGTTCAGAGACTACCCAAAAGGTACCACTGTCGGCAATGTGGTTGACGGTCTCGACATAGACAGAGAGGAAGTTGGTGTGCTCATGACAAACTTCAGGCACACCAGCTTCGAAGCTGAACTGAAAGAAGACGACATCCTCGCCATCTTTCCAGTAGTTGGTGGTGGCTGAAGCTGTCATTCATCACAATTTATTTGTATTGTCACGTATTATCACAAGCCGGGTCGCTTTTCTGACCCGGCTTTTTCTTTTTTCATTTCCTCAACACCCTTCTATAAAAGATTTTGATTTCCGAACACACTCAAAGTGAATAACCTTTTCATTTTGTTTACTTTTCAGTTGATACACGAATCTACTGTGTGTTAGAGTGCCGTAAATTAGTTATTATTCCCATCTTCGGCCTATTGAGGACAATCCGCATGGATTCCACCAGAGCGTTGATACTTGAGTGCAGGTCCAGCTCTCCGGATGATGATACATTCATTTCAAGGGTCAACGGACTTGTCGCGCAATATGGCAATTCTGTCTATCCCGCCCTTTTCGAAACTCTGACCACTCTCGACCTTTCGCAGGCAACTGCAAGAGACTACTGGCAACTCATTGTAGCCCATCGTCGTCATCTGATGGATGCTCTTGGCAGAGAGGTTGATCTGCTCACTGCCACGAGCGATTTTCTGCAAACCTCTACCAAACTTCTCAACGACCCGAGACTGGTCGATGTTTCCACTTATGAAAATGTTGTCACCGACTCAATACACGACAAGCTTACCGGCCTTTACAATCGTCCCTATTTCGACGAAACCTACGAGCAACAGGTATCGCTGGCAAAAAGATATGACACAGAACTTGCCGTACTTTTCCTCGATGTGGATGATTTCAAGGAAGTCAACGACAGTTTCGGTCACCTGGCCGGAGATTTCGCACTGCAGAAAGTGGCCAAAATTATTCAGGATGAGAAACGTGACAGTGATATAGCTTCAAGATATGGAGGCGAAGAGTTTGTTCTTCTCATGCCCCATACCCAAAGTGATAGCGCATCTATCCTTGCCGAACGTATCCGGAAAAAAATCGAGCTCACAGAATTTGAATTTGACGGTAAACATTTCAGCCTCACCATCAGCGGTGGTCTCGCGTCTTACCCTACAGACGCCACTGACCCCAGGGATTTACTGACCATGGCTGACAAAGCTGTATACCGGGCCAAGGGAGCAGGGAAAAACAACATATCTCTTTTCAAACAGGACAAACGCAAGTATCTCCGCGTTGGGATGGAACGCGAAGTCCTGCTGAAGAGTTTTGACTTCGTTAACGAACCGTACACTACCTTCAGCAGTAAAAATATCGGAATAGGCGGCATGTTACTTTCCGGCTCCACGCCGCTCCCGGTTGGCAGTATTCAGAAGATGAGCGTCCCGGTTAATGGTGGAGAACCTTTAATGCTGATAGGTAAAGTGGTTCGCATCTCAGAACCACACCCATCATTATTTGAAATCGGGATGAGTTTCTCCCTGAAAGAAATGACCAAGCTGGCCAACTCAGAAATAGCCATATTCCTTCGGAAAAATAGTGTCGAGGAAGTGCCCAAAACCCTTGAACCGGCCTACTCATAGCTGCATCGGCCTTATTTTTTACAGTTCCGGAGCTTATACTTCTTAAGCCAGACACGGTGCCATCGTTTTCAGGCCAGATAAAATTTCTGCTGTCCTTCCAGGGCACAAGTGGTAAGCTAATTACAGATGTTGCTTAAAATAAACCATTTGTTTGTTTTGTAACTTGCATGGCATCATGAAAACTTTACACGTCAATGTCAGGGGTCGGGTGCAGGGCGTATTCTATCGAGATTATTCTAAACGCCAGGCAGATTTACTGAATATCAGAGGCTGGATACGCAACATGCCTGACGGCTCCGTAGAAGCAGTCATCTCCGGCAATGATTCAGACGTGGATCAAATGATCGAATGGTTTCAAATGGGCTCCCCACTCTCCCACGTCACCTCCGTTCATGCCGAAGAGGTGTTCTACACTGAAGATCTGAACAACTTTGAAATCCGTTATTACAGGTAAAGTGTGCTACTCGACATTTCCCATTTCAATCTCTGGGTCAGAACCGAAACATCCGATGGTAAACGGATAGATTCCCAGCTTCTGCACGACATCAATCTGCAGATAGCGAAAAATCAGACCCTAGCCTTAGTAGGGGAATCTGGTTCCGGAAAATCCGTTACAGCTCTGTCTGTTTTACGCCTGCTCGAAGAAAGTTCCACCATCCGCACTCAAGGATCAATTCTCTTTGAGAATTCGAATATCCTCAAGCTTCCGCCGCCGGAAATACGATCCATACGAGGCAATAAGGTTGCCATGATTTTCCAGGAACCGATGACCTCGCTCAACCCGGTTTACACCATTGGCAATCAGATGATTGAACCGCTCCAGCTCCATAGGGGTATGAACCAGATAGATGCGGAGCGGGAGGCAATTCAGCTACTCGGCAGGACAGGCATAACTGACCCGGAGACCCGGATGAGAAGCTACCCTCATCAGCTCTCCGGGGGGCAGCGACAACGGATTATGATCGCCATGGCTCTTGCCTGCCGACCACAACTGCTCATTGCCGATGAACCTACTACTGCGCTCGATGTAACGGTTCAGGCCCAAATTCTGGCTCTCATCAAGGATCTGCAGAGGGAATTTGAGATGTCAGTGCTGCTCATAACTCACGATCTCTCGCTGGTAGAAAAAGTCGCTGATACACTGGCGATAATGAAAGATGGCAGGATAGTCGAGTCAGGCAAATGCAGCCGGATTCTCACTCAGCCCGAGCATCCATACACCAGGCACCTTCTCTCATCGGTACCATCGGACCAGCCAGGGCCAAAACCCATTAGTCCCCCAATCCTTGAAACCCGCGATTTAAGCTGTACATTCAGCATCAACGTTGGTTGGGTTAATCTCTTTAAACGTAAAAAACGTATCATCCGTGCAGTAGACAAAATCACCTTCACCCTGCATAAAGGAACCACCTGCGGTATAGTCGGAGAGTCCGGTTCCGGCAAAACGACCTTAGCCATGGCTATCCTGAAACTTGTCAAAAGCACCGGCATAATAGATTTTGATGCAGTTGATCTGCAACAGCTGTCAAACAGGGAGATGCGAACGAAGCGTAGCGACATTCAGATAGTCTTTCAAGACCCGTATTCCTCCCTCTCCCCCCGCCTGACCGTATATCAGATACTTGAGGAGGGTCTTGTTATACATTTCCCCGAAAGCGATCGGGAAGATCGAATCAACAGGGTTTACGAGGCGCTCGAAGAAGTTGGTCTCGAACCGGAAATGGCCCATCGGTATCCCCATGAATTTTCTGGTGGCCAACGCCAGCGTATCGCCATTGCCCGGGTAGTCATATTAAAACCACGGCTACTCATTCTGGATGAACCCACCTCTGCTCTTGACGTCACCATCCAGGCCCAGATCATAGAGCTACTGAAAACCCTGCAGTCGAGATACAATATGAGTTACATTTTCATATCCCACGATTTGCGGGTTATCCGGTCGATCTCAGATTATATTGTGGTTATGCAGAACGGGCAAATGGTCGAATCGGGGCCGGCTCATAAGGTTTTTACCGCACCGGAAAAAGAATATACCAAAACACTTTTCTCGGCAGCCCTGGAAGCTCCTGCTACTGCTCCTGCTGCCAGCTAAAGTCCACCAGAAGCCAGTCAGGCAAGCTACACCTGACTGGCCTGTACAGAATCACTCTGCAGCCTATTCGGCCTCGCCATCCACCTTCCTGGTGCAGCGATCTCCACGAATATCATCCTTGAAGAGGGAGTAGCCCCTCTCCATGGCGCAGAAATCTCCACACATTGTACAGGTTTTCTCGTTTTCCGGCGTTCTGCTTCTACGGATCTCTTCTGCCTGCTCCGGGAACATCAACAGCTTGAAATGCTCTTCCCAATCTGAATCCCGCCGGGCCTTGGCAACTCGTTTTTCCTGTTCCCTTCGTTCTGGGTATTTTGCAATATCTCCAATGCGTGCAGCGAGCCGAGTGGCCCTGATGCCCTCGCGCACATCCTGCTCATTCGGTAAGGCCAGATGTTCGGCAGGAGTTATATAGCAGATCAGGTCGGCACCATGTCGAGCCGAATTAGCCGCACCAATGGCTGCGGTAATATGATCATACCCTGCGCCCGAATCAGCAGGCAGCGGACCAAGTACATAGTATGGTGCACCTCCGCTCATCGCTTTTTCGAGCATAATGTTGCCCTCTATTTCGTCTAGCGGTACATGGCCAGGACCTTCAACCATCATTTGACAGCCCATCTCCCGCCCCAGTTCTGCCAGTTCACAGTTTATGATCATCTCGGCCATCTGAGCACGGTCATGGCTATCGTGGATTGCTCCTGCTCTGATACCGTTGCCCAGTGACAATACCGCATCATATTTCTTCATCAATGCGCAAACTCTGTCAAACTGTTCGTATAACGGGTTTTCTTTCTGGTGATATTCCATCCAGGAGACCATAAACGTACCTCCCTTCGATACCAACCCACCATATCTGAACCCCTGTTTTCGGAGTCGTTCGATAGAGAATCGATTGATACCACAGTGGATAGCCATAAAGGAGATACCGTCCTGCAACTGACGCTCTATCAGTTCAAAAAGGAACTCACTGTCGAGTTTATTCGGGTTACGATATTTTTTAGCAGCTTCTGCAAATGCCTGGTAGAGAGGCACGTTGCCGACCGGCAGGTTGCACTCGGCAAGCACTGCTCTTCGAATTGCATCAAGATCGCCGCCGGTTGAAAGCTCCATAAGGGTATCAGCTTTTTCTTCCTCCGCTGCTTTTGCCTTTTTTATCTCGAGATCAACAGAGGCGATATCAGATGAAGTCCCTATAGAGGCGTTGACCTTGGTACGTAAGCCCTTGCCTATGGCAACTACCTTCTGCTCCGGTCGATTCGGATTGCATGGCATGACAATGTGGCCATATGCCAGGCCTTGGCGAATTGCCGCTTCATCCACGCCCTCATCTTGTGCAGCCTGCTTCATCTGCGGGGTTACAATACCTTCCCGCGCTAGTTCCAACTGGGTTTTCATATCCGCTCCTTAACGTTATTCATTGCGGTATACATCGCTCGCGGGCATAAAAAAAGTCCGTGCAATGGCATACGCCACTACACGGACTTTTCTTGAGCAATAAAGTCGTTATCTCATCCAGGCAGGTCTTCTGACTCGCGAATCATCCTCCGGCTGCGCCTTCCCGCCCCACCTCTCACAAAGAGTGGTATGACAGTGGCATTGTGCAGCCATCGTCCCCGCATACAGCGCCGGCCCAACGTTACGGATTCTCACCGTATTCCCTTTTCACTCCCCTTGCTGAAAAAATTGAAGAGGAAGCACCTGAATAAGCCGATACGTTATGATTTATCAATAAGCTAGAACAATTACATAAACTTGTAAAGGATACTCTATCATTTAGGGTTGAGGATTGAGATGACGGGACTCTTACGATGAGTTACTATCTTTAGGTTAGATGGCTTTGCGTAGCTGTCTCTTTAGCTGGTCCGCCATGACAGAATTTCAAAAACGTGCGCTGCAAAAATAGCAGCACCAATGAGATAAATTACACTTAGAATATGTTTCCCCAGGATTTTCTCAGCTCTGTTCCTCACTCACCGGGTGTTTACCTGATGCTCGACAGCAAATCTGCTGTGCTCTACGTCGGCAAGGCAAAGGATCTGTTCAAACGTCTCGCATCATATGCCAGACATAATGGTTCTGATTACAATAAGACCACCATTATGCTCAAGTTCGTTTCCTCGGTCGACACCATCATTACCAGAACAGAGAAAGAAGCTCTGATCCTTGAAGCCTCACTGATAAAAAAGCATAAACCCAAATACAACATCATTCTCAGGGACGATAAAAATTACCCTTTTATCAAAGTTACTGCTGACGAGGAGTGGCCACGCGTCATGATGGCCCGTAGGAGGAGAAAAGATAAAGCCCGATATTTTGGCCCGTACAGCTCTTCATCCGATATGTGGTCAACTTTGAAGCTGATATCTTCACTCTTTCCGTTGAGAAAATGTAAAGGCGGCACCTTGAGGCCCAGAAAACGACCTTGCCTCAATCACCAAATGGGCAAATGTCTTGCCCCTTGCGCGGGCTACGCAGATGCCAGGCATTACCAGCAAAACGTTGAAAACGTTATCATGCTGCTTGAGGGACGTAATAAAGATCTGATCAAAAAGCTGACCGAAAAAATGGATTTCGCTGCAGAAGCACTGAATTTTGAAGAGGCAGCATCATTACGCGACCAGCTTAAAGCTTTGAACCGAACCCTGGAAAAACAAGTCGTAGCCAGCCAACAGAAAAATAATCGAGACGTCTTTGGATTCACCAGGAAAGGTGCCGCTGTAGCTGTCGCCATCCTCTTTATCAGGGACGGACTGATAAGTGGTAGCCGGAACTTCTTTCTTGAAGAACCCTACGGAGAAGATAGTCGAATTCTCGCCCAGGTAGTCAATCTCTTTTACGATCAGGATTCATATCTGCCCAAAGAGATCCTTCTGCCCTTTGAACCCGATGATCTTCAGCTTATCAATGAAAAACTGACAGATCTGAGAGGGACAAATATTCAGATGTCTGTTCCACAACGCGGTGACAGAGTTAAGCTGCTCAATATGGCTCAGGCTAACAGTGATCAAGTATTTGCCACTAAAGAGAAAAAGGAAAAATCCTGGGAGAGCCTTGCCCGAACGATTCAACAAAAACTTCAGCTGCAACGTTCGCCCGAACGCGTAGAATGCCTGGATATTTCAAATACCAGTGGAAAACTTGCCGTAGGTTCGCTGGTCTGCTATGAACAGGGAGAGCCGTCCAAACCCAATTTTCGACACTATTCAATCAAGACCATTGACGGACCGAACGACTACGGCATGATGCGAGAAGTCCTGCAACGCAGGCTCAGTCGAGGAATTGAGGAAGAGAATCTGCCGGATCTTTTTGTTGTGGATGGTGGTAAAGGTCAGCTGAGTATGGCCCTTGCTGTTGCTGACGAACTTGGCATACGTGACCAACTCGATTGGATTGGTATCGCCAAAGAACGCGAAGACGAAGGCGAAAAGCTCTATAAACCCGGCAGGAAGAATCCAATAATACTGCCAGCCCATAACCCTGTTTTGCTCTACATGATGCGAATCCGAGATGAATCTCATCGCTTTGGAGTCACCTTTCACCGCAGGATCAGGAATAAGACGAGTTTTCTTTCAGAGCTTGACCAGATACCCGGTATTGGTCAAGAGAGGAAAAAATCACTTCTCAAGAACTTTGGGAGCTTAAAACGGATACGCGAAGCCACACCTGAAGATCTGACCCAGGTCGACGGAATCGGCAACGACCTCGCCAGACAGATATACGATCATCTCAATAAGTAGATGATCGTTATCCCATCATTTTATTTATCGTGCTAATTTCAGAGCATCAAGCTGGGTTTGATTATTTACATAATCATACACCCTGAGACTATTCGATGTTGCTGGTCCTAAAGGGGTTGACCAGATCTCGTAGGTCACGCCTTCTTTTAAAATAATGCTACCACCGGAACTCACTCTGCCGGTAAAGTTCTGTCCGTATGGTAAAGTAGTCGATGTTCGAATAGTTATGCGTTCTCCGCAATGGGTAATAGTGGCGGAAACCGATTGTGACCCATAATTTTTAAGATCGAGCACCCCTTGCCACTGTCCTGCCAAACTTGGGCCTATCAGACCATCCTCGCATTCTGACTGGCTTGAAGTACCTCCTCCCCCGCCACCATCATCACTGCTACTGCTACCACCCGCCCCGATCGCCAGAGCTCCGAGACCTATAGCTGCGGCTCCACCAAGAACTATCCACTTGGTTTTGCCACTGCCACTCTTACTTTCCTTAGACTCGACCGGTTGATATCTTTTAGCCGACTTATCAGTAACCTCATTTTCTACATCAACCTTACCATTTTTATCGTCCGCAATTGCAGTCGCAGACAAAGGCTTTACCAGACAAGTTATTAAAAAAATACAGGAAAACGCAATATAAAGAATAGTGTTCACCACCTCGTGAATTCTTTGTCGAGAAATTATGAACATGCACTCCCTCCTTTTCGCCCACGAATAGCGTTCAACACACAAAGTTTCTTCCCGGAACAGCCTTCATCTCACACAAGAAATAATACACCATCTACGTGTTAGATCTGAAATGGTTTCTGTGAAATTCGTCGAGATTTATCTGAATTTTCAGGTATTGCAGAAAGAACTGACGATCATCTACATAGGTAACTGTTGATGGGAACAGCAAAAGAGATGTAAAGAATCCTGGAAATAAAAAAAATGGAAAAAATCACCTATTTTTCGCTTACTCCAGTACACCACGCGAAAAAATCTTCATCACTGATACCCTCTTCACGATAACAACCTGGGTGATAGTAGGGATCTCCCTGGTAAAGCATCTCTCCCCACAACTTCTGGAATATTTTTTGTTCTCTCTGCCACGCCACCTGCATTTTTTGCTCTAATTGAAGCAGCGGCTGGTAATCCCATAATGCCCTGCAATATGGTGTATATATGTTAATAAGACCTTTGGAACGCAGAATAAAAGACAAGTCCATGCCCATGAAAAGGTACGGGAAGCTGGCAGCTGAAAAACCTCCTGCCCTTTCAAACACTTCTTTTCTCACCAGGCACATCTCAAACGGGACTGCAGTGACTTCCTGGGCGAGGTTCAAACCATTCAGATGAATCGAACAGTTTAGAAGAAACCACCAGTAATAAAGTACAGATTCCGAACGTACGTCAGGTACCCGTGAAATATCAAGCATGGATTCAGCAGACTCGAGCCTGCCGGTGACCAACCCTATTTCTTCGTTTTGTCCGTACTCCAACAGCTGCTGAATCCAGTTCGTATCTTTCGGAGCAACATTGCTTGATAAAAATATCAGATATTTGCCGGATGCTTGTTTAGCTGCGCGATTGAGTAGCTCAGCTTTTCCCGGGGAATCATGATTGGGGAGATATGTACAACGATCTGATTCAGCCTCGATCTTCAGATATTGTTCTCCTAATCTTGAGTTACATGCTCCAGAAGTAAAGAGTAGCTCGGCATTATCATAGCCATCGGTAATTTGATCTAGAGTTGCCAGTCGATCTTCTGGATGCTGAACTCCATCTTCAGGATATAAAATGATAGAGACCGATGGAGTAGCCACAAGCTTTCTGCGCGGTTGGTAATAAAAGTTCCAGTCAGCATGCTCTACCTTCGCTTCAATGCCTGAACGCAAAAAAGCCCTTTGCACTGCCAACTTTCCGGCCTCTGCCGCATATGGTTTTTGGCAATGATTGATATTTGTCGATGTATCAGAAACCCGCCAGTGATAGACAACCTCAGGAATGTGCACCACAAGCTTTGCCTGTTCAGTAACTTTTAAGGCAAGGTCAAAATCCTGTGCTCCATCCATTGCCTTGTCACAGCCACCACACAGTTCAAAAAGACCACGCTGAATCACCAGAAAATGGGTTATATAATTATGCCCTAAAAGCAACTCCCTGTTATAGCCGGGCTTATAAAAAGCAGATAGGTGATCACCTGACTCATTCACAAGGTTTTCATCCGTATAGAGAACATCTCCGCCCGTATTGGATATCGCCTTGACAACGTGATAAAGACAATCTCTTCTCAATTCGTCATCATTATCTAAGAAACCAATATAATCTCCTGATGCCATACTCGCTGCAGTATTGGTCGTCTCTGCGATCCCTCTGTTTTTCAGGTGACAGACCACAGTTATCCTTCCATCCAAACGTGCCCAATCCACCAGGGTCTGCTGAACGTGTTCTTCTGTACTGCGGTCGTCACAAATACACAGTTGCCAGTGCGGGTACGCCTGATAAAGGACAGAACGGATGCAGAGGTTGAGCTGTTCCTGAGTGGGATTATAGACAGGCAGGATAATACTAATAAGAGGCTTACATTCAAGATCTGCCACACGCTGATCGGTATACCTGAACTCGAAAACACCTTTTTTCAAGTAGTGTTCCAATAGACTTTTGTGCTGCTCCTGCCTGCGACAGATAGCGGCCCTGTAAAATTCAGGGTCAAAAAACGGTGAGGGACGTCTGTAATCAAGTTTTTCTTTTTTCTGATAATGCTGAAAAGGCTCAGCCAGAGATTTCTTCCAATCGGGGTTCTGCTCCTGATAATAGCGTGAGTCAAATACAGGAAGAGGGCTTTTTCCATCCGGTAACCCGCGGACAATGTAATGCTGCCAAAGAAGTTTCTTCTGTTTCGGCAAAAACGGATGTCGATCATGGTAACAATCTGCGTCAAAGTAATCCGGAGGACTGTTTCTCTTTTGATCTTCCTGCTCAAGAAAGTAGGAAATTGGATTGAACCCTTTACTTCTCAGATAGAAATACTTTCGTTCGAACTTTCGCTCCAAAAATAGAGGAGAAGGAAGAAAATCACGTTTCCACCCGATCTTCAGATAGTGGGTCAAGGGATTGATATTCCCCTTGATAGCTCTCCCATACCGTTCAATATAGAAATTGCTATCAAAGTAGTTGTTGGGATTTTTGCCTTCCCTCCATCCAGTTTCGAGATAGTCGACGAGAGGGTTGACCTGTTCTTCGGTGCCGTCTAAATACTTTCTACAATAGCAATGACTGTCAAAAAACAGACTTGGCCTTCTTCTTTCACGCCAACCATGGTCAAAATAGTGCCACATCAGATCCCATCGCCGAGCTTTGAGATCAGGATTGCTGGCCAGATAATACCTGCTGTCGAAAAGCCTTGAAAACAAGAGTTTTCGATACGAGGTGTTAGAACATGTGAAAACGTAATGCCGTATCCGTCTTAGTATCATTTTCATAATACTCCCTCCGCAACCCACTCCGGCATCAACTTCTGACTCCTCATCCAGTGTAAGCACAAAAGCAGTGCCTCTTGCTGATAAACTGTATTTATAGGCTTATATCATCAGTGTTTCATTCTGGTTATGTGACCTACTTAAACTTCTCAATAATAGCAGACACACCAAACGAATGCACCATTTGGATGATAGGTTGCTTCAATTAGGCATATCCCCAGTAGCTTCAAATTTAACTTGGATATGACAGTTCCTGGTCAATAGGCTCTTGTTTCAAGTATGATTTTTCAAAAAAACCGGCACACACCAAACTTGGTGTGCTTTTTAACAAAGATATTTTGTGAGCATGAAGACCAACCATCAGGCTTAAGGGAATTGCAAGAAATTGGAGTTTCTACTCTTTGGTCAAAATGCTCAGCAGACAGAGGTACCCTGAAAAAAGTTTTTGGGATTTGTCCTATAGAACGTTCATTTCCATAGTAGTCTGACAGAACCGGTCAAACACCCCAATGGGTATAACCCCTTACTTTACAGACTACTATGGTTTACTATCAAAACTTCGAAACAGACTCTGGTTGGAATAATGAATAATTCGGACTAACTGGATTCCAGAAGCTGAGAAATACGGGAATGTAACGCAACTACCGCGGTGTCAACCTTGAGGATGCGCTCCCCAATTGTACAACTTGTAAAACCTGCCTCTGTAAATTTTTCTACTTCATAATCAACCCAACCACCTTCGGGACCGATTGCCAGCAGTACTCTACCCTGTGGTTTATGGGCCATTGCCTTGACAAGAGTAGTATCACCCGATGGATGAGCGGCCAGAAGGTGGGAGTAATTCTCAATTATTTCGGGCAGGAAATCCTCAACAAATGGTTTGAAACGACGGTGAAAGGTCACTTCCGGCACTCTGGTATCCACCGCCTGCTCGAGTCCCTGCAAGAGATAGTCGTAAAAACTTTCCTGCTCGACCAAGGACGCTTCCCAAAAGCTTTTCTCAACTCTGTTTGCATGAATACAATGAAAACTGCCTACCCCCAGTGCGGTAGCCTGGCTGAGAATACGACGCATCATAATCGGCCTGGCCAATGCCAGTACAAGATCGATATGAGGAAGAGGATTCATTGGCTCAGTCAGCTCCACCTGCAAGCTGACTGAACGTGGATGCTTCTTGTGAATATTTTCTATAACGGCAGTGCCTTTTTTACCATCAACCACGCCAAAACGCACAATATCCCCAGCTTTTGCGCGCAACACCTTGATAATATGCTGGGCGCGATGATCAGTGAGTGTCAGCCTGGCATCAACTATCTCTTCTTGTTCTGCAAGTATTATATTCATTTACAATCTACCGGTTTCAATGATAACTCTATGGTCAATTCGTATGAGAAAAGTCAGTTATGGTTACTATAAATTACCTCTGCAATCCAACGACCTGCATTGCTGGTCCCGGGTCAGGTTGCTTTCTTTGCATTCATGTTTTGAGGGTATTCTCTTGATTACAATATTTTACAACATAGCACAGTTTTGTCTTGTGGCCATTGGATGGCCGCTTATTCTGGCCCTGGTTCTTATAAAAAAGAAATACCGCAAGCGTATCCCTTCCCGACTCGGGTGGCAACTTCACCGCAAGTTCCCGATATATAATAACAATCATGAAAACAATACAACTTTCTGGGTACATGCACTCTCAGTTGGCGAGGTGACTTCCGCTATCCCGCTGGTAACAAAAATACGGCAAACATGGCCTGAGAGCAGAATTGTCGTAACGGTTACGACAACCACAGGTGAAGCAGTTGCCAATACCCGCCTGGCCGAAACTGCAGATGTTATTCTTCCATCACCTATCGACCTGCTCCCTGTTGTACAAAGATACCTGCAATATATTGAACCAGATATCTATATTCAGGTTGAGACTGATTTCTGGCCCAACCTGCTCACTCTCCTCAATAGAAAAAAGATACCAACCCTGCTTGTGAACGGGCGTATATCACAAAAATCTTTAGGCATCTACAAGAAATTTGCATTCTTCTTTGCCCCGATGTTCGGAAGCTTCAACCATCTGG
The DNA here is from genome assembly GCF_005116675.2 of Desulfosediminicola ganghwensis. Classification (NCBI taxonomy): domain Bacteria; kingdom Pseudomonadati; phylum Thermodesulfobacteriota; class Desulfobulbia; order Desulfobulbales; family Desulfocapsaceae; genus Desulfosediminicola; species Desulfosediminicola ganghwensis. The sequence goes on from NZ_CP050699.1 coordinate 3,915,356, forward strand.
TTATGCAGACACAGGCAGACACCGTCAGCATGAGGGATTTTGGTGTGACAGACGAACAACTGCTCACCCTCGGCAACCTCAAATTTGACATTCCAACAACCTTCTGTGATTCCCCTGACATAACTACCCTGCTGCCGACCAATCGCACTATCTTCGTCGCGGGCTCCACGCATGAAGGCGAAGAGGAAATCATTTTCTCTGTATATCGAGAACTTCGACAACAACACCCTGAACTCTATCTCATTCTCGTTCCCCGAAACCCAGACCGGGGGGAAAAACTTAAACAGTTAGCCGGCACCTTGAACCTTAAGGGCCTACTTCGCTCCATTTCCCCCAAACAACCCGCTGACCTACTCATCGTCGATACCATAGGTGAGCTTGTGCAATTTTACCAGCACAGTTCAATTGCCTTTGTTGGCGGCAGTTTGGTCTCCCAGGGTGGCCATAACCCGATAGAACCGGCAATAATGGGAGTCCCGGTGGTCTACGGACAACATATGGAAGATTTTCAAGAGATAGCAGAAGACTTACTGACATCCGGAGGTGGATACCAAGTCTCGGGACCAGATCAACTAAGGGACATCATTTCAGAATTTATAACAAACCCTGACAAAAGAAAAGATGCCGGTTCAGCTGCAAGAGCATGTATAATGCGCCAACAAGGGGTTATCGATAAACATATACAGCTCATACGCTCACTTCTTTGATGTCATGGCTGAATGAAGATGATTGCAAAGCGGATACGTTTAAATCTATTCAATCATCTTCTCGCCTGCCACACAACTGCCTACACTCTGGGGATACTTTTTTCATCAGCATATATTCTACCTGTTGTTTCAGCCCTTACCTATACCATCCTGCCAACGGTCCTTTTGGCTCTGTTTTCCGTCTTCTTTAAACGGGACAAATTTTGTACGGCGATAGCATCGCTGTTGCTCTTTTTTGCTACCGGCTACTTCCAGGGCCTGATCACCAGTGAATCCCCTGCTGACTCAGCCCATCTTTACAACCTTGTATCCGCTCCCGAAGATGTCGTGTTGATTGGCCATATACAAACTATGCCTTCATTTGACGGCACCACCAGCAGGGTATTAATCGCAGCAACTTCTCTTCAGAAAAAAGGTGAAAGCAATCTCAGGCGCGTTGTCGGAACCGCTCTCATCAGGATGCGTTTTCAATGGCCTCAGGAAATCGAGCCCGGCACCAGAGTGGTCATACGAACTACTTTGCACCGTCCTTCACGTTACAACACACCTGGTGCATTTGATTATCCTGCATATCTCGCCCGAAAAGGAATCTGGATAACAGGCTACGTCCGCTCTCCTTCCCAGATTTCAGCAATACACTCGATACCACAGAATGGTGAAACTATCAGGCATTTGCCGGAACGTCTGAGAACACGAATTGGGAGTGTGCTTGACAGCAGACTCCCTGGAGAAACGAGCAGCTTATACCGCGCATTATTGCTAGGCGATCGCACCCAAATTTCCCCTCAAACACTCGAAGCCTTTAAACAAGCAGGTGTGATGCACATTCTTGCCATTTCTGGCATCCATATGTCACTGATCGCCATTTTACTCTTTACCGTCTGTTATTGGTTACTAAGGCGTTCAACCTGGCTCATTTTACATTGTAACACCAGAAAAATTGCTGGGCTCCTATGCCTGCCAATACTGGTTGGCTATGCGTTGCTGGCCGGCCTGAACACACCTGTTCTCCGTGCCTGCATAGTGAGTTGTGTTGTTATCTTTGCCTTCTGCACCGATCGCCCTAAAACGTTTTCTTCTCTGATTTCCGTCGCAGTGCTTCTTTTGTTGGCAACCAATCCGCAATCCCTGTTTACTGTTTCGTTTCAGTTAACATTTGCTGCATTTATCTCAATTTTGATGGTTATGCCTATTCTGAAAAGGTATGCCCGCAGTGAAACTTCATCAGAAACCCGCCTCAGAAGGATTGTATCACGATCTCTCCAATGGACTTTTGCAGGAATTACCGCTTCCACAGCTGCTGTGCTGGGAACTGCGCCAATATTGACCTTTCATTTTCATCGACTCCCGCTGTTGGGACCAATCAGCAACCTCATCATCGAACCGTTGATATGTTTATGGGCATTGCCGCTGGGCTTTCTTGCGTTACCATTTATATTCCTGGTCCCGGATATCTCTGCAGTTCTACTCAAACTTGGTGCTATCGGTCTGCAACTTGGTGTCACCACGGCAAATTTATTCGCAGCACTGCCCCATACATCTCTCTGGCTCCCACCGCCACACTGTCTCCTTCTCCTCAGCTACTACTTCACATTTTTTCTAGTGCTCTTTTTTCTCCAGCAACCTCGAAAAACCAAACTCACGAGCACAATAGCCCAATGCTCTTTCGCGATATGCCTGACTGGAATCATCTTCCCCCATTCATCCCTCTTCGGAAATCATGATGACAACACGACAACCATCCACTTTCTCGACCTCGGTCAGGGAAGCGCGACCGTTGTAGAATTCGCAGACGGAAAGACTGTGCTTATTGATGGCGGAGCACTGACGTTGGGCATTGACTCGGTTGGACAATCCGTCATTGCTCCATTTTTATGGCAGCGAGGCATCACCAGGCTCAATGCGATACTCATTACCCATCAGGACAGCGACCATTACAACGGTGTCCCTTTTTTGCTTGAACAATTTACTCCTGATGTCCTATGGAGCGGCACCGAGTCTACAAAATCCTACGGGTATCAACGATTGCTCAGTCTTGCAAAACAGTTCAATGTAAGAATTGAAACACCTTACGCAGGAGATCTCCTGCGTATTGATGGTGAGGATCTGAATCCCTCAATACTATGCCTTGCAAATCTCAGTCATCATGATCAACAAAAAACTAATAATCGTGGTATAGTACTTGCGATTACTGGTTTTCTTTCTGATGACCGCGTTGATACCAGGAATCCATTTCAACTGATATTTCCAGGTGACATCAGCAGCGAGATGGAACTTGAAGTCATAAGCAAGATTACACCTTCAAATCACAACATCCTCCTGGCCTCACACCATGGTTCTGCAGAGTCAAACTGTCCCGACTTTCTCCGACATATTTCCCCGGAGGCGATAATCTCTTCCGCTGGTCGCTCAAGAACCCATCAATTTCCCTCCCCAATGCTCAGGGACTATTGTGAGGTTCATCGCATTCCGTTGTTGGTCACAGCTGAACACGGCACTATCAGGGTCCTGATAAAAGGTGGCACCCCCTTTGTACTCGTTCGGGAACAAACAAAAAACCCTTTGCGTCGGAGCCATACCTGGCTTCAACCGCAAAGGGTTACAAACACTCTCACCAGAGAAGCTTCTACCTCTACACTTCGGTGAAATCAGAGGGTGGTTTTTTTAGAAATTTAGCAAATTTTGCTTTTTCTACCGCATTTGAATATGCGTCATCCGGGCTGATCATTCTCTTATCCAGATATTCCAAGATTGCATCGTCAAGGGTCTGCATACCAAATTTCTTACCGGTCTGCATAACCGAAAGGAGCTGGAATGTTTTCCCCTCACGGATAAGATTTCGAACCGCCGGAGTCGCAATCATGATCTCAAGCGCTGCACAACGACCTTTCACATCAGTGCGCTTAAACAAAGTCTGGGAAACAACCGCACGCAGAGCATCCGCCAAAGTGGACCGCACCTGCCCCTGCTGCTCCGCAGGGAAAATTTCAATAATACGGTCAACCGTCTTCATGGCGTTGATAGTATGCAGGGTACCGAAAACCAAGTGACCGGTCATTGCCGCTTCCATTGCCAGTGAGATGGTTTCCAGGTCGCGCATCTCACCAACCATGATGATATCCGGATCTTCACGCAGTGCGCCTCGAAGGGCAGCAGAGAAGCTTTTGGTGTGAGTTCCCACCTCTCGATGGTTCACAACAGATTTCTGGCTGCGATGCACAAATTCTATAGGATCTTCGACAGTCAGGATATGATCTTTTCGTGCCTTATTGGCCTCATCAACGATTGCCGCAAGCGTAGTAGATTTACCGGAACCGGTGGGACCTGTCACCAGAACCAGTCCTTTCGGCAGATAGGCGAGCCTGGAAACCACTTTAGGCAGACCGAGCTGCTCGCAGGTCATAATCTCACTTGGAATCTCACGAAATACCGCACCTACCCCGTATTTTTGCTGGAAGAAATTGCACCTGTAGCGGGCAAGACCAGGAATCTCATAACCAAAGTCAATGTCGCCGGTCTCCTCAAAATCCTTGATCTTCTCTTCAGGGCAGATTTCATAGAGCATGGCACGAAGTTCATCGTTGTCCAGATCCTTGAACTTCACCCGCTCCATATCACCACGAATACGGAGAACAGGTTGCTGCCCGGCAACCATGTGCAAATCCGATGCACCTTCATCGTTCATCAATTTAAAAAACGCGTCAATCTGAGCCATTATTCACCTATTTTTCCAACCAGCTGGAATTTCAGAACTTCATCAAACCGGCCAAGCAGAACCTTGCATGTACGACCACATCAGAAAATCACTGTCTTCCTGATATGACTCACAACTTCATCAGGATCATCAAGCACCCGGAATAGCGTCATATCATCTACACTAATATTCCCGTTCCCCAAAAGTTTATCTTTAATCCAATCGGCAAGCCCAGACCAAAACTCGCTACCAACCAGTACTATCGGGAACGGTTTTATTCTCTGGGTTTGAATTAAAGTGAGGGATTCGAACAACTCATCCAGAGAGCCGAAGCCACCTGGCATACAGATAAATGCCATCGAATACTTCATGAACATCACTTTTCGTACAAAAAAGTACTTGAAATGTAAAGGGAAATTAGCGTATGGATTTGGATCCTGTTCATGCGGCAGGCTGATATTCAAACCTATTGAAATTCCACCTGCTTCAAAAGCTCCCTTGTTGGCCGCCTCCATCAAACCGGGGCCGCCACCGGTAATGATGGCATATCCCGCTTTGGCAAGTTCAGAAGCAATCTTCTCCGTAAGCAGATAATAGGGGTCGGAAGAATCGGTTCGGGCTGAACCGTAAATAGTAACCCCGGGAACATCCACCGCAGACATTGCATCGAAGCCGTCAACAAATTCCGACATTATTCTGAACATGCGCCAGGAATCACCGATTACGGTATTATCAAGGCAGTACTTTGGTTCCATTCGGATACCATTGTGCACACAATTTCTCTTGGTCGGTACCATACTCCTCCCTCCCTGGCGAGTTCATCTCGGATTATAAAGACGCTATTAACAAATCTGCTTTTTTATACAATTCACCTCCATCATCACCCCTACCTACCACTTTTTCTGCCCAGCTCCGTGCCCGTAATTTTTGGTTCAGATCTGCATATGCCATAGCTTTCAGTAATTGTACCTCAACGGGATTAACTGATGCCCCACGGCATTTCTTCAGGCTGGCTAATGAACTTTCACTTTCACCCACATGATACTGCACCTTGGCAAGCCGTAATCGCAGTACAGAATCCTGTGGCTCAAGCTCCACTGCTTTCCTGCAGAATGAAAGCGCTATCTCAGCCCCTTCTTTCGCAAGCCAAACCGCCTCACCCAGCATGCTCATTATTTCTGCATCAAAAGGGTTCTGGCTCAAGGCCTTTTGCAGGATAGGCAAAGCACGCTGCGGCTCACCCGCTCCAAGATATGCCTCACCAAGATAACGTGAAGCTCTGCTCTGCTCCGATTCTGGCATGCTGTCCATCCAGAGAGTAAGATACTGAACGCTCTGTTTATACTCCTTAGCCCTGCAGCATAATTTGCCTAGTTGCAAACGCAAATCACAACAAATATCCTGCTGCTGGCCTGCTTTCTCGCAAAGAGAATGAGCCACGGTAAAGTGATGCAGAGCGGTAACCGCATCGTTTTTTTGCTGTGCCCCCAGACCGAGATTATAATGAGCCATGTAGTTTTCGCAATCAACCTCAAGTACCCGGGTAAATGTCTTGCGAGCCAGGTTGTTACGATTCATGAGCGCATACGTTACCCCGAGACTGTTCAGCAGATTAACATCCTCAGGATCGCAGCGAAGCCCAAGTTTATACTCCTTGATAGCTTTAGGAAGATTGCCATCACCAAAATAAATGTCCCCACTTATATTGAGTGACACGGCATCGAACAATACCGAGTGGCCAGATCCGAAAAATTCTGCATGCAGCAACGCCTTATGGGCATTCTGCAATGCCTCGGCACTGGAGAAATCGAGATATGGGTAACAACTCACACCGGCATAAAGGTTTGAGAACTCTTTGATTCCCTGCAATTCTGCAATTATTTTTTGGGCTAACACCAGCCCCCCGTCTCTATCTGCGCCCGAGGCAAAAATTATACTCCCCCTGTCGAGACCCAAGAACCGGAGCATGACACCTTCAGGCAACTCAAGGCACTCCAAGACCGCTTGGAGCCTGGCTGAAACATCAGTAGACGTATCAGACTCCGGCAGGCTCAATTTAATAATGCAGAATTTGTCCCCCCGGGATTTCGCCCTCCTGAACCGTCTGAGAATATCACCCCTGTGGTTTCGTAACGGATGTTTGTCCGCATTCACCAACAAGCTGAAATCACAAAAGCTAAACGGCCCTCTTCTTGCTGCCTCGTGTAGAGCCGTCCACGCCTCATCGAGCAGACCAGGTTCATTGTCATCGCGCAAATTATACAGTTTTGCATCGTCCCCGGAAACGTCCTCTGCCGGAAACTGACTACTGCCAATATGAACCCGATAAAAATTTTCACGCTTGAGATAATGAACAAGACTTGAACTGAAGCTTTCAACATCTGCCATCTTTTCACTATCAGTTAGAAGTGCATAGATATTTTGCCCGAGATGGTGAAGAAGAAATCGATTATCGCAAAAATATTTCAGTGCAGATGCTGCTCGCTGAGCATTTCTGAATGTCTCTCTGAGTCCTTGGTTCCTTGCAGGAATTTTCACGAGAACGATTGAGTACGAGCTTTCTCTCCCCAGGGAATTAAGCTCTCCAAACAGGTGTACGTTGTTCAACAATCCGGTTTCAGGGTCAGTGAAACTCTGTTTGCATTCAAGAAATTTCAGAGCCAGCTGCTCACGGGTCTCAAGCAGCCAATCCTCCGCTGCACGCTGTATGATCAAAGGATCAACGCCATCTACGATAAAAACAA